>CAVONM010000033.1:0-271256 GCA_963697225.1 uncultured delta proteobacterium
AAATCCCTTTTCCCTCTGATAATCATTTACGATATCTTCCAATTTCAGGTAGTGGTGCAGGTTGACTAATTGCTTGACATAAGTGCCATCCGGGCCAAGCAATTCGTCCATGGTGATACCGAGTTCAATATTGAGGTAAGCCAGTAATTCAGCTTTTCTCGGATAGGTGGATATGGGTTTACCTTTGGGTTTCTCTTGGAAAAATTCTTCGAGATGCACGCGATCGGTTCTGTTTGGGCCATCTTTCCAAGGGTTCCACCATGCAATTTCCCCAAATCTTGCCGCTTGCACCCAAACGGATGAATCACACGAATAGATGGGAAAGTTAGTCAGGTAATCAAACGTTGTATTTCCGAACAAATGGACTCTGATCTTGGTACCTTTGAACTTATCCATGACATAGCTTAGCGTTCCGAAATCAGTGATCTGGGGAGAGCCAAGGGCCACTTCTTCATAACCTTGTTCGATGTAATATTCGATTTCATCGCTATCGATACTGTGAACCACGGGAACGGGATTAAAACCAGCATCCTCGAGCCGCTTCTGGTAGAATATGTTGGTGTCAAAACCCTCGTCGCCGAAATCACAATCAAAATTGTAGATCCGGTCGTAATATTTTCTGTAATATTTTAGGTAGTTCAGATAACCGTTGAAGTTAACTGAATGGCTGGAACCGGTATCAAATAGGCTGGGATACCCCCCAGAGTTGTATAGATAAAATGTGCCCGAATCCAAATCGAGGCTGGTACATTTAAATCGGTGGGTCGTCCTCAATAGACCGATCATCATCGTTCAGATGTGAAAAAGCGCGCAGGACATGGATTTCTCGGTCGGGATAAAGTTTATTGTATGCCTTCAAGACTTTCGCGTTCACCGCTGCATGATAGATTCGCATTTCAAACCTCCAAGTCAGAATGGGTTCCCCGTGGCATCATTACCGGGGAACCCATTCGGTTCATTGTTATTGCTGAGTTCCTGAAGCATTTGCCTCAGTGACCAACTGCTTGAGCGCATTCAAACTGGCGGTCAACTCGTCAATTTTGGTTACGTCGACTTTCTCGATATATTGCCGGTTGTCCGTTATCCACTTGATGGTGCCAGTGAGAGCAGTTGCAATTTTCTTGAAGCTCATTGCCTTCTTCTCGCCGTCGATCGTGAAGCCGTCACTTTGAGGGCTGGTAAGGTGCCTGTCAGTATCACCGCCTGCCTCCTTAACGGCCTTCATGATTTTAATCAGTTCGGCGTCTACCCTTTTTCCATCTGCACGGTACATCTGCAGGCTCTCCATGTTCACATCGATGCCGGCTTTTTTCAGACGCTCAAAGTCAAGGGCAGTGTCTACCGCATCCTTGTATGCATCGAGATCAATCTCTTCCTCTGGATTGTTCTCCAGGTTGTGGTTTTTCAGAAAATCCCCAATTGGATCATCACCGGACATCCCTTTGGTAGCGGATGCCAGAAGGAGCAAACGTTCCTTGCCCAGGTATGCGTGGCTATCGATCCCAGGGACCTTTGCGAGTTGCATGAAGGTTTGACGTGTTCGCGGGTTCATGAACTGCAGGTTTTCTGCCGCCCACGGTTCCCATTTATACCCGGTGGATTTCACCAACTCTTTAATGATGTTGAGCAGGCATCCTTGCTGGATCGCAAACACGGCAAAATTTCCGATGACACCCGACCATGCCTGATTATGCTTTGCATGAAAGGAACGAAGCAGGGTGTTGGCCGCATCAAGTTTCTCCTTGTCATTTTCAAACTTGATTTCACCGTCAAGGAACAATTCAACTTGTTCGACCAGATCGGGATCCCCAAGCAGGTCTCCGTCATCCTCCGCAATGATGCTGGTAATTTGAGTTAGTGAAGTGGAATCAGCCGTCATGGAAAGGTTCCATGCGATGGTTTCATTTTTAACCGTTTCATCAAGTTGAGCATCGTCTATGTCTGTAATCATATCCATTTTTTCTGTTACCTCCGTCTGGGTGTTTGATTCGTTAATGTCATGCTCGGTTTCTACGGTGTTTTCCAGATGTTCAGTCATTTCTTTTTCTCCTTTTTCATTTTCGTTGTTGGTTTGAATGTTCTGTTCCTGAGTTTTGCTTTCCTGGGTTTCCATTGCTTCACCTTTCTTAATTGGGTTAAAAAATCCGCAGCATCCTGCGTTTTCATTCGAGAATCCCCTCAAGGACATCATCAACGAGGCTGTTTTCAGGCAGCTTTTGTTTCCGTAATCGTCTCCGAATAGGCGTTTTCATTCTCGATGGCCCATATCTTGGCCTCAAGGTCTCCGATTATCCTGTCCTTCTCCTGGAGTGTTGCCTGAAGTTCGGCAACCTTGACCACCAGGATTTGGATGTCTTTGTTGACCTGTGGTGAGGGAGTTTCAGGCTCATGCTGTGAAACCGCATGTGCGTCACTTGAAGGAGCACTCTTTACTGGGGCTTGCGTCTGTTGAGGATTACGCCCACGATTGGAACCGATCTGCGCCACATTCATCTTGCGGCCGTTGGTAGTAGTTCTTTTTTTGGGGAACTTATAACCGTTATCAGTCAGTTCTTTCCGAATGGCACTGACAAAGGGCTGGCTTACTCTGCATTGTTCCGCAATGAAGCGGTCAGTCCAGCGACTCCATTCCTTATCCTTAAGGAGAGTTAGCGCTGCTTTTCGCTTATCGGCGTTGCTTCGTCTTTTACCGTGAGTTGCGTTGGCACTGACTGAATGCAACATGGCCTCTCGTTTGCCACCTTTGCGGACATCAGCTTTGATCTTGCCAAGCCCAGCTTTTTGGTGGGCAACGTAGCGGTGAAATCCATCTGCAAGCCAATAGTCTTCAAGATCTTGAAAGACCACCACAGGCGGAAACATCCTGCCGTTCTTAAGCTCATTGACAAGCTCTTCGGTGTACTCGTCATCAAGAGCAGCACGTGGTTGAATAGCCTGGTCGAGCTTGACCCTCTGGAGGGGAATGTTCCATGTTTTCATGACACTGTTCCTTTCTTGAAAGTTGTTTGTTTTCATTCGAATATCCCCTCAAGGACATCATCAACGAGGCTGCTTTCACTAACCTTCTGTTCCCGCATCCACTGATCGAATTCAGATTTCTTGATGCGCACGATTCTTCCAGCGGCCCCGACCCGATAGTGAGGAATGGGGTTGACCGGGTCCTTCAACAGGTCCCACAGGGTCCTGTCTGATATCCCGGCGTATTGGGCCAGTTCTGAAACCTTGAGGTATTCCCTATCCACCGTTGCCAATTCGAATCTCCTTTCTTGTTGTTGGTTCCTCACTGTCGATGGTTCGAAATTAGCAATGGTGGTGGAAGATTGGTAACCCAAACAAAACAAGAAGTTAGGATGAACTTCATCCAAACTTTTTAAGTTTTTTGGATGTGAAAGGAGCGAAATAAAATGCGAGAGTTCGAAAGGAAAAAATGGTAATGTAGGTCCAGAGAGAGGTAGGGGCGTGACTTTAACTTTCTGGGCCCAATCAAAAGGAGGCCAAAATGGGAGTTAAAGTCAGAGAAAAACCAGAAAATTCAGGAAATTGGTGGATTTTTATCGATCATCAAGGAAGGAGGAAGGCAAAAAAGGTTGGCAGAGACAAACGCGCGGCCTTGGCAGTGGCCAAGAAAATTGAAGCACGACTGATACTGGGTGACCTGCACCTGTCAAAAGAACCAGAAAATCAAGCCCCGTTATTCGAAGAGTATGCAACTACTTGGATGACCTTTAACGTAACAGCTACATGCAAGCCATCTACTGAGAAGGATTACCGGAGCATATTGGACAATCACGTATTGCCAGCTTTTGGTAAGAAACCGGTCACGGAAATAAAAAGAATGATGATTAAAAAATTTCTGATGGGGAAAATAAAAGCCGGTTATGCAACCAGCACGGTATCGCACATGAAAAGCTGCATCGGCGGAGCGTTGAATGTCGCGGTCGATGACGGGGTGCTGACAGCAAACCCAGCCCATCGCCTTGGCAAAATTTTCAAGAAAAGGAACGTTCAAGGCGACATAAAGCCTTATTCAAGGGATGAGCTGTCCAGTCTGCTTGATTCTTTTCAAACCCATTTCCCCGACCATTATCCACAAGCACTGACACTGGCACGAACTGGCATGCGATTGGGGGAAGCTTTGGCACTTCAATGGGATGACATCGACTTTGAAGAAAGATTCATTACCATCCAGAGGACCTTCTCAAGAGGGAAGCTCGGTCTGCCTAAAAATGGAAAACGCAGGCGCATAGATATGTCACAGCAGCTGACCCAGGTCTTAAAAGACGCCCATCACCAGCGGAAGATTGAAACCATCAATAAAGGATGGGGAAAGGTTCCCACGTGGGTATTCGTGAGCAACACTGGAACTGCGTTGGACATAAATCACTGGCGGAAGAGGGTCTTTTACAAAGCCATTGAAAAGGCAGAACTCAGGAAAATCAGGGTGCACGACATCAGGCACACCTATGCGAGCTTGCTGATTCAGGCGGGGGAGTCATTGGCGTATGTGCGGGATCAGCTCGGTCATCACAGCATCAGCGTCACCGTTGACATCTATGGTCACCTTACACCAGGCGGGAATAAAGACGCTGTGGACAGGCTGGACGATCTTGATGAACGCCGCAACCATCCGCAACCTATCCGCAACCAACGAAAAAAGGGGCAACCAGTAAATGGCTAACCCCTTGATTTTATGGTACGCCCGGCCCGATTCGAACGGGCGGCCTACGGATTCGAAGTCCGGCGCTCTATCCAGCTGAGCTACGGGCGCATAAGCGATAAAGGCCATTGCCACAATGAGTATGGTGCAATGGCCTTTTAGTTTTATGGGGTGAGTGATGGGGCTTGAACCCACGACCCTCAGGGCCACAACCTGATGCTCTGCCAACTGAGCTACACCCACCATAAGAAACCTTTTTCTAACAGATCACCCGCCCCATTTCAACTGAAATTTTTTACGGACGGTAAATAATCGATCAATCATTGAGCGCGAGTTTCGCGTTTCCGGTGGCGGGATTTAAGATATTGAAAAACCAATATGTTCCCCATAAGTATTGACCTGATTAGGCTTCTAATATACCCTGACCCAGCATTAAAATATCTTGTAGAACCACCCGATTGAAAAGAGGTAACATTTTGACCCAGTTTCACATTTTCATCATCAGGGCCATCCTGGGGGCCGGTTTTGCCGTGATCCTATCCCGCATGTTTTATCCCGACGTCAACATCATCTATGTGGCCGGATTGGGCATCATCCTCGTGGGGCTGGCCTATTTTGCGGAATATCTCAGAAACCGCAAAAAAAAATAGCTGGAGCGCATCGATCGTGAAACAGATTATTCTCGGCACTGCCGGACATATTGACCACGGCAAGACCAGCCTGATCAAGGCCATCACCGGCACCAACACCGACCGGCTCAAGGAAGAACAGAAACGCGGCATCACCATCGAGCTGGGCTTTGCCTCCCTGGACCTTCCCAGCGGCCGGCACCTGGGCATCGTCGACGTGCCCGGCCATGAAAAGTTCGTCAAAAACATGGTCGCCGGCGCCACGGGAATCGACATCGTCTGCATGGTCATTGCCGCCGACGAAGGGGTCATGCCCCAGACGCGCGAACACATGGAGATCTGCGCCCTCCTGGGCGTCAGGCACGGCATGGTGGTGCTCACCAAAATCGACATGGTCGATGAAGAGTGGCTGGAACTGGTCACCGAAGATATCCGCGATTTTACCGTGGGCACCTTTCTCGAAGGGGCACCGATCGTACCGGTCTCCTCGGCCACCGGAGACGGCATCCCCCGTTTTCTGGAGGAACTGGACGCCTTGTGCGAAGGCGTTCCCGAGCGCGGCAACACAGGTCTCTTCAGGCTTCCCGTGGACCGCGTCTTCTCCATGAAGGGCTTCGGCACGGTGATCACCGGCACCCTGATTTCGGGCAAGGTCAACGTCGGGGACACCATCATGATCTACCCCGGCAAAATCACCTCAAAAGTCAGGGGTATTCAAGTTCACAACCAGAGCCGGGAAGCCGCCGAAGCCGGCATGCGCACCGCCATCAACTTCCAGGGGCTGGAGAAAACCGCCATCAACCGCGGGGATATTCTGGCCCGCGAAAACACGCTGATGCCCAGCTACATGGTAGACCTGGAGCTCCACTTTCTCTCCAGCAACAAAAAACCCATCAAAAGCCGGACCCAGGTCAGATTCCACACTGGTACCAGCGAGACCATGGGCAATCTGATTCTTCTGGACCGTGAGGAACTGGCGCCCGGAGAAACCTGTCCGGCCCAGGTCCGTCTGGATGAGCCCGTCAGCCTGATCCGCGACGACCGATTCGTGATCCGCAGCTACTCGCCGGTTCGTACCATCGGCGGCGGCAAACTGCTCAACCCCATTCCCGCCAAACACAAACGGTTTCAGCAGGAGATCATCGACGGCCTGATGGGACTGGTCGATGCCGCGCCCGAAGGCATCATCGGCTATCATGCGCGCATGGCCGGCCCGGCCGGCGTCAAATTCGACGAACTGCTCCTGATGACCAACCTGCCGGCAAAAGCCCTGGAGGCCGCCATCGGCGCCATGCTCAACAGCCAGGCCATCCTTTTGGTCGATAAGGAAAACCGCACGTATGTCCACCTCGACGTCTTTGACGGACTGAGGCAATTGAGCCAGGACGTGCTGGAACGATATCACGGCAACAACCCGCTTAAAACCGGCATCTCCAAAGAGGAGTTGAAGTCGAAGTTTCCCCGGCAGGCCGGCGGCAAGCTCTTCACCCTGGTACTCAACCGGATGATCAAAGACCAACAACTGGTCCTCGAGGACGATACGGTCCGGCTGGCCTCCCACACGGTATCCCTGCAGGTGGATCAGAAGGCCTCAAAGCAACAGATCGTCGACATCTATCGGCAGAGCGGCCTGACGCCGCCCTATTTCAGGGAAGTTGTCAAAAGTCTGGATGTGGATCCCAAGTCAGCCAAAGGCGTCCTGGAACTGCTGGTCGGTGAAGGGGTGCTGGTCAAGGTCAAGGAAGATCTCTACTATGACCGGACAACCGTTGAAAAATTGAGGGACGAACTGGTGGCCTATATCCTGGAAAAGGGTGAGATATCCACCCCTGCCTTCAAGGATATGACTGGAGCTTCCCGTAAATATGTGATACCTTTGATCGAACATTTCGATGCCACCAATGTCACCATCCGGGTGGGGGATATCCGAAAGCTCAGGAAGCGCCAATAACACAGCCCATGCCGACTCCGGCGGAGAACGCCAGCCGGTGGGAACGATATCGAAGACGGAGCAGCCATGGAAAAAAAGGCCAAGGGATTCGAGTTCAGTAAATTTGCGACCCCGCGCATCATCGGCGGCATCGCCATAGCGATAATTATCCTGTGGGCCCTTTCCATTATCTTCAATACGCCGCAAGACCAAACCGCAAAGGACGTGCCAGTGCGCCAGCTTGATTCGGCCACAGCCACCTCCCCCGCCGGCAGCGATGGCCGGAGCAAAACGACGCTGGCTGAAAACCCATCTGCAGCGGCCCGTGCCGCAAAAGGCCACGCGGCTGACACGGTCAGTCAGGATACACCTGCCGTTCATGGAACCACCACCGCTGTCGGCGCCGCCAAACAGGAGGCCCCTGAGGCAGCGGGACAGCGCCCTGCTGCCCGAACCACCGGCAGCCATGGCACCCCGGCCGATCGCAAGACCACGGATACGCATGCGGCCGCCACAGATGATGCTGAGGAAGCGACTGGGCAGGGCGCCACGACGCATACAAGGAGAACCGTCCAGAAAACCGACGGCAGCCATCAGGACTCTGCGGCCGGCCAACCGGCCGCCCACGGACCCGCTGCAAAAGCGACAGGCCCGGCACCCGCTCGACAACTGGAGACACAGCGGCAGCCAGCAGCTGCCGTAGACCCCAGCGCGCAGGCAAGCGGCCATGGTGCCGCCAGCCAACCTGCCGCGAAACAGAGCAACACCGGGCATGCCATGCCGTCCACAGCTGCCGTCGCCCCGGTGCACAAACCCGCACCAAAAGGCGTCGCCTTCGTCGAGGCGACCATCAAACCCCTGAACTACGAACTGGAAGAACGCTGGTGGGGATGGCGACCCAACGATATCATCGAATTCACGGACAACGTGAACACATTCCAGTTGGGCGTGCTGGAAGTGACCCGGCGCACAGTGGTGGCCCTAGCCGAACGCATCTCCCGAACCGGTGTCACCGATTCCTTAGATCCCAATCTGGAAGATGCCATGAACTGGTTCATGGTCAAAGCCAGCAGTTACTGGTTCCCCTCGGCCGAATTGAAATACCGCGAGGGGCTGGATGATCTTCAGGCCTACCTTGAAAAGCTCGAGGCGGGCAAGGCCACCTTCTACACCCGTACAGACAATCTGATTCCGCTGCTGGCCTCATTTGAAGATCTGTTGGGCAGCTGCGACGAGAATCTGGTGAAAGAGACCAACGAGGACGGCACACCGATAAGCATATTTGCCGCGGACAATTACTTTTATTACACCCAGGGCGTAGCCAGTTCCATGGCCACGGTGCTGGAGGCCGTTCACCACGATTTTCTCCTGACCCTGGAGTCGCGCAATGCGACCGAACTGCTGCACCACGCCATCGTCTCCTGCCAGCGTGCCGCGGATCTCGACCCGTGGATCGTTCTGGACCGGGACTTGAGCAGTGTCTTCGCCAATCACCGCGCCAACATGGCGGCCCCCATCAGCCACGCCCGGTTCTACCTCGGACAGCTGATCAAGACATTGTCCACTTAATCGGGGAGCAGTGAGTAGTGAGCGGTGAACAGATTAGCTGGTGAGCTGAGGGGCTATTAAGCTGGTAAGCAACGAATCAAACCAATTCAACCAGTTAAACCAATCAAACCGATCGATCCTAACGATCCCAACAAATGGAACCAATGAGACCAATTCAACCGATCTCTTAACCCCGAACCCATTTTCAACTGAGAATTCGATCGGCAACATGCTCCAGAAAGCGCATGCCCCGGTGGGTCAACCGAATCCGCCCTGACGACTGCAACACTAAACCTTCACCGACCAGTCGGCCCACCTCCGGTCCAAAACAGTCCGAGAACCCCGCGTTAAACCGTGACGCGAAGTCCACCGTGTCAATGCCGTCGGTCTGCCGCAGCCCGAGGTAGACGAATTCCATCATCCGTTGTTCACGGGTCAGTGTTTCCGTCCCGGCCACGGGGCGTTTGCCGGCCTTCAAATCCGCCAGATAATCGCTCAGGGACCGATGATTCCACCAGCGCGAGTGCTCCTGAAAACTGTGTGCGGCCGGGCCGAATCCCAGGTAGGGCACAGCGGTCCAGTATTTTCGATTGTGACGCGAGCGCCGGTCGCTGGTGTCTCCGTCGGCATGGCGGGAGAAGTTTGAAATTTCGTACTGGCGGTAACCGTGGCGGCTCAGATAGGAGGCGGTGGCAGAGAACAGACGTCCGGCAGTCTGCTCGTCCAGGGGGTGGATCTGCCCGCTCTGCACCCGCTGCGCCATGGGCGTACCCGGCTCCATCGTCAGCGTGTAGCAGGAAAGATGATCCGGAGCCAGCTGGACGACGCCTGCCATCTCAGCTTCCCAGCGGCTTCGGGTCTGCCCGGGAACCGCGTAGATCAGATCCAGCCCGATGTTGTCGAAGCCGGCCGCCCGGGCCCAGCCATAGGCATCGACACCCTTTTTGGCCGTATGGATCCGCCCCAAAAAAGCCAGGGTTTGATCGTCCAGCGATTGCAGGCCGATGTTGAGGCGGTTGATGCCGACCCGCCGGTATGCCGCCAAAGACGCCTGATTCACGGTTTCCGGATTGACTTCCAGGGTGATCTCCGCATCGGGTGTCACCGAAAAGCAGCTATGGACACCTTCAAGAATCATCGCAATCTGAAGCGGCGTCAGAACGGACGGCGTCCCGCCGCCGAAATAGATGGTGTCTGCAAGACGGACCTGCTGCCGGCGCATGTTCAGCTCGACGAGCAGGGCCTCGATGTACGCTGAAATCAAGCCAGGGTCGGTAACTGAGTAAAAATCACAGTACGGGCATTTGGCCCGGCAGAAAGGGACATGAATATAAAGCCCTGCCGGGGTGGCGGGGAAGGCGAAGACCTCTGTCGATTCTTTGGAACGATCATCCATCAGGGGTGAGAAGTTCTGGGGTTAAGAGATCGGTTTAATTGGTCTTATTGGTCTCATTGGTTTCATTCGTTGGGAGCGTTAGGATCGATCGGTTTGATTGGTTTAACTGGTTGAATTGGTTTAATTGGTCTTATTGGTCTCATTGGTTCCATTCGTTGGAGCGTTAGGATCGATCGGTTTGATTGGTTTAACTGGTTGAATTGGTTTAATTGGTCTTATTGGTCTCATTGGTTCCATTCGTTGGGAGCGTTAGGATCGATCGGTTTGATTGGTTTAACTGGTTGAATTGGTTTGATTCGTTGCTTACCAGCTTAATAGCCCCTCAGCTTACCAGCTAATCTGTTCACCGTTCACTGCTCACTGCTCACTGCTCCTGGTCTCTGGTCCCTGGTTTATGGTTTGTGGTTAAAACCAGAGACCACAAACCAGAGACCGGGCGTCAATTGACGCCCTTTCCCATTTCCAGACCCAGTTCCAGGGCCTGGCGGTTCATCTCCAGAAAGCCCGACGGGATGCGCTGCGACAATACCTTCATGATCGATTCCGCTCGCACCAGACCGGTCAGCCCCACCACCGCCCCCAGCATGCAGATGTTGAACACGATCGGCTTGCCAATCTTATCCATCACCGTCTCGTACATCGGCAGCTGGCGCTGCACCGCGTCCACCTTCAGCTGCGGCTGCACATAGCGCGTGTCCGTGATCATCAACCCGCCCGGGCGGATGATGTCGTAAAACTTGTTGTAGGCCTCCTGGGTCAGGCACACCAGCACGTTCGGCTGGATCACCTTGGGAAAATTGATCGGCACATCCGAGATGATCACGTCACTGCGCGTGGCTCCCCCGCGCGCCGCCGCGCCGTAAGCCTGGGTCTGCACCGCCGTCAACCCTTCGTGCAGCACCGCCGCCTCGGCAAGGATAATCGCGGCCGTGATCACCCCCTGACCGCCCGATCCCGAAAATACCATCCTGCATCGCTCCATCTATACCCCTCCCATGGCCCGTTTGATGATCCGGTCATACTCGCTGCAGTACTCGGGCTTGTCGGTCTGAACGAATATGCCCCGCTCGATCAGCTCCGGATTCTCGGCCTTGGCTTTCGACCCGATCGGCGTGGTGATCTCCTTCATGCGCTTCATCATCTCCACCGCCCCCCCCTGCTTGTTCTTGCGACCGAAGTAGGTCGGGCACTGGCTCATCACCTCCACCACCGAAAAGCCCTCGTGCAGGATCGCCGCACGGATGATGTCGGCCATCTGCTGCACGTGGTAGGTCGTCGTGCGTGCCACGAACGTCGCTCCCGCCGCTTTGGCCATCTCCACCACGTCGAAACTCTGGTCGATGTTCGAATACGGCGCCGTCGTCGCCATGATCCCCGGGCCGCTCAGCGGCGAATACTGGCCGCCGGTCATGCCGTAAATCCGGTTGTTCATCACGATCGCCGTGATGTCGATGTTGCGCCGCGCCGCGTGGATGAAGTGGTTGCCCCCAATGGACAGGGCGTCGCCGTCGCCCATGGGCACGATCACGTTCAGCTCCGGCTTGCTCAGCTTCACCCCCGTGGCAAAGGCCAGCGCACGACCGTGGATCGTGTGCAGCGTGTGAAAATCCATGTACCCGGAGATGCGCGACGAGCAGCCGATCCCCGACACCATCACCATCTCGTTGCGGCTCATGCCCAGTTTCTCCACCGCACGGATCAGACCGTTGAGCACGATCCCGTGACCGCAGCCCGAGCACCACAGGTGCGGGAAAAAACGCTGGCGGATATAATCCTTGACTGCCATCTAAACCCCCTTGCCTTCGATCAGGCGCAGTACGTTTCTGATATCGGCATCCGTGATGAACACCCCGTCGATGCGGTTGGCCAGAAACACCCGCTCCGGGTGGCGCACGGTCGTCTTGACCATCTGGCACACCTGGCCCATGTTCATCTCCACCACCACCGTGGTCCGGGCCGGGTTGCAATACGCTTGAACCACATCCGCCGGAAAGGGCCACAGCGTCTGCAGTTCCAGCAGGCCGATCTTCTCCCCTCGCGGACGCAGGTGCTCCACCACGTGCAGGGCACTGCGCGCCGCCGAACCGAAGCTGACCAGCACCGTCTCCGCATCCTCCAGGTAAAAGGTCTTGTAGTGCGCCATCTGGCCGGCGTTGTTCTCGATCTTGTCCACCAGGTGGCGCAGCAGGCCGTGCACGATCTTGGGGTTGTCCGACGGAAACCCCCACATGTCGTGAACCAGTCCGGTCACGTTGTAGCGGTGCACGTCGCCGAAGTCGCTCATCGGCAGACGACCGTCCTCACGCGGCAGGTAGGGGTGGTAGTCCACTCCGCCCTGCACCGCGGTGCGCAGGCGCTCCACCAGCGGGATCTCCCCCGCCTCGGGGATCTCCAGCCGCTCGCGCATGTGACCCACCACCTCGTCGAACAACAGGATCACCGGCGTGCGGTAGGTCTCGGCGATGTTGAAGGCCTCCACGGTCATGGCGAACACGTCCTGGTGGTTCGACGCCGTCAGCGCCACGATGCTGTGGTCCCCGTGCGTGCCCCAGCGCGCCTGCATCACGTCTCCCTGGCTCACGTGGGTCGGCACTCCCGTGGACGGCCCGCCGCGCTGCACGTTGACGATCACGCACGGGATCTCGGCCATCACCGCGTAGCCCAGGGCCTCCTGCTTGAGCGAAAAGCCCGGGCCCGAGGTGGCCGTGAGCACCTTCTTGCCCGTCAGCGACGCGCCGATGATCGCGCACATGGAGGCGATCTCGTCTTCCATCTGGATGAACTTGCCGCCCCGTTGCGGCAGCCGCCGCGACAAATGCTCGGCAATCTCCGTCGACGGCGTGATCGGGTAGCCCGCGAAAAACTCCAGCCCCGCGTACAGCGCCCCTTCCACGCACGCCTCGTTGCCCTGAATGAATTTGATCTGTCTGGTCATGGTTCCTCCACCTCTACTTCGATCGCCAGATCCGGGCAGCGCAGTTCGCACAGCCGGCAGGCGATGCAGTCCGACAACCGCGCCGCCACCGCCTTGTCCTTGTCGTCCAGGTCCAGCACCGTCTTCGGACAAAACGCCACGCAGATCCCGCAGCCCTTGCACCAGTCCCGGTTGATCCGGTGTTCCTTTAATTTTGCTTTCGCCATGAGTCTTCCCCCAACGTGTTAGCAACGCGCGTGCGCGGCCTGTCAACCGCCGCCTCAAAATCGTGCCCCTCTTAAATGCGCAACGGGGACTTGTCAAGAAAAAGCGCCTGGTTTGGGCCGAGTTGCTTTTTCCGGCAGGAGGTATACGAATGGTGTTTAATTGTTGAATACTATTTTTTGGGATTTTGCACAAGTTCCGGATTGCCTGCGTATTGGCGCTGTGCCCAACGCCTGACCAGCAGGCTGGCATTGGGAATCGCGGCAATCGATCCATTGTGCCGCCTGGCCCTGCTCGCCGCCGACGCTGGGTCAATTCGGGTGACACCGATCGCTCGGCACACCTCAGGGGACAGGTCGGTAACCATAAAGATCTCTATCCGCCGGGTTTTTTCCATCATGGACAAGGCGGTACCGCCGTTGCCCTGATAGTTTTGTGAGAGATACGCAAAAGCGGCATTCCACCCTCCCTTGTCGAACCAGGGCAAAAAGGTTGTCGAACCGATGCCGTTGCTGCACCGGGCGAATACGATGAGGGCGCCCCCATCGTTCACAAATGCGGCAGCGTGGTGAACGGCCTTGTGGGCCTGGATGAAATTGATATCCTTGGGATAACCGCCACAGGACGCCACTACCATATCGTAACCCTTACCGGCCTCTACCTCGCAGTGTTGCCCATGGTATTCGCAGGCCTGCCGGAAGTCATCGACGCCGCTTCCCACCATCAACCGGCAAACGGTGCCATGGCTGTCCAGGATGCCGTGAATGGCCACATCAGCCGGCCGGCTGTCTTCGATCTCGGCCAGGTCTTCCGCCAGCGGGTTGCCTGCCAGACGCCCCGATCGACACCCGGCGGAAAGGGTCCGGCGCTGCGTGTCGAGAAAAAGGCCGTGGTTGCGGTAGATGGCCGCCCGCTCGCCCAGACCCGGGAATATCAGCTTGCGACCCCCACCGTAGCCGGCAAAGTAGTGGTGGGAGATGGCGCCAAAGGTGATCACGAGATCGGCGTCGATAATATCCTTGCGGATGCGGACCGGCGTGCCGCGCCGGGTGGTGCCCATATCGACAAAGCTCGCGGCATCGGTGCAGTCGTGGTGGACGAACCGGTATTGCGAAAAGACTTCCCCGTAGGCGGACCGGCACTCGGCATCGCTTTGGGCCGCATGGGTGCCATAGGCGATGTACACGCAGATTGTCTCTTTCGACGCACCCTTTTCTTCGAGGGCGTCGAGGAGGATGGGCAAATACCGATTATACCCGCACAGCCGGGTCTTGTCCGCCACCACCACGGCCACCCGCCGTCCATGCAGCGGCCTGGAAGGCAGGGCGACCTTTACGTCTGCCGCAAAGCCTTGCCGGGTGACCCGCTTCTGCGGCTCCCGGATCATCAGGATATCCGCATCATCCGGCAGCGGCAGGCCAAACCGATTACCGCCGATTTTCAGTTCAATGGATTTTCCCATCGGGTTTAACCGCTACCCCTTTCCCAGCCTCAATCCGGAGCTCTGTGAAAGACTTGCAGCGTAACAGTATACGCGCTTCGGGAACGGATGTGAACCGCAAAATCAATTGGCATGGGGAAACCAAACCGCCGTTCGACTGCCGATCCGGTGTTGACAGGAATGGTAGCTTCGGCTTTAACAGGGCTGCAAAAAGGATTGTCGATCCTGATATATCTTCAGATTTTATCTCGACAGCGATAAGCTGCACAGGCAGCCACCAGCAGACCACTGGAGCCCATCCATGCACTTGAAAAGCCTGAGCATTGCCCACGACCGGTTCCCGACAAGCGATGCATATCCCTTTAACCTGCCGATCATACGGCATACCAGAGCGATTGACTTTCCCACGCCGGTAACCATTTTCACCGGTGAAAACGGCACCGGCAAATCGACCCTTCTCAAGGCATTGTGCCGGCGGTCCAATATCCACATCTGGGAAGGCATGCACCGGGCAAGATACAAGGCCAACCGATATGAGAACATGCTGCATCTGTCCCTGGACATCGAGTGGACCGACGGAGCGGTTCCTGGCTCTTTTTTTTCTCCCGAGCTGTTCCGGAATTTCTCCCAACTGGTGGATGAATGGGCGACCGGCAATCCCGGCCTGCTGGACTACTTCGGTGGCCAATCGTTAGTCACCCAATCTCACGGGCAATCCTGCATGGCCTACTTCCAATCCATCTACCAGGTCAAGGGGCTGCACTTTCTGGATGAGCCCGAAGCCGCCTTGTCGCCGGAGACGCAATTGCGCCTGCTGGAGGTATTGTCGACAATGGGTGCCGCCGGCCACGCCCAGTTTATCATCTCCACCCACTCGCCCATTCTCATGTCCTGCCCGGGTGCATCGGTGTTGGATTTCAATCAAACGGCCATCGCACCCACCGCTTACGAAAAAACCCGGCACTACCGGATCTACAAGGATTTTTTCAGCCATGACATCTGATCCAACCGTCACAAGGGGTTATCTACCAGGTGCCATCGGCCGGATCACCGAACTGCATGGCACCTACTATGCCGACCATTGGGGATTCGACCTTTTTTTCGAAGCCAAGGTGGCCACAGAACTCTCAGCGTTTCTCAGGGCGTATGATGCGGACCGGGATGCCATGTGGCTGGCCACCGTGGATGGCCGGGTCGAAGGCGGCATCGCCATCGACGGTGGCCATGCTGCAGAAAAAGGCGCCCATTTGAGATGGTTCATCCTCTCCGACGCCCTGCGCGGAAAAGGGACGGGGCGGCAGTTGATCAACCGTGCGGTCGATTTTTGCGTGGAAAAAGCCTACCAGAGAATCTTTCTATGGACCTTCGAGGGGCTCGACGTGGCCAGGCACCTTTATGAAAGCGTCGGATTCAGCCTGTCCTGTCAGCAAAAAGGCGCGGGGTGGGGCACCGAGGTCAACGAACAATTGTTCGAATGCAAACCGATGGGCATCTGAAACCGGGCTGACCATCCTTTTTGGGATCGAGGATGCGGCGGCGCACCAGAAAAAAACAACCTTTTTCAACCCTGCCGCACCCGAAGGGCGACCGTTCGATGGTCACTCCCAATCGCTCCCGTTCATCTCTTAACACCCTGCCGGCTCCTCACCCGCCTCTCCTGGCCAATCACCCAAGCCTCCTGCCCGAAAGGCGACAGGCACTTCCCGCCTGACGGCCCCATCGTATGGGGTCCTGTTTTGATGAAAATAGCTGTTTTATTTTTCTATAAAATCTATAATAACTAAATTAACTATAATTAATATATCAAATGTGGTCTTATTGAGTTCGGTTATTATAGTTTTTATATTTTTTATATTTTCTGTTGACAACCTGCGGAGACCGTGTTTTAGATGACCATGAAGGTATGAAACAACCACTCGATTGAAGGAGGGATTGGAAAATGGAGGACACACTCACCGTCTTCAAAGCCAGCAAGTTCTGCAATGTTTCCTCGAAAACCATCATCAACTGGATCGAGGCCGGACACATCAAGGCCTACAAAACCGTTGGCGGGCATCGTCGCATCAAACGCAGCGACATGGAGACGTTCATGCGCGGCCAGGGCATCCCCATCCCGGATACGGAGATCGAGGATGAACGCAAGCGCATCCTCGTGGTTGATGACGATCCCATCATCGTGGAGACCATCGTGCAGTCATTGGAGGAAGACGAATTCGACTACGAGGTAATCAGCGCGTCGGACGGATTCGAGGCCGGGCTGCAAGTCAACCACTTCCACCCGCACCTGATGATCCTGGACATCATGATGCCCGACATCAAGGGCAACGAAGTGTGCCGCAAGATCAAATCCAACGAGGCCACCAAGGAAACCAAGATCATCGTCCTGTCCGCCTACCTGGATGAAGAGAAGTTCAAGGAGATGAAGGGACACGGCGCCGACATCTGTTTTTCCAAGCCGCTTCCCCTTCCCCAGCTCAAGGAGGAGGTTGCCCGGCTGCTGGACCTCAAATAGTAGGCTGTAAGATAGGCATTCGAATCGCGTTGCGGCCATCAATTAAGGAGGCGTAGCATGAAACTCAAGGAAGCGCTGAAAAAAAAGAAATTTGTGGTCACCTCGGAAGTCCAGGCCCCCATGGGCGACGACGATCCCGAAGCGCTGGTCGATAATCTGAAACGGATCCGGGGCCGCATGGACGGCGTCTCGATTGCCGAGGTGGAACTGGAGGGCGTCGTGGGAGACAGCATCCGCACCTGCGAACTGCTCAACCAGAACCGCTTCGACGCCATCTACCAGACCACCACCCGGGACAAAAACCGCATTCAACTCCAGAAAGACCTGACCCAGGCCCACGAGTCCGGTGTGGAGAACCTGCTCGTGTTCACCGAGGACTATCGCATCTCCGGCGAGAGCCTGCAGGAAACCATGTTCTTCCACGTGGATTCGGGAAAGCTGGCATCGGTCCTGGAACACTTGAAGGACGGACGAACGGTGGACGGCAAACAGCTGGAGCAAAAGGTCGAATTCATCATGGGCTCCGGCGTCGAATCCATCTGGGGCAAGAGTGTGCCCAAACAGGGCATGCAGGAGATGGAGACCATGCGCGGGCTGGGCACCGGCTATTTTCTGACTACGCCCATCTTCGATCTGGATCAGTTCCAACGCTTCCTGCGGCAGGTCAAGACCTTCGGTGTTCCGGTTATCGCCGAGGTGATGCTGCTCAGAAATGCCGCCATGGCCCGCTTTATAAACCGGCACTTCAAGGCCGGCCTGATTCCGGACTGGGTCATCCAGAAGCTGGACAAGGCGCCCAACAAGCAGAAGGCCAGCATCGAGCTGTTCGCCGACACCATCAAGGGGCTGCGCGATATCTGCGACGGTGTCCATATCATCACCCTGGGCGGCATCGACAAGATCCAGCCGTACTTGGATGCGGCCAAAATCCGATAGCCGCGACGCACCTTAGTGAGAGATGTTCGCACCGGTTTCGTTCCGACGGCATCCAATATAGTTTCACTACCAGGCCAGCATGACTGGTATGCACATATAGCGACATCAAACATCGAGGAGGCCATCATCATGACGTCACCCATCGAACTGGATGATCTGGAGTGTGAATTCAAGGAAGAGGTGTTGGACAAGGTGCCAGACGCCATGCTTGACCGGTGCATGACCTGCGGCACCTGCACGGGCGGTTGCCCGGCATCGGGTCTGATGGACATGGATCCGCGAAAACTGCTGCGGATGGTCAATTTCGGGATGGACGAAGAGGTCAAAAAATCCAAGTGGGCCTGGGTGTGCACCATGTGCGCCCGCTGCGTCAATGCCTGCCCCATGAAGATCAACATCCCCAAACTGGTTTACAACCTGCGCGGATCCTGGCCGCGCGACAAACGCCCCAAAGGCATCCGCGGCTCCTGCGACCAGCACATTCGGGCCGGCAACGCCATGGGCGTGCCCACCGAAGATTTCATCTGGACCGTGGAGGATGTGGCCGACGAAATCCGGGAGACGCAGACCGATTTCAAGGAGATGCAGGTTTCCGTGGATCGGGTGGGGGCCTATATGGCCATCAACCAGAACTCCCGGGAGCCGGTCACCGAGCCGGACGAACTGGGGCCGCTGTGGAAGATTCTGCACCTAGTGGGCGCGGACTGGACCTACCCATCGGTCATGTGGGCCGGCGAAAATTACTGCCTGTTCCTGGCCGATGAGGAGGGGTGGCGCTACATCATGGAGGAGTTCGTCGATCACATCGACAACAACCTGGGGTGCAAGATGGTGGTCAACACCGAGTGAGGGCACTCCTACTTTGCGATCCTGGAAGGATTGCGCAAATTCAACATCCCCCACAAATTTGAATTCACCAGCATCATCCAGCTCTATGCCGGTTGGATCAGAGAGGGCAAACTCAAGGTCAATTCAGACTGGAACCGCGACCTCAAGATCAAGTTCACGGTTCAAGACCCCTGCAACATCGTACGCAAGACCCTGCGCGAGGAAATGGCCGACGAGCTGCGCTTCGTCGTCAAAACCGTAGTTGGAGAAGAGAACTTCGTGGACATGGTCCCCTGCGGTGTCAACAACTACTGCTGCGGCGGCGGCGGAGGTGCCCTGCAGGGCGGTTTTACGGAAGAGCGGCGGGCCTACGGCAAAGTCAAGTTCGACCAGGTCATGGCCACCGGGGCTAAATATGTCATCGCCCCGTGCCACAACTGCCACAGCCAGATCGAGGATATGGGCAGCCACTACGGCGGCCGCTACCACGTGCTTCACCTCTGGACCATCATGTGTCTGGCCATGGGCATCCTCGGCGAGAACGAACGAAGCTACCTGGGACCGGATCTGGCAAATTACGGGCTGTAGTTTGAGAACGGAGGCCGGAATTCAGAGGTCGGAATTCGGAGGTCGGAAAACTGAAGACCGAGGTCGGAGAACAGAAAACAGAATTCTGACATCCGACATCCGACATCCGACATCCAACTTCAGACTTCAGACCTCTGACTTCAGACCTCTGACTTCAGACCTCTGACTTCAGACATCCGACTTCAGACATCCGACTTCAGACATCCGACTTCAGACATCCGACTTCAGAATTGGGGAATTGGAGGAATAAGGATATGGAAAAACAAACCACGGGTTCGGTACTGGTCGTCGGCGGCGGGATTGCCGGCATACAGGCATCACTGGATCTGGCCGATTCAGGCTATCGAGTCGTCCTGGCGGAACAGAGCTCGGCCATCGGCGGGGTCATGTCCCAGTTGGACAAGACCTTTCCCACCAACGACTGCGCCATGTGCATCATCTCTCCCAAGCTGGTGGAGGCGGGCCGCCATCTGAACATCGACCTGTATACCATGACCGACGTGCAGTCGATCGCCGGCGACGCGGGCGACTTCACCGTCACCCTTCGCCAGCGGCCCCGTTTCATCGACATGGAACGCTGCACGGCCTGCGGCGAATGCAGCAAGGTGTGCCCCGTCGAGGTGTCCAACGACTTCGACCAGGGCCTGGGCAACCGCAAGGCCGCTTTCAAGCGCTATCCCCAGGCCATGCCATCCGCCTATACCATCGAAAAAAAAGGCACGGCCCCCTGTAAGGCTGCCTGCCCGGCCAATCCCAGCTTCCAGGGATGCATCGCCCTGATGGCTCAGGCAAAATACAAGGAAGCCTTCGAGCTGTTCCGCAGCGAGCACCCCTTCCCCGGCATCTGCGGCCGGGTCTGCCACCACCCCTGCGAAACGGCCTGTACACGCAACCGGGTGGATGCACCCGTCTCCATCATGGCGCTGCACCGATTTCTGGCCGACTGGGCCAGGCAGAACGACGTCGTTTTCATCCCGGAAAAAAAGGCGGCCAAACCGGAAAAAGTGGCCGTGGTGGGCAGCGGGCCGGCCGGCCTGGCCTGCGCCTATTTTCTGGCCACCGAGGGATTTACGGTCACGGTCTTCGAAAAACATGAGACCTTGGGCGGCATGCTGGCCCTGGGCATTCCGGCCTACCGCCTGCCCCGGGAGATCATCGACGACGAGATCGCCGTGCTGCGGGAGTTGGGCGTCGAATTTCAAACCGGTGTGAACCTGGGAACGGACACGACCATCGGCCAGCTGCGCGAGCAGGGATACAGCGCCTTTTTCATGGCCATCGGCTCCCTGGAGTGCAAAGTGCTCGGCATCGAGGGCGAAGAGATCCAAGGCGTGTGGCCAGGAATGGACTATCTGCTGCGCACCAACCTGGGTGAGCGGATCGACCTGGGCGACCGGGTGGCGGTCATCGGCGGCGGCAACGTGGCCATGGATTCGGTGAGAACCGCCCTGCGCAATGGATCCAAAAAGCCGTTCATCATCTATCGCCGCAGCGAAGCGGAGATGCCGGCCAACGCCGAGGAGATCGAAGAGTGCCGGGAGGAAGGCGTCGAGATCATGACCCTGACCAACCCGGTGAGGGTAATCGAAGCCGACGGCCGGGTCACGGCCATCGAATGCATCCGCATGCAGTTGGGCGAACCGGACGATTCGGGCCGGCGGCGCCCGGAGCCCATCGCCGGCTCCGAATTTACCATCGCGGTGGACGCGGTGGTCCCGGCCATCGGCCAGGAATCCGACTGGGCCTGCCTCACCGACGAATGTGCCTGCACCCTGAACGACTGGGGCACCATGAACGTGGACCCGGTGACCCTGCAATCCGGCGATCCGGACATCTTTGCCGGCGGCGATGCGGTCACCGGCCCCAAAACCGTTGTCGAGGCCATTGCCGCGGGCAAGACCGCCGCCGAATCCATCCGGCGCTTCCTGGTGGGCGAGAACCTCAGCGACGGCCGGGACCCAGCGCTGTTCCCGGTGGAAGACGTGGACCTCTCCACGGCAGTGCCAATCGCACGCCAGGCCATGCCCATGACCGATCCCGATAGACGCAAAGCCACCTTCGACGAGGTCCAGCTGGGCCTCGACGAAGCGGCCGTTCAACGGGAAATCCAGCGCTGCCTGGCCTGCGGTGTCTGCTCGGAGTGCTACCAGTGCGTCTCGGCCTGTCTGGCCGAAGCGGTGTGCCATGACATGACCGAGCAGATCCATGAGATCAACGTGGGGGCGGTCATCCTGGCCCCCGGGTTCGCCCCCTTCGATCCGTCCCTATACCATACCTACAGCTATGCCGGACACCCCAACGTGGTTACCAGCCTGGAGTTCGAGCGTATCCTCTCCGCCTCCGGCCCCTATGCGGGGCACCTGGTCCGGCCGTCGGACGACATGCCGCCAAAAAAGATCGCCTGGCTGCAGTGCGTGGGATCCCGGGATCTCAATGCCTGCGACAACGGGTACTGCTCGTCGGTCTGCTGCATGTATGCGAACAAACAGGCGGTCATCGCCAAGGAGCACAGTGACATCGAGCTGGATACAGCCATTTTTTTCATGGACATGCGCACCTTCGGCAAGGATTTTGACAAGTATGCCAATCGGGCCCGGGAAGACCACGGGGTGCGCCATATCCGCTCGCGCATCCACTCGGTGTTCCCGGACGAGGACGACCGGCTGCGCATCGTCTACGCGACCGAGTCGGGCAATAATATGGAAGAGCACTTCGACATGGTGATTCTCTCCGTGGGCCTGGCACCCAACCCCGACGCCGTATCCCTGGCAAAACGGCTGGGTGTCGATCTGAACCACTACAACCACGCGCAGACCCACTGTCTGCAGCCGGTGGCCACCAACCGGGAGGGCGTCTTCGTGTGCGGGGCTTTCCAGGAGCCCAAGGACATCCCCCATTCGGTCATGGAGGCCTCGGCCTCGGCCGCCGCAGCCAGCAGCCTGCTGTCCGATTCTCGCTGGACGCTGTCCCGCAAACGCGAACTGCCTCCGGAACTGGACGTGTCCGGTCAGGAACCACGCATCGGCGTCTTCGTCTGCAACTGCGGCATCAACATCGGCGGTATCGCCGACGTGCCGGCGGTCCGCGACTATGCGGCCGGCCTGCCCCACGTGGTCCACGTGGAGGACAACCTGTTCACCTGCAGCCAGGACTCCCAGGACCACATGAAAGCGATCATCCACGAAAAGGGCATCAACCGGGTGGTGGTGGCATCCTGTTCCCCCCGCACTCACGAACCCCTGTTCCAGGAGACTATTCGCGATGCAGGCCTGAACAAGTACCTGTTCGAAATGGCCAACATCCGCGACCAGAATACCTGGGTACACATGAGCGAACCGGCGCGGGCCACCGCCAAGGCCAAGGATCTGGTGCGCATGGCCGTGGCCAAGGCCGCCCACATCGAGCCCCTGCACCAGGTGAGCCTGGCGATCACCAAGACCGCCCTGGTGGTGGGCGCGGGCGTGGCCGGCATGGAGGCGGCACTGGGTGTGGCCGACCAGGGATCGGAGGTGGTGCTGGTCGAAAAATCCACTGAACTGGGCGGAGTGGCCAACCTGCTCAACGCCACCTGGCAGGGGGAACCCATCGCCCCCTACCTGGCCGACACCATCCAACGGGTAAAAACCCACCCGCGCATCCGGCTGCTCACCGGCACGCGGGTAAAACGCACCACGGGCAGTATCGGCAATTTCTCCACCACGCTGGCATCGGTGAACGGCGACCAGGCGGAATCGGTGGTGGCCCACGGGGCCACGATCATCGCTACGGGCGGCGGTGAATACAAACCGGACCTCTACCTGTATGGCAGCCACCCCGATGTGCTCACCCACCTGGACATGGACTCGGCAGTCGCCAGTAACGACAAACGCCTGGTTCTGGCCAGGAGCGTCGCCTTCATCCAGTGTGTGGGCTCCCGGGACGACAATCGTCCCTACTGCAGCAAAATCTGCTGCACACACAGCCTGAAAAGCGCCCTGGCGGTAAAGAAAATCCACCCCAAAAAAAAGGTGAGCATTCTCTACCGGGACATCCGTTCCTACGGTTTCCGCGAGGATCTTTACAAGGAGGCCAGGGATGCGGGCATCCTGTTCATCCGCTACGAACCGGAAAATCCGCCCAAGGTCTCCACCGACGCCGACAACCACCTGGTTCTCGACACGACCGACCACGTGCTGCGGATGCCGGTGCGCCTGAGGCCCGACCTGCTGGTGCTGGCCACCGGCGTGGTGCCCAACGCCAACCGCGAGCTGTTTGAATTGTTCAAGGTGCCGGTGAATGCCGACGGTTTCCTGGTGGAAGCCCATGCCAAGCTTCGGCCGGTGGAGTTCTCCTCCGAAGGCATCTACCTGGCCGGACTGGCGCACTATCCCAAGCCTCTGGAGGAGAGCATTGCCCAGGCCAAGGCAGCCGCCTCCCGGGCCATGACCCTGCTCTCCCGTGATGCCATCATGGTGGGCGGTGTGGTGGCCACGGTGGATTCGGGCAAGTGCGCCGCCTGCCTGACCTGCGTGCGGACCTGCCCTTACGATATTCCCCAGGTGGATGAACACAGCCACGCGGTCATCGATCCGGCCGAATGCCATGGCTGCGGCACGTGCGTGGCCGAGTGTCCGGGCAAGGCCATCACCCTGGCCCACTTTACCGACGGCCAGCTGATCGCCAAGATCGAGGCCCTGTTCATAGCAGCATAAGACGGAAGTCGGAGGACTGAGGACTGAGGACTGAGGACTGAATTCGGACATCAAATTAAGGGATTTTGGAATTCAGGGATTGAGGAATGGTTGGTGCGGCTTCCAGCCGCGACCCATTCTCGGGCCTCCGACGTCGGATATCCGAGCTCGCTCTGCAGACCAAACCGCCAACCAAGGAGAAAAATATGACCGCGACCACTGATCCCAACATTTTAGCGTTCTGCTGCAAATACTGCTCCTATGCGGCCGCCGACCTGGCCGGCTCCATGCGCCTGAACTACCCGGCCAGCGTCAAGGTGGTGCAGGTGCCGTGCACGGGCCGCGTGGATGTGATCCATCTGCTCAAAGGCATGGAGGCCGGTGCCGACGGCATATATGTGGCCGGCTGAATGGACGGAGAATGCCATTTCCTGGAAGGAAATCGAAGAACGCGCAAAAAAGTTGATTTTGTGAGAAAAACCCTGGAAGAGATCGGCATCGACGGTTCACGGGTGCAGATGTTCAACCTCTCTTCGGCCATGGCCCCTGAATTCGCGCGCATCGCCTGCGAGATGACCGAAACGGTGAAATCAATGAGGAAACTATGGACGTAACCCAAGCCTACGGACTGACCGGCGTGTTGGATGCCATGGCCGACGGCATCTACATCGTCAACGACGACTATGTGGTCGAATTTATGAACAAGGCCATGATCCGGGTGTTCGGTGACGGCGTCGGCAAGAAATGCCACGAGGTGATCAACCACACCGCTGCCCCCTGCCCCTGGTGCCGGGCCGAGGAGGTGTTCGACAACCAACGCAACACCCACGAAGAGGTCTACGTGCCCATGGTGGACAAGACCTACGACCTGCTGGAAATCCCCCTGCACAACACCGACGGCAGCATCTCCAAGCTGAGCCTCTACCGCGACATCACCCACCGCAAGGATCAGGAATACCGGCTCAAGACCTCCCGCGAGAGCTTCCGCAGCCTCTTCGAACACGTGGCTGCCGGCGTCTACATCAGCAGCAAGGAGGGCAAGTTCCTGGATGCCAACCCGGCCCTGCTGGATATGATGGGGTATGAAGACAAAAACGAGTTCCTTGACCTGGACCTGGCCCGGGACATCTATCTCAAGGCAGACGACCGCGCCCGCTTCCAGCAGATGATCGAAAAGAACGGCCGCGTCGTCGATTACGAGGTGGATTTCCGCAAAAAGGACGGCACCCCCATTACCGTTCTGCTCACCGCCCACGTGCGTTATGATCCCAAGGGCAACGTGCTGGGCTACGAGGGCATCTGCGTGGACCAGTCTCAGCGAAAAAAAATGGAACAGGAGCTGAAAAAGGCTCACGATTTTCTCAACAACATCATCCAGAGTTCTCCCAACGCGATCATGGGAACGGATATGAAGGGCAACATCATCATCTGGAACCAGGGCGCCGAAGAGACATTGGGGTATCAGGCCTCGGAAACGATCGGCGGGATGAACGTACGCGACCTGTATCCCGGAGACATGGCGCGCCAGGTGATGCGCATGATGCGCAGCGATGACTATGGCGGCAAGGGCAAACTGCGCTCCTATCCCATGACGTTCAAGGGCAAAGACGGGCGTCCCGTGGAGGGCAACCTGTCGGCCAACATCATCTATGACGAAGCAGGCCGGGAAATTGCTTCGGTGGGCATATTCGTGGATCTGGAAGAGCAGTTGAAGATGGAGCGCAAGCTTCATAATACCCAGGAGCAGCTTCTGCAATCGGAAAAACTGGCCGCCATGGGCCGGCTCACCTCCCAGATCGCCCATGAGCTCAACAACCCGCTCTACGGGATCATGAACACCCTGGAACTGATGAAAACCGAAATCCCGGTAGGCAACAAACGCCGTAAACTGCTGGAGATGTCCCTGTCTGAAACCGTACGCGTGACGGACATGCTGCGCAAGATGCTATCCTTCTCCAAGCCTGACCAGGAAGAGCGGGCCCCGGTGGACATCAACACGATTTTAGACGAAATTCTCCTTTTATATGAAAAGCAGCTCTGGGAGCACTCCATCAAACTGGTACACAGTTTCGCAAACCACCTCGGGCGAGTCCACGCCTCCAAGAACCAGCTGCGCCAGGTTTTCTTGAACCTGATTTCCAATGCACGCGATGCCATGCCGGAAGGCGGCCGCCTCACCGTGGCCACAGAGGGAGACGACTACTTCGTCCACATCACCATTGCAGACAATGGCGTGGGCATCAAGGAAGAGCACCTGGACCTGATTTTCGAGACTTTCTTCACCACCAAGACCGACAGCGTCAAGGGTGTCGGCTTGGGCCTGTCAGTCTGTTACGGCTTCATCAAGGACCATGGCGGGGATATCAAGGTGGAAAGCCAGATCGGAGAAGGCACCGCCTTCACCATCTCCCTGCCGGTCTGCCGGCAGGAAGTGCCCGGCCAATAGGTTCAACAAATTCGTCGAAAGGGATCTGGGTCGGTCCTGCGCAACCGCCAATGGTCACATTTCATTCGGGTCTCAGGCGGGTTGAAACCACGACCGGGTCTTTAGGCAGATCTTGACCAGCATCAGCATCACCGGCACTTCGATGAGCACCCCCACCACCGTGGCCAGGGCCGCACCCGAGGAGAGGCCGAAGAGCATGGTGGATGTGGCGATGGCCACCTCGAAGTGGTTGGACGCACCGATCATGGCCGCCGGCGCGGCATCCTCATAGCGCAGTTTCAGCAGCCGCGCCAGCCCGTAGCCCAGGCAGAAGATGAACACGGTCTGGATGAAGAGGGGCACGGCGATCCAGACGATGGTCAGGGGGTTGCCCAGAATCACCTCCCCCTTGAACGAGAAGAGCAGCACCAGGGTGACCAGCAGGGCAATAATGGTGATGGGCGTGAGCACGTGCAGGAAATTCTCCTTGAACCACGCCACACCTTTGGCGGCGATGATCCAGCGTCGGGAAAAATAGCCGGCCACCAGGGGCAGGGCCACGTAGATGCCGATGGAGAGCAATAAGGCCTGCCAGGGCACGGGCAACCGACCCACACCCAGCAAAAAGCCCCCCAGCACACCATAGAGCACCAGCATGGTCAGCGAGTTGATCGCCACCATCACCAGGGTCAGGCCGTCGTTGCCCCGGGAAAGGAATCCCCACACCAGCACCATGGCCGTGCACGGCGCGATGCCCAGCAGGATGCACCCGGCCAGGTAGCTGCGCCACAGGGGTACTTCCAGCATCTTGATGCCGTCGGCCAGGACCACCGTGCCGGCGCCATGGGCGGCTCCCACCGGTAGGTCCAGGCCGAAGGGCATCTTCACCAGATCCTTCGCATCGGGCCCGATAAACCCGTAGAAGAGCGTACCGAGGAAAAACAGGGCGATGGCATACATGGTGAACGGTTTGACGGCCCAGTTGATGAACAGGGTCAGAAAAACCGGCTTGCCGCTCTTGCCCGCCTTGATCACTTCAGCGAAGTCGATTTTGACCATGATGGGATACATCATGAAAAACAGGCAGACGGCGATGGGGATGGAGACCACCGGCGCCCCGTTCACCGTAATGGCCATGCCGTCCAGGGTCCGGGCCACGCCCGGAGCGATTTTTCCCAGCAGAATGCCGGCAACGATGCACAAGAGCACCCACAGGGAGAGGTAGCGTTCGAAAATGCTGGTCATTTTGCGGTCGTTGGTCTGGGCTGCGTCACTAATCATTGGCTGTTTCGCTCCTGGTCAGGAATGTTTTTGCAGAATTTCAGGCAGCGATTCGACAAATGTTCGGATTTCGTCGCGCACCCGTCGGTAGTGAGCCATGGCCGCTTCCTCGGTAGGTTCGTCCTTGGCCAGTAACGGCGGGTCGTCGAATCCCACGTGAATGATTTTAACACCACCCGGAAAATAGGGGCAGGTTTCATGCGCGTGGCCGCAGACCGTCACCACGAAGTCCCACGGCTCGCCGATAAAATCACGGGCCAGTTTGGACCGGTGGCGGGAAATGTCCACCCCCGCCTCGGCCATGGCCTTGACCGCCAGCGGGTTGAGCCCGTGGGTTTCGATGCCGGCCGACCGGGCTTCGATTACATCGTTTTTCAGGTGGTTGACCCACCCTTCGGCCATCTGGCTGCGGCAGCTGTTGCCGGTGCACAGGAAAAGAATTTTCAGTCTGTCTTTCATTGGGGATCGCTTCCGTTAGCTTTTATTCACCTTCATGATGCGACAGCGGTCACACAGCACGACCATCAATGAAAGGGCGTGCCATGAAATACAACCCCATTAAACCGACGACCACACCGGCACCCTTCCGAAACCAGTTACCCGCATCCTGCCAGGCGTGGTTTTCGGTCAGTTTCCTCACCATGGCCACGGAACTGCCGGCGATGACAATGGGGAGACAGTGCCCCAGGGCAAACAGAATCATCATCAGCGACCCGGCAGCCCATTTCTGCTGGACGGTCACCACAGCCAGAATGGGCGCGATAAAGCCGAAGGTGCATGAACCGGAAAGAATGCCGTAGGCCAGTCCCAATCCAAAAGCGCCGTGAACGCCGCGCAAGTTCAACCGGTAAAGCATCGACCCGGACACGGTGCAGGCCTGCACCCCCAGCATGCCCAACGCGACCCAGATTAAAATGGCACCCACCGGTACTTGCCACCAGGGGCCCAGATCACCGAGCATACGCCCCAACCCGGCACAGATGATTCCAACCAAAGCAATGGTGGCAAACAGCCCAGATGTGAATGCACCCGCATAAAGCCCCGCCCGTTTAGGATTTACAGCAGCCTCCTGCCCGGCCACATAGGCGACGATCAACGGGATGGACGCCAAGTGGCACGGGCTGAACATCACGCTCACCATGCCCCAGGCGAAACAACCGATATAGGCAATTGTCGAACTGCTGCTCATCCATGCGTTTACATTGAGAAACAGAGCGTCAAGCATCCAGTTCATCCCGCTCGTGTGGTTTAAGTTATGGCTTGACGCCCAACTGGCTCAAGGTATTTACGATATCGTCTTCAGACATGAACCCCACATGGCGGGACACTTCCTTGCCGCTGGCATCGTAGAAAATCTGAGTGGGAATTGCCCGGATGCCGAATCGACCCGCCTGATCCCGATTCTCCCAGACATCGATAAAAATGATGGCCGCCCTACCCTCGTATTTTTTCTCGATCTTTTCAAGGATGGGAGCCATCATCTTGCAGGGGATGCATTTTTTAGCTCCCAGATCGATCATGGTCACCATGCCCTTAACCGGAAGCGTGTTGAAGTCGTTCCCGTAATCGCTGAGAGCAGTGGCGGCCATTCCGAAAAGCAGCATAGCCAATACCATCGCCGGCAAGATTATAAATCTGAATTCCGGTCGCTTCATCACATCCACCTTTTACACAGGGCTATCCATGCCTGTTCTCATTGATTATTAAATCAAAAGGTTGAACAGATACCCAACGATCAGGATCCCGCCGGTTACGACGCCGACAAAAATAGCGATCAGTTGCGGCTTGAGTACTTTTCGGAGAATAATCATTTCAGGCAGGCTCAGCGCAATCACCGACATCATAAAGGCCAGTACGGTGCCCAGCGCGGCGCCCTTGCCCAGCAGCGCCTCCACCACCGGTATGATTCCGGCGGCATTGGAATACATGGGCACCCCCATACCCACGGCTACCGGAACCGCCCACCATGCGCCCTTGCCCATGATGGCGGCCATGAATCCTTCAGGCACATAGCCGTGAATGCCGGCACCGACGGCGATACCGATGATCATGTAGATCCAGACCTTGCCCACGATCTCCTTGACGGCCTCCCAACCGGCAACGATCCGGTCCCTCCAGATCAGCTTGATTTGAGAAACGGCAGCGGTATCGACATTGAGTTTGACGACCCAGTCCTCGATATATGCTTCCAGATGCATGCGGCCGATCACCCAGCCAGCCGTGATGGCGATGGTCAATCCGGTAGCCATGTATATGCCGGCCACCTTCCATCCCAGCAGGCCGTACAGCAGTCCCACGGCGATCTCATTGACCAGGGGCGCGGCAATCAGAAATGAAAAAGTCACCCCCAGCGGCACACCGGCGGTCACAAAGCCGATAAACAGCGGCACGGCCGAGCACGAGCAAAATGGGGTGACGATGCCCAGCGAGGCCGCCATGATATTGCCCACGAATTGGCTTTTCCCGGACAGGATGTCCCGGGTGCGCTCCGGGGTGAAAAAAGTGCGGATGATACCCACGCCGAAGACCACCAGCACCAGCAGCAGCATCACCTTGGGGGTGTCGTAAAAGAAGAATTCCAACGCCGCCCCCAGGTGAGTGCCCCTGCCGATGTTAAACAGCGTATAAGTCACAAACCTGGAGAACTGCGGCAATATGCCATACACCAGCCACCAGAGGTAGATACCGCCGGCGCCTATCAAGAATTGGAGCCAAACGGCGTCCCGGAGGCCGGGACCCTTTTTGCCACGTGCCAGAGCGAAATCATCTATTTTTTTTACATTTTGATTCATGGGTATCTCCTTCGATACTGCACAAGGCCGCTGCATCAAGCTTCAGCCTCCCTACTTTGTCAACCAACCCATAATCTCGTCTTTTTTGGGTATTTTCCCCACGCTTTTCACCTCGCCGTCCACCACTACCGCCGGGGTTCCGAATACCCCGTAACCGGCGATTTCCATGACATCGGTGACCTTTTCCACACTGGCCTCAACCCCGGCCGCGGCCACGGCCGCCTTGACGATTTGTTCAGTCTGCTTGCACTTGGCACAGCCGGGTCCCAGCACCTTGATCTCCATTTTTTCTTCCTTTCGATGACGGTGGTTTCAATGCTCTCCGCAGCAGGCCACGGATACGTGATGTTTTCTCGGCATGATATTTATAATTCTATATATCGCTATTTGACCATATTAAGAGGACCCCAACAATCAGTTCTTGTTCAGAATCTCAAATCGGTCGATGTGTGCCGTATTTTCGACGAGCGCCGATATTACCGGCTCATCGTTCAGCCAATGCCGCAAGTTGCCGAGCAGAGACGCCGCAAAGGGACTCTGGCGGCCATCGGCCAGGGTGAAGTTCACCCATAAGCCATCTTTGCGAGAATTCACCAGACCGGCATCTTCCAAAATCTTTAAATGCTTGCTGGTGGTCGACTGGGCAGCGCCGAGAGCGGCCTGCAGTTCACAGACGCACATCATGCGTTTTTCCAAGAGCTTTAAAACCTTGACCCGGGTGGGGTCGGAAACGGCCTTCATGACGCGGATGAACTCTTTCATACATCCCTCCATATCGTTTTTTTGGAATATATAGGGTCGCCATGAGCTTGTCAACCCACAACTGGAAACGATAGTGAAAATAAATAGAAAACTTAACGGTTGGTGTTGCGGTGGGCGGAATGAAACGGCCTCAGCCATCCAGACAGCCGGCGAAGCGGCCTGAACATGAAAAAACGAATCAGCCGGCTGAAGCCTTTCATCACCCGGCCGATCTCTTTCTCCACGGAAGGCTCAACCCGGCAGAAGGAGATGATGCAGCGCTCCGGCCGCAGGTTGTCGGGGAAAAGGCAGGGTCCCGTCCCATTTTCAAGGAAAATGCAGTCTGAAGGGAAAAAACTTTCTCTGGCAAGACAGACCGCCACTGCGTCTTCAATCGCCGGCGCCATGGCCAAAATGTATACCAGATCCCACTCGTTAATAATGTCGGTGGGATGGATGTTCCGGCAGCAAAGCCCCCGGCATTTGGCCATGCAGTGCGCAAGTATCGGCGTAGCTTTTTGCGTCAACGCTTTCTGGGCATCATGGATATCATGGCAGATTGTCGCGAGGGCTTTGCGTTCATGCGCATCGAGGGCGTCGATTTTTTTTCTGGCGGCCTTGAAGCTGTAGTTGAGTCCCATTTAGATAAACCGCTTCATCATCTCATCCACCACACCATCCACATTGTCCGGCGTGACACCGTGCTGGGCGCAAAAGGCATCCACCTTGGCAAGCCTTTTAGGGCTGTTCATGTCGACCAGGCGGGAAAAAATGCCCAGGCGGCGGCCCACCTGAAAGCGGCACTGATCCTGGGGTGACAGATCGAGGAAGCGGTCCAGCACTGCCAGAATATCGCGTTTGGCTTCGGGGAGACGGCCCTGGACCTCTTCGAACAGGTTGAGGATGTGATCACTGACGATCATGCTGGTGATACCGTCCAGGCTCTCGATGAACAACCGGATCTCACGGCCCATATCAATGTCGTTCAGCTTGACAAACCGACCGCTGCGGTGCTCCTCGGCCAGTGGAATCCCGTCGGGGATGGCCAGGGTACGCAAGCGGATGAAATCCGGGTTGATCCGGTTCAGGGCGTCGGCGGTTTCCAAGGCATGGTCCCTGGACAGGTCCTTGCCCCCCAGACCCGGCATCACATACTCGGACAATTCGATGCCGGCCTTTTTTACCTTTTGTCCGGCTTTGACCTGGGTGCGTTTATCCACGCCTTTTAGGACCCGGTCGAGCACCGCGTCTGAACCGGACTCGAGGCCGATGTGGACCCGATTCAGTCCCGCCTCTCGCATCTGCCTCAGGTGGTCGTCGCTGATGCGGGCGATCGTGTGCGAGCGGGCGTAGGAGGTGATGCGGTCGACCCAGGGAAATCGGGATCGAAGATGACGCAAGATCCGGATCAGCTGGTCGGGTTTGACCACCAGGCTGTTGGCGTCCTGAAGGAAAATAGAATGCATGCCGCCGGCATACCAATTCAGTGCGGCCCCGAATGCCTGCTGTTCATGGGCGGCGAGGCCCTGCACCCGATCACTGATATCCTGACGGAGAATGTGACCGGATCCGTCGGAGAGTCGTTTCAGCGTTTCCACATGCCGGTGGAGCGCATCGATGTCGTCGATGACGTGGGCTTCGGGGCGAACGGAAAAGCGAGCCCCCTTGTATACCGGGCAGAAGGCGCAGTGATTCCAGGGACAGTTGCGGGTCACCCGCACCAGCAGGCTGCCGGCTTCGCTGGGTGGACGGATGGGGCCCTGTTCGAACCCGTGGTAACGATCCTTGTCATGGTGGCGCTGGGTCATGGTCGCCGGTCTCCTGTCAGCATGCGGTTGGTCTCTTTGTATACCTGTCATCGATTCAAAAATAAACCCCCTTTGACAAGCGTCGACGGCATGCTTTATGGTAGGCTTCCGATACATACCGAATACCGAAAGTGGCGGAGAATGCATAAAAAACTGGGTATTATCCTATTTTCCCTGATTTTTGTGGGAATCTGCACCGCAGGGGGGCTGTACATGCATCTCATGGCCTGGGCGGACCGCCCGGTGGGAACGGCCGTCCTGGAGAAGCTGTTCACCGTCCCCCCGGGACAGGGGCTCAAGCAGACTGCCGATGCCCTCCGACAGGACGGTCTGGTTTCAGATGCCCTTCGCTTCACGATCCTGGCCAGACTCGACAAGAAGGACAAACTGCTCAAGGCTGGTGAATACTTTTTCTCCACCGCCATGACGCCAAGGGAGATTCTGGGCCAGATGGTGGAGGGCAGGGTACACCTTTACCGGCTGACCATCCCGGAAGGATACAACCTGGTTCAAATCGCCGCGGCGGTCTCTGCTGCCGGCCTGGAATCGGAGGAAAACTTTCTCGATGCAGCCCGCAATCGGGATTCGGCCCAACGCCTCGGCATCGAGGCCGATACATTGGAAGGGTATCTGTTCCCGGACACCTACTATTTTCCGCGGGGGCTGGACAGCGACACCATCATCGCCACGATGGTCAAACAATTCAGGGCGGCTTACAAACCGGCCTGGGAGCAGCAGGCAAAAGCGATGGGGATGACCGTTCACGAGGTCGTCACCCTGGCCTCCATCATCGAAAAGGAGACCGGCGCCCCCGAAGAGCGCCCGCTGATATCCTCGGTCTTTCACAACCGGCTGAAAAAAGGCATGCGCCTGGAAACCGATCCCACCGTGATATACGGCATCCCCGATTTTGACGGAAACATCAAACGCCGACATCTGGAAACCCACACCCCTTACAACACCTACAAGATCAAGGGACTGCCACCCGGCCCCATTGCCAGTCCGGGGGCCCTCGCCATGGAAGCGGCCCTTTTCCCCGCCCAAAGCGACTATCTCTATTTCGTCTCGAAAAAAGACGGCACCCATCAGTTCTCCACCACCATCAAGGCGCACAACGCAGCGGTAAATAAGTACCAGTTGAGGAAAAGAAAACGTTGAAAAGACAGCCGAATACGCTCAGGTCCGGTTTCACGACCGGAGCGGCGGCAGCCGCGGCCGCCAAGGCAGCCCTTCAACTGCTGTTTACCGGCCAGGCACCGACTGTGGTTGAAATCGCCTTCTTGACCGGAGAGACCACGACGATCACGGTGCATGGGTGCCGGTGGATCGAATCCAACAAGGCGAGCTGCACGGTGATCAAGGATGCCGGCGATGATCCGGACATCACCCATGGCGCCGAAATCGGTGCCGAAGTGACCCTGGAAAAACGATGGGCTGCGGGGCCTATCCGCATCACCGGCGGTGCGGGGGTCGGGGTGGTGACCAAGCCCGGCCTCGAGATCCCAACGGGCCGCGCAGCCATTACGTCGGGGCCCATTACCATGATCACCGACAGCATCAATGCACTGCTCGACGAGCATCCCACCGATGCCGGCATTCACGTCGAGGTCTTCGTCCCCGATGGGGCGCGGCTGGCTAAAAAAACCCTCAATGCGCGGTTGGGAATCATCGGCGGCCTGTCCATTTTAGGCACCACGGGCATCGTCCGGCCCATGTCCCACGAGGCTTATGTGGCCACCATCCAGAAATCCATGGATGTGGCCCGCGCCGCCGGATTGACCTATCTGGTGCTGACCACCGGCAGACGCAGCGAACGCTTCGCCCAGAACTGCTGGCCGTCGCTGGCCGACGAGTCTTTCATTCAAATCGGTGATTTCTTCCAGGCGGCCATGACCGCCGCCGCAACACGCGGTTTTCTGTCGGCGACCCTGGCCGTCTTTTTCGGCAAAGCGGTCAAAATGGCCCAAAACATCCCCCACACCCACGCGGCAAAATCCGAGCTGACCCTGGAAACCCTTGCCCAATGGACTTTGAAGCAGACCGGAAACCCGGAGTTGGCCCGCCGGATTGCCGCCGCCAACACCGCCCGGCACGCCTTCGACCCGCTCAAGGCAAAGGCACCGGCAGTAATCGCCCACGTGGCCGAACAGGTCCGACACTGCGCAGTGGGATTCTCCGCCGGCAAGATTCGCGTCCGCTGCGTAATTTTCGATTACGATGGCACCACAGCAGTTGACACCCAACCGGATTGGGGCTAGGGTGGCGGCGCAGGTGCCGTAGGGCTGAAGACTGAAGAAAAGAGCCCACGACCAAATGGCCGGCAACCCATGATTTTTGCCCTTATTTGAGATTTGGATATTGGTATTTGAATTTTATTTGTGACTTGCGATTTATGATTTGTCTATTAATCCATAGATTAGGCGCCAGTAATTAATTGACTTCGGTTTATCCGGTTTAGGAAGAATACACCTGTGTCACCTCCCGTAACCGTCATCGGCATGGGCGTCTCCCCTGACGACCTGACATGCCGCCAAAGATCAATCATCGAAGCCGCCGACATTCTGGTTGGCGGGAAACGCCTCCTCGCGCATTTCGACCATCTGACCTGCCGGCGGCGGGAGGTCGACAGGAACCTAAAGGGACTGGGCGATTTTCTCAATCGACAAATGCCCGACAACACCATCGTGGTGCTCACCTCCGGCGATCCCCTTTTTTATGGAATCGGCGCGTTTCTGGTGCGCCGTCTGGGCGCCGAGCGGGTGCGCATCCTGCCCAACGTCTGCACCGTGGCGGCCGGTTTCGCCCGTCTGGGGGAACCCTGGCAGGACGTCCGGGTGGTGAGCCTGCATGGCCGCAACCACACCGGCGAACTGATGCGGCACCTGGCCGGCGGCGATACGGTGGCCGTTTACACCGACCCGACCCATGACCCAGCCTGGCTGGCGAACACCCTGCAGGAAAATGGCTTCTCCGACGTCAGCATGTGCGTGTTGGAGCGGCTGGGCATGCAGGACGAACGGATCGTCCGGACCACGCCGGCGGAAGGCAGAACCATGACTTTTTCCGATCTCAATCTGGTGGTCCTGAAGCCCGATCCCGTTCGACAGACCACCCCGGCCCTGTTTCCCGGCATGCCCGACGATCGCTTCGCCCATGAAAAGGGTCTGATCACCAAGGCTGACGTCCGTGTGCTGAGCCTGTCGCGGCTGCGCCTGTTCGACCGGGCGGTCTTCTGGGATCTGGGCGCCGGCAGCGGTTCAGTCTCCATCGAAGCCGGGCTGACCATCACCCGGGGAAACATCTACACAGTGGAACAGAAAGCGTCGCGGATCAGGCACATCCGTGAAAACCGATCCCGCTTCGGCATCGGCAACATGCAGGTCGTCAAGGCCCGACTGCCCGCCGGCATGTCCGATCTGCCCGACCCGGACCGGGTGTTCATCGGCGGCGGCGGCAAGTCCCTGACCGACATTATCCGCATGGCCGCCGACCGCCTGAAACCGGCCGGCATCATCGTGATCAACACCATCCTGATCGACACCCTCACAACGGCCATGAAAACCCTGGAAGGCCTCGGCCTTGAATTAAATATGGTCCAGATTCAGGTAAACCGGGCGACCGCCATGCCCTTCAGCCATCGTCTGGAAGCGGCCAACCCCGTATGGATCATCACCGGCTGCCGTCCCTGACACATTCAAAGAAAGCACCCATCTTGATTCACAAATCCTTTAATACAGCGTCTAACGCATTGAACCCCATCATTTTCTGCGGCGCCGGCCCCGGCGATCCGGATCTGATCACGGTGAAGGGTCAGAAGGCCCTGGCTGCGGCCGATCTGGTGGTCTATGCCGGCTCGCTGGTACCCGAGGCGCTGCTCAAATGGACCCGGTCGGATTGCCGCCACCTGAGCAGCGCCGGCCTGCACCTGAATGAAATGGTTTCGACCATGGCCGACGCCTGGCAGGCTGGTCAGGCGGTCGTGCGCCTGCACACCGGTGACCCCGCTCTCTACGGAGCCATTTTCGAACAGATGGCCAAGCTGTCACATCTCAACATCCCCTACACGGTGATCCCGGGAGTCACCGCCGCCTTTGCCGCCGCTGCGGCTCTGGGCGTCGAATATACCCTGCCCGAGGTGTCGCAGACGCTTATTCTCACCCGCCTGGCCGGACGGACGCCGGTGCCGGAAACCGAATCCCTGGAATCCCTTGCCGCCCACCGGGCCACCATGGCCATCTACCTGAGCATTTCCATGGTCGACGAGATGACGCAAATTCTCTCGACGGCCTATGGTTCCAAAGGTGCCTGTGCGGTGGTTTACCGGGCCAGCCAGCCCGACCAGAAAATCCTCTGGACCACTGCCGGCGAGTTGGCCGCAACCGTAAAAAAAGAGAAGATCACCCGGACCGCCCTGGTGGTAGTTGGACGCGTGCTGGATGTGAGCCTGGAGACTCTGGTTCACCACTCCAAACTTTACGACCGCCACTTTGCCCACGGCTACCGTGATGCGGAGGACCCGCAGTGAAGCCGGCCGCCCATGGAGGCACCGCCGTCTGGGCGCTGACCCCGAACGGGGTCCAACTGGCCCGGATTATCGCCGACGGGATACCCGGCTGCACCCTGTTTCTGTCCCGGAAACTGGAGACGAACATCCCCGGCGCGGTGCACTTTGCCCGGCTGAAAGATGAAGTGGGCCGGCAGTTCACCGGGTTTTCCCGCCATATCTTCATCATGGCCACGGGAATCGTGGTGCGCAGCATCGCCCACGGTCTGGCCCACAAGACCACGGACCCGGCCGTGGTGGTCTGCGACGAGGCCGGACAGTTTGCCATCAGCCTGGTCTCCGGCCATATCGGCGGGGCCAACGCCCTGGCCCGCGAAGTGGCCCGGACCACAGGCGGACTGCCGGTGATCACCACGGCCACCGACGTCAACCGGGTGCCGGCCATCGACGTCATCGCCGCGGAAAACAAATTGACCATCGAGAATCCCGATGCCATCAAATCAGTCAACATGGCCCTGATCACCGGCAACCCGATCTTCATTCACGACCCCTTTGGAATAGTTGCCCACCGGCTGCCGCAGGACCAGGTGATCACCTCTGCCGTGGACGCATTCGGCCGAAACGATGCCGGAATCTTCGTGGATCACATGTGCCTTGACCTGCCCCCTCATGTACTGGTATTGCGACCCGGGTCATTGGTGGCCGGCATGGGATGCAACCGGGGCACCGATGTTGAAGAGATGCGCGATCTGCTGGTGGAAACGTTCGCGACGAACCATCTGGCCATCTCCAGCCTGCGCACGATAGCCACGGTGGATCTGAAGGCCGACGAGCCCGGGCTGCTGGCCCTGGCCGAATACTTGAACCTGGCATTAACGGTATTCACCCGTGACCGGCTCAAGGGGGTGGCGCAGGTGCCCACCCCGTCGACCATGGTTGAAAAACACATAGGAGTCAAAAGCGTATGCGAAGCCGCAGCCCTGCTGGCGACAAACCGGGGGCGACTGATCGTTCCCAAACAAAAGACGGCCAACGTCACCGTGGCGGTGGCCGCCGACGGCTGTATATCGTCGGCATCGGACCCGGCGGACCGCAGCACCTGAGCCGACGCGCCGCCCGGGTCCTGGAAACCGTCGACGCCGTTGCCGGGTACACCACTTACATCGACCTGGTCCGGCCGTTGATCGAAGGCAAGCAAATCGTCAGCACGGCCATGAAAAAAGAGGTGGATCGGGTATCGGCGGCCCTTGACCTGGCCCTGTCCGGCACCGCCTGTGCAGTGATCTCCAGCGGAGACCCGGGGGTCTATGCCATGGCCGGGCTGGTGCTGGAAATGTGTCGGGAACGAGCCATTGCCATCGGCGGTTCCGAAAGGGCGCAAGATCCGGACCGACTGCTTGTCGAAGTGGTTCCCGGTATCCCCGCGCTTTGCTCCGGCGCGTCGCTTCTGGGGGCACCGTTGACCCATGACTTTGCCGCCATCTCCCTGAGCGATCTGCTTACGCCCTGGAAAACCATCGAAGCCCGGCTGGACGCGGCGGCCAGGGCCGATTTTGTGATTGTGATCTACAACCCGAAAAGCCGGCGCCGGGCCGAGCACCTGACCCGCGCCCAACAGATCATCCTCGAACACCGTAACCCGGCCACACCGGTGGGTATTGTCACCGGCGCCATGCGTGAGAACCAGCGGGTCACCCTCACCACGCTGGCGGACCTTCACCGGGCCGATGTGGATATGCAGACCACTGTGTTTGTGGGCAATTCCACCACCTTCAATTACGACGGTTTCATGATCACGCCGCGGGGTTATGCGGAAAAGTATGATATTGGTGAAAAATAATGGCTTTTAAAAAAGGTTATACGCAAATCTATACGGGAGACGGCAAGGGCAAGACCACGGCCGCCCTGGGGTTGGCCCTGCGGGCCGCCGGTGCAGGCCTGAAGGTCTACATCGCTCAGTTCATCAAATCCGGCGACTACAGTGAAATCAAGGCCCTCTCGCGTCTTGCGGACCGGATCACCGTGGAGCAGTTCGGGCTGGGCCGGTTCATCAAGGGAAAGCCGTCGCCGGAAGATCGGGCCGCCGCCCAAAAGGGTCTGGAAGCCATCCGCAGCGCCCTCAGTTCGGGCAATTACCAGGTGGTGATCATGGAAGAGGGCAACGTGGCGGCCATGTGCGGACTCTTCCCGGTTGACGAGATTCTGAGCGATCATGACCCAAAAGCCCGGCGATGTGGAACTGGTGATCACCGGCCGGGGAGCGGACCCACGCGTCATCGACAAGGCCGATCTGGTGACGGAAATGAAAGCCGTCAAGCACTATTACCAGGATGGGGTGGCAGCCCGGACCGGGATTGAAAAATAATAGCGTTTTAAGTATTACGTTAAAGGTGCAACGTCGTTGGTACTTCCCGTTCAAACAAGAAATCGACTTAACCCCTCCCCGGCCCCCTGCCTCGCCGTGATGGGCACCGGCTCCGACGTGGGCAAGAGCGTCATCGCCGCTGCCCTGTGCCGCATTTTTGCGGACCGGGGGTTGCGGGTGGCGCCCTACAAGGCCCAGAACATGTCCAACAATTCCGGGGTCACCCCGGAGGGGCTGGAGATGGGCCGGGCCCAGATCGTCCAGGCTGAGGCTGCCGGCATCGTCCCCCACGTTGACATGAACCCCATCCTGCTCAAACCCACCAGCGACGTGGGCTCGCAAGTGGTGCTCCTGGGCGAGGCAATCGGCAATCAGACGGCCATGGACTATCACCAGAAGAAGGCTCGTCTGGTGCAGACCGCACACGACGCCCTTGACCGTCTGCGATCGAAATACGACCTGGTGGTGATGGAAGGCGCCGGCTCATGTGCAGAAGTGAACCTCATGGCCCACGATATCGTCAATCTTCCCATGGCCGAATACGCCGATGCCCCGGTCATCCTGGTGGGAGACATTCACCGCGGCGGCATCTTCGCCCAGCTGGTGGGCACCCTTGACTGCCTTCCCCGACATTTCCGCAACCGGGTGGCCGGCTTCATCATCAACCGGTTCCGGGGAGATCTGCGGCTCTTCGCGGACGGGGTGCAGTGGATCGAAGAGAGAACAGGACTGCCGGTATTCGGCGTATTGCCCTGGTATGACCACATCCGCATCGATCCCGAAGATTCGGTGGTGATCGAACGCCCCAGAACAATTGCGGCGAATGCGGATGGAAAACCCACGGTGGCGGTGATCCGCATCCCCCATATTTCCAACTTCAGCGATTTCGATCCGCTGCGGGGGGTGACGGGTCTGACGGTTCACTTTTTGGAAACGCCCCAGGATCTCACCGCATTCTCCGCCGTAATCCTGCCGGGATCCAAAAACACCCGCTTCGACCTGGCGTGGTTGAAAACCAGCGGCTGGACATCCCGCATCGCCGATTTCAGCGCCGGCGGCGGCCGCATCACCGGCATCTGCGGCGGCTATCAGATGATGGGAAGCCGGGTCCACGATCCCGACGGCCTGGAAGGCGAACCGGGAACGACCACCGGCCTGGGCCTGCTGCCGGTGGAAACCGTGCTCCAGGCACCCAAGACCACGACCCTCAGCCGGTTTTCCTGGGACGGCATCCAAGGGACCGGTTATGAGATCCATATGGGCCAGACCCGGTTACACGGAGGAAAGCCCCTGCTGGTGGTCCATGAAAGAAACGGCGAGGCCATCAGTGACGCCGACGGGTGTGCGCTTGAGCATGGGCGGACCATCGGCACCTACATGCACGGCCTGTTCGACACCCCGGCAATGATCACCCTATGGCTGAATGCGACTGGGATCAGCGGCATCGACGTGCCGGCCGTCGGCGGCCTGGACGCTAAAACGCAGCAGTATGCCCTGTTGGCCGATCATGTCCGCTGCCATATAAATGTGGATCGAATCAGTGAATTAATAGGTATGGATGGAAAGGCAAGTTGATGTTCAGTGCCATATTCCATCCGCATCTTAATCTTGAAATCTGTATTTTGTTCACGTCGGAAAACAAAAGACAATTGCCAAAAACCAAATGATCAATCAGATCTCTTAAAGAAACCAACGTGACTGAAAACAATAAAATTTTGGTTCTGGGCGGCTGCCGCAGTGGAAAAAGCAGCCATGCCCTGCAGTTGGCCGAAGCCATGGGCCGACGACGGGTGTTCGTGGCCACCTGTGTGCCCCATGACGACGAGATGCAGGGACGGGTCGACCGTCACCGGCGCGAGCGCAGCGACACCTGGCGCACCCTGGAAATTCCCCTCGACCTGGCAGAAGTCATCCGCGCCCACAGCCCGGCGGCGGACGTGATGCTGGTGGACTGCCTGACCCTGTGGCTGAACAACCTGCTCATGCAGACCCAGGACACCCGACAGATTCGGCGACGAATCCACGATCTGGCCGACTCCGTGAAAACGGCCCCCCACGCGGTGATACTCGTCTCCAACGAGGTGGGTGCCGGCATCGTTCCGGAAAACCGATTGGCCCGACTTTACCGGGACCTGGCAGGCTGGACCAACCAGGCCGTCGCCGCTGCCTGTGACCGTGTGGTCTGGACCGTGGCCGGCATTCCCGTGACCATCAAACCCCCTTTTCAGAACACGGCCCCATGAACGCATTCATCGCCTCGCTGCAGTTCATCAGCGCAATTCCCCTGGGACGACCCCGCCCGTTCGATCCCAAAGGGATCATCGTTCATTTTCCATTGGCCGGACTGGCCATCGGCCTGATTCTGGCCCTGTTCGACCTGTTCGCCTCGGCCGTCTGGCCGCATTTTGTGGCCGGCGTGCTGGATGTGGCGCTGCTGGCGGCCGTCACCGGTGCCTTTCACCTGGATGGCCTGGCGGACACGGCGGATGGCCTGTACGGCCACCATGAACGGGAACAAGCCCTGGCCATCATGAAGGACAGCCGGGTGGGCGCCATGGGATTGGTAGCCGTGGCCTGCGTGCTGCTCGTCAAAGCCGCGGCCGTGGGAAGTATCGCCCACGGACGGTTTCTGGCACTGTTGATCGTTCCGGCCTACGCCCGCTCGGCCATGATGGCCGGGATCCGCTTTCTGCCCTATGCCCGAGGAAAGGAGGGCACTGGCAGCGCTTTTTTTGAAACGCCCCTGTCCGCAGTGGACTTTAAATACGTTGCCGCACCGGTCTTCCTCTCCTTGTTTCTCGGATGGCGGGGGCTCCTGCTGAACCTGGTTTTCGCAGCCGCTACCGCTGCCCTAATCTTCATCTACCGCAAACAACTGGGCGGCGTCACCGGGGACCTGCTTGGCGCCATGACCGAGATCCTGGAAGCGCTTCTGTTTCTGGCGGTGTGCGTGGGAGGCGGCCCATGATCGCCGGACACGGAGGCAACATCTACCAGCTGGCTAAGCGGTTAAAATGCCTGCCATCGGATATCAGCGACATGAGCGCCAACGTCAATCCCCTCGGTCCCATGCCGGCGCTGATCGAGCATTTACAGGCCGGCATATCGGCCATCGGAGCCCTGCCCGAAGTGGACGCCGGGGGCATCGTAGCCGCCTTTTCCCGGTTTTATGGCATCGATCCCCGGCAGGTGATGGCGGGCAACGGCACAACCGAGCTGATTTACCTGATTCCCCGGGCGTTGGGCGTAAAAAAAAGCCCTGGTGGTGGGCCCCACCTATTCCGACTACCGGGATGCCTGCACCATGAACCAGGTGGCATGTGAGCATCTGATCTGCCGGGAGGTGGACGATTTCGTGCCGGACATGCAGGCGATTCACAGGATGGCGGCCGCGGCTGACCTGGTCTTTTTGTGCAATCCCAACAATCCCACGGGTGCCCTGGTGGCTCGACCGAATATCGAGGCCCTGTGCCGGTCCCTGCCCGACACGATCTTCGTGGTCGACGAATCCTATCTGCCCTTTGCACCGGTGCCGGCAGACGCCACCATGATCGGCTCGGTCCTGCCCAATGTCATGGTGCTCAATTCCATGTCCAAAGCCTTTCGGATTCCCGGATTGCGCATCGGTTTCGTCAAGGCACCCGAACCGCTGATGCAGGCCCTTACCCCACTGGCCCTGCCCTGGTCGGTAAACAGCCTGGCCCAGGCGGCTGTGCAATGGCTCATGGACCGTCCCGAACGGGTCGAGCAATTCCTTTCATCCACCAGGCACTATGTTAGAAAAGGAGAAAAGTAGAATAGAAGAATGCATCCATCAGAAGACCGACGCCCGGTGTTTCCCCTCGGCCACCTCGTTTATTCTCATACGACTGCCCGATGGATTGAACGCGCAGACGGTGTGGCGGCACATGGCCGACAACCGCATCCTGATCCGGGACTGCACCAACTTTACCGGCCTGTCTGACCGGTTTATCCGCATCTCCCTGAAAAGCGAAGCGGAGAATCGCCGGGCGGCCGACCTGCTGGTCGACCTGTGTCGCGACCCCGTCAATCCAGGCGGCCGCCATGAACACTGAAGGATTGGCCCTGGCGGTAACCCTGGCCGTGACCCTGGACATGCTGCTGGGCGACCCGTTGTGGCTGCCCCATCCGGTCCGCTGGATGGGCAAGGCCATCGCCTGGCTGGAACCTCGATTTCGAAAGTTTCCGCTGAAACCGACGCTTGCCGGTGCGCTCATGGCGACGCTGCTGGTCGTATCCGTGTGGATCATCTGCCTGCTGCTGGTCAGGATTGCCGCAGCCATCCATCCCGCCGCCGGGGTCCTGGTTCAGGCCGTGATGATATACACCTGCATCTCTGCCCGCAGTCTGGCCGATGCCGCCATGGCCGTGGGCGACGCGCTTGGCCAATCCGGTCTCGGCGCCGGAAGGCAGGCGGTTTCAATGATCGTGGGCCGGGAAGTCGACCGGCTGGATGAAAGGGGTGTGACCCGTGCCGCCGTGGAGACCGTGGCCGAAAACCTGGTAGACGGGTTCGTCTCCCCGCTTTTCTTCGCCGTACTGGGGAGTGCCCCCCTGGCCATGGCCTACAAGATGGTCAACACCCTGGACTCCATGGTCGGGTACAAGAACGACCGATACCTGCGGTTCGGCCGCTTCGCCGCCCGCCTGGACGATGTCGCCAATTTCATCCCCGCGCGCCTGGCCGTGCCGTTCATCGCCCTGGCCGCGCAATTACTGAACGGACGCGGGCGGGCGGCAATGAAGACGGCCTTCAGGGACGGGCGAGCCCATGCCAGCCCCAATGCCGGATACCCGGAAGCCGCCTTCGCCGGCGCTCTGGGGTTGTGGATGGGGGGGCCCAACCATTACCATGGCCAACTGGTGGAAAAGCCCATTATCGGCTCCGGAATGACCGACGCCCGACCGGCCCATATCCGCCAGGCCTGCCGCCTGATGCTGGCCACCGCACTCCTGGTTTTTATGATGGCGGCAATAACCGTGCTGCTTCTGCCGATGCCACTTTAGTATCTAAGCCCTGGAATTCGAAGTTTCATCTCAGAAAATAAAAGGTAATTAATAATGCCCAAAAGACAAATATCAAATAAATCACAATGACTAAAATCCCAAACTCCAATTCTTCGGTTTGTATCTTTTTTGAGATTTGGATATTGCTGTTTGGAATTTATTTGGGATTTGATGCTTGCTGCTTGTTATTTCCAGTTTATCCCGGTTAAACAATCCATGGCGGACAAAAAAAAAACAATTCAGTCTTTTCCACCCTTGGCAACCGTTTGCAAAAAACGGTTTCCCTTTTCCCTGGCCTGTCCTTCATTCGTCTACCCGGCGGACTACCTGGACAACATCCGTCACCTGTCACCGTTCGTGGATGAAATCGAATTGCTCTTTTTCGAAAGCCGTTTTAAAGACAGCCTGCCCGCCCCTGCCTTGATCCGGGAACTGGCTCAGCAGGCTCGTTCCGGCCAGATCACCTATAATGTCCATCTTCCCACGGACATTTATCTCGGGCATCGTGACGTCACGGTCCGCCAATCGGCGGTGGACGTGTTAAGGCAACTGATTGACCGCTGCGCGCCGCTGGACCCCACCACCTTTACCCTGCATCTGAACCGGGACCCATTAGAACCGGACCACCGCCGCTGGCAGGCCCGTTCGGCGGCATCCCTGGAAGCGGTCCTGGCGACCGGGGTCTCCAGCCGCCGAATCTCGGTGGAAAACCTGGACGGCGAGATTGAACATGTCGCACCCGTCATCGAGGGCCTGGACCTTTCCGTGTGCATGGACATGGGCCATCTCATGACCCACGAAGTTGACATGAAGACTTTTTTCGACCGCTGGAAAGAACGGATCACCATAGCCCACCTGCACGGGGTGGACTGCACAAGTGACCACCTGCCGCTGGATCGGCTCTCGTCAGACCGCATGGTCAAGGTAATGGAGATATTACGACAATTCAACGGTGTCATTTCCCTGGAGGTCTTTTCGTTCCAGGCCCTGAACACCTCGATGGCGCATCTGCGCGATGGGTGGTTTAGACTAAAGGCTGAAGACGTTTAGTGCGGAATAAACCGTTTGTTGACAATATAGCTGAGCCGGAGGCGAAGCCAACCTCCTGAAGGCCGGCTTCTGGCTCCCGAATTCGCTATCCCGAAATGTGACCGTTTAACAATGGGCCCAACATCAAATCAAGTGGAACTGCTGGCCCCGGTCGGCACACCGGAAAAACTGGAAATAGCGGTTCACTACGGCGCTGACGCCGTCTATCTGGCCGGCAGGGACTTCAGCCTGAGAAACTTTTCCGCCAACTTCTCACTGTCGGACATGCGGGCCGCCCGCCGAATGACCCGTGAACATGGCGTGCGAATGTACGTGGCCGTAAACATCTACTCAAGGGACAGCGAAGCACAGGCCATTGCCAAGTACCTGACATCCCTGGAAGCCGTCGAGCCGGACGCCCTGATCATAGCCGATCCGGCGATATTCATGCAGGCCCGCAAACTGCTCCCCCATGTCCCCATCCACGTGAGTACCCAGGCCAACACCACCAACACCGGCACCGCCCGCTTCTGGCGGGAGCTGGGCGCCACCCGCGTCAATGGGGCCCGCGAACTGACCCTGGAGGAAATCCGCGGGATGAGCGCAAAAAGCGGATTAGAGGTGGAGGCCTTTGTTCACGGTGCCATGTGCATCGCCTACTCGGGACGCTGCCTGTTATCCGGGTACATGAAAAAACGGGAGAGCAACCGCGGCATGTGCTGCCAACCCTGCCGGTTCCACTACACCCTGATGGAACAGACCCGCCCCGGCCAGCACTTCCCCATCGCCGAAGACCCCCGGGGGGCCTATGTGTTCAATTCCCGGGACCTGTGCATGATCGAGCATCTGCCGGCCTTGATCGACGCCGGAATCTGCTCACTGAAGATCGAAGGCCGCATGAAAAGCATCCACTACCTGGCCGGCGTGGTGAAGGTCTACCGCGAAGCCATCGATGCCTGGTATCGCGACCCTGACGCCTATCAGGTCCAGGAACACTGGCTGGCCGAACTGTCCGCCATCAGCCACCGGGGTTACTGCACCGGATTTTACTTCGGAGACCCGGACCAGACAGCGGCCAACCTGGATGACGTCATCCATCCCGGCTATCGATTTGTGGCCAAGGTGCTCGAAAGGACCCCTGACGGTGGAGTCCGTGTGCTGGTGAAGAACAAAATCGTTTCAGGCGATGCGGTGGACATTCTTTGCCCCGGCGGCCCCACCCGGGAAGATACGATTCAGCGCATCGCGGATGATCACGGAATTGCGCAATCACTGGCCCAGCCCGGTTCCACGGTAACCCTTTACCTCAGCCTGCCGCCCAGGCGATTGGATCTGATCCGACGCCGCGAACAGCGGGTCGCCGCTGCGAAACCATGCTCGTCGCCGCCGGTGTGACCATGGTACTGTTAAATGTCCTGGATCCTGCCCTTATGCAGGTCGCCGGGTCGTCTCAACGCATCGCCGACGGGACGGTCTTCAGCTGGCAATAACAATAACGAGGTGATGAAGCGCTCATGAAACAGATCGTAATTACAAAATATGGCGGTCCGGATGTATTGGAGGTTCAAGAAAGCAGGGATCCAACACCTTCTGCTGGAGAAGTTCTCATCAAGGTTAAAGCGGTTGGCGTCAACTTTGCCGACATTCTCGCAAGAAAGGGACTGTACCCGGATGCGCCAAAGCCTCCTTGTGTAGTTGGGTATGAAGTATCCGGGACTGTAGAAACCGCCGGTCCGGGGGTCGATTCTTCAATCCTTGGCAAATCTGTCATCGCCCTGACCCCATTCAATGGATATGCGGACAGGGTTTGTGTTGCCGAAAAGACCGTTTTCAACCTTCCCGAATCTCTTGATTTTGAACGGGCAGCCGCCATACCGGTCAATTACCTGACGGCTTATCAGCTTTTATGGGTCATGGGAGGTCTGAAAAAGGGGGAATCGGTGCTCATTCACAATGCAGGCGGTGGCGTGGGTTTGGCCGCATTGGACATTTCATTGCACCTTGAAGCCACGACCTATGGGACGTCCAGCGTCGGAAAGCACGCCTTTTTGATGGAAAGGGGGTTAAATTATCCCATCGATTATCGCAACCAGGATTTTCTTTCCAGCATTATGAGCCTCACCGGTGGAAAAGGTGTGGAGATGGTTCTTGATCCGATCGGCGGGAAAAACTGGAAAAAGAGCTATAAGGCGCTTCGCTCGACAGGAAGGCTGGGTATGTTTGGTGTCTCGACGGTCACGGATTCAGCGATGGGACGGTTGTTCCAGTTTATCAAGCTGGCCGCACAGACGCCTCGGTACAACCCGTTGCGGTTGATGAATGCCAATAAAAGCGTATTTGGCGTCAATCTTGGCCACATGTGGAACGAAAGGGACAAACTAGGCGGATGGATGAAGGAAATTTTGAAAGGCGTTGAGCAAGGGTGGGTCCGGCCGCATGTAGACAGAACCTTTGCGTTGGAGCAGGCAGGTGAGGCACATGCATATATTGAAGCACGGAAAAACATCGGCAAAATTGTTTTAATTGCCGGCGGTTGATACCGTTCAGGCTTCGAAATTGACATGAAAAAGGCGATTACCGGTCCACCAGCACCCCGTTTTCTGAGTAAGGTTGATAATTAACTTGCTTTTTTCCATTTGCATGATATGAAATGAGGATTATAAAGGTCCACCGGTGTTGGTGGACTGGTTTCTTTCTAAGGGAGCGATCCATTTGTCAAAGTGGCGCCTGAAGTCTGAAGCAATGATTAAATATTTTTTATTCGCAGGAGGAAGTTAGCATGGCAAATGGTATCGTTAAGTGGTTCAATGACAGCAAGGGGTTTGGTTTTATTGAGCAAGAAGACGGTCCTGATGTTTTCGTTCATCATTCGGCAATCAATGCCACCGGATTCAAATCTCTCAACGAAGGCGACCGGGTTACCTTTGACATCGAACAGGGCCCCAAAGGTCCTGCCGCAGCCAATGTGACCGTGGTCTAACGCTTCGTTTTCCAATTTAAAGGGGGACTCCTTCAGATGGCTGAAGGCGTCCCCCTTTTTTTGCGTCCATGGGCATTCGTCGCTCGGCCCCCTTGTGTACGGGAAAAGGGAAATTAGGTTTACGGTAAGATAAATGTTGGCAGCCAGGCCCTGAATGAACTGGACCAACCGCTGCTGTCCGAAGGCCTGGAACTCACCTACCGAGGAATGAGGACACCCGGTCCTCGGACGAACTATTTCGAATGTACTTTGCCACCCGCCTCGCGCAGCCGGTCGCTGATGGAACCGGTCAGTTCAGCCGCTGCGCGCAGCAGATCAGCTACCTCGATCTGCCCGTTCGCCCGAGCGTCCTGGGCCCATTTTCGGTAGTCCTCGGCATGCTGATCATTGTGCTGAACCCAGTGATCCAGTAATTTGACAAGCTTTTCTGAAAATGTCATCGGCGTGTGATGATGGTCATGCCCGTGGTGATGATCGTGCCCGTGCGGGTGGGCGTGGTCATGATCATGGTCGTGGTCATGATGATGAGACATATGCGTTCTCCTGCAGGTGAGTAAAAGATCGGCCGATTCCTGTCTGCCGATCGCTACGCATCAAACTAAGCCCCCGCCGGGTCGAAGTCAACCACCTGAAACTCGCCTTTTTTTCCAATCAGCGCTTGCCTATGCCGACAATGGCCGCTAAAACCATGCGAGCGAACACGGATACGCTCCAGACCCAAGGATGAAAAGAACAATGGGCAACCACCGTTTTTTGGGAATCCGCTCCGTCATTTTGATTACCGGTCTGGTCGGGATGCTTTCGGGCGCCACGGCGGGGGTTTTTTTTGGCTTGACCCGGGACATGCCCCAGATTCGGGAACTGGAGAATTTCGAACCGTCTGCCGCCACGCGCATCTACTCGGCAGACCGGGTGCTGTTGGCCGAGTTATTTCTTGAAAAACGGACACCGGTCAGCATCGACCAGATTCCCATGGATCTGAAATCCGCCCTGATCGTCACGGAAGACCGCCAGTTCTATACCCACAGTGGCATTGATCTGAAAGGAATTCTCAGAGCCGTGATCAAGGATATCATGGCCGGCCAATTTGTGGAGGGTGCCAGTACCATCACCCAGCAGTTGGCTAAAACGCTGTTCTTGTCACAAGAAAAGACGATTATCCGTAAGGTCAAAGAGGCCCTCCTGGCCGTACAGTTGGAACGGCGCTACACCAAGGATGAATTGCTGGCCCTATATCTGAACCAGATCTACTTCGGCAGCGGCGCATACGGCGTGGAATCGGCGGCACAGCTTTTCTTCGGCAAGCCCGCATCACAGATGGACCTTGCCCAGTGTGCCCTGATCGCCGGCCTACCCAAGGCACCGTCCAGATACACCCCGCTGGTCAATCCGGATCTGGCGGAAAAGCGGCGGAACCTGGTTTTGGGCCTCATGCTGAACCAGGGCCTGATTACCAACGTCCAGTACCAGTTGGCAACCAGCCAACCGGTGTTGAACGCCTCGCGCGCAGCAGTCCCCGGGTCCGCCCCCTATTTTGTGCAGTATATCAAATCGGCACTGGAGGCGGCCGTCGGCCCCAGCCTGCTATACAAAGGCGGTTTGACGGTGCACACCACCCTGTCCCAACGCTTTCAGCAAACCGCCGAAGCGGCAGTGCAAGACGGCCTGGTCCGCCTGCAGCAGAGAATGCGCTCGACTGTCAAGCCAGATGCCAGCCCCCAAGGGGCGCTGGTGGCCATCGATATCAGGACCGGAGGCATTCTGGCCATGGTTGGCGGCAGGAATTTTTCCGAAAGCGCCTTCAACCGGGCCGCCGATGCCCGACGCCAACCGGGGTCGGTTTTCAAGCCCGTCATTTACGCGTTGGCCATCGCCCGCGGGTTCACCCAGGCCAGTCTGGTACTGGACGCACCGGTCGTCTTCAAGGGAGGAAAGAATGGCGAAGACTGGCTGCCGGAAAATTTTTCCAAACAATACCAAGGGGAAATGACCCTTCGTAAAGCCTTGACCCACTCAAAAAATATACCGGCCGTCAGACTGGTGGAAAGACTGGGACCATCGGCGGTGGTGCAGTTCGCCCACAAGTTGGGAATCGACTCACCGCTATCACCGAACCTGTCCATCGCCTTGGGGGCCACCAGCACCACCCTGCTTGAAATCACCGCCGCCTTTGCCGTCTTTCCCAATGGCGGCAACCATATCTCGCCCCATGGCATCACGGAAATTCTTGACAGAGAAAATGTGGCGCTGTGGCGCGCCAGACCTGTGGTTCGGCCCGTGATAACTGAAGCCGAGGCCGCCATCATGGTGGACATGCTCCAAGGCGTGGTCGAAGAGGGTACGGGAAAACAGGCACGACGTCTCAATCTGCCCGTCGCCGGTAAAACCGGCACGACCAATGACTTCAAAGATGCGCTTTTCGTGGGATTCTCACCAGCGGTGGCCGCCGGGGTGTGGGTGGGCATGGATGATTCTTCACCATTAGGAAATAAGGAAACCGGCGCACGGGCGGCACTTCCCGTCTGGATCGATTTCATGGAGGCCACCCGACCCGAAACGACGACGCTCTATTTTGACATCCCGGACAATATGAAAAAGGTGTGGATGGATCCGGCGACCGGCCGTGCGGCCGCGGATGGTAACGATGGCGCGGTAAAAGCGCTGTTTGTCAGCGGGACACAACCCAATTGAAGGCATACTGCTCTTTATCGTTTCCTAACCTGGATTGACCAGCAACTACAAATCGCAAGCACCGAAGCTCAAAAAGATAGAAATGTCATTTGATTGTTGGCTATTGTGATTTTTTTGTTATCAGCCGTCAGCCTGTTTGGGAAGATTAATTTTTCTCTTCTCCGGATCGCTTTGCTGGCGATAAAAGGTGGCAATGTGGCCGATCAGTCCCACCATCTGGCAGGGAACCGATTCCTCTATCTGCCCGACCAGGGCCAGCTTCTTCTCCTTTTCCTTGAAATCGACGAATTTGAGCTTCACCAGTTCATGGTGATCCAGAGCATCATCCATGGCATCGACCAACGACTGGGAAAAACCTTTCTGCCCGACAAACACCACCGGTTTGAGCGCGTGGGCCAACCCCCGGAGAAATCGCTTCTGAAATCCTTTCAAACTGTCCATCGCAGCGCCTTTCCTATCGTCGCATGACGCGTTTATGAATAATCGCCACTTTGGCGGTCATTTCTTCAACCTGGTTTTTTACGGCGGCAACATTGTTGTCCGTGCTGATGAAGATGCTCTCGATGGCATCCACGTCAGAACTCAGTTTAAGGCTCGTCTGTTTTATCTCCTCGACCTGTCCGTTCAGATAATACAGGAAAGCGGTCACTCCGATCATCCAAATGGCCATGACGCAAACCTTCCACTCTTTTTTTATGCGGGCAACAAATGTCTCCATCGTTTTTCCTTTTCAACGGGCGGTTGATAGGTCACTGGAAATGCTTTTGTAAACAGCTGCCGTAGCTTCACACGGTATCGGTTATGTCGGGCGATTTCAAGCAATTTATAGGCAAATTGTTTTTGGTCGGGGTCTGTGCTAAAAGTGATGGCGACCGACAATGAGGGGGCATCGGTCCGATCGGCCACCTCGTCGATTTGATGAGATGTTCACCCAAATACAGAGACCACCGATGACAGGCACCCACGAAGAAACCGACCGGTTTGAAGGCAGCGACGGAACAACCCTTTTCTACCGAAAATATGTGCCGGAAAAGGAGCGGTTCCGGGTAGTCGTATCCCACGGTCTGGGAGAGCATTCAGGCCGATACGGGCATGTGGTCGATACCCTTTGTCCGATGGGGGCATCGCTGTGGATACACGACCACCGCGGCCACGGCAGGAGCCAAGGTAAACGTGGCCATGTCAACGATTTCGACGACTATCTCAAGGATCTTAAAAGACTGATTGAGATGGCGGGAATGGATCGAGCCGATGGGTTGCCGCTCCTTTTGCTGGGGCACAGCATGGGCGGCCTGATTGCGTTATCTTTTGTCAGAAAACACCTCGGACATGTCGATGGCCTGATCGTCTCTTCTCCCCTGCTTGGCGTCCCCAAACCACCGCCGCCGGTGTTGAACGCCGTTGTCCGTATCCTCTCCATGGTCTGGCCGACCCTGTCCTTGGACAACCAACTGGATCCGACCCGCATCAGCCACGACGGTGCCGAAGTAAGGGCGTATACGCAAAGCAAGTGGGTCCACAGCAGAATCAGTGCGCGATGGTTTACCCGGTGCATGGCTGAAATTGACGCCACCGTTGGCTCACCGGAGGCCATCGGCACCCCCATCCTCATGCAGATCGCCGGAGACGACCACCTGGTCAGCGCTCCCGCAGCCCTGGCCTATTTCGATACATTGACCGTGGCCGACAAAACCCTTTTTCACTATGAGAACCTGTATCACGAGATTTACAATGAACGGCTGCCCGATCGCGACAAGGTGCTGGCGGATTTGAAGCAGTGGGTGGCGGATCGTTTTCTTTGAACACCATTTAGGTATAGATCAGATTGAGGTTAATCGGCGGGTATTTTCTGACCCCTGGCTTGGGAATCACATGCTCCGCCCCGACGGTAAGCCAGTTCACGTCCGGATTGATTTCCCGGAGTTTGCCGTCGTCCGGTGGGCGGGAGTGGTCGGTATAGGCGTAGGTGGCCTGGAAGATGCACACATTCTGATTGCCTTTCATGGCAATGACGAAGTTCTTCTTGAAGGTTCGAGGCGCCATCTTCTGGGATTCGGCGATCTGACGGACCTCGTCGTTGGAGAAATTAACCAGCGCCGCCTTTGAGACACCGCGTTCCGAAATGCGGTACAGCGCACGGGATTCGCTGCTGCCGGCATAAACGGTTGAGATACATGGAATCCGTTTAAGGTATTGGGCAGCCACCATTGCGGCCGTTCGCCGGCCGCCCACCATAACCGGCATGCCATAATACTCGAAGAGCTTGCGCTGGGCCAGCTCGGCGTATTTGTCACCCCTCTCATAGATGTCTTTGGAGATATATCGAAGGCTCTGGGCCAGATCTTCAGCCGCGTCGGCGATGGGCCAGTCAACCCTCACATGATAGTGGGTCAGGCCATAGCGATTGGCCGAGCGGGTGGTGGGGTCGCGCTGGATCAACAGCGCATAATCCACCGGCAAGAGTAAATTGATGAAATCATAGAACTGAACGGAGTCCAAGTATTTGTGGTTCCGGTCGAAATTGTCGGGCAAGGGGAGCGCCTTGGATTCCAGCAGGTTTGTTTTGGTGGGTTTGTTCACATCGAAAAATCGAATATACTTCTTGTGAGTCGCCGGGATGACGTCCTCCACGAAAATCACCAGGAACGTCTTCTGGCTCTCGTATTCGATGCCGGGAATCCGTGCACGAGGCTTGAGTTCCCTTTTTTCAATGAACGGATAGGGCAGCTGACGGTCGGCAAACTGTTGGTAGGACTGGATCAGCGCATAGTCGAGCATAAACTGATCCAATTCGTCCCTGTAAAGCTCATAATAGGAACGGCGCAGGCGGTTGAACTGACTGAGCTCTTCTCTGACACTCCAAAAAGCCACTGCGATTCCTCTCAGGCCCGGACGGATTGTGCTTTTGATGGTGAAGGCGACGATACCACGGATACTACTGATATTCTTAAATAACACGATTGCCCACAGGGGTCAACGGCTGTCAGGCGTTTTTCTATTCAGTTTTTCCATCCATCGGTAGATCGTCTCCCGATACCTGATGCTCAGCGCTGCCGCCAGTACCGTCACCCCAAAAATCAAGGCAAATACGGCATAGTTTTTTTGGAACAGGAATTCTCCCTGGAGACTCAGCATCAGGGTGCCGGGCATTCTGCCGATCGAGGAGATCAGCAAAAACGCCTGGAGGGGGATTGCCGTGATTCCCAAGAACAGGCACAGATAATCTTTGGGAAAGCCGGGGAAAATAAAAAGAATCAGTAAAACGATGATGCCCTGCCGCTTCAACAAATAATCGAAACGCGCCAGTTTATCGGTCGGGATCCAGCGCCGGACATACCGGCGGCCGAGGAACCGGCCGATGGCAAAGTTAATCCAGGAACCTGCGGCCAATGCCAGACTGGAGTAAATGAAGCCCCTGGCAGCGCCGAAGATGTACCCACCGATAAATCCGGTGGCCTCACCCGGAACCGGAGCCAGAACCACCTGAAGGACCTGAAGCGACATGAAGACCAGCGGCGCCCCGCGACCAAAGGCGGCGACAAACTGCTCAACTTGATCGCGGTTCGAGATCCACTGGTAGGCAGTCATCAGGCCGGTGGCGATTTCATGGCGGAACACCAGCACCGGCAGCAGAAAGGCCAGCAGAAAACAGGCAATCCAGCACCATTTTTTTGCTTTCCCTGTTTTCAATGGCCTACCCGCAGAATGAATGTGAACAGGAATATGGCCGGCGTCAGCGATCCGTCAATGCAGCCACCCCGGGAAGGACTTTACCCTCCAGAAACTCTAATGACGCACCACCGCCGGTTGAGATATGGGTCATTCGATCGGCCAGGCCCGCTTTTTCCACGGCCGCTGCCGAATCACCACCGCCGATCACGGTAATGGCGCCCTTGTCCGTGGCCGAGGCCATGGCCCGGGCCACGGCATAGGTGCCGACGGCTGTGGCATCGATTTCAAACACCCCCATGGGTCCGTTCCACACGATGGTCCGGGCATCCGCCAGAATGCCTGCAAACAGCGACACGGAAGCCGGCCCGATATCAAGGCCGAATCCGTCTGGGGGAATGGCGCTGACGGGCATGGGAGACAGTTCGCCGACGGTTCTGGTGTCAACGTCAAAACGCTCCGTGCACATGCAGTCCACCGGCAGAACCAGTTTTTCCCCGCCTTTTTCAAGCAAGGAGCGGGCAAGGTCGATTCTGTTCGGCTCTACCAGTGAGTTGCCGATCTCCAACCCATTGGCCTTGAAAAAGGTGTAGGCCATGCCGCCGCCGATGATCAGTCGGTCCACCTTGGGCAGCAGACTGCCGATGACGTCGATCTTACCCGAAATCTTCGCACCACCCAGAATGGCCACGAAGGGCCGCTTGGGCGCATTCAAAGCTTCACCCAGGTAGGCGATCTCCTTCTCGATGAGAAAACCCATGGCGCAACGATCGATGAAACGGGTCACGCCTTCGGTGGAGGCGTGTGCCCGATGGGCCGTACCGAAGGCGTCGTTGACATACACGTCTGCCAAACTGGCCAGGCTGCGGGCGAACGTCTCGTCGTTGTCCGTCTCGGCCTTGTGAAACCGTAGATTTTCAAGCAGCAGCACCTCACCGGCCGAAAGTGCCTGAACGGCGGCTTCGGCAGAGGGTCCGATGCAATCGTCGGCAAATGCCACCGGTTGCCCCAGCAGCTTTCCCAGTGCCTGGGCGCAGGGTTTTAAGGAAAGTTGGGGCAGCCGCTTTCCCTTGGGGCGCCCCAGGTGGGACATGAGAATCAGACGGCCGCCGCGTTCCAGGATATAACGGATGGTGGGCAGGGCCGCCCGCAATCGCTTGTCGTTGGCAACCTGCCCCTTTTCCAGCGGAACGTTAAAATCCACCCGCATGAGCACACGGCGGCCTTTGACGTCAAGATCGGAAACGGTTAGCTTTGCCATGGTTTTCTCCTTGGGTAAAGAGCCCTAAAAGGGATCAGAATGCTTCGCAAATCCTTCAACTACAAGCACCAAACCTTAAAACAATCGACAAATAACAACTCTCAAATCTCAAATAAATTCCAAATGGCAATATCCAAATCCAAAAAAAGGTCAAAAGCCAACCGTTTATTGGAATTTTGATCTCTCCAAGATTGATGATTGGAAAGCCCCTTTTCCAAGATCAAAAAGTTTAGAATTTTGAATTTGACTATTGTAATTTATTTGTCATTTGGGTTTTGGCTATTGTGATTTATCTTTCTTTTGTTTTTGAGCGTTCAAGGCTTTTTTGCGGGACCAGCGCTCAAAAAAGCCCACCCTGCCGGATTCGTAGGCCCGGTCCACCATTTCCTGGCGCACGGCGATGCCCCCCTTGTCCGCCATGGCTTTTCTCAGGCATGCGGTCTTGTAGCAGCAAGGCACGCAGGATTCCGGCGTCTCTCTCAACCCTTCGGCCCCCATGGGAAAGACGCTTTCAAGGTCTGCGAAACAAGGAGGGAATTTTTTCTGGTTCACGGTCATCGTATGGTTCTCACAATACCGTCTCATCATTCCGCTGCACGGCTCGCCGGATGCACTACCGCAAGTCGACGGCAGCATTGATTCTGGCCATGTGGCCATGATCGGCAAAGCTGAAGTAGCCTTCCGTGCCGATGATCAGATGTTCATGAACGGTGATGCCCATGACTCCGCAGGCCTGAGCCAGCCGCTGGGTGATGGCCATGTCATCGGGCGATGGCGCCGGGTCACCGGATGGATGGTTGTGGGCGAAAATCACGGCGGCTGCCCGATGGGCCAACGCGGCGACGACCACCTCACGGGGATAGACGGCGCTGGCGGTAATCGTCCCGGTGAAAAGGGTTTCGGCAGCGATCACCCGGTTTTTGGCATCCAGGTAGACGGCCACAAAGCACTCTCTTTTTTTATCACGGATGGTGTGATTGAGATAGTCGAAAAGCTCCCGCGAGTTGCTCAGGGTCTCTTTTCCCTCAAGCCGCTGTTGAAGGTATCGTCTGGAAACAGCCGGGACCAGCTTCAGCCCCAACAGATTGACCGGTCCGATGCCTGGCACCTGGCAAAGGTCTGCCGGCGCCGCCGCGAGGACGCCCTGGAGGGATTTGAACCGGCTTAAGGCCGCTTTGGCCGCATCCTTGCAGTCCTTGCGGGGCGTGCCCAATGTGAGCAGCAGCTCGATGACCTCATAATCGGCAAAGCCGTCGAGCCCGGATTTGAGAAACCGGTCACGCAGCCGCTTCCGGTGTCCCTCTCCCTTGTGGGGCGTTTTTTTGCGGTCTTCCGTCACCCGTTCATTTCCTTTTGGTTTTACCTAACCCGGGTAAAGTGAAATAACAAATTACAAGTACCAATTTCCAAACAAATTCCAAAATTACAATGTCCAAATCTAAAAAAGGGCAAAAATTAGCAGTTGATTGTCATTTTGATTTTTTCCAATACTGATGATTGAAATGCCCTTTCTCCAAGATCTTCAGGTTTGGAATTTTGAATTTGGCTATTGTGATTTGTTTGTGATTTATTTTTTGGTTTTTGTAATTTATCTGCTGCTCAGATTTCGTCCAACTCCTGCTTGAGATCCCGGGTCATCAGCTGGTAAAGGGCGGTCTTCGGATCCATATCGTCATAAAGCACATGGTACACGGCGTGGGAAATGGGCATCTCGACACCCCGTTCGCGGGACAGGTTGTATACCGAACGAGCCGTTTTCACCCCCTCGGCCACCATGTGCATCCCGGCCAGCAGGTCTTTGAGCTTTTTTCCCTCGCCGATCTGTCTGCCGATGGTGTAGTTGCGGCTCAGGTCGCCGGTGCAGGTAAGAATCAGATCCCCGACGCCGGCTAATCCGGTGAAGGTTCTCGGCTGAGCCCCCATGGCCAGGCCCAGCCGGCGGATCTCAACCAGCCCGCGCGTGATCAGGGCGGCACGTGTATTGAGTCCCAACCCCAGCCCGTCGATCACACCGGCAGCGATGGCGATGACATTTTTCACGGCAGCCCCCAGTTCGGCGCCTATCACATCATCGATGGTGTATACCCGGAAATAGGGGGTCACAAACACCTGCTGGACAAATTCCGCCGAATTCGTGTCACTGGACGCCACGGTCACCACCGTGGCCATCTGGCGGGCCACCTCCTTGGCAAAGCTGGGGCCCGTGAGCACGGCCAGCCGGTCCGTCGACAACCCCGGGATGACTTCAGCCAGCACACCGGACATGGTCAGATGCGTCTGGTTTTCGATCCCCTTGGACGCGCTGACCACGATGGTGTCCGGCCCGATGGCATGGCAGCAGCGCTCGATCGTCCGGCGGGTGACATGCGAAGGGGTCACCACCAGCACTAAATCCTTACCGGATACGACCGATTCCAGATCCCCGGAGGGATGAAGATTATCGGACAGGGTAACGCCGGGCAGAAATCGCTGATTCTCACGCTTCTCCAGCATCTGCGCCTTCACCTCGGCTTCATATACCCAATGGTCGACGGCAAAACCCTTGACAGCCAGCAGGTTGGCCAAAGCGGTACCCCAGCTGCCGGCCCCGACAACACCAATTGTCGTGGTCTTGACATCCACCGTGGTTTTCATCGTCTCTATTCCTCCGGCGGTTCGCTTGATGCTTCTTCGCCATCCGCCGATTCATCGCTCTCTTCTTCTGTTTCAGCCAACCCGGCGGCACTGACCACCCGCTCACCGGGTTCCATGTCCATCAGCCGCACACCCTGGGTGTTGCGACTGATTACCGAGGTGCCGGAAACGGGGCTGCGGATCAGCTTGCCCGTATCGGTCACCAGCATCAGGTCGTCCTCGTCCTGAACCAGGATGATGTTCACCACCTGACCGTTGCGCTCGCTGGTCTTGATTGAGATGACGCCTTTGCCACCGCGCCGGTGGATCGGGTACTCGTCGATGGAAGTCCGTTTGCCGTAGCCGTTTTCGGTTACAGTAAACAGCGTCTGGCCGTGTTGAAGCACTTCCATGCCCACTACGCGGTCGTCCTTACTCAGTCGCATCCCCCGCACCCCACGGGCGGTCCTGCCGGTCGGGCGGACATCCGATTCATGGAAGCGGATGGATTTGCCCATGGCGGACCCCAGAAACACATTCTGGGTGCCGTCGGAAAGCTTTACCGCAATCAGTTCATCGCCCTCTGCCAGGCCCACGGCGATAATCCCGCCGATTCGGGGACGGCTGAAGGCCATGAGATCCGTCTTTTTCACCGTCCCATTGCGGGTGGCCATGAGCACGTGCAGCCCCGGCTCAAACCCGGGAACGGCCAGCACGGCGGTCATCCATTCGCCGTCGGCAAAATCCAGCAGGTTCACGATGGCCTTGCCCCGACTCTGGCGGCCGGCCTGAGGAATGTCGTAGACCTTGCACCAGTAGACCTTGCCCAGGTTGGTAAAAAAGAGGAAATAGTGATGGGTGGAGGCCACGAACAGGTGGGAGACGAAATCCTCTTCCTTGGTGCCCATGGCGGTCTTGCCTTTGCCGCCACGCCGCTGGCTTTGATACAAGGTAATGGGATTGCGTTTGATGTAGCCGGTGTTGGTGATGGTCACGACCATGTCTTCTTCGGCAATCATGTCCTCGATGGTCAGTTCCCGGGTATATTTCAGAATCTCGGTCCGGCGCACATCACCGAATTCGCCCTTGAGGATGTCCAGCTCGTTTTTGATGATGCCCAGGACCAGTTGTTCGCTGCCCAGGATTTCCTTGAATCGCGCGATGTCCTTTAGCACGGCATCGTACTCATCAACGATTTTGTCCCTTTCTAATCCGGTGAGCCGCTGCAGGCGCATATCCAAGATAGCCTGGGCCTGGATGACGGAGAGGCTGAAAGTGGCCATGAGCCGGTCCTTGGCTTCCACAGGCGTCTTGGATTCGCGGATCAGCTTGACCACGGCATCCAGGTTGTCCAAAGCCACCTTCAACCCTTCCAGAATATGGGCCCTGGCTTGGGCCTTGTTCAGGTCAAAGCGGGTGCGCCGGATGACGATCTCCTTGCGATGAAGTACGAAATACTCCAGAATCTGCTTCAGGTTGAGGACCTGGGGTCGGTTGTTGACCACCGCCAGCAGGATAATTCCGAAGCTGCTCGCCATCTGGGTGTGCTTGTACAACTGGTTGATGATGATGCCGGCCATGTAGTCTTTTTTGACCCCCATGGCAATGCGCATGCCCCGTCGGTCGGATTCGTCACGCACATAGCGCAGCCCTTCGATCACCTTGTGCTTCATCAGCTCGGCAATCTTTTCGATCAGCCGCGCCTTGTTCACCTGGTAGGGAATCTCGGTGACCGCGATGGTTTCCTGCCCGGTTTGTTTGTCCTCCTCCACCGTCACCCGTGCACGCGTACGGACAATGCCCCGACCCGTCTCATAGGCGTCCCGGATACCCTGAGTGCCGTGAATGATGCCTGCGGTGGGAAAATCCGGGCCGGGAATAAGAGCCATGAGTTGCCCGCAGGTAATCCCCGGATTGTCGATCAGCGCCTTGATGCCTTCGATCACCTCGGAAAAGTTGTGGGGGGGGATGTTGGTGGCCATGCCCACGGCAATCCCGGACGATCCGTTGACCAGAAGCGCGGGGAATTTGGCCGGCAGCACCGACGGTTCGGTGAGGGACTCATCGTAGTTGGGGACCACGTTGACGGTCTCTTTATCCAGATCCTCCAGCATCTCCTGGGCCAGCCGTGTCATGCGAATTTCTGTGTATCGCATGGCCGCCGCCGGGTCGCCGTCGATGGAACCGAAGTTGCCCTGGCCGTCCACCAACGGGTAGCGCATGGAGAAGTCCTGGGCCAATCGTACGATGGTGTCGTAGACGGCACTGTCGCCATGGGGATGATATTTACCGATCACGTCACCCACGATGCGGGCCGACTTCTTATAGGGTTTGTTGTAGTCGTTCTTCAATTCCCGCATGGCGTAAAGTACGCGGCGGTGAACGGGTTTGAGTCCGTCACGCACATCGGGAAGCGCCCGGCCGATGATCACGCTCATGGCGTAATCAAGATAGGACTTCTTCATCTCCGCTTCGATGCTGATCTCGGGGCTTTGCAGAACTTCGGTTGTGTTTTCGCTCATGGTCGTGAATTATCCTTGCGCTGGCCATCCCGGCAACGGGTGAACCGCTGGCTCACCGTCACTTCCGGTCTGGTTTGGGTTGGGAGTGTTCAACAAATGTCTGGTAACTGGTGTGGTAAATATTGGTCAACGTCAGAAAGGCGGTGGCAATCAACGGGCCATAGATGATCCCGAGAATCCCGAAAACGTTGAGACCGCCGATGATGGACAGAAACACCACCAGGGTATGCATCTGTACCCGCTTGCCCACGATCCTGGGCTTTAACAGGTATTCGACGCCGCCGGACAGCAGCAGATAAAAGATCAGAAAAAAAAGGCTGGCACCGACACGCCCCTTTAAAAATAGAAAAATCACCGTGGGAATAAACACCGCTCCGATGCCGATGATCGGCAGAAACGCCAGCAGGGACATGATCACGCCCCATAAAAAAGCGGACTGAAGACCAAACAGCCAGAATATCATCCCCCCGGCGATGCCCTGAATGGCCCCGCACAGCCCGTTTCCCACAAGGATGGCACCGGCCATATCGTTGAATTTTCCGATGAGCTGGGTGTCCTGATCTTCGGGGAGGGGCGACAGATCGATGAGAAACTGCACCAGCTTCGGCCCATCGATGAGCAGAAAAAAAATAACCAACAGCATGAGGAAAAAACTGGCCAGAAAGGACAAGGTGTTGGACGCAATGGATCGGGCCTGGTCGTAAAGAAACAGGCCGACTGCTCTGCCGATGTCCGAGATGGTTTTGTTCAGTTCCTCCCCGGTGATGGCGATATCGAAGCTGTCCAGAAGCGGGTTGATCCGGTCCAGCAGGGCACTGTTGGTAAAATGGGTATTGATGAAGCTGGATAGTGCCGGGCTTTTGGCCAGTTGGATCAGCTCGTAAGCCTCCTGGGCCAGGACCCCCACGAAAAAGACAATGGGGACAAACAGGATAAAGAAAATCACCAGGCAGGTTAACAAAGAGGCCAACCCGGGGCTGATTTTTCCATGGGCCGCGAGCACCCGGTAGACCGGGTGAAATGCGCCGGCAACAACGGTACCCAGAACGATGATTGAAATGAATGGCGACAGCAACCATCCCATCAAAGATATGGAAATGAGGAAGCAGGCCAGAAAAAACCACAAAATCATATTCTGGGAGGTCCGATCCTCCATGGTTCCTCCATAAACATGCGGTGGTATAACGGTGCCACGGGGCATAACGCAATCTGCGCAAACGCCTGAGTAAAAGGGGAAGAGGCATTTGCGCAGAATTAATGCTGACGGCTTCGTAAAAAGTCCGATATCTGTGTTACGCTTCATCCCTCGTCACTGCGGAGTACACTAAGTACTCCTCATTCCTCGGGATTCGCAAGCCTTGATCTCGGGCTTTTTACGAAGCCGTCGAAAAAGCGACTTTTTACGAGTTCATCAATGCTGGATGTGTCAGACTCGGATGGTCAATTGTCAGCCGGAATCAGACAGGGAATTGGTGAAGCGGCTTATCTGCTGACAATGGCGACGACGACGAGGTAGAGCAAAATCAAATACACCGCCACCGGAACATAGCTGCCGGCTACCCCATAGACGATCCCGCCGCCGATAATGGCGGGAACCCCGCAAAACACAAGAATCCCCAATTTCCTGCTGATATCCATATTTTTCAATCTCCAGTCACCGCTTTTGGCGAGGGGGTTTTTTACCTTCGCTAAAACCGAACGTTACATATCAATAACAGCCGAAAAAGTAAAGAAAAAAATCATCTTTCAACGACCATCGCCATGCCCATGCCGCCGCCGATACACATCGTGATCAACCCGGTGGAATAGCCTTTGCGTTTCATCTGGTTCATGCCGCTGACCATCTGCCGGGCACCGGTGCAGCCGATGGGATGCCCGATGGAGATGCCGCTGCCCAGTTCGTTGGGCCGATCAGTCTCGATGCCCAGTTCGCGCATGCAGCCGATGGCCTGGGAGGCAAACGCCTCGTTGAGTTCGATCATGTCAATATCATCCAGGGTCATGCCTGTAGCGGCCAGCACCTTTTTCACCGCAGGTACTGGTCCCAGCCCCATGTATGCCGGATCCAGTCCGCCCGAGCGGAAAGCCTTGATCTTGACGATGGGCTCCATGCCGAGGTCCCTGGCTCTTTCCGCGCTCATCAGCAACACCGCCGCCGCGCCGTCGTTGATGCCCGACGCGTTGCCGGCGGTGACGGTGCCATCTTTCTTGAATGCCGGCCGCAGCTTGGACATTTTTTCCAGATTGGTGTCCATGGGACGCTCGTCGGTGTCCACGATCGTATCCCCTTTGCGGGACTTGACGATCACCGGAACAATCTCCTGGGCGAAGCGGCCGTCGGCAATAGCGGCCCGGGCCCGCGTATGGCTGAGCACGCCCAATTCGTCCTGCTCCTGGCGGCTGATGCTATAAAGACTGGCGATATTTTCCGCCGTCATGCCCATGTGGTAGCCGTAGAAAATCTCATACAGGCCGTCGAACACCATCAGGTCGCAGATGTCACCGATGCCGGTCAGTTCCATGCGGTATCCCCAACGGGCCTTGGGCAGGGCCATGGGCGCCAGGCTCATGCTCTCCATGCCGCCGGCCAACACCACGTCGGACTCGCCGGTCATGATGGCCGACGCCCCCAGGGCGATGGCTTTCAGCCCGCTGCCGCAGACCTTGTTGAGCGAAAAAGCCGGGGTTTCCTTGGGCAGGCCGGCGCGGATCATGGCTTGCCTGGCCGGGTTCTGGCCCTGGGCCGCCTGAAGCACGTTGCCCATGATGACTTCATCGATGGACACGGTCGGCATGTCGTCGGTCCAGTCCATGGCCTTTGTCTCCAGTTCGATGAGCCCCTGGTCTTTCAAGGCATCAGGCCCTGCCGCCTTCAATGCGTCGCTGGACTGGGGGCGCAAACCGGCATTTTTAAGGGTCTGTTTCATGACGGTTGCGCCCAGATCCACCACCGGAACGGTCTTCAACGATCCGCCGAATGACCCCACCGCGGTTCTGGCACCACTGACAATGACGACTTCTCTCATTTCAAGCTCCTCCCGTTGTTGATTCTTGGCACTGCAGCTGCTATGGATAAATAAAATTACCGACTGTCAATCATGTAGCAAAAAGCGCCGATCCAAATGGTTTTGGTCAATACCACAGATTGCGCAAAGGTGTCCAACACGAAATGAAACGCCGCCTGTATGCCCCGGTCGTGCTTGTCGTCGGTCTGCTGAGCGCTCAAATCATTGCCACCGCCCATGTCTACCTGTCCAATCTTGACCTGTTGCAGGCCACCGAGGTGGTGATGCGCAGCGGCTACCTGGCTGTCCCCAACGCCAGGGTGGCGGCGCATCTCAACGCGCTGGCAACCGCCATGGCAGGAGGCCTGTTCTTCACCCTGAGCATCGGTGCCGGTCTTTCGCTGGTCACCCTGATCGGTGCCTGGCTGTGGGACCGGGCCTTCCGGCGACGCTGGACGGCAATCTTTTTCTACCTGCTGATATGGGCGGCCGGCCTTGTCCTGGTCAATGACCACGGCTGGAACCTGGCGGCTTCCGCCTATCTGGTGGTGGTGCCCCTGATCACGGGTGTCGCCGCCATTCATCTGTTACCGGCCCGCTCGACGCTGGTTTCACCCGCTGGTGTCTTCTGGCCGATATCCGCCGCCATTATCCTGGCCCTGCTGTGGAGTCTGGTGCTCGACCGCCACATGTTCAGCAACATCCGCGATCATCTGCTGTTGGGAAACCGGGCCGGCCAGGCTATCACCGACGCTTATTATACCTATACCCTGTTCCCCGCCGAGGCGTTTAAATCCCTGGAGCAGAAACAACTCCGCACCTGTGTCCTCGGCAGCAGTTTGGACCGTGCCAACTGGGCCCGGCTCGAACGAACCGTCCGCGCCCATGACTACCTGCCCATCCCGGCCGGCTATCCGGCCGACCTGACCATCGGCCAGCACACGGACAAAAACCATTTTTCTCTGGGAAGCGACCGGCAACCCGTTCTGAGCGTGCCCGCGGATGAACTGCTGGGCAGTCCCGACAAAGCACTGAAGGCCTACTCCAACCTGCTGGACCGCAACCATAAGTTCAGAACCCTGACCCTGGCGTGCCTGCTGCTGGGATTGCCGCTGGTTCTCTTTATTTTTCTATTCAGTGTGATTGGCATGCTGCCCAATCTTTTTTTAACCGCGGCCGTTTCGGATGTGATCGCCGCCATATGTTGCATCGTGGTGGGCGGCATCCTGCTGGTGCCCGTTTACCGGGGGCATACCGCCCCCGCCAATCCGCCCACGACTTTCTCCGCGCCTTCGCCGATCACCCGCATCGCCGCACTCAGGCAGGCCTGCGAGGACCAGCGGGACGTCGCCGCGGAAGTGATAGCACTGGGCATCGAGAATAGCCCTCACATCGCCGAACGGTACTGGCTTGCACGCAGTCTGGCCTACACCCGGGATCCGGCGGCCCAGGCCATACTGCTGGCCCTGGCTGACGACCCGGCGCCCATCGTCGTGTGCCAGGCGCTGTGGGCTCTGGGAGAGCGTAAAAACCAGGCCGCGGTGCCGGAGATCATCAACCGGATCAACACCTCTTCCCACTGGTACATTCAGATGTATGGCTACCGCGCCTTGAGGACACTGGGATGGGTTCAGCCACGATCTCCACAACTTTCCTACTAGCATCACTGTTGGCCGTGGCACTGCTGGAAACAGCAGCCGCCTATTTTGGCACCCGGATGCAGCTGCCCCGTCTATGGCTGATCGCCGGCACCCGAACGGCGCAGATGCTCGTGGTAATCATCCTGGCCGTGGTACAGGGTGGCGGCCTCCAGACGCTCGGACTGGACGGGCGGACCCTGCGAAGCGGATTCCGAAAGGGGCTGGTCTGGTCCGCCGGATTTGCCGCCGCGGCCGGTTTGCTGTTTACGGGCCTGTTCATGGCCGGCCTGGATCCGTTCACGCTGGTTCGATCACCGCTGCCGCAAGAGGCATACCAACGGGTTCTGTTTTTTATGGTGGGGGGAATCGTGGCCCCGGTCGCCGAGGAGATCGTCTTCAGGGGACTGATATTCGGCTACCTGCGCCGCTGGGGCGTTCCTGCGGCGGTACTGATCTCAACCGCCCTTTTTGCCGCCCTCCACTTGCCGGCGGTGCCGATCACCCAGATCGTGGGAGGGTTGGTTTTTTCCGTGGCCTACCACACAGGCAGGAGCCTGATGGTGCCCATCGTCATCCACGTGCTGGGCAACCTGGCCATCTTCACGCTCTCCCTGCCCTGGTTTCGCTGAGTTCTTGCCGGATGAAAGCGGCGGGGAGACGCATCCGATCCGATGATCAGAATGTCATACATGAGATTGGTATTTATGGGTCCTTCAATTATTCACATCTTGACAGTTCCCGACTGTTTTTATAGTTTTAAGACTTGCGGCATTTTTTTTCGTTTCACGGGGTGGCAAACCGCTCTCGTGCCAAAGGTCGAATATGGGTTCCCATCAGCATCGGGCACCTCACCAAAACCATGTTGTGAATTCAAATGAGCGCCGATAAAAAAGAGACCCACAGCGGACTGGCCGCCCTGTTCGACGGGGTGGAATTGAAAAGCTTTTTCATCAACTATCTCTGGTTCATCATCGCCGTAGAGATTGTGATCTTTCTGGTGAGCTTTCTGGGGAATCTGGGCCCGGACAAGGCACCTTTTCCATGGAAGTTTTACTTTTACGTTTCCTTTACCACCCCGGTGGCCATCACCTTCCTGCTGGGCGTATTCATCCTGGCATTCAACCAGTTCATCTTCGGCAACGCCCCGGCCGCCGGAGAGGATGGCGGAGCAGGCGCGGAATCGGACGACAGCCGGTCCAAGCTCTTCCAGTTCAATCTTTTTCTCACCCACATGAGAAAGGTGCCTTTTCTGCCGATGTTGTTTGCCATCGTGGCCTGCACGGTGTTGTTTTACAAACTGGATGCCATCTTTCTCTTTATTTTCAATGCCGGAGAGAAAATGGTCACCTACAGCCTCATCGCCTGCGGCGTCCTGCTGGTGGTCGGCGTGGTATTCGGCATCGCCTGGATCGTCAGCAATTACAAGCTCAGCAAGCGGCACATGGAGCACGAGTACCGCTACCGCAACGATGTGATGGAAAAGCTCGGTTTTCTGATCATGGAAGATGACACGGTGATCGATAAAAATGGCAAACTGATCAGCCAGAAGCATCTGCTTCTACCCGAATCCCGGCAACCGTCCGAAGAGCGGGAAACCCTGAAAATCCTGCCGCCATCCAAATGACCTGACGGCTGAGAAAAGAGCCTCCTGCCAACCGATCACTTCCCGTGGACCCGGGAGTCGATGTGCGCGCCCATGCCTTCAAACCATCCAGACCCCAAGCAAAGCCACCGCGTGGCCGAAAATAAAAAGGGGTTCATCGTGAATCCGGTGGCCGCCACCATCTTTTTCGGGCTGGTCCTGACCATCGTGGTCTATTCGCTCCTGGATCTTACCGGCAGCATGACCCGATTGGGACGCGTTGGCCCGGTGCTGCCCCTGATCGGCATTGTCGGGCTGATGGTCGGAGTATACAATGGCGTGAAACGGCTCAAGCGGCGTGCGGTGCGTATCCGTATCAAAGGCCCGCTGTTCATGCGTTCATTGATGAACGACTGCATCGAGCGAACCTGCGGTATTTTGGAGATGCAGCTGAACTCCCCGGCAATCTCCTCCTCCATGATATTGAACGACATCCTGCTGGACAAGATGCTGGACATCTGCGCCAGGGACTGCCTTCGTTTTTCGGACATCCGCCGGCAGATTGAAGACAGCCGGCTGAAGGGCTCGGGTGGTCTGGTGCTCGCCTGCTTTTTCCAGGCATCCGTGGAATATCGCAAACAGGCACTGCCCGGAGAAATCCGGCAGGTGGCCGACACGGTGTCGCGAAGCCGACCGGATCTTAAACGTCTGCTGGAACGGCTCAAAGCATCCCATCAAACCCTTTGCACAGGTACCGGAAATCTCCTGGCGCTGTTGCCACCGGATGCGAAGCGGGTCGAGAAGATCCGATCCACCTACCGCTACCGGCCGCCCACCCCTGAGCGCACCCGGCGCATGGTTTTTGCCCTGGAAACCCTGGCCTACTTAAAGGCCACCCGCCACGAAAACGTCAACCCCATGGACCGCCGGCGCTATGATACGGTCGCCGACCAGGTGATCCCCAAACTGGCCGACGCCCTGAACGTTTACAAACGGGCCTGGCAGGATCTGGTGGATGCCTACGAGCGGCCAAAACGTGAACGCTCGGAATAGAGATCCACGGAATGTATCGGGCAGGTGAAAATTACTGCTGGACGAGCGAATTGCGGGTGTCATTTGATTGCAGCATCCCGATTAAAGAAGCCCGGGCGCACCGTTAAAGGGTCGCCCGGGCTCAGGGGTTAGGGGTGATTTGGCTAATCTTCTATTTCCAATTGGGTGGCGTCCATGGTGTTGTCGCCCGACATAGCGCCCTCTGCCTCGATCAGCGTTCCGGCGTCGACCTGGCTGATGAATGGTGCCTGGTCGATAGCCTCATTCAAGTCCGAAAATGTGGCCCCATCGATTGCAACCGCTATCCCCAGGATCTACAGGGGGTTGGGCAACCGGGGTTGCGTCCAGGGGGCCGCGCAGTCTGACCTCGGCCGACGGCGGGCCGTCCTCCACCCGCAGTTCGGTGACGACCAGCTCCGTGGCGCCGGGTAAAACGGTACTGGATACCCGCGCCCGCACCCGAAGTATCGTCGTGTTGAAGATCAACGTCGGCAGCAGTTGATCGGGCGTGGGATTCGGGCCGGCGGGCGGCGCGTTGCGGTCGTCGGATATCTCAGTCTGGTCGTTGAGCTTCAGGACCAGGGCCGACAAATCGACCAGGGTGATGGTGCGCTCGAGCGACATTCACCGTAGTCGACGGTCACTTCTCGCAAGCGGATGCCGTCTTGGATCGAGACCTTGTCGGCGATCAGGACACCGCCGCTGAACGCGCCTTCCACCTCCACCTTGAGCCCGACTGCCAGGTCGCCTACGACACCGCCGTCGAAGGTGGTACCGGCATCGGTTTGGAACTGAAAGGTGCCGGCACCGGATACCAGGCTGAAGCTGCTGCCCGCTGCCGCGGTGATGAAGCCCTCGATCTCCGCATTGGTCTCGTTCGCAAAACTGCGGGTTTGATCGTCCACGCTGGCAGCGATCAGGGTATTGCTGCCACGGTCCAGGGATGTTCCGCGCACCGCTACAAAAGCATCCACCGGTGGTCCGTTGGCGCCAAAATCATTTTCAAGGGCTGTACTGAAATCAATCGTCAGGCCGTTGATCGTAAAGGTCGGAGCCGACACGCTATTCACGAAGCCGCGCACTTTTCTCAATGTCTCGCCCGGCTTGGCTTCGATGCGCATGGCGCGAATGGTGCCGTTGGGATCCACCGTACCGCTCACCTCCACGATGTCGTCTAAGCTTAATCCGTTTAAGTCATTGGGCTGAATGCTGTCATCGAACAGCGTCTGATCGTCGATGGCCACCGGCTGCCCCATGACCGTGAGGCTGCTGGTCGCGGGATCGATCTGGTCCACCGGTCCCTGAACGGCGGTGAGCACCGTTACCGTCGTTGCCGTTCCGTTCACGCCGTCGGCATTGACCTGGCCGTTGACTTCCACCACCAAACCGCGTTTCAGATCGGCTTCGGAGAAACCAGCGCCGTCGTCACGGGTAACGGCAGCGCCGGTGGTCTCATAGCGCACGCCGTTGACGGTGATGCTGCCGATTGCGGAAACGCTGCCGACACTTAAGGCGGTGAATCCGGAGCCGCCGATGCCGCCACTGCTGCTGGCACCGCCGCCACCCCCACAGGCCATCAAAAAAATAAAGATAGCGACAAGCATCAGTGTCGCCAAACGGCTATTCGTCGTCATCATCCTTCTCCTCCTTCGCTATCCGGAAGGACATCGTGGGCATCCTTTTCAAAATAGTACAGCCCTACGCCGGCAAACTTGCGGCCGGTCCCTTTGATGGTGCTGTTAATATCGCGGTCCTGCTCGGATATTTTGCGATCGAGCTTTTCCAGCAGGCGCTGTCCCTCTTTTTCACTGAATTGACGAATCTCTGCCAGCGCTTCGACCGGCAGGTTGTCGTATGAGACTTTACGTTGAATCCAGTAGTTATTATTGTCACTGCGCGTGTTGTGGTCAATGGTGTCGACGAGCAGGGAGACGTCCGTTCCCAGAATATTGTGCATTTTGACGGGATCACCCTTGGGCAGATAGGCCTTGCTGACCAGGCGGATGCAATTGTCTGGCGTCCGTTCCACGGCTTTGACCTGGATCAACTCATCCAGAATCGCACGCGCCGGCACATCGCCGCTATAGACTTTGACCAGGTCGTTGAAACTGGGGCTTCCTGTTTCGATGGCCAGCACACGCGGACGCCCGCGTTGGTCATGAAACTTTTTGTCGCGACGCCAGCCGGCGATAACCCGCGCGGCGCGGTTGTATCGGTCGGTGGCCATCTTGTTCATGGGCTGCGCCATGGTCCGCAGACGCCGCACCTCTTTGCGCGACAGCCCGGTAATAATCGAAACCCGGGAATCGGTCTGCTTGCGGCCCTCGATACCGAACTCTTTGTAGGCCACATCCGCATAGACCCAGCGCGCCAGTTCTGCAAATTCGCCAAATGGCAGTCCGTTGCGCAGAAAAATCCGCACGAGTGAGCGTATCACCCGGATAACCGCCGAAAACAATGCATTTTTTACTTGTGTTTCCATCATGGGAATATAGTCCCAATTTTTTTTCCGGTCAAGCAGGGAGACCTGAACGGAAGCGCTGCAGATTCAGCTGTTAGGAATCAATTTGGTATGCCCAGAAATGAGCTGTGGTGAGGTCATCAACCCTTGTCCACGAGCTGTTTTTTACCCGCAACAAGCCAGTTGCCCGTTTCCACCTGTCAACCGGTCAGGCATGGGCTTGAATTAGCCAGCAACATCTCCAGACGCTTTCTCTGGGCCTCTGTCAAGCTGTCGAACCGAACCCCGCAAATCCGCACGTCCATACCGCTGAAAGTACCGTTTTCCATAAGACTGGTAATATCGTAAACCGTCTCGAAGACCACACCGGATATGCACATGGGCGGTTGCGCGCCTGCACAAATATCGACCAACGTCCATTGATCATCGATGGCTTGACTGGTGGGTATATAGCTCAATTGCAGGCCGCCGGCGCTGAAATCGTTTAGTGTGGCCAGCTTTGCAGAGTTCTTGTCCAGCACATAAACGATATTGCCCGCCAATCTGCGTCTGGGATCTTTGCGTCGTTCTCTTTTCATGGCTTTCAACTCTTCTTGGTTTGTCGATGATGGCAATGCGCAATGCCATTGCCGTATGCATCCTCGTCGCTGAGCTGTCCTGTGATCATCATCTGCGCAACCTGAAAATTGAATCCTATTCATTTCTTCGACCGTGAGAACGCTGTTAAAAATAAATTCGGTGTCCCAAAACTGTATTTGGTGGTTATGGCCGCCACCTTCCCGGGAGAATCGGCTGCGGGAAGGCGGCGGGTTGGCGGTGATCAATCTTCGACTTCGATCTCGATGGCTTCCCAGGTTTTGGTATCACCGGCCTGAGGGTTATCCAGCCGGGCCCGGGCCTTGACGATGTCACCTTGGATCAGGGAAACAAAGAAGGCATTCCGACCGATGATCTGGTCTTCAAACTCGAATTCATCGTTTTGAATCGTACTGGTGTCCACCGTGACCAGGTTGCCCAGCAGGGTCACCTGACCAGCGGGGCCGTCGGTGAAGCTGTCCACCGGACCCTGGACGATCAGCCGGTCATCCGGAGTCGGGTCCCGAAGGATGATACGCGTGGCGACCATATTGCCGCTGTTGCCTGCCGGACGGGCGCGTACGCGCAGGTTGTTGCCGGCTGACAGACTCGACGGCCCGGTTGTATTCTCCATCCGGGTGATGTCGGAGTCGGCCTGAATGGTGACCCCCGGCAGTCCCTGCAGCGTCAGGCTGTTACCGCTGACCGTGGCGACGTTGGCCTCGAAGCGGATGCTCTCTTTGAAGGTGACCCGCCTGGCGTTGAGCACACCGCCGGCCATGGGCCCTTCGGCTTCCACCTTGATGCCGTTGGCCAGTTCGTCGGCCAGTCCGGCACGGAAGGCGGCGTTGGCATAGTTGACCCGCTGGCCGTTGACCATAAAGGTCTGCGTGCTGGCATTCAACTGGGTGACGAACCCCTCCACTTCCGCCTTGGCAATATTATCCAGTCCCAAACCGGCCAGCTTGACTTCCACCGTAGCGGCGGTGAAAACATTGCCCGCCAGCTGGGTTCCTTTTACCTCCACCGGCAGGCCGTTTTCCAATTGGTTGCTGGGCGAATTGTCCAGATCGAAAAGTGAGGCGGTCGCGTAGTCGATGGTCAGGCTGCCGATGGTAAAGGTGCTGGCAGTCAGGTTGGCGACGCTGCCCTTGAGTTCCAACTCGCCGTTGGCGGCGATAAACGACCCCAGATCATTGGCCTTGCGCTCAATGAAGGTGGCCTGAATGCTGCCGTCCGGCAGGTCGTTGCCGCTGATTTCCACCACGTTGCCCACATTGGCCGGCCCCAGGCTGCCGAAATTGAAGGAGGGATCGCTGTTATCGAACACCGTTTCCCCGCTCTCCACCCGCACCGTCTGCCCCATGACCGACACGGTTTTGCTCAACCCGGTGTCAGACGGAGTAACGCTGGTGATGGGCCCTTCCAGATTGTCTTCAAAGCGCACGCGGGTGGCCGTGCCGGTGGTGCCGTTATCATCGATGCTGCCTTCGACGACCACCTGCATGCCCAGGCTCAGATCATCCAAAGAACTGGAGGATTGGTTTTCGACTTCAATTTCGGAACTGTCCGTATTGAAGCGCACGCCGTTGACGATCACGCTGCCGAAGCCTTCGATTCCACCGGAGGAAACCGAGCTTGTGGAACTGCCGGAGGTCGGCGTGGTGCCACCTCCGCTGCCACCACCGCCGCTGCAGGCAACGAGGATCAGGATGCCAAATAGTGCCATGGCCGTGGAAAAGGATTGTCGTTGGTTTGAATGTCTCATGATGACCCCCTTATGTCGGTTCACCTGCAACGTGCAGGGTTGTGCGTTATTGAAAGTTGGCTTGTCTTTATTTGGGAATATAATCCCAATTTTTGAGTCGTCAAGAAAAATCCCTGAATGCGATCAAACGACAGACGGTTGCTGCTTCGATTCAATCATGAAGCCAGATAGTTGCATACCGGACAGCTCCATAATAAATTTCCACCAGAATCCCGCCCCGGCCGATGCGATCCATACCAAGGATAGGATCATTGCCTGTCCGGCACCGGGGCAATACCGGAGTTACGCATATACCGGATACCGACGACACAGCGCTTTAACCTGAGCCGTGACCCGATCCAGTTCAGTCGAATTTTGCGGCTGCGACAGGACCGTGTTTATCATATCTGCGATCAGGACCATTTCCGGTTGACCCATGCCTCGGGTGGTTATGCCGGCGCTGCCCAGGCGCAGGCCGGATACGCTCCCGGGTGTCCGGGCATCGCTGGGAATCACATTGCGATTCAGAACGATTCCCGCAGATTCCAGTGCTTTTTCAGCCACCGCACCCTTCAGTCCGTTGGCTGTCAGATCCACGATGATCTGGTGGTTGTCGGTGCCGCCGGAAATAATGCGGTAACCCCGTTCTTCAAGCAAGTTGGCCAGGATCACCGCATTTGTTAAGGTCTTTTTCTGGATCTCCATGAACCAGGGTTCCCCGGCTAACTTGAAAATCAAGGCCTTGGCCGCAATCAGGTTAACCGCGCTGGTACCCTGGCATCCGGGAAATACGGCGCTGTTCAGACGCCGGCCAAATTCGTCTCTGGCCAGAATGACGCCGCCACGACCGCCCATCATGGTTTTATACGTGGTGAAAGTGACAAAATCGCAGCAGGGAACCGGGCTGGGGATCGCCTTGCCGGCGACCAGCCCGGCCAGGTGGGCCATATCAGCAAAGGAATAGGCGTTGACCTCTTCGGCAATGGCGGCGATCTTCCCATAATCGATCAACCGCGGGTAGGAACTGGCCCCGGCGACGATCATCCTGGGTTTGACCTTGAGGGCCAGTGTTCTGACCTGATCGTAATCGATGCGCTCGGTTTGCGTGTCCACGCCATAATGGGTAAATTCGAAGCATTTGCTGGTGATGGACGCGCTGTGGCCATGCGACAGGTGGCCGCCATATGGCAGACCCATGGAGAGAATCCGGTCGCCCACGTTGAGAACCGAGAAATAGACCGCCAGGTTGGCCGATGTCCCGCTGTGAGGCTGCACATTGACATATTGAGTACCAAAGAGCCGCTTGGCGCGCCGGATGGCGATCTCTTCGATTTGGTCAACATTCACGCAGCCGGCATGAAATCGCCTGCCTGGATAGCCCTCTATGGTTTTTGTATTCAATATCGAACCAAGGACTTCCATGATTGACCGTGGCGAGTGATTCTCGGCGGCGATCAGGTCGAGCGTCTCCTCGATACGGATTTCTTCCTTTTCAATCAGTGCGGCAATCTGGGGGTCGTCCTGTTTCAGATCTTGCATATCTTCGTCTCCTGACGGCAAATCGCTATTATTGTTTACTTTTATGACGGCCTCGTGAAACCACCGAGATCCTTGGCGATGCCGTAAGTCCTGTCTGCGCATTTAGCCTTCTTGGGCATTCACAATCGCCACCTCCTCAAAGGTTTTAATGTCGCACAGCACACGGGTAGCGGCATCCAGCAGTTCCATGGCCACGGCGGCACCGGTGCCCTCACCCAGCCGGAATTGAAGGTCCAGCAGGGGGTCGAGACCCAGCCGTTGGTGCATAAACCGGTGGCCCACCTCGACGCTTCGGTGGCTGGCAAACAGGTAGGCTTTAGCCGCCGGTGCCAGTTCGCAGGCGATCAGGGCGCCGGCAGTGGCGATAAAGCCGTCGCACACCACCGGAATACCCGCAGCCGCGGATCCGATGACCAGCCCGGCGAGCCCGCCGATCTCGAACCCCCCCACCTTGGCCAGCACGTCCAGCGGATCGTTGGCATCCGGCCGGTGCAGGGCCAGGGCCTTTTCGATGACCCGGATCTTGTTGGCCAGTGCGGCGTCTCCGATGCCCGTACCCCTGCCGGTCAGTTGATCCACGGCGATGCCGGAGAAGGCGGCGATCAGGGCGGACGACGGCGTGGTGTTGCCGATACCCATGTCGCCGGTGCCCAGCATGTCCACCTGCCCATGGGCCATCAGCTCGTTGACGATCTCGATGCCGGCCTCGACACTCCGGATCGCATCCTCGCGGCTCATTGCCGGTACCCGGGCAAAGTTGGCGGTGCCCTTGCCCACCTTCTTGTGAAAGATCGGCAGGTCCGGGTCGAAATCGAAATTGACGCCCAGATCGGCCACCTTCACCCGGGCCCCGGCATGTTTGGCCAGCACGTTGATCGAAGCCCCCTGACCCACGAAGTTGAAGACCATCTGGGCGGTGACCTCCTGGGGGAACAGGCTCACCCCTTCCTCGGTGACGCCGTGATCGCCGGCACAGGTGACGATGACCTTGTTGTCGAGGCGAACGTCCAGGGTGCCGAATATGGCCGCCAGCCGGGCCGACGCCGGTTCCAGCATGCCCAGGCTGCCGGCGGGTCTGGCCTGGTTGGCCAGCCGCGCGTTGGCCTGCTCGTAGACCGCTTCATTGAGCGGTTTGATGGATGCAATGCTTTTCTCAATGGATTCCATTGGACTCTCCTATATGGGTGTTCATAGTGAAATGGTAGATTTTGGTTCGGGTCAAGGCCGCAGCGACTTTGAGACCACAGGTGTAGCAGCGCTACATCGAGGATCGAAAAGTCGTGAGAACGAAGACCCGGGCCAAAAGATGCCGTTTCAGGCTGATATTTTGTCTCCGGTGATATCCTGTTTGAATACTTCCATGCCCTTTTTCATGGCACAGAAATCGCCGCACATGGTGCAGGTTTCCGATCGCTCCGGTTGGCGGCTCTCCCGAATGGATCGGGCAACCTCCGGGAAAAGCAGCAGTTCCTGAAGATCGTCCCACCGCATGTCCCGCCGGGCCATGGCTGCCTGCTTGTCCCGGTCCCGCCGCTCGGGGTATTTGCTCAAGTCGCCGATGTGGACGGCCAGGCGGGTGACCCGCACCCCTTCTCTCACATCGGCTTCCGTGGGCAGGGCCAGGTGTTCGGCCGGGGTGATGTAGCAGATCAGATCCGCCCCGTGCCGGGCGGATGTGGCCGCACCGATGGCCGCGGTCACGTGATCGTAGCCGGCCCCGACGTCCGAGGGAATCGGCCCCAGCACATAGTACGGGGCGTTGCCGCTCATGCGCTTTTCCAGCATGATGTTGCCGGCAATTTCATCCATGGGCACGTGGCCCGGACCTTCCACCATGGTCTGGCAGCCCATTTCCCGTCCGATTTCGGCCAGCTCGCAGTTAATGATCATCTCGGCCATCTGGGCCCGGTCATGGCTGTCGTGGATGGCGCCGGCCCGGATGCCGTTGCCCAGGGAAAGCACCGCATCGTACTTTTTCATCAGATTGCACACCCGGTCAAATTGTTCGTACAGCGGGTTCTCTTTTTTGTTCATGTCCATCCAGGCCACCATGAAGGTGCCCCCTTTGGAGGCCAGGCCGCCGTAACGGAAACCCTGCTTTCTCAAGCGTCGGATGGTGTACTGGTTGATGCCGCAGTGGATGGCCATGAAGCTGAGGCCGTCGGCAAGCTGCTGTTCGATGAGGTCGAACAGGTACTCCGGATCCAGCCGGGCGGGGTTGTGATGGTTGCGGCTGGTCTCCTTGAAGGCCTGGTAGAGGGGAACATTGCCAACCGGGCGGGTGGTGGCAGCCAGCACCGCCCGGCGCACGGCGTCCAGGTCGCCGCCGGCGGAAAGTTCCATGAGGGTGTCGGCACCCTCCTCCTCGGCAGCCAGCGCCTTTCTCACTTCCATGTCGATGTCACAGATATCCGACGACGTGCCGATGGAGGCATTGACTTTGGTTCGCAGCCCCCGGCCGATTCCCACCACCTGTTGCCCCTTGCGAAACGGGTTGTTGGGAATGACGATCTGCCCGTTGGCCACCCGGTCCCTGATAGTTGCTGCCTTAATTTTCTCATCGTTTGCCACCGTCTGCATCTGTGCGGTGACGATGCCCTGCCTGGCCAGTTCAATCTGCGTTTTCATAAGCACTCCCTTTTGCATTGGAACGGGGCGGGTGGCCGCTTGCGCCAACTAAAAAACCCCGGACCGAAAAATAAATTTTCAGCCTGGGGTTTTACCTTCACCACCAAGACACATGTCCTCACGGCAGGTCTTCTGACTCGCGGATCGCTCTACCGGCCGCCCCTTCCCGTGCCATTTCGTATAAAGAATCACGGCACAGTGGTCCTGGCGGCCATCGTCCCCGCTCACAGCGACGGGTTCGTCCCGGAATCACACCGGGTTCCCTATTATCCCTTGCACCCCAGTCGGAGTGCGGGCACCGAAAGGTTCGACAGCCAATTTCAATCTTGATGTAAAAGAAGCGCCGCCGCCTGTCAACGGATTTCTTCTGCAGGTGTCCGTCCTGAAATGGTAGATTTCGGTTCAGGACGAGGCCGCAGCGAGAGTGAAACCGGAGGCGTAGCAGCGCTACGTCGAGGATTTAAACCGAGTGAGAACGACGACCTGGGCCGAAAGATGCCGTTTCAGGACGGACACTACATTACTTTGCGGATGCCCCTGACCGCCTGGCTAATGCGCATGTTGTTTTCGATAAGGGCAAAACGCACGAAATCGTCACCGTATTCACCGAAGCCAAGGCCCGGCGATACGGCCACCTGGGCTTCGCGGATCAAAAAGGTGGAAAATGCGACGGATCCCATCTTGCGGTACTGTTCGGGGATCCTGGCCCAGACGAACATGGTGCCCTTGGGGCTTTCGATCGCCCAGCCGACCCGGGAAAGGCCCGATATCAGGGCGTCGCGTCGGGATTGATAAGTGTCGCGAATCTCAGCTACGCAATCCTGGGGCCCATTCAAGGCAATGATGGAGGCGATCTGGATAGGCTGAAAAATACCGTAGTCCAGGTAGCTTTTTATCCGTTTCAAGGCGAAGATGGTTTCGGGGTTGCCCACGCAAAATCCCACCCGCCATCCGGCCATGGAGTAGCTTTTGGACATGGAAAAAAACTCCACCCCAACCTCCTTGGCTCCTTTGGCCTGCAGAAAACTGGGTGCCTGGTACCCGTCGAAGGTCAGGTCGGCGTAGGCAAAATCATGAATCACCATGATGTCGTTGGCCTTGGCAAAATCCACCACCCGCTGGAAAAAATCCAGGTCAACCACCTCGGTGGTGGGGTTGTGGGGGTAGCTGAGCACCAGTACCTTTGGCCGCGGCCAGGTCTGCTTGGTGGCCTGGATCAGATTTTCGAAAAAATCCTGGTCGGGCCCCGCCGGTATCCCCCGCACGTCGCCTCCGGATATGATGGACGAGTAAGGATGGATGGGATAGGTGGGGTTGGGCGCAAACACCACATCGCCAGGCCGAATGGTTACCAGAATCAAGTGAGACATCCCCTCCTTCACACCGATGGTGACGATGGCCTCGCTGTCCGGATCGATGTCCACATCGTAGCGACGCTTGTACCAGTCGCTGATGGCCATGCGCAGTTTGGTGATACCCATCGAGGCCGAATAGCGATGGTTGCGCGGGTTCTGGGACGCCTCGGTGAGCTTGTCGACAATGTGCTGAGGCGTACCGATATCCGGATTGCCCATACCCAGGTCGATGATGTCCTCCCCGGCGCGCCGGGCCTCCATCTTAATCTGGTTGACGGTGGCAAACACATAGGGTGGCAAACGGTCCAGCCTGGCAAATCGGGTCATGATTGATTCCTTTTTTTTCACATCCTGTCAGAAAGTCCCTGAATTTTTAGAATAAGTATAATAGTCGATCAAAATTGTCAAAAAATTCTTGGCCCGATGAGCAAGGACCAGCGGCACAAATCATCCGACGCGATCACCCCAATGAACCGGCCTCCCGTCAGCCTGGTTCCCACCTGCGTCAGCCTGCCGGTATCTTCTGTTTGGGTTTGACTTTTCGACGGTATCAGATTAGTTTTATGCGTATTTTTTAACCAGCCGGATACACGCCAGGAGTGTTTAAATGAAGAAAAAGCTGACTTACGCCGATGCCGGCGTCGATATCGAAAAGGCGGACAACCTCGTCGAGACCATAAAGAAAATTGCCAAAAAGACCCGAAGAACCGGCGTCATGGGTGAAATCGGCGGGTTCGGCGGCCTGTTCTCTCTGAATACCACCAACATGAAAAAACCGGTACTGGTCAGTTCCACGGATGGGGTGGGCACCAAGCTGAAGATCGCCTTCCTCATGAACCGCCACGATACGGTGGGCATCGACCTGGTGGCCATGTGCGTTAATGACATTGCCGTGCAGGGCGCCAGACCCCTGTTTTTCCTGGACTACCTGGCCACGGGCAAACTGAAAACCGGAACGATCACCGACATTATCAAGGGTGTCGGCAAGGGTTGCATTCAGGCCGATTGCGCCCTCATCGGCGGAGAGACCGCTGAGATGCCCGGTTTTTACCAGGAGAACGAATACGACCTGGCCGGTTTCGCCGTAGGCATCGTGGACAACAGCAAAATCGTCGACGGCTCTGAAATCCGGCCCGGCCAACAGATCATCGGGATCGCCTCGAGCGGACTGCACAGCAACGGTTATTCCCTGGTGCGCAAGATTTGCTTTGAGGTGTTGGGGCTGACAGTGGACAGTCACGTTCCCGAACTGGGTAAAACCCTGGGAGAAGAATTGATCACCCCAACCCGGATTTACTCGGAAACCATCCAATCTCTGGTCAGAGACCTGCCCATCCAGGGACTGGCGCACATCACCGGCGGCGGCATCATGGACAATATCGTCCGGGTCATTCCCAAGGCCTGCGGCATCGCCATTAAAAAAGGATCCTGGGACATCCCGCCCATTTTTCCGTTTTTACAGGAAGCCGGCAATGTGGATGAAAAGGAGATGATGCGCACCTTCAACAATGGAATCGGGCTGGTGGCGGTGGTTCCCGAAGAAAACGTTCAAGAGGTGCTCAACCGACTGAGCGGTAGCGGCGAAAGAGCCTGGGCCATCGGCGAAGTGACCAAAACCCGCAAGAATGCCCGAACCCGGGTGCAACTGGTATGAAAACTGAGGTCAGCGGACTGAGGACGGAAGTCAGATTCTGACCAATGTTGCGCTTCAGTCCGTTTTGAGGGTTCACCGTAAGGATAAAAAAATCGATTGTCAGCTCGCTCGCATTCCCCGCCGCAAGCGGCGGGGAATGTGCTCACTATCGCGGTTCAGCAATTGGGAAATTGGTTTAAAAAACTCGCTTCACCGTTGACCCGGATGTTTCAATGGATCGCCGAGGGGCAGAAGAAGCAGCCGATCTGCAAGACCTGAGCGCCCGATATTAGGCGCCCCAGTTTGGGGACGAACAAATCACAGAAGCCATGATTGTACTCGGCATAGAATCCTCCTGCGACGAGACGGCAGCCGCGGTGGTGTGTGACGGGCATGAAGTCCGCTCCTCGGTGGTGGCCTCCCAGGTAGCCGTCCACCACCCCTATGGCGGCGTGGTGCCGGAATTGGCCTCCCGAAAGCATATCGAGGCCATCGTTCCCGTCGTCAACGGCGCCGTCTCCAGGGCAGGCATCACGGCAGGCCAAATCGACGGTGTCGCCGTAACTCAGGGTCCCGGCCTGATCGGTTCTCTGCTGGTTGGTTTCTCATTCGCCAAGGGGTTTGCCTATGGACATAAAATCCCGTGGATCGGCGTGGATCATTTGGAAGGGCATATCCATTCCGTGTTCCTGGAGCCAAACCCGCCACCCTTCCCCTTCGTGGCGCTGCTGGTTTCCGGGGGCCACACCAGCATCTACCATGTCACCTCCCACCTGGACTTTCACCTTTTAGGGCAAACCCGGGATGACGCAGCCGGTGAGGCCTACGACAAAGTGGCCAAGCTGCTGGGCTTGGGCTATCCCGGCGGGGAGGTAATCGATCGACTGGCGGCCCAGGGCGACCCGGAGAAGTTCTTTTTCACTCGTCCGTTTCTCGACAAGGACCGGTTTGATTTTTCCTTCAGCGGAATCAAATCGGCGGTCAGCCGACACGTCCAGACCCACCCGGAAACCTATCAGGAGGATCAGGCCCATATTGCCGCGGGCTTTCAGGCCGCCGTGGTTGAGGTGCTGTCATACAAGGTCATCCGCGCGGCAGGAGAAAAGGGCTGCCGCCATCTGGCCGTGGTGGGCGGTGTGGCCGCCAATCAGGGCCTGCGGACGGTCGTCACCCGCGATGCCGCCGAGGCCGGCATCACCGTTCACATTCCATCCCTTGACCTGTGTGGAGACAATGCCGCCATGGTGGCCGCAGTGGGCTACCATCGGCTCAAGGCGGGTGAGCGCGCCGGTATGGATGCCGATGTCTACTCACGAGTCAAATTCAGACCGGGCAACTGATGGCTGATGGTTAAGCATTGACCGTTTGTGGGAAGGAGGTGGGCTTAGGGGCAGTTGACAGGCCTATCCTTATCAGGTGTTTAACGGTATCGACCAAAGCCTTCAAGGGAAATGGTTTGGGCAGAATCGCATCGCAATCTGAGCCTTCCAGCAACCAGGGTGTACCGGAGATGCCAATAACGGGGGTAAGGGGGCGGTTTGAACGTCGAACGTGGCGAACGATAAAGGCGCCGTCCAGATCCGGCATGCACATGTCGGTCAAAACCAGGTCGAAAGAGGCATCCTTCAGGCGCTGCAACCCCTGCCGCCCATTGGACGCGGTTTCTACCGTGTAGCCAGATTTCGTGAGCGCTTCGCGGATCACGTCCAAAATACACACCTCGTCGTCAATGACCAAAATACGATTCATCACATCACTTTCTGCATGCCAAATCAGGGTTCTGGGGGAATTTGCTGCGGGTCGTCATGAACAGCAACCCCTTTTCAAGGGGGACAGAAAAACCGCTGCATGGGGAACGTTAGCGGGCAATTGATTATCCGGGATCGCCCCCTGAACGATTGCCGACAATGTGGAATATCTGAGTGAAAGATGTCAACGTGGATAAAGGCAGATTTAATAAATTAAATTTCAGCGTTATCGACAATTTGTATTTTACCGTTATTAAACGTTTTCTTGAACGCTGGACAGCGTGATTCGTCGGCAGCTGCGGTTTTTTCCCGGCATGTAATTTTATCCTGTCATAACGATATATTAAATCAGTTATTAACAAGTTATTGACAGCCAACGATCACTGATGGATCTCAACCAATCTGCTTTTTTCTGGCTTTTTCCACCGATGTTTCGGAACGCACGCGCTATAGCCATTTTAATTTTTTGAACCATGCGATCAGGACGATGGCAAGAACAAACAGAAAAACCGTCACGATCAAAAAGGCCCAGGGGCTTTCCGTCCCGGGAATGCCGCCCACGTTTATCCCCAGCAGCCCCGTCAGCAGACCCAGCGGAAGGAAAATCGCCGCCACGATGGACAGGGTGTACATGGCCCGGTTCATCTGCTCGGAGAGTCGGTTGTTCAATTCCTCCTGGGCGATGAGCGCCCGCTCCCGGGCCGCATCGATGTCCTCCACATAGCGGGCTGTCCGTTCGGCGATCTCCCGCAGCAGAACCCGATCCGGCTCAGACAGCCAGGCGATCCGCTCGTGGACCAGCCGGGCCAGCATGTCCCGCTGGGGAGCGATGTAACGCCGGAGGCTGATACTCTGCCGCCGCAGTTCGGCCAGCCGGGGCCGCAGTTCCGCGCTTTGGGCACTGACGATGGTGTCCTCCACCTCGGCCACCCGGTCTTCGATATCCGCGACGATCTCCCCGATGCGCTCGGTGATGCGATCCACCACGCAGACGAAGAACGCTCCGGCAGTGGTGGGCCCGCTACCTGAACGCAGCGACTCGTGAATATCCTGGACCGCCATGAGTCGACTCCGTCGCATGGTAATCACACGCTGTTCGTTAACGAACATGCGCATGGCCACCATATCTTCAGGGTCTGCACCGGGGTTGCAGTTGACTCCCCTGAAAATCGCCAGCACACCCGATTCGGAAACCACACTGCGGGGCCGGGTCCCGACCTCGAGCAACGCCTCTGTGACCAGCGGGCTCAATCCGCTTTTTCCCGTCAGCCATTTCAGAACGGATTCGTGGTCGGCATCCAGGTGAATCCACAACAGTCCCTGCTCCGGCCGCCAGGCGTCGACATCGGCCCATGTCAACGCATTTTCAAGTTTCCCACTTCCGAGCCGGCAGCCATATACCAGTCCGTTGGACACCTCATTCATTTTTCCCATCCCCTTTTCCAGTTTTGCCCCGCAAGGGTTTTTCACGAATCTTGCCAAGCACGACGACGCTGTTTTTTAAAAAAGTAAAAATGCCCACGGAATTATTGCTTGAGTGTACATCCGTTAAAGCGTATGTTTTTTTAAACCTGACGCTTTCTTAGACGGATACATTGGTTTTCCCGCTCCCCAGGCTCCCACATTAGCCGCCCACGGGTTCAAAGGTTCAGGGAGCACCGAAAACCTCAGCCAAAGTAACCACTTAGGATAAACGCTGATCCGGTGAATGTTTACATGCCGGAGTTACTCGCTCTGGGATTGGCGGTTTCATCAGAAACTTGTTAGCCTGCGAACAAGGTCAACCCAAAAAGAAAACAAACCCAGAACGGTGAACGCTGAACCTGTGAACGCTTATCTCCCACCATATCACAAAAACCCGTTAACCGGAGAGAGGGAGGTCTCAGCAAAGACCATGCGGGGCAGGTCCTAAATCCGCCGAAGAAAAACGTGTGTGATGCGAGGGATCAAAATCATCGATTGAACCAAATGTGGAGGGCCCCGCTGTGTCGACGGTGACAACGGATGTGATCAATATCGTTCTTGCCATTTTTCTCGTTATTATAAACGGTTTTTTTGTTGCCGCAGAGTTTGCACTGGTGAAGGTCCGGCCAAGCAGGCTCGATGAACAGGTTGAGAAAAACCGACGATTTGCGGCAACCGCGCGCTGGCTGGCTCAGCGGATGGACGCGTCATTGTCGGCCTGTCAACTGGGAATAACAATGGCCTCCCTTGGCCTCGGATGGATTGGAGAGCCGGCCATCGCCCACCTGCTGCGACCGCTGCTACAGGCAGCCGGAGTGGTTTCCGAGATATGGATACACGGTATCGCCTTCACGGTGGCCTTCACTTCCATCACCGCCGCGCATCTTGTTTTTGGTGAGCAGGCACCCAAAATATACGCCCTGCGACGACCGGAAACGATTTTGCTCTTGTTTGCCTTGCCGTTGAAATTTTTTTACTTTGTTTCCTATCCGTTCATGATCGCCTTGAATGCAACCACCTCATTTTTATTAAAAAAAATTGGAGTCAAAGGTGCTTCTGAACACGACGCGGTTCACAGCGAGGATGAGATTAAAGGGTTGTTAGCCCTGGCACGCAAGCACGGAGAGCTCAGCCGGGTCGAACACCGCCTGCTGAACGCGGTTTTTGAATTTGATGACACTGTCTGCCGCCATATTATGCAACCCCGCAGCGATATCATTTTTTTCGATATCAACCAGTCTTTCTCAGCCTGCAGCGCTCTGGCAAAAGAAAACAAGCACTCACGCTATCCTTTATGTGATGGATCTTTAGACCATGTGCTGGGTGTGGTGCACATCAAAGACCTCTTCGGCTTGCCCCCGGACATAGAAACCAACTTACGTTCAATCGCGCGACCGGCTCAATTTGTACCGGAAACGATGCGAATCAGTCGTCTTTTGAAGCAGTTCCAGGAAACGCACCAGCACATGGCATTGGTCGTGGACGAATACGGTACGGTGATCGGCTGTGCAACCATGGAAGACGTTTTAGAACGCATTGTCGGCCCGGTTGAGGATGAATTCGACACCCAACCGGTGGAGATCAAACCCGATGGCCCCGGCCGGTTTATTGTCCCCGGCGGCACCGGAATTGCTGCCGTCAACCGACAACTCAAGCTCCAGCTTCACAGTATCGAGGCCGAAACGCTGTCCGGCCTGTTGACCGAAAAAACCGGTCAAGTGCCGAACGTCGGGGATCGGATTGAACTGGATGGTGCAGTGGCGGAGGTATTGGATATCAGCGGTTCACGGGCCTCCAGCGTCCGCGTGGTGTTGTCGCCGGCCCCCTCCGGGGAAACCTGAAATGGTGGTCCAGGCCCTCAAAAAGTCATACACGGATGAGGCGGCCTGGATGATTGCGGTGACCTATAACGTCGAATAAATCAAACCAATCGTTTTATTAACCATGTTGTCTATCGATAACGTTTTTTGTGAGGAACCAATCATGGCTAAAGTTGAATTGAATACCCAGGCACCTGAGTTTACGTTGCTCGATTTTAACGGAAACAGCGTTTCACTCTCAGATTTCAACGACCGAAAAAATGTGCTCGTGGTTTTTAATCGTGGATTTTTTTGACCCTTCTGCCAAAGGCATATGACGCAGTTGCGTCAAGAATATAAACGTTTCGTAAAATTGAGTACAGAAATAATGGTTATTGGGCCGGATAATACCGAGTCATTTAAAAAATACTGGATGAAAGAAGATTTGCCGTTCATCGGGTTGCCCGACCCGGAACATAAAATCCTGAAATTATATGGACAAGAGGCCAGTCTGTTCAAGTTGGGCAGACTTCCTGCACAGATGCTTGTTGATAAGTCCGGTATGCTCCGGTATGTGCATTACGGTCATTCGATGACGGATATTCCTTCAAATAAAGAGATAATGGATCTGATAAAAGGAATAGACGTCGGCCATGGCTAACTATGTAAGGGTTCGTCAAGATTAAGACAGTTCTGCCTTTTTATCCGAAGGTTGAACGTCGACGGTGAATTGAACCCTCCCCGCGGCAAGCCGCGGGGAGGGTTCACCGGAAGGATAAAAAAAGCGATCTCCAGTTCGCTCGCTAACCCCGCCGCAAGCGGCGGGAAATGCGCTCGCTATCACGGTTCATTTGTGGCCTGCGCCGTGACGCTGGAGCGAATATGAATATCATGCTGGGGAAAGGCGATCTCGATGTTGCGCTCCCGGAACACCCGGTCGATCTCGAAGCGAATGGCGGTGCCGACCTTGAGCATGTTGTCTACATCGGTCCAGACACGCAGTACGAAGATCAGGGCGCTGTCGCCAAAATCGGAGAAAAGCACATCGGGCCGGGGATTGGCGAGTACTTTCTCGGTTCTGCCAGCGATCTCCAGCAGGCTGCTGCGAACCAGTTCGATGTCCGAGCCATAGGCCACTCCAACGGTAACCTTGATCCGCAGGGTCAGGTCTCGGAAACTCCAGTTGGTCACCTGACTGCTGATGAACTCCGAGTTGGGAATGATCAGCGAGGCGTTGTCGAATGTCTGAACCACGGTGGATCGAAACCGGATCCTCTTGACTTCCGCCCAGATGCCGTTGATCTCCACCGCATCGCCCACCTGGATGGGCCGTTCGAAGAGCAGGATGATGCCGCTGATAAAATTGTTGAAAATATTTTGCAGGCCGAACCCCAGCCCGATGCCCAGAGCACCGAAGGCCACGGTCAGGGAGGTACTGCTCAGCCCAAAGGCATGCAGGGCCACCAGCACCCCAGCACCCCACAGGAGGTAGACCGTGATGCTGGTCATCGAGTGCTGCAGACCGGACTCCAGGCCGCTTCGCGCCAGTATCCGGGTGGAGAGCACGTGGCGCCACAATCGAATCAGCAGATGGGTAAAAAACAGGATCAGGGCGGCTGAGATAAGGCCCATCAAGGTGAAAATGGAATCCCCGACGCTGACTGGGAATCTCAGGACTTTCAGCAATCCTGAGAAAACCGTCTCGGTTCCGCTCCAGGCCAGGACGACGGTGATGACCAGCAGGATGCCCCACAAGAGCCAGCAAAGCTGGATCCCGGCCCAGCGGATGGGCTGGGCCGACCGGTAAGGGGCGGCCGAGGGGCTGTGGGTTCCCTTGTAGAAGCGCTGGCCGCCCTCCCGCAGGATCAGAAAAAAGAGCAGGCCCCAGAAAAGCGCCGCCGTCGTTGCTCCCCAGGAGGTGAACCAATACAGCGACAGCGCGCCGTAACCGGCCAGTTCGAGAACCGGGCCGGTGATGAAAATGATGTGAGCCAGCACTGAGAGGGTCGGGCGCAACATCGTCTGCCAGATTTCCGGTGCTACCCCCGGCATGGGATGCGCTCTGAATTTGGGGCGAAACCGAAAGACCCAGGCAACCAGGGCGGCCTCGAAAGTGATGCGAGCCACCGTCGGCAGAACGCCCTCTGATCCCACCAGCCACGCCAGCACCAGATAGACTGCCGTAAAATAGCGAATCAGACGCAAGAGTTTTTTCAGGCTTGGAACCCAGGCGGTCGGCAGCAGTTGGTGCTCCTGCTGCACTTGCAGGGTAATGAAATTCAGGCCCCACTTGGTGAAGAGCCATACGATCAGTAGGAAAAATGTTTCCTGAATGCCAGGGACCGTTTCGAAAAGCCCTCTGGCATTAAATAAAATGTAGACGAACAGCGCGGTGCCCAGCAGCGGCATGGAACGGGTCAATAGCCGGATGCCCATCCGGCGCCAGGGGTATTCCGTACAGAAAGGCATCTCCTTGAGCTGCCGGCAGAAGCGCCGCAGACGCATGATCAGGATCAGGGTAAGCAGGTAAAGTGCCACCGAGGTTAACGGCAACAGTCCCCGGCTGGCCAGCAGATCGGTCCATAGCGCGAGCCAATATTCCACGGAGCCGATTTTTCGGAACGCTTCGCCCAGCTGTCTCAATTCACTCACGATGTTTTTCCAGCCCAGGCCGATGAGCGGGCTGACCGTCCTCTGGAAAAGGTCCGACCGCTTTTTTTCCTGAATGCCCAGGCTGAATTTCTGCGTCAGGTCGATAAATTGCTGCCGGGTTTCGCCGACCCTGGCGATCAGGTCGAGGTAACTGGTCTGCAGTCGTCCCAGTATCTCGCCTCTTTGCGTCTGGCTCCGGATCAGGGCGTTCAAGTCGCTAATTAGCGCCTGCGTCTCTGGAGTATGGCCTTTATCCGTTTTCAGGACCTCGAGCTGCTGCTCGGCAGATGCTTTCTGCTCAGTTAGCTGCTGTGCAAGTTTTTGCACGGCATCCAGTCGCTCTTTCAACTCAGCTTGCCTGCCATCCAGCTTTTCAATGGTGGTTCGAATGCCGAGCCAGGCATTCTCAAGGTCGTCGATGCGGGTCTTGGGTGCCAGCAGCAGGCTGCCGATGGTCGAGAGTTGAATTTTTTGGAGGTCGAGTTCGGCAATCAGGTCGCGAGATCGGGTATCGTTGTCTTGTATACTTTTTTCGATACTCGACAGGTTTTTCTTTTCCGCCTCGAGGGCGGCCTGAACGGTTTGCTTCAGGTCTTTATATTGGGAAGGAGCTGGGTTCGACCCAGAGGCATCCTCCCTGGCATAGGATGTTGATGCGCTCAGCAGCAACATGATGGCAAGGAGAACTCCCCATCGGCCGTTGGCCGCCGATGCAAAAAGTTTCGTTTTCGTTTTCAACTGCCTGATATCCTTTCGTTACTATTTCCCAGTCGAGATCCCGTCATGGACTCGAGCATCAATCCGCCAATTGGTCGTCTTTATAAATATGGCCACTTAGTGTTCGCCCCGGCTGCCGATTTTGACACTGAGCAGCGGAACCGGACAGCGCCGGAACAGTCGTTCCGCGGTGGATCCGAGCAGCACGTCGCTGAGATTCGACCGCCCCTTGGTTCCCATGACCACCAGATCGGCCTGCTCCTGGTCGATGGTTTCCATGATCGCCTGGAAGGGGACGCCGATCTTGATCAGGCAATCGCATTCCCTTTCGGCACCACCGGCCTTCTCAACAGCCTCACGCAGGGACTGCAGCCGCTCGCTCTCCATGTCCGCCCGGTGCTGGGCAAGGGAGATGGGAACATTCTCATAGCCAAAGGCGATCTTTTCGAGGGCTTCTTGCACGCTGTCCATGTCATGCTGGTTGATCACATTGACGACCAGCAGACCGGCGTCGAGGCTGTCGGCAAGGCCGATGGCCGTATCCAGAACGTCGCCGGTATAGGCGGACAGGTCACATGCAGCCACGATCTTCTTGATCTTCTTCACGATGCCTCCTCGGATCTGAACTGTTGATGTATTCCGGCAGGTGCTCCTTTTTTGTCAACGCTGCCGAAAACCCGCCTAAATAATCACTTCAACCACAGTACCTTCATGATTGTTTTCAGAGCCATTTGATTTTTTTTTAAACCATGCCATCAGTAGGATGGCAAGCGCAACTAGAAATACCGTGACGATCAAATGGCCGACTGACTGTCCGTTCCCGCATAGCCGTCCGGATTTTTTTTGACACAGCTGTTGACTACCATTTCCGTTTGAGTTGGAATTTGTCCCAAGTTTCGCCAGTTCCCACTCCATCTGATATGATGCTCCCAAACCTCTGGTGCATTGCTGCTTCCCTAATAGTCACAAGTCGTTCGCGGACGGTCTTCATTGGCAGATCTGCAGGTCATAAACAAGATGCGGCATGTCGCAACCTGCCCGCTCTTGCAACAGGCCCCATGTGAATCCTCCGCCCAACGGTTCACAGGCCCGCGCTAATTTGCCAGCAATGATTGCCTATATCAGCGATGTGTCGCGAGAAGCGTTGTGCGTTTCGGCAGTCCTAACAGACTATCTTTTAGGCGGGAGGGAAAAGCGGATGTCAATCGTTTAAAAAACGATCTTTATTCTCACGGCACATCATTTACGATTGACATCGGTTCCTTTTTCTTTATGTTGAGATTAACAAGTGAACAGGGCCGTAAGATACCGGCAGATCTAATTCAAGCCTCACCGCAGCAAGCCGCGGGGAATGTCCTGGGTTCGAATTGAGGACCCGATGCACTATCGGCGCAACCGATAGACCGTATTTCACCTACCGGAAGCCAACCATGTCCCTTATTTCGCTATACGAAACCATTATGGTTCTCACCACTGCCGTTGTTTTTGCGGCCTACCACGTGCATCTGTATGTAAAGGTTCATCGTTTACCTCTGGCGACGGCCATCGGCATTACCAATCACGCCCGACACATGTGGGTCGAAGGGATCATCAGAGACAAGCGCGACATCCTGGCGGTGCAGACGCTGCGCAATCAAGTCATGGCGGCCACATTTTTGGCATCTACCGCGATTCTTATCAGTCTGGGGTCGTTCAGTGCCGCTTTCCGGCCGGGGGTCTTCATGGAGGTTTCCCATACGCTCAATCTGCTGGGAACCAAAACCGAAGCCTTGTGGATGTTCAAACTGATGCTTCTTGGAATCCTATTTTTCGTCACTTTTTTTAATTTTTCGCTCTGCATCCGCTACTACAATCACGTCGGGTTCATGATCAACACGTTTCAGCCAAATGATGCGACGGTCTCGGCCGAAGCGGTGACCCAGGTTCTCAATCACGGTGCATTGCATTACTCCATCGGCATGCGCGGGTTTTACCTGTCGATACCAATCGCCCTGTGGCTGTTCGGTCCGATCTGGATGTTGGCGGGCAGCCTGATTTTGGTTGCCATTTTATATCGCCTGGATCGCGAGGCATAGCCTGCATTGAACAGGCAGAATTTCAGCACAATGAATTTTCATTGGCTGTTCGTCCATATTTTGTCAAACATTCAAATTGGCAGTGACTAATGAAGCTGATGGCTATTTTTGCAGACATAAACCCGATCTTGAGGATTCTTCTCATTGTCGTTTTGTCGGTGGTCGCCCACTTCTTCGTCAAGGCCATCCGCCGGTTCAGTCAATATCTGTTGACCATGAAGGTGGACAGTGAAACGGCGTCGGAAGCGAACCTGACCCGCAGATACCCCAAGATTGCCACCATCATTACCATCCTGGCCGCACCGGAAATCTTCGGGATCAAGGATTCAAAGGCTGGCCAATGGCGTTATCTGCGCATCAAATTCAAGCTGTGGCCGGGACAAATCAAGATCGTCGAAGAGACATTTAAAGAAATGGTGGTCCAGGTGCTCAAAAAATCGTACACGGATTATGCGGCCTGGATGATTACCCTCACCTACAAGGTCGAATAGACCCCAACGAGGCAAACGCAATCGTTATATCAACGGCCTTGCTGCAAAATTGCGGGGCAGGGAATCGGGGGGCAGAAACATGCAACGTAATCCATTGAAACAAGGAAAAAAGCCGGGCCGATCCCTGACCCAGCGCCCGGCATGGAAGGCACTCAAGGCCCATCACGCCACGATCGGTGATCTGCATCTGCGGCAACTCTTCGCCGACGATCCTGGTCGCGGCGAACGCCTGGTCGCTGAAGCCGGGGGCATTTACCTGGACTATTCCAAAAACCGGGTCATCGACGAAACCATACGACTGCTGCTCGAGTTGGCCGAGGAGTGCGGCCTGCGCGAGCGCATCGATGCGATGTTCCGCGGCGAGCCGATCAATGAGACCGAAAAACGGGCGGTGCTGCACACGGCCCTGCGCTTACCCGAAACCGAGCGGATTGTCATCGACGGTCTAGATGTCGTACCCGAGGTGCATGCGGTGCTCAATCAGATGGCCGCATTCGCGCGCCGGGTTCGCAGCGGCGAGTGGCAAGGATACACCGGCAAGCGCATCCGCAATGTCATCAACATCGGCATCGGCGGCTCCGATCTCGGCCCGGTGATGGCTTACGAGGCGTTGCGCCATTACAGCCAGCGCGACCTGACCTTGCGCTTCGTCTCCAATGTGGACGGCACCGACTTTGCCGAAGCCACGCACGATCTCGACCCGGCGGAAACCCTGTTCATCATCTGCTCGAAGACCTTCACGACGCTCGAGACACTGACCAACGCGCACACCGCCCGCGCCTGGAGCCTAAATGCACTCGGTGACGACCGGGCCGTGGCCAGTCACTTTGTCGCCGTATCGACCAACGCCGACGGCGTGTCAAAATTCGGCATCGACACCGCGAATATGTTCGGTTTCTGGGATTGGGTCGGCGGTCGCTACTCGATGGACTCGGCCATCGGCCTGTCGACCATGATTGCCATCGGACCCGAGAACTTCCGTGCGATGCTGGCCGGCTTTCACACCGTGGACCAGCACTTCCGCAGCGCGCCATTCGCCCAGAACCTGCCCGTGCTCATGGGGATGCTGACGGTGTGGAACACCAACTTTTTGGATGCGCCGACGGTGGCGGTGCTGCCTTACGACCAGTATCTCAGCCGCTTTCCCGCCTACCTGCAGCAGTTGACCATGGAGAGCAACGGCAAACAGGTTACGCTTGACGGCACGCGCGTTGCCTATCAAACCGCCCCGATTTACTGGGGCGAACCCGGCACCAACGGTCAGCACTCGTTCTACCAGCTGATCCATCAGGGAACCCGGCTGATCCCCTGCGATTTCATCGGCTTCTGTCAGAGCTTGAATCCGATCGCCAACCAGCACGACCTGCTGATGTCGAATCTGTTCGCCCAGACCGAGGCGCTGGCTTTCGGCAAGACGGCGGATGAGGTCAAAGGTGAAGGCACGCCGGCATGGCTCGCGCCGCACCGTGTCTTCGAAGGCAATCGCCCGACCAACACCATCCTGGTCGAGCGTCTGACACCGGAGACGCTGGGAATGCTGATCGCGCTTTACGAACACAGCGTTTTCACTCAGGGGACCGTCTGGAACATCGATTCCTTCGATCAGTGGGGCGTCGAACTGGGCAAGGTGCTGGCCCAGCGGACGATCCCCGAACTGGAAAGCGTGGACGAGCCGCAGCTCAAGCACGACAGCTCGACCAACGCGCTCATCCGACGCTACCGACGACTCAAGGACGGGCATTGATGAGCCCTCTAAAACCCCGGCCACACACACCGCGGATAGGGGGTAAGCACAAAGGAGAGAACACGGTGAAGAGGGCCTTGCCGATGTTGCTGTTTGCCGGAATCTGGTTGGTTGCAGCCCTTGCGGTCGCGATGAATGTGATGGTCGGCAATTTTAGTGTCGGCGACCTCGATGGCTGGAAAACCCAATCATTTCAAGGCATGACCAGCTATCGATTGGTATCGCAGGATGGCCGGAAGGTGCTGGAAGCCACAAGCCATGGCACCGCATCGGGGCTCGTGAGGGAGCTTCGGGTCAATCTGGAAAAGCTGCCTTACCTGAACTGGTCCTGGCGGGTCGACGATGTCCTGAATGGAATCGATGAACGAACCAAAGCCGGTGACGATTATCCGGCACGGGTCTATGTCATCGTCTCCGGCGGCATGGCCTTCTGGCGCACACGAACGCTGATTTATGTCTGGTCCAGTCAGCAGGCAGCCGGCAGCACGTGGGAAAATGCCTTTACCGCCAACGCCCGCGTCTTGGCGCTGCGATCCGGCAAGGGCACCGGCTGGGCAACCGAACGTCGTGATGTTCGGGCTGACTTCAAGACCAGCTTCAATGACGACATCTCCTTCATCGACGCCGTTGCCATCATGACCGACACAGATAACAGCCAGCAGGAAGCCACTGCTTGGTATGGGGATATTTTTTTTACCAGCGAGTAGGGATATTCAACCGTTCAGAGGCCATTCTTCAGGAACAATCATGGAGGCATTATGAGCAAACTGTTCACATCACTCCAATTACGCTCCGTTGAATTCAAAAATCGCATCTTCGTTTCGCCCATGTGCCAATATTCCAGCAACGACGGGATGCCGAACGATTGGCATCTGGTTCACCTGGGCAGCCGTGCAGTGGGCGGCGCCGCAATGGTCATGGTGGAAGCCACCGCCATATCTCCGGAAGGCCGTATCTCACCGGGGGACAGCGGGATGTGGTCCGACGATCACGCCACGGCCTTCAAACGCATCACCCAATTCATCAACGGGCAGAATTGTGTGCCGGCCATTCAGCTGGCCCATGCCGGGCGCAAAGCCTCCACGGATGCTCCCTGGCGCGGTGGGCAGGCCCTTTCGGACGCACAAGGCGGCTGGCTGCCGATCGCTCCCAGCCCGCTGGCTTTCAGCGAGGCCTCGCCAATCCCCCGGGAGATGACACCAACGGATATCGATCAATTAATCGATCAGTTTGTCACTGCCGCCAACCGCTGCCTGGAGGCAGGTTTTCAAGCGTTAGAACTGCATATGGCCCATGGCTATCTGCTGCACACCTTTCTCTCCCCGCTTGCCAACCAGCGGACGGATCAATACGGCGGCGGGCTGGTCAACCGCATGCGATTGCCCTTGCAGGTCACCACGGCGGTGCGCGAGGTCTGGCCCGACCATCTGCCCCTTTTGGTGCGCCTCTCCTGCACGGACTGGGTGGCAGGCGGCTGGGACCTGGCCCAGTCCATCGAGCTGTCCCGCAAGCTCAAGGCAACCGGCGTCGATCTCATCGACTGTTCCAGTGCCGGGATGGTGCCGGATGCAAAGATACCGGTCGGGCCCGGCTTCCAGGTCCCCTTTGCAGCCGCAATCCGCAGCCAGGCGGAGATTGCCACCGGATCGGTGGGCCTGATCACTCATGCGGTGCAGGCCGAGCAGATCGTGGGCACCCTTCAGGCCGACGCGGTCCTGCTGGCGCGCGAGATGCTGCGTGACCCCTATTGGCCGCTGCATGCCGCCCGGATTTTAAGCCAGGATGGTCCATGGCCGCGCCAGTACGCAAGGGCCAAACCAGGATGACCGGAATCAGGCGGACAACCTTGAACACATTCTGAACATTATCCGGCGGCTCGATGCGATCGCTTCAACCAAGGCCTGCTCACTGGCCCAGCTTTGCCTGGCATGGCTGCTGGCCCGCGGTCAGGACATCGTTCCCGTCGCCGGCACCCGACACCGTACCTACCTGGAAGACAACCTCAAGGCCCTGCAGGTGACGCTCAGCCCAAACGATATGGCTCAAATCGACGAGGCCGCACCATTCGGCGCCGCATTGGGCTTGCGCTACCCTGAGGCGGCCATGCAAGCGGTCAACCGTTAGGCACCGCGCCGGCAGACCCAGACAATCGACTCCACGTCCGCACCCAGGGACCGGGCAACCGTCGGCAGCCCAACGATGACGATCCGGGTGTCTATCCTCGCCATGAGCGTCCCCACGGTGGTCACACTCAGCGCGGTCCATTTGTATTGCATCGTTACGTTTGCCTCCCGCCGTCAGCCTTGCCCCGGCATGGGGGCCGGTTATCGTCCCGAGGTGCGTCAAGGCCTTGCGCCGGACGGCAGTCCCGCCCCTCGTCGCACGGCCCCGTCGATGATGGTGTGGGCGATTTGGCCGTAGTCCCCGTCAAAATGATGCCCCCCGGCAGTTTTGATAATTTCGGCGCCGGTCAGCGACGTATCCATGCAGCCGCTCACGTCCTGTTCATCCGCCCCTACAAAACACTGCACCTTCAGGCGGTCCAGTTTGCCGAGCTCCGGTGCCAGAGGAAGGGCGCCGGCGGAAGGGGCGCCATTGATCCATCCGCTCATGCGGATTTCAAACTCCGCGGTGGACGACAAACCCAACAGGGAAATCAGCCGGACATGTTCAAACACGGCCGGTTTCATCCGATTGACCATAAAAGGGATGATATCGGCGCCAAACGAATAGCCGATGAGCAGCACATCGGGGGTGCCCCAGGCGTCTGCAAAATGGTCGATAATGCGCTCGAGCCCCGCGGCCGCCGACTCCGGCGTCTGCCGATGCCAGAAGCCTCTCAGCGTATCAACACCCACGACCGGGATGCCGTCCTTCTGGAGCGCTTCTCCGATCTGTTTGTCGAGATCCCGCCAGCCCCCGTCACCCGAGTAAATTATCGCCATCGTCTTCCCGTGGTGGTCAGCCGGCAGCAAAACAAGCGGGAGATCATCAACCCCGGGACCCATAAGGGGCGACGCATGCGCAACATCGGAGATGACGCCGATGATTGCCGATGCAAGGTCATCGTAAGGCCTGAGGGTAAAAATAACGCCTTGCTGAACCTGCGCATAAGACTGGAGTTGCTTATCACCCGGCGATGCCGTCGCCATCCGATAGAAGCCGTTGAGGCGGTCCACGGGAAGATAGCGGAAACCGGACGGTGTTTTTGCATAAGGCGCTCCCGGACATAAGGGCTGTCTCCCGGGCAGTTCGGGATTAAATCCGAAGGCCACGGCGCCGGAAAACTGTCCGGGTTCGGATTGAGCCAGCACGGCATATGCCAGCGCACCCCCGGCGCCCGGCCCGGCAATTACGGTGGAGGCGTTTTTGGGAAAGTGAGGTCGAGCAAGCAGCAGGGATTTCAAGGCCACCAGATCACCAGATGCCCGGCTGCATCCGCCTCCTGCCCTGTCCAACGCCGCCAGGAACCTTTGGCTGTCCACCACGGCGACGGCCTGACCGGCCTCTGCCAGCGCCCGCATTGATTCGTGGGGGATCGGAACAGTTGCCGCGGGATCGGAAAACAGGATGACGATCCCCACTGGCGGGCCCGTCGGATCGATGATTGCCACCGGTCCCAAGCGAGGCAAATCCAGTATTTCCAATGCATTGGCGGAAGCCACAACCAACGCGACGAACAGTGAAAAGCATATTCGGCGCATCCTACCTCCTCAACCCTGCCGCCCAACCGATAGGGCGTCACCTTTTTCAAGCAGCGCGACCTTGAGCTGCCGTTTGGCGTCGTTGGTCTATTGCAAGGGGTGCCGGGATACCGTCGGATGCAGCCGGTTTGAGAAATTCATCAATCAGCGCATTGACCCGAAGGGCTTGCGTCACCGGTGTGAAATGCCCTCCCACAACAATGGCCAACGATCCATTGGCGAGCCATTCAGCCATCAGGCGGGCATGGGATGTGGAAACGACATCCGTCTTTTCTATGGACAGCCGGTCGAGGACCTTGGCGGCATCGGCGGCGAAAAGACGGTAGCTCAGTTCAGCACGACCCAGCGTGGAATCGCCGTGGCCGCGGGTATCAGGCAACACGACCTGTCGTCCGGCGTCGACCAAGCGGGGAATTTGAGAAAACCAGCTGAGCCGGCTGCTCAACCCGCCATGCAGCAACAATACCGGCGGACCGCTGCCGTAACTGACATAGTGGATGTCGGTGTCTCCGACCCTGATCTCTCCTCTGGCGATACAGGCGGTCGAGGTGAGACGCCAGATCAGGTAACGCACAAAATTAACGGGAATAGTTCTCAAATATACGGCCCCAATGAGAATGCCGACCGCTGCGATGCCGGCAACCACAAGGACTCGGCTTCTGTAAATGATGTTTTTCACAATCGCGTAGGCTCGGCAGGCATCTTAATCGTGAACTTTTTTCAGGGCGGCCACTTCGGAAAGCAGTTCGATCTGGATCTGCTGGATTTCGGCCAGACGCTCCCACTGGCGCGACAGCAAATGGTCGACTTTTTCATGCAGGTGCCGAATCTCCAGTTCGGCCTTGAGGTTAATCCGGTAGTCATGCTCGGACCGCAGGCGATCCTTTGACTCTTGGCGGTTCTGGCTCATCATGATCACCGGGGCCTGGATGGCCGCCAGGCAGGACAGGATCAGATTGAGCAGGATGAACGGATAAGGGTCGAAGGGCTTGGCCGCCAGGGCAATGGTGTTGATCAGGATCCAAACCAGCAGCACCGAACCGAAAACGATGATGAATCGCCAGCTTCCCCCGAACGTGGCAATCCGGTCGGCCAGGAATTCTCCCAGGGTCAGTTTGCTGACGAACTCTTCATTGAGATTGCTGGTGAGAAATTCATGTTGCTTCAGGCTCTCCAGGACATCCCGGTCCAGGGTGGTGATTTCGCCCTGTTCCGACGACAACAGGCTCTGTACGTAACGGATGCGATAGCGGTTGAGATCGTCTTTGCAGATGAACCCATCGACGGTTAAATCATGGTGATCTTTGCGAATTTCGTTGACCACGGCGGGACGGACCAGGGCCAATGGAATCATGACTGCGCTGTCCGCGTCCGTTTTGCAAATCTGGCAGACGGAATGATCGGTTGACCTGTCGGTCGATTCTGCATCGTTCATGGCCTATCCCTCACAGTTCTCGCCGTGATTGGCTTTTTAACCAACATTCTGCTGGCAGATCCGGTCCGTCCTCAATGCCCTGCCTGGGCGACGATGGCCTGGATCAGGGTTGCATAATCACCCCCGAAATGGTGCCCGCCTTTGAGCTCCATGACCTTCACCCGTCCGGCATCCAGCAACGGGCAGAGGCTGTCCGTCTCTGTGCGGCCGTAAAAGCATATAATTTCAGGGCCTTCAATCCGGACCACCTCAGGCTGAACCGGGTAGCTTGGGCTGTCACCGCCGCCCATCCAGTTGGACAGATGAAACTCGAAGGCCGCCTGCCGCCCGGGGGCCAACAGAACAACACCCTTGACCTGTTCGCGCACGGCTTTGGAGAGGTGGTTGACGGCAAAAGGCATCACGTCGGCGCCCATGGAGTATCCGATCAAAAGCGCCTGGTCCTTTTTCCAGCGCTTAAGGTAGTGCTGCAGGATGCGGTCCAGGTCGGCACCCAGGCCCTGCGGTGTCCGGGCGGCCCAGAAATATTTCAGCGAGTTCAGCCCCACTACGCCGATGCCGGCTGCGGCCAACCCGGCGCCGATCTCCTGATCGACGCCGGCCCAGCCCCCATCGCCGGTGATCATTACGGCCAGGGCATTTCGGGGAGATCCGGCTGCCGGCACTTCCACCAACGGCAGGTCCGACAGGTCCGCAACAACCGGTTTAATACCTGATACCTGTCGCGCGGACAATTTCTGGAAGGCTTCCCGGAACTGCGGCATCCAGTTTTTGGGGACGCTGTAGCCGTGTCCGACCTTGGGAAGCATGACGATATCCCCATTGGCGACCTGGTTGACGAACCGTCGCGTCCCGTCGGGATCGCAGACCTGGTCCACCTCGCCTTGCAGGACGATCCAAGGGTCCTTGAGATGGGCGCATGGCAGGAAATTGATTCCTTTGCCTTTGGGCCCCGGTTCCATAGCCAGCCCGCTGCCTTTGCAGAAGGGCTTGGTAAGGGGCAGGTCGGGGCAAAACCCCAGACTCATGGCGCCCAGAAAGGTGCCCGGCGGAGACTGCGCCAGGGTGGCGTAAACCAGCGTCGCCCCCGACGAGTAACCGATGAGCACCGGCTGCACGTATTGGGGAAATTCCAGCCGCTTCTGGAGGTAGTGGCTCAGGTTCTCGAAGTCGGCCGCCGGGTAGCCGCAGGGCTCGCTTGAGTCGGACAGTACTTTGAGGTAATGCACGATATCGATGCCGGCTACCAGGGCGTCCATGCCGGCCAGTTCCCGAGCCATGTCCACCACGCCCTGGTTCCAACCGCCGTCGCCGGAAACAAACAGGATCACGTTGGCCGGATGGGGTTTTTCCTGGTAAAGGGTGATGGTCCCGAAACGGCCGAAGCTGAGGGTGGATTCCCCGGCCATGGCTATATGAGCACCCCCAAGGACCAGGCAGACCATTAGTGTGGCGGCAATTCTCATTCGCAACGTTCCTTTTACTTGAGGACGGTTCCTTTGATGCCTCCGGAAATCAGTTGGGCCAGGTGAGTCAGGATCGCCGGCAGGGCAAGGCCGCCGGGTGACGCCAGGTAGCGGGGTTCCCATACCGGGTCGAACTTATCCTTGTACTGGCGCAGTCCCTGGAAATTGTAAAAGTGCTCCCCATGGCGCGACAAAAAGGCCGCCAGGCGGTTCCACAGGGGTGCCAGGGATCGGTCCTCCAGGCCGGCCAGCGGGGCCATGCCCAGGTCGAACCAACGGTAACCCTGCTCCCGGCCCCAGCCCATGAGCTGGATGAACAGGAAATCCATCACCCCGCGGGGGGCCAATCCGGGATCGTAGCGCATCAGGTCGATGGACAGCTCCGCTTTGTCCGCACTTGGCCAGAGGTTGGAAAACGCGATGATCGTGTCGGCTTTTTTCACCACCGCCATATCGAAATGGCCCAGGTAATCGGTGTTGAAATTTCCCAGGGAAAAGCCCTTCTCGCGCGTGTTTTTTTCGGCCAGCCAGGCATCCGAGATCCGCTTCAAATCACTGAATCGTTCGGCGGCCTGGATCGCTGGAAGGATTTCCATGGAGAGCCCCTCCTTTTCCATTTTGCGCTGGGTGTAGCGCAGTTCCTTGCGGCTGCTTCCCTCCAGGGAGAAGTCCGTCAGGGATACGCGTGCCGTTTCGCCCAGCTTGGTCAGGGAGAGACCGAGGTCCAGATAATTGGGCAGTCCATCGGGCGCCACCTGGTAAAACAGGGCCCAGCCGCCAAAGCGATCCGACAGCTCCCGGAATCGCCAGATCAGTTCCGGCCAGGCGGACTCCGGCCCCACCGGATCCCCCATGGAGACCCAACTGCGCCCTTCTACCGCGAACATGATGAAGGCATTGTTTTCCGGACTGAAAATAAAGGATTTATCACCCAGTAAGGCCAGGTTGGCCACCGTGCTGGTGGCGTTTTTGACGACCTGGGTCACGGTGGCCATTTCAGCTGCCGTGGCGGCAGCCGGGCGGTGAACGGCAGGACGCATGAGCCGGGCGGCGGCATAGGCCATCAGCACCGCTGCAGCACCGGCCGAAGCCCGCAGGAACCGCGGTGCAGAATCGCTGAAGGCAAATTGCCACCACAGACGGTCACTGTATTCCACATGTTTATGTGAAAACAGTCCCAGCCATAGGGCGCTGATGACCACCATGGTAATAGCCGCCATCCAGGCGGGTGTAAACCGCTGATTCAGCAGCGATGTTTGGCGGTAAAAAAAACGGTGGCTGGGCAGCAGGGCGGCCAGCAGCACCGCCAGCAGCATCGCCTCTTCGTAATCCAGTCCCTTGAACAAGGATGCCGCGATTCCCGCTGCAAGGAGAATCAGGGTAATCCAATAGGCGCCGTCCAACCTGCGCTGGAGACCGCGAGCCAGCAGCAGCAGCGTTATGCCGACGCAGCTGCCCACAAAATGGGAGACTTCCAGCAGCGACAGGGGGATCATCTGTTTAAGCCACACGAGCCGGTGGTCCAGGGCCGGAGTCGCGCCGGAAAAAAGCAGCACCGCACCGGCGATAAATGTGGTGAAGGCCAAAACCGGCGGCACCACGGGAGCGCTCCAGCGGCGGTAGTTTTCCACCAATTTTTTTGCCGACGCCCGGTGCAAAATTATTTCATTGGCGCCCAGCAATACGGCGGACAAGGTCAGTGGCAGCAGATAGTAGGCCATTCGAAAGGCCAGCAGTGATCCGATCAGCGCCTCGGCCGGTATTCTGTCCCCCACCAGCAACAGAAAAACCGTCTCGAAAACGCCCAGTCCGCCCGGCACCTGGCTAGCGAGTCCAACCAGTTGGGCCAGCAGGTACATGCCCAGGAGCGCCGGCATAGAGAGTTGATCCGCTGGCGGTAGCAAGGCGAGCAGCACAGCGGCCGCCAGAAACCAGTCTGCGGCACCCACCAGCAACTGCAGGCCCCCCATTTGCAGTGATGGCAGGTCGATGTGCCAGCTGAGCAGCTTGACCGGCTGTTTCTTCAGCACAACCGCCGCCAGATAGGCGAGCGCCGGCAGGCTCAAGAGCAGACCAATAATACGGGTGGAGGCAAACGGCAGGTGAACCGCCGGCGGCAGGGTCAGCGGGTCGATGATGAACACCATCCCACCCAGTGTAAAAAAGCCCAACCAAAGGGTCAGGGTGCAGAAAAAGACCACCTTGGTGATTTCAAGGGCCGAGAGTCCCCAGGACGTATACAGGCGGTAGCGCACCGAGGCACCGGCGATCATGGAAAAGCCGATGTTGTTGCTGAAGGCGGCCCCGACGAAGGCGGCCATGGCGATCTTGGCGTAGGCCAGGGACCGTTTCAGGTAACGCAGGGCCAGTAGATCATAAGTGGTCATCATTCCGTATCCGGCGGCGGTCAGCAGCAGCGCCACAACCACCCGGCCGGTCGGTATCAAGCCGAGCTCACGCAGGATGTCCTTGACATGATAGGCTGACAATTCATGGTGCAGAACCCAGATGGCCAGCGAAAAAAGGACCATCCCCACAACTGGCCCGATCCATGCCACCGGCTTGGTCTTCATATTCTCTCCTCACCCGCGGGCCGGCTTGCCTTGAGGGACTGATTCCGGCTGCGCCGGACCAGATAAATCGCCCAAAAGACGGCACCGGCTATCGCCACCAGAACGAAAAGCATCTTCTCATAATGGCGGATGTTGCCCAGAATACCTTCCAGCGCATTGCCGAACAGATATCCGCCACCAGCCACAATCCCGGCCCAGACCATGGCGCCCAGGGCATTGAGAAGCACAAACCGCAGCACTGGCACACGACTGATGCCGATGGCGAAAGGCATCACCGTACGCAGTCCATAGAGGAATCGGAAACCGAGAATCAGGGGTGTCTGGAAGCGATCGATCAGGCGGTTGGCCCGCTCGAGCTTGGGTTTCCAGGCCGGCCGCCGGTTCAACAGGAATGCGCTGTGGCGGCGCCCCAGGAAGAAAAAAAGCTGGTCGCCGCACAGGCTGCCGGCGAATGCGGCCAGGATCACGCCGGTCAAATCCATATACCCCATGTGGGCGGCCAGGCCGCCCAGCACGAGGATGGTTTCCCCCTCCAGAAAGGTGCCGATCAGAATGGCCCAGTATCCGTATGTCTGAAGAAATGTCTCCATGATGAAGCCTTGACCTGGGGAACGACGGGTGAAGTGTCGGAACAGGGAAACCACCTGAAGCAGACGACCCTATACCGGACTGGAGCCAATTTTTACCATGTTGTGGTCGATCGTTCAATCTGATATCCATGGGCCGATGAAGTTGACGCAAAATCGAGTGGGCATGCAGCCCCGTTGTTAGAAACAAGCAGGAGGAACATCCATGCAAAAATCCATCGTCGGATTTGCCGCCTTTTCAACCGTGTGGTTGATGCTCGCCATAGCTCCCGTCGGATGCGACGCCCAAACCCAGGCCAGCCAGGGCAGCCTGCCCGAACTTGCCGTCGCCCAAATCGCGCTGATGCCTTTTCTGATGGGCCAACTGGAGTCGCCCAATGCGCCGATCGCCAAGCCCCTGGGCCAATCGTTAAGCCAGCTTGTCCTCGACAACCGGGAACTGCCGGTGGACGCCGATCAGATCATGACCCGGATCGTCAATGCCGAGCTGAAGGGGCGCATTGAAGAGCGGCTGGTCGCGCCGGATCGCGTAGCCGAGGCATACCGGTCCCTGCTGACGGACCCGGCCCTGGATACCCCGCGAAAACGCGCCGTCAGATTGGGAGAGGCACTGGATGCGCAGGTCGTCATGGTGGGCACCGTGTGGCAATACCGGGAAAAAGGGGCGCTGGCAGACATGCCCGAGAGCGCCGCGGCGGTGGGGTTCGCCCTTTACCTGATCGACGTCAAGACGGGCGTTCGCTTCTGGCGGGGCGCCTTCGATGAAACTCAGCAGGCGCTGACCGACGACGTGGTGGATGGTTTTAAACAGCTCGGCATGGGGCTTCGCTGGCTCTCGGCCGAAGCCTTGGCCCGCTACGGCGTCAAGTCGGTGTTGAAGAAAGTGCCGCTGAACTGAAGCCTGCCCGTTCACGGCCCTGCAAGCGGTGGTGGTTGGGGCGGCCGGCTTACCCTCGGGACCCGGGTAGCAGATATCCGCCTGTGTGCTGACGGTACCGGATTGCCGGCGGTGGAAGTTGTGGGGGCCATCAGTACCCCATCCCGATATTCACCCGTAATGCCTCGAGCCTCACGCACCCCAAAACACCGCATTCTGCTTATGCAGGGACCCGCCCAATTGATGGTTATCTTTATATCCACGGATCCCATTGTTTCTTTGGACCATCCATTTACCGGGCTTTCGGTTCATCTCCGTTGCGTTTCCATAATTGTTTGTACCCCTTGATATGGGAGGAGAACGGATTACCGATGGTGGAAGGAATGACCTGCACCATCTCACCGGAAAGACGGTTTTCATATGGAATAATTCCAGATCTGCCAATCCATGTGGATGGGTTCGGCAAAAAAGCAACCAGCGGGATCAGTATCACGGCAACGACAAGCATCCCTTTGAGAAGTCCAAGTCCGGCGCCAAATGCCCGGCTCAACCATCCTGATCGGCCAAGGTGCATCAGGTAGGTAGCAATGACGCCGCATACCGCCGCCAGCATATACATACCGACGAAAAGGGTAAAGAAACAGGTCAGGCCGCGCATCGGTTCAGATTCCATCCACACGGACAACACACTGGAAAAATAAGGATAAAAAAAGGCGGCGATAAACAGGCCACACAAGGCACCGGCGATAGAGAAAAGCTCGTTTATCGGTCCTCTGAAGATTCCCCGGACCAGGCAAACCAACCAGAAAATCAAGATTGCCGCGTCGGCCATGTTCATGATTGTCTCATACGAGGGATATCCAGAGGAAAAGGGTTAAATACGCCGATGCAATGGTCAGCGTGATCAGGGTGATCACGGCGCTTTTCCGGGCAAAATCAAAGAATGAGATCTCCTGGCCGAATTTTTTGGCCATGCCCACGGACACGATATTGGCCGAGGCCCCGATCATGGTCAAATTACCGCCCAGGCAGGCGCCCAGCGACAGCGCCCACCAGAGGATGTTGTTGGGAATCGGGTTGCTTTCCAGCATCAGCTTGACGATGGGGATCATGGTGATGGTAAACGGGATGTTGTCCAGAAATCCGGAGACGATGCCGGACACCCACAGCACGGTCAGTACGATCACGTAGGGGTTGTCCCCCACGCGCATGAAAATGTTGCGGGCGATCCATTCGATCACCCCCTTTTCCTCCAGTACGCCCACCAGGATGAACAGGCCGGTGAAAAACAACAGGGTGCTCCACTCGATCTCTTCCAGCATCTCCTCCACGTCGATGCGGGTGATGACGAAAAGGATCATGGCCACGAAGACGGCCACCACGCCCGGGGACAGTTTGGTGATGGTCTGGGTGACGAACAGAACGATGGCCAGGCCCAGGCAGACCAGGCCCTTGGTCAGGAAAAGCCTGTCGATTTTCGTGTCCAGAAACTGGTAGCGGATCTTCTCCAGCAGCAGCTGCACCGAAAAGAGCTTGACCAGGTTGGTGTCGATGGGCTTGAATTTGTCACGGTTGGTAGACCAGATATAGACCAAAGCGGCCCCGATGCAGAGGATGATCGGCAGGGAGAGGTTCAACACGAACTGGTTGAAGGTCAATCCGACCTTGGAACCGATGATGATGTTGGGCGGATCGCCGATCAAGGTAGCCGTGCCGCCGATATTGGAGATGATCGCCTGGCTGATCACGTACATCTTGGGGTCCAGGCCCATGCCCGCGGTGAGCTCGATGATGATGGGGATGATGATCAGCACCGTGGTCACGTTGTCCAGAAAGGCAGACAAGACGGCGGTGACAATCGAAAAAAGAATCAATATTTTCAGCGGACTGCCCTGGGTCAACTCGGCAATTCTGACCGATACGATCGAAAAAAAGCCGGATTTTCTCAGTATGGCCACAATCGACATCATGCCCAGCAGCAGCATGATGGTTTCGAAGTCGATGAATTCGACGGCCTGGTGCTCACTGACCACGTGGAGCACCAGCAGGATCATGACGCCAAGCAGGGCGGCAACGGCCTTGTTGACCAGTTCAAAGGTCAGCGCCACATAGACAGCCAGAAAAACGACAATCGGAACAAAAACCCCTTCCATCTCAACACCCTTTCCCACTCGTCAACCGTTGATAACCTTTTAGGATATCACTTAACGATCGTTGGCAACGTTGCGGTTGTCGGGTTTTACCCACTGATTGATGCAACTGAATAGAACCTGTCGGATGGCCTTACTTCAACAAGCACTCCTGCATCGCGTCACTGACAAAATCAAAAATATCCGCGAGTCTGAGCACACCGACAATTTCACGCACGTCATGATCTGCGGTCACCAGCAAGGAGTGGTGACGACCGATGATCAGCCGATGAATGGCTTCATCCATGCTTGCACTCTCATTCACGAATTCACCCTTGCCGGGTGAATACATGAGTTCAATGACCTTCTGGTGGATCGCTTTTTCGCACAGATTCTCAAGGGCTTTTTCCCACAGGTGGTATTGCTCGATGGTCGATTTGACGAAGTCATCACTGAATCCGAGTCGGTGCATCGAACCGCTGGGCGCAGAATTTCTCATCTCCTTGTATTTGGGTTCAAGGGCCTCAATCACATCATGCTGGCTCAACTTGCCGACAATGTGATTGTTTTTGTCGATCACCAGAATGGCCCGATGCCGATAGCGCTTTTGATCAAAAGCGGCTTGCGCTTCCTTCAATGCCTTGACGGCATCCAGGAGGGTGGCTGCTTCAGAGACCGTGGCATACTCTGAAAGCGGAACCATCAGGTTTTTCACGTGGTATGATTTCATTTCTCACCTCCCCCCGCCCGGGCAAGAGCGTTAGCGGTTTATGGCCGCTGTTGACCGGCGGAATTTATCCTGACCGAACAGAACCATCTGACGAGTTAAAGACAATTCTGACCTTCGTCCGGCAACTCAATCCGACGGATCCAGTTCATTTAATTTCAGGCAGGCTTCCTGATCGCCCAAATAACAGGCCGACGATAAGGCGCTGATTGCCCTTTCGGTTTCATGCATCCCCAGATAGGCAATCGACTTGGCAGTGAAAAGCGTGCCCCAGTGGGGATATTTCTTCTCAAGATGATCCAGGTAGATAATTGCCATGCGCCAATGATGTCTTCTGACGTAGCGATACGCTCTGGATAATTCCTGTGCCGGGGCGATGGTCGGGGACACAACCGGTTCCATCTCTTCCTGCAATGTAAAATTAGCTTCTTCCTTCTCAAACTCGGCATTCCGGATTTCGGCTCTGACAAAGTCTTTCAGCGAAACGCTGCTTTTAATCTTTGCCACGGCGATGCGGTCCTTTTCAGAAAACGAATCGTCAAGCATGCTGTATTGAAGTTTATCAACGACGAGGCAGAAGATCTCCATTTGCCTGTCGCCGTAATTTTGCAACAAACCCCTGCCGGCCAGACGGTCGGCCGACAATAAAACGGACTGGTATTTCGCGCCATAAAGGGCCAGTGCGCTTGCGGTCTGCCGGGAATCACCCGGACCGGCATGATAAGAAAACGCCGTCACCGTCTGCATTTCATCGACGCTTGAATTTGCATCGGCGTCAGACAGCGTTGGATGAAAATTGGCCAGCACCATGGCCAAAAAAAATAGCATCGTTGCAGTCTTCAGTTTCATTTTTAATTTGACTTGAACCCCCGCTAAGATCGGCCGGCGGGCACGAGTGTCTCTTGCGTACCGTTATGACTGAAGGCCAGCGTGAATGTCGATCCGTTGTCATTCCAAATCTGATGCAGAATCCACTCCTCAGAGGCCCCATTGTCTGTTGCCACCTTGAGATGAACACTGTTGTGGCCCACATCAACCTTGTCGATGGTGGCAGCGTAGGTCTTGCCGTCGAAGACCAATGACATTGGGCTTTTGTCAAGTTTGATCTCGACGGTGCCGTCACCCTGTGTGCGTTGCCATGAGCCGCTGACCTGTGTCTCCAACTTCTCTTTATTGCCGCAGCCGATAACCATCCCAACAATAATAAAAGCAAAAACGGTGACTACAGCGGATTGTACCTTAAGCGATTTTTTCATATCATGTTCCTTTTAATTCTTAAGTTCAGTGTCGGCGATCCAGACCGGTTTGACGCTTGAAGGGTCGGGACCACATGGGTATTGATTATCTTTGGTCGCTATTATCCGAGTGCCGTTGAATTGAAGCACTGGTCAAAGCCCCTATTTGCGTTTATCATCCAGCTTCGCCATTGCCCTGAGCAGCCCCAGCGGGGATTGATGCGTGGACAATTTCTGAATCGCTTCCATCCGTTTCAGATTGCTTTCAAACTTCTTTTGCAGTCTGGCCTGATAGGCTTCTTTGAGCGCTTCCACCAGTTTGTCGAAATCGTAGGGCTTTTCGAGGTATTTAAATGCACCGAGCTTGGTGCATTCCACGGCCGAGTCCACCGTGGCGTGCCCGGTCAGCATGATAATCTCGATAAACTGGTGGTTCTTTTTTAGAATTTTGAGAACCTGGGCCCCGTCGGTTCCCGGCATTTGCAGGTCAACCACCGCCACATCGAAGCCCCCCTTGTTGGCCGCGTCGATGGCGTCATCTCCGTTGGCTGCCGTCGTCACGTCGAAACCCTTGATGGATAAGCGGTCTGAAACCGCCTTCAAGAACTTGACTTCGTCATCGACCAAAAGAATTTTAATCGTGTTGTCCGTTTCCATGACACCCTCCACCGATGTAGGTTAAGGAAAGATAATCCTCGGAATATCAGCCATATGCACCCCGAGGGCACTTCCTTCGGGGCGCCTGCGGTAAACGTTTTCGCATGCCTTGATCGCAACCCAGTTTGACTAGATCTGAATGATCGCTAACCTTCCGTCCGGCCGGACTCCTGGCCCGCTCGCCGTTGACGGATTTTCTGGTTAGCGGCCTCGATGGTCTTGCTCAGCTCGTCGATATCCACCGATTTGGACAGGAAGGCGAACGCACCCAATTCCATGCACGTTTTTTTATCGGCTTCCGATCCTTGGCTGGTCAAAACGATGACCTCGATCGCCGGGTGGGTCTTTTTCACGCGGCGCAACACTTCGATGCCATCGATACCGGGCATTCTGAGGTCTAGAATCATGACATCGGGTTGGTCCTCCCGAGCCAGTTCAAGGGCCGATTCACCATCATAGACCACCGCCGACTCCAGTTCACGCATCATCAACCGTTTGGATAGCGTCTGGACATATTTTTTCTCGTCGTCCACCAGCAGGATCTTCGAGGGTGCGTCGAAGTCCTGGCGACGGTAAACGTCCGTCTGGTAATACCCGGGCCCCACCTTGGTCTCAACCGAGATTACCCCCGGCTCCCGTCCGGCGATCTCTTTAAGCTCTTCTTCAAGGCGACTGAGCATCAACACATGCTTGTTGATGGTCAATGTGACGACGCCTGCCCGGACGTCGACTCCAACCGTATGGCCTTTCTTGACCAGAGCGATTTCCACGCGGGCGGCGATATTGAAATCATCGACCGCCGTTCTGGATCGACCGGCGAGCTTGATGACTGAGGCGGTGATGCTTTTTTCAATCGTTGCAGCAATTTCATCCGGCGTTGTTTTGTCGGTCGGAAAGGAGATATCATAGAGGGAGGCATTCCAGGGATCCTTGGTGCCAAAAAGCAGGTAGATCCATTCGGCATACGTCTCATCTTCCCGGTGGATGATTTTGAGGGCCTCGGGTTGTGTGATCCGTCGCTCACCGGCGGCGACCGCCATTCGCGAATTCATATCGGCAATCAGGCAAACCCGCAGCACATGGTTGATGTTGCGCGGGATCAGCTGACCGGCAAAGCCGCTGATGATCAGATCGTCTTCGGAAAGGCCTTTTGCAAGGGCCATCCGAAGGTAGGCGAACGACCGCTCGCGTTCACGGGTCAAGCGGTTGAATACCGATTTCTTATCGGAAAACACCCGCTCGATCCTGTTTTCGGGGATTTTGGAGAGACGGCTGGCGTCGGCAATGATTTCCCGGTCCGTAATCAGCCGATAACCGGTTCGAGCACCGATTTCCTGGAGGACCGGTTCCTCGCCACAATAGCTGCCGCTGAATAGGGAAATGACTGGCATGGATAACTCCTTCTTTTAGACTTCAACAAGCCGGCTAGCGGTCAACAGTGGGCAGTTCGCTTCCTGGTCCTGCCCGTGAGCGGTTTCATGGATGGTGACGATGCCTTTTTCCATGGTCGGGTAAAGATGGTCTTCACCGATTTTGGCTAAAAAGTGCGTGCGGCCGAACACCTCCATGACCGACTCGTTGACGCCGCTCATCGATATGTCGATGCCACTGCTTCTGACTCGATCCACCAGCAGCGACAAGGTCTCCTCACCCGATGAATCGATGTCATTGATCCCGTTGGCAACGATGAGGATGTGATTGAGACCCGCTTTGTTGCGCATGATTTCGGTGATCGTGTCTTCCAAATAACTGGCATTGGCAAAAAAGAGAGGGCCGTCAAAGCGCACCAGGGTCACATACGGACACTCTTGCAGCCCGTGGGTCGTGACACAGCGCAACGCCTCGTCCTCCGACCGGGACAAAAAAGCCACCCTGGGACGCATGCTCTTGTAAAGAAAAACCGCCAGGGAGAGCGCGACACCGATCATGATGCCCTTGTCCAGGTGGGGCGCAAATACCATGGTACCGACAAACGAAATAATGGAGATGGCACCGTCATACCATTTTGCCTTCCAGGCGTGGATAAAACCGGAAACGTTCAGCAGCCCGATAACGGCCATCATAATGACCGCCGCGAGCACGGATTGAGGAAGATGATAAAGCAATGGCGTAAAAAATAAAAGAACAATCACGACCGCCAGACTGGTGAAAACGCTTGATAATCCAGAAACGGCCCGGGCCTGGAGATTGACCGCCGAACGCGAAAATGAACCTGAGGTCGGATAACTCTTTCCGATCGCGCCGAAGATATTGCCCAATCCCTGACCGATCAGTTCCTGGTTGGGATCGAGTCGTTGTCCGGTTTTTCCGGCCATTGCCTTGGCAATGGAAATCGCTTCCATGAAGCCCAACAGTGAAATAATCGCTGCGAAAGGAATCAGATGCAACATGACCCCGAGGTCTATCGGCGGCATGTCAAGCGACGGCAGACCTTTTGGTATGGTGCCGACCACTGCGCCGCCGCCCGTCATCTTGAGTTTAGCGGTGTCCAGGGGTTCATTGCCGACCTTGATGCGCCATGTGCGCCCGTCGCTTTCCACACCGGCAGGGAGTTTATCTTGCGGATAAAATTTAAAAGATCCATCGGCCTGGGCAACACCGCCAAGCAGGATCGCCCTGATCTGCTCCCGGTTGCCGTGGACTTCCTCTTGCAGGCGTGAGATCTTCAGGTTGGCCAGGTCCACGTTGTGCTCGGCATCCAGCACGCCGATCTCGTCATGGCTCTGCTTGGCCTTGTTCAATGCTTCACCGAACCGTGTCCGCCCTTCCGCAAGCGCCGGCAACGCTGAGGATGCGGCGTTGAACTGTCCGATCAGGTTACGCACAGCAGGGGATTCAATTGCTTCGATGCCGGCGTTCCGGTCGTGCTGGAACCCGGTTGCCCAGGAGATGGAGGTGGTGATGACCACGGCCACGAGAACATTGGGGATCCGCGGCGAGAGCCACTTGAGGCCGTACATGATGCCGAAGGCGAATACCCCCATCAGCAGGCTCGGCCAGTGGGTGTAGTGGGTGGCCGCCTTGACGACGTGGATGATGGTTTCGTAATGGTGCGGCGCGGTGTCGACGGTTACACCGAACATTTTGGACAGTTGAGAGGAGGCGATGATGATGGCGGCGGCGTTGGTAAAGCCGTTGACCACCGGGTGAGACAGAAAATTGACCACCAACCCCAACCGCAGGATGCCCAGGGTCAGCTGAAAGAGACCGACCATGAGGGCCAACAGAATGGCATAGGCGATGTATCCGGGACTGCCCGCGGTGGCCAGCGGCGCGAGGGAGGCCGCTGTCATCAGGGAAACCACCGCTACCGGTCCGGTGGCCAGCTGGCGACTCGATCCGAACAGGGCGGCAATCATCGGCGGCAGAAAAGAGGCGTAAAGTCCGTAATAGGCGGGCAGTCCCGCAAGCTGGGCATATGCCATGGATTGAGGGATCAGAACCAGGGCCACGGTCAGGCCCGAAAGCGCGTCAAGTTGCAGAGATGCCTTGTCGTAGTTTTTGAACCACGCCAAAAAGGGAAATACCTTTGCCAACATGTGCCACTCCTATCCTTATCTTTTCCGTTGCCGAGACAAATGCCCGGTCGCCGCAGTTTTTTTTCCGGCCATCATCCAGCTGCGCCATTGCCCTGAGCAAGCCCAATGGAGACCGGAACGTCTATCCCCAGGCGATGCGAACTGCGATCATAATGAATGGAAACACCGATCGAATCCGCCATGCGCATGACGCGGTCATCGGGGAATTCCTCATCGTCCTTGAGACTGAAGCCGTCAATCAGGATCCGCCAGATCGATTCGTTTTTGGACTGAACGGATATATCCAGTTCCGCCGCCGGACCGCTATTCCGGAACGTCTGGACCACCGCCTGATAGATGATTGCCTGGAGGATGAACGGACAGGTCAGCGCCATGGGGGCAGCCCCTTCGCCAGTGACCAGGTGGGTCTTTCCGGCAAAGGCGAGGTACCCGGAAAGATTGCGCACCAGGTCCAGGATGTCCATCAGATCCACGGATAAAACGGGGGTATCAACGCTGTGGGCAAACCGATTCATCTGTCGGATGGTGGTGAATCCCCGCTGAATTTCCTCGACGATGCTGTCGGTGCTGCTGGTGAGCATATCGGGATCGACGGATGTGCCCCCCCGGGCCATTTCCGACAAGTCGCCGAGCAGTCCGGCCGTTTCGGAAATGATGGCCATGACGTTTTTCAGCTCATGGGAAATTGAGGCGTTGACCTTTCCGAAAAAGGCCAGGCTGTCGTATCCAAACCAATCTTTTGCGTTGTCCATCCGTATCCCTCATTTACAGATATCATTACCCGCTGCGGGAACATCCGCCGAGCGGCCCCGTCCCGATCAACCGTCGCGTTCGGAGGCACCTGGCGGCCCTTCGGTCAGGCGGTTCAGGGTTTCGATCAGCACTTCGATCTGCAGTGGCTTGGGCAGGTAATTCTCCGCCTCAAGGACCCCCGTCGTAAAATCCATTTTGGAGCCGTGGCCGGTCAGAAAGACAAACTTCATCCGCCCATCCAGCAGGCCCAGTCTCCGCTTCAGCTCGATGCCGCCGATTCCCGGCATCTTTACGTCAAGAATGGCCACATCAAAACGGTTGCCCTGTTCGACCGTATCAAGGGCTTTTTCACCGGAGAAGAACACGTCCGCCTGAATTCCCCTTAGTGCCAACCGTTTGGCCAGCATCAAGGCAAATTTTTCTTCATCGTCTACCAGCAGCACCTTCATGATTGGGTTTCCTTCTTGAGTTGAATGGGCAGCGTGACCACGAACGTGGTTCCCTGGCCCGCCTTGCTCTGAACCGTGATGTTTCCATTAAGTTTCTGGACCAGGCCATAGGTAATCGAGAGGCCGAGACCGGTTCCCTGGCCTTCCTTTTTGGTGGTAAAAAACGGTTCGAATACTTTCTTAAGGTGATCTTCCGGAATACCGCACCCGTTGTCCTGGATGAACAGGCGCACCTGCTCCGTCCCATCCATTTCCGCCCGCACGTCCAGAAAGCACCCGTCGGCGATGGCCTGAAAGGCGTTGTTCACCAGATTGAGGATGACTTGCTGCAGTTTTCCCCGATCGGTCTCGATGGGCGGAATGGTTTCCGGAATGTCCACATGAATCTTGATATTGCGATATTCCGCCTCTTTCTTGTGGAAATTGATCACATCGGCAACCATTTCCTTCAGATCGATGGGCTGCGTTTGAACGTCAAAACGGCGGGCGAAGCCCAGCAACTGCCGGGTGATGGCGCCGCAACGCGCTACCGCGTCGAGAATCGAGTCGATGTGTTCCACCAGTTCGGCGTCGTCTTTGTATTGATCTTTGATGGTGAACAGGTCTTTCACATAGCCGGCGGTTTCATTGATCAACGCCAGCGGGTTGTTGATTTCGTGGGCCACCCCGGCGGCCAGCTGTCCGATGGAAGCCAGTTGACAGTTCTGCTCCGCAGCGACCATGGTTTCGGCCTTCTGCCGGTCTGCCTGGAAAATCTTGTTGACCATCACCGTGGAGGTAAGGGTGATCACGATGGCGATAATCATGGCACTGACGCCGAAAAACCAGTTGATTTGTGACCGCAGGTCCAGCCACACTTTCATCATCCCGGCTTTTTGCTTAACCACCATGAGGATAAACGATGTAGGGGCAATCGCGGTGTCGATGAATGCATAGCCGACGAGGATCGGTTGACCGTTTCGATCGGTCGACATGACGGCTCTCGTCCGGTCGGAATAATCCGGCAGGGCAATATTCACATGCTGGGATTCCCCTTCGTAAAACTGCGACGGGGTCTGGAGCAGGCCATTGCGGTTGACCAGGAAGATATCCGCGTGCTCGCCGGTTTTGTAAGATGAGAGGGTCTGTATCAGACGCTCGGTCTCAAGGGTCGCCCGCAGCACAAAGAGCCGGCCGTCGGGGCGAATGGATTTGACGGCCACGACAATATGGGGAACGCCGCGGTAGCCCGAAAAGATTTCACTGACGCAGGCATTGTGCTGCTGGCACTCCATGAACCAGGGTTGATTGCTGTAATCCTTGCCTTCCAGGTTGAAGGGGCCGGCATAGGCCACCTGGGTTCCGGTATCCGCGATCACGCTCAGATCGGTCAACCCGCCAAAACCCAGCTTCAAATTCCTCAGCACCTCGGAAAGGTGCCCGGGATTGGTCAACTGGTCGTAATCCATTTCATTGACGGTGAACGTCAGGGCCGCCAGGCGTTCCTCCAGAAAGTAAGTGACCGCCCGGCGGGCGTTCGAAGCCAGCCGCTCGGTGCGCAGGAGGGATTCGGTGTTGATGGATGTTTCGATGAGCTGGTAGTAGATGAGGGTCATGACGATCAGCGGCAAAAGGGCCGTCATCATCAGAATAAAAATCGTCATGCCCCATGTCTGTCGATAATCCTGGAACGTATAATACGGATTGAAATGTTCGTCGTGGTTGCGGTGAAACCGGGGCCACATGGCCCCCGCAAGTCGGTTCAGGGATTTCATCGTGACGATCTCTCATTGATCCGCGCCATCATGGCCACCAACCGATCGATGTCCAACGGTTTGTTCATGAAGGCATGCGCCCCCCGGGCGATGCACTGCTCGCGGTCTTTATCCGTCCCGTGACCCGTCAGAATGATGACTGCAGTTTCGGGCCGGCACTGCTTGATCCGTGTCAAAACCTCCGTGCCGTATAGGTCGGGCAATTGCAGGTCGAGAATAACCACCGGAAAAGGTTCCTCCCCGACGATGTCTATGGCCGTCCGGCCGTTGTAACAGACCTTGCAGGTCAGCCTGCGCAGGCTCAAACGCTTGGCCAGCATGTCAGCATAGCGCTGTTCGTCATCGACAATCAACAGGTCATAGTGTTTCATTTTAAAACGTTTTTTTTGTTGATTTGTTTTAAAACATAATTTATATGGGACACATAAAATAAAAAGTTTAATTTGTAAACACTTTGTTTGATTATTTGCGAAAATGAAACAAATTGTCTCGACCCTGGCGGGAGGAACAAAACATGACCGAAAAGGCAAGACGCGTCCTATTGGTCGATGACGAAGAAAATTTGCTTCAATCCATTGCCCAGCGGCTGAAAGTGCTGGGCTTCCTGCCCTTGACGGCGACCAATGGCATGTCGGCAATCGATATTGCCATGAAAAATATAATCGACCTGGCCATCGTCGATCTTCAAATGCCCGGTATGAATGGTCTGGTGACGATAACCAAACTCAAGGAGATCCATCCTGACTTAAAAACCGTCCTGCTCACCGGGCATGGCAACGAAAAAGTCAAAGAGGCCACCGAATCGCTCAACGCGCTTTATTTCGAAAAGGATCAGATGGGGGCGTTCTGGGGCTTTATCAAGAAACTGAATGCCGATGGAAAAGTCGTGGTCATCCGTCCCGCGGCGGAATCCTCCCGCACGCCGGTCGGCACCGCCAACCCGTCTGTCACCTACCCCGCCAATGAGATCGAGATCCACCCCCATCGCGATCTTTTCGACACCGGCGATCGGATCGAAAGGCGTTCAACCGGTACGAATCGATCCGGTGACGTGGACCAGCTGCGCATTGTCGGTGAAACACCGGCCATGCAGGAGTTACGCAAAAATATTGAACGCGCGGCATCACTGGACTGCAGGGTCACGCTGCGTGGAGAGCCGGGTACCGGCAAGGAACTGGCAGCCAGAGCCATCCACGCAGGGAGTATGCGCCGAAAGCATCGTTTTCTGGCCATCAATTGTTCAAACTTCGGCAACGAGCGACTCGCCGGGCAACTGCTGGGTTACAAAAGCGGGAATCTATCCGAGGCCATCCGGACCCACGACGGTATTTTCAGCACCGACCCGGTGGGAACGCTCCTTTTCGACCAGGTTGAAGAAATGCCCCTCACGATGCAGGATCAGTTGCAAAGTATCCTCGACATGGCCGACAGTCAACGATCCGGCAGTACTGCGGATACCGGCATCGATATTCGCATTCTGGTTGCCACCGATACGGACCTGGCAAAACGGGTCAGCGCGGGATCGTTTAAAAAAGCGATCTATGATCGGCTGAAACTTTTCGAACTGACCATTCCGCCGCTGCGCGAGCGCCGGGATGACATTCACCCGTTGTTTCGGTACTTCTTCGACAAATACCGCCAGGAACTGGGCAAACCGGTCGATTCGATTTCGCCGGAGGTCGTAAATCGCCTCATTGACTACGATTTCCCCGGCAATGTCCGGGAATTGGAGCACATCGTCGAGCGGGCGGTGATCCTTGCCGACGGCAGCACCATTGAACGAAAACACCTGCCGGAAAGATTTCTCGACGATCCGACATCGGCCATGCCGTTGGAACCCAGGCAGTTTTCAACGCTGGCGGAGCTGGAAAAGCATTACATCGTTGAAGTCCTCGAAGCCAACCACGGCAACAAATCCAGGACCTCAGAGGTACTGGGAATCAGCCGCGCCGCCTTGTGGAGAAAGCTGAAACAACTCAAGGCAGAGCAGCCCGTTTCATGACGGGGCTGCCTTTCGATATAGAGGCAAGCATACCGTAACCCGGGTCCAAGGCCCCGGTTGGCTTTCCATCTTAACGGTTCCGTCGTGGAGCTCGACGATTCGTTTCACGATAGCCAGTCTCAAGCCCGATCCACCATGCTCAATACATTTGCCGGTCGATCTAACCGTTCGATCACGTCCCGTAAGCCCCGGGCGTTTATTTTCCTTCAATTAGGGAGTCCTTGCAGTGAAAACCATCCGCAGCAAGGTCATCATTCTTTTTAGTCTGTGTGTATTTTTCGTGGTTGCCCTGGCCTTCCTCGCCTATCAGAACACGCGCTATCTCGAGGCTAAACTCATGATCATTGAAAGCTTCGATGACCTGTTGGATGATGTCCTGGAGCTGAGGCGATACGAAAAGAACCTGATTTTTTATCAGGATGCCGTTTCGCTGGGTCAATGCAGCCGTTACCTTCTCCAGGTCGATGCATCTTTTCAACAAATCGCACCCGACATCATTGCCGTTGCCGGCAATCAGAAATACAGCCAGTTCATGGGGGATCTGGACGCGTACAAGAATCTTCTCAATGGCTACATGTCCATCGTGAAAAAAGGGGAACAACTTCCCGACCTGCTTGAAATCAGGGAAAGCGGGAAGAAGCTCATCACCTTTTCGGAAGGTCTCATCAATCTCAAGCGAGAGCGGATCAAGGTTCGTTTGCATCGTTATGTCATCTACTTCGCGGTACTCATCTTTTTTTTCTTTTTGCTGTTCGTCTATATTTTTCAGCTCATCAGCAGCAGCATCCTGCGGCCCTTGAAGGTGGTTGAAGAGGCGACAAAAAAGGTCGCCAGCGAAAAATTCGTTCCACTGCCGAACCGAGCCGACCGGCATGACGAAATATCACGGTTGATCGATGCGTTTAACAAGATGGTCGAAGAACTCCATAAAAGAGAGAATCAGCTGCTGCAGTCGCGAAAAATGGCATCGATCGGCACCTTTACCTCCGGCATTGCCCATGAACTCAACAATCCCATCAATAACATATCCTTGATTGTGGAATCGCTCGTGGAAGAGGACCAGGACCTTTCGGTCGAAGAAAGATCAAGTTTATATCAGGATCTGATGGGCCAGGCCGAACGGACCAGCGGCATCGTCAAAAAACTTCTCGAATTCTCTCGCAACCGGTATGCCAAGACGGAGAAAGCGGCGCTCGACGATATCGTTCGGAAAACGGCGGATCTGGTGCAAAATGAAATGCGATTGAACCGCGTCAAATTTTCGCAGACCAATGAAGGCGGGCATCTGCCGGAATTGAGGGTCGACAAGGGCGGCATCCAGCAGGTGTTTTTGAACCTCTTCCTCAACAGCATACAGGCCATGGAAAGCGGCGGTCGGATAGATGTTGTCATAATCACGAATCCGGCTGCCAAGGAGATTCGAATCGATGTTCGCGATACCGGAAAAGGGATTCCGCCGGAGCATCTGGATCGGCTTTTCGACCCGTTTTTTTCAACGAAAAAGGAGGGCGAAGGCACCGGCCTGGGGCTTTCAGTCTCCTACAATATCATCAACAAGCATAACGGTCGTATCGAAGTCGAGAGCACGCAGGGAGAGGGCACCTGTTTCTCAATTTTTTTACCGATGGAGAAAGATGTCGAAACGAACTGACCAAAAAGCCAGACCCCGGTTGGCCGTGGTGGACGACGAAGCCATTACCGCCCGGGAGATCAAGCGCCATTTTTCGAACGCACCTTGCCGCGTGGATGTTTTTTCCGATGGCGAATCGTTCCTCCAGAAAAACCAAACCGAACCGTTCGATGTCGTTTTGTGCGATCTGCGACTGCCGGGCATGAGTGGGCTCGATGTCCTGAACCAGGTGAAGAAAACAGACCTGAATTGTGAAGTAATTATCATGACGGGCTACGGTGCCGTCGATACGGCCATCGCCGCAATCAAGAAAGGTGCTTTTCATTACATTACCAAACCGTTCAAAACCGCAGAACTCAAATCGCTCGTCTTTCGCGCCCTGGAAAAAGTGGCCCTGGTCAAAGAGAAGGAAAGCCTTAAAAAAGCTCTTTTTCCCAATCATTCATTCATGGATCTGGTCGGCAACAGCCGGGCCGTCAGCGGCGTGAAAAAACTCATCCGCAAGGTGGCGCCGTTGACCTGCAATGTCCTGATTCAAGGAGAAAGCGGAACCGGCAAGGAGATCGTTGCCCGAATTGTGCATGAACAAAGTCCGCGAAACCATCGGCCCTTCGTATCCTTCAATTGCGGGGGATTCACGGAGGAGTTGATTGCCAACGAGCTTTTCGGGCATGAAAAGGGCGCCTTTACCGGGGCGGTCGACACAAGAATCGGTCTCATCGAGGCATCCCACGAAGGCACGATCTTTCTAGATGAAATCGGCGAGATGCCAGCCACCATGCAGGTCAAGCTCCTGCGATTTGTGCAGGAACGCAAGTTGAACCGGGTCGGCGGCATCCGGCCGGTTTCGGTGGATACGCGGCTGATTGCGGCCACCAACCAGAACCTCAAGGAACTGGTGGCGGCCAAAAAATTCCGGGAGGATCTCTACTACCGGCTCAATGTGGTTTTGATTAGCCTGCCGCCGCTGCGCGCTCGTAGGGACGATATCCCCCTGCTGATCCACCATTTTCTTTCAAGGTACAATTCGGGCTTCTGCAAAGCGATCGAAGGGGTCGACGACGACGCCCTCGAGATTCTCACCCATTATCCGTTTCCGGGCAATGTCAGGGAATTGCAAAACATCATCGAACGAACGGTCGCGCTTTGCGACGATCAGATCATCTGCCCCAAAGATCTCCCGCCCGATCTGCAGCGCCTCGATATTGACAGCATGGAGGAAAGCCCACCGGTCTCCCTCGAGGAGATGGAAAAAAAACACATCCTGCAGGTCCTGCGGCAAACCGACTTTCAAAAGGCCCGGGCGGCCGAAATCCTGAAAATCCCCCGAACCACACTCTGGCGCAAATTGAAACGTTACCAGCTGGTGTAGTCGCCTATTTGCCCGTTTCGGTTAAGTTAAAAGCCGACAGGTGCAGCCAATAGACGCGCGGGACGCCCGACGGCCGGGGAACGTTTCGTTTTGGAACCTTTGCCTGCTTGATCTAATTCTCACATAACTCACCGTAAATAAATCAGATCCAACTTAGTCAGTTTCATTTTGAAACTTTATTTTCGCCCTTTCAGTGCCGGGTAATTTCCAACTCGTCAAAAATATTGAATTAATCAATCTGGCACGCTTATTGATTTGGCTGTTGAGAAAAACCCAAGCCGCGAAAGTGGTATGAACGTGCCCAGCCAAAGAAACATCTTGGTTCCCTTCAACATCAGCTGCAATGATCTCAATGGCGTGTATCATGCCCTGGCACTGGCGGAAAGAATGCGGGCCAAAGTGATTATTCTCGCCATCGATCTGAATGAAAAACGCGCGGACTCGCATATTGAGAGCTGGGTGCAGGAGGCCTTGCGCGATCTGGTGCAGAGCGCATGCCAACAGAGGCTGCCAGTGTCCTACCATATTGCTCAGGATGGATTTGAAAAGGAAATCACCGGATTGATCGCCGAGGAAAACATCGACCTGCTGGTATTCGGAGCCGGCGACAAACTGATGGCAGATGCCATGCAAGGTCTGAGACCGAAGATTGGTGCACAACTCATTACCGTTAGAGAAAAAGGAACGGCTCATTTCGTGTAGAAAGGAGGAATTTACAGCATGCCGATCATCATGATTTCAAGCCTGCCGCACTGCTCGGCAGAGAAGTTGGCTGAGGAACTGGCTCGTAAAACGGGGTGGCCGATGTTGAGTCGCAGGGAATTGGCGGACCAGGCCCACGCCCAGGGCATCAAATTGGGACGAATCGAAACATCGATCATTAAAAAACCGGTCCGCAACGAACGGCTCGCCCGGGAAAAGGACATTTATCTGGCTCATATCACGGCCGCCATCTGCGAAAAAGCCCGGGACGGCAACCTCATCTACGAAGGTCGGGCCGGGCATCTGTTGCTTCCCGGTGTCCGGCACCGGTTGCGTGTCGGCCTGATGGCCCCGAAAGAGGTGCGCATCGAGAAGGCGATAGCGGACCTGAACCTGCCGCGAGAGAAAGTGTCAACCTATTTAGACCAGATCGATGAGGACTTTGAGAAATGGGTGCATTATGTTCACCGGGCAGAGTGGAAGGACCCGGGTTATTTCGATTTTTTCATCAATCTGCAGACCATTTCCTTGTCACATGCGTCCGATGTGCTTGTCAACATCGCCACACTTCCGGATTATTGCACAACAACGGAAACCCGCAAAGCGATGGAAAATCATCACCTGACGGCCAAAGCCAAATTGCGCCTGTCGACCGATGAAAGGACTCGGCGAGCCAATTTTTGGGTCAGGGCCGTCGCCGGGACGGTTACAGTCACCTACATGCCGGGTCAAAAAGGGATCGACCATGCCATCATCGACGTACTCGAACAGCTGGAGGGATGCAACAAGGTGCAGTGCACGATGGCCGAAACCAATGTCTTGTGGGTGCAGGAGCGTTTCCACGGTGTTGACGAAAATTTTCAACACATCAACCAGATTGCCCAGCGCTGGGGTGCGGCTGTCGAATTGCTGCAAATCGTCCCTCGCTCAGAATTGGCGTGCGACGAATGCAATGCCGCGGCCGCGAATGAAGTCGGAAACCCGCCCGCAGACAGCAAGCCGGCCGCATATACAGGAGGGGTGGAAGATGACGGCCCCGATGTCTCCAACAACGATGGCGGCCTTGGCAAGGTCATGGAAGAACTGGTCTCCATTGGACGCTCAGGCGGTGGAAAAACAATCACCGGAGGCAGCGAAGAAATCATTGAGGCGGTCAAGGACGCCACCAATTGTTCCCTGGTGGTGTTGGGCGATATTTTCCTGGACAAGGGGCGCGAGGCTCGCAAGCGGCAGGTCCGGGAACTATCGCTCAATGTCCGTGAACGATACAAGGTCCCCGTGGTTACCAGCGAAGAGATCCGATCGCGATTTTTCTTCGGTCCGCGACAAGCTGTTAAACTGGTGACGTTTGCGTTGGCTGCTGCTTGTATCTATGCGGCGGTATTTATGTTCCAAGATGTGATCCTGAATTTTCTGGGTGGCCCGATGCACCAAAAAGCCAAAGTAATTTCAGCAATTTGCGTGGTCTTGTTTGTTCCATTTGTAGCTTATCTTTACGGCACGGTCACCGGTCTGCTGCTCAAGTTGGTCGGCGTTGATTAATATCCCGGCGTTACGAAGTCGTTAGAGGAGGTCAAATGATAGTCCACTTTCTACATATCAGCATGTCGACAGCCTTTCAGGTGGTTTTGTTGGGTTTTATCGGCGGCGTGTTGAGCGGCTTTATCGGCAGCGGCGGCGCATTTTTCATGACACCCGGAATGATGAACCTGGGCATTGAGGGCGTGGTGGCAGTCGCCAGCAATATTACCCACAAATTCGGAAAGGCCATGGTCGGGTCGCACAAACACAGCGAGGCCGGAAATGTCGATAAGAAGCTGGCCCTTTTCGTATTGGGTACCGCCATCCTCGGCATTCAGATTGCCGTATGGATCACCAGTATGCTGTTTAAAGGAGGTGCAGGACATGGCATGTCCAAAGGTGCCGGGGCCAATTTGTACATCAGCGTGGTCTTCGCCAGCATCCTGACCGTCGTTGCCCTATCCATGCTTCGAGACCTGATCAAGTCCTCCGGCCAAGAGAATGGAGGGGCCGGCCCTTCCCGGAAGATCGCGGATTTTCTCGCGAAGCTCAACCTGCCGCCGGTGATCTATTTCAAGGTCGCCGATATCAAAGTCAGTCTCTGGGTCATTCTCATCGTCGGGATCGCCACCGGATACCTGGCCGGGACCATCGGTGTCGGAGGCTTTATCGGGGTGCCGGCCATGATCTACGTTTTCGGCGTGCCGACCGCTGTCGCCGCGGGAACAGAACTCTACCTGGCCATGTTCATGGGCGCTTACGGCGCACTGAGCTATGCCTACCAAGGATTTGTGGATATTCGGCTGACCATGCTTCTTTATATAGGCTCCCTGCTGGGCATTTATTTGGGCGTTTACGGTGTCAAGGTGGTCAACGAAAAGGTGATACGGCTCGTAACCAGCTTGATCATTCTGCTTTGCGTGTTGAGCCGGATCATCGCCATTCCCATCTATCTGCGCCAACTGGATCTCCTGGGCTTTGATCCTGCATGGGACGTCTACTTCAACGCCGCCAGCAAGTTCTTCCTGTTTGCCAGCGGAATTTCAGGCTGCCTGGTGATTCTCTTTTTCGTGATGCGTGCCTATCACCAGCGACGCCAGATACACAAAACACTTCAGGTAGACCGGGTTCCGGAAACGACGTGATAATTCTTGAACCCATTGCCATTTGGCCTCTATCCTGAGAAGAAGGGTTGCCCCAACGGAGGATGCACCATGAAAAAGAAATTGGAAATTCTGATCATAGACGATGAGCCCATTGTTGGCGAGCGGCTCAAAGCGGCTTTGCAAAAAGACGGGTTTGGTGTGGAGGTTTTTGTCGAGCCCGAAAAAGCGCTGATGCGCCTGTCGGACAAACCGTTTGATATCGTTGTGACCGACATCCGAATGGACAGCATGGACGGACTTGAGATCCTGGAGCACGTTTCCAAAAGTTCCACGTCGACAAAGGTCATCATGATAACTGGCTTTGCAACCATCGAAGTGGCCCGGGAGTCGCTTGCCAAGGGGGCCTTTGATTTCATTGCCAAGCCCTTCAAGATAAAAGAAATCCGCGCTACTATCGCAAAAGCAGCGGAAGAAATCGAAAACGACAGCCAGTCTTCGGCTGCGGCTGCGGCTGCAGTGCATTGACGATTGAACCCTCCCCGCGGCAAGCCGCGAGGAATGTTCTGCCTGTAACGGCAGTGCTGCGCAGCACCGTAAGGATAAAAAAATCGATTTTCAGTTCGCGGTTCAAACTGCCGGGCGGATCGGATGTTAGCGTCAGTGGATCCGTTGTGGCGACCCATCGCGTGACTCAAGTGAGCCGGCCCTGATGCACCCGTCTTCTGCTCGGCCAGCTGCAACTGAAACACCAATGCCAAGGAAGGTTTGCTATGCAGATATACAGAAGTCCGATGGAAAAAATATTAAAACAGATGGAAGACAATGAGATCATCACCAATCCAAAGAAACCAGTTCGGTCTCTTTATAATAAGGTCATCTATCGCTGCATGTATTACGCCAATAAATTAGACCAGGTCGCCAGGCATATCTTTCATCGACACCCACGGGCATAACGGACGAGCCGCTCGTTTTTGCCATGAGGCACTTGGATTCTGGCGTCTTACCTGATGCCCGGTCGATGGAAAGAAAAAAAATCTGCTTCTGGCTGAGCGGCTGCGATCGGACCAGGTTCCTGCTTCATGTCGTGGCCTTGGCTTTGTGCGGACCAACGACGAATAAGAAACCCTTTATCAGGGGGTACCCGTGACCCGGGAATTCATCATCAAAGAAGAATTCCTTGAAACCACCCTGATCGCCACCCTCTTCGTTATTTCCCATTTTATATTGTGTGGCTTCAGACACGCGCTAAAGACCCACGAACGTACAGTGGACCTGGCTGGCGAAAAAAGATCCAGGCTGGCATCGCGAATGGCGGAAGCATTGAACCCTCCCCGCGGCAAGCCGCGGGGAGGGTTCACCGTAAGGATGAAAGTCTATTTCCAGTTCGCTCGCTAACCCCGCCGCAAGCGGCGAGGCATGCGCTCGCTGTCGCGGTTCAACTATATCGGCACCGTCAACATGGAATTGCAGGAGCTTCAATCCTGATCCCCCGGCGGTATGCCTTCGACGTGACCCATGCCACTGACCGGTTGCTTACGACGGGTTCATGAAAATTGAACATTGAACGATCCCTATCCTTTGCGCTATAACCGACAGAAAGCATGGCAGGAAGCCGGGAGCGAAAAAACGATCCTAACGTTCTCAACATTTCAAACGGACGTTCAGCTTACCGATCGACGATGCCGAAGTTTACTACTACAGAAGGAAAACGCCGCTCATGTCCATCGTCACCATATCGCGGGGCTCCTACAGCCGGGGCAAGGAAGTCGCCGAAAAAATAGCCCGGGCCTTGAATTATGAGTGCATCTCGCGGGAGATCATTCTCGAGGCTTCCGACCATTTCAACATTCCCGAACTGAAGCTGGTCCGGGCGATCCACGATGCCCCGACGATCCTGGATCGGTTCACCTCCGGCAAGGAACGCTTCGTCGCTTTCTTCCGCGCAACACTGTTGAGCCATCTGCAGCGCGACAATGTCGTATTTCACGGGCTGGCGGGTCATTTCTTCCTGCAGCGGTTTTCTCACGTCCTCAAGGTCAGAATCAGCGCGGACCTGGAAGACCGGGTGCGCGAGGAGATGAAGCGTGAACGCATCTCTGCCGACGAGGCGCGCATGGTGCTGGTCAACGACGACGCCGAACGTCGCAAATGGGGCATGCAGCTTTTCGGCCAGGACACCTGGAACCCCCTGCTCTATGACATGGTCCTGCACATCGGCAACATGGGGGTGGATGATGCAGTCGCCATCATTCTTCATGCCCTGGACCAGCCCTGCTTTAAAACCACCGACGATAGCCGGCAGCGGCTCGACGATGCCGCCCTGGCGTCACGGGTCGAAGCCGTTCTGGTCAAGGAGTTCCCCAAGGTAGTTGTCGATGCCGGTAATGGGGAGGTGTTCGTGAGCGTCCGGGGGTCGCTGGTGGATGAAAAAACAATCGCCGCCAAGGTCAAACGGCTGGCGGAGAAAGTTGACGGGATCAACGCGCTCAAGGTAAACATTGTTCCCTTTGTGGTGGAAGACTGAATCATGACAGCGACCCCGGAGCCCCCCGCGGCATGAGCGAAGATCATGAATCGGTATAATCTGGAGCCCCAAACGACCCTCGGCAGATCCTGGTGGCGAAGCATCTTTCCGTTTCTGCGCTGGTGGAATTTTATCGGCTGGGATACCTTGCGGGCCGACCTGCTGGCAGGGCTCACCGGTGCCGTCATCGTTCTTCCCCAGGGGGTGGCCTTTGCGATGATCGCCGGCCTGCCTCCGGAGTACGGCCTCTACACCGCCATTGTCACCCCGATCGTGGCGGCGCTTTTCGGATCCTCCCTGCACCTGATATCCGGTCCCACCACGGCGATTTCGATTATCGTGTTCGCCTCCGTCAGTTCACTGGCCGAACCCGGCTCCGAAGCCTATATACGGATGGTCCTGACCCTGACCTTCATGGCGGGGGTATACCAGCTGGCATTCGGTTTGGCCAGGCTGGGCGCACTGGTCAATTTCGTCTCCCACGCCGTGGTTGTCGGTTTTACCTCGGGCGCGGCCATCCTCATCGCCACAAGCCAGATGAAACATGTTTTCGGTCTCGTCATCCCGCGCGGCCACTCATTTTTGCATATCTGGATGACCATTCTCCACGAAGTTGAGCATATCAACCCGTATGTGCTTGCCGTGGCCATGGTCACGCTGGCTTTTGCAGTGGGGTTCAGGATCATGATTCCCCGCTGGCCGGGGATGCTTTTTGCCATGATTATCGGCAGCCTGGTCTGTTTGCTGATGGACGGCGACCAGCACGGCATCCGTCTCGTCGGCCAGATGCCGGCCACCCTTCCGCCGCCTTCGCTGCCGGACTTTTCATTCGACACCATCCGTCAACTGGCTCCCAAAGCGCTGGCCGTGGCCCTTCTCGGACTGATCGAAGCCCTATCCATCGGGCGGTCCATTGCCAGCCGATCCCGCCAGCCCATCGACGGCAACCAGGAATTCATCGGACAGGGCCTGTCCAATATCATCGGCAGCTTTTTCTCCAGCTACGCCGGTTCCGGCTCCTTCACACGGTCTGGCATCAATTATCAGGCCGGCGCCATCACACCGCTTTCAGCCGTCTTTTCATCGGTCCTGCTGGCCCTGCTGCTTCTGCTCATCGCCCCCCTGACCGCCTACCTGCCCATCGCGGCCATGGGGGGGATCATCCTGCTGGTGGCCTACCATCTCATCGACGTCCATCACATTCGCACCATCTTAAAAACCAGTGCAGAGGAAACGGCGGTGCTGCTGACCACCTTTCTGGCCACCTTGTTCCTGGACCTGGAGTTCGCCATTTACGCGGGTGTCCTGCTCTCCCTGATCCTTTACCTGAACCGCACCGCCCATCCGCGCATCGCCAACCTGGCACCGAATCCCGACACCCTCGGCCCCGCCCTGGTTGAAACGGAGATCGAATGCCCGAAACTGAAAATCATCCGCATCGACGGGCCGCTGTTCTTCGGGGCCGTCAACCATGTGGGGGAATACCTGTACAACATCGACAAAAAGTTGACCCACAAGCGCCATGTGCTGATTGTCGGATGCGGTATCAATTTCATCGATGTCGCCGGTGCCGAAATGATAGCCGGCGAGGCCCAGCGACGCCGCGCACAACGGGGCGACCTTTACCTGTGTGAATTCAAGCCTGATGCGAACCGTGTGCTCGAGCGGGGCGGCTATCTGGACATCATCGGTCGGGATCACCTGTTCACCACCCAGAAAGAGGCCATCTCCGAAATTCTGCCCCACGTCGATACCGTGAGGTGCCAGCACTGCGACAACCCGGTTTTCAAGCAATGCCCGGTGGAACCGGGCCGTTAAAGATCGGCAATGCTGAAGGTCATCCCGGCTTGCACGGCGCAGGAAAGGATGACCGCAAGATTGGATTAAGATCCTCAATGGAAAACGCTTCACTGATCTCGCGCCTCTCCCTTCACCTGCTGCGCTCGCCGGCACGCATGTCGATTCTGGGATTCGCCCTGCTGATCGCCGTGGGCACGGCCCTGCTCATGCTGCCGGCATCAGCCGCCGAGTCGCCCCTGGGGTTTGTGGATGCCCTTTTCATGTCCACCTCGGCCAGCTGCGTCACCGGCCTGTCCGTCCTTGACATCGGCCGGCAGCTGACCCTGTTCGGCCAGCTGGTGATCCTGCTGCTGATCCAGGTGGGCGGACTGGGGATATTGACCGTCTCCACCCTGCTGCTAATGATGATGAAAGGGCGCCCCACCCTGTCCGGCCAGGCCATTATCAAGGACACCTTTACCTATGGTGAGGGCAAGCAGACCGTCGGCTCGGTGCTCAGGGCGATCTTTATTACCGCCTTTGCCATCGAGGCGGCCGGGGTGCTGTGCCTCTACCTGCGCACGGCACCGGCAACGGGCTGGGGGCAAGCCGCCTACCCGGCCGTTTTTCATGCCGTCAGCGCCTTCTGCAACGCCGGCTTTGCCCTTTACCGGGACAGTTTCGTCGGCTACCGGGAAGATTGGATCGTTAATGGCGTCCTAAGTGGTTTGATCATCATCGGCGGCATCGGTTTCGTGGTCATCGCAGATGTAAAAAACAGATTTCTCGGCAGGAAAACAACCATGAAGCGCCTGAGCCTGCACAGCCGCCTGGCCCTGTCCGCCAGCGCCCTTCTCATCCTCTTGGGAACCCTGGCGATTCTATACATGGAGTGGGGCAACACCCTGGCGCCCCTGAGCATCCCCGGCCGCCTGCTGGCAGCCCTGTTTCAGTCGATCAGCGCCAGGACTGCCGGATTCAACACGCTTGATATGGGTGGCATGGCCAACGAGACCCTGTTCATGCTGTGTATCCTGATGTTTATCGGCGCCTGCCCCGGTTCCTGCGGCGGGGGGGTCAAAACCACTACCGTGGCTGGTCTAGCCGTATTGGGGGTGTCACGGCTGAGGGGATTCAGCCGTCCCCAGGTGTTTCGGCGCACCCTGACCGAAACCAGCATGTCCAAGGCCACCAGCGTGGTCATGATCAGCGCGGCGGTCATCACCCTGGCCATCATGACGCTGATGATCAGTGAACTGGGAGGGGTCTCCCATACCGAAACCCGCGGTCGCTTCCTGGAACTGTTTTTTGAGACCATCAGCGCCTTCGGCACCGTCGGTCTGTCCACCGGCGTTACCGACAGCCTGACCCCATTCGGGCGCATCACGATCACCGGGCTCATGTTCATCGGCCGGCTAGGCCCGATGGTGATCGGCCTGGCCGTAAGCCGGGAGCGCACTAGCCGGACTCAATTTGCCGAAGAAAACATCATGATCGGATGAAAAAATGAAAAAACAATTTGCCGTGATCGGACTTGGAAATTTCGGTTTCTATCTCGCCTCCGGACTGTTTCAGAAAGGCCACGAGGTGCTTGGCATCGACATCAACCCCCGGCAGGTCCAGGAGATCCGGGATCAGGTGAGCCGGGCCGTGATTGCCGACGCCACCGATCTCCAGGCCCTCAAAGAACTGGAGCTGGAAAAGATGGACGCCGTCGTGGTGAGCATCGGGTCCGTGCTCAACAGCTCCATCCTGGCCACCCTCAACGTCAAGGATATGGGCGTCAAGCGGGTGGTGGCCAAGGCGGTAAGCAATGCCCACGGCCGCATTCTCCAGAAAATCGGTGCCGATGAGATCTATTTCCCCGAAAAGGATATCGCCCTGACCGCGGCCCAGCGACTGGACAACCCCAACGTACTCGACTACCTGCCACTCATGGAGGGCTACAGCATTGCCCAGCTGTCCCCCCCAAGAGCGTTTATCGGAAAGACCCTGATGGAACTGGATCTGATCAACAAACACGGAATTCAGGTGGTGGCCGTGAAGGAACTGGTGCCCGAAAACGTGGTCATGATCCCCACCGGCCGATTCGTCATCAAGGACAGCGACATCCTCTTTTTATTGGGACCTGACCAGGCTCTGGCCGACCTCCAACGATAAGCGAATCAATCTCAGGTCGCCCTCGGTTGCAGCGGGACGGGTCATCGGCGATGCCAGCCAACACCTTCAATTATTTCATCACCCGCCGGCAATCCTGAATGTCCGATCCATTAAAAGCGGAAAGTGCAGGACCCGTAGGCATCAAAAGCGGAACTGGGAACTCCTTTTTTGCAGCTATGGAACTGTATTCCAGGCAAATGATAAATACTAAACAATACTTTAAGTTACATGGAAATCGCATGACGAGGGAGGACTGCGTGTCGGGGAAGCGGTAAATAAAGCGGAACCACCGGTTCCCAACTTCGTGCCGACTTATTTAACCATTTGTTTTCATTAATTATTTATTTGGCACGATTATTGTAGGAATGGAAAACGGCACCTTCTGCCAAGCCCAGGCACTTCCCACCGGATAGGATATGAAATCCAAACCTTGTTCGATGGCTTTGATAAACCGTCAACCTCAGGAGACGCGAAGATGAAAAAAAGCAACGTTTTTAAATTGGCAGTGGCCCTTTTTGTGATCGTCGGTCTGTTGATCACAACCAGTGTCATTGCTGCGGAGAAAGGCAAGAAAGCCGAGGAAACTATCCAGGGGATGGTCGAAAAGGGCGAAAAGGGCATCACCATGATCAAAACCGATGATGGCCAGACCTTCACGATTCTGGGCCAGAATATGGCTGCCATGATCGGTAAAACCGTGAAAGTGACCGGCACCCTGTCCAAGGGCAAGACCAACCGTTCCATCATGGTCACTCATTTCGAGGAGGCTGCGCAATAACATCTCCAGTGCCTGGGTCCATTTAATCCCCGCGACCGGTACCGACAGCGATTCGTTCGGTGCCGGTCGTTGTTATCATTGACGCCTCTCCCGCATCCCCTTCAACCCATTTTTGTGAAAGCCCCGTCTACCCGGCCTATCCATGAAACCCTCGACCGGATGACGTTGATGACGCCGGACAACACACGCCGCTTAATCGAGAATTTATCATTTTCGCTGGCGCGCAATGACAATCTTGTGGTGGTCGGCCGCAGCGGTGTCGGTAAAAGCTCCCTGCTCAGGGCCATCGCCGGACTGGACGAAGCCACCAGTGCCTTGGATCGGGAAAACGAGGTTCACCTTTACGGCACGTTGAAGGCGTTGGGAATTCACTATATCAGCGTGGGCCATCGCAGCACGCTTCTGGATTATCACGACTGCGTGCTCGAATTGCAGGGCGGGGACCGCTGGCAAATTCTGCCCGTCAGGGAATACCGGGATGCAGTTGCTGCGCCATCAACGTAGACCGCTCGCCGATCGCTGCCGGACTAACCGGGGCAGGCGCCCCGTATTGCAGCTCTGGTACGACCCGTTATCGGATGGATTTTTGGTAGTACGGCAGCGCTTCGGCCATATGGGATTGGATGTCCCGGATGCGGGTTTCAGGTGCCGGATGGGTCGAAAGAAACTCCGGCGGCCGGGATTGCTTCTGCGCCTGCATACGCTGCCAGAAGGGAATCGCCTCGCGCGGATCATATCCCGCCCGCGCCATGAGCGTCAGGCCGATGCGGTCGGCTTCACTCTCGTGCAGCCGGCTGTATGGCAGCAGAAACCCGACGCTGGTGCCCACACCGAAGGCCTGCATGAAAAGAGCCTGGGTCTGCTGGGGCTGACTTTGAAGGGCCACCGCCAGGACCGTTCCGCCGAGCTGGGTCAGCAGGCCCTGGCTGAGACGTTCGTTGCCGTGGCCTGCTAGGGCGTGCCCCACCTCATGCCCCAGCACCACCGCCAGTCCGGTTTCATCCCGGGTATACGGCAGGATGCCGGTATAGACCGCAGCCTTGCCGCCGGGCATGACCCACGCATTGACGGTCTTGTCGTCCTGGATGAGATTGAATTCCCAGTGGTAATCGGCGATGGCGTCCGGTGCTCCTGATTCCTTCAATACGGTTTCCGCAGCGTTGGCGATGCGCAACCCCACCCTGCGCAGCAGGGCCACCTGGCGGGCATCCGTGGAAAGCTGACTTTCCCCGAGAACCCCTCGGTACTGCTCAACGCTCATGGTGGCCAATTCGGCGTTGGGCACCAGGTGCAGGCCTGAACGATTGGTGATGGGCACTTGGGCACAAGCCGATACGACCAATACCGCGAGAATCACCACAAAGGCCCGAAGGCAGGCAGGTTTGCAATGAATCAGACTGAAGGCGGGCATAGCATGTTCCTTTTCAGCTGTCGGGAACGAGGTGACAACCCAGGACACGGGCCGATGTCAGACCGCCGCTCATGAGCTGGCTGTCGCCAGGAGGGTTCCATATGAACAAATTTAATGCCCCAAGATGTAATCCGCAAGGGTGGCCCGTTCCTGATCGGTCAACGCGCTGGTCTTCTCCACGTGGCGCTTCATCATGGCGGCCTTTTCCGGTTTGACAATGGCATCTTCCTGGCCGTTCAAATAGCCGATCAACTGCTGCTGCTTGCCCTGATAGGCCCGGGCGATATCCACAAGGGAAGGATTGATTTTGGAAGTCTTTTCCGGGTGGTGACAGGACATGCAGCCCATCGATTTAAATAAAATTTCCCCATTTTCTGCGCCAACGCTCAAGGGGGTGATTAACAGGATGCCCAAAACGATTAAGGTTACTTTCTTCATGGCCCGCTCCTTTGTTTTATCGATCGGTGTGTACGGTTCGTATGATCTCAATCCTCGGGATCCCTTTTAATGACCATGACCGGCCCTTTGCTTTTGCGGATCACCCGGTCTGAAACCGATCCCAGGAACACCTCTCCAAGGTTGGACCGCCCATGGGATCCGATAACCAGGATGGACGGTGACTCCTTTTGTTCCACCTCGAGGATTTCGCGCCAGGGGAAACCGGTTTTGACAACCGTCTTCACCGTAAAGCCCTAATGACTCCAACTCTTTACTCATTTCCACCAGCGAGTCCTGAGCGATCTCCTCGGCCTTTTTTCGCCACTGCAGGATATCCTTATCCAGCATGGCATGACGCATCAACCCGTCGATGATACGCTGGTTGATGACGTGCAGGATGGTCACCTCCTGGGCTCCCGCTTCTTTGAGTTGTTTGATGTAAACCAGTGCTTTTGCCGCCACATCGGAAAAATCGGTCGGGTAAAGGATCTTTTTAAACATGATTGGGCTCCTTGATAGGGTTGGAATTTCAATTCGTGCCAATTTTGACGGCGATTGCCATGTGAGTCAAACAAAATGCGCCGTAAGATCATCTTTTGAAGTTAAGGATTCCCCTTTCGGGAAACCAGCAGCAGCCTGGCCTGGAAGATGACGCCGGCGGCGATCAGCACCGCAGACAGCACCGGTGCATATGGGGCATGCCGGCCGAGTGCTTCGACGATAAAGGCGGATCCCGCCACCGACGAGAGGATGATCAGGGCCCAGTCGAAAAGCAGATACAGGGCCAACGCGCCGACGACGCCCCCGATCAGGGCCGCCAGCGCTCCGGGATGGTAACCCATCATCAGCGTCAGGTGAAGGGCAATGGTGCTGCCGGCCACGAATCCCCCGACACCGATGGCCAGTTTCTGGAAAAACAACGCCAGGATCGCGCCGATGATCCCGCACACCAGTCCCGCCGCCCAGAGCACCCAGAGGGGCTGGGGGCCGAAATAGAGCTGCACCGCCTGCAGGCCTGCCGCGAAGCCCACCACGCCGACGAAAAACCAGAACAGTTTCCAGCCCAGCACCAAAAGCAATACTCCCAGGACAGCCAAAAAAACATTCACCATTGGTATTTCTCCTGATGATTGAAGTTAAACGGGAACCAGCAGCACGGGCCGCAGGGTCCGGGCCAGCAGCCTCGCCCCGACGCTCTGGGTCCAGAAGGCCTCGGCGCCGATTGTACCGTGGGTTCCGATGGCAATGAGGTCGGCATCCAATGCATCGGCCATGGCAGCGATGGTGGCCGCCGGCTCCCCCCGCGCCACCCGGGTTCCGGTGGGGATGCCCAGGCTCACGAATTGAGCGGCCTGGTCCGCGAGACCATCTTGCAGTTGAACGGTTTCCAGATCCAACATCGCCTGCGTCGCACCCGGCGCGAAGCGGCTGGTCATACCTTGCCGGCCGGTCAGCTTCCCGATGGTCGGGATCACCGTCAGCAGTTCCAGCCGGGCCGGTAGCGCTCGGGCCAGGTCGACGGCCATGTCCAACCCTTTGGTGTGCAACCCGGTGCCGTCCGTTGGCGCCAGGATTCGCTGACAGGCAAAGGGCCGGTTCCGGCCCGCCTCCCGGGGTCGGATCAGAAGCACCGGAATCGTCCCCGAAGCAGCCACCTGCTGGGCGATTCGACCGAAGAGCATCTGGCGCAGGCCGCTGCGGCCGTGGGTGCACATGACCACCAGGTCAGGCGCCAGCTCGCCTTCATGGAGCACAATGCCGCCGGCCACGTCCTTCATGGCGGCCGTGTGCACGTGACAGTCGAATGGGAAACCGGATGGGAACGCACGGCGACCGGTATCTTTGAGGTAGACCTGCGCTTCCGCGCTATCCGTCAGATGGCGTTCACCGTGAATCGATGGGGAGGCCCCCGCTTCGATGATGTGGATCAAGGTAACCCGGGCATCCAATGCCGTGGCCAGAACCACCGCCGCGGGCAGGGCCGATTCAGCCAGGACGGAACCATCCAGGGGCACCAGAATGTGCTTGAACATAGCCTACCCTCCCCATAGCGTCTGAATCAACAGGTAGATGTTAAGCAGAATGATCAAACCCGCCACGGCAGCGGCGGCGGCAGTGGTTAAGCGCCGGTTGACCAGATTCCCCATCAGTTCAGGGCGCCTGGAGAATTGAACCAGCGGAATCACCGCAAAGGGCAGGCCGAAACTCAACACCACCTGGCTGATCACCAGGGTCCGCGTGGGATCCAGCCCCATGAAAATGACCACCATGGAGGGTGCGATCGTCACCAGCCGCCGCACCCAGATGGGGATATGGCGTTCGAGAAACCCCTGCATGACGACCTGACCGGCCATGGTGCCCACCGTGGTCGATGAGAGGCCCGCGGCCAGCAGGGAGACCGCAAAAATCCAGCGCGCCGAACTGCCCAGCAGCGGCTCCAGCGTCCGGTGGGCTTCTTCGATGGATGCGATGTGAACGAGCCCAGCCTGATGAAACGTCGCGGCGGCCATGATCAGCATGGCGGCATTGACGAATCCGGCCACCCCCATAGCAATCGTGATGTCGGCGATTTCGAAATGAAAGAGCCGGCGCCGCTGCTCCGGGTCCTTGACCACGATCCGACCCTGGGTCAGCGATGAGTGCAGAAAGATCACATGGGGCATGACCGTGGCACCGAGGATGCCGGTGGCCAGCAGGACGCTTTCCGACCCGGCGAATCCGGGCACCACCGCATGATAAGCCACCTGGCCCCAGTCCGGCCGGTCCAGGATCGTCTCGACAATGTAGCACACGGCGATCACCCCCAACATGGCGGTGATGATCACCTCCAGGGGCCGGAACCCGCGATGCTGCAGCATGAGGATTAAAAAGGTGATCAGCGCGGTGAGTATTCCAGCCATCCCCAGGGGGATTCCCAGCAGCAGGTTGAACCCCAACGCCGCCCCCAGGAATTCGGCCAGATCCGTGGCCATGGCAACCAGCTCCATGAGCACCCACATCACCCACACCAAGGGCTTGGAGTAGTGCATGCGGCACAATTCTGCCAGGTTGTGGCCGGTGGCGATGCCCAGCTTGGCAGACAGGGTTTGGATCAGCATGGCCATCAGGTTGCTAGCCACCACCACCCACAGCAGCAGGTAGCCGAACTGGGCGCCCCCTTGAATGTTGGTGGCAAAGTTGCCCGGGTCCACATAAGCGATGCTGGCGATGAAAGCCGGGCCCAGGAACGGCAACAGCCGGCCCAGCCCCCGTTTAGGGCCGGTTCCGGCAAGCGCGTGCTCAGCCGCGCTGCTGACTCCAGGCATGTCGGGTTGGATCGATTTTTCCATGATGCCCCGCACACCGGCCGGACCCGGTAAGACTATCTTTTAAAAAGGATCTCATCCGGGATAGGCAATTTCAGTCTTTCCTTGGTTCGGAACGGTGACGTCCCTGGAGTGGTCGCGAGCCACCAGCATGTAGATGGACGGCACCACAAACAGGGTGAACAGGGTCCCGATGGCCATGCCGCCCACCAGCACGAGACCAATGGAATTTCTGGCCTGGGCACCGGCACCGGTGACCAGCGTCAAGGGGAAATGACCGGCAATCGTGGCGCCGGTGGTCATCAGAATCGGCCGCAGGCGAGTCATGGCGGCGGTGCGCACGGCTTCCCGCTTGGCGCGCCCCTGCCGCTGCAGGCTGTTGGCGAACTCCACGATGAGAATGCCGTTTTTGGACACCAGGCCCACCAGGGTCACCAAGCCCACCTGGCTGTATATGTTCAAGGTGGTGGTCCACCCCTGGGTCCAGAAGGGCACGTTGGGATCAGGCATCTTGAGGAAGGTGAAGACCAGGGCACCGAAAATGGCCAGAGGCACCGAGCCGGCCAGAATCACGAAGGGGTCGCGGAAGCTGTTGAACTGGGCCGCCAGAACAAGAAAGATCAGCACCACCGCCAGCCCGAAAGCCTGGATGAAGCTGTTGCCCTCGGTGCGAAGCTGGCGCGACTCGCCCGTATAGTCCAGGACGTAGCCTTTGGGCAGAATCTTGACGGCTTCGTCCTCCAGGTAGCGCAGGGCCTCGTCCAGGGGCCGCACGGCCACCCCACTGATGGTGACGGCATTGAGCTGCTGGAACCGGTTCAGGGATCGTGGCACGGTAGAGTTGCGGATGGTCGCGATCGTGCTCAAGGGCACCAGCTGGTTGTCCGGACCGGTCACATAGATGCTGCGCAGTTGGTCCGGATTGAGACGGTCCGTCCGGCTGATCTGCGGCACCACCTTGTAGCTGCGCCCGGCGATGCTGAAGCGGTTGACGTAGTTGCCGCCCACCATGGATCCGATGTCCCTGCCCACCTGCTGGAGATCCAGGCCCAGGTCGGCCACCATTTCCCGGTCGATGACGATCTCCGACTGGGGCTGGTCGATCTTGACATCGATGATCGGCGGGAAAGCGAACATACCGCTGCCCATGGCCTTGCGCTGCAGTTGCTGGGCAAATTGAAGGATTTCCGCCGGCTCTGCCGTGGAGGCCAGGACGAACTCCACCGGGAAATTGCCGCCGCCGGGCAGCGCCGGCGGGGAGACGGCGAAAAGCCGGATGGCGGGAATGGCGCCGACCTTCTGCTGCACCCGGGGCAGCAGTTGCGCCACGGTGGCCTCGCGTTCATCCCAGGGCTTTACCACCATGCCGGCAATACCCGAATTGGGGCGGGTGATCTGGAAGGTGAATTTCGTTTCCGGGAAGCTCATATAGGCATCGTTGACCGCCGCCGCATAGCGGCTGTTCAGGTCGAGGGTGGAGTTGGCCGCCGCATCGATGATGCCGAAAATGACCCCCTGGTCCTCGGACGGAGCCAGTTCTTTGGGCGACATGCTGAACATGGGGAAGGTCAGCAGGCTGATCACGATCCAGACTGTGTAAACCGCCGGTCGGGCATTCAGCGTTCCATCGAGAAGGCGCCCGTAAAAAGCGGTGAAGCGTTTGAAGTCCCTTGATATCTTTCCGGCAAACCCTCGCTCGGACATTCCCGGGGTGAGCAGTTTGGAAGACATCATAGGCGACAGGGTCAGGGCCACGATACCGGAGATGGTCACCGCACCGGCCAGGGTGAAGGCGAACTCCCTGAACAGGGAGCCGGTCAGTCCGCCCTGCAGGCCGATGGGTGCATAGACCGCCGCCAGGGTGATGGTCATGGCGATCAACGGGCCCACCAATTCCCGGGCGCCGAACAGGGCCGCATCGATGGGGGATTGTCCCTCGCTCAGGTGGCGTTCCACATTTTCCACCACCACGATGGCATCGTCCACCACCAGCCCCACCGAGAGCACGATGGCCAAAAGGGTGAGCAGGTTGATGGTGAATCCTAAAACCTGCATCAGGAACACGGCGCCGATCAGCGACAACGGGATGGCCACCACCGGCACCAGCACCGACCGCAGGGAGCCCAGAAACATGAAGATGATGAAAACGACGATCAACAGGGTTTCGGACAGGGTCTTGACCACCTCGCGGATGGCATTGCTGATGTAGTTGGTGGCATCGTAGGCCACGCGTGCATGCAGGCCCTCGGGAAGCTGCCGGCCGATGGCATCCATCTCTTTACTCACCAAGCGGATTACATCTACCGAGTTGGCGTTGGGCAGGGGCCAGATGCCCATGAACACGGCGGTCTGGCCGGAGAAGCGCACTTCCGTGTCATAATCTTCGGCGCCCAGCACCACGTCGCCGATGTCTTCGAGGCGGATGACGGCGCCGTCCTGCTGCCGGACCACCAGGCGTTTGAACTCTTCGACGGAGCGAAGATCCGTGTTGGCCGTCAGGTTGACCTGGATCAGGGCGCCTTTGGTGCGTCCGATGGCCGCCAGAAAATTATTGGCCGCAAGGGCCTGGCGCACCTGGACCGGGCTGATGTTGAAGGCGGCCATGCGTTCGGGTTTGAGCCAGATGCGCATGGCAAAGGTGCGGGCGCCGAGGACATCGGCCCGCTGGACACCCTGGATGGCCGACAGCCGAGGCTGCACGATGCGCACGAGGTAGTCGGTGATCTCATTCTGCTGGAGGAGGTCGGAGGTGAAGCTCAGGTAGGCCGAGGCAAACTGGCTGTCGGCCGACTCCACATTGATCGTGGGCACCTCGGCCTCCGGGGGCAGGTCGTTGCGCACCTGATCTACCTTGGAACTGATTTCGGACAGCGCCTTGATGGGGTCATAGTTGAGCTTCAGCCGCGCACTGATGGTGGAGAGCCCTAAAGTGCTCTGGGACTGGATGTAATCGATGCCGTCGGCTGCCGCGATGGCCCGCTCCAGCGGGATGGTAACAAACCCGCGCACCAAGTCGGCACTGGCCCCGACATAGACCGTGGTCACCGTGACGACGGCGTTGTCGCTGCGGGGATACTGGCGAACATTGAGGGAACGTATGGCCTGGAGGCCGGCGATGATGATCACCAGATTGACCACAAGGGCCAGAACAGGCCGGCGGATGAACGGATCGGTAATTTTCATATAATGGTTTGGAGTATTGTTGGTTGAATTGGTTTTATTGGTTCGTTGATTGATTGGGTTGAGATCCTTGAATTTGTGTTCAGCCAGCTTAAGCGCTCAACAGCCAATCAAACCAATCGGACCAACTAACCAATTGAACAAAAAAACCGATCAACCTTCTTCCGGTTTGGGTGCCAGTTTGAACTCGGGAGACAAGGTGTTGTCCACCACCACCGCCTGGCTGTTGCGCAGCTTGAACGCCCCGGTGCTCACCACGGTCTCGCCCGCTTTGAGGCCCGTGAGAACGGCGATAAAATCACCCCGCTTTTCTCCCAGACGAACAAATTGCTGGCGGACGACGCTGCCCGGGGACGCGCCGGTGTCATTGGACTGGTCCTCCACAATGAACACCGAGTCGCTGTAAGGGGCATACAGCACGGCGGTGGAGGGAATCGTCAGCACCGTTTGGACCTCCGGGAGTGCCAAGGTTAAATTGACGAACATGCCGGGGCGCAGTTGCTCCTGTGCATTCGCCACGGTGGCCTGAACACGGATGTTGCGGGTGGCGCTGTCCACCTGCGGGTTCACGGCGGTGATTTTGCCCTCGACGGTCTCACCGGGCAGGGCGTCACTGGTTAGCGTTACCGACAGGCCCTGCCGGATTTTGGCCAGCTCCTGCTGGGGCAGTTGGAAATTGACGAAAATCGGATCCATGGCCTGAAGGGAAACGATGGTGTCGCCATCGTTGAGCGTCTGACCCAGGTTGATCTGGCGCAGGCCCAGGCGGCCGGCAAAAGGGGCTCGGATGGTTTTTTTGGCGATGGTGGCGCGAATAGCGTCCACCTGGGCCGCCGCCTGCTTGAATTCGGCCTCGACGCTGTCGTAGCTGGAGGGGGTGATCACCTTCTGAGGCAGCAGTTCCTTGGCCCGTTCCAGGTTTAGCCGGGCCAGGTCCATGGAGGCCTCCGCTGAACGGAGCTGGGCGGCCTCCGATGTCGTGTCCTGCTGAACCAGCAGGTCTCCGGCCTTCACCGCACTGCCTGGCTCAAAAGCGATCTTGACCACCTTGGCAGTCAGTTCGGCGGTAACCATGACCCCCTGTACCGCCTCGAGGGAACCCACCGCCGTCAACACCGAGGGCCAGGTGGCCGACTGCGCCATTGCCGTGGTCACGGTCTCGGGCGGTGGCACGTATTGTTTGCCCTGGGCGATCATGCGGTTGATCTGCAGCCCTTTAATGCCCCCGAGCACACCAATCAGAACGATTAGTCCGATAATGGAAAAAATAATTGTTTTTTTCATGGGATTCCAAATTGTTGTTTTTTCCCGCAGCCATGGCACATGTGTTGACGTACCATGAGCAAGGGCGTTGATGGATCAACAAACTAACTTAAAAATATTATTACGGCAGTTGCCAAAGTCAATACATGGCGGGAATGAATGTCAATCCTCAAGGAGGCGAAGATGAAAATGGATGTACCATCGATCAGAACGGGTGGGAATCGATCACAGGATCATGACCGAGAAGCTTTTTAAGATAGTCCAGGGCCAGGGCGGCGTATAGCTCATCGCGGGTCATCTGGTCGAGCAAGGTCTGGCTGTCAAACTTAGCGCCCACTTTTTTTTCCAGGGTATCGGATGACGCGATGCGCTGTTCCAGGCCGGATAAATAATCCTTGGCGTATGCCCTCAGCGTGGGTGTCGGGAGGTTCTTGGATTTTGAAAAGGTCTTTGCCAAGGTAGCAGGCTCCGGCAGCCGGGGGTCTTCCATCACCGCCGTGAACGCGTCAGCCACGCGGACCAATCCCCGATGGATATGTTTGGATTGGACCATGTTGATACCGGCCCAGCCGGCCTTCACCCAACTGACCGTTCCACAGGTGACAACCGGTTTTTCGGGATCCGCCTGGTAATAAACGGTTATCCCGAACGAATCGTACATATAGGTATCGGCCCACCCGAGTCCCTTGAGGTTCAATCCCTTATCCCGGGTGTACAGGTAGCTCCACTCTTCGTCTTTGCCCAGCACCCACCCTCTTCTACCCACCGCCGAGGGTTCCTGCTGCCGGTAGATGTTGATCATGATCTTTCCCTTCTGGTAGGGGCCGACGATGACCATCCGGTCGACATCGTAACTGTAGTAGGCTCCGGTGTACTGATCCGGGGTGATGGTAATGTGTTCGGCCCCGCTGAGAATGAACGGGGCATTCAAATCGCTGGAGACCTCTCTTAGCCGGTCGAACTGCTGATCACCGCCATCTACCCGGGTCCACCGGGACAATCGCAGGGAGGACGGCCAAAAGAAAAAAGAGGGAATATCGGCATCCAGAATGTAATCGGTAATACGCTGGACACCGGTATTGACGGTAAATTGATTGTAGGCGGACGGCGCATCGAAGGAATCGTCCGCACGGTAGCGGGCGTCGGCCGGTTTGGGTGCCAGGAGAAACGCCATCAGCGGTTCAATATGTCGCCCATCATAAGCCGCACCACCCGCGTTGTCGACCAGATCCAGAAGATAATGAAGCGTCGAGATGACGTCCGACGGCAAATCTGCGTGCAGATCTGATGCAGGGGCATTGGCGGCCATCAGAAATAACAAACCACCGGCGATAAAGGATAAAAACGTCCGACAGGGAATAGCAGCAGGGTTCATAAAAATCTCTACATATGGGTTCAAACGGCACCGCAAAAGGGCACCATTCAGGCCTTGGCCCAAAATGGCGCCCGGGATTTTTTCAATAGGGCAGTCTAATGGATCGCGATCGAAAAAACCAGTAAAAGAAATGTCACGGGCAAGGAATTTACGCAGGCGGGAACCGATTGTCAAGCAGGCGCCAGCGGATCATACTGGGGCCCCTGTATTTACCCGATCTGATCAGATAAAATTGGGTTTGCTGACTTTCTTGAGGTCCCAGGGTTCTGGGTTCGCAACCAATAGAACCAATTCAACCAATCCAAACGCTCTCAACAATCTCCACGATTTTCACGAACCTAAGCCGTCGCCTCATCGACAATCTCGGCAATATCCTTGACGGCAATGGTCGATTCCTTGTCCATTAGGCCATCCGACAGCATCGTGGCGCAGAAGGGACAGGCGGCGGCCACGGTGGTCGCACCGCTTCGCATCACTTCTTCGGCACGGTCCATGTTAATGCGCGTTCCCAAGTTCTCCTCCATGAACATACGGCCACCGCCGGCACCGCAGCAGAATCCCTTTTCACGGATGCGCTGCATCTCGGTCAACTGGCCGTTGTTCATGGAGCGCAGCAGGTCGCGGGGCGGCTGGACGATACCGTTCCAGCGGCTCAAATAGCATGAATCGTGGAAAGTCAGCGATCCAATGCTGTTCCCGTTGGGCTTCAGATGCCCCTGCTTGTGAAGGTCGAAGAGCAGTTCAGCGTGGCTGACCACCGGGTAGGCGGCACCGAACTGGGGGTATTCGTTTTTAATGATGTTGAAGCAATGGGGGCAGCCGGTGAGAATTCGTTTGGGTTTGTACCCGTTGAGAATTTCAACGTTCTGCTGGATCAGCATCTGGGCCAGGTACTCGTTGCCGGCTCGCCTGGCCATGTCGCCGTTGCAGGCTTCCTCCGGGCCGAGGATGGCAAAATTCACCCCGGCTCGCTGAAGGACCCGGGCCATGGCCTGGGATATCTTCTTGCCCCGGTCGTCGAAGGACCCGGCGCAGCCCACGAACCAGAGTAGGTCGGCATCTGGGTTGTCGCCCATCAACGGCACGTCCATGCCCTTGCACCAGTCCGCCCGGCTGTCGGCGCCGAACCCCCAGGGATTGGCCTGGTTTTCTAAATTGGTGAAGGTCTCCTGGACCTCAGGCGGGAAACTGGCCTCCATGAGCACCTGGTGCTTGCGCGCCTCGATGATGAAATCCAGATGTTCGATGTTCACCGGGCAGATGTCCTCACAGGCCCGGCAGGTGGTGCAGGACCACAGCACGTCGCCGGTGACCGGGGCGCCATCACGGACAATGGGTTTAACCTGGTCGATTTTTCCCCCCAGAATGGCGTCGGACTGCTCGAGCAGGTCCACCTTGAGGTCATGGACGATCTTTTTCGGTGAAAGGGGCTTGTCCGTATGGGCCGCCGGGCATTGCTCTTCGCAGCGGCCGCACTCGGTGCAGGCGTAGAGGTTGAGCACGTTCTTCCAGTTGAGTTCACTGACCTTGCCCAGACCGAAGGTCTCCAACGCCTCGTTCTCGATGTCGGTTTTGACGATGGCCTTCTCTCGCTTGAGCGGCTTTAGAAAGACGTTTGGCGCGGCGGCCAGCAGATGCAGGTGCTTGGAGCCGGGGATGTATACCAGAAACCCCAGGATGGTGGCCATGTGGATCCAGTAGGCGATCTCATAACCGGCAAAAACCTGCTGCGGGCTCATCCGGTTCAGGCCAAAGAGGCCCACCAGCCAGCTGGACAAGGGAAAAACGCCCCGATAGTCATAGGCACCGGGCGCGACGGGCAGAAGGGTCTGAAAGGCGTTGATGGCCTGGAAAGTAATGATGATCAGACAGGTAAAAAGGATGATCAGGTTGGCGTCGGTCCCCAGGGTCAGGTAGGGCGGACGCAGCATGGTCCGCCGGTAGATGGCATAGGCAAAACCGACCAGTACGAATGCGGCCAGGATGTCGGCCGTGAACAGGTATGCGCCATAGAGGCCGGGAATCCAATTCCCCACCTCGAATGCCGGGCACACCCCTTTGATCATCAATTCCAGGCTGTGGGGCTGAACGGCCAGAAAGCCGAAAAAGATCAGGGTGTGGGCGATGCCGGGCAGTTTTTTCCGCCGGACGTTGGCCTGGCCCAGCACATCCTTGAACAGCACGCCGATGCGCGCAGAGACCTGGTCCAGTTTGAATTCCGTGGTGCCTTCAACGGCCATCATCAGGCGGTAAAGCCGTTTGACCCGCAGGAAGAAAAAAGAGAAGGCCCCAGCCAGGGCCATGAGCATGACAAATGATTTAATTATCGCGTATTGTTCCATTACTTACTCCAATAGACGGTTCCGTATAAAGCCCGATATCTGCGTTACGCTTCATCCCTCGTCACTGCGGAGTACTTTCATGTACGCCTCATTCCTCGGGATTCGCAAGCCTTGATCTCGGGCTTTCTACGAAACCTTCGAAATGCAACCGTTTTCGAGGTTCGAACTATACAGATATTTTTTTCTCGTTTGGCAACCCTTTTCCTGATGTCTATTCAAAAAACAATAACAATGAAAGACCGGATACCGAATGGCCGTTCTGAAATGGCAGGTTGGGGCTCAGATCAAGACCGCAGATGTGGCCCCATGTTACCGTTTCCATATTACTGCCGGTGCCGGTTCACAAGGGGTAGTTTTTTGGTTCAGACCAAGGCCGAAGCGAGGCTGAAACCAGAGGCGTAGCAGCGCTACGTCGAGGATAGCGCTGAAGCTTCACTACGTGCTCAGGGGAGCGAGAACGCCGGCCTGGGCCGAAAGATGCCCGTTGTGGATCGACACTACAATTTTTCTTTGAGCACTTCGGTCAACACCGGCACGACGTCGAAAAGGTCGCCGACAAATCCATAGTCGCACTTTTCGAAGATGGGTGCATCCTTGTCCGTGTTGAAGGCCACGATCACCTTTGACGTTTTCATGCCGGCAAAATGCTGCACCGAACCGGACAGGCCGCACCCGATATAAAGGCGGGGACTGACGGTCTTGCCGGTCTGCCCCACCTGCATGGCGTGGGGCGCGAAGCCCGCATCCACGGCGGCGCGGGAGGCGCCGATGGTTCCGCCCAACAATCGGGCGCATTCAGCCAGGATTTTATAGTTGTCCGCCGATGCGATAGGCCTGCCGCCGGTGACGATGACACCGGCCTCGGTCAGGTCAACCGTGTCGGCGGCCTCCTTTTTCACGTCCACCACCTTGATCAGACCCGGATCCTCGACGGACGCAGCAAAGGACTCCACGGCGGCGTCTGCCGGCGCTTCCACCGCATCGATGGCATTGGGACGAAGGGCGCACAACAACACCGCGCCAGACATCCTGACCGTGGCAAAGGTTTTGCCTGAGAAATGAGATTTCCTGACGGTTTTAGCGGCCACGTCAACGGCCATGCAGTCCGAGGCCAGGGGAAGATCCATCGATGCCGCCAGTCTGGCAAAAATGTCGCGCCCCTGGGCGCTGGCCAGTCCCAGCAGGGCATCCAGGCCGTAGTTTTCAATGGCGGCGGCCAGCGCCCTGGCCTTGAGGTCCGGACTGGCGGACGGGTCGCCGCCCGACACGGACACCTGAACCACTTTGTTGGCACCGTATTTTTCAAGAACCGCCTTGGCGCCGTCCGCCGAACCGTCCAGCATCAGGGCGATGATCGTCCCCTCACCCTGTGCGCGAGTGGCGGTCAGAACGCCGAAGTTGGTGTCCTTGACATTGCCGTCTTCGGTTTCAATTAAAATTCCGATGGTAGGCATGCTTTTTCTCCTTAAATGACTTTTTCTTCTTCTTTTAGTATTTTTACCAGCTCTTCCATCGCCTGGCGTACGTCGCCGCCCAGCATCTTGGCGCCGGTGCGCTCGGGAACCTTTTCCAACTTGACCAGTTCGCTCTGGGCGTCGTCGACGGAAACACCCAGATCTTTGATAGCCATCTCTTTGATCGGTTTTTTCTTGGCCTTCATGATGTCTGGAAACTTGGGGTAGCGCGGTTCGTTAAGGCCCTTGGTGGTGCCCAGCACGCAGGGAAGGGCCACTTCGAGCACCTCCCGCGCCCCGCCGCCGATCTCATGTCCCACGGTGGCTTTGCCGTCAGCGAGTTCCATCCTGTTGATTTCGTTGACCACCGGCAGCCCCATGGCAGCGGCCAGACGGTAGAGCGTCTGAAAGCCTTCGGAGTCCACGGCGCCCTTGCCGGTAAAAATGATGTCCGGTTTGCCGTCCTGTTGGATAGCTGCCGCAAGGGCCCGGGCCGTGGTCTGGCTGTCCAGGAACTGGCTCTCGATGGTGACCAGGATGCCCCGGTGGGCGCCCATGGCCATGGCCGCACGGATGGTCGCAGCGGCCGCCGCCTTGCCGACGGTGACAACGATCACTTCGCCGCCGTTCTTTTCCACCAGCTGTACGGCCTGTTCGACCGCGTATTCGTCGTAGGGATTGGCGATGAATTTACAGCCGGCATCATCGAAACCGTTTTCACCGACAATCTTGATGTTGGCGGCCGTGTCGGGCACATGTTTAACGCACACATAAATCTGCATGATGGTGTCCTCACCTGTCTTTTTGATTATGCTTTCATCCGCTCGTTTTTAGGATCATAGAGCGGCATGGCCACCACTTCGGCGGCCAGACGCTTGCCCAGCACTTCCACTTCCAGCCGGGTACCCGGCGCTGCCAGGGCCGGCGGTACGTATCCCAGCGCAATGCTCTTGTCGGTGCGATGTCCGTATCCGCCCGAAGAGGTCATGCCCACGATCTTGTCGCCGTTGAAGATGGGGTTATAGCCCCACGGATCGGCATCATCGGCCTGGCACACCAGGCAGACCAGTTGGCGGGGCACGCCGGCGGCCTTCTGCTTTTCAAGCCCGGCCTTGCCGATAAAGTCCTTATCCATCTTCACCGTCCAGGCCACATTGGTCTCCAAAGGGGTGTGGTGAACATTCATTTCACTCTTCCAGGCCAGGTAGCCCTTTTCCAGGCGCATGGAATCCATGGCGTACATGCCGAACATTTTAAGCTCGAATTCCTCGCCGGCGGCCATCAGGGCCTGGAAGACCGGAATCTGGGACTGGATGGGATGAAAAATTTCGTAGCCCAGCTCACCCACGTAGTTCATGCGGTTGACCCGGCATTTGACCCGCCCCACGTATATTTCCCGACTGGTGCCGAAGGTAAAGGCATCGTTGGAGACGTCGTTGTAGCAGGCGTTGGCAAGCACGTCCCGGCTCTTGGGTCCGGCCAGGACCAGGCAGCCCTGCTGGTAGGTCACGTCTTCCATGCAGACGCTGCCGTCGGCCGGCAGGTTTTCCATCAGCCAGTGCTGGTCGTGACGCTTACCCACGGAGGCGGTAACACAGAAGTACTCCCCGCCTTTGATCCTGGTAATGGTCATGTCCGTTTTGAAATTGCCGTTGTTGTCCAGCATGGGAGACAGGGCGATGCGGCCGTCTTTGACCGGCACCTTCTGACAGGTCATGTTGTTAAGCCAGGCCTCGGCACCGGGTCCGCTGATGCGGGTCTTGGCAAAGCGGGAGAGGTCCAGGATGCCCACGTTCTCCATGACGTACTTGCACTCGGCGTCGACGATGTCGAAGGTGTTGTTGCGCTTCCAGCCCGGGTTTTCGCGATTGTCGGCAAGTGCCTCAGCGAAGTAGTTGGGGCACTCCCAGCCGTAGTAGTCGCCGAACACAGCGCCGGCCTGCTTCTGATACTCGTAAATCGGTGCGGTGCGGTTGGGGCGGGCGGCGTCACGCCAGTCGTTGGGGCAGATAATGGCGTACAGCCGCGGATAGGTGTCCTCGATCTTCTCGTGGTTGTAAGCCCAGTTGGCGTAGCTGCCGTATCGGCGACTGTCCACCGGCCACAGGTCGATCTCGGGTTCTCCGTTCATGATCCAGCCGGCCAGATAGTGACCGATGCCGCCGGCCTGGGTGATGCCGAAGCTGTACCCGCAGGCATGAAAGAAGTTCTTCAACGGGTAGGCCGGTCCCACCAGCGGGTCGCCATTGGGCGTGTAGGTAATGGGGCCGTCGGTAACGTGTTTAAAACCGGTATCGCCCATAATGGGAAAACGGTAAATGCCGTGCTCGATGAAATCGGCGATGTGGTCGATGTCCGGCTGCAGTTCGGTCTGGGCGTAATCCCAGGGCACGCCTTTGGGGTTCCACTGCTTGACCTTGCTCTCGTAAAGACCCAAGATCAGACTGTCCATCTCCTGGCGGATGTAGATGGAACGGTCGGGATCGCGCACCAAGGGCAGATAGGCGTCACGCTTTTCCACCACGTCGATGGCTTCGAAAAGGATGTGGGTGTGCTCACCGGCAATGGAGGGGATTTCAAGGCCCACCATCTTGGCCACCTCAGGCGCCCACAGGCCGGCCGCGTTGACCACGTATTCACAGGTGATGTCGCCCTTGTCCGTGTGCACCAGCCAATCACCGGTAGGGTTGTGGTCGATGCCGGTCACCTGGGTGTGAGTGTTGATTTCAGCACCGTGTTTCTTGGCCCCGATGCTCATGGCCATGGTGATGCCGTTGGGATCCACGTCGCCGTCATCGGGCCAGTAGAGGCCGCCGATGAGGCCGTCGGTGTTCATAAGCGGATGCATCTCCTTCATCTGTTGCGGGGTGATCCAGCTCACGTCCAGACCCAGGCAGCGGTTCATGCTGTAAATGTAGCCCAACTCTTCCATGCGGCCGGGATTGTCGGCCGTGCGGATGGAGCCGGTAGTATGCCAGCCCACGCTCTGGCCGGTTTCGGCTTCCAACTGCTGGTAGATCTCGATACTCTTAATATTGACCTGGGTACAGTAGTAGTTGCCGTGAAAAAATGAGCAGTTTCCTGCCGCCATCCAGGTAGAGCCGGAAGTGAGCTCGTGCTTTTCGATCAACACCACATCTTTCCAGCCATACTTGGCCAGATGATAGGCCACGCTGACGCCAATGGCGCCCCCGCCGATCACGACTACTCGTGCCTGTGTTTTCATAACCTTTCTTCTCCTTTTGATATGGGCATTGCTTCGGCGCAGGTTCGGCACCGATAAATTTCTATGTTTGATTGACTGTTATTGTCGAGCTGCGCTCACTTGGCGGAGCCGTAAGCCCCGTTGAGAAAATAGCCCAACACCCTGTTTTTGGTTTTTCTGAAGGTGTTGTTAAAGAACTCGGCAAAGCCGCCGGGGTAGTAGATCATCACCAGGATCAGCAGCAGGCCGTAGAGCAGCAGGTTCAATCCCGGCAGGTTGGACAGGGATGAGCGCACCAGTTCCATGGCGAAGATGAAGGGAAAGGCGATGGCCGCCCCGCCCCACAGGCTGCCCCGCCCGCCGATGTAGGCCACCGCCAGAACTTCAACCGTTTTGGCGGTGTGCATCATGTCCGGGGTGAGAATGCCGTAGTAGTGGGCGTAAAAGCCTCCCATCCACCCGGCCAGGGCGCAGCTCAAGGTGAAGTTCACCAGCCGGTAGAAAATCGGGTTGATCCCCGAGGTCCGCGCCGCCTCCATGTTCTGTCCGATGGCCTTGAAGGCCAGGCCCATCTTGGTGCGCGTGCACCACTTGCAGATGATGTAAATGACCACCATCATGGTCAGGCACAGGTAGTAGTAAGGCACGTTGGACTGGGTTTCGAACAGCCGGTCCACGCGCATGCCCAGCGGACCACGGGTCAGCCAGACCATCTTGGTGGCCAGCCCCATCAGCGCCAGGCCGAAGAACCAGGCCAGGCACGCGGCGAAGATACCCCGCAGCCGCAAGGTGATGGCGCCGATCACGAACCCTAAAAAGGCGGCCAGCAGCCCGCCGGCCAGCATGCCGAACCACGGGTTCAGTCCGATGCGGTCGGCCAGGATGGCCGAGGTGTAGCCCCCCAGGCCCATGATGGCCGCATAGCCGAAGTTGACGATGGAGATGAACCCGGCCGTAAAGTCGAAAGCCACGGCCAGGGCCGCGATAAAGGCGGCACTGATCAGCCAGCGGAGCAGGTACTCCTGGTTGAAGGGCGGAATCAGGGGAAGTACGAACAGCACCGCCAGGGCGATCAGTCCGGCCGGGGTGAAGCACAACAGGTCCAGCAGCTTGTTGACAGGGTTGTTCTGGTCCATGAATCCTCCGCTATTTGTCCAAGATGCCGCGCACTTCGGAACCGAATATGCCGCTGGGTTTGAAGATCAATACAACGATGATCAGGGCCGAAGGCACCACGAAGTCCCAACCGGAACCGATGTATTCGATGGTCAGCACCTTTAGCAGGGCTACCATGAAGGCGCCCATCACCGCCCCGAGCACGTTGCCCAGGCCGGCCAGGATCACCACGAACCAGGCCATGTACAGGGGCTCTAAGCCCACCGACGGGTAGGCAGGGTACATGAACAGCAAACTGGCACCGGCAATGGCCGCCAGAGAGCAGGACAGGGACATGGTCAACAAAAGGATGCCCTTGAGGCCGATGCCCACCATCAGGGCGCCGTTTTCGTCCTGGGACACGGCGCGGATGGCCCGGCCCGTTCGGGTGTAGGTCATGAAGAACCAGAACACCACCACCACGATGGCCGCCAGGGCAAAGGACATGGCCCGGTCGCGCGAGATGAACACGTCCATGACCGTGATAGGCATACCGGCCCAGTAGCGCGTAATACCCTTGAAGTCCGCTCCGAAGAAAAGCTGGTGGGCATTGATCAGCACCACCGACAACCCTACGGTAAGCAGAAATGAATTCATCACCCAGTTCTCGCGGCTGCGCTTGCGCAGCTGGGAGAAGACCAGCACCTCGGACGCCACCCCCACCAGGGCACCCACGATCATGGCCGCCACAATGGTGATCAGCGGGCCCAGAAAGACCAGCGACGAATCGGGGTTCATCGTAATATAATTATTAATGGGCGTGAACACATAGTAGGCCGTCAACGAGCCGATCATGAAGTACTCCCCGTGGGCGAACATGGGGATGTTCATCACGCCGAACACCAGGGCCAGTCCCATGGCCACCAGGGCCAGCATCCCGCCGGTGACCACGGTGTTTACCAGCACGTATCCGCCGCGGTCCAGCGTGGCTGCCACGGCCACGACCACGGTCAGAATCACCGCCATTCCGGCTGCGGTTCCGCTCCATTTGAAGATGCGTTCCCAGATCCGTTTTTCTACCTGTTCTGCCATTAACCATTATCCTTTCCGATTAAACCCCTAAGAAAACCTTTCTCACGTGGGCGTCGCAGGCCAGGTCGCTGCTCTTGCCGGCCAGCCCGATGCGGCCGTTTTCCAGCACGTACCCCCGGTCGGTCACAGCCAGGGTCTTGGTCACGTTCTGCTCGACCACCATGATGGTCATGCCCTGTTTGATCAGGGTGTCCAGGCTCTGGAACACGTTTTCGGTCAGCAGCGGGGCCAGGCCGAAGGAGGGCTCGTCCACCAGCAGCAAGGTGGGGTTGGACATCAGCCCCCGGCCGATGGCAAGCATCTTGCGCTCGCCGCCACTCATGGTCCCGGCCAGCTGGTTGCGCCGCTCCACCAGACGGGGAAACAGGTCGAACACAAAGTCCAACCGGTCCTTTTGCAGCCGCTTGTCCTTGATGGTGTACGCCCCCATGGCCAGGTTCTCCTGCACGGTCATGTTGACGAACAGGTTCATCGCCTCGGACACCAGGGCGATGCCCTTGCGGGCGACCTTGTTGCCCGGCAGCCCGCCGATGGGCTCGCCCTTGAACAGGATCTCGCCGCTCATGGGCGGGACCAGTCCGGCGATGGTCTTGAGCGTGGTGCTCTTGCCCGCCCCGTTGGGGCCCACCAGGCACACGTACTCGCCGGTGTCCACGGTCAGGGACACGTCACGCAGGATCTGCAGAAAGCCGTAACCGGCATTGAGGTTCTTCACTTCCAGTAACATCGCGTCTCCACCTGGGTTCTCGGTTCTGGGTTCTGGGTTCTGGGTTCAGAGTTCAGAGTTCAGAGTTCGAGCTTCAGGGTTCGGGATTTTTTTATATTTTCTGTTTTCTGTTCTCTGTTCTCCGACCTCTGACCTCTGTTCTCCGACCGCTGACCTCTGTTCATCCGCAGTGAGATGGTACTATGCAGGTTGCTCGACCTCGGATACGCAGCTGTCGGCCGCGTCGCCCAGGTAGGCTTTGGTTACCTTGGGGTCGTTGGCCACCTCTGCGGTGGTGCCTTCGGCGATCTTGATGCCGAACTGGATGCACACCAGCCGGTTGCACAGGTTCATGATCAACTGCATGATGTGCTCGATCATCAGGATGGTGATCCCCTGGTCGCGGATCTTAAAGATCAAGGTGATCATGTCATTGAGCTCACCTTCGCTCAGCCCCGAGGCCAGTTCGTCCAGAAAGAGCATCTTCGGTCCGCTGGCCAGGGCCCGTGCCAGGTCCAGGCGCTTGAGTTGAACGGTGTTGAGCTGCTCGCTGATGGTGTCTTCGGCAATGGGGAAATCGACAAATTCGAGCATCTTGCGGCTGTGGGCCGCCGGATCCTTGATCGTGCCCGGCCGGTTGCCGAAAATGGCCGCGGTCATCACGTTTTCCAGCACGGTCATTTTGGGGAAGGGAATCGGGATCTGAAAGGTGCGCGACAATCGACGCCGGCACATTTTTTCCGGGGTCTTGCCCGTGGTGTTCTCGCCGAACATGAACACCTGGCCCGAGGTGGGCGGGTTCAAGCCGGAAATGGCGTTGACCAGGGTTGTCTTGCCTGCCCCGTTGGGTCCGATCAACCCCACGATGTCCCCTTCGTTGATGTGCATGGACACCGCGTTGACCGCTGTCAGCCCGCCGAACTGCTTGGTTAGCTCCTTGGTCTCCAGAACGATCATTTGCGTCTCACCTGATTGAGGAGTTGGGGATGCCACCGGGACCGGACACTTCCGGTCCCGGCGGTTGCTGTTATACTTCGAACAGATGGGTTAGGGCGCCATGAACTCTGCTTCGGCCCAGTCTTCGGGGTAGACGATGGAACCTTTGCCGCCCTTGTATTGGATTACAGGGAAGAAATAGCCGTCGCGGGCGACGACCGGGTCGGGCATGGTGTCCATGTTGTAGCGATACTCGTTCATGATGATGGCGCCGTCAGCCTTGGCGTAGGTCAGCTTGCCGGTGTTGACCTCTTCCACCATCACCTTGTGGATGGTCTCCTTGTCCAGCTTGCCGTATTTCTCGTTGGCGCGCTGCAGAATCTTGACGAAGAAACCTGCGCCGTCGTAGGAGAGGCCGCCGGCCGAGGGGCTGGGTTTCATGCCGAAGCGTTTTTCGAACTCCACGGCCCAGTCCTTGGCCTCCTGGGTGGTCAGCTGGGGAATCATGTCCAGCACTCCGTCGGAGGCGGCGCCGGCCATCTTGTACCAGTCGCCGGACCAGCCCAGACCGTCGATGATGATCAACGACTTAAGGCCCACTTCGCGGGTCTGCTTGATGAAGGCGGATGTCACCGGTGCGGCGGTGCTGGTGCTGAAAATAACCGCCACATCCTCTTTCTTGTATTTTCCCAGCAGCGGGTAAAAGTCGATCTGGGTAATGGGGTAGTAATCTTTCGACGCCACTTTCCAGCCTTTTTTCTCGAACTCGGCAGCCACGGCATCACCGGCGCTGTGGCCCCAGTCGGTGTCCTCACAGGCAATGGCGACCACTTTGGATTTGGGTTTGAACTTGCCGCCTTTCATCGCATTGTCGATGGTTTCGGCATAACCGGCCATTAGCTTTCCTGGAATCGGCCAGCCTTTGCCGCCCCAGTAGCTGTATTTTTCAGGATCGCTGCGCCATTTTTCGTTGACCACCTCGGTGGCCCCAAAGCCGAACATGTGGGGCACTTTGTACTGGGCGGCCACGTCCATGGCGGCCACGGCCGTGGAGCTGTGCCAGTTGAGCACGCCACCCTGAACGCCGATGCGCTCACAGGCCTCTGAATAGGCGCTGGCAACCTTGGCCGGGTCGCTCTGGCTGTCCACCCAGACGGGTTCGAGCTTGTAGTCACCCACCAGGTAATTGACCTTTTCAAAAGCCATGGTTACAGAGCCCTTGAACTCTTCGCCGGTCTTGGCCGATGGCCCGGTGAAGGGGCCGATAATAGCGACCTTGAGGACTTTCTCGGCTGCCGCCGTTCCGGCAAACAGGGTCAGGGCAAAACAAACCATCACAATACCTACTATCAGCTTCTTTCCTCTCATGGGTTCCTCCGTTGGGGTTGGGGTTTGACTGTTGTTGAACGAAATAAAAGCGTTCCGTTTTGGATGCAGATAATTTTAGGAACGCAATAAACATACCGCAACAACTGATTCATATTCATTCAATCATCAAAGCTGTCGCAGTCTATGTTTTTACCATTGACATCAATTCGTTAACAAATTGTTGCGCAAACGCTCAAGCTATCGTGTATTTTCAAAGAAAGCCGCAAAAGCAAACTTTTTTTCTTATTCGCAAACTATTTTTCGCTTGAAAGTGAAAAATAGTTTGCGCATTGATCCGAGCGACCGATCGACCCGATCCGTAAGGCAATCAAAAAAAAAGGGGGTAAGCGTAAGGGATCTGGAACCGGGTCCCCTCGACAACCGCGAGTGACGCACACGGAAAAATAACCTCTGTTTCAGATGCGTCTACCCTTCGAACATGCCGGCCCGAAAGGCCTTGAGGTAGTTCATGCAGAAGTTGTCCCGGCCGGCCAGGGCCTCGGCGGCGATGATCGTGGCCATCATGCGGCCGTCCAGCGGGTTGATGATCGCCCCGTCCAGGCCCTTGGCGATCGCCATGGTCATGAAGGTCCGGTTCATGAACTGGCGCGCCGGCAGCCCGTAAGAGATGTTGGAAAGCCCGCAGGCCGTGTGAATGCCGGCAAAGGTCGCCACGATCCGTTCGATGGTGTTGATGAACTCCACCCCGAAGGTCTTGTCCACCGACAGCGGCTGCACCAGCGGGTCGACGAAGATGTTTTCCATTTTAACGTTGTTTTTGAGCAGCCCGTTCACCAGCGTGTCGGCGATCTTCATGCGGTCGTCCACCGTCTGGGGCATGCCCGCATCGCTCATGCAAAGGGCGATGACCTTTATGTCCGTGCCGGCGATGATCGGCATGAGCTTGTCGTAGCGATCCTTCTCCAGGCTGATCGAGTTGATCAGGGGGGTGCCTTTGTGCACCGCAAGGGCTGCCTCGATGGCCGCAGGGTCCGGGCTGTCGATGGCGCAGGGCTTGTCCGTCGCCTGCTGCACGGTCTGCACCAGCCATTTGAGGTATTCGGGCTCCTTGCCCACGAAGATGCCTGCATTGACGTCGATGTAGTCCGCACCGGCCGCGGCTTGCTCCTTGGCCACTTTCTGGATCGCTTCAACATCCTGCGCCTCGATGGCCGCCTTGATCGCCTTTCTGCTGGCGTTGATCAGTTCTCCGATGATGATCATGGTATGCTCCGGGTTCAGGGTTTTTGGGTTCAGATCTCGGTCATCCGACCTCCGTCGTCTGACCTACGCCACCAGCTGCTTGACCAGCTTGACCGCCCCGGGGGCGTCGGCACTGTAACCGTCGGCGCCGATCTGGTCGGCAAAGGCCTGGGTCACCGGTGCACCGCCGATGATCGTCCGGGTCGTCATGCCGGCCTCTTTGACCGCCTTGACCGTGCTCTCCATGGAGGGCATGGTCGTGGTCAGCAGCGCCGACAGGGCGATCACGTCGGCGCTCTTTTCCGCCGCCGTCTTGACGAACTTCTCGCTGTCCACGTCCACCCCCAGGTCGACCACCTCGAAGCCGGCCCCTTCCATCATCATCGAGACCAGGTTCTTGCCGATGTCGTGCAGGTCGCCCTTGACCGTGCCGATGACCACAACGCCCTTGCTCTTGCTCTGGCCGGCGGAAAGGTGGGGCTTTAAGATTTTCAGCCCCGCCTTCATGGCCTGGGCGGCCATGAGCATCTCGGGCACGAAGAGCTCGCCGGCACTGAAGCGCTCGCCGACCTCGTCCATGGCGCTGATCAGCCCGTCGTTTAGGATGGCGCCGATGTCCGTGCCGCCGTCCAGTTCCGCCTGGGTTTTCGTTTTAACCGTCTCCTCGTCAAATGCCAGTACTGCGTTGAAGATCTCCTGGGTTGCCATAAATGAACCTCCTTTATATGTATCTTTGATCGAATTGATGAACCATCAGTATATCAGCAGGCCGCTCAAAAATTGGATTTTGGTTCAAGGTCAAGGCGGGGTCTCGTTTCAACCCGCAGGCATACTGAAGTATGTCGAGGACTTGAAATGAGACCCCAACGCAGAGATTGGGCCAAAAGGCGTTTTTTGAGATACCTACTTCCCGTATTTCTTTTCAATATACTTCTTTAATTCGCCAAGAGTCCCCTCAGGCAGGCCAGGCTCCTGGTATGCTTCAAGGATTTGCTTCCATTTGCGGTTGGCTATCTTTTCGATGGCCTCCCCACCCTTTTCCTTCCAACCGGCGTATGCTTCCTTCTGCTCCATGATCGGGGTGTAGAATTCCTTGCGAAAATTCTGGAAGGTGTGCATGTGGGTCAGGTATTCACCACCCGGCCCCACCTGGGCGATCACATCCAGCACCAGCTTTTCCGGGTCCGCTGTCTCCCCGCGCTTGATGCGTTTGCACATGCCGCATATTTCGTCGTCGATGACGAATTTTTCATAGGAAGCCGCCATATATCCTTCGAGAATACCGGCCGAGTGAAGCACGAAATGGACGCCGGATAGGGTGGCCATGAGCTGGCTCATCATGGACTCCAAACCGGCCTGGGCATCGGGCAGTTTGGAATCGGTAATAGCCCCGCCGCCGCGGCTGGGAATGCCATAGAATCTTGCCATCTGTGCCGTTGCCGCCGTATTCACCGCCATCTCCGGTGCGCCGATGCTCAGCGTGCCGTAGCGCATGGCGGCGGCCGAGGATGACCCGGAGAAAACCACCGGCGTGCCTTCGCGGATCAATTGGGTCAGAACGATACCGGCCAGCACCTCCGCATTTTGAACCACCAGGGTGCCTTCCATGGTCACCGGCGAGGTGGCCCCGGCAATGGAAAGCGAGGAGATCAGCTGAGGCATGCCGGCTCGGGCGTACTCCATGATCGCACCCAGCATGCGGTCGTCGTAGGCCAGGGGCGTGCGGGTGCAAAGGATGCTGATCATGGGCATCTTTTCCGCCAGCGCCGCCTCCGAACAGCCAAAGAGAATGGCAGCCATCTCGATGGTCTCCCGGGCCGCTTCGGCACCGATGGCGCCGCCCATGAAGGGTTTGTCCGAATAGCGCATGGAAGCGGACATCATCTCGGCATTGCGCCGGGCATGGGGAATGTCGTTGGGTTCGGCCATCATGCCGCCGGTGATGTCGATGCTCTTGCTGGCATAGGAGAGTTTGACGAAATTGGTGTAATCTTCCAGGGTGGATTCGCGGCGGCCCCGATCCAGATCGTGGACAAAGGGAGGTCCGTAGCAGGGAATGTAGGCGATGTTGTCGCCGCCGATGGCCACGTTCTTCTCCGGGTTGCGCGCCTGCAGGGTGTATTCGGAAGGCGCCTTGGCCACCTGTTCCATGACCATCTTGGGAGAAAAAAAGACTCTTTCTCCGTCCACCTTGCAGCCGGCCTTCTTGAATACCGCGACGGCCGGTTCATAGCCGAAGTCAACGCCCACCGTTTCCAGCACGCGCAGGGTCGTTTCGTGAATCTTCTGGACATCGTCGCCTGTAAAATACTCAAACCGCTGCATGGTGTTTCCTCCTCATATGTAATGAATTGTGGGGCCGATCAGTTTCTCTTTTCCCATTCATGCGATGTCCGTCAAACAGACGGCTGTTCCCTCACATGCCAATCTTGAGCACTTCACGGGCATATTTGATGCTCCGAATACACGCATCCATCTCTTTTTCACGGGCCACCTCCAGCGAATCTTCGCCCATGTCCCATTCGATTTCAAAAGTGATCCGGTCAGTCGGGGATAATTCGCGCAGGGTTTTGTAGGTCTTGAAACAATCGATGTCCCCGTCGCCCAGGGCGACCCCGTGGAAGCGGATGCCGAACTGGTCCCGATCGAGCTTGTGGTCGCAAAAATGGTTGCAAAAGGCGTAGGGTGCCAGCTTGTTGACGGCGGTCTCGGGGTTTTCCAACACCCCCATGGAGTTCACCGTGTCGACGCAGGCGCCGACGAGCGGATGGTCGATCTGGTCGATCAGCCACAAAATTTCATCGGCAAAGGTTTCGGTGTGGTTTTCCAGGGCCAACCGGATACCGGTCTGTTCCAGCAGTGGCAGTACCGCCGTGACTTCGTCATGGCAGGTGCATAGTTGTCGCATGACTTCGGGGTGGAAGCAGCTTCCGTAAAGCGGACGGGGGCGACGGATGTCCAGGCTGAGCTTGGTAAGGCCGGCACCGAGTTTTTCTGTGATCCGGATACCCGCTTCAACGCCGTCGGAAAGGCGCGGATCGAACTCCTCATCCCGCGAACAATTATACTCGAGGTACAGGTTGCGGGATGCAGCCGCCTCCTTCACCGCCATCAGACGCGCATCGTCCTTGGTCTCCAGGTCGCAGCCGGTAATGTGCAGACCGTCCAGGCCCCACTCCACCGCCTTGTCCATCAGCTGGATCAGATTCATTTCCTTGGGACGCGGATCGGCCACGATGCCCCAATTCTGGCCGAGACCCCACAGGTGAAGCGTGTAGGTGTGCAGCCCCAGCTTCATTTTTTTGTTCATAACCGAACCTCCATAATGCGATCTTTTCAGTTCAGGGAGACATTATAGAAGCCGTCTCAAAAATAGGATTTAGATCAAAGGTTGAGGCGGGTTCTGGTTTCAACCCGCAGGCATACTGGAGTATGTCGAGGACTTGAAGTCAGGACCCAACGAAGAGATTGGGTCTAAAGACATTTTTGAGGTGGCTTCTAATGTCGACCGCGCATAAACGCCCCCGGCGGCGTGGCCAGCCCCTCTTCGAAGCGGCTGAGTCGCAGCGGGTTGTCTTCGGGCTTCATGCGGCCGGTGATCAGGTCACAGGTCCAACGGCCGGCGGCCGCCGACAACATCACCCCGGGCCAATAGGCGCAGTTGAGATAAAATCCCGGAATGCCGCTTACCGGGCCGATCAGGGGCTGGTCATCGGGCGCATGCACATACTGGCCGGCATACACCGACAGATCTTCCTGTTTCAGGTCGTCGACCACCTCGCTCCAGAAAGGACTGAGGCGCGAACACATCTCCAGGGTGAAAGCGGGAAAGTCCCAGTCGCCCTGGGGATCTTCCATGGGATCGCTCTCCTGCTCGTCGGGGTCGTGCCAGCCGAGCAGGGCGCCTCCGGTTTCCGGCCGCCAGTAGGATTCGTTGTCCACATCCATGATCAGGGGTGCATTCTGTGGTATTTTTGGATGGGGTGCAACGAAGACGCGCTGCCGGCGCATCTGGTAGATGGGCAGATCCAATCCCACCCAACGGCCCACGTTTATGGCGAACGGCCCGGCGGCATTGACCACCACACGGGTGTTGATGCGCCCTCGGTCGGTCGTTACCGCGCAGACCCCCTGATTGTCGCTCTCGATGCCCGTAGCCCGGGTGCGCACGTAAAAGCGCGCCTTGTCGGCCGCCCGGGCAAAGCCCTGGGTCACCTCATGGGCTGAAAACCAGCCGTCTTTGGCCCGGAACGCACCGGCTTTGATTTCAGGTGACAGCCAGGGCCAGCGTTTGAGAACGTCGTCCCCGCTGAGGTACTCGGAATCGGTCACACCGACCTTGTGATATGCCTCGACGGTGGCCTTCACATCGGCCACCATATCCGCCTCGGTGGTCAAAAACAGGTAACCGCCATGGTGCAGGTCTATTTTATAGCCCTCCAGGCCGGTGGTCTGGGCAAAGTTCTCCCACACGTCGATGGACTCCTTGGCCAGGGCCGCCATGGCCGGCTCGGTGAACTGGGCCCGGAAGGATTCGATAGACGCCGTGGTAGTCAGCGTAGACAGACCGTCCCGCATCTCCACCAGGATCGTCGACATGCCGGCCCGGGAAAGCCAGAAGGCTGTGGCCACACCGATGATCCCGCCCCCGATGACAACGGCGTCGGCCGTTTCCTGATCGAATGCGTCCGGTGTCAGTATTTTTCTCATGATCCCATTCTCCTGATTATTTTAGCTTCTATCCAAATTGATGCCCGTTTAAAAAATGGTGGATTGTGGTTCAGATCAAGGCCGCAGCGTTTTGGAAACCGCAGGCGTGGCAGCGCCACGTCGAGGATTTCGAAAACGTGAGAACGCAGATCTGGGCCGCAAGGTGCCATTTTTTAATTGGGCAGCACGCCTTCGGCACCAAGTACATCGGCCACATCTTCAAGCCCCAGCCGTACCAGGGTTTTCCGGGTAGGGAGGCCGTTGGCATCCCAGCCCCGGGCCGCGTAGTACCAGTCCAGCAGCTGTTCCAGGCTTTCTTTAGGGATAAAATAGCCCTCGTTGGGACCGGAAGGGATCGGCTCGGTTGAAAAGCGCTCGGGCGGAAAATCCCAGCTGCGGCCAAACCCCTTGATTTCGCGGGCGGAGATGGCGCGCGTCAGGTTCCATATGCGCTCGGATACACCCAGCATCTCTTTCCACGTGCGTTTTTTTCCGGTGATGTAATAGAAAAGTTCCTCATAATTCTCCACCTCGAACCCCAGTTCCATCAACTGGAGCCGGCAGACGCCCAGCGCGTCAAACAGGGGACGCGTGTGCTGGGAGTCGATCACGAAGCGCGCGCTGTCGGCCTTGATCTGGGCCGGCGGCTGTCGCTCCACCTTGCCGCCGCCGCTCACCAGGTCGTGCACATTGGTCCATGCCCCGGCCATGTCGTGACCCAGCACCCAGGCGCGGGCATGGTGGGCGCCGATATCGGAGGTCATGTAAGCCAGCATCATGGAGGGCGCATTGCGGCACTCGTACCCGGTCCACTCCAGTCCCTTGACATGAATGGCGAAGGCGTCGGAGCCTTGCCCCACTTTTTCGGCGGCTTTTTTGACCCCTTCGGCCAGCAGGTCGCCGATGCCCTCGCGGGCCACAATTTTCTCCAGCAGATAATCCACCGTTTCAAGATCTGAGAATTTTATTGGCCGGCCGATCTCCTTTTCTCCCAGCAGGCCTTTTTCGAAGCACTCAATGGTCCAGGAGATGACCGCCCCGGCTGAAATGGTGTCCAGCCCCAGTTCATCGCACAGGTAGTTGGCGTAGGCCACCTCTTCGATGGTCTTGAGTTCGCAGTTGCCGCCGAACAGGGCGATGGTTTCGTACTCGGGGCCTTCCACGTAGGCATCACCCAGCTTGGTTTTGGTGTGACCGTATTTCCCACATGGGGTCGGGCAGCAGTAGCACCCCTTGTCGGTAATTTTCAGTTTTTTCAGAATCGCCTTGCCGTTGATCTCCTGGTAATGGTCGGAGAAGGAGGTTTTAAAGTTTCGTGTGGGAAAAACACCCACCTCGTTGACCCAGTTGGTGATGCCGGCGGTCCCTTCGGGCGTCCACTCGGTGAAGCCGGGCTTGGCGGATACCTTCTTAAAGGCATCCTTGCCGGCAGCAAAGGCCTTTTTCACATCGAACACCGGCAGGCTGCCCGTGCCCCTGACGGCGATGCCCTTGATCCGCTTGGAACCCAGCACAGCCCCCACCCCACTGCGGCCGGCCTGACGGCCGAAGTCGTGGGAGAGGCAGGCATAGCGCACCCGCTGTTCTCCGGCTGGCCCGATGGTCACCACCTGGAACTCCTCGCCCAACTCCGTTTTCATGTTTTTCTCAGCGATCAGGGCACCCTGCCCCCAGTAGGCATCGGCGGGCCGGATCTCCACCTGGCCGTCTTCGATGAACAAGTAGCTGGGCGCAGGCGCACACCCGGTGAGCACCAGCACATCGTACCCGGCGAATTTCAATGCCGGGCCGAAGTGGCCGCCCATGTTGCTGTCCGCATAACCGCCGGTAGCCGGCGACTTGGTCCCGAAGTGGGTCTTGCCGCTGGCTGGAACCAGGTGGCCGGACAGAGGGCCGGTGGCGGCGACGAACAGGTTTTGCGCATCGTAGGGATCGATGCCGCGCGGCAGTTCATCAAAAAGCAGCTTGGCTACAAACCCGCGACCGCCGATGAAGTGATCAGCCAGGTTTTCGTCCAGCGGCTGTTTTTCAATGGCTCCGCTGGACAGGTCGACTCGAAGAATGGTTCCGGCGTATCCGTACATATATTTAACTCCTTTTCAAACGCTCGGGGTCGTTTCAGCGACCGGGACAGGCTCCGCGGATCGGCTCGTCGATTTGCGTTTTTTGGGCTTTTTGGCGATTTCGGTCTCGGCCGAGATGGCTTTGATAAACGACCAGGCCATGAAGACCATCAGGATCATGAAGGGAAAGGAGACCACAAACGAGACCGTCTGTATGGCTTTCAGGCCACCCGCCACCAGCAGCATGGCCGCGATGGACGAACAGACCAGCCCCCAGAAAACCTTCAGGCCAGTTTTGGGTTCCAGGCTGCCACCAGAGGTCATCATGCCCACCACAAAGGTGGCCGAATCGGCCGAGGTGATGAAAAAGATGCAGACGATGACCATGGAGATCAGTGAAAGAAAGGCACTCATGGGAAAGTTGTTGTAAAGCGTGAAGATGGCCGTGGTCACGTCTTTAAAGGTCGCATCGGCGATGCCCGGCGTGCCGTTGAGCTCCAGGAAAATCGCCGAACCGCCAAGAATATTGAACCAGATGGCGCACAGCAGGGTCGGCGCCAGCAGGGCCCCCAGAACGAATTCACGGATTTTGCGGCCGCGTGAAATGCGGGCAATGAACACACCCACGAACGGCGCCCAGGTGAGCCACCAGGCCCAGTAGAATACCGTCCAGGCCCCGGACCAGTCGTAGCCGGTGTGTTTGGCCACTCCGCCGCTGGCGTCGACGAAGAAGCTGAGCCAGAGGATATTCTGCAGGTAGTTGCCGATGGATTCGACAAAGGAGTTTAAAATGTACCGCGTCGGGCCGAGGATCAGCACCAGAAGCATCAGGCCGAAGGCCATGACCATGTTGGTGTTGCTCAGGATGCGAATCCCCTTGTTGATCCCGGTGACGGCGGAGGTGATGTACAGGGCGGTCACGACGGCGATGACGGTGATGGAGACCGCTGTGCCCTTGCCGAGGCCATAGAGCAAGTCCAAACCGGTGGTCACCTGCAGGGCACCCAGGCCCAGGGACGTGGCCACACCGAAGAGGGTCGTGACCACGGCCAGTGAATCGATGATCTTGCCCGCGGTTCCCTGGGCGGCCTTGGCGCCGATCAGCGGGGTAAGGGTGGCGCTGATCAATCCCGGATAACCTTTGCGAAATTGAAAATAGGCTAGCACCAGAGCCACGGTGGCGTAACAGGCCCAAGGGTGCAGTCCCCAGTGGAAGACGACGGTTCGCATGGCTTCCGAGGCCGCCTCCGCTGTTTTGGGTTCCGCAAAAGGCGGGCCGGCAAAATGGTAGATCGGCTCGGCAACGCCCCAGAAGACCAGCCCAATGCCCATACCGGCGGCGAAAAGCATGGCAAACCAGGAGCTGAGACTGAACTCGGGGGTTTCATCATCCTTGCCCAGCCGGATGTTGCCGAAGCGCGAAAAGGCCACAGCCAGGCAAAAGACCACGAAACCGGCCACACAGGTCATGTACGCCCATCCGAAATTGCTGATGAAAAATTTGAAAATTTTGTCGAACAGTTCCTTGACTTGATCCGGTGAGGCCATGGTCATGAAGACGAAGGCCAGACAACACAGAGCCGAGATGATGGAAACGGTTTTGTCAATGGAGTTGTCGTTCATTGCCATTCCTTTCTGATCGTCAGTTACGCATTCACCACCTCAGTCATTATAATGGCGCTGCGCGGACAGATTTCCGCACAGGCGCCGCACAATATACATTTAGCCGGAAACTCGGACTCCGGTTGTTCCACCATGACCCCTTTGGGACAGACTTCCACGCAGGTCATGCAGCCGGTGCAAAGGTCTTGGTCCACCCGGTAAACCCCGGACGCCATGACAATGGCTTCAACCGGGCAGGCCTCGGCGCACTCGCCGCATTGGTCGCAGAAATGAATGCGGTAATCCCCCGGTGCGGGGAAACGACCCTCGATCCGCAAAAGCGCCCGGGCCGGTTGAACAGCGTTGAAATTTTCCATTGCACAGGCCAGTTTGCAGGTCCCGCATCCGGAACATTTTTCGTGGATAACCGTTGGCATCATGGATGACGCTCCCTTGATAATGGTTGGAACCGTTAATCAACATACCGAAAATCCTTGGGATGCTGGGTTTTTCGCAAATCGTTGCCACATTGAAAAAGGCGGGGAGGTAAAAGCGGGGTTGCATCATCACCGCAGAAGGAACGAAAACCGGTGCTTCACCTTTGATGAAAAAAAGATTTCAATCTTTGTGCCACATGCGGGGTTTTTTTCAGGCCCTTGAAATGAAAGAGAAAGATTCATTTTTCCAGAGGCGGCTATTTAGATCGATAAGACAATAATGTCCTCACGTTGCGGTCAATACCAGTCTATCTATCTGAATTGTTTATATTTTTATATAAATAGACAAATTTGTCCTTATTTTGGACTATTTTATATCGTGGGCTTTCATTTTTCGCTGGAGGGTTTTGTAGTTGAGTTGCAGGGCTTCAGCCGCACGCCCGCGATGCCATCTGGCCGCTTCCAGAGCGCCGAGAATCATCTTTTTTTCCAGGGCATCCATTCGTGGTCGGAGCCCTTGGCCGTCCAGCAAAGGCACGTCCACCGACCCGACATCCGCACCTGCAATCACTGAAATCTGTCCCATCAAGTCCAGTTTGCCCAAGGTGATGTAGGTATGCAGCACATTCTGCAGTTCGCGGACATTGCCGGGCCAGCTGTAGTTTTCCATGGCCTCTCGAACCCGCAGCGGCAAATGCCTGGGTGCGTCCTTGCCCTTGGTCAGCGTCGACAGGAAATGATCGATCAGCAGCGGGATGTCTTCCTTGCGCTCGCGCAGGGGTGGCAGTTGGATTGGCAGAATGCGGATGCGGTAAAAAAAATCCTCGCGCATGCGCCCATCCTTGACCAGTTTGACCAGGTCCCGATTGGTGGCGGCGATCACCCGGAAATCGCATTTTTTAAGCTTGATGCCGCCTAGCGGGGTGTATCCCACGCCGTCGAGCACCCGCAGCAGCTTGACCTGCATCTCCTGGCCGATCTCGCCGATCTCATCTAGAAACAGGGTGCCGCCGTCAGCCGAATCCAGGAACCCGCCCTTGTCTGAATTGGCACCGGTAAAGGCGCCCTTCAGGTTACCGAAAAATTCCCGCTCCATCAGACCCTTGGGAATGGCCCCGCAGTTGACGGCAACGAAGTTCCCCGCCCGCCGGTCACTCAACCGGTGGATGGCCCGGGCCACCAGCTCCTTGCCGGAACCGGACTCGCCGAAGATGATCACGCTGGCGTCACTGGCGGCGGCCCTGAGAATCAGGTCGTAGACCGCCTGCATATTTTCACTTTTGCCGATAATGTCACCGAAGCGGTAACGGTCGCTGATGGATGAACGCAGGCGCAGGTTCTCCTTGCGAAGATCCAGTTCCACCCCTTTGTAGGCGGTAACGTCACTGATGAACCCCTCCAGGGCCACCAGTTGGTCATCGTCATCGAAAACCCCCTCGCCCTGCTCCCAGACCCATTTCTCCTCACCACTGGCCGCCCGGATGCGGTAGATGAAGCTGAATGGCCGCCGCATGGCCACGGTTTCACGCACCAGATCGAGCATGTTTTTGCGATCCTCTGGGTGTACAATTCGCTGATAGGCGTTGGGTCCGGTACCGATGATCTCATGGGGTTCAAATCCAAGCAGTCGCTTGGTGCCCCGGCTGGCAAACTCCATGACAAACGATTCGTCGGCCCGGCAACGATAGACGATCCCCGGCAGGTTGTTCATCAGCGTGCTCAAGCGGCGCTGGCTTTCCATCAGGGCATTTTCGGCCTGTTTTTTTTCAGTGATATCCAGGCACAGGCTCAGTTTGGAAATTGACCCGTCGGCGTTCGTGATGGGCGTAGCCATGTAGTAATACCATCGCCCGGTGGTCGGGTGCTTGAACTCCCACCTGACCGGCTTGCCCCGGAAGACATCCTGTTCCGGGCACCACGGGCAGATCTCAGCGTTGCCGTAAAGAGCCTGGTGGCACGCTTCCCCCACCGGGTCCCGGCCCAACTGCGCCGCCATCTGGTGGTTGACGAATTCGATGCGGTTGTCCGGCGAACAGACATAAACCATGCCGTCAAAGGCTTCGACAATGGCCTCGAAATAGGACAAGCGATTATGGTCGGCGGTGATCATCGCAAATAGTCCCGCCTGACGATGCGGTATTTTTTCATCTTATAGTTGAACAGCTGCCGCGAAATGCCGATGCTGGTTGCCGCCCGGGTGATATTGCCGCCATGGGCGGCCAGGGCGGCGGCCACCACCGACCGCTCATGGTCTGCCTGGTGGGCCAGCAGCCCCTTGCCGCTCTCCACCGGCTGCCGATCGGCGCCGGGAGGCGGGGCAGGCGATCCTGAACGTGCCTGCCCGAAACCGGCATATCCATCGGATGGTGAACCGGCCACGGGCGGTTGAACGGCGTCCGGCTCGCCCCGCAACCGTCGCCAGGTGGTCAAGTGAGACTGCAGGTGCCGGCGCTCGATGGTGCGGCTGGAAACCACCAGGTTGATGGCCCCTTCGATGACATGTTCCAGTTCACGGACGTTGCCGGGCCAGTCATAATCATTGAACAGGGCCAGCACATCAACGGAGATGTCCGACACGTTGCGGTTGAGCACCCGACTGTGCTTGGAAAGAAAATGACGCGCCAGCAGAACGATGTCCTCTTTGCGGTCACGCAGGGGTGGAATGGGGATAAACACCACACCCAGCCGGTAGAACAGGTCGGGTCGCAGATTGTTTTCAGCGATGGCCACATGGGGCTCCTTGTTGACACTGCTGATGATTTTAACATCGATCTCCGACTCGTTGAGCGATCCCAGGCGGCGCACTTTGCGTTCCTGGATGACCCGCAGAATCTTGGCCTGAAGCCCGGTGGCCATAGAGTTGAGTTCGTCCAGAAAAAGGGTGCCGCCGCTGGCGCGCTCGAAAAGCCCCAGTTTGTTCCGCGCCCCGGTAAAGGCACCGCTGGTGGTTCCAAAGAGGAGCCCTTCGAGCAGGTTTTCCGGTATGGCGGCACAGTTCACCGCCGTGTAGCGACTGCTTTTGCGCCCGCTGTGGTTGTGAATGGCCTGGGCGAAGAGCTCCTTTCCGGTTCCGGTCTCCCCATGCAGCATCACCGGCGAAGGGGTAATGGCGGCCATTTTGGCCGTGTTCACCGCCCTGAGAAAATCGCTGTTGCTGCCCACGATGGCATCGAAATCAAAGCGGGTCTCATTGGGCAGCACCTGCTTGGGCCGGGGTATGGAAATGGAGGAGATGGTCTCTTCTAGCACGTTGTATTCCCGCACCAGGCAGATGGCGCCTTCCAGCCGTTCCCGTTTGAACAGGGGGAAAACGGTGTGGATGGTATTGGCTACTTTTCCCCGCCGCGTCCGATAGAGCAGCGACCGGTCGACGATGGGCTGCCGGTTGTGCAGACACTGCATGATCACGCTGCCATCTTCGGACAGATCGTAGACGTCGACCACTTTTTTCCCGAGCACCTCCGCCGAATCCAGTTCGTCGATGGCGGCCATAGTGGGGTTATAATAGATGATGGTTCCAGTCCAGTCGACGATGAGCAGCCCCTCGCTGAACCCGTCGAAAAAGGGCAGGAATTCTTCATAGCCGATATCGAGCGTCCGAGCGATTATATGGCGTGGAGACGTTTTCATGGCCATGGCAGTAAGGGTTCCATCAAGGTTGGCGTATCGGTTAACAGGCTGCTGAAAAGCATGCCATACTTTTTAAGATCAGGCAAACCGGTAGTCCGAGGTCCGAGGACTGAGGACTGAGGTCTGAGGTCTGAGGTCTGGAAGCCGCGCCTTCTCCTGTCTTCCGTCCTCAGTCCTCTGTCTTCTGTCTTCCGTCCTCAGTCGTTGGCGTACATGTTGAACAGGATATCGTTTTCCAGATACATCTGCTCCAGCCGCTCCTGGTGTGCGTTGATCTGCGGGTGCTGCCGGTTGACCAGCTCCAGCACCAGGTAGTTGATGATACAGGAAATGGTCGTCGGGTACCCGATAAGGGGAATGGAGCGGGACGGTACAACCAGGCAGAGATGGGCAAAGGGAATCACCGGACAAAGGGCGTTGTCGGTGATCACCAGCAGGTTGTGCTGAAGCCGCCGGGCAACCTTGGCCAGTTTGATCAGTTCGTTGGGGTAGCGTGAGGTGGTGATGATGGTCACCAGGCTGTCGTCGGGCGCATTGGTCAGCCAGTCAATGGCCGTGCTGTCGCTGCCTTTAAGAATGTGGACGCCCCGACGGACCTTGGTCAGCGACCAGCCCATATAATAGGCGAAGGTATAAGAGACCCGCGAGCCGACCACATACACGGCAGGGCTCTCCTGAAGCTGCTCAACGATCCGGCCCAACACCTTCATGTCGATGGTTTCGTAAAACTGCCGCAGGTTGTTCATCTCTTCGAAGACCACCCGGTGCAGCAGATCGGTGCCGGGCCCCTTCATTCCGGGGAGATCCACCCGGTCCGGCAGGCTCAGCCCGGAATCCACGAAATCCCGCAGCGCCTGGAGGAATTCTCCGTAGCCGCCGTAGCCCAGCTGCGCCACAAACCGAACCACCGTGGCCTCGCTGACCCCGCAGGCCTCGGACAGCTCTTTTGTGGTCATGAAAACCGCCTTGCGGGGGTTCTGGATAATGTAGCTGCCCAGTACCTTCCCTTTGGGAGTCAGCGTATCCAACTGGTTGACAATGCCCTTGATCACCGGATGTGCCTGGGAGTTGTTCATGATAGATCCCTTGGATGAACGCAAAATGAAAATTTTATTTCATTACGGTGAATGTGACATAAACTATTTTTATTACATATTTTTATTTCTATTTAATTTATTTGTCAAGGCTATTTGCACATTTTTTATTCAATATGATATTTTGTTATTGACATGTTTCATTTCATTCGGATACCATCCGCGACAACTAGTCGTTTCACGGTTCATCTTCACCCACGCACTTTTTATCTTTTAACCATGTAGGGAGAGCGTATGTTCTGGAAATCAAAGCCCCTGTGGGGCAACAAAACCAGACTGAAGTCCAACTACGATGCGGTGATCATCGGCGGCGGTCTTCACGGTCTGGCCACAGCCTACTACCTGGCCAAGGAGCACGGCATCACGGATGTGGCCATCATTGAAAAGCGCTTCATCGGATTCGGCGGTGCCGGCCGCAACACGGCCATCGTGCGGGCCAACCAGCGCACGCAGTACAATGTTCCGCTTTACAAGGAGGCGCTTGACCTGTGGCCGGTGCTCACCAAGGAGCTGGACTACAACCTGATGTTCAACAACTGCGGCAACCTCAACCTGATGCACAGCGAAGCCGCCATGAAGGCGGCCCGCATGACCATCGCCACCGCCCAGTTCCACGGCGTGGAGAGCCACCTCATCGACGCCAAGCAGGCCAAGGAACTGGTGCCGGCGTTGAACATCTCCGAAGACATCACCTTCCCTATCCACGGCGCCATGTTCCATCCTCCCGGGGGCATCGTGCGCCATGATGCCGTGGTCTGGGGCCTGGCAAAAGGGGCCGCCAAACATGGCGTGCACATCCACCAGCACACCGAAGCCACCGCCATCCACACCGAAGGCGGCAAAATCACCGGCGTGGAGACCTCTCGCGGCCGCATCCATACACCCCGTGTGCTGATCAGTGCCGGCGGCTACAGCGCCGGCCTGATCTACCACATGCTGGGCATCAAGCTGCCCATCGCCGTGCTCACCATTCAGGCCATGGTCACCCAGCCGCTCAAACCGCTGCTCGACCACGTGGTCTCGTCCGGGGCATACCACTGCTACGCCAACCAGACCCTCAAGGGCGAGATCGCCACCGGCGCCCACATGGACCAGTGGCCCAACTACACCACCCAGAACACGGCCCATTATATCAAGCACCAGGCCGAGGCCCTGTCCGACTGGCTGCCTTGCCTGCGGGGTGTCAAATTCATGCGCATCTGGGGCGGGCTGGCCGACATGACCCCGGACATGGCGCCCATCATGGACGGCAACGATCATATCGAAGGCTTCTACATGGACTGCGGCTGGGGCTATTTCGGCTTCAAATCCTGCAGTGCCGCCGGTAAATACATGGCCAAGTTCATGGCCAGCGGAAACTGCCCGGACATGCTCAAGCCGTTCAACCTGCGTCGCTACGAAAACCACCAGTTGATGGGTGAAACCGCCGAACTGGTCAGCTATACGCCCAATAATTAGAGGAGATTGAATCATGGCTTTAACACTCACCTGCCCCGTCTGCGGCAAACGCAACGGATACGAATTCCGTTATGGGGGAGAAGACAAGGGTCCGCGCCCGGCGGAAGCGGGGCTGACCCCTGCCGCCTGGTGTGACTATGTCCATATGAACAAGTGCACTGCCGGCGTCCTCAAGGAGTGGTGGTTTCACCGCGATGGCTGCGGGTCCTGGTTCACCACCTGGCGTGACACAACCAAAAACCTCGAAGTGGCTAAACCGGAGGCAAGCAAATGAACAGGCTTAACCAGTTGCCCACACTCCGCATCACTCCCTCGGAAAAACTGTCCCTGAATTACCGGGGGAAAAACGTCCAGGGCGTGGCCGGAGATACGGTTGCGACGGCCCTTTTTGCCAATGGCGTCCGGGTCTTCGCACGCAGTTTGAAATACCACCGCCCCCGCGGGCTCTACAGTCTCGACGGCGAGTGCAGCAACACCTGCATGGACGTCAACGGCGTTCCCAACGTGCGCACCGAAAACACGCTGCTCAAAGACGGCATGGTCGTCAAGGAGCAGAATGTCAAAGGCTCTGCCGACCGCGACTGGCTGGCCTTTATCGACAAGCTGGACTGGATGATGCCGGCCGGCTTTTACTACAAGACCATGCACAAGCCCGCAGCCGTCTGGCCCGTGGCCATGCGGCAGATCCGCAAGGCCGCCGGTATCGGCGTCATCTCCGCCGATTACCAGATGAAGGGCCAGTACGACGAGATGTTCGTTAAAGCGGAAGTCACCGTCATCGGCGGCGGCGCCGCCGGCATGACCGCGGCCCTGGCCGCCGCCGAATCGGGACAGCGGGTGGTCCTGCTCGAGTCCCGCCCCCACCTGGGCGGATGCTTCGACTACCGGGTTAGCACCACCGCCGAAGGCACGCCCCTTTACCAGCGGGCCCGCGAACTGGCCCGAAAAGTGGAGCAGACCGTCAACATCCGGACCTTCAGGCACACCTCGATGGTCGGCGCCTACAACAACAACCTGATCACCGCCTTTCAGGTGGGCGGGGCAAGGGATACCTTCACCGAACGCTACATCGAGATCCGCTCGGACAGCGTCGTGGTGGCCACCGGCTGCATCGAACGCCCCCTGATCTTCGACCACAACGAGCGCCCCGGTGTCATGCAGGTGGGCTGCGCCCATCGCATGGCCCGCACCTACGGGTTGCTGCCTGGCAGTGAAGCGGTCTTTTCCGTGGGTCACGACCTGGGCCTGGAAGCCGCCGTCGACCTTTTCGATCTAGGGCTCAAGATCAACTGTGTGGCCGACATCCGCGAGGACGGCCAGAACCCCGAGCTGATGCTGGCTCTGGCCGAACGCAAGATCCCAGTTCTCAAGGGCTGGGTGGCCGCCAAGGCACACGGCGGAAAGACGGTAGAAAAGGTGACCCTTACCACCATCGAAGGCACCGTCAAGCGCCAGTTCCCCTGTGACCTGCTGGTGGCCTCCGCCGGCCTCACACCCGTGGCCGGTCCCTTTATCCTGGCCCAGGCCAAGATGGGCTACGACAGCCACACCGGTTATTTCCTGCCGACGACGCTGCCCGAAAAAATGTTTCCCGCCGGCCGATTGACCGGTATCAACAACCCCGCCGCCATCGAAGCCTCCGGCCGACTGGCCGGCCTCAAGGCCGCGGCGGCCGCCGGTGCAGATATGGGCAACGCCGTCACCGCCGCCGAAGCGGCTGCAGCGTCCCTTCCCGGCCCGGAGCGAGGCTGCAAGCTGGTCACTGCACCGGTCAAGGGCCGCAAGAGCTTCATCTGCTTCGACGAAGACACCACCATTAAGAATATCAAACAGGCCATCGAGATGGGTTTCGATGTCCCCGAGCTGATCAAACGCTTTACCTCGGCCGGCACCGGCCCGGGCCAGGGCGGCATCCCGGGGCACAACCTGCCCCTGTTCGTGGCCAAATACACCGCTTCCATCAACACGCCGGTGCCCACCACGGTGCGTCCACCGCTGGTGCCCACCTTCCTGGCCACCTATGCCGGCTACAACCACCATATGTTCAAGCACACGCCGCTGCACGACTCACAGATCAAAGATGGCGGCATCTTCCGCAACATCGGCGTCTGGCAGCGGGCGCGCTATTTCTCCGAAGATTTCGACTGCAAGGAAGAGATCCTCAACGTGCGCAACAACGTGGGACTGCTGGACGGCTCGACCCTGGGCAAGTTCCGTATCCACGGACCCGATGCTTTAAAGGCCCTGCAGCGCGTCTACGTCTCGGACATGAGCAAGGTCAAAGAAGGCCGCATCAAGTATTCGGCCATGTGCAACGACGACGGCTGCGTCATCGACGACGGCGTGGTGGTCAAGCTTGGCGAAAACGACTACTACTTCACCACCTCTTCCGCCAGGGCCGGACAGACCGTGGAATGGATCCGCTACCACACCCGTTTCGACGGCTGGAATTTCGCCCTGGTCAACCTGACCGACGCTCTGGGCGTGATCAACATCTCCGGCCCAAACGCCGGCAAGGTGCTGGCCAAAGTCGCCGACGTCGATCTCTCCACCGAGGCGTTTCCCTTTTCCGGGTACCAGGCCTTCACGATCAGGGACACCGTTTCCGTGCGGGCCATGCGTTTAGGATTCGTCGGCGAGCTCTCCTACGAGCTGCACGTGCCCTCATCTTACACCCAGGCGGTCTGGGACATGCTCAAGGAAGCCGGCGCCGAGTTCGGCATCCGCAACTTCGGCGTGGAGGCCCAGAACGTGCTGCGCATGGAAAAGTGCCACGTCATTCTCGGCTCCGAATCCGAACAGCGCACCAACCTGCTGGATCTGGGATTGGGTTTTCTCTGGGACCGCAAGAAGGCCGACGCCAAGACCGTGGGTGCCGTGGCCCTGCGCCAGGCCGAAAAAGATGTCGGCCGGCTCAAGCTGGTGGGCATCCGTATGGAGGACGACAACCGGCCCGCCCGCGACGGCGCGCTGATCGTCGACAACAAGGTTCGTGGCTACGTGGCCACCATGCGCAAGAGCTTTTCCACCGGCCAGGCCGTGGGTATGGCCCTGGTGGAGTCCCAGCTGGCGGACATCGGCACCCGGCTGGAAATTTTTGAGGATGAGTGCAACGGCGTTCGGTTGTATGCCAGGGTGGTTGCCATGCCCTTTTACGATCCGACTGGCGCGAGAATGAAAGCCTGAACGCGAAACAATGAATCGGTGTTAAGTTGAACGTGTTAAGTGTTAAGTGAAGGAATTCTATCGTTTCTTAATACAAAAGAAGACCCGATCCGCCACTTAACACTTAAAACGTAACACTTAAAACTGCTAAAACATGAGGTGTTTATCATGGTAGAGATACAACGACAATCGCCGGTACAGTTCAAGGTCAGCCCCCGCAACACCGAGGTGCGCGACAACTGGACGGTGGCGCTGGAATACGACGATGAGGGCCAGGGCCCCTGGCTGGTGGACCTGGCCCACAAGACCCGCTGGGACCTGCAGGACAGCAAGGTCGGCGAGCAGCGTCCCTGCGACCTGGAGGTACCGGCCACGCCGGGTTCGTGCACATTCGCCAACGACACGCTGATCAACCGCATGAACCGCACCCAGACTTCCATCTATCACCTGGGTGCAGCGGCACCGGCCCTGCCTGATTTTTCAGGCTACACCGACGTCACCGAATCCACGGTCTTTCTGGCCATGTTCGGCCCCAAGGCGTTCCTTATCGCCGAAAAGCTGTCCGCCCTGGATTTTCTGGACCCGGCCAAGCAGGCGCCCTTTCTCTACCAGGGCCCCTTTTGTCACGTACCCTGCCAGATCGTCACCCTGGAAAAGGCAGCCGACGGCAGCGGTGGGTTTCTGCTGACCTGCAGCCGGGGATACGGCCATAGCATGATTCACGCCATACTCGAGGCCGGGTCCGCGTTAGGGCTGCGACCGACCGGTGAAAACCGCTTTACCGCCTGGATTAAAGGTCTTCAGGGGTAGTGGCTGCAGTGTGCCGGATATTGCCCAACCGGCAGCACTGAAGGATGGGCTTAAGGGCGGTCGTGTGCTTCAGCCGCCTGGTTTTGGGCGAACCGGATCGACTGCCGGCGGTCATCGTCGGCAGTTTAGACGCAAGTGAAAAATTATTTTCTATCAATTCGAAAAAATTTTTTCTTTTCAGTTTAAAATTTTTTACATTTTTTCAGTGTCGTCGGGACGCAGAGGATGCCAGCCGGCGAAGTCTGAATGTAACTACTCGTAGTCATTACAATATAAATTAATTCAACAAATCGTCAGAAAAGGATCAGATTTAGTTTGTTTGCGGCGTTTATTTTGCATTTGAAATTTTACGATGCCTGATCCGATTCATCTTGAACCAACTATTACGCATACCACTTGACGGAGGAAACCATGACCAAAAAGTATGACGCCATTATCATCGGGGCCGGGGTGATCGGTGCCCCCATTGCCTACGAGCTTTCCAAAATGGGATACAAGACCATGAGCGTGGACAAACTGCCCGATGCCGGTGAAGGCTCTACGGCCGGTTCGTGCGCCATCGTCCGCGCCCACTACTCCACCGAAGACGGTGTGGCCTTCGCCTATGAAGGGTTCAAATATTGGCTGGACTGGGAGAACTACCTGGATCACGTGAAAGACGAAAAGGGCCTGGCCAAGTTCATGAACACGGGTTCCCTGCTGATCAAATCCCAGGGTCACAAGTGGCAGAACGTCAAAAAGCACTACGATGCCGTGGGCGTCCAGTATAAGGAAATGACCAACGAAGAGATCCTGAAAATGATCCCCGTGGTCGACCTGCACGAGTTCTGGCCGGTCAAACGCCCCGAGGATCCGGCCTTCTGGGAAGACCCCACCAAGATGCTCGAAGGCGGCCTGTTCTGCCCCGAGGGCGGCTATGTGAACGACCCGGCCCTTTCCGCCCACAACATCATGCGCGCCGCCGAAGCCAAGGGCGCCACCTTCATGTTCAACGCCGAGGTGGTCAAAATCCGCGCCGCCGAAGGCAAGGTCCAGGGCATCACCCTGGCCGACGGCAACGAGATCGACGCCCCCGTCGTGGTCAACTGCGCCGGCCCCCACTCCTTCAAGATCAACCAGATGGCTCCGGGCGTCTGGGAAGGCTGCAACATCAAGACCAAGGCCCTGCGCCACGAGGTGATGTACTGCCCCGCCCCCGAGGATTACGATTACCTCAACAAAGGCTATCACCAGAGCGATGGCGACATCGGCTGCTACGTGCGCCCGAAGTGGGCAACATGTACCTCATCGGCTCCGAGGACCCGGAATGCGATCCCCAGGAGTGGGTGGACCCGGACGAGTTTTACGCCGGCAAGGGCGGCACCGGCCGCGACAACCAGCTCTCCGAAGCGCAGTGGAAGGCCCAGTGCTATCGATCTAGGACGCCGCGTCCCCACCCTGCAGGTGCCCAACCAGCCCAAGGGTGTCGTCGACCTCTACGACTGCTCCGACGACTGGATCCCGGTCTACGACAAGTCCGACTTGGGCGGTTTCTACATGGCCGTCGGCACCAGCGGCAACCAGTACAAGAACGCCCCGGTGGTGGGCCGCATGATGGCCGAACTGATCGATGCCTGTGAAAAGGGCCTGGATCACGACAAGAAACCCTTCCAGTACAAGATGAAATACACCGGCCGGACCCTGGATGTGGGTTTCTTCTCCCGCAAACGCGAGATCAACTACAACTCCAGCTTTTCCGTCAACGGATAAGCCGGTGGCATCCACGCTTGAAAGATGGATGCGTTGTTGCTAATTAAAACGGGTCTGCCGATGCAGGCCCGTTTTTTCATTTGGATTGGACCATGAACATTTACGTTTGCGTGAAACACGTACCCGATTCCGCCGCCACCATCACCGTCGAAGGCAAGACCGGCATCACCGAGAAAATCACCTGGCTGGTGAACCCCTATGATGAACACGCCCTCACCGAAGCCGCCAGGATCAAGGCGACCGGCACCGAAGTCGAGGTCATCGCCGTGTGCCTGGGCAAACCGGCCGCGGAGAACACCCTGCGCTCGGCCATGGCCATGGGCGCCGATCGCAGCATTCTGATCGAGACCGATCAATACCACGACAGCATATTCACCGCCCGCGCCCTGGCTGCCGCCATCCGGTCCGATGGCCGGCCGTGGATGATCTTCACCGGCAAGGAATCCATCGACAGCGAAGGCATGCAGACCCAGTTCCGCCTGGCCCAACACCTGGGCCTGCCCGTGGCCACCAACGTGATTAAAATCGATGCAGACAGCGACGGCGTGACGGTGGAATGCGAGCGTGAAGCCGGCACCATCGACGTTTATCGCATGGCCGCACCCTGCGTCATCGGCGCCGGCAAAGGGCTGAACAATCCCAATTACCCGACTTTCCCGGACATCGTCAAATCGCGCAAGAAGCCGGTCAAGCGGATCGGTCTGGCCGAACTGGCCATCGACACGCCGGCGGCCGGCATGCAGATCCGGGAACTGGTGCCGGCTGTCGAGCAGCGCGCCCCCAAAGCCCTTACGGGCAGCGCCGCGGACATCGCCGCGCAGATTGTGGACATCCTCAAGAACGAAGCCAAGGTGATTTGACCATGCAGCCGATCGGATTGCTCATCGAGTTCAAGGACGGGCGCGTCAAGCCGGCCAATTTCGGTGTGGCCACCGCCGCCCGCGCAGAGAACCGGCAACTGGTTGCCCTGGTGGTGGACGCGTCGGCCGACGATGCCAAGGCCGCGCTGGAAGCATACGGGGTGACCCGCATCGTCAACATCCGCACCGGCAGCAACGGCTGGAACCCTGCCATGCATGCCGCCGCGGTGGTTGCGGCCATGCAGGAATTCGAGCTCAACAGCCTGATCGGCCTGACCAGCCCCACCGGCCGAGAGCTGCTGCCGCGCGTCGCCGCCCGGCTGGATGCGCCCCTGGTCATGGACTGCATGGACATCGACCTGGACGGCCACCGGGTGAAGACCTCCCAGTATTCGGGCAAGACCATCGCCACCATCTCCATGACCGGCAGTCATTTCATCTACGGCATGCGCGCCAATGTCGTCGCCCCCTGAAAGCGCCGGCAGCGGCGGAGGTCATCGATTTCTCCTTTGCGGCCGATCACGGCAGCGGCTTCGAGGTGATCGAGACCCGCACCGACGGCAGCGGGTCCCAGTACCTGGCCGAATCGGACATTATCATCTCCGGCGGGCGGGGGCTGAAGAATGCTGAGAACTTCAAGCTGCTCTTTGACTGCGCCAGGCACCTCAACGCCGCCGTGGGCGCTTCCCGGGTGGCCGTGGACAACGGATGGGTGCCCTACGCCATGCAGGTGGGCCAGACCGGTGTCAAGGTGAACCCCAAAGTTTACATGGCCGTGGGCATCTCCGGTTCCATCCAGCACTTCGCCGGCATGAAAACCGCCAAGACCATCATCGCCATCAACACCGATGCCAACGCCGCCATCATGGCCAACTGCGACTATTATGCGGTGGGGGATCTGTTCGACATCCTGCCGGCGCTGGAAAAGGCCTTAGCGTCGCTGAAGCGTTGACCCTGCCCAAAAAGGCCAAGGCATTTGCGCTTCTTTCCAACGGGTGGCCCGCGCCCGTGCGCTGCAGCACATGATGCAGGCGCACGAATTACCTTTGCCCTAACCCTTGTATTTATCACGCCGTATGGTTAATACCGGTTCATGAAGCGAACCGAAATCAACCGCCTCTTCCCAGGCATCGATCCCGAGACCATCTCCCTGCTGCCGGTGCTGGATCAATTTCATGAAGGGGTCATCATCACCGACCCCCATGGCGTCATCCTCTATATGAATGACACCCAGGCCAGAATTGACGATCTGAGGATCAACGACGCCATCGGGCGGACCGTCACCGAGCTTTACCGGGTCGATGAGGGAACCAGCCCAACCATGACCTGCCTGAAAACCGGCAAGGCCATCGAAAACCTGGCCTGTTATTACCGCACCCATTTAGGGAAAGTGGTCAACTCTGTCCACAACATCTATCCCCTTCGTGCAGACGGCCGCCTCATCGGCGCCATCTGCTATATCACCGACTACAAGAATATCGAACAAACCCTCGCCGCCATCAGCCAGGCCGGATCGCCGCGATCCGTTTCCACCGTTGGCGTATCTCCGGTGATGGGCCGGACGAAACCCGGAGGGAACGGCACCCGCTATACGTTTGGCGACATCATCGGTGCCCATGCGGACCTGCTGGCTGCAATCAAGGCCGCTCAGCTGGCCTCCGATTCCCCTTCACCGATCATGGTTTTCGGCGAAACCGGCACCGGCAAAGAGATGTTCGCCCAATCCATCCACAACTATAGCGCGCGTAAGAACCGGCCATACGTGGCCATCAACTGTGCTGCCATCCCCGAGAACCTGCTGGAGGGCCTTCTCTTCGGCACGTCCAAAGGCGCATTCACCGGCGCTATCGACAAGGCCGGACTGTTTGAAACCGCCGACGGCAGCACCCTTTTCCTGGACGAAATCAATGCCATGTCGCCGGGCCTGCAGGCCAAACTGCTCCGTTTTCTCCAGGAGCGCAAAGTTCGGCGCGTGGGGGCCATGCAGGAAATCGATGTGGACCTGAAGGTGATCAGCTCCGTCAATGTGCTTCCCCACGCTGCCATCGAATCCGGTTCGATGCGCGCCGATCTGTTCTACCGCCTGGCAGTGGTGTTCATCACCATCCCCCCTTTGCGTGAGCGTATGCAGGACCTGGATCGGCTGGCCACCCATTTTCTGGACAAAGCCAACGGCCACCTGGGGAGAAAAGTTACCGGAATAGCCATGGATGTAATCGCTCACTTCAAGCGCTGCACCTGGCCCGGCAATGTGCGTGAGCTGGGGCATGTCATCGAAGGGGCGATGAACATGGTAGGCGCAGAAGCAACCATCCGGATGCACCACCTGTCGGTTCCGCTTTTGATGGGAAATCCGCGACTGGCAAGCCCGTCTTATGGAGGTTCAGCAAACCACAGTGGTCGAATCAACCCCGATTCTTACGCATCGTCAACGGATCCTGCGTTCTCGGGTCCGACCCTCGCCGAAATGAAAACCAAGAGCGAACTCGCCAAAATTCAGGCCGCCCTGGCAGCCACACGGGGAAATGTCGCCGGCGCTGCCCGCCGACTGGGGATTTCCCCCCAGTTGATGCATTACAAACTGAAACGGTTCGGTATCGATCGGCTGGACTTCAGGCAAGACGCGTCCGGGTGACAACCAAGCAAATTGGGTTATTGTCACCGGCGAGGTAACGTCCAGAACACGTCGAGATGATGGGGCGTCAGGGCGGCCACGTGACCGTCGAACCAGAAGTGGGCCACCGGCCAGCGGGTTTCATCGTAAGTCAGGGTCATGCGTGTGTCATCGACGATCGCTACGACCCGGCAGCGGGACAGGCCGACCATGCCCTTTCCCACGGCCTTGAGCACGGCTTCCTTGGCGGTCCAGAATCGGAAAAAGGCCTTTTGACGGTCACCATCCACCAGCTGCCACTCACCGTCATCGGCCACTTTGGTCAGCAGGGCGTCGTTGACCGGCCGGATCGTCTCCAGGTCCATGCCCACCGGCAACAGGGACGCCACACCGCCAACCACGTCGGTTTTATGGGTCAACGACCAGTGGACCCCGCCTACCGGAATGGGGACGCCCTTTTCATTCTTGGGAAAGGCCTCCAGGTGTAGCCCGCTTTCTTCACATGATGTCATCAGGGCCGACCGGGCGAGACGGCTCAGGGCGTTGACCTTGTCCCGCCCGTTGAGGCGTTGATCGGCGTCAGAAACCTGCAGGATCACCGGAAAGAGCTGGGTTGCGGCTTGCGTCATGGGCGTCAGGCCGAATCGTCGGTTTCTTTTTGAATGGTCAGGGCCATCTCGTACACCGTTTTCCGCGGCAGGTTGTATTGATTGGCAAAGGCTTTGGACAGGCCCGAAAGATGGGCGCCAGGTTGAGCCAGCGCATCGCGAAGCGCTTGGGCCAGGTCGGCGACGGAGACCGGATCCATCGCCGCTGACCCATCCACAAGCAGCGTGCACTCGCCTTTGACTTCGGGGCGATCGGCCAGAACGACAAGGATTTCGGAAAGGGTGCCGCGGATGAACTCCTCGTGAAGCTTGGTCATCTCCCGCGCCAGCACCGCAGATCGGTCACCCATAACCGAGCGGATGTCATCCAGAAGACCCACCACCCGCCGGGGGGATTCGTAAAAAACCAGCGTCCGGGGTTCAGCGGCCAGCGAGGCCAGCAGATCCATCCGTTTGCCCTTCTTCTTGGGGGCGAACCCTGAAAACACGAAGGCGTCGGTAGGCAGTCCCGATGCACACAGGCCCGTAATCGCTGCCGACACGCCCGGGATGGGAAAGACACTCAGGCCGTGTTCAACGGCTGCGCGCACCAGACGGTAGCCGGGATCGGAAACCGACGGCGTACCGGCATCGGAAACCAGGGCCACGGCCGCGCCGGAGCGGATCTTGTCGATCAGTTCCGGGGTCCGCTGGTATTCGTTGTGCTCATGGCAGGAGATCAGGGGCGTATAAATGTGGTAGTGGGACAACAGCCGGGCGGTATGGCGGGTATCTTCGGCGGCAATCAGATCCACCCCTCTCAGGGTCTTGATGGCACGCAGGGTGATGTCTTCCAGATGGCCGATGGGTGTGGCCACCACATACAGACCGCCGGGGCATCGAACCGGTTCACGATCATCCGTAGGCAAGGGCAAATGCATTTTTGATGACCTCGATGTCGATTTTTCCCGAAGCGGTGTCGATGGCCACCACGTCGAAACGGGCACTGGCCTCAGTCTGACCGGACCGTTTCAGGTAGTCCAGCGCAGCCATGGATATTTTGCGCTGCTTGGCAGGGGTAACGGCGCCTTTGGGGCTGCCGAATCGGCTGGTGTTACGGGCTTTCACCTCCACGAAAACAATCGTGCCCTTCTCCATGGCGATGATGTCGATCTCACCCAGCTTGGACCGATAGTTGGTTTCGAGGATACGGTAACCCGTCCGTTTCAGAAATTCCGCGGCCAGGCCCTCGCTCTTTTTGCCGAATTGTTGTTGCCGGTTGAGCATGGATTGGTTTTCCTAAAGATACTCGCGCACCCCTTTGAATGTCCGGCGGTGGATGGGGCTGCATCCGTGGCGGATGATCGCTGCCCGGTGCGTCTGGGTAGGATAGCCCTTGTGCCGACAGAATCCGAATTCAGGGAACAGGGTGTCCACCTGGGTCATGATCCGGTCCCGGGTGACCTTGGCCACGATGGATGCGGCGGCAATGGAGATGCTCAGCGAATCCCCTTTTTTGATGGCCTGCTGGGGCAGCTCCGACGCGATGGTAAAAATGCCGTCGACCAGCAGATGGTCCGGGCGGGGCTGCAGGTTGGCCACCGCCATGGCCATGGAACGCAGCGTGGCCTGAAGGATATTGATGCGGTCGATCTCCACCGTATCCACCACGCCGATCCCGATGGCGCTGGCAACGGTATACAGCCGGTCATAGAGGCGGTTGCGCTTGGCCAGCGTCAGCTTTTTCGAATCGTCGATCCCGGGAAGGTCGGCACCATCGGGCAGGATGACTGCGGCAGAAACAACGGGGCCGGCCAGGGGACCCCGGCCGGCCTCATCAATGCCTGCAACGATCTGATGGCCCATGTCACGGGCCTTTTTTTCAAATGCCCAGAGGTCTGATATCATGTGATCCGACCGTTTGCTGGTTTGCCGACAAACCGGCGGCAATGCCCAAGGGCGGGGGTAACGATTTATTTGAATCGTTTTTCCCGGATTCTGGCAGCTTTTCCGCGCAGTTTGCGCAGGTAGTAGATCTTGGCCCGCCGCACCCGGCCGCGGGTAACCACTTCGACTCGGTCAATGATGGGCGAATTCGTCGGGAAGACTCTTTCGACCCCCACACCGTAGGAGACCTTGCGGACAGTGAAGGTCGCGTTGGCCATCCCTTTTTTCCTGCTGATGACAACTCCCTGGAAGGCCTGGATGCGCTCCTTGTTGCCCTCGCGGATCTTCACATGAACGGTGACGGTGTCTCCCGGTTTGAAGTGGGGCAGATCCATGCGGAGCTGTTCTCTTTCGATGTTCTTGATGATTTCCATGATCACTCCCTGAAATTGGTTTATCGTTAAAATTTGGTATCTTACGTAATCGCTAAATTTCTCCGCCCAGCGCCCGGTCCAGAATGATCGACACCGCCGATCGCACCGACAGATGATTGTATGTTCCCGCCCCGGTCAGCGGATCCAAAATGAAATCCGCGTCGGTCATGAACGTGTCGGAAAGTCCCCAGGCCGTACCGAAAGCCAATACGATCGGCACCTCATCGACCAGCATTTCACGCAGCCGTCGGTATGACAGGCTCCCCATGTGTCGTCTGGCCGTGGTGGCCACGATTTTGGGCCGACGTCCTTCCGCTTCGGAAATGTCACCGATCATTTCGGCGACGGTTGCCTTGACCCGGACCAGTTCCAGCGCCTGCTGTCGATCGGGGTTGTATGTGCTTCCCACGCCAGTGAGCCAGTGGCCGAGGATGCGGTTCACGAGCACTATCTGGTCTTTCAGCGGGGTGATGACATAGTAGCCGCTAACCCCATAGGTCCTGCACACCCTGGCAATGTCGTGCACGTCCAGGTTGGTGACCGCCGAGGCGATCGTTTCACCGTTCTTGTCGATCACCGGATGGTGAATCAGGGCGACGTACAGCCGTTTACCCGATGAGCCTGTCAATGTCCCGGCGCCATTTTTCCAGTATGTCCCGCTCCTGCGGAGAAAAATCCCGCTGTTCCAGCAGATCCGGCCGCTTCATGACCGTCCGCATCAGGGCGGTTTCCCTGCGCCACCGCTCGATCTCCTGATGGTTCCCGGATAACAGCACGTCGGGCACCGGCTCATCTTCGAAGGTTGGCGGCCGCGTAAAATGGGCGTGCTCCACCAGGCCGTCACAGAATGTATCGCTTCCGGCGGAGTCATCGTTTCCCAGTACACCGGGAATCAGCCGGACCACCGCATCGATCACCACCATGGCACCCAGTTCACCGCCGGTGAGAACGAAGTCGCCGATGGAAATTTCACCATCCACATGTTGGTCGACAAACCGTTCATCCACGCCTTCGTAGCGACCGCAGACCAGAATGAGTCCATCCCCGGATGCCAGCGATTGAGCCAGGGGCTGATCGAACCGCTTCCCCTGCGGGGAAAGCAGCAGCGCCGTTGCCGATGGCATCCCGATTTTGGCTTCCGCCAGGGCCGCTGCCAGGGGTTCCGGTTTCATCACCATACCACAACCCCCGCCGTAAGGCCGGTCATCCGTGACCCGATGCCGCCCTTTGGCATGGTCGCGGATATTGATTGTCACGGGGTTGATTTTCTGTCCCCGGACCGCACGCCGGATAATACCGTGATTCCAGAACGGGTCGAACAGCTCAGGGAAAAGGGTCAGTACACAAACGTCCATGGTTCCATCAGCCACCCTATAGCCCTTTCGGCGGATCCACGATCATGGTCTTGCCTTCCAGGTCGATCTTCAGGACCACGTCGCCGATGGCGGGAATCAACATTTCCCTCGTCTGTCCGTCCTGCTTGCCCCTGACCACGTATATATCGTTGCCAGGTGTGGGAATGACCTCGTCGAGACGCCCCAGGTGGACGCCGGCGGTATCATAGACCCGCAGCCCCACCAGGTCGGACCAATAATAGGTGTCCTCCTCCAGCGCCGGCAGACACGCTTTGCCCACGAATAGTGTTGAGCCGATCAGGCTTTCGGCCTGACTGCGGTCGGCCACCCCGTCAAGAGTCATCAGGAGCACCCGGCCGTGGGGCTTCACCCACTCGACGGTCATCTTCCGAACCGAGCCGTCGGGAAGCGCAACCCGGATCCCCGCCTCCGCTTTGTAAATGGACAGGGTTTCGGCATAGGCGTGGACCTTGAGGCTGCCCCGAATGCCGTGAACACCGACCACCCGTCCCACCAGGACGAGATCGTCCCGGTTATTGAGGCTACTCGATGATTTCAAGAACCGTACGTTTTTTAATTTTGGCGGACGCCGCACTCAACAGGGTACGCATAGCCCGTGCCGTCCGTCCTTGCTTGCCGATCACCTTACCCAAATCCGCTTTGGCCACCTTCAATTCAAGGACAGATGTCTGGTGGCCCTCAATCTCCTCAACAGAAACCTGGTCGGGAAAATCCACCAACTCCTGCGCAATGAACTTGATCAGCTCTTTCATAGCTCCATCTCCTTTGCTGCGGCGGAGGACCAGGTTAGTCGAAATCTGTTATTCCGCAGTGGCAAAAACACCTTCACGCTTCAGGATCGTTTTGACCGTATCGCTGGGCGTGGCACCCTGGCCGATCCAGTATTTGACCCGATCCGTATCCAGGACCACCTGTGCCGGATCCTTCAGCGGGTTGTAGGTACCGAGTTTTTCCAGAAAACGACCGTCTCTGGGGCTGTCACTGTCAGCGGCTACGATCCGGTAAAAGGGTCTCTTTTTTGCCCCATGCCGGGCCAGTCTGATTTTTACTGCCATTGTTGTTCTCCTTTAGAAGGGCAGCATGCCGCGGCCCAATCCGCGCATACCGCCTTTATTGATTTTCTTCATCATTTTCATCACCTGCGCGTAATTTTTTAGCAGGCGGTTCACATCCTGGACCCTGGTTCCGCTTCCGGCGGCGATCCGCTTGCGGCGGCTGCCGTTGATAATTCCGTATTGATGCCGTTCATGGGGCGTCATGGAATTGATGATCGCTTCGATGTGAACCAACTCCTTTTCGTCCACCTGCAGGTTTTTCATCTGTTTGATCTTGCCCATGCCGGGAATCATGCCAAGGATATCCGTCAAGGACCCCATTTTTCGAATCTGGCGCATCTGGTCGCGGAAATCCTCCAGGGTAAACTGGTTTTTTCGCAGCTTCCTTTCAAGCTCGCCGGCTTTTTTTTCGTCCACCACCTCCTGGGCCCTCTCGATCATGGTGAGGACGTCGCCCATACCGAGAATCCGGGAGGCCATGCGATCCGGATGAAAGGCTTCCAGGTCGCTGAGCTTTTCACCCACACCGATAAACTTGATGGGCTTGCCGGTGATCGACCGGATGGACAGGGCAGCACCACCCCTGGCGTCACCGTCCATTTTCGTGAGCACCACGCCGCCGATGTCCAGGCGTTCGTCAAAGGACTTGGCGATGTTCACCGCATCCTGGCCGGTCATGGCGTCGGCCACCAGCAGGATGTCCGTGGGCGTCATCGCCGTGCGAATGCGCGACAGCTCATCCATCAGCGTTTCATCGATGTGAAGCCGTCCGGCGGTGTCCAGCAACAGGGTGTCGCAACCCGCCTTTTGGGCCGCCACCCGGGCATCCTGGCAGATCTTCACCGGATCCATGTCCGGTGTGGAAGCGAAAACCGGAACGCCCAATTGGCCGCCCAGCTTTTTCAACTGGTCGATGGCAGCGGGACGGTATACGTCTGCAGGCACCAGGTAGGGTTGATTTCCGGATTTTCGCAGCATCACCGAAAGTTTCCCCGCCGTGGTGGTCTTGCCCGAACCCTGAAGACCCACCAGCATCACCGCAACCGGTTTTTCACCGGCCAGGCTCAGCCCCTGATGGGTTTCTCCCATGAGCTGGGTGAGCGACTCATTGACAATCTTCACCACCTGCTGGCCTGGGGTAAGGCTGCCCATTACCTCCTTGCCAAGCGCGCGTGCCTTGATATCGGCCACCAGCTGCTTGACCACCTGGTAGTGGACATCGGCCTCCAGAAGTGCCATACGCACCGCACGCAGACCGTCGGCAATATTCTTTTCAGAAAGTTTGCCCTGCCCCTTGAGCTGCTTGAAGACCGAGTTTAACTTGTCGCTGAGTGTATCGAACATGACCTTTTACCAGCGTATCAACTAAAACCTTGAAAGTAGATTTTTTTAAATGGTATGTCAAGATATAAAAATGGCCAAAAGGCCTCGTATGCTTGTATAATTGACGTGTATGGCAGGTCCGAACCCCTGCACCATAGCCACCCCTTGACAACGCCGGACCGGCAAAGCGAGCCCGGCACGTGGATCCCACATCATGGCCGCAGAATCAAGAAAAATCGATATCAAAGACATTTCCCGGCAACAGTTGGCCGATTGGCTGAAGGACCGGAACAGACGTCCATTTCGCACCGACCAGATATTACAGTGGGTCTACCTGCGCCAGGCCGACCGGTTTGAAGACATGACCAATATCGGAAAACCGCTGCGGGCGGACCTGGAAGCGGCCTTCGTCAATCCCCGCCTGCAGGTGGAAAGCGAGGCGATTTCGCAGGACGGGTCCCGCAAACTGCTGTTCAGGCTGCGTGACGGCCTTCACATCGAAACGGTGATCATCCCCGAAAAAGACCATTTCACCCTGTGCATCTCAAGCCAGGTGGGGTGCAGGCATGGGTGCCGGTTCTGCATGACGGCCAAGGGGGGGTTTGTGCGCAACCTGTCCGCAGGAGAGATCATCTCGCAGGTGCGCGATGTCCTAAATCAGGTAAATGCCCAAAGCGGGATGCCCCTGACCAACATCGTCTTCATGGGCATGGGAGAGCCGCTGGCCAACTACGAGAATGTGGTCCGCGCGCTGGAGACCATTACCAACGGGAATTGGGGCCTCAAAATCTCCACGCGGCGGGTCACCGTTTCGACGGCGGGGCTGGTCCCGGAAATGGCGGACCTGGGGCGCGACACCCAGGTGAACCTGGCCGTCTCCCTCAACGCCACTGACGACGACACCCGCACCCGGTTGATGCCGATCAACCGCAAGTACCCCATCGCCGACCTGATGGCGGCCTGCCAACGTTATCCCCTGCCGCCCCGGCGAAAGATCACCATCGAATACATCCTCATGAAGGGCGTCAACGACAGCATGGCCGACGCCAAGCGACTGGTTAAACTGCTGCGCCCCATCAAAGCCAAGATCAACCTGATCCCCTTCAACGAGCACCCGGGCAGCGATTTCAAGCGCCCGGATCCCTCCCGGATCAACCGGTTCCAGGAATTGCTGGCCGAGCATCATTACACCGTGATCGTCCGCCACAGCAAGGGCCAGGACATCGGCGCCGCCTGCGGTCAGTTGAGTGCCGAGGTCCGAGGACCGAAAACGGAGGTCTGAATCTCGAGGTCGGAAAGGATGATGGCGGTGGTTGAAGATTTAGTGGAATCTCCATATGGCATTCAATAAACGGTTGGCCACGGAATGTCGCACCTTTAATTCCTCAAAACCCCGATCCGGGCATGCCCGAATTCAGCCTGCGAATTTCCGACATTCTACCTTAAGTCCTCAGGCTTCTGGCCTCAGACCTCCGGCTTCCGTCTTTCCCTAGATCAAAAAACGGTGGTTCTCTTCAGGCGGGATCCCCAATACAGTCACCTGCCGGCGATGCCCGCCCACACGCACATTTACCGCCACCGGGGTATGGTTCGGCGCCTTGCTGTAGCCGGCGCAGATGCCGGCTGCCAGCATGATCATGGGCTCGCTGCCGCCGCCGGGCATCACCACCAGGGGGCCGGGAATATCGACCACATTCAGCACCATGTCCGTTTGCGGATCGACACAGCGGTTGATCTGCTCGTTGTCCTGCTGGGTACGGCCCACCACGATTTTGGTGTTTGAATCCAGGCGCATGTGCCGGCCGAACTTGAGCATGTCGAGGTCCTTTTCCGGGTAGATCGCCTGGTGGTCGAACAGATCCTTGAGCCGGCGGCTGAAAATTTTGTCCGTCAGCAGGCACCCGCCTGCCGGTGCCGGAAAATCGGTCACCCCGAATTTTTCGGCCAGCTGCAACTGCGGTTTCCGGGACCGGCCGGTAAAGCCCAACAGCCGTTCCCGGTCCACCAGCCGATCGCGTTCCGGGATGGTCTCGGGCAGCCTTTTGGCCGAAAGCGGCCTGACGATGGAACCGCGATGTCCGGAGTGTTTTTCCACATAACGCAGGGAGGTGCGCGTCTGGCTCATGGGCCGCTGCCCCAGCACTTCGCCGGAAAAAAGAAAATCGAAGCCCTTTTCGATCATGATCTCGCCGGCCAGACGGAACATCAGGCTGTGGCAGTCCATACACGGGTTCATGTGCTTGCCGAGAATGACCGACGGCGACCGCATCATCTGCATGTATACCGGGGTGATGTTGCGTACCATGAGCGGAATGCCGGTGTGTTCCGAGGCTTTTTGGGCCTTGGCCGATGAAAAGAAGGGGGTCTCGAAGGTTACCCATTGCACATCGATCCCCTGTTCCCGCAACACCAGCGCACTGAGGATGCTGTCAAGTCCGCCGGAACATAGCCCGAGGGCCCGTATGGTCTTTTTTTCAGCCGCCATGGTTTCCTTCCTGTAACCGATCATACAACAGTTTTATGTGGTACGAATAAGGGTAAAGACACACCTCGGCCCTGTCAAGCGACGGCATCGTGGATGTCATGGAAAGGAATCGAAAATCACCGCCCCCCTTCAATCGGTGGTTATCGGTTCCACCCGGCAAGGCCGGAAAAACCAAATCCGGCGTATTGGATTGCGGTTTAAGCCTTGACGAAATACATAACAGCTATGATATAGCTCCATTAATCCGGATTCTGGAATTGGGCATTTTGGAATTAAGGGGTTGAGAAACCGCTTGCTGCCGGCGCTATCCCTTGATGATCGACAATTTCTGAATTCCACAATTCCAGCATTCCCAATTTTATTTCTGGAGCCACACATGAAACATGACATCAGTCTGACAGTCAATGGCGACACCTACCACCTGGCCGTGGAAGCGTGGCGGACCCTCAACGAGGTGCTGCGCGAGGACCTGAACCTGACGGGGACCAAATTGGGCTGCGGATCGGGAGACTGCGGTGCCTGCACGGTAATTGTGGATGGCAAAAGCGTCAGTTCATGCCTCACCCTGGCCGTGGAGATGGACGGCAGACAGATCCTCACCGTGGAAGGACTGGCCCCCTCCGGCGAGACGCTGCACCCCATCCAGGAGGCCTTCATCGAGAAAGGGGCCATCCAGTGCGGGTTCTGCACCCCCGGCATGGAACTCTCCGCCCTGAACCTGCTCAAGACCAACCCGCTGCCCAGCGACACCCAGATCCGATCGGCCATCTCCGGCAACCTCTGCCGCTGCACGGGTTACAACAAAATCGTGGATGCCATCGCCGAGGCCGGTCGACGCATGAATCCCCAATCCAAAAGCAGGAGGTAACGGCCATGCCAGCAGCCCAGTTTGACTATGTCGCCCCAACGACCATTGATGAGGCAGTGGACGCCCTCCTCCAAGGCGGCAGGGATACCCGGGTCATGGCCGGCGGCACCGACCTGATTGTCAAGATTCGCCATCGGATGCTGTTTCCCAAATGCATCGTCAACCTCAAGCGCATCGCGGGTCTGGATGCCATCACCGTTGATAAAACAAACGGGCTGACCATCGGCGCCACCGCCTTGTTGGCGGATGTGGCGGCCCATAAAGGGATCCGCCGGCACTATCCCACCGTGGCCGAAGCGGCCGGCGCCACCGCCAACGTGCAGGTGCGCAACATGGGTACCGTGGTGGGCAACCTGTGCAACGCTTCACCGTCGGCGGACAATGCCCCCACCCTGATGGCCATGGCGGCGACGCTGGACATCGCCGGCCCCACGGGCAGTCGGAGCATGCCCCTGGACCAATTCTTCAAGGGACCGGGAATCACCGCGTTGAAGACCGGAGAAATCGTTACCGCCGTCCGCGTCCCTCCTCCCGCTGCCAGATCGGGCACGGCCTACCACAGCCTCTCCCAGCGGGGAAAACTGGATTGTTCCGCGGTGGGCGTGGGGACCATGATCGTTTTGAATGGCGATCGCTGCACGGATGCGAGAATCATCGTCGGTGCCTGCGCCCCGGTGCCAATGCGCACCCGAGCGGCGGAGAAGATGCTGATCGGGAAAGGGATCACGGATAACCTGATTCGCCGGGCCGCCCAACAGGCATCCGAAGAGACATCACCCATCACCGACGTGCGGGCCAGCGCCCCCTATCGCTGGAAGATGGTCTCGGTACTGACCATCCGCGCCCTCACCGACGCCCGGAAAATGGCCCTGCGTAAACAGTAAAGATAAGATCGGCTGTATTCTCCGAGAGACGATAACTCACACCATCGAAAAAAAGGATGTCCCATGAACGCGCACAGCATCATCGGAAAGGATATTCCCCGAACCGACGGCAGGGCCAAAGCCACCGGCCAGGCTATTTATGCCGACGACATCAAGCTGCCCGGGATGCTTTACGGCAAACTGCTCAGAAGTCCGCTGCCCCACGCCCGCATCCTGAGCATCGACACCCGGCGGGCGACTGCCATGCCCGGTGTTCGCTGTGTCATCACCGGGCAGGATATTCCCCGGATCACCTACGGCAACTGGCGTCTTTTCCCCGGCACGCAGGACGAGTATGCCCTGGCCATGGACAAGGTGCGTTTCATCGGCGACGAGGTGGCCGCCGTAGCGGCCGTGGACCGTGAAACCGCCGACGCCGCCGTCGAGCAGATTAAAGTCGAGTACGAAGAACTTCCCGGCGTCTTCGATGTGGTCTCCTCACTGGCCAAGGGTGCGCCGGTGGTCCACGACACGTCGCCCACCAACATCAGCATCGACCGCAAGATCGCCTACGGCGACCTCGAAACGGGGTTTGCCGCTTCGGACTATGTGCGCGAGGACACCTTCACCGTGCACGCCGTCAGCCACGCCTACATGGAGCCCTGCGCCTGCGTGGCCCAGAGCGATTTAGACGGCCGCATCACCCTGTGGACCTCCACCCAGACCCCCTATATCGTGCAGTGTCTGCTGGCGTCCACCCTGAACATGCGCGAAAACGACATCCGCGTGATCAAGCCCGCTGTGGGTGGTGGGTTCGGCGGCAAGATGGAGCTTCGCCCCTGGGAGTTCTGCGCCGCCTTCATGGCCCGCGAGACCGGTCGGCCGGTGAAGTTCACCCTCACCCGTGAAGAGGAACTATCCTTCGGGCGCCGGCGCCACCCCATGACCATCCGCTCCAAGGTAGGCTTTAAGAGCGACGGCAGGCTGGTGGCCAAGGACCTGCACATCTACCTGGACGGCGGCGCCTACAACGCCATGGGCCCCACGGCCACCTTCCTTTCGGGCAACTTCGGGGCCATGCTCTACCGCTATCCAAACTACCGCTACCTGGGCGAGCACGTCTACACCAACAAACCGCCAGCCAGTGCCATGCGTGGTTTCGGCGCCCCCCAGACCTTGTTTGCCGCCGAAACCCAGATGAACATAGCCGCCGAGGACCTCGGTATCGATCCCATCCAGATCCGTCTGAAAAACGCCATGGTTTCCGGCGACGAACTGCCCGGCGTGGCCACCATCAGTTCCTGCGGATTCGTGGAATCCCTGAAGGAAGTGCGCCGCATCAGTGGTTGGTCCCGCAAGCGGAAAAACATGAAAACAGGCCGGGGCGTGGGCATCGGCTGCTACAGCTTCATCTCCGGCGGCGTCTTCAACTGGTTCAACACCCAGTATCCCTTTTCGGCCGCCGAGGTGCGCGCCTTTGACGACGGCACCGTCCATCTGCTCACCATGGCCTCGGACATCGGTCAGGGGTCGGACACGGTCCTCAAACAGATTCTCGCCGAAACCCTGGGTCTGAAAATGGAAGATATCCGGCTCACTGCCGCCGACACCGCCATGACGCCCCAGGCCGATCTGGGCACATGGGGCAGCCGGGTGACCCTCATGGCCGGCAATGCGGTTCTGGACGCGGCCAAAAAAATCAAAGAACTGTTGTCCGGCGCCGTTTCGGCCCGGTTCAACCTCAACGTGATCTTCGACATCGAGTTTGCCGACGGGCGCGTCTATGCAGCGGGCAAGCCGGATCGGGGAATGACGTTCGGCGAGGCGGTGGCCTTTGTACAAAAGACCCAGCGGGGTGAACCGCTGGTGGCCAGGGGGTCTTACACCCCCCGGGGCAAAGGGCTGGTGAGTCCGGCTTTCAGCTTCGGCGCCCAGGTGGCCGAGGTCACCGTGGACACCGATACCGGCGGGATCCAGGTGGAGAAGATGTGGACCGCCCACGACTGTGGCACGGTGCTCAACCCCATGGCCGTGGAGGGCCAATTGGAGGGATCCGTGCAGATGGGGCTGGGTTACGCCCTCTCCGAGCAGTTCGTCATGGACGGTGGGAAAACCTTGAATACGACCTTTCTGGACTATAAAATGCCTAACGCCGCGGACATGCCCCCGGGCGAGTCGGTGTGCATCGACACCTTCGAACCCGAAGGCCCCATGGGCGCCAAGGAGGCCGGCGAGGGGTTGGCCTCCCCCACGGCACCGGCCATTGCCGAGGCGGTGTTTCACGCCACCGGCTACCGGTGCAAAGACCTGCCCATCACACCTGAAAAGGTGCTCAAGGGGCTGGGGAAACTTTAATATAGAAGCCTGAAGACGGATGACAGAGGTCAGAAATCAACCATCGGACTTCCGTCCTCAGTCCTCCGTCATCAGCACTTTCCCAACTTCGGCGTCAGCTCCACCTGAAAGGTGTGTCCCAGCACCTCGGCGATGGCGTGAACCGTGTTATGGAACCGCGCATAGGTCATCGCCAGGCCGATGATGCCCGCCAGGATCTGTAACGACTCCAGATCCTGCTCCGACACTTTCCACGGTTCGTAATGGTACAACCGAAGCACACCCACAACCTCGCCAAGGTGAACGATGGGCAGGGACACGATAGCGGCAATTCCCTCCTTGCGCGCTTCTTCCGGGTATTGCAGGCTCTTGTTCTTTTTGCTGATGTCAGAAATCACCACCGGATTGCCTTGAAAGGTTTCGTTGATGCTCTTGGGCGTGTTCAACGGCCCCTTGGTCAGGTATTTGGCGGAGAGGCCAAAGCTGGCCAGAATCTCCAGTTCCTCGGTGACTGCATTGAGCACGAAAATGGCGCATCCCTTGATGTCGAGGCTGGCGGTCAGCAGCTGGGCCAGGTGGTTGGTCATCACGTCCAGGTCCTCGCTGTGGGCGATCGACCGTGTCACGGCCTTGAAGATGTCGATGTTGATCCTGTTTTCAGATGCCATGTCATCCTCCTTTCAGGTAGCAACGCATATGGTGACGCCGCGCAGGGCGGTCACCACGCGGGCGTAAATGCTCCGGGTGAAAAAATGGGTCACTTTGCCCGCGCCCCGGCTCAGCACCAGCACGTTGCAGCCGGCAACCTTGTCCGCGATCTCTTCGGCAGCACTTTTGACCCGCCTTTTGAACACGCAGGTGACAGCGTCGCGATCGAATCCGCTTTCCACCAGCATGTCCCCCACCACCTTCAAGGCCTCTTCCTTTTCCTTGAGCTCCGCTGCCAGGTAATTTATGCCGCTCCTCATTTTCACATTCTCGGGACTGGCAGACACATCGATGGTCGGCAGCGGGGTGTAGGCATGAAAGAGCGTGACACGGGTCTCCCCTATCCCTGCAAATGCATCGATGGCAAATCGGATGGCCTTTTGATCGTTGGGGGAATAATTGTAGGGCAGTAGAATTTGAAACGTTGCCATGGCGCCCTCCTTTCCTGTTGAAAAAGGTTATGGGTCGACCGCACACCGGCAGCGGTAACGGGCAGATGAAACGGACGCAGGCAAAATCTGAATAGACAAAATCAATTAAAAACGAAGAAATGGCAGTTACTGCAGATCCAACAAGGAACCGGAAACGTCCGCATCAACAGCGGCGGCCAGAACAAGCCAATGTAGGCGGCTTGTTATTCAATGCTAAATGGAGCCCGGGTTGCTGTCAAATAAAAAACGGTTACAGACCGTATAGTTCCACCGGCTCGACTTTGCCTTTGAGGACGGTTGTCGGCAGGCTGTGCAATGGGAATTCTCGGGAGAGGCGCCGGTGAGTCTCGGCGCTGACGATGATGCTGGTGCCATGCTGTTTGTTGGCATCCTGGAGCCGCGAGGCGATGTTGACCGTGTCCCCGACCAGTGCATAGGATAGGCGGGAGGGGCTGCCGATGTTGGCTGCCACCACGTTTCCCGAGTGGATCCCGATACCGTGTTGAAGTGGCGAACGCCCGCGATCGGCGAAAACCTGGTTCACCGCCGCCAGACCATCGTTCATGTTCATTGCCGCGATCATGGCCTGGGTGGCATGATCCGAAAGGGGTATCGGTGCACCGAAGACCGCTTCGATCTCGTCGCCGATAAACTGCAGGACCAAGCCGCCCTGGGCGCGAATGGCGGTCTCCATCTCCTCGAAATACCGGTTGATGATTCGCACCACCTGCTGGGGCGTTGTCCGTTCGACAAGGGGCGTGAAATTGCGCAGGTCCGCGAACAGCACCGACACCTCTCGGACTTCGCCATCCAGGGGAATCTTGCGGGAAAGCACTTCGTCTCTGACCTCCTTGGAGACGTACTTCCCGAAGGTTTCCTTGATGAACTCTCTTTCCATGAGCCCGCTGGCCATTTCGTTGACCGCATCGCCCACGTAACCCAGTTCATCGTTGGAGCTCACGCTGACCCGGCCGCCAAAATGACCGTTTCGTATGCGTTTGAGCACGGATGTCATGTCCGCCAGCGGGCGCGTCAGATTGCTGCTGACCAGAAAGGTGAGCCAGATTCCCACCCAGGTAAAAATGGCTGCATGGCTGAAAATCATGGTCTGCATCGCCGACAACGCCTGGCCGGTATCGGCAAACGTTTGGGCAATGCCCCAGCTGCCTCGCGCCAGGGTATACATGGGAATCAGGTTGGTCGCGGTTAAAAAGGCAATCAAGCGGGTCCGAATACGGATGCGGATGGTTTTAGAAACTTTGGACAAGCCGCCTTGGGGGAAAAAATAGGGCGTCAGCCGGCGCTGCATGAAAAATTCGATCACGAAAAAGGCCACGGTGACGGAGACCAGCCCAACCTGAAAGTTCAATGAGAAGGCGCCAACAATAGCCTTCCGGTTCAGTCCCAATTTCCAAAAGTAGAGCGCATAAATGACGCCGGCGGATATCCAAACCAACGCATTCAGCGCCATTAAAAAAAACGGCTCGTTGAGCAATCTCTGGTGGGCTTGATCAGTGAGGACGTCTGAGGTAGCGAGGCCGTTGTGGCGAAGTTCCAGATAGCGCCTGATGGGACGTTCATAGCTCAGCGTGATGGCAATGGGCACGATAAAGCTGAGTGGAATAAAAATAAGATCGATGGTCGCAAAAAGATTGCTTCGTGTATCGCTATGCAGCGTCCCCGTGCGGCTGAACAGAAAGAAGACAACCGCAACGCCGATAATGTTGGAGATCACATTGGCAATGAGCATCGTGTTTCTTAAACGAAACCGGTTCAGCGAATTCATTCATGGCTCCTTTTCGCCAGGCGTGCATGGCAACGCGAAACGGAAGCAGGGACGCCCCTTCAGTCTTCCGTATAATAGACACCGGGGATCCAGCTTTTTCGCAGTTTTGTCGTTTTGTCCGCCGGTGTAGCAGATTCCTCGAGGAACTTGAACGTATGTTTGCCGATACGGATCACATCGTTGTGCGCCAGTTTCTTCCGGTCGACGGGAGCACCATTGATATAGGTGTGGTTCGTGCTCTTCAGGTCTTCGATGAAATAGTCCGCCCCGCCGGCGTTTTTCTTGTTTTCGATCATTTCTATTTTAGCATGGCTCTGGCTGGCCAGCATGTCATCGATGAAAATATCGGAATCGGTTTTCCGGCCGATCCGCAGCTCGGCCTTGTCAAGGGATATTCGCTTGATGGTCAAGCCTTCGTGGGTAAGAACGAGCATCGCCATTTCTCTTCTCCTTTTTAGTTATATCAGCCGCTGCAGACAAGCGTTTATCTCCTGTAATGCCTTCTCAGCGGTGGCAAACCGCTTGGTCGTTGGTTTGGCCAGCAGTCGGTTGACAATCGACTTCACGCAGGCCGGAATGTCTGAAGCGACCCGGGCAAGCGGCGTATGAGCATTGTGGGAAATCGCGTATAATATGGCGGACATCGAATCGCCCTTGAAGGGTCTCGTGCCGGTGAGCAATTCGTAGAAAACGATTCCCAGGGAAAAAAGGTCGGAGCGGCCATCTATGCGCTTTCCGTTCACCTGCTCCGGAGACATGTAATTCGGTGTTCCCAGAATCACACCCGTACGCGTCTGGGAAGCATCGACGACCTGGGCGATGCTGAAGTCGGTGACTTTGACGCGGCCGTCTGCCAGCAGCATGATGTTGGCCGGCTTGATATCGCGGTGCACCACGCCCTGGTTGTGTGCGTAGTCCAAAGCGGCCGTGACGTCAGCGATGACGGCCAATGCCCGGGGAATCGGCAGCAGGTTGTCCTTCTGGCAATAGCGGGTCAGGGTCTCGCCGCTGAGCAGCTCCATGGCGATATAAGCCATGTCATGCTCTTCACCGACATCGTAGATGGAGACGATGCTGGGATGGGACAACTTGCCGGCCGCCTCGGCTTCCCGGGAAAACCGCATCTTGACTTCGGCCAGTTCCGCCGCTTCGACCTCTGCATACGCAAGCGTTTTGATGGCCACATCGCGGTTGATTTTGGGATCACGGGCCAGATAGACCGTCCCCATGGCACCCCGGCCGATTTCCCTGAGAATTTCATAGCGCCCGAACGTCGGTTTGGCGCTATCGTCCCCCATCCTCATCGGCGTGTCGCCCCTGCCGCCGGCGGCCATGGTACTGTCCAGTTCGCCAAGCCGGCGACTACGATTGTCGACATCTTTGAAGATACCGGCGGTTCGGATGTGCCGGTAGACGTCCAGTGCCTTGTTGAACATGCGTTTGCGTTCGAACTCCAGCGCCAGATTGTACAACAAGTTTTTGACCGTGCGATCATGTACCGGGCACTGCACAAACTTCTCATAGGCCATGTCGAGCATCCCCTGCCCCTGGTACGACAACCCCAAGGTTTTACAGGCGTCCAGTTTGTCCGCCTGCAGCCTGCGCGAAGCAAGCGTGAACTGAAGCAGGATAAACCCAACGGCAGCCAGAACCACCGGGCCCAGCACCTCGATCTTATAGCCATACCCCAGCAACAGACCGACCGCCGCGGCGTACCACGTCGCCATAAGGGACGCAAGGATGGTGGCGCCGACCCGGGAATTCACACGGGGTATCACCACGACCAGAAAAAAAGCGAAATAGAGAACGACCCCGAACTCCAGCACCTGGGCCCATGACGGCCTTGAAAGCCGGTCGCTGGCCAGTATTCCGGCCAGCGCGTTGGCCATGATTTCGACTTCCGACGCCCGGTCGCACATTCCCACCGGGTAGGATGGGGCCGCCGGTTCGGCAGTCACCCCGATCAATACGATTTGATCCTTGAAAACAACCGGATCGATCTCCCCGTTGAGTATCTCGGAGCAAGAGAACCATCGTTTACGCGTCCATCCGCTGTCGTGTTTCAACAGCATCCGGTAGGCGCCATCGGTGGGCAGGTCGAGGTGTTCCATGAGAAGGTGCGGCTGTCCGAGGAAATCCACTTCCACCGAAATGTCCTTCAACTGGTCGCCGACGTGCTTGAGTGCCAGCTGAAAGGGCAGCGCGGGAATCAGCCGCCCATGGTAATCGACGAGCAAAGGCACATGCCGGACCCTGCCGTCGGGATCCGCTTGCAGATTCATGTGCCCCAGCGCCCCGGCCTTGCCCGCCAGGGCCTCGAACGGTTCCAAGACCCCGTGTACGGCCGAGGGTCCCTGCGGTCCGGCGCCGATGGTCCTGGCCAGCAGCAAGGGTGTGTCGGTGCCGCCGGTGGGCAGCACCGTGGCGTTGAGTGAGTTGATGATCACCATTCCCGACGGGTCGGCGCTGTCGTTCCCGGTCCGCTGCGCCATGGTGCCGTATATGGGTAGGACCACGTTCCTGCCCCGGCGGATGGCGGCAATCAGACGGTCATCCTGGTTCAATCGTGCTTCAACCTGGCTGAGCAGGCCATCCAACCGGTCGGCGGATGACCCGACCCCTTTCCATTGCGGGTCGCTGAGCTGGGCTTTAAGCTGCCTGATTTCAAACCACCCGGGGCTCTGGTCCGGTTGGGTGTATAAAATGCAGACGCCCAGGGCTTCGGCCCCGTGGTCTGATATCAGACCCACCAGGTCGGCAATCCGCGAGCGAGGCCAGGGCCAGTCGCCGAACTGCATGATGCTAGTTTCATCGATGGCCACAATGGTTATGGGTTGTTCCTCCACATGGCGAAAGCGCTCAACCCAGAAGTCATAATTCCTGTTCTCAAAATAGGCCCAGGGATCCAATGACGACACCATGCAGGCCAGGACGAGCGCAGTCAGCAAAACGATCTGGATGAATGGCGCGGTGAGAATTTTTTTCAGCATATGCCGCGTTCGTTTCGGTTCATGATTGGTCGATGGTGCTGTATACAAAAGGCGTCACCACCCGTATGTTCATTGTGCAATGCCTTGCATGCCATCCGGGTTTCAACCGCGATCGTCTGCTGTCAACCTGTAAATCATTGAACGTTATGCAAAATCAATGCAATTTTAAGTTTTATCGGTTTGCTGCGGGTACATTTACGATAGGTCGCTTCAAAAATCGGATCTTGGATCAAGGCAAAGTCGGGCCCTGATTTAACCCGCAGGCACACTGGCGGATGTCGAGGACTTGAAACGCGGACCCTGCGCAGAGATTGAGCAAATGGATATTTTTGGAATGTCAGGTTTGCCCGGCAGGAAAGCGTGTGTTGGCCTGTGCCATGCTTGACCAAACCGCCTGATATGTCGTTTTTGACCTCAACACGGACCCCCGAAGACATAAATTATGCTTTGACACAAACCCCTGTTTTAGTTATTTTAATAAATCAAATTTGCCGCACATTTTGCATGTAACGCCAGTTCAGATTGATATTAATGTGAATTTAGGTAGTTATCTGATTTTTGTTCTTCCATCTCCTCCGGACCGTTCCTTATTTTGCTGAAACATGCACTGGTAATTATTGTTGGCTGCTGACTTGGCGGCATCACCATTAAAGTGGTCATTAAATTTGTAATACGAGAATCCATGAAATGGAATCAGGATATGATTTTAATAGAAGCAGAAGAATAGATGAACGGAAAACCTATCAAAAGGAAGTATTTTTTTCTACGGGCTCAATTTTTTTCCCTGGAGAGATAATCAATATCAGCAAGGACGGCGCACGTATCGGCAGTCGAAATATATCTAACCTGAGATCAGGACTAGAAATATTTATTGCGATTCCTTATTCAAAAAAACAGGGCAGCATAAAGTTAAAAGCAATCGTTATGTGGGCCAATATGGACCAATTTGGGATTAAATTTAATAAAAGAATAAATGTAAGGAAAGATTACCAAAGGGAAGTAACACTTTCCACAGGATTGATGATTTTTCCTGGCATGATTAATAATATAAGCATGGGAGGTGCACAAGTTGCCAGCAGAAGTATATCCATAATAAAAACACCGGTGGTTTTTTTTGTTTCGATTCCCTTTGCAAAAAAGCAAGGCCGCATTAAAAGAAAAGCAATCGTCAGGTGGGCAAAGAATGATCAATTTGGGATTCAGTTTATTTGAAGAAAAGGACAAGGGGCCAAATTTAGCCCCTTGTCCGTGAAACGTATAGAACAACTGTTAGGTTGCGTCACACGATTCTGCACGTCGTATGCCAATCCTCTTGGGCGTTTTAGAAGACTATATGATTCTTGAGGTTTCCACATTCAAGGCGAAACACCAGATCTGAACTGTGCTATTTTGTTCACGCTGGATTGATACCCATGTGTCATTGATTCCGTCTGCATGTGGACCCCATCCTCATTCGTTTCTTCGTTTTCGAATAAGGGTCCGCGAATAATCTCCTCGCTGCAAAAAGATACTTGGGTCTTCATCCTCTCGATTCGTATAGTATACATCACCGCCGGGCGTTTTCCAGCGGTATCGATATGCATCCGTATCCATTTCGACTTCTCCAGTATGTTGCTGCAGACAAGATAAAATACGATAACAGGAGCAGGGTAAGCCATATGCTTTTTGTTTTGATTTCCATGCACGTCACCCTTTCGTTCGAAATCATCCTCGTCCATAAAATGCTGGGTTCTCTTTCGGAAAAAATTGGAATGAAGGCAAGCATAAAGGCACGTTCGCAGAGTTCCCTGTTCTTGTCAAGGGCTTGGTATTGCTTGACAATCTGGGCACTGAAGGATAAAACTCAGCATGCTTGTCCAAAGAGCCCTCACCGTTACCAAGGAAACCATACCTTCAGGAGTAATGATGGATCTTGCCGATCGAATTGGAATGCACGCCATGATTTTTAAAAACCTTGTTTTAGCGTCGTTGTTTATCGGGCTGATGGTGAATACGGCACCAGCGGACCAATCGACGAGGAATCGGTTCTTCTATAGTGGCAACGGCGACATTCACCTGGTAAGCAAGAAGAACTTCAAGGCCTTTAGGGGACGCTATCGCAAAGGGGACAATCAATATAATGCTGACGCTTACAAGAAGATATCGGCTGTTTTCGGCGCGCCATACCAATCCTCAGGTCAGGTTCTTTCATTGCGATTGATCGAATTTCTGGATCACCTTGAAGACCGATTGGGACCGGGTGCCTTGCTCACCATTACTTCCGGATACCGACCGCCTGAATACAACACCAAACTGCGCAAGCGGGGTGCGTTGGCGGCCAAGGCCAGTTTGCATCAATACGGAATGGCCGCTGACTTCATATTGGAGGGGGTGTCGTCAAAACACGTCTGGGAATACGTGCGGTCCATAGGATTTGGCGGAACCGGGTACTACCACGGCATGACGGTGCATGTAGATGTGGGTCCAGCGCGGTTTTGGGACGAAAAAAGTTCAGGTGTGGGCACGGGCTTGTCTGATGATAACAAGTTGATCGGCTTGGTAACCGATTACGATATTTATGGCCCCGGGGCGTTGGTAACGCTACGCTTCATACGCATGACAGCCTTTCCCATCATGGTCCAATCGGACTTTAAACTGATCCCCAACCAGAATCCGGAAAATATTGACAGCACGTTGTCGTTTCGACCAGACGCCGAGACGCCAACCACCGGTACCTGTAATGAATTCAAAAATATCAACCAAATGGCCTCACTTCGCTGGCATCTGCCGTCGGATATACCGCCTGGGCGGTACCATATTCATGCAAGTTTTTGCGGCGATCTGTGGGAAAAGATGCCCGATAAAGTTTCGACTCCTGAATTTGAGATTCGTTTACCCTGAGTTGCGTTAGGCGGATTGGGGGGTTGTCTGTGTATCTGCTCCCACGGGATTTTATGGTTCACCCGGTGTTCGGCCTGCAAAACAGATGAAAGACTCATAAAATTGAGAAGTAATAACTTTAGTTACGCGTTGAAACTGAAGCGCGTGTAATATCTACGGGGATGCCATCTTGGCGTTGAAGTGATAAATTGAGTTTATCCAAATCTATGAGGTTTACTATTTCTTTATCGTGCAGCCGGCTTAATGCGTAACGCTTTAGATTGCCAATTTTACTGTATACATCTTTGTGAATCTCAACATTAATCATTCTGCACCACCAAATATAGTTTGAGAAAATCGCCATCCCACACAAATTCCTACCGGTGGATTATATGCCAGACATGGCCAGGAACGAAATGTCTTTTTGCACGGGCCATTTGGTAACGAATCCCTTAATCGGATGTCTTTTTGGGTAAAACCGGCGGATCAAGCTTGTTTTCAGGCAATTTATTAAGGAGTTAATCATACAATACCGTTTAGATAGCTCGGCCTGATAATCCTCCCACAATGTGGTATTAACCCAATATTATTAAATAGGATATTGTTGACATCTCCTCCGGCCTTAGGTAGCATAGTGTTTTAATCCCCCACGCATGCGGCGCTTGAAGCGCAAGTCCAGCCTGATCTTTATGTGAAATTTTCACCTATCTGAAGTCTCCTATTGGTTGGTCAGGCACCAATTTTGTCATTCCTGCTGAAACAGACATCGGTTTTTCTTCAAGCTGTAACCTGTAGATCAGGTGAAGAATCAATGGAGACCCCTCTCAAATTGTGCATATTTTGCTTCTAATGAAGCGTTCATGCCTCATTAGGAGCATTCTCTTATCCGGAAGAACCATAATTTAGGACAATCAAGGAGGTCAATTATGGCCAAATATCTATATCTTGCTTCATACACCACTGAAGGTTTGAAAGGTCTTATCAAGGATGGAGGCTCAAAAAGAAAGAAGGACCTGAGCGCGGCGGTAAAAGACTTGAAGGGTACATTGGAAACGCTCTATTTTGCCTTTGGCGATCATGATGTCTATAGCATTGTCGATGTCCCCGACAATGTGAGCGCTGCAACCATCGCCCTTAAAATTAATGCCAGTGGTGCAGCCAAAGTTAAAACCGTTGTTCTCCTGACTTCTGAACAAATTGATGAGGCGACAAAGGTAAATATCAGCTACCGCCCACCAGGACAATAACAGAATCTAATTGGTTTAATTAGCGTTAGATATCCCAACCTATATTTAATGGTAAAAATCCAAAGGAGTTTAAAATGGCAAACGCCGTAATTTTCATAGGGTGGAATCGCCCCTCTGTAGGTCGAGAACAACAGGCAATGCAATTGTTTCAAAAGAGCTTAGCGTTTTATGGAAAATTGAAGACGGAGGGACGAATTGAGAGCTTTGAACCAGTTATTTTGTCAGCACACGGAGGTGATTTGAACGGGTTTATCTTAATCCGGGGCGACGCAAAAAAACTTTCAGAGGTTAAACGGGAAGAAACGTTTGTTGATCTTGTGATTGAAGGGGAGTACTGCGTTGATGGCTTTGGACATTTAGGCGGTTACATCGGGGATGGTTTAAATGACGTTATGTCTCGATGGGCAAAACTTTTCAGCTGATAGCTCCGATGGTAATTGGAACAAAGTAACGATGTATAAGATAAAGGCAGAGTCGGCATCGACTCTGCCTGCGCCTAAAGCACAACGCCAACTAACTTCTGGTCAGTTCGCCGAGAATGTTTCTTTTGGATTATTGTTAAGACCACGACCTCCTGATTCAAAACGTTTATTATATCCAATGTGAATCGAAACAAAAGGTAAGAAAAAGGAATGGAGGGAATAGGGATGAAAAATATTACAATCATTTTATTGATAACCCTTACCTTTACAATGGCAAACGCTCAAACGGAGAATCCGCTGAAAGAAGGGATGCCAAATACGATAAAGTTGACAAATGGCGAAGTGACATATGATCTAAATGGTGAGTGGGATGCAGTTTATGATTCTGGGTATTGGGCAGGAAATTTTAAAGATATTATAAAAATTACCCAGAATGACAACCAGTATGTCGGGGTCTATTTTTTGAAAGGAGACAATTTAGTTGGTAAAAACAAAGTAGAATAAAGTAGATTAATAACATCCGTAGCTATCGCACCAGAATATAATTACTATTGGTGCAATAGTGAGCACGGAAAATGCGAGACAAAATAAAGATGGTGATATCGAACTCACAATTGATTGAATAATAAAACTAACTCAGCCTTTAGCGGCTGATAGCCAAAAAAAACGACACATTCCATCTATCATGCAGATGCCTTGCCGGCAAGTTTGGGCTGGAAGGCGCATGTTTTTCTCGGAAATGGGGAAATGGTGTCGGGCCGCAGTAACGTATTGAAACCTGCCGTAAAGAGGCAAAAAAGTGCTGGAATATTGGCCCTAATTGACCATTTTCTATGCTAAAATAGGCTGATTTAGCATAGTGGTTGCTGTGACAGAGACCGATGGACCCAGGAGTATTCGATAGAATGAGTGTCGCTTGGAGGTAAACAAATGGGTTGTAGGATTCTGTATGTGAGCGGATCCCTCGGCCTCGGACACGTCACACGCGATTTAGCAATCGCATCCGAGATACGACGGATGTACCCCGGGATCGACATTATGTGGATCGCGGGCTCACCGGCGTCCGAAGTATTGGCGGCAGCCGGAGAAATGCTCGTACCCGAACAGGCTAAGTATCGAGGCGAGACCGATCTCGCAGAGGGGGTCGCGCGAAATGGGAGCCTCAACCTGACCGTTTACGTGTTTAGGGCGCTGGCAGCGTGGTTTGACAATGCCCGCCTGATTGGAAGCGTTGCGTCGCAAAGCCAATTTGATGTCATCGTTGGAAACGAGACATACGAAATACCCGTCACCAATTTCTTCGGCATTCGCGTGCTGCCGCCAATCCCTTTCGTGATGATGTATGACTTTTGGGGCTTAGAGGCCAGAACCGGGAATTTACTCGAACAGATCGGCGCATGGATACTCAACCTCGTCTGGTCACAGGAATGGCGAGTGACTTCCCGCAGACAAAATACGGCCATCTTCTTCGGCGAGATCGAGGACGTGCCGGATAAACCCTTCGGTATCCTGTTGCCCAACCGCCGCTGTTACGCCGAAAAACACCTTGAATTTGTCGGCTACCCCTTGGGGTTCGATACCAAGGATGTTCCTCATAAGGACGTCCTACGACGAGAGCTCGGATACGACAGTGGACCACTCGTGATATGCACGGTGGGCGGCACATCAATCGGCCGAGATCTCCTTGAACTCTGTGGACGCGCATTCCCTCTCGTTGCGGCCCGTGTGCCCGACTTGCACATGCTTCTTGTCGCTGGGCCTCGTATCGATCCGAAGTCTCTCAGCGTGCCCGAGGGAATCGATTGCCGGGGAATGGTGCCCCATCTGTGGCGCCACATGGCTGCGAGCGATCTGGCCGTCGTGCAGGGCGGTGGATCGACCACACTTGAACTACAGGCGTTACGCGTGCCCTTTCTGTTCTTTCCGGTGGAAAACCACTCAGAGCAGGAGGTCACCGTCGCTGGTCGCCTCGACCGTCATGGAGCAGGAGTACGAATGCGGCTTTCGTCTACGAGCCCCCAGGAAATGGCCGATGCTATTGTGGCCAACCTCGGCATTGAGGCCTCTTATAAAGAATTACCCGCCAGGGGAGTTCATCTGGCTGCGAGGCGTATACTTGAGCGCGCTGGAATCCGAGATTTAGGGGAACGGATAGAAAAGCTTGAGTGACACCTCGTAGAGTGAAGTTCAAAATGAATTTGAGCGAATGCAGGACGTCTATATAACATTCCCATATTTGACATAAACGAGACGTCAATTAAATATCAATGTTAAACTGGTCTGTGGGACTCACTAAAGTGCGCCCCCTTAACTTTACGTTCTACACTTTATATCAGATGCAATATGTCTGGAGGGACAATTGCCTTCAATCCACTTTCTTTTGGTAGATGATGAAGGTTGGCGCTTACGATTATTTATTAAAGCCATGTGATTTTAATGATCTCAATGTATTACCACTCAGATCAAATTTGAGATAAGAAGGACTGTTATGCAGCGCAGAAGCCTATTCTACCTAATACCCGCTATAGGTCTTTGGATAATATGGACTCAAATGACTGGTAAGCGTCAATTTAAGCCCACGCGGCAGCGTGTTCATTGATGGCGGTCAGATCTACCCGGTTGGGTAACAGCTTCAGATAGTCTGATTCGATTTGGGATAGAGGAAGCTTCTCAAAAAGATAACGAAGGTAGGCATAGGGTTCGAGACCATTGGCCTTGGCCGTTTCGATCAGGGTAAAAAAGGCAGCACTCGCCTCGGCTCCTTTCGGAGCGCCAGAGAATAACCAATTTTTTCGTCCGAGCACGAACGGGCGGATGGCATTTTCGGCAACGTTGTTGTCGGGTTTTAGAAAACCGTCTTCGATATAGACAACCAATCGATCCCATTGATTCAGAGTGTATTGAATCGCCTTGCCCAACAAACTCTTGGGAGGCACCAGCGGATGATGGGCATCCAGCCAAGTCTTGAATTGGTCTAATATCGGCTTTGCCTTTTCCTGTCGCAGTTCCCGGATCTGATCATAGGAAAACTCGTTTTCTCGGGCGTACTTTTCGATGCGATACAATTCACCGATATAATCCAGGGCCTCGTCGGCAAGACCTTTGGAACTTTTCTTTTTCCCACGGGCTTTCTTGCGGCCTTTGTTTACCTCCACAAACTTTCGCCTGGCATGCGCCAGACAGCCCATGTGGGTGATGTCCGGATTGCGGGACAAATGATCATATCCGCTATAGCCGTCACTTTGAACATAGCCCAGGTAGTCTTCGCGAATATCCTGAACCACCTTCCCACTTCGCGTGGGATGGTATTGATACAAAACAACCGGTGAAGAAAGTGGGCCGCCACAAAATACCCACATGTAGGATTGGCTGGTATTGCTTCTGCCCGGTTCATTGAGTACCTGAAACGGACTTTCGTCGATATTGATCATTGGACCACTTCGTATTTCCCGGTGGAGCAACTCAATTATCGGCTGGCAACAACCAGCGGCCTGGATCATCCAGTTCGCCATCGTTGCCCGCGACAAATCTACATCCAACCGGCCAAAGATCTTCTGTTGGCGATACAAAGGTAGCCCATCGGCAAACTTGGATACGGCAATGTGGGCCAAAAGCCCCTCGGTTGCGATGCTTTTAGGAATCAGTTGTACCGCTGCCGGGGCGATCCTTACCGTAGGGCCGTCGTCTTCGACACCTTCACAGTGTTTGCAGGCATACTTGGGACGAATGTGACGCAGCACCTGCAGCTTGGCCGGAACGTAATCGAGTTTTTCACAGGTATCTTCCCCGATTCTGCTCAGTTGAGCTCCGCAGGCACATTGTTTTTCCTCGTCGGGGATATCATGAAGAATGTCTATCCGAGGCAGCTTTTCGGGAAGCGGCTTACGCCCGCGTTTTTTCCGAGCGTGCCCTTTGATTTCAAGGGTTTCGTCAGGTTCGATTGGTTCGGGTTCTTCAGGGGGCGTGAACAGCTGCAGCTGGTTGGGATTGACGAACGGACGAACCTCGCTTTTTCGACCAAAGACTTCGTTCTGAAGAAGACGTACCATCTCCTGGAGATGGTCATTTTGCTGCTGCAATGAAAAGATGATTTGCTTGAGCGATTCGGTATCGTCGGGCAGCTGTTTCAGTTCCAAAGACATGCCCGTTTTATACCATAACATGCTGTATTTGTATATTTATATTTTACTTTCGTCTCGAATTTTCAGCTGGCAAAACGGTAGTTTAAATGCTCGTGCGCACGTGTATAATCCAACCCTGCAAGAAGCCATTCTAATTCTTTCGCACCCAACGAAACGACCTGCTCGGCAGACGTGGGCCAGTGGAAACAGTGTTTCTCCAGCCGTTTGTGCCACAGGGCAAATCCGTTTTTGTCCCAGTACAAAATTTTTATCATATTCTTCCGTCGATTGCAGAAAACGAACAGATCTCCGTCAAAGGGGTTCATTTCCATGGCACGTTCAACCAGGACCGACAGCCCGTTGATCGATTTTCTCATATCGGTGCTGCCCACAGCCATAAATACCCGCTTGGGATTGGGGGGCAACATCATAAAGTAGCCACCATGGCGACGAACCGATCAATTTCTGAAAAACCGAGCTGGTTTCCAATCTCAATCGTGTATCCGTTGGGGGTGTGGATTCGAACGGACGGCTGATTAAAGGAGGCACCCCCTGCCAGCGATACCGGCAAAAATGATACCTGATTATCATTGGCGGTAATTATCCGCCGCCGCCAATGGTAGAACCGGTGGATAATCAGATCGTGTCTCAGACAATAGGCTCTCTGGCTAAGGCCGCTTGCCTGCCACTGTTCTATGTGGGTTTCCCAAAATTTCTGCCTTTGCTGGGAATCGAATGAATCGTAGTCTTCCGGCATGATATCTTCTCCTTTCTTTGGAGAAGCATATTGCCATGGATGGGCGGTCCTGTGAAGATGGGGTTTATTGGCTGCTTACCTTCGTGCACATCGCAGGTATCAAAAATCAGAGAATATAAAGGCAGGGCCAAATGACCCTGCCTTATTAATCATAGATTGTAAAGGTTACTTTTTCTTTCCTTTGTCGTGGGGCACAATAATCTCAACCGTTGCTTGACTTGAGTTATCTGATTCATCTGTTGCAGTAATCGTAATGGTATAGACTCGTCCCTCTCCAGAACCTGATCTCTCTGAACGTAATTGAAGATCGATACGGCCATTTTCTTGAGCAATGAATGGTTCTGTCCAATCAGGTGATGTATCTCCATCTCCTGTGTCATCTTGAGGCTCGTTACTGGTAACCGTTGCAGATAAGGTAACTGGGTTACCTGAATTATCAGAAGCATTCGCTGTAATCGTTATATCGACCATTTGATGATTTGGTGGCCATAGAATTGTTTTGTTTGTAACCGGAGCAATTATCGGATCCCCAGTGTCAACTATTTCAACAGTGATGCCGGTTGTTACAGGAGCATTAAAACCATCAATAACATGAAGCGTTATGGTATGAAGGCCGAGTGAAAAATTGTTAACATTTTGTGATAGAAGGTCTACAGGGTCACCAAAGGGTAGAGTTTGTATTGTATTTGAACTTGTTAAAGGGTCAACTCCTTTGAACCACTGATAGGTCAAGAGATCTCCATCAAAATCTGAAACCTCTCCTCCCAAAGTAACCGCTGAAGAAATTTCATAAACGCCACCACCAGTAGGCCCGGCATTGGGGGCTGAATTATCTATAGTTAAAATCATCTGGTCTTCACTACACTCCAGCGTCGTACACACCTCCAGGGTCAGCGTATGCTGCCCTATAGCAAAAAGCGGTTCACTTGTTAAATCAAGAGGTGCTTCGCCAGTCTCCCCGACATTTTGGAATTCGGAAAACGCTTCTTCTCCCTCAAGCCATCTGTAGATCAGTTCATCAGTATCAACATAAGGGCTGGAAGCCGTACCAGACAAAGTGGTGACCTGTTGCTGCTCCTCACTTGAGATGGAAATATTTTCTCCTGCATCTAAAGTTATGGGTAAATCTGCCGGGAAACTATGCTGTGTGAAATTCACCAGGAAACCGATATCAACCATCCATGGCAAACTTATTGTCAATTGATTTGACATTCCCAACACATCTTCCATAATCATATCTATTAATGCTCTGGGATCATTTAAATATGAGTCTAACACTGCTTGATTTAGTGTAATGGGCCCGGGATAACAATCGAAAATTGTTATACAGTCATCGGGAATAAGACCAGTTGCATCAACCACTGTTGGAAACCAAAGATCTTCAGTGTTAATAAAGTTTGAAATATCAGTTGCAGGCCCCTGCGAAAAATCTTTATAATCTACGGTTGCTGTAAACCAAACATGATCCCAATCTAATACGGACTCGAAAGGGTTATAAGGCGACCCGTAACTGCTAAAATCAACCTCCCACCCAATAAGATCCATGGCAAAAAAATCTGAATCACTTAAGGACAAGCTGCTGGTATACTTTTCATCTGCCGGATCCATTATCCCTAATTCATAGGAATTCGGTTGATTAAGCCAGTGACTTGCTTGGTTCCCACCTCTCTTCCATTGCATCCGTGTTTTTAAAAACGTTCCAGTTGTTTCATCATAATCCATAATCAGAAAGCATGCTCCATTTTCCAGGTGTAGATTACGCGGATTTTCTCGAAATTCTTCCAGTGTGTTGGGGATATGATTACCTGGATCATCTGGATCATTAATCGAATTAAGATCATATGTCCCGAATCGAAACATATCAAGTGCCGAAGGCCCTATAAAGCTTGATGAGAGCGTCGGACCCCCGGGACCCTGAAAGGGTAGATCTATTGCGGAATTGAAGCCCAGGACATGGCCCAATTCGTGTAAAGCTATCCTTTTTAGATCTCTATGGTAATCTTGGGGCTCAGAAAATTTAAAATACAATGGATTGAAGTCAATTATGCCATCAAACTCGTTCCAGCAATTACCTTTATCGTCACAGTTATTTTGCCAACCGAAAAAATGGTCTTTATTACTCCCAAGCGCTTTCCAAAGCGCCTGGTTAAGCCATATAATAGTTTCGTCCTCGGGGACAGTGAGCGTAGCATCCGCTTTGAATTCACTTAATTTTGGGAGCCACCTGACAAGACCGTTCCTGCTGTCCTCTTTACTTTCATCGGACACCATGAGGTCTCTCGTAACCTCATAGTCTGCCCACACTAACATCCATTTATTCGAAGCCGTTCTTTTATCCCCATCACCTTCAGGATCACCCATCTCGTTGGGATCACCCCAACCAATCCTGACAAAGATCTCGACATTGTCCTTTAAAACGGATTCCCATATGGCACCTGCCTCCTTAACTATTGTCCTATATGGGTCTTTAAATTCATCGTCAAATGTAAAGACAAAGGTCATAGAAAGGGCCGTGCTTGGAACTATCAAAAAGACTGCTGCTATTGCTATCAGAACGGGGAGAATGCTCATTTTTAAGCGTCTGAAAAAGAGTTTATTCATAGCGTTCCCTCCTTTATAATGTATTATATCCCTACAACGTTACTTATGAATATTTAATTTGAAATTTATCCCAAGGTCTGCCATACTACGCAACAACCCTTTAAAAAAGGAGGCAGGCCATGCTACCCGTCACGCGGTGCGACGAACACCTTTACCCGGTTCCCAAGTTCGATCTTGGCAAAGGCGATATTAAAGATTTTATGAATGAACTCAAAGGATTTCACGAACAGTTCTACGATTGTTTTCAGCGCAGCGAGTCCAGAGAGCACTTTCTAAAATACATGGCCGGGCAATTCAGCCCGCTTGAGCGTAAATCCATTGAACCCATCGCACTGGCCGTGAAAGATGGCAATGTCAGGGCGATGCAACGTTTCGTCAGCGATGCGCCATGGGACGACGATAACATTTTAACCAAGTATCGTAGTTTTGTTAACGATGACCTTGGCAGTCCTGACGGTGCCTTGATCTTCGACGAAAGCAGCTTTGTCAAAAAAGGCCAGGACTCGATCGGCGTTGCCAAGCAATACGCCGGTACCATCGGAAAAGTCGAGAACTGCCAGGTTGGCGTCTTCGCCGCCTACGTATCGGAAAACGGATATGCCATGGTCGACAAGCGGCTGTTCATTCCCGAAAAATGGTTCGCCGACGATTACCTCCAGCGCCGGATCAAAAGTGTAAACTGCCTGAAGACACGGTTTTCCGGACCAAACCCCAACTGGCTGTTGAGATGCTCAACGCGGTCAATCAAGAAAACGTCCTGCCTTTCAAGTATGTGCTTGCCGATTCCATATACGGGATCAGCCCTGATTTTATCGCCGCGGTTGAGTCCTTGCCGGACAAAACCTACCTCGTATCGGTTCCCAAAGATACACGATGCTGGCTAAAACGACCGATGACCATTACCCGATCGTATCGCTGGGGTGGAAAAACCCGGACCAAGACGCTTTTGGTCGATCCTGACAGCAAGCCGTTGACCGTGGAAGAACTGGCCCGGAACATCAACGATTATTTTTGGTATCGTCGGCAGGTGTCCGAAGGCACCAAAGGACCGATCGTTTATGAGTTTACCCGTCGCCGGGTCATCCTGTCCGCTGAAGGGCTTCCTCAGAAAACCGTCTGGCTGCTGATCCGACGTAGCCTTGGCGATGATCCGCAATACAGTTATTTCATCAGCAACGCATCATCGAGCACGCGGCTGAAAACACTCGTGTGGCTCAGCGGCCTGCGTTGGGCAATCGAACAGTGTTTTGAGGAGGCCAAAACCGAGTTGGGCATGGACCACTACGAGGTGCGCAAGTTTCCTGGCTGGCAGCACCACATGTTAACGTGCATGCTGGCCCATTTTTTCCTCTGGCACCTGAAAATCAGGATGGGAAAAAAAAGCACCATCTATTACGCTGTCGCAGCTTAAGATCCTTCTCAAACTCATTTTGCCAATGAAACGGCACACGTTTGAAAGCCTGCTCGAACAGGTCGCTTGGATACAGGCCCGGAATCATCGCGCCTACCTGTCACATCGAAAAAGGCACATGCGTGAAATTTTCAAAGAACATTAAGTAACGTTGTAAGGATATTAGGATCACTAATGTTTATACGTATTAAAGCACCTCGTTAATATCAATCCCAGACCGACGGGTTCCAACATTCACCGGCCCATGTGTGCAACTCATGGAGCATGGTGCTGCGCCTTTTGAGTCTGTCGATCCAATTCACCCGCCCATTGGCATCATAATCGCCACAGTCCGCAGCAACCCGCCAGCAATCTCCGACCCAGGTGTTGAAAGACTGGTTGAGTTCCTTAAACTTATGGGAAAAATCCTTCAAATCCACAACACCGTCCTGGTTGGCATCACCACAATCCGACGTGCAAGTGTCGTCGACGAGGCCATTGCAGTCGTTGTCGACACCGTCGTCACAGATTTCCGCTGCACCAGGAAAAGTCATCACATCAGTATCGTCACAGTCGCCCTCATCCTCCGAGAGGCCGTCCCCGTCGTCATCGGAATCAGGCTGTGAGACGTAGTCCACGAGGGTGATTGGAGGCAGATGACTGCCGACAACCAGCCAGGGCAGCAGGCGCGGCGTTATTTGCCCATCCTCGAGGGCCTGCAGATAGTCGGCCAGCACGGCGTTGATCAATGCCAGCGGATCCTGCATATAGGCCAGCTCCATCTTTTTCTCCAGGCTGACCGGCTGACAGTCGACATACTCGCAGTTGATCAGGTCCCCGGCCAGGTCGTCGCTGACGCTGATGAGGTTCTGCAGGTTGGTGATGGGCGTGCTGCCGGGGTCCACGCCGTTGATGAACATCTGCAGTTGGATCACATTGGGCACGGACAAGTTAACATCCCCAATAGTGTAATCCGACCAGGGCCAGGCGAGCTTGGGCCGAAGGTCTTCCCCCTCGAGAAAGTCAAAGGCCAAATCCCAGCCGATCAGGTCCATGGCCTTTAAATCCGCAGCCGATATCTGGTCAATAAAGTTAATGTAGCTCTCCATCCCGGGATCCATGATCCCAAGCTCATCGCCATCGGGACGTTGGGCCCAGTGGCTTGCCTGGCCCCCAGAATGTGCCGCCAGACGGTGAATATTCATCGGCACGTAACTGAAAATTCCAGTGGCCGGATCGAAATCCATGAACAGGGCCGGAAACGGATCCAATCGGCTGAGATTACGCGGATTAAGGGTAAATTCCGCCAGGCTGGTGGGATAGAAATCCCAGTCCGGCGGGTTGCTCAGGGAGGTATTGTCCCGGCCGAAACGGAAGATGTCCAACGCCGTCGGTCCCCAGCTGGCATAGGTGTCGTTACCTCCCAGGAGGTCGAGTACCGACAAGAAACCCAGTACGTGCCCCAGTTCGTGCATGGCCACATAAATCAAATCACGCTTTCCCTGAACAACATCCCAGGGCTTGAAGGCATCCGGGTTGAACAGGATCGTGGCATCTTGGTCTTCCCAGCAAATCGGCTCCATAGCGGGGTCATTGGGATGCTGAGGTTCGCAATAGCCGTTATCCTTGTACCAACCTTCCTTGGTCAGCCCCAGCGCCTTGGCATTGGCCTGGGTCAGGGTAACGCTCAGATCTTCGGGCGGCAGCAGGTCCCCGTGATCGGCGGCAAAGAGATCGGCCGTTGGCAGGTGGGCCAACAGGCCGTTACGGCTCTCCTCTCGCTGTTCGTCACCCGCCAGGATGTCGCGCAGGAACCGGTAACGATAGATCTTCCTCGCCGGCGTGGTTTCACCCGTAATCCGGTTCCCATTCTCATCTTCCATGGTTGCCGGGTTGCCCCAGCCCACCCGCACATTGACGACGACCTCGTCCTTCAATGACGCCTCCCAATACCACGCTGCGGCGATAACCAAGTTTTGTTCTTTTTCAAGAAAGCCCTCGTCGAATGTGAAATTGAAGGTCATGGCCAGAGCGCTGGCCGGTATCACCACGACAGCAGCAACCGCAGCGACCATAAGCAATCTTTGCCAGCTAACCCGATGGAGCCGCCGGCGCATACGCCGATGGTTGCGGGGAAGGGTTGGTCCGGAAGTAGTGTCGTCGTTTTTCTTTTGACTGCATCGGATTCGGTCAAGCATGGTTTCCCCCCTTATTCGTATGAAATGATAGTGCAACGTCCGGCGGTGATGATCTGCCCGGTTTGAAAAAACCTGGTATATTTTTCGAGTCGCTTTTCGAGAAGTTGATCCGCATGCCCAATCCGGACCGCTCGTATTTTTTAGATGGTGGCGTGCCACTATTATTTCCAGGAGGTAAAGGATTCAATCGATCGAAACGGATGTACCCTGTTTTTTCTCTTCCAGCCTGACACCCGGTACGATTTTGTCTTTTCCCTGAATGATTTCAGCTGTGCTTCGATCTGAATCAACAGAAGTAATTTGAACGATGACATCAGTATGAACACCTTCAAAAAACCGCCCGTTTTGAAGGCCTAAATTTTGACCGATATCCAACACGACTTGCGTACCGCTTAATTCTAAAACCCGGCTTCTAAGTGGAAATGCAGTCATCAACTCGGTGGTAACTTTCTTGGCCATATCTTGGGCAATCTCCACTGAAGTCTGTGAGCTGTTGTATGTGCCCACAACCGAGGCGTTAATTATACCGGTCTCACATTCAATCGCACGAATAGAGACGAGAGCCTGCCCGCCCTCATATTGAATCTGGCCTGGTAGGAGAACGCGGGCAGCCATCAATCGGCCAATGGCAAGCGATGTTTGGCGCTCGGCCAATTGGGAAGAACCCAAATGCAGTTCGGTCAACAGTTTATCTAAAACGGCCCTCTCTACCATCTTCACCCTTGGGTTTTCGGTCAGCAGGTCTCGAAGCAAAATATGGATGGTATGCCCCTGACCCTCTTGTATGCCGAAACCCGCTTCCTCGAAATCCATTAGCCAGACGGATAAGGGTTTAGATGTCCATCGATTCTCATCGTCAACAGAAGCGATGGTTTTCGGGTCACGTTCCAGGAGATTTTTAACAAGCTGATCTATGCGAGCTTGCTTTTCCTGATCCTGCTGCCATGATAGACGTTCGCGGATATCCTGAACGGCCACTTTTATCCCAAAATCGTTGGGAGACCGCTCCAACGCCTGTTGATACAAGAGCAGGGCTTCTGCGTCACGATTCTGGCGTTCCAATATAATGGCTTGGGCGGTAAGGGCACGGACACTTTGCGGATCGACGTAGCAGCACGTTGATACAATTGCAGCGCCTGCTCTGGTTCGTGTGCTATGGATGATAGACGGGCTAATCCCATCAGCGACTCGGATTGGATTTTTTTCGAACCCTTACCGGAGTCCGCTGCAGATTGAAAATATCTCTTGGCGATGTCTCTGTCACCGCGGCTGAGATAGATGTTGCCTAAAATAAGGCTACTGACGGGACTGCCGGGGATCTTCCTTTGCACCTGTCGAGATAACTCCGCGGCGGCATCAAAGTCCCCGGAAAGATAAAAGGCCATCGCCTGCTGCTCGACCTTGTCAATACCCCGGTTGACATACCATGGCCATCCAAACATCCATAAGCCCGGCTGCCAGCATGACGACCAACGTCAGGACCCACCACTTGGTTGCCGGATGTCGCGACTTGCCTTCGGAGAAATCGATCACTTCTTCACGGGTCCGGTCCTTTTTAAATGGCATTACCCGTTCCGGAGTACCCGTGCTTTGAACCGATGCGGATTTCGCTCGAAGGTGGTCCATGTAGTCAAATGTCGGGTCACCATACAGGACGTAACTGGCCCAGACGATAGTTTCTTCACCATAAAGTTCAATCAAGGGTCTGGCGGGCTTTCCGAATGGCCTCGCCGACGCTGAAGTCAGCGAAGAGGTGTTTGTAAAATTCAACGGCGAAGCGACTGCTGGGTTTATCCGGGACCTCCCAGAAGGTACCTATGTAGTGTTTGACACCGGCCACTAAGAACGCATTGGCCAAACCGAATATCTTGCTTTCGAAAGAGGCTTCCAGTGTCCACTGGTCAGCGCGGGCTGATTGACATGCATTGGCGAAGATCATTGCGGGCATTGTCGCACTGCCGGCCATTTTGGTGATGTCACCTGTGCAAAGGCTACCCCCATGCAGTCGCCATCCACTGGTATCCGGGCAATTGATGTCATAGTCCGAATGTCCCGCAAAGTGAACGATATCGAAGTTGCGCAATTTGATCTTTATACTTTCCGCGGTGGCGTCACTTGACCTCAGCGAAACATTGATTTTATCGGGACTCTGATCCATAAAATCCCGGATCTGCATCCCCTCGGCATAGGCCCCTTTCAGATCACCGGTGGGGTCGGCTAAAATCAGCATGCCCAGCGGCTGTTCCAATTTTCGGCGAACTGCACTGGCTACGGTTTGACGAGTCTTGACCACGCGCCCCATATTAAAGCGCAGGCACAAAAACTGTCGGCCATCGTAGAGCAGTTCCCAGGGAATATGGACCAGTTGGTCATCGATCTTGATGATCAGCGTGTCCGACCGGGTACTGCGCAAAATCTCTTTGACATTGAACGTCAGCAAGTCATCATATAGGACTTGGCCAATTTCACGCAGCTTGATCAGCACCTGGCGCGATACCCGTCCCCGGCGATTGGCCTTGTTCAGGGTGTCCACCAGCTGTCGGCAGCGCGAGTCGATAGCATCGAGGGAAATCGGTATGGTTTCATAACGGCTGATTGTACTCTTCTCGCCCACGCGCGCCTCATTGGCGCTGACCTTTAATTGATGGCCCTCTATATTGAGATCCAAATTAATGATGGTTGTGATGCGTTTGGACGGACTTGAATCTTCCGGACGCATGCGAACGTTGGCCACGGAATCAAATACAGTTTCATCATCGTTCCAGATGAGCTTGTAAATGGGCATGTCTCCGGTTTTGCCCTTCACCTGGACGTTGGCATGAAAGCGAATAAGGAAGTCATTGCAGCTACGGATTTGTTCATAAACGCATCGAGAGAGCAGAATCTGATCCTTTTGGGCCTGGCTTTGAATTCGGGCCGCGACATTGGCCACGTCGCCGGTTAAGCTCTGATAGGCGGCGCCTTCATCCATCAGTGCGTCACCGCAATTTATTCCGATTTTTACATGGATCTGATCATCGATTGCCGTATGACCGTTGTAGGTATTCAGTTTATTCTGGACTTCGATGGCGGCTTTACCGGCATCGACAGGGTCGTCAAAAGCGGCCATGATGCCGTCACCGATGACCTCAACAACTTTACCATTGTGCATTTCAATGGCCGGCAGAACAATACGGTTGTGTTTGAGCAGTAAGGTCCTGCTTTGGATGTCGCCCCTTTTATCCGTGTATTGGGTATAGCCGCATAGATCTGAAAAGAAAATTGTCACCATTTTGCCAAAACGTGCTTTCAATTCCTTTTCCAGGCGTTCCCGCTCAAGCAGGATCCCCTCCATTGAACTGGTGTGGCGACCGTCATCGGCCGTTTTATTGGCTGCCATTGCCGGTCTCCTTTATTTGAAATGAATAGCGGCCTAGCAAGGTACCATTGTGGGTGAACACCAAGGCGTAATGACCGAATGTCACGGACTCGAAATAGGCATCCCCCTTGTCCGCCAAATAGGATGCGACCTCTCGATCATCAGACATAAGACTGACCCGTATAGGCGTTTTTTCCGGATTCGCTTTACGAATGTAAACACTCACATTGGCCAACTGGTGTTCAATCTTTTCAACGCTAATTTCCGTTTCGAGATCGGAAAAGGTTTTTTGCAATAACACCAGATCATCGGCAACCTGGGTCTTGTTGCCACGTATCGGCGCCAAGGTTGTAAAACCCATTTTGCCATTTTGTTCAAGAAAGCGCTGCCCTTGAAAAAATACCGCTATAGCATGACCTGCAAGCCAATCCACCAGGCTGCCATCGTCCAGACGGTCAAGCCCTCCGATGACCTGGTTGGTCAACGCTGCCGGCGCGATGGCGGTTTCATTGATGGAAGAAGCTGAGCTGATGCTTCGGTAAACGTGGGCATATTCCAGGCATTGATCGCAAAGAGAGAGATGGGATTCTACCTGCCCGCGCTGTTTAGGAGAGAGCCGCCCCTCTAAATAATCCGTCAAATGTTCATCGCTTACGCACATCGTTTTCATTGCTTTTTCTTTCTAATTGGGATCCGATTACCGTTCGCTACAATCATAGACGGTAACCGGCCATTTTTCTTGCAGGGGGGATATTTTTTCAAAGCGCTTTTATCAATTATTCTATCTCCCGGCTGGATGGTTGCAGTACCGCTTTCAAACGATTCAGGGCGCGGTGTTTGATGCTATAGGCATTGTTTTCGGTGACGCCCAAAATACCGGCAACCTCCTGAATCGACAGTTCTTTGAGGCAATGCAGCTTGATGAAGAGACGGTCGCGGGGCACCAACAACTGCAAGCCTTGATTCACCCTGTCCATTAGTTGGGCACGGTCCAGCACGTTCACGGGGTCGATCAGTTCAGCCCTCAGATTGTTCAGGAAGGAGGAGGTATCCAAGGTGCTGGCATGGGCCAGCGCGTCTTTTCGGCTGCGCAGGTGGTCTATTACGGTGTGCAGGGTGATCATGCGAACCCATGAACGAAGGCTGCATCCGTTTCTTCCTCGAAACTGGCGCAGCCGCCGGCAACGTTTTTCCAGTAAGCGCATAAAAACCGTCTGGTGCAGGTCTTCAACATCTTGGGTTTGCCAATCAACGGCTTTGGCCTTTAGGGTATTCAGAACTGTATGGTAAACCAGATCGGAGAAGCGCGTTACAAAATCACCTTGCGTGTACCGGTCTCCATTGAAGCATCCGATGAGGAGATCTTTTTCATCCTCTGTCATATTCAAGGGCCTGCTCTGCTTGTCTACTCAGTGATCACTTTATTAAATTCTCTCACTTTATCGGATGTTTCTTCTAACAGCTCCGCTTTGGAAATCTCGGCATCCACCATGGTTACCCTGGCCCGGCATAGAATTTCCTTGTCTACACCCAGAACCTTGCCGCTGACCGGGTGGTGGACCTCTGACTCCTTGTAGACAAGGATGCGTCGCTGCAGCTTGATCTTCTGTTCACCCAGATCCGTAATGATACTTTTGCCTTTTTTGCTGACCACGATACCGCACGACCAAAGGGAAATCACGGTGATACTTGATCGCCATCCCATGGGCGAGGGTTTGCATGGACTGCCTGTCTTTCGTTTCACTATAGACATCCTCAAATGCCAGGATGTCGGAGGTTTCCGTATCGATCATGCGTGATACAATTTCGATGCCCTGGCGGGTCTCGATGATGTCTCCGGCGATGATCGACTGGGCCGCGGCAAGACGTCCGATACGCAAGGCCGTCTGTTGATCCATCAATGCGGTTTGGCTGAGTTTCTGTTCCCGAAGGATCACATCCAATGCATTGCGTTCGACCAGCCGGAATCGGTTCTGGCGGTATAAGGCATCCAACAAATGGGTCTGAAAGGAAACACTGGCCGCCGATAGGTCACCCTGCTTTTCGAAAGGCAGCACGGTCACCTTCAGGCGGGCATCCAAAGTCAATGCTTCAGGTATTTTTCGAACAATGGTGATCCGTTTCTCGGATTGGTTACCGTTGCTGTCCGTGGCCTTGACGGAGATGGTGTTGATACCTTCAAGCAGAGGTATGATATGATTGAAATAGGCTATCTTGGCCGGCCTATTTAAAATCGGCGAATTATTGATGGTCAGTTGAACCACCGCACCCGGGTCGCTGACAACGCCGTCAAGGTAAATCTTTTCCAAATAAACGGTTTGCTCGTTCTGCCAATCCTTGAGTTCGATTTCAGGCGGTTGATGATCTTTGCCGCCGAGTATTGAAGCCATGATCCAATGGTTTTCTGTGCCACCGGCCATGGCCAGCAGTATCGGTTGGGATACGCGTGACATGCTTTTCTGGATCTCGATATCAGCTGTCGTGCCGCTGCCCAGTCGGTCGATGGCTTGATACGGATTCGTTTTTCACTGACTGGTAGACGGTATTGGAAGGGTACTTCGGGTGCACTTTGAATAGGTGTGGGGGTATCGTTCAGGCTTACTTTCGAAACACCCGTGGCATCCGTGATCCGGCCGCGAATATCGTAAACATCGCCTTGCCCGGATTCTTTTCGCATGATTTGTTCCACGGCAATCAGTGGACCCTGCCGGTCCACGTTAACTGGTCACGGTGCGTTGGGTGGTCAGGCCCATTAAATTGACCGCTTCCACGACAATTTCATGGTGGCCCTCGGACAAGTTGCATCAACGATTGAAACGGAAGGTTTTTTTGTGAACCTGCGTCCAAATAGAGCGGATCCGTATTGATGGACACCCCGCTGATGAAATGGTCATCCCAGGCCGTGCCTTGGATCGCAACGGGTCTTCACGGGTCCAGACCTCCTGGGTCGTGAAACTCAGCTCCAGATGGGGTGGCGCAATGGATTGTCCTGTTTTTCGGATGATGGCCCGGCGGACTTGGTCCAGATAGAATCGCGCCTTGGCCGACGGGTGGCTTGCTATGGATCGTTCCAGCACCGTTTGGGCTTCCCATAGCGTCCGTTTTCAAAATAAAGGATGCCCAACTCTCTGGACGGGAAGTAATCGATGAAATGCATGCCATATGTACGTGCCATGCGCTGATCCCCATCCCGCTGATCGATGGCGGCAGAAAAATCAGCAAGCGCCTGGGTCCATTGGCGATCATCGGCAATAGTCGATTCCGCGTTGATAGTAATTCCACCAGCGGTGGCGGAAAAACGTGCCGCCGGACTGTGCTTTGGCGGGTAATGCTTGTACACCTTCCGGACGTCCCGGTGATGGCGACCGGGAGACGCACGCCATGCATGGTCAAAATCCAGAGGACCAAGATTACACTGATGATAATAAATCGAAGAGCGCTTCATGATGTGCTCATCAGATCATAGTAGAACTTGGCAATAAAGTTATGCGTTCATTACTTCCTAAAAGTATAGACGTGGGCGGAATTAAAATCTTGCACCCATGAACGATCGTGTCGGATTATGGGCAGCATCCCATTTCAACGATCGACCGTCGGTCGGATGAAAAGCGATTCTTACGATTGGGCTGCTCCCTCTGAGATTGAAATGGCCAAAAATAGAAGATTACCGAGGCCATCAGTGTCTGCTGCGTAATATCGGCCTCGGAACCGGCGATTATATTGCCCGAATCGGCATTCTTGGCCCAGCGCAGCTGATAGGCAAGGTCCAGGCTGCAGCGCTGAAAGGTAAGCCCGGTGCCTAATGCGAATCCAAAGACATCATTGGGAGAACCTTCGTTGGGCTCCGGATCATAGAACAGTCCGGTCCGTAACGGAATCGCCAGGTTGGCTGCGGCATCAGGAATAAATATTCGCCCCCCACCCGAATATGCGTGGTTGCATCCACGTCCGATTGCCCCTTGGGCCGGCCGTCAATTGGGCTGAATTCTTCACCCTGGCCATTGGTCAGGGTATAATCCCCCCACTCGGTTCGATAAATGTCGATGCCCAGAGTAAAAATGTCCCGAAAACGCCGTGACCAACCCAGCCCGTAAGAAATTGGCATGTCGAGTTCGACTTCCTCTTCAACGGTGATCGGACCAATGGCATTGCCCGAGTTGATTGGATTGCCGAAAGTCGTGGTCTGGTTAAAATTGAATCGATGCTGGATGGTGGCCGTAAAGGGCGTCTTGACAACGACGCCGACAGTGCCCCATTGCCCCGTATCCCATAACAGACCCAGGTTGAAGTTGATGCCACGGAACTGTTCGTAGTCGTCCTGGATGGTGGTATTGATGGTCACCGGCACCCCCGATTGTCTGCCCACAGCGACTTCGCTGTAATTTTCAGTCCAACCGTTTTTGGACCCCAACTCGTCCGTCCAGACATTGACCGTCACGCCCAGCGAAACCCTCGGAGTGATCTCTATCGCACCGGCGATGCCTATGGCGCCAACGAAACCGTCCTGGTCGTAGTGGATCTGTTGGTTCAGATCCACGCCGGGCGCGCTGAGCTGGCGCTGGTATTGAAATTCACGCTTGAAATCGAAAAGGTGCTGGTAATTGAGTGAGAGGACCAGGTTTTTGTGCCAGTGAAATGGAAGCGTGGCGCTGGCGTAGTTTATATCGCTGTAAGATACATCTCCCGTGTTATTGATTTCCGGGCTAATATCCGAGGAGAATTCTTCGTTTCGGTCCACATAGGCACCAACCAGGGAAATCTCCGGTTTTTCCACCTGAATCAACCCAGCCGGGTTCCAGGATGCTGCCGTGGCATCATCGGCCACGGCAATGAAAGCACCGCCCATGCCTTGGGCTCGCGCGCCGGAACCGACCGGCAGGGGGGCGGAAGCCAGGCCGACCTGTTCAAAAATGGTGAAGCTTTGGGCCGGGCCTGAATAAACAAGCAAAAAAAAAGCGGATAGACAGACCATTAAAAATACCTTTGGTCGTCTGGTCAAGATAACCAGTGCACCCAACGCTCCTGCCACGAACAAGCACAGCCAGAGCAACCCATCCATCGCTATTGAAGCCTCCGTGACCGTCTGGACAAAGCAATAACTGCCGCTCCCCGTACTGCCCGATCGGTTGGTCGCAATGAACGGGCCGCTCACCCCGTAATCCATCTGAAAATCGACCCAAGTCACATCGGCGCCGAAAACGGTTACATCCTTGGTAGCGGCCATGCCATAATTGTCGGCAGTGGCGTACATATCGTAATTACCGGCAGGCGCTACCATCATATAGAGACCGTCGATGGTGCGGCTCTGGATACCCAGATCGGTAGTCACTTGGGCATCGTCTAATATGGCACCGTTGTGTCGGTCGTAGACGTCACCGGCCAGCACGCCGGTACCGGTCAGCTGATAGAGACCTCCGCTAGTGGCGGCATAGAGTGAGCCTGCCGAGATGGCGTTTACGGACAGAACAGGGGTGCCCAAATTGAGCCATTGACCAGCCCGGTCGGGAGATATGTATACACCTGCCTGATAGGTGCTGGCGTAAAGGATGTCCGGATTATGGCGGTTGAACGCCAAGTCGGTAACTGAGCGAAAGCGACTGCCGGGAGGGCGCAGGGCTTCCCATTGATCGCCATCAAAGCGATACATACCACCATTGCCATCCACCACAAATAAAACACCGTTGGACAAACCCCATATGTCATTAAGAACGGTAGCATCCGGAATAGTCGAAACGCTCCATACTGTGCCGTCAAAGTGCAAGATTTGCCCTTTATGGTCGACCACGGCATAGACGTCATCGGCAGCGCGACCCCATATGCCATTGATGTAATCTGTTGTGCCGCTGTTCATGGGCGACCAGGCATGGCCATCATAGAAAAGCAGTGTGCCGTCGGCCCCGCCGGCAAACACGGCATCAGCTGAAACGGCCCAGACCTCATTCAATTGATTAGTGGTGGGGTTTGGCATGGGCGACCAGGCACTGCCATTAAAATGCAATATGGCACCCCCCTCACCCACCGCATAAACATTGTCGCTGCTGGTCCCGTGCACTTTATACAGGGTCGCGTTCGTGCCGCTGGCCATGGCTCTCCAGGTATTGCCGTCATAATGCAGAATGGTTCCGTCGACACCCACGGCGAAGAGATCCCTGGAGGAAATGCCCCAGATGTTGTATAAGTAACTTGTTGTGCCGCTTTGCATGGGAGTCCACGTGCTACCATCGAAAAATAAAATTGTTCCGTTAGCTCCCGCAGTATAGATGTGATTGGAATCAATGCCGAAGATGCTTTCCAAATTCGTATCTTGCTGGGTCCCCCCCGATAGGATCTCCTCGACAACGCTGCCGTCAAAATTCAAGACAGATAAATTCCCGCCGCCTGCATAAACACTGGTTGTTGATTCCGCCCAAACTTCCTTTAATAGAATGTGTTTTGTTGGCAGGCCATTTTCTGTTGGGGTCCATGTCGCCCCCGCATCCGTGCTTTTGTATAACGGTGTGTCGATGTTGTCACTGTAGCCGCAGCCGGCGTAGAGGCGACTGGTGTTGGCGGGATCCACGGCCACCTTATTGACGATCACATCGGTCAACCCAGTGCGTCGCCAGGTGTCGCCACCATCCATGCTTTCCCAAAGATCGCCCAACACTCTTGGAGAAGTGAAATTGCCACCACCTGCATATATATGGTTATTATCGGCGGGATCAAAGGCCAGCGTGTTCATGATATAATTTTGGCCAGCCAGGTTCAGGCCTTCCAGAACCGGGACAAAGGTGTCCCCGCCATCGGTGCTGCGGCGAACATGGCTACTGTCGGCAAAGAACAGGGTTCCAGAATCAACTGAGTCGATGGCGATGTCCTCGATCCAGCCGTTGGCAATCTTAGAGCTGAAGGTCCATGTGGTGCCGCCATTTTGTGTTCTGGCCAAATCACCCCACAAACCCGCATAAAAAGCACTGCTCGAACCGGGAACGAAGCGTACACTATCCGCATTGTGCTCAACCGGCGCTGCCAGGTGGAGCCGGTGCGTTCGATAGACCCCCCCGCTGGTGGCGGCGATCAAGTGGGCCGTATCGTTGGCATCCACGGCCACGTCGTTGACCACGATACCGTTGAGCCCCATGTTCACCGGAACCCAAGTCTGGCCATGGTCCTGGCTTCTCAGGACACCACTGCTGTTGTCACCCCAAAAGAGGGTCTCAGGGTCAGTGGGATGCACCGCCAACGTCTTGGGGTAGCTGGCCATGTCAGCGTCCAGGGTGTAGGTTTCCCAGGTTAGACCACCGTCCCCACTGCGGGAAACCTTGGGCAGTCCGTCCCCTCCCCGAGGCCACGGGCGTGTTCCAACCCACGTAGACAATGCTGGGGTCTGAAGGGGCAAATACCAGTCCAAAGGCCTGTGCACTGCCAGCAATCGGATGGTAAAGTTCCAGGTTGTACCATCAAATAGCTCCCCGTGCCACACCGCTTCCACCGGCAACGAAGAACACATTGGCATCGGTAGGGTGGGGTGTGACGCCGTTCAGGCCGCTACCGCTAAACGGTTTGGGCTCGATGGGATTCCAATTCTGCCCACTGTCTATACTGCGGTATACGGTCCCGTCCCACACACCGTCGGTCCCGTAACTGTTCGTGGCCGCCCAGACCACCTGGGGTGTGTTGGGGTCAACGGCCAGCGAGACCACTGAATAGTCCAGATTGACCCCCTGGTTGAGCTTTTCCCAGGTCGCTCCGCCGTTAACGGTCTTGTAGACGGCCCCTTCGGTGTAGCTGGACCAGGCTCCGGCCGTACCCAGATAGACCGTGTCTGCATCGCTGGGATGGCTGGCCAGCGCATAGCAGAACCGGAAGTTGTCGGTCCAGCCACCGCAATTTAGGCAGTCCCGCTGAACCGTACTGTTGTATATATGCGTCCAGGTGTCACCTCCATCCCCGCTTTTGGCCACCCAATAGTTGTGGGCCGCCCATACCACATCCGGGCTGGCGGGCGAAACAGACAAAGCCAGCAGCACCTGATTCTCGAATGTATCTTCCCCCTGGAATCGGTGTTCCATTTTCAAGGCTTGCCAGGTAGCGGCGGCATCATCGCTTCTGAAAAGTCCTTCACCGAACCATATGCCAGCGTAAATCCGGTCTGGGTTGGATGGATCAATTGACACCGCCTGGACATGTCCGCCATTCAATCCGAGATCAGTCCACACTTCAGGGCCATAAGCTGAGCTGGTATTGGGCAGGCACAATAGGAGGGTCAAAATACCTACAAATACAGTTCGAATTGGAGGTGACATACGGAATCTCCTATAGAAGGGTTTAAGAAGAGGAAGTCGCTGTATGAAAAAAGGCAATATAGCTTTTTCGTACGAGCGTATCATTTCAATCTTCTGCTAAAGATTTCGTTTTATTATATAAACTGTTATATCAGGTAGGTATGCAGCACTGAGGTATAGCGCGGACAATCGCAATCCCCGCACCAGCGAGGTCGTAACTGTCTATCATGGCGCATCAATTGAACAATCTATAAAAAGAGAAATACCGCAGGCTGTTATTATTAAAATGGCATTTATCACTCCTATGTGTCAATACCATTGAAAGAAACAGGCTGACAAATATCTTGGTTGAACCAATAGTTATCTGAAGGACGCTGCCAAGAGGAATAGCTTTTCGGAACTGGTTAAATAAAAGAGTCGATGGCTGATTTCTCCAATCAGCCTATTAGATATTCTGTTGATTGAAAATCCTGGAGCCATTCCCTGAGCAAGGGCACGCGTGCACCCACAGGTGGGACAATATGGTGGTGAAAGTGTTGGTCACCTGAATGGGTTAGCTTCGTTTCCTTTTACAGCCTATCCCCCTGTCTCCGAGCGACCTTGTCCACCATTCATATACCGACTCCTGCCGTTTTCAGTTTGAAGAGATGCTGCTCATGAAAGTCTCGATAGTATTAACATTTAAAAATTCCGATAAGAGAAGATAAGTATCTTTGCATGCGTTTTCGATACGGAATCGGCTTCTTGTAGTCGCTATAGAATTGTGGGAAACACTGATAGCAACAATCCGGGCACAATCCGGTTTTGAGATTAGTTTTGGAATGACTGGTCGGTTCGGCCCAAACCCCATTGCCAAAATCCAATCTAAGACAAAACATGCAAATCATCTCAATTTTATTCATGAAAGTTCCCCGGTCGTCTCAAGTTCTTGAACATTTCCTGTTGCACATGGGGCCATCTGTTTGTTCAATAGACGACTTCGCTCGTAATTTCTTGCAGGCTCCGCATAAAAATCTTTCGTTTGACGCAGGCCTCCCTATTGATGATATAGTACTCAGTACTTAAAATATTATTGTTTAACTGGGACACTATTTTCATCAAGGTGATGGACTTTGGGTTGCCTTTTCCGGCCGGTGCATCTCCAATTCGTTCTTATTGATTTAGCCATACATACTTCATCGTTATTGATCACAATCACCCGACGCATCGAATCGTGGTGTCGTAATTCAAAATACTGTTGACGTTCTTGTTGCAGAGAGGGTGGCTTGATGCTTCTGCTTGATTGTTTTGTTGAGTGTTTCCTCTTCTTTTGCGGTTATTCCCAAACAACTAACCCGAACAAACTGAAATCCGATAGTCGGTGTCATATCCCATTTGTTAGGTTGCCGAATCCACTCAGGCGCATAATGGAGATGATGATGCATGCTGCAAGAAGGCTGCTACTGGATCCATAAGGAATGATGAGACGGAGGAAATTATGATGAAAGCGCGGTACTGGGTTAACGTGGCGATAATCATCAGTACGAACCTGTTGCTGAACATGGCAACTTGCAAAGCAGCGGAAACTTGAACCAACCTAAGAATCTATGGTGGCAGTGTCCAAATCATTGTTGTCGACCCAGTAGAGGCAGGAAAAGTATTTGCCGGCATATGGAATGGCGACAGTCTCTATCGGAGGACTGACGGTACAGCCTCGTGGCAGGCATTAGCAATGGATACGCGCTTACATCCAAGAGAAACAGGATAAATTGAGAGGGGCTATTGACGATTTAAGGTGCGATTTGGATTGGATGTACGTAAAAAAAACTATGAAACTGTTCATAAAATGTAGGTAATTAAACGTGGTGCTTCAGGGATACTGATGAAGTGTTTGAAGTGGCGGCATAGCGCGACCTTGGGACAGGGACCGGGCAAGTTACTATATCGGCATACCTGCTGCAATTTACCTCACATGCAAGGACGATCCTTTTTAATCAAGTGGAAGACGGATGTATTCAAAATAATAGGAACTTTTCAGAAACAGGCGGAAAAGAATCTAACATAGTCAAAGAAAAAACAGGATAAATATTCAGATTTTAAGGAAAAAATGATTTTCAAGATACTGTTAGGTCCCATGTTTCTTTTGATCATAACCCACTAAGGAAAGCACAATGCAAAACTATAAAATCGGATGGGAGTTGTTGTATCGAATATTTATTGGACACGCTAAATCCGATTTCACAAGCCAGCTTCATAACAAATTTGATCGTATACTTTGATCGTATACAGGGTGTCTCTAACCACTACATGATTGACGCCATTCAGCATCTTTTGCGGATCAGGGATTAACGCATCAATATAAACCGGCCTAATCGTTGCCTGACTGATGTGGCTTCCAATATGAGCAATATTGCCAATAGTGCTCAGTTCACATTCACTAACTTCAATTGAGCACTATATTCTGTATTCCACATCAAAATCGGAGTTTGTTTACGGAAATTCTCATCCACTCTACTGAGATATAGATTCGTCTATCGCACGAAAAACGGCATTGCAGCAACTCCATATAGCTTGCCATCGAATTTAAGTATCAGGAATCACGCAGAATTTGCATTTAGCAACTGGATATCATACGCTTACCTTGGGTGCCACCCGTATCGTTAACCCTTCAACCCAAGGAGGTCGGCCATGAAACTTTCCAAAGCAGCCAAAATCTGGATCGATTACCACAAGACCCATTCGAAAAAAACACGGTAGGCTCATCTCAGGACATCATTAAGCTCTAATCATAGATTATCAGATAAACGCTTTACCATCCATTCGGTAATTTTATCCAGCACCGGTTCCGGCACCTTGGCTCCCTTTCGAAGAAGTTTCAGGTATCCGCTCTTCCGGCCATCCTTGTCCGGCAGAAAGACATGGTTGATGTCCTTGAAAATCCTTACGGTCACATCTGGATTTCCGTTCGATCGAATGGCCTGCGCCAGGTAATGGGCATGCTCCACGGGGACGTGTGCGTCTCTGTCGCCATGGAGAATCAATACTGGGCAGGATACCTGTTTTGCGGTTGGTAAGGGCATGTACTCTAAGAAAAAGGCAAACCAGGGATTAACTTTTTCTTCCTGAACCGCCACCCGCAGCCCTTGCATTTTGGCCTCCAGAGCTTTTTCCTTTTCTTCCTCGGTCAGTTTCTCATCGCGTTCGATATCATAGTGATACTGGTGTTCCTGAATTTTCCAGCCGTTTGTTGCACAGCCGGCCATGATCACCAATGCGCGAATATTGGGGTCCGAGGCAGCAATCAACGGCCCGAGCATGATGTGCGGGTAGGAAGATTCGAGCGAGTCCCGCAGGGAACCTGAGATTTGCGCGAACTTGCCAGCATCCCGCACGCGGTAGGCATCGCCGAGTTCAGCGTAGGCCATCGCGGCTTCCGGGACGCCGCCCTCGTCCACGCCCTGCAACACTGCTTGGCCGACCTTGCGCCAGTCGCCTCCCGGAGAGAGCGGCGGGATTGGGAAGAACCAAGCTCGCTCCGCCTGTTCGAACAGGGCAGCGGCGCTGCTGCTCATGTTAGCGAGCACTTCGCTGTCGTGCGCCTCGCCGCGCTCCTCGAGTGCGGCTGCCGCCATTCCAGGCTCCACCATCTCCATGAAGCCCCGCAGCTCCGCAGCCGAGTCGGTGGCACCCGGAGCTTGGAGGGAAAATTGCAGCTGTGAGTAGAGGCCGGCTGCACGCTGTAGCTTCAGCACCTGCCTCTGGAATGGCGAACGCAGCGCGGCCTCGACCTTCGCGGCCAGTGCGGACTGCCGGTCGATCTCCGCTAGGTGCGGGCGGATCTCCTCGAGCGAGAAATGTTTGCGGTCGCCCTGCTGCTGACCGATCAGGCTGAGCACCTCGGTGTTGTCGATGAGGAAGACCTGGCGCTGATCCGCGCTCGGGGCATCGTAGAGGATTTCCAGCAACCACCAGACCGCCGCGAGCTTCCCGCCATCCTCGAGTTTGAACCGCTGCTTGCCAGAGATGATGAGGAGCGACGAGCGAGCGATCGTGTCCATCGGTTTCATCCGCCCGTTGAGCAGCGCAGGCAACCCCGCGAAGCTGGAACAATCGAATTCCGGCATCGCCGGGTTGCCGGGCTTCCTCCCAAGACCGAATCCCCCGATGAGCAAGAGGATCAGCGCGCCGACGATCAGCCAGTCAAGCCGATCTCGCGTCGGCTTTCCAGCCTCGTCCGTTCTGTCCACTTTCTCCCTCATGAGCGCTTGCGCGCGGACGCGAATCTGAAGAGGTGCATTGAGAACTGGACTAGGAGCCCGAGCGAGACGAGCGCGCAGGCGAAATACGGCATCAGCCACGCCGGGTTCTTCACGACCTGGAGGATGCTGGTGGTATCGGCGTTGGCGAAGCTCGACTGGTAGAAGGTGTAGCCGCCGTAGCGCAGCGGGTGGTTCATGTAGATCAGGACCTCGCGATCCTCCCCCCTCGCGGGGTGTTCGAGGACGACCCGGCTGGAAAAGTTCTTCGGGATCTCGGTGCCGGCGTAGCGCTCGTGGGTGAAGTCCAGCAACTTGATTGCGAATGCTTTGTAATCGCGCCGCTCGCGGATCGAGAGCTGGTAGGTGCGATCCTCGAACTTGAACGACTGGGGGTCGCGCAGCCCGTTCGAGAGCAGCCAGGTGCCCAGCTCCTTCTCGGCGGAGCGTAGTTTGACGAAGGCGCTGACGATGTCGATCTCGTCGAGCTTGGCGGTGCGCGGCCGCTCGTCGACATGCAGCTGGACGCCGACGCCGGTGCTGGCGGGCGAGGGCGGAGCATCGGCGATCTCGGTGCGCAGCTGGAGTTCCGAGTTGGGGAAGTATTTCACAACCTCTAGCGTGAACGGAAGCGCCGGGTGTTGGATTTGGCCGCCCCGCTTCAGCAGGCGCTGCGGGATTGCCACGACCTTGTCCTGACCCGTGATCGAGCTGGTATCGATGATCGCCAGCTCAACCTCTCGCGGCGCCTCCGAGTAGTTTCTCGTCGCTCCCTCGTCGAGCACCATGCGGGTCTCGTCGGCAAAAACACCGCGGAAGATCTCGCCGACGATGAGCAGGATGACCCCGAGGTGGAGCAGGAAAATCCCCGACTTCCGCCAGCTGAGCTTAAATCGCGTCACGTGCGCTGCGATGAGGTTGACCAGGAGGACACCCCCGAGCAAGTAGCCGCCGGGCAGCGGGATGACGACAAAGGGCAGGCCCCGGATCCGCCACAAGGCGAACAGACTCTGAAAGTATTTTTTCTCCACCGCGTGGATCCCGAGGGTACTGCTGGTCGAGGGTTGCCGCGAACACCAATACCATCGCGATGCCGAGGCAAATCACAGTCAGCCGCAGCGAGGCGATCGGTTTGATAGCGCGGCGCAGGGACATTACTGGATCGGGAATTCTACCGAATTTAGGAACTCGAGAAGCACCGGGCGCTGCTCGGCTACCAGGCTCGAATCGCCGGCGATCTTGAAGAACCAGCTGTGATCCCCCACGGTGGTGAACGCTACGAGGATGCGCGCCTTGCGATCTCCCCCGAGCATCGCGACCTCGCTCTCGAGGTTGGCGATTTGGTACGAGTGCCCCCCGACCTCGAGGCGCTCCATCATCCCTGGTAGCTGGTCTGCGCTTGCGTCATCGAGCCGCAGGGTCGCACGCCACTGGTTGACGATCGCCAGTTGCGCGCCACCAGATCCGCCCAGCGGGATGACGGAGATATCCGCCTCGCGGCCATCACCGTCCCCGCTCACTGAAAAGCTCGCGGCGCGCATGACGGTTGGCTCGCCCTCAATCCATCCAGCTGGTGTCTTATAGGTTAGCCGCGGGCGCTCCGGCGCGGCATCCTCGACCTCCGGACGGGTCTTCGGATTGCCACGAATCTCGAGCCCGCGAAGGTAATTTAGAAACGGCGCCTCCTGCTCGCTGACAATCGCTACCGGCCCGGTAAGCTTGAAGAACCACGTCTCACTGGCGAGCGGCAGGATCCCACCGAGCGTGCGGCGCTCGGGCGAAGCGGCATCGACAAGATGGATCGTGTAGCCGCCGACCTCGATCTCGCTGAGTGCCCCAGCTAGATCGACCTCTCCCAGGGGAGGCTGCGCCATCTCGTTTCGCCAACGGTTCACGTTTGCCAACAGCCCCCCAGCGGCTCCGGGGAAGACGGTAACCCCCATGTCTGCGACCTCGTCAGCCGTAACTGATCCCACGATCTTGAAGCTAGCGAGCCGCGGGCCGCCGGCAGGATCGATCGGATGCCAGCTCTCCGCAGGTGGGCCTGGGAGGCGGACTGCAGGCTCTGCCACGCCCGGCGCCCCACGGTTTTCAACACTTTCATTCTCGACTGTGTAGACCTCGATGCTGCGCCGCTCACAACCCACAAGGAGGCACGCGAGCAAGGCAACACCGAGAGACTGGGTGCATCGGCTGATCCGGTTTGGCATCGAATTCACAGTATGGCTGGGATCCCCTCCCCTTTCAAGCCCGCCGGCACTGGCTGTCCAGCCACTGGATTGCAAATCCAGTTTCCCAAGCTGGGAAGTGGAGTCCGAGTCCTGGACGAACATCCCCATGGCATTCCATCGACCTTGTCCCAGCCTTGCAATGAACGATGGTACCGGCGGAGAGAGCCCCGGGTGAGCTGGCTCGCACAGCGCGAGGAGGCATTGGCGCCGCACGGACTACGGTAGGTTGTTGATTCCTACCGATCGATCACCAGCTCGCCCTTCGGCAGGCAGATGCATGGCAGGCAGAGCCCTTCCTGGTCAAGGGCAGCCTCGTCTTTCCAGCTGGGCTCCTGGGCGTATTCGACAGCGCCTTCGAGAATCGCGGTGATACAGGAGCCGCAGCTGCCGACGCGGCAGGCGAAAGGGATATCGATACCGCCGGACTCGGCCAGGTCGAGCAGGGAGGCGCAACCGCTCGGCGCCTCGATCTTCTTCCCCGACTTGCGGAACTCGACCACGGTGCCGGCGGCGACCTTCACCTCGGTGCCAGCGCTGGCGGCCTTGGGCGCTGGGAATACCTCCTCGTGGATGCTCGAGGCCGGAACGCCCCAGGCGCGCAGATCCTGCTCAATCGCCTTCATCATCGGGGGCGGACCAGCAGGTGTAGAACTCGTAGTTGTTCGACGGCAGGAGCGACTTCATTAGCTCGACGGTCACGCGTGTGCCGGCGATCTCGTATGGCTTGAGTTCGCCCACGGCCTCGGGTTTATCGCTGTAGCAGACGCGGAAGTGGACATTCGGATGCTCGGCGCTTTCCTGGCTAAGTTTCTCCAGCTGTTGCGCGAGGATATTCTCCGCGGCGTGGCGGATCCCGTAGAAGAACCAGACCTCACGTGAGGAGCCGCCCTTGACGATCGCATTGAGCATGCTCAGGACAGGTGTGACGCCGATGCCGCCGCCGATGAGGACCAGTGGTGTCGACTCCTCGGGGTCGATGGCGAAATTCCCATTCGGCGCGCCGACATCGAGTAGGGTGCCCTCCGCGACGTGGTCATGGAGGAAACCCGAGCCGAGGCCCGGCGGCGCATCGGGTGCTTCGCGCGGTGCGGGGACGCGCTTGACGCTGATCCGGTAGTAATCGGGGCAGTAGCTGTCCGATAGGCTGTAGCAGCGCACGACTGGCTTGTCCTGCCCCGGGACACCGTCGAAGTGGAAGGTCAAATACTGGCCGGGACGGAACGGCGGGAGCGGTTTGCGATCGTGTGGTGCCAGGTAGAACGAGCAGATGTCGCCACCCTCGTGGACTTTTTTTGCGACGCGGAATTTCCGCCAGCTGTTCCATGGCCGGCGGCCTCCTCCGCGCGCTCGCGCGCCTTGCGGGTGATCTCGAGCCTGGTCTGCAGCAGCTCGAGCTCGGCTGCCTCGCGCCGTGCCTCGAACCCGACCGCGGCGAACTGGCGCTTGAGCATCAGGGCGAGGATCACCGCGACCACCGCGACGATGAGGTAGGCGAGGAGTTCGAACGGATGCATGATCGTCAGGTGGAGTGGCGGTGCTTAGAATTTGACGCGCATCTCGACGCGCGCGCCGTAGCCGCCACCACGCTCCTCGTGGTGCGAACCGAAGCCGCCGAGGACGAGGATCGTATGGTCGCTCAGCGCATGTTGGTACTGAGCACCGAGAGCGAGCGCGCCGTCGTCGCCGCCGTCGGTGCCGGCTCTCCCGCCGAGTTCGACGATCAGCTGGCGTGACTTGTCGGCCTCGAGGAAGTGCTGGTAGCCGAGCCCGGCGCCGACCGCCTCATTGGCGCGGTTGCCGAGCGGCGCCCCGTAGTCCCCAAGGCCGATCGCCGCGAAGAGGATGCCGATGTTGCCGAGCGGGCCACCGACCGAGGGGTCGCGCGCCGCCGAGGTGTAATCGTCGATGCCCGCGAAGAGGTTGAGGTAGATCAGGTCGTTGTTCCAGGTCGGCGTCCTCGAGAGCTGGGCAGTGAGTAGTGTGCCTGTCGAGATGGCAGGCGTCTCCTCATCGAGCGCCCACGAGAAGTTCGCCCGCAGGGTCGAGTTGAGGTGGCCGAAGCGCCGCGTCTGCGCGACCCCGAGGAATAGCCCGTCGCCGCCACTCTCCTCGCTACCGTCGACGTAGGCGAGGTCGACGTCGTAGGTCGATTTCTCATAATCGGAGGAGAGGAAAAGCCCGTAGATCGAGGCGTCCCGGTCGAGCACGTTGTCGCCGCGGTTAACCTCGTTGCGGCCGTACATCGCGGTGATGCGGGTCGCGGACGAGCCGAACAGGAACAGCGAGCTGCGCGTGATCCCGAACGCGTCGAGGTCGTCATTGATCATGATGCCGTCCTGGAAATCCACCGGCTGGCGGCCGATCGAGAACCCGTAGTCCAAGCTGCCGCTGTCGTCGGGGTCGAGGCGCGGGAACAGCTCGCCGAAGTCGCCCTCGAAATACAGGCTGCGCACCTCGAGGTTGAAGGCCTCTTCGCCGCCAGAGCCCTCGTTGCCGCCGAAGCGGTAGCCGGTGAAGTCGCCACCCTCATCGAGCGGCCGCACCGCGAACAGGATCCTCTCGGTCGGCGTGAGGTAGTAGTTGGCGAAGAGGTCGAGGCGGTTTGCCCACTCGGTGGTATCTTCGATCCCGTTGTTGAAGGTCTGGATGGCGGTGCGGTATTGTCCGTAGATGATCAGGCTCGGCTGCCAGATCGCGCCTGTCGGCGATTCGAACCCAGGGGTGATCGCCCCCACTCCCAGGAACGGGTTCTCGCCGAAGAGGGTCTTGCGCTCGGGCACTTCGATGTCCGGGTTGCCCTCGTTGCGCTCCTTGATGAGTGCGTCGCGCTCGCGGTTCACCGGGAACAGGGTGTCTTCGATCACCTCCGTCACCGGTTTTGGCCGCTCGGTGAAGCCATCGCCCAGCTCCTCGTAAGGGACGAACTCGTCGCTGAGCTCAAGCGAGTGGTCGTCGTCCGCACTGGAGATCCACGGGATGAGGGTGACGGTCGCGAGGCTGATGAGGCAGGCGCCAGAGCGAATTGGATGTCGGGTCACTGAGTGTTGAGTGCGGAGATTAATATGAGTGTCAGGTAGCTGGGGTCAATTGTCGGGCGGCAGCAGGTTTTCACCCTCGCCGCCATCCGTTTCCCCGCCCCCCGGTTCGGCGTCTGCTTTCGAGTTGTCAGCGGGAAGCAAGTCTTCGCCGCTCTCATCCGCCTCCATCGCTTCGCCTCCGGGGAGCAAGTCCTCGCCGGAATCATCCCCAGGCAACAGGTTCTCGCCGGCATCAGGATCTTCGATCAGGCCCGGGCCTTCAGGGAGCAGGGATTCGCCGGAGGCATCCTCCCCGTCGACCGGCAGGTCGGGTGGTGGGACAGCGCCATCGTCTGCGCCAGCCGCGGCCGGATCGATCTTCTGCACCGGGAACGGTGCGGGTGGGCTGGCCATGATTTCGGATTCGCTGGGCTTCAAACTTCGGGTCTCCCACTTGCCATCGATAAGCAGGGTCTTGTCCCAGATCGTCAGCGCACCACCACGGCGGTCTTTGTCCTCCTTCGATGGTGAGACCCGGTGGCCGTGCACCACCCGCTTGGCGACCTCGCGCGGCGACAGGTTGTAGTCGAAACCGTCCGCGGCAATGGCGGTGATCAGGTTCACCGGAACCATCTGCGCGACAACCTTGACATTGACCTGATACGGCTCGGCACCGCTGAGCTGGTCACCCGAGACGACATATTCGGCCCAGCGCCCGCCATCGGGCGGGAGGATTTTCGCCTGCTTGCGGGCTCCGGCAGGGCGCCCGATGAGGATCCCGGCGCGGGTGTCCGGGCGGATGTAGGGGATCGGGTCGGGCGAGTGGTTGACGGCCAGCACGGCCTCCTGCTCGCCACCGCGGATATTGCGCGTCAGGAACTTTGATTGCAGGTTGAACAGGTAATTGTCGATCGGCAGCTTGCCAGCGTGGACGTAGGCGGAGTGCAGGTCGCGCACGTCGCCGTTCGGATCGCGATCCCCAGAGCGGAAAATCACCTTGCCATTGCGGTCGCGCACTGTGACGTCGAGGATGATCAGGCGCTCGGCGTCAAAGCCGGTGGGCACGCCGTGCCCGTCGGTGCCGTTGCGCACCTCGACCTTGAACGCAAGCCGCTTCACGTCGTTGCGGGTGACGACAAAATCACCGAGCTGCAGGCCGCGGCGCCAGATCTGGTGGCGCTCTGCGTTGATGCGGTTGAGAAGTCCGAACTGTGTGTCGAGCAGGCGGCGTGCATCTTTCCTCGCACGCGCGCCCTTGCGCCATTTGCTGGGGTCCGGGTCGTGCCAACCAGCGGCGACCAACACCTCGCGCTCCTTGGTGGGCAGCTTGGCGAACACCGACTGCCACCCGCTGGTCTTGCCCTGCTTGGCCGCGTCGGCATCGGCGCGGGCGCGCTCCTTCTCAGCATCCTCGAAAGCCTCCGTCCCCCAGCCCTCCTCCCAGCGGAAGCTGAGCCAGTCGGCGAGCGCATACTCCTTCGCCTGCTCGATCGCGGCGGCCTCTGCCTGGTTGCGGTCGAACGGAACTTCTGCCTCCTCCGCTTTCTCCTCCGCCTCAGACAGGTGGCGTGCGATTCGCCCCTGGTAGGTGAAGTCTTTCAACTGTGGCGAATGCGGGAACAGACCCGGGTGGATGATCGAGTAGTCCGGGCAGGCGAACAGGTGGTTGGTGCGCTTGCGAGGTGGCGTCGGCGTGCGCTCGTCGCCGACCAGCGCTGCAGGCCCGAAGTCATAGTTCATGTCGCGCTCGGAGGAAGCGCGTAACTCGGCCAACGAGAGGTGCTCGTTCTTGCCTCCTTTGTTCGCCGATGCGAAGCGCTCCTCCTTCGGCTTGGCGATCCCCGGGGTGACTCCCATGTGACAGTCCTGGCAATTCTCCCCGCGCTTGTGGGACGGCGAGTTCTTGAACTGCGAGAACGCCTCCTCGAGGCGGAAACCATTGAGCAAATTGACGTCATGGCAGGCACCACAAAACCCGGAGGTCGCGATCGGGTCAAACTTCTTCGCATCGGCGTGCACGGGTCGCGAACCGATCGATGTCCTTGTCCTGGATCTTGTATTTGTCAGTGTCCTTAATCGCCGCCTTGAGGATGGCATTGCCCTTCGGCCCATAGACCGGCTGCAGCAGGTCGCCCTCGACGATCGCAGTGCGCCCGCTCACTTTGCCGTAGGCGCGGTCGACCCGGTGGCAGACGACGCAAGTGATGCCCTCGATCGATGCCGGGTGGCGCTTGAGGTTGCTGGTGAACAGCTTCTCCTCGCGCTGCATGCCGATCTGGGTGTGGCAGCGGATGCAGAAGTCACCATTGGCCCGGAGGTCGCCTTCAGCAGCGTCGCATGCATCGAGTTGAACACCGGGCTCATCTGCGCATAGGCGTGCGCCGACACCGACCACTCGGCGAAGTGGTCCGGGTGGCACTTGGCACAGGTGACTGCCGTCGGGAAGCGCTTCTCTTCCTGCAACCACTTCAAGTAAGTCGTGTGCGCCGCCGCCGCCGTCTCGCCCGCATCAGCGAGAGGATCTGGAGTCGCAGTCGCCGCTGAGTCATCCGGGATCGGGGCGGTGTCGGCCGCGCCAGGTGGGAAGAGGTCGGAGTCCCCGGCGTCCGGGAGCAAACCCTCACCGGCAGCACCCCCTTCTTCCATGTCCGGGAGCAGACTGTCGCCACCACCTTCATCCCCACCGGGCAGCAAACTCTCGCCATCGCCGTCGTCGCCGCCAGGCAGAAGACTCTCGCCCTGTTCGGCGTCGGCGCCGGGGAGCAGGCTCTCGCCCCCGTTCGCCTGTTCTGGTTCCAGCTCGTCCCCTCCTACCGCGCCCCCCACATCGGATCCTCCAGCAGTCGCTGGCGCCTCAGTATTCTGCGCGAGCAAGATCGCTCCGTCACTCGCAGCCCCAATCTGCATGGCCGAAAACTTTGGCGCTCCAGCGGGTTCTGGCTCGGACAAGGTGCTGGCGCGCTCGCGCTCACCTTCAGCAGCTTCGCGAGCCCCCCACGCCATCCAGCTGCCGACCAACATCATGGCCACACAGGACGAAACGAATTTCTTATTTCTCATCGAATCGGACGTTCGAACCAAGGCACTCGCCTCTAGTCATACCGGGTTCTCCCAAACATTGAAAGGCCAGAGTAGCCTTTCTACTGGTCGATCTACCATCGATTTTTTACACTTGCAAGAGGCACAGCTATTTTGGTAGCCTCACTGCATTCAGTTGTCAGGCATGACGCCTGCCCTGATGGAGGAGAATTTTTTTGGAGATATTGACATGAGAAAGATCACCACCTGTTTGTTTTTAATTTTATCTGGCGCACCGCTGACCTGGGCACAGCAACCGAGACTTAACCCGGCTCACGTCATGGGGGCACAGGCGTGCTCGGAATGCCATGGCAAAGAGGTTGATGCCTGGCGGGCAACGAAGCACTTCAAGACTTTCAAAGAACTCGAGAACCGAGACAAGGCAGGCGAGATCGCCGACAAGCTCGACATCGACGACCTCGCATCGGAAAGCCTGTGCATCGAGTGCCACTTCACGATTCAGAAAAAGGGGGCAGCGAACGTCGCCATCTCAGGCATCAGCTGCGAATCGTGCCACGGTGCCGCGAAGGATTGGATCAAAGAGCACAACAAGGAGAACGTCCCCCGTGAGGCGCGCAAGGCCACCTCGGAGAAAGCTGGGATGCTCTACCCGGAAAATATTTACGCCGTCGCGAGCAACTGCTACGACTGCCACGTCGTCGACCGCGAGGAGCTCGTCAACAAGGGCGGCCACCCCGCATTCAGCGCCGAGTTCGACCTCTACGCCTGGTCGCAGGGCGAGGTCAGGCACAGCTTCATGACCGACGCCAGTCCGGTGAAAAAGGCTGGCGAAGTGAACCGCGCCGCCGATCCCAACCACAAGCGCATCCTCTACATGGTCGGGAAGCTGCTAAACCTGGAGTATGAGCTGCGCGCCGTCGCCAAGGCGACGACCGCCGCGAAGCCCTCCGGCGCCGACCAGGCCTACGGCGTCCAACACGCGATCCGCGCGAATACTCTAATCAAGCAGGTCGAGGCTCTCAACGCGCTCGCCCCGACCGACGAGGTCACCGCGATCGTCGCCGCCGCGAAGAGTGCGAAGCTGAAGACGAAAAATGCGGCGCCGCTCAACGCCGCTGCCGACAAGGTCTCAGAGCTGGCGAAGAAGTTCGTCGCCGCCCACGACGGCTCCAAGCTTGCCGGGATCGACAGCAAGATCCCAGCCCCCCACGGCACAGTCTTTAAACCCTAGCCGACGGGCACCCTGAAGACCAGAATGCAGCCGCGCCCGACTCCTCAGCGCAACTTCGCCCATGGAGGGGACGATGGCTGAGTCCCAACCGACCCGCTGGGCCGAGCCCTTCGGTCAGGAGATGGACGCCGGGGAGGCTGAGCAGCTCCTCCGGGTTCGGCCCTTCTCCGACTTCAACCCGGATGCCTTCCCGGCGAACCTGCCTCTCGCAGGGATCCTGCAGAACGATACCCGGGTCCGCACCTTCCAGAAAGGCCAATTTGTCGTGCGCGAAGGCGACTACGGCAACTCGGCCTTCCTCGTCCTGGCTGGCGAAGTGCGGGCTATCCTCGACCACCTGCCACAGGATTTGCTCGGCCGCAGCAGCCTGCCGAAACCGGGCATCTTCAAACGCATCGCCCGGGCATTCAAAGCCAGCTCGTACCCCGAGGCACGCCCATTCTCCGGCCAGCGCAACATCCGCGGCAAGGCGAGCGACCCGATCTTCCTCCAAGACATCCCGCGCATCCTTGAGAGCGGCAAGCGTTCGGCCGTCATGGGCGAGGGCGAATTGTTCGGCGAACTCGCCGCGATCGGGCGCACGCCACGCGTCGCCACGGTGGTCGCCGAACAAGATGACACCCGGCTGCTCGAGATCCGCTGGCAGGGGCTGCGCGACATCGGCCGCTTCGCCCCAGAGTGGCAGAAGCACATCGAGGAGCAGTACCGCCAATACGGGCTAAACTCACACCTCAAGGCCACCTCACCCATCGATCGCCTCGACCAGGCGACTCAGAGCCTGATCGCCGAGGCCACCCGTTTCGTCCGCTTCGGCGGCTTCGATTGGCACCACGAGTTCAAGCAGCAATCGGATAAGATCCCCGCAGCCGAACGCATCAAGCGCGAGCCGATCGTCCTCAAAGAGGGCGACTACCTCAACGGCCTCTACCTGATCCAATCGGGCTTCGTCCGCGTCAGCAAAAAATACAACTACGGCGAGAGGACGATCTCCTACCTCGGCAAGGGGCAGTCGTTCGGCCTCCGCGAACTTTGCTACAATGCCGGCGCTGACGCGCCGATCGGATCCCAGGCGACCCTGCGTGCCCAGGGCTACGTCGATGTGCTAGTCATCCCCACCCATCTGGTCGAAGACCACATCCTGCCGGTGCTGACCGATGCCGAGAAGCGCGCTCTCGTCGCCGGGGTTGGTGCCGCTCCTTCGGGAAAGAGCGGCCCCGCCCACATTTCCCCGCCGGCCAGCCGCACGCGCGGGATCTCCGCGGAGATGCTCGAGTTCCTGCTCGACCACCGTACCATCAACGGGACGGCGACGATGCTCATCGACCTCAACCGCTGCACCCGCTGCGATGACTGCGTGCGCGCCTGCGCGTCGACCCACGACAACAACCCGCGCTTCATCCGCCACGGCCACGCCTTCGATGGCATCCAGGTCACCAACGCCTGCATGCACTGCGCCGACCCGGTGTGCATGCTGGAGTGCCCGACCGGCGCGATCCACCGCAACGAGGAAGGCGGGCAGATACTCATCAACGACTTCACCTGCATCGGCTGCGCGATGTGCGCTAACAGTTGCCCATACGACAACATCCAGATGGTCACCATCACCGGCGACAGCGGGCTCCCACAGTACCCGCTCAAGCTCGACAGCGACGGCAACATCATCGCCGAACAGAGCTGGCGCGAGCCGTTCCGCAAAGCGACCAAATGCGACCTCTGCGCCGACCAGCCGACCGGCCCCGCCTGCGCCAACGCCTGCCCACACGATGCCCTAGTCCGCGCCGACATGCGCGATGTCGACACCCTAGCCGCCTGGATTAACCGATCATGAACTCGTTCCAGCGCCGCCGCAGCATCAGCTTAGTCGCCCTCGCAGTGGCGGTGGCCGCCGCCACCGTCGCGACCCGTGCGCTCGACGCCGCGCTGCGCCCGGCGCCCGTCTACACCGGCCTGCTGCTGCTTGCGATACTGCTGCTGCTGACCCTGTTCAACGCCCGCAAGAAGCTGCCGTTCATGCCGGTGTTCAAGGCGTCCACCTGGATGCAGGTCCACATCTATGCCGGCCTGTTCAGCGTCGCCGTGTTCCTCCTCCACACCGGCTTCAAACTCCCCAACGGAACCTTCGAGATCACCCTTGCCGCAGTGTTCGTCATCGTCTCGATCAGCGGCGTCTTCGGGCTCTACCTGACCCGCTCGCTGCCGCGCAAGATGACCAACTTCGGCCAGCCGGTCATCTACGAGCAGATCCCAGCAAGGCGCCGCCAGATCCAGGACGAGGCCGAGGCGCTGGTGCTCGACGCCGAGGCGGAGCTGCAATCGTCGTCGATCACCGACTTCTACCTCGCCAAGCTCCGCCCCTACCTGCATTCGCGCGCGCCGGCGCTGTTCGCCCTGCACACCTCGGGGGCGCGGATCCGCCAGCTCGACGAGCAGATGGGGTCGATCTCGCGCTACCTAGCCGACGGCGAACGGCCGGTGCTCGAGCTGCTGCGCGAGCTCGTCGACGCGAAGCGCAACCTCGACTACCAGCAGTCATCACAGCGGCTGCTGCGCCTGTGGCTGTTTATCCACATCCCGTTCACCTACAGCCTCCTCATCCTCGCTTTCGCCCACGGCGCGCTCGCGCTCGCCTACGGCGCCCGGTTCTAACATCGCCACATGCCACGCCCCGAAGAGAGTTTCAAGCACACCGAAACGGCCTACAAGCGGCCGAACCAGGCGTACCTGTGTGGCCACGAGTGCGACGGCAAGTCCTGCGCGCTGCGCCGGATGCGAAGGGTGCCTGCCGCGGTAACTTCGTCACCGAAGACGGGCGCCATGCGGGCGAATGCCTCCCGGCGAAGGGGCAGTACAACCGCTTCACCGGTGAGACGAACAACCGCGAGCGCTGGTCACTGCGGGCGCGACCCCTCGCGCGGCGGCCCGTGCAAGGATGGCCCACGCCCCGACGGCTCGTGCTGCCTGCAGCTCACCCCCTGCAGCCCCGCCGCGAGCCTGCGCCACAGGCGTGGCCGCGCGGCGATCCTGCTCGCAGCGCTCAGCTTCGCCTTCGTGCTCCTCCTCTTCGCCAATCGCCCCGCTTCGCCCGACCACCCGCTCAACCCCGGCCACCTCAGCGCCGCCCACTCGACCGCCGGGATGACTTGCGCCAGCTGCCACGACAATGCTGACGGCGCCCCGGGCTTCCTCCCGGATTTCCACAGCGACCGCGCCTTCCTCGACGCCCACCGCTGCATCGACTGCCACCAGGAGATCGGCGGGGAGGGCGGCGCAGAGATGTTCAATGCGCACACGCTTCCCCAGGCCCACCTCTCGGAACTGACCGAGAAGGCCGAGCAGCGGGGATCGAGTTCCCCATCGCTGATGCTGACCCTCGCCTCTCGGCTCGGTGCGGACGCTGGACGGATCGCCTGCGCCAGCTGCCACAAGGAACACCAGGGCACCGGAGCCGACCTGAAACACCTGAGCAACGCGCAGTGTCAGGTCTGCCACAGCGAACAGTTCGATAGCTTCTCGCACGGTCACCCGGAGTTTACCGCCTACCCGTACCGTCGCCGCACGCGGATCTTCTTCGATCACGACACCCACTTCCGCGAGTACTTCAAAACCGAGGAGTTCAAAGGGTACGCCAAGCAGGCCTGCGCCGAATGCCATACCGAGCAAGCCGACGGAGGCATCATGCTGACCAAATCGTTCGCGAATACCTGCGCAGATTGCCATGATTCGAATACCAAGTTCGGCTCGTGGAATATCCTCGCTTTCCCGAAGGTCGACAGCCGCCGGATCGAAGACCAGCTCGGCGCCGATACCATGGCGAAGCTGGAGGCATTTTCTTCGGCCAGTGCCCGCGAGATCAGCCCGCTGCTGCGCCTGCTACTCGCCGAGGAGCAAGCCCCCGCCCTGTTCCCGCTGCGCAAGGCGACTGAGGAGGAGAAATCCCGTGCGGCCGAGATCACCCGCGCGCTGCTCGACGGCGTCTTTGCCAGCGATGGGAAGGCTGGCCTGTCGGAGGCGCTGGACTCATCGCCACTGCTCGAGGGCAGCAATCCCGAGGACGCGCGCCGCTTGCGCAACCTAGGCGACATCTTCGCCAGCCTGAAGGCAACGGCGAAGGCGGAACCGGTCGCATCGAAGACCGATTTCGGCGGTAGCTTCAGCTACGATCCGAGCTCGGGCGCATTCGCCTACGCCCCCGGCGGCCACGCTGACCCGCTGATGAAAGCGGTGCTGGATGTCGCGGCGAGCAAAGCCGGCAAGCTCCCTCACGCCCGCGAGGTATTCGGCGCTGCCTCCGACTTCTGGCAGGGCATCGATACCACCGGCGCCGGCAAATGCCTCAAGTGCCACACGCTCGACAGCGGAGACGACGGATCGATGCGCATCAACTGGGCCCCCGCAGCGGCCGACCCATCGTCGCGGCCGATCACCAAATTCAGGCACAGCAGCCACATCCGCCTCCCCGAGATGATCCGTGAGAACGAGATGCAGGCGAACGCCTCGTGCGCGTCCTGCCACCAGCTCGAGACTTCCCCCGACAAGGTGGACGCTTACCGCGAACAGTTCTCGGCAGAGAACCACAACCCACACCGCTTCCGCAGCGGCTTCCAGAACCTGCTCGTCAACAACTGCGCCCAATGCCACACGGAGGAGCGCGCCGGCGATAGCTGCCTGCAATGCCACCAGTACCACGCCACCCCATCACCACTCACCCCAGCGATTGGCAGCCTCGTAAGCAACGGGGTGAAACCCGCCAATGATACCCCCAACGAGTCCGGAGATGCTCCAACGCCCGATACGGATACCGACACGGGCGATGGCGATCTGCTCGTCCCTGATGCCGGCGGTGAGGACGGAGGATGATCCTGCTCGTCCCTGATGCCGGCGGTGAGGACGGAGGCGATCTGCTCGTCCCTGATGCCGGCGGTGAGGAGATGGAAGGCGACTCGCTGATCCCCGAGCAAGCAGGTGAATCACTAGTTCCCGAGGAACCTGGTGCGGGTGAATCACTGATCCCCGAGGAAGAAGCTGGGGAATCGTTGATCCCGAGTCCCGAGGAGCCCGCCAGCGACGGCGACGGCGAGGGGGACTCACTGCTCCCCGCCGGGGAGCCAGAGGAACCGGGCGAGTCGCTGGTTCCCGAATCAGAACCGCTCCTCCCGCCGGAGGACGAGTAAGGAGACAAGCTATGAAAGCATCGGACCTGTTCGTGAAATGCCTCGAGACCGAAGGCATCGACGTACATCTTCGGCGTCCCGGCGAGGAGAACGCCGACTTCATGATGTCGCTGGAGGACTCGCGAATCGATCCGCTTCGTCCTGACCCGGCACGAGCAGGGCGCCGCCTTCATGGCGGAGGTCCACGGCCGGCTCACCGGGCAAGCCGGCCGTCTGCCTCGGCACGCTCGGCCCCGGCGCCACCAACCTGATCACCGGCGTCGCCGACGCGCAACATGGACCGCGCGCCGATGCTCGTCATCACCGGCCAGGCCGACATCGAAACGCCAGCACAAGGAATCCCACCAGCACATGGACGTGGTGCGCATGTTCAAGCCGGTGACCAAGTGGGCGCAGACGATCATCCACCCCGACAACATCCCCGAGATCGTGCGCAAGGCCGTGCAAGCTCGCGCGCACCGAGAAGCCCGGCGCCTGCCACATCGAGCTGCCCGAGGACATCGCGGAGATGGACGCCGACCACCGAAGCCGATCGCAGCCGCGACGCTTCCGCCGCCCGGTCGCCGACGACAAGATCGTCGACCGGGCCTTCGATCTCATCCGCACGGCCAAGCGCCCGATCATCCTCGCCGGCAACGGCATGCATCCGCAAGCGCGCCAGCAAGCAGCTGCGCCTGCTTCTGCGAGAAGACCGGCATCGGCGTGGTCAGCACCTTCATGGCGAAGGGCTGCGTCGACATGGATGCCGACTACTGCCTCTACACCATCGGCCTGCAGGCGACGGACCACGTCGCCTGCGCGATCGACGCCGCCGACCTCGTGATCACGCTCGGCTACGACATGGTCGAGTACCACCCGCGCCTGTGGAACTCCGAACCGCGACAAGCGCGATCATCCACGTCGACTTCCTGCCCGCGGAGATCGACGCCAACTACCACCCGGAGGTCGAGGTCGTCGGCGACCTCGCCCACACGCTGTGGATGCTCAACGAGCGGCTCGAGGCGCACGGCATGCCCGCCTTCGACCTCGACCAGCAGCACGCCGCACGCCGCGCGATGGCCGCGGACTTCGCGCGACACAAGGACGACGACACCGAGGGCTCGATCCGGCCGCAGAAGGCGCTCTGGGACGCGCGCCAGGTGCTCGGCCCGCGACGACATCCTGCTCTCCGACGTCGGCGCCCACAAGATGTGGATCGCCCGCTACTACCAGTGCCACGAGCCGAACACCTGCCTGATCCCGAACGGCTTCTGCTCGATGGGCTTCGCCCTGCCCGGCGCGATCGCCGCCGCGCTGGTGCTGCCCGGAGCGGCGCATCCTCGCCATCTGCGGCGACGCCGGCTTCCTGATGAACGTGCAGGAGATGGAGACGGCGAAACGGCTCGGCTCCAACATCATCGTGATGGTCTGGGAAGACCACGCCTACGGCCTGATCGCCTGGAAGCAGGACAACGAGTTCGGCCGCCACACCGATCTCGACTTCGGCAACCCGGACTGGCGTGAAGCTGGCCGAGGCCTTCGGCTGGAACGGCTATCGCGGTGCGACAACAGCGCGCGACCTGCCGGCGACGCTCGAGAGGCCTCGTTCGCGGCCGACGGGCCCATGCCTCGTCGTGATCCCGATCGACTACCGCGAGAACAAGCTGCTCACCGAGCGCCTCGGCAACATCGCCTGCCCGATCTAGAGCTGCTCCCACCCGCGGCCACGATGCATCCGTAACAATGCCCACCCGATGCTGCGCCAATCCTACCCCTACTACCTGGCCAACCAGGCCGAGCCGCCGAACCCCGACCTCGTGGTCACCGACAAGTACACCGGCGAGGTCGCCACCCGCGTCGCGCTGGCCGACGCGGCGGCGATCGACCGCGCCATCGCCGCCGCCGTCGAGGCCGCCGAGCCGATGCGCGAGCTGCCCGCCTACGAGCGCCAGGCGGTGCTCAACCACTGCGTGCGAGCGCTTCACCGAGCGCGCCGACGAGCTCGCGATGGCGCTGTGCATCGAGGCCGGCAAGCCGATCAAGGACAGCGCGCGGCGAGGTCACCCGCCTGATCGACACCTTCCGCATCGCCGCCGAGGAGTCGGTGCGCATCTACGGCGAGGTGCATGCCGCTCGACATCAGCCCGCGCGCCAACGGCTACACGCGGCATGTGGAAGCGCGTGCCGATCGGCCCCTGCTCGTTCATCTCGCCCGTTCAACTTCCCGCTCAATCTCGCCGCCCACAAGGTCGCGCCCGCGCATCGCCGTCGGCTGCCCGTTCGTGCTCAAGCCCGCCAGCCTGACGCCGATCGGCGCGCTCATCATCGGCGAGGTCCTGGCCGAGACCGATCTGCCCGGAGGGCGCGTTCTCGATCCTGCCCTGCCGCCGCGACGGCGCCGACCTGTTCACCACCGACGAGCGCCTCAAGCTGCTCAGCTTCACCGGCTCGCCCGACGTCGGCTGGGATCTCAAGGCCAAGGCCGGCAAGAAGAAGGTCGTGCTCGAACTCGGCGGCAACGCCGCCGTGCATCGTCGACGCGGACGCCGACCTCGACGACGCCGTCGCGCGCATCATCTTCGGCGCCTTCTACCAGTCGCGGCCAGAGCTGCATCGGCGTGCAGCGCATCCTCGTCCACGAGCTCGATCTACGACGACTTCCGCGACCGCCTCGTCGCGGCAGACCCGCGCGCTCAGGATGGGCGACCCGAAGGACGAGGAGACCTTCATCGGCCCGATGATCTCCGAGAAGGAAGCCGCACGCCTGGACGGCTGGATCCAGGCGGCCGTCAGCCGCCGGCGCCACGCTGCTCTGCGGCGGCCAGCGCGAGGGCGCCATGCTCGAGGCGACGCTGCTCGAGGACGTCCCCGCCGACGCCGAACTCGTCTGCCAAGGAGGCCTTCGGCCCGGTCGCCGTGCTCGTCGCCGTTCGACGACTTCGACGCCGCCCTCGACGAGGTCAACGACAGCGTCTTCGGCCTGCAGGCCGGCATCTTCACCCGCGACCTCTACAAGGCGCAGCAGGCCTGGGACGCGCTCGAGGTCGGCGGCGTCGTCATCGGCGACGTGCCGTCCTGGCGCGTCGACCACATGCCCTACGGCGGCGTCAAGGACAGCGGCCTCGGCCGCGAGGGCATCCGCTTCGCGATCGAGGACATGACCGAGATCCGCCTCTTCGTCCTGCGCACCAGGGACTAGCCGCCACCACGGCCACGCTCCCCACCCCATTTTAAAGATCGCCGCGCATCAATGCTAGCGATTGCCTCTCCCTCGAAAGGACCAGCCGTGGAGCAGACACTCCTGTCTGCCCGAAGAATCCGGCAGCGATAACCAATTCATGACCCGTCCCTTGAGTCCCATCGTGTTCGGAGGAGGAGCCAGCGCTGGGTTCACGCCCAGTCCCAGCAGCAGGCTGCCACGACTGTCGGCAATCCTCATCTGGCAACGCGCGCCGTCCAGAACTTGGGATGCAATCCCAAGCTCCCAACTTGGTAGGCTGGACTTGCGATCAGGTGGGCGGAACCTAGACTCCATCTCCGCCCGATCAACTGCCCGGAGTGTTGCGGCGATGCAGCCTTGGGAGAACGATGCCGCCGAGCTTGGCGGCTGCCTGCCCGCGGTTCAGTTCTTTCAGGTGCCGACTCCCGTCCTTGCGCTTAGAATTGCGCCGCACCGATGATGAAACTGCTGCTATTCCTCCACCTCTCATTCCTCACCTTGATCGCCAGCAAGATCCGGGCCGAGACCGGATCGCCGGCCCATCCCGCTTCCAGGTCGCGGTGCTGGCGGAGGCGTTCGATCGGCCGGTCGGGATGGATCTTGCCGCTGACGGGCGGATCTTTCTCATCGAGCTCGCGGGCCGGGTCGTGGCGATCGATCCCGCAACCGGCGCGCAGAGCGAGGTGGCCAAGCTGGACGTATTCGCGGATCAGGAGAACGGGTTGATCGGGATCGCGCTCGATCCGGGTTTCGCCGAGAACCATTGGATCTACCTGCAATACTCGCCGGTCGACTTCGTGGGCCAGCACATCAGCCGCTTCACGCTGGCGAATGGCAAGCTCGACCTGTCCTCCGAGAAGGTGATCTTGAAGTGGGAGACCCAGCGCCGCGAGTGCTGCCACCATGCGGGGATGCTGGTGTTCGGCACCGGATGGCTGTCTCTACGCCTCCGCTGGTGACAATACCCACCCTTTCGGAGATTCGCAGAGCTACGCGCCACTCGACCGGCGGCCCGGGCGCGAGCCGTGGAATGCTGAGAAGTCGGCCGGGAACCCGAACGACCTGCGCGGCGGGATCATCCGCATCCGCCCGATGCCGGATGGCGACTACGAGATCCCGGAGGGCAACCTGTTCCCGCCCGGGACGCCAGGGACGCGGCCCGAAATCTACGTGATGGGATGTCGCAACCCGTGGAAGATCTCGATCGATCCGGCCACCGGGTATCTCTATTGGGGGGAGGTCGGCCCAGACGCTGGTGGGGACGGCCCAGCGCGGCCCGCGCGGATACGACGAGATCAACCAGGCGCGCAAGGCTGGGTTTTTTGGATGGCCTTACTTCATCGCCGACAACCAGGCCTATGCCATGGTCGACTTCGCGAGCGGGGAGGTCGGAGCGAAGTTCGATCCAGCCAAGCCGATCAACGACAGCCCGCTCAACACGGGTCGGAAAGCACTCCCGCCGGCACAGCCCGCGTTTCTCTACTGGCCGTACGCTGCCTCCGAGAAGTTCCCAGAACTCGGGGAAGGTGGACGAGACCGCCTGTGCCGGCCCGGTGTTCCACTACCAGGAGAGCTTCGAGGAGAGCGGTGGGCTCCCGCAATTCTACGACAAGTGCCTCCTCTTCTGGGATTGGCAGCGACCCTTCATCAAATGGGCGCGTCTCGACTCGGATTCCGACTTCGCTGGCTTCGAGGAGTTCGTGATTCCCGACGGCCTCAGCGTGAAGCGCCCTGCCAACGCGTTCTTTGCACCCGACGGTTCGCTGTTCCTCCTCGACTACGGCTCCACCTGGGGTGCCAACCAGGACTCGAAACTCCTCCGATTCACCTACCAACATGGGAACCAGACACCGATCGCAAAAATCGCGATCAATCCTGCACACGGTGCCCTGCCGCTCGTGGTCGAATTGGATGGTTCAGGATCCACCGATCCTGAAGGCAAACCGCTCACCTACGAGTGGACGGTGCAGCCCACCGCCCAGGCCATTCCAGCCCAGGCAAAGGTGTCTCTGACCTTTGACAAGCCGGGCGATCAGACCATCACGCTGCGCATCACCGATTCCGAGGGGGCGACTGCTGAGGCGTCCACCGTGGTGGTGGCTGGCAACTCGCCGCCGCAGGTCGCCATCATGGCGCCGCTCGACGGTTCGTTCTACGATCCCGGCCACCCTCTCCCATTCCAACTGCGCATCATCGACGCGGAAGACGGCGACTCTGCAGCGAATCCCGCGACCTTTGCTGCCACTGTCGTAACGCTCGCGCCCCGCCAACGCGAGAGCCCAGGGCTGGAAGCGATCCGATCCTCGGACTGCTTCAACTGCCACCATGCCAGCCAGAAGCTCGTCGGCGGCATTTATCGAGATCGCGGATCGCTACCGCGGCAATGTGGACGCTTTCGAGCAGTCAGTGCAGCGAGTCCGCAACGGCTCCGCCAACGTTTGGGGGCCAGTGCCGATGCTCCCGCATGCGCAACTCAACATCGATCAACTGCGGGCCATGGTGCGCTGGATCTACGACCTCGACGCGGGCTCGGCCCCGCAGGTCGCGCGCGGGATCTCTGGCGAAATCTCCCCTCCAGCGACGAGCGCCCCGCTCGAGCTGTCCGCCAACTTCACCGACGCCAGCCAAGGCGGGTCCTCCGCCCTCTCCGGCGGCGCCACCATCCGGCTCCACGCCAGGCAGATCGAGGCCGAGGCCCATGACGCCAACAACGGAACCCAGGTGCTTTCTTCCGCGACAGCCGCAGGCGGACAATTTCTCGGCGCGGTCAACGACGGCGATTGGACGGAATACCATCAATTCCGTCTCGCCGGGTGCCGATCGGTCACCATGCGCGTCGCTTCGGGAGGGACTGGGGGAACGATCCGTCTCCACTCAGGCGACGCGACCCTCGCATCGGTGGAAGTCACACCCACGGGTGGATGGGAGCAGTGGCAGGAGATCACTGTCCCGCTTGTGAATTTACCGGCTGACACCGCGAACCTCCGACTCAGCTTCGCAAACCCGGGCAAACAGGGGCTGCTAAATGTCGACTGGTTCCGCTTCGAGTCTTGAGTAGACCCATCGGCGCTTGGCAGGCGTTAGAATTTCCCAGACCCAAGGGAGCTTGCGACCGTATCTCGATACCAATAACCAGTTCGAGCCGAGCCCTCACGCAGACGCACCATTGTGGCCAGCATTGATGGTCACCCTTATTGAGAGAAAGTCTAATTCCAACGCCTTCTCAAGCGCACAGGACATGCTTCCAAACAAGGCGAATGATCTAGAATGAATTCAAATCATGCGGGCCTTTCAATCGACACACCTACCCGCCCTGTTAGCGGCAGACTGCTGTGGACTGGACTAGCAACGGCGGCGACGCAGCACCATCCCGAAGAGGCCAAACCCGAGCAGCATCACACCACTCGGCTCAGGGATCGATTCGAGGCGCAGGTTGTCGACGTAAAATGCCCCGGCGTTCGTCCCTTCGCCGTTGGCCCAGATATTGATACCCTGATACTGGGTTGGCGTCGCGCCACCCCTATTCCATTGACCATTGTAAAGCTCGACGCCGCCGTAGCTTGCGACGGCCGTGTCAGCATCGAGGTCGATGTTGACCAAAACCGAGACCCACTGGTCGAACAGGATCGGGGTCGTCGTCGCGAGACCCTCGATGCTAAACAACCCGGTGTTTCCGTCACCGATGAGGTTCATCCCTGGATCAAAATTGAAGTCTGGAGCATTGGTTCTCCCCCGGCTCAAGAAGATGTTCGATCTGGCATCGAAACCGGTTGGTTGGTAGATATCCAACGAGAACACGAGCTGCCCGGAGGTCTCCGGCGCCCCCAAGTCGAGCGTCGAATCCGAACCATATTGGTTAGCTGCGGGCGGGACGGCTTCGGCGCCGAACTCGATCGACTGGGTGCCCCCATTCGCCCGCGTATTCACGATGTTCGTGGTCAGGTCACCACCGAAATCAATCCAGCCCCCCTGGCCGTTAGCATTTCCGAGAGTGTATGATTCAAACGTTTCGTCTAGGACGACCACTGCACCAGCCATTGGGGCGAGAGCGGCGGTTGCGGCGAGGGCGAATACTGGAGCGAGTAGATGTCGAGTGAACATAATTAGATAGTTGTTTTAGTGGTCGGCACAGGCTGGGGCTCTAAAAGACGCCAAGCGATCTGAGCTCGATCGGAAGGCTGTTGGCCGGATTGGCCATCGGTTTTGGAGGTGTGAAGTGGCAGATTTCGAAGATCGGGAACTCAGCTTCCACTATGATAAAGCCAACTTTCGTATGGATTCTGCGCAGAACGGGCGTGGAAGGAGAATCTCTATCTTCGCGATATCGATCTTTCCCGAATTTAAGTTGTAACTTGCTTACATTTAGCCCGTTGCGCTTATGTTGCTCGGGGGGGGGGAGGGGAGGGGTGATGTGCCGAGATCAGACGGATGCCAACGACCCGATCAAGAACTCGGCCTAGCTGGAATGGCTCTCGTTTAAGAGGGCTCACCGATGATTTTGCCATCATCCGAAATCCGAATTTCCGGGCTGAAAGCCCAGTCCCACCGTAGCCTAGGGCAACGCCCTAGTTGGTGGCGGCATACGATGTCGGCTGAAAGTCGACCTCACCCGTTCAGCGATCCGGAAGGTTGAGGTAGGCATTCAGCCTACGATGCATGATCAACGGAATCCTAGGGCGCGGCCCTAGGCTACGGTGGATATGGCACTTGGCCAACTCTTGCACAACTCCTTTCCCATCCGTGGGCGACGCTCTTAGGCTCATTCTCCGCTCGTGTGCGCTCGCCGATACTGCTCCTTAAACTCAGTGCCATTCGAGCTAGCCGGCAGGTTGTCAGATGCCCCGCTTCGAGTCGAATCGAAGCCAACTCGGGACTCCATCCCATTCGAGCCATCGTTCCTGGAGCAGGCCTCACCATTTGTCTTTACTGGAGGTAGCAGGGCTCCCGATGGCTGGGTTGTCAAGAGGCGCGAAACAAGGCAACTTCGTGCCAGTGCCTACCGAACCCAGCCACGAAGACGACGCCCCGCCTGAGCCACAAGCCGGTGCGGTGATCCGCGCGATTGTGCGTCCAGCGGGCGACGAGGCATTTCTCCCTTGGTTGCGCGAAGACCTCCAGCGGATGTGCCTCGAGGATGGCAAACTCTCGCCGGAGGAGGCTACCCTCTTCGAGAGGTTTTGCAGCCTGTTCTACACCTATCTCCACCTTGACTTCTACGAGCGGCTTAAGTCGGTGGACGCGCACTACGCCCATTTCGATCCGGACAGAGACACCAAACCGATCTCTCAGCCCGACCGGGAGGCGGAGGATGGAGTGTCGCGCGTTGTCGGCTGCTTCCGCGAACTCGCTGAACGTTCGAACTACTTCGAGGTGTCCCCAGCGATGATTGCCCGATGTTTGGAGGAGGTCACCCTGATCGACCTGAAGACCAAGGTCGACCTCGACGATTTCGAGCAGGTCGTCTGCTACGCACGGGGCGACATCCACGCCGAGACCACCGTGCGCAAGCTGTGGAAGACGCGCAAGATCAAGATGGACGTGCTCCAGAGGGTTGTCCTGCTGCTCAAATACAAGGACGCTGAATACTTCGAGAAGGACCGGCCGGCCGCGCAAGGAGGAGCTCCGCTCCGACCGGATCTATACCTTCTACTACAAGAACGTCCCCAAATACGACCTCGAGTTCCTTTTCCCCAATGTCGAGATCGGCATGAACCTCAAGGACAAACTCCTGCTTGGCGTCCCGGCCGTCGGCGGATCGATCCTGGTTAGTGACGAAACTTGTCCCCCAGTTCTTAATCATCACAGGGCTAGTCGTCTTCCTGATCGCTGGCCCAGAGGCCGCGCGTCGCATCGGTGTCAGCGGCGACTCCGCCAAGGAGGTGCTGCCGGCGATCACCGCGCTGCTCGGCCTCTCGATTGCGCTCGGCGGGTTCGCGGTCAAACAGTGGAACGCGGTCAGGCGCAAGCGGTTCGAATTTCTGAAGAATGTCGCCGAGCAGTTGTTCTATCGGAAACTAGCTAACAACCGGGCGGTTTTCGATCGGCTCATGTCCAGCGCGGAGGCCGAGGAATCCAAGGAGGTGATCCTCGCCCTCTACCAATTGTGGACAGGCCCTGAGGATGGATTGAATGCTAGCGAGCTCGATGCGCGGCTCGAAAAATGGATACGCCGGCGGCTGGATGTGGAGGTCGACTTCGATATCGACGGCCCGATCGCTTGCCTCAGCCAGTTGAGCAGCCGGTTGGAGCGGCAATCAGCGGATCCGCTGATCGAGACCACCAGTGAGGGGAGATTGCTGGTGGCGCCGCTCCCGCTCGCGGTCCAATCGATGAGGGCCTTGGTGCGGCGGTCCAGCCGTGGGAGAAGAGGCCGAGCCCACGGGCAACCCGAACGCTTGAAGCTGTATGATCGACCGGTGGAAAATGCTGGTGCAGAACGATCCAGATCGATACACTTGGCTCCGGCACGGGCGGCGGTGCGCACCTTACTCTGATCCCGTCTCTGCCGTGTGGCCAGCAATCAACCCAGGCCGAACTCCCACGATTGGGAATCATTTCACTTAGAGAGGATCACTACCATGAAGGAATCAAAAGCAGTGAAGAACGAGGTCGCGCATTTCATGCATGGCCTGAAGAAGCGCAACCCCGTATGAGGTCGAGTTCCACCAGGCGGTGCAGGAGTTCGCCGAGGCGGTGATGCCCTACGTCCTCGACCACACCAAATACCGCGAGGCGCAGATCCTCGAGCGGATGACCGAGCCCGACCGGATCATCATCTTCCGCGTGACCTGGGAGGACGATGACGGCAACATCCGCGCGAACCGGGCCTGGCGGGTGCAGTTCAACAACTCGATCGGCCCCTACAAGGGCGGGCTGCGCTTCCACCCGTCGGTGACGCAGAGCGTGCTCAAGTTCCTCGGCTTCGAGCAGATCTTCAAGAACAGCCTGACCGGACTGCCGATGGGTGGCGCCAAGGGCGGCTCGAACTTCAACCCGAAGGGCAAGAGCGACCGCGAGGTGATGCGCTTCTGCCAGTCGATGATGATCGAGCTCCACGCGGCACATCGGCGAGGACACCGACGTGCCGGCCGGCGACATCGGCGTCGGCGCGCGCGAGATCAGCTACCTCTTCGGCCAGTACAAGCGGCTCGTCGAACCGCTTCGTCGGCACGCTCACCGGCAAGGGCCTGGCCTTCGGCGGCAGCGCCGGGCGCAAGGAGGCGACCGGCTACGGCTGCGTCTACTTCTGCGAGAACATGCTGCAGCACCGTGGCGACTCGCTCGAGGGCAAAACGATCGCCGTCTCCGGCTCGGGCAACGTCGCGATCTACACGATCGAGAAGGCGATCGAACTCGGCGGCAAGGTCGTCACCGCCTCGGACTCATCAGGCTTCATCCACGACCCGGATGGCATCGACGCGGAAAAGCTCGCCTTCCTCAAGGAACTGAAAGAAGTCAGCCGCGGGCGCATCGAAGAGTATGCCGAGAAATTCCCGTCGGCGAGCTTCCACTCCCGCGAGCGCCCGTGGTCGGTGCCGGTGCGAGTCGCGTTCCCCTGTGCGACACAGAACGAGATCGATGGTGACGATGCGCAGACGCTGATCAAGAATGGCGTCGGAAGCGGTCGTCGAAGGGGCCAACATGCCGACCTCGCTCGCGGGCATCCACGCCTTCCTCGAAGCCGGCGTCCTGTTCGCGCCGGCGAAGGCAGCCAACGCTGGCGGCGTCGCCGTCTCCGGGCTCGAGCAGAGCCAGAACGCGCTGCGTCTCTCGTGGAGCCGCGAGGAGGTCGATGCTCGACTGCAGACGATCATGCGCGAAATCCACGCCAAATGCGTCGAGCACGGCGAGACGGATGGCGACGTCAACTACGTGCGCGGCGCCAACGTCGCCGGCTTCCTCAAGGTGGCGAATGCGATGCTCGCTTACGGGGCAGTTTGAACCAGCTGGCGGTGCGGGCAGGGGCAATCAGGTTCGCCGAGGCCGCCCCCGCCTTATCGTGCAGTGCTAGTGCCGCACCCGTCCGTGCTCGGCCAGCGCAGCAGGCCGCCGACCTCCTCGCTCAATCACGTGCGCAACGACCAATCGCTACAGTTCGGGTTGGAATACCACTTCTAATTGACGATCTTCACTGGCGTGCCCAGCGGCGCCGCGCTGAAGAGCGCCTCGGCCATCGCCTGCGGCATGCGGATGCAACCATGGGAGGCGGGGCTACCCGGGCGCGGGATCGGCCCGTGGTGCATGCCGACTCCACCCGTCGTCAGGCGCATCCAGTAAGGCATGCTCGCCCCCTCGAAGCGCCCGCCTTCCGGGACTTGGTGCCGCCGGGAATCGGCATCCGCTCTCACCACATCGCCATCCCCATCCACGATGACCCCGTAGAGGTTCGACCGCTTGTTGCGGGTCTTCTCGATGATGGTGAACGATCCCCTCGGCGTGCTGTGGCCCGGCAGCCCAGTCGCCACGCGCGAGCGGCCGACCTTGCGATCGCCGCGGTAGAAGTAAGCGGTCTGCTCACTCAGATCGATGGTCACACGCAATCTACCGGCGCCCGGATCATCATCCCAGTAGGAATATCCCGCCTCAGGGTCTGCTCCAGCCGGCGCGGTCGGAGCCGTCGGCTCCACGAAGGGCTTGCCGGGCTGGGGCGTCCCACATGAGGCGATGCAGCTGAGCAGCGCTGCGAAAAGGATCCCCCTGATAATTGCTTCTGGCGATGGTGAAATTTCTCGGAGCATGGCTTTGGCAGGCGAAGATAGGCCCAGGTTGCCGAAGATGAAAGGTTTCTCGATTTCAGGCGAGGGTTCCAAGCTTCGACACGGCGCTAGCCCCCGAACCCCCAAGACGGGGGGAGCGATCCAGGCAGCCGGCCGCCCGCTGGTCGGGCGAGGCGCCGGCCAATCTAACACTAGCACTTCATCGTCTTGCGCTTCTTGCCGAGGGAGCCGCGGGCTTCGACTTTGCGTATGTAGTCCGGGGCGAACGGGATCTGGCACGAGTTGTTGCCGAGATCAGCATCCACTTGCCCGATCTTCTCCCCGGTCTCCAGCGCTAGTTCTTTGAGAGGGACTACATAGCAACCCACCGAGATGAGAAAGCCGTTCATCTGGTAGCGGACCGCATCCGGCGCCGAGCGGAGCTCCTTCCCTACGCGCCGGATCAATCGTTTCACCGCCGCCAGGTCGAGTTCGGAATCGTCCTTCAAGGCGACGACCCCCGCCAGCGTCGCCCAGCCCGCAGCCGCCACCATCGGCTTCGCCGATTCGATCCACTTCAGCCCCATCTCCCATCCATAGCGCCCTCCGGCTGCGACTCCTGCCACGGTCGACCCGGGCAGGGAGCCGCCATAGGCCTTCGAGGCCCAGCTCTGCAGGTCCCGCTTGGTCATCTTGGCATCATCCGCGATCAATCCTGCGAGGTACATCGCGTCATAGTTCCCGGTCGCGTAGAGGTCGAGCGCCAGCTGGTGATCGACCTTCACCCGTTTCACGATCGCCTTCATGTCGCCGATCTTAACGCCGAAGCACGGCTCCTTGACCCCGTGGTTGGCCATCAACATCTTCTTCGTGGACTCGTTGCCCATCGCTTGCAGTTCCTTGAGAATCGTGTCGGCGCTCATGCTTACCAGACTTGCAATTCTGCCCCAGATTGGCAAGCCTGAGAAATGCGAATCCCCCCCTCGGTCACCTTCCCCTTCCCACTCCTCAGCCTCGCTCTCACCCTGAGCGCCGGGGCGGCCGACGACTCCCTCGTCCGCAACAGTGAGGCGAGGTCGGCGGAGGAAGAACTCGCCGCGCTTCACGTGCCAGAGGGGTTCGAGATCCAACTGTTCGCCGCGGAACCGCAGATCAACAAGCCGATCAACCTCGCCCTCGATGCCAGAGGTCGCCTGTGGGTCTCATCGACCGCTGAATACCCATACGCCGCCGCCAAGGAGCGCTGGTCAGACCCGCAGGGGACGCGCGTCGACGGCAGCCGCGACGCCATCAAGATCCTCGAGGATACCGACGGCGACGGCCGCGCCGACAAGGTCAGCGACTTCGCCGACGGCCTCAACATCCCGACCGGGGTGCTGCCATGGCACAAGCCCGAACACCGCGATGGCTGCATCGCCTGGAGCATCCCGAACATCTGGTACTTCGCCGACACCACCGGCGACGGCAAGGCCGACCACCGCGAGGTGCTGTTCGGCCCGCTCGGCTACGAGAGGGACACGCACGGCATGTGCTCGAGCTTCCGCATGGGCGACGACGGCTGGGTCTACGCGACCCACGGTTTCAACAACACTAGCAAACTCAAAGCCAAGGACGGCACCGAGATCGAGCTCCACTCCGGGAACGTTTTCCGCTTCAGGCCAGACGCCTCGACAGTGGAAGTGTGGTCGCGCGGCCAGGTCAACCCCTTCGGCCTCTGCTTCGACCGCCGCGGCAACCTCTACAGCGCGGACTGCCACAGCTCCCCGGTCTACCAGCTGCTGCAGGGCGGGTGGTACCCGAGCTTCGGCAAGCCACACGACGGGCTCGGCTTCGCACCCGCGATGATCGAGCACAGCCATGGCTCCACCGGCATCTGCGGCATCACCTACATCGACCGCGACCAGTGGGGCACCGAATGGAACGATCACCTCCTGATTGGCAACCCGGTCACCTCGCGCATCAACCACGACATCATCGAATTCCGCGGCACCACCCCGGTGGCTGTCGAGCAGAAGGACTTCGTGATCAGTGACGACCTCTGGTTCCGTCCGGTCGATCTGCACCACGGCCACGATGGCGCGCTCTACATCGCCGACTTCTACAACCGCATCATCGGCCACTACGAGGTGCCGCTCACCCACCCCGGCCGCGACCGCGAGCGCGGCCGGATCTGGAAGGTCACGCGCAAGGGCAACACCCGCCCGCCCCGCGAGATCGTCGCCCCGGGGAAGCTCGATGATCCGGTCGCCTCCCTCGGCGACGCCGATCCATTCACGGTGAGGAGGGCGGCGCACCAGCTGCAGCTACAACCCGATCAGCGCGCCCTCACCCCGCTGCTGAACGCACTCGATTGCACGCCACCAGAGGACACCCACCTGACCTATGTCCTCCGCCTCGCCATCCGCGCCCAGCTTGTCGCGTTTCCGCAAGGGCTCAGTGCCGATGCGCTCGATCCGCGCTTCTTGCCCCACCTGTTGGGCGTCGCCCCCGCCATCCCGAGCGCCGCTGCGGCCGCGCTGCTAGCGAACTCGCCGGAGAGGGCGAATCACCTCAGCCACATCGCCCGCCACGGCACGCCCGAGACACTCCGCTCGCTGATCTCCGCGCTGCGCGCTAACGGCTCCGCCGACGATCAACTCGCACAGCTCGACGCGCTGCAAGCCGGGCTCGACGAGCGCGGACAGCTGGATCCCAACCCAGACCTGCTGGCCTGGGCGCAGGCGCTCGCCACCGAGCTACTGCAGCAGAAGCAAACATCCGGCCCGAGCACATGGAAGGCCTTGCCCCACCCCGAGCATCCGCAGAGCGAATCCCCATGGACCCACCAGCCGCGCCAGTGCAGCGACGGCCAGCAGGCAAACGTGCTCTCCAGCTTGCGCATCGGCGAGGGCGAAGTCGAGCAGCGCACCGGCATGCTGCAATCCGAGGCATTCCCGGCCCCGGACACCCTGACATTCTGGCTGGTCGGCCATCGCGGCGCACCAGACCAGGCCCCGCACGAGAAGAACTTCGTCGCACTGATCACCGCCGACGGGGAAGAGATCCAGCGCGCCTACCCACCCCGCAGCGACATCGCTGAGATGATCACCTGGGAGATCGGCGCTGGGCGACAGGGGAAACCAGTCCGCCTGCAGATTACCGACGGCGACACCGGCAGCGCCTATGCCTGGCTGGGCATCGCCCGCATCGGCGGCACCGAGGCCATCAGCACCGATTCATTCCAGCGCACCAGCCGCATCGACGAGAACCTCAGCAAGCTCGCCGAGCTACTAAAAATCACCGCGCCCGTCGCCCTGCGCGACCAGCTCAAGCCTTACCTAGCGAAACAAGATGGCGCCGCAGTCCCGACGCCCGTCACACCCGAACAGCGCGCGGAGCTGGACCGGATCATCGCCCAAAGAATCGCCAGCTTCACGGCCGCCAAAGCTGCCGGAACCCTAGAGCCGGAGCAGGGTGCAAAAGTATTCGGCCAGAACTGCGCCGCCTGCCACCAGATCGGTGGCTTGGGCGGGCTGATCGGGCCGCAGCTCGACGGCATCGGCGCGCGCGGCATCGAGCGCCTCAGCGAGGACATCCTCGACCCGAACCGCAACGTCGACAGCCACTTCTATCTCACCCGTTTCAAACTCAAGGATGGCACCGAAACCAGCGGCTTCGTCCTCAGCGAGAAGGGGCAATCGCTGCTGATCCGCGACCTGCTCGGAAATAACCGACGCCTCAAGCTCAGCGAAATCGAAACCAAAGAGACGATCTCGACCTCGCTGATGCCAGCCAGCTTTGGGAGCGTGATCGAGGCGGAAAAATTCGCCAGCCTGCTCGCCTGGCTCGTCGGCGAGCACTAGTGCTCCGTCACACTAAAATTGCTGGTTATCCGCCAGAAGAATGAATGGCTGGCTTCGTTGCTGAAGCTTCGAGGATGCCGATCCACTCAGCTCTCAGCGCCTCGCCACCCTTTCATTCTTCTCGACGCCTAACACTCACTTTTAGTGTGAAGGAGCACTAGCGGGGTCTACGCAGCCCGCGTGGCTGAGGGATATTTGGCACCGGCCGTCCAGCTCCACCCCGCCAAGGCTACGCATCTAGATGGACAATAGCGCGAATCACCAACTATCAATGCATTGCATCCAAGCCCTATTGGAGTGCGGTGCTCTGCACCGCCTTGGATCGCGATCCGGACGGTGGCGTTGAGGACTACTGGGGTCCGGCTGCTCCCTATCCTCCTCAGTCCTCAGATCCAAAGCGCCGCGGAGCGGCGCACTCCAAAAACGTCAACGATGTGCCAGCTGGGTTCATGTTAGAGCTAGGGACAAACCCAGACAATCGGAATCTGTCTTGAGCGGCACCCGATCGAGCCACCGGTTGGACTCGCTAGACTCTGGAAGTTTCACTAACATTCATACAACAAACGCCCAATCCGCCGGCGATGCCGTCCCCTAATACCCGATCTGTTGGCCATACACCAACCGCAACTTGGAGAGCGTTTTCAAGTCATTTGGAAATACGATCGCATAGCCTTCGGGCATGTAATCCTCCAACTTTTCCGGAGCAAACGCGAGGTAGGGGCACAATATTTCGTACCGATCCTGGTCCATCGGCGCCGCGTTCCACTCGGCATTCGCCCGCTCCCGACCACGCGATTGAATCAATGCTGCGGTGGCTATGTTTAGCGCCTCCGCCCGGGTGATTCCAAGACTCCTCTCAGGTCCCGTGTAGACTGAAGTTGTTGGCAGTGACAAGAAGATCATGCAGCCAATCAAAAGCAGCGCCGCCAGACAGGAGAGCCAGGAGATCGGAGCCCTCTTACGCGGCGCCGGAGTGAGCGACTCCGCAGGCTGATCTGATCCAGCGGATTCTCGACCGATGTGGGCTGGGACTGGGAGCGGCCCGAGATCGAGCTGCCTCCCGGTAAGCTTCTCATGCACAAGCACTTGAATCTCACCCGATTTTCTAGCCTCACGCTGACTCGCCATCAAATTCGCACCGGTTCTCAATTCCATTGGTACAATTACCATGCCCACCATCCATTTTACTCTCCGGAGCCCTACCGAGCCATCATTCCGGCTCAATCATTCCGGTGGAGGCAGTGATCTTACCCGAAAGTTTCTGACTTGGCGAGGGGGTTTGCCGAGTGAGGAAGTCAGGCGTGATGCCATCGCAACACCGCAGAGTGCTGAGCCTGTCAGACTTGCGATTCGAAACCCTCCGGCAATCGGTACAGCCTGGAGCGGATGGCGCCAGTTTCAGGCGCGTTCCACTCGCTTGGACTGGCACTCCAGCTGAAGAAATACCACCCGGTCATGATTTGGGCAGCTCGCACAATTCCACGCTCCCGCCGTGCATGACGACTGGGTGTCTCTCCAGCAAATCCAGGATCTGCTGCCGGTCGTCGCAATCAAACCCCATGTAGCCCACCACGTGATCGGTCGACTGCATCGATTCCGCGTCACCGACACAAACTCGTTCCCCGATCTCGCTGCCTCCTCGAAAAACACCTCTCTCCTCGGCTGCCGTGAAGAACTCCTGCCATTCTTGTTCGGTGGGCTTGCTTTTCGTATTCCCTTGGATGAGCAAGATGTATTGAGCCATGGTTGTAGTCATCCGCCCAAAACTTGAGAGTTTCAACATTCGGGAGCTTGTCGAGATACCGAAGTGACTCCGCTGGCATCTGATAGTGGACTGCGACCCTCGGATACGAATCCCGTCCGCGCGAAGCGGAATTGAAGGAATGGAGCCGATCTCGGCAAATGAGGATCGGGAGCGGGAGGACACAGGGGCTGCGGTGCAGGCTGCGGAGTGCCACTCCGTGCTACGATTTCAATCAGGTGGTTCCGCTGGAAATGGACGCGCTCCTGTGGGATCTTTCCCGCCGCCCAGCCATGCTCCGATCCTATCTTTTTCCGTATTTCGCGAATCCGTCCTGCGTTTTTGTGTTCGCGGTATCGGCTCTCAGCTGTGGCGCGGAGCCGCTGCGGGATGAGTTGGAGCCATTTCTTGAGGAGAACTGCTTCGATTGCCACGACGATGAGACCAGCGAGGGCGGGCTGAGTTTGCTGGATTTAGAATTTGCGCCCGGACGGGCGGAGAACTTCAAAATATGGGAGCGCGTCTTTGACCGCATCGGTTCGGACGAGATGCCGCCGAAGAACAAGCCGCGGCCGGATGCCGCAGCAAAGGCGGTGGTCCTGGAGAAGCTCGAGGCGCCGCTGCTCGCCGCCGACCGGGAGAACAAGGCGGCGCGCGGTCGGGTGAACATGAGGGGGCTGACGCGCCGCGAGTACGAGCACACGGTGCACGACCTGCTCGGTGTCGACCTCCCGCTGCAGGAACTGCTGCCGGAGGATCCGGCCACGCACGGTTTCGAGACGGTCGCATCTGGGCAGCAGCTGTCGCATTTCAACCTCGCCAGCTACCTGGAGGCGGCCGACCTGGCGCTCGACGAAGCCTTCGGGCGTGCGATCCGGGGCGACCGGGAGTTCAAGAGAAGCATCGAAGCCGCAATGCTGGGCAAGGCCGGAGCCGGGAGGGGCAACTTCCGTGGACCCGAGACGCGCGACGGGCAGTCGATCGCCTGGCCGATCCGCATCCAATTCTATGGCCGGATGCCGGCGACGCGAGTGCCGGAGTCCGGCTGGTATCGGATCACCCTCACGGACGTGCAGGCGGTCAACGCCGTATCCGGCTCGGCGTGGGGAACGCTGCGCTCTGGCGCCTGCGCCTCCAACGAACCGATGCTTTACCCAGTCGGGATCGTCGAAGCGACTGCCGAGAGGCGCGATCTTAGCTACAGCGCCTGGATCCGAGAAGGCCACATGCTCGAGTTGAAGCCGAACGATAGCACCCGCAAATCCGCCCCCACCGGTGCCACGGGCGGCAATGTCTCCTACAAGGGGCGAGATCTGAAGGAGGCAGGGTTTGAGGGGATCGCGATCAGCGGGATCGAGATCGAGCGGATCTACCCGAATGCGGAACGCTGGCAGATCCGCAAGCTCCTACTCGGCGACCTGTCGAAGGAGGATGCGATGGCACTGATGGCTACCTCCGGTAGCAGCCCCGCGTGCGCTGCTCGAGCGGGCGATCCGCCAGTTCGCAAGCCGCGCCTTCCGCCGGCCGGTGAGCGACCAGCAGATCGCTCCCTACGTCGAGCTTGCGCTCGCCGAGTTGCGCGGCGCCGGCCGGCGCCCAGCCGACGGCCTGCATGCCGCCTACCGCGCGATCCTCTGCTCGCCGCGGTTCCTGACATTCATCGAAAAGCCCGGCTCGCTCGACGACCACGCGATCGCTTCCCGGCTCAGCTACATGCTGTGGAACTCGATGCCGGATGCTGAGCTGCGCGCGCTCGCTGACCGGGGCAAACTGCGCGACTACAAGGTGCTGCCACGCGCAGGTCGAGCGCCTGCTCGCCGACCCGAAATCCGAACGCTTCATCGCAAGCTTCACCGACCAGTGGCTCAACCTGAAGGAGATCGATTTCACCTCGCCCGACCGCCAGCTCTATCCGAGCTTCGATCCGATCGTGCAGGAATCGATGGTGGCCGAGACGCGCGGCGTTCCTCAGCGAACTGCTGCGCGACGATGCCCGATCACCAACCTCATCCAGTCCGACTTCGCGATGCTGAACGAGCGGCTGGCGCGGTTCTACGGGATGGACGAGGTTGGCGCTGGAGCCCGGCCGCGGGCCTGCAGCGAGTTAGCCTTGGCGAACAACTCGCGGGGCGGCCTGGTCACCCAGGGCTCGGTCCTCAAAGTCACCGCCAACGGCACGACCACCTCGCCGGTCGTGCGCGGCGTCTGGGTCAACGAGCGCATTCTCGGGCATGCACATTCCGCCGCCGCCGGCCGAACGTCCCGGCGATCGAGCCCGACATTCGCGGCGCGATGAGCATCCGCGACCAGCTCGACAAGCATCGCAACAGCGACTCCTGCGCTGCCTGCCACGTGAAGATCGATCCCGCCGGCTTCGCGCTCGAGAGCTTCGATCCCGTCGGCCGCTGGCGGACCACGCTATGGCATCGAAGAAGAACGCGGCCAAGGTCGATCCCGTCCGGCGTCACGCCGGAGGGCGACGACGTTCGCCGGCATCATCGACTGGAAGAAGATCTACCTGCGAGCGGCCGGACGAGCTCGCCGAGAACTTCGCCCGGCAGTTGCTGACCTACGCCACCGGCGCGCCGACCGCGTTTCAGCGACCGCGCGGCCATTGCGCGAAATCGTCGATCAGGCGGGCGAGAAGCGGCTACGGTGTGAAGTGCGATCCTTCACGCCGTGGTCGCCAGTCCGAATTGTTCCTGAACAAGTAGCCAACCGACAGACACGATCCTCCATGAAAAACGTCTACTTCAATTTCGGCAAGAATCTCTCCCGCCGCGCGGTCCTGCGCGGCGCCGGGGATCGCGCTCGGCCTGCCCTTGCTCGACGCGATGACGCCCGCCTTCGCCGCCGCGCCACGGCTGCGCCGAAGGCGAAGCGCTTCGTCGGCGTCAGCCTCGCGCTCGGGTCTGCACGGCCCCAATCTGGTCCCGGCAGGCCGGCGGCACGGACTACGAGCCGTCGCCGCTATCTCAAGCCGCTCCAGGACATCCGCGACGATTTCACCGTCGTCTCCGGCTCCTCGCACCCCGGCGTCACCGGCGGCCACACGGCCGAGGGCAGCATCTTCTCCGCCTGCCCGAACCAGCGCGGCGCCACCTCGCGCAACACGATCTCGCTCGACCAGCTGATGGCGAAGCACCTCGGCCACGAGACGCGCTTTCCCTCGCTGGTGCTCAACACCGGCAGCCGAGCAGCCCCTCCTACACCGAGAACGGCGCGATGATCCCGGCCGAGAGCGATCCGCGTCAAACTTGTTCGCCAAGCTCTTCGTCGACGATTCGCCCGAAGGAACAGGATCGGCAGGCGGATCTCATCCGCAGCGGCCGCAGCGTCATGGACGTGGTCGGCGCCGACGCCAAGGCGCTGCAGCGCGAAGTGCGGCGCGGCGACCGCGAGAAGCTCGACGCCTGGTTCACCAGCGTCCGCGAACTCGAGCAGCGTCTCCAGGCGAACGAGGAATGGGTGCGCCGACCGAAACCGAAGGTCGCGTGTGGCGCACCGCAGCGACATCGATCGCGACAACAGCGATCTCGATCGAGCGCGCGATGCTCGACATCGTCTACCTCGCGCTGCAGACCGACTCGACGCGCTTCGTCACCCTGCACATGCCCGGGCAAGCCAAGGTCGGCCAGCTCGAGGGCGTCGACGAGGGCTACCACAGCCTCAGCCACCACGGCCTCGATGAGGAGAAGCTCGAGCAGCTCGCGATCGTCGAGCAGGCGGTGATCAACGAGTGGGCGCGACTTCCTGCGCAAGCTCAAGGCCGCAGAGACGGACGGCGGCGACCTGCTCGACGACACGATGGTGCTGCTGACGTCGAACCTCGGCAACGCCTCCAGCCACGACAACAAGAACATGCCGGTGCTCTTCGCCGGCGGCGGCTTCAAGCACGGCCAGCACCTCGCCTTCGACCAGAAGAACAACTACCCGCTGCCGAACCTCTATCTCAGCGCCCTGCACCAGCTCGGCCTACAGGACGAGAGCTTCGCGACGAGCACCGGCGAGATGACCGGGCTGGCTTGAGCGGCTAGCAAAGGATTCGATCAGGAACCTGGTTAGGGGCATCCGGATACGGACATGGCATGAGAGGATGGGTATGGGCTCTTGGGTTGCCAAGGAGCCGGGGCGTCCCGCCCGGGAGAGGAGCGGGAAGCGCTGCTCCTTGCCGGTCACCATTCCCTCCAGCAAAGGCGCAGATATTGGTGGGCGGACTGCGCGGATTGGCCAAATCGGGTCTGGCAGAACCAATTCGCCTTGTGGTCGATCCTACAGCGGGCAGACTATCGGCCACCAACCCTAACATTGAGCATCGAGCATCCCATCCCCGAATCCGGATCACCTAGCAGAGTCCCCTGCTGCGGCTGTGGTGGGGATGCAGCCCGCGGGCGTTCAGGCTTCTCAGCACTCCTGCCCGCCTTCCTGCTCGCGATTGCCCCCAAGTGCCCCTTCTGCTGGGCCGCTTACATGAGCGCGCTCGGATCGATGGGGATCTCGGTCCAGATTCCTTACCAGCCGTGGCTGCTGCCGCTGCTGATGGGCTTGCTGGCGGTCAACCTCGCCGCACTGTTCCTGCGCGCAAAGAGCCGCAATCGCTTCGGTCCATTCTTTCTTTGTTTACTGGGCGGCTCAACCATCGTCGCCGGGAAATTCCTGATCGAATCCTCGCTGGTAATGGCCACCGGGGTCACCTGCATCCTGGCAGGCTCGCTGTGGAGTGCGGCGCTGCGTCCGCGACACCACCGGAACGCTCCAGCGGCTAGTCCGACCGCGTGGCTGATAAAATTCCGCCAGCCGCCGAGATCGGTGATGTCCTTGGCGCCGGCGAGCGCATGGCTCTCGCAGAGGAACCCCGTCACCTCGGCACCATCCTCGGTCTCGACCTTGCCGACACCGAGCGGCGCGGGGATCGCTGCGACGAATTCCCCGAGGGCGGCGCGGCTGAGAGCGTAGATCTCGATCGCGATCGCCGCGCCACCTTCGGCGACACGGACCAGGCCCGGCTTCGGGGGAACGGTGCCGGGCAGCGCGTAGAATCGGTAAGCGGATGCGGTCTTGCCGGCGCGGACGAACTTGGCTCCCAATGATTGCAACTGCGGGTGGAGGGGCAGGCCTTTGAGATGGGCGCCGCACACGGCAAGCGGCACGGTGTTCGAAGGCAGGTCGGCTGGCGGCGGCTCGCCGAGAGCGCGCGCCGCAGCCGCAAGCACCAGCCCATCAGCAAAGGCCGGAGCAAACGCGGTCGCACCAAAGGGGTGACCATTCAGATAGAAGCCTGCCGGGAACGCGACGGCGCTGTAGTCGAGCAGGTTCATGAAATTCGTGTAGTGGCCGAGGTTGGAATTGAGAGCGATCGGGTCGGCCTCGACCTGCGCCGCAGTGTAGATGGTTCCGGTGGTCGGCGTCAGGATGAAGTCGACGCGCCCGAGCTCGGCGTCGGCTGCCCGCTTACAGGCCTGGAGCCGGTAGGCGGCGGCGAAGGCTTGGTGCGCTTTGGGTTCGGCGCCAGACGAGACGATGGCGCGCGTCACCGGGTGCAGGGCGTCAGGGCTGGAGTCGATCATCGTGCGTGTCGCCAGGTAGCGTTCAGCAACCCATGGCCCCTCATAGAGCAGCCTGGCCGCGTCGAGGAAAGGCTTGAAGTCGATCACCTCCGCCACCCCGCCGATGGCGCCGAGGCGCTCGCAGAGATTGTCGAACAGTCGCTCCGCCTCCTCATCGCCAAAAAACTCCAACTCTGCGGGGACGCCGAACTTGAACGATCCCGGTAGGAAATCAGCGACATCCCGCGGTGATGATCGGGAGTAGGGATCATGGTCATCCTCGGCGGCGGCGACCTTCAAAACGGTGCTCGCCCCCGCTACGGATTTGGTGAAGATCGAGACACTGTCGAGCGTGCGACAGGCTGGCACGACGCCGCCGGTACTGAGCAGGCCGCGGGTGGGTTTCAGTCCGACGAGGTTATTGAACGCGGCAGGAACCCGGCCAGAGCCGGCGGTGTCGGTACCGAGCGAGAACGCGACGAGGTCGCGGGCGACCGCCACCGCCGACCCGGAGCTCGATCCTCCGGGGATATAGTCCGGGTGGTAGGCGTTGGCTGGGTAGCCGTAGGGTGAGCGGACGCCAACCAGCCCGGTGGCGAACTGGTCGAGGTTGGTCTTGCCGAGCGGAATCGCCCCGGCATCGATCAGGCGCTGCACCACGTAGGCCGACCTCTCCGGGACATAGCTGAACTCTGGGCAGGCCGCGGTGGTCGGGACGCCGGCGAGATCGATATTGTCTTTGATCGCGAACGGGATGCCATAGAGCGGCAGATCCTGTGGGGAGATCGTCTCGAGATGGCAGAGATACGGTTCCAGTGCCGCCTCGTCGAGCAACTCGATCCAGATTGCCGGATCTGCCTCGCGCGCCTTGGCGAGCATGCTCGCGCACACTTCGCGGGGTGTCGTCAAGCCGCTGCAGTAGGCCTCTAAGAGTTCGTGGATCATCTAGCTAGGTTCGATCGAGAGCAGGCACTGCCCCGGGGTGACGGATTGGCCGGGTGCGGTGAAGATCGCGCGCACGGTGCCGCCGGCTGGGGCGGTCACGGCTAGCTCCATCTTCATCGCCTCGATGACGATGAGCGTTTCCCCAGCGACCACCACCTGTCCGACTTCCGCCTTCATCGCCCAGAGGCTGCCAGCGATCGATGATTGGACAGCGACGAATCCTTCGGGGATCTCGCTCTCGATCCGGGATGCTCGCGGTGGCTCTTCCGAGGAGACGACATCGATCCCAGCCGCCGCCCAACGTTCGCGCTCCGCCTCGAAGGCTGCCTGCTGAGTCGCCTTGAAGTCGGCGATCGATCCCGCGTTTTCAGAGACCAGGCGGCGCTGCTCTGAGAGGCGCAGCATCGAAGGTTCCACCTCAGGGTTCCAGCGGCCGAGCGGGAATTCCTGGCGCATCTCGATCAGCTCGTCGGCGCTCACTTCATACCAGCGGATCTGGTCGAAGATCCGCAGCAGCCACGGTGTGCCCTCGGCAAAACTCGGGGTGCTATGGAAGCGGTTCCACATCTGCACCGTGCGCCCGACAAACTGGTAGCCACCCGGGCCTTCCATCCCGTAGACGCAGAGGTAGGCACCCCCGATCCCGACCGCATTCTCGGGCGTCCAGGTGCGCGCCGGGTTGTATTTGGTGGTGACCAGGCGGTGGCGGGGATCGAGTGGTGTCGCCACCGGCGCACCGAGGTAGACGTCCCCCAGCCCCATGACCAGGTAGCTCGCGCCGAACACGATCTCGCGCACCTGATCGATCGAGTCGAGCCCGTTGATGCGGCGGATGAACTCGATGTTGCTCGGGCACCACGGCGCGTCCGGGTTGACCGATTGCGTGTATTTCGCGATCGCCTCGCGCGTCGATGGATCATCCCACGAGAGCGGGAGGTGCACGATCCTGCGTCGGGACTTCGAGATCGTCGATCTCGGCCGCCATGCTCTGTGCCTGCTCGACCCAAGCGATGACTTCGGCAGTCGCGAGCCTCCCGGCTATCATACTGCACCTGGAACGAGCGGATGCCCGGGGTGATATCGTACACACCCGGGGGTTGATCTTGGAGCAGTTGCTGGTGCACGGCATGCACCCTGAACCGCAACTCTAGATCGAGCACGTTGTCACCATACTCGACCAGCAGGTGGCGGTCGCCCTGGGGTCGGATAGCGACCGCCGGATTGCCGGGGATCGTCTTGGCGACCGCCGATTCCCGGGGCAGCGCGGCGGGCGGGATCGGGGGTGACACTTCGCCCCACAGGTTTGCGATCGCGGCGTCCTGTGCGGACTCGAGCAGGCGGGCGCGCTCCTGGCTGATCGCGTGGAAGCGCACCGTGTCGCCCGGTTTCAGCTGTCCGATCTTCCACAACTCGGCAGCGGCGACGCAGCACGGGCAGACAAAGCCCCCGAGGCTCGGGCCATCTGGGCCGAGGATGACTGGCATGTCACCGGTGAAATCGAGCGCGCCGATCGCGTAGGCGTTGTCGTGGATGTTTGACGGATGGAGACCCGCCTCCCCGCCATCCGGGCGCGCCCACTCCGGCTTCGGGTCGATCAGCCGGACGCCGGTGCGTGCGGAATTGTAGTGCACGTCCCAGCTAGTCCCGAATACCATCTCGATGTCGGCCTCGGTAAAATAGTCTGGCGCACCGTGGGGGCCGTCGAGGACACCGATGTCCCAGTGGTTGGTAAAGCTCGGGAAGACGAGCTCCGCCTCTGGTGCTGCGCTCTGAGGGCAGCGATACTTCTGCGAGGTGCAAGCGATCGCCGGGGAGCAATGCCCGACCGCCGTGGCCACCGAACCTCCCGAGGGTGAACGTCGACTTGCTCCCGAGGTAATCCGGCACCTGGATGCCGCCGCTGACAGCGAGGTAGGCGCGGACGCCGATCGGCGCGCCGCCCCCGATCTCGAGGGTCGACCCGGCTGGGACATCGATAGCTGCGCCGTGCGCGACCGGTTCCCCGTCGAGCTTCGCCCCTAGCGGGGCACCGCAGATGGCGACACGGGCGGCCTGGTGGAAGCGCAAGACCGGTACAGCGACGCTGCACTCGAGACCAGCGGC
>CAVONM010000034.1:0-120233 GCA_963697225.1 uncultured delta proteobacterium
GGTAACCCGGGTTCGAATCCCGGTGGGATCACCAATAAAAACAAAAGGTTGTAAAACCTGCCAAATGCCGCTTGGGGAGTTGACGGCTCCTCAGACGGCTTTTTTGTTTTCGGGGGCTTTTCCCGTCGACCCGAATGGCAATATCTTTGAATTTGCCGGTTTCAGGTCTTCAAGCGCCTCCCGAACCCTTTCCATTCCAATGCTTCTCAAATAGCGTTCCGTGGTATTCGGGCTCTTGTGCCTCAGGATTTGCTGGATGACGCCCACCTCATATCCCAATTTGAACAGAATGGACGCCGAGAGGTGGCGTACCGAATGAAATCCGAAAGGTGTGACATCAACCTTGTCACAAAGGGAACGCATGAAGTGTAAACGGTACTTGAACGGCTGGCCAAAAAATTCCCGGGCAAACTGGTTTTTTTCAAGACACAGAAAAACATGCGCCTGGTCCTTAATCGGCCTTTCTTCCCACCACCACCGTAGCGATTTCCGCAGTTCCTGGGTCATGGGCACGCGTTGACCACGAAAGAAAAAGCGACCACTACTTGTCATAGTTACACCGCTGTATCCTATAATGCGTATTCGCATTTTCTTACATTTTGTCCATAGTAGCGTAAACGTCAACCAGAATGCATCCCTCGCCCGGGATTGCATCTTTGCAGTAGGTGTCGATTAAAGTCATGTAGCCGTCGGATAAAGATTCCCACAGGCTCTGCTCGGCGCCAACTGGAAACCGTCGACAGAACCGTCATACACATAACAATCGTAACGATGCGTTGCATGATCAGGACAGATGGCGGTCCGGTCCGGGAAGGTATCTCTGATGGGGATGGTGACCTAACCATTCCAGATCCGAAAGGCCCCCGTATCCACGTGAACGAAATCGGAGCGGGGGTAGTAACCGACACCGCCCAGTTTCAAATCCAGGCAGGCTTTGCGCAATTGGCGCGTATCGCATCCAGGCAGGCGAATGTCGATGGCGCGTCCCAGCATATGATAGCTGTTTTTGGCTACGCCCGACGTTTGTTTGTGCAGGCGGGCATTGGTTTTGGAAGAACGGTAACCGGAAAGGATGTGAAAGGGCGCGCTGCATCCCAAATGACGGTTGACGGAATTGAGCAGGTCCATCAACTGTGGATCCATGGCTTTGGTGTCACCGGTACGGTGGTCCCTTAATATGTGATTGATGCGGCTCATGGCATCTGGGCAATAGGCGCCGTTTTTGAAGTAACAGATTATCAGTTCTTCATCGGTGTGTGTATTGTAGAAGGAGAGTTTGCGACGGGAGTTGTCCGTTGAAAGGGCGGACCATCCTGCCGACGGCAGCAGGCAGGTGGCCAACAAACCGGTGCCAATTTTAATAAAATCACGTCGACTGCAATGGTTCATGGGGAACTCTTTATTTGGATGGATTTAGTATGTTTGCACCAAAAAAATATCGATTTGAATCGTTCTTTGATTGATAGCTTCGCTACAACTGCGATTCGATTGGCAGCAGACGCATCAAGCCGACACCCAAGCGCTGCCAGAAACTGGTATGCGGATCCACATCGAAGGTCTTTTTCTCACCGTCAGACCATCCGTGCCAGAGTAAGCTTTCGGATCCATTGGCGTTTTTGACCAACTCCAGCCGAAAGGCCGCCGTTTCGATGTTCGCGTCGATGGCGGTTGCCATCTCGGTGCCGATCTCCGGGGATTGGATCACGACCCCGATCTCGGTATTGTGCACGACTGCCCGTGGATCGAGGTTCAGGGAACCGATGAAGACCTGCCGGCGATCGAAAATGAACGACTTTGCGTGCAGGCTGGCCTTGGAAGACCCGCCGGTGCCTTTTTTGTCGTTACGCTGTTCACGGGTGATCTTCTTGTTCATCTCGTACAGCTCGCACCCCGCCGCGCAGGAGTGCCTTGCGGTATTTGGCATACCCGGAATGCACGATGCCCACATCGTTGGAGGCCAGGGAGTTGGTCAGGATGCGCACGCGCACACCGCGTTCGGCCAGACTTGCCAGAAAAGACGTTCCCAATTTTCCGGGAACGAAGTAGGGCGAGATGATTATCAGTTCTTCCTGGACCCCTTCAAAATAAACTTTCAGCTGCGGGGCCAGGTGGTACTCAGTCTTGTCCGTGCCGTGCAGAATCTTCTCCGGCTGGTCGTAGACGATAGTTCCTTCACCCCAGCCGTAGGTAACCCGTTTCTGCCGCATCTTGTCGGCCAGATTCGAATTGCGCAGCGCCTGCAGGTAGGGTGAATCGGCCTGCTGGGCCACATAGTCGTCCAGTTGACCGCGCAGGCGGTCAATCTCCTCCGGTGTCGGCGGCTTGCCCCGGAGCGCGGTTGCCGGATAGGCCAGCTCGCTGTTCCAATAGCGGTCGAAGGCCGTGGAGACCGCCTTGACCACCGGTCCGATGGCCAGCACATCCAGGTCGGCAAAGGCCAGGTCGGGATCGGCCTCGAAATACTCGTTGCCGATATTGCGCCCACCGAGGATGGTGATCTGGTTGTCGACCGTAAAGGATTTGTTGTGCATGCGGCGGGTCACCGAGCCCATGCGGGTGATAAACTGCGACAGGCGGCCGGTTTTCCGGCTGAAGGGGTTGAAGATGCGCACCTGGATGTTGGGATGGCTGTCAATTGCCGCAGCGCCCAAATCCCTGCCGCCCAGATCCATGTCGTCGACTAGCAGGCGCACGCGCACGCCACGGTCGGCCGCCTTGAGCAGTTGGTCGCTGAACAGTCGACCCACCAGGTCATCATGATACAGGTAGTACTGCACATCGATGCTGCGTTCCGCGACATGGGCCATCACGGCCCGGGCCACGAAAGCGTCCAGACCGCTGCCCAGCAGGTGAAATCCAGATTTGCCCGGATGATCGGCTGCATTTCTTTGGACTTCCTGCCCCAGGGTGGTGGTGCCGGTGTCGGGAAAAGCATGCGATTCCGGGCGCTCGAAATCCGTTGGCAGGGAAGCGCAGCCGGCCAATAGGCCGATCATTGCCAATATGATGGCCCGTCGCGTGCTGCGCATCCGCTTGCGAGCGAGCGCTATGTTTTTGTGCAATGGCGTCATCCTGGCGATCCTTGCTTTCCTGACCTTGAACCAGCATCCCGTTTTTAGGATGACTGGCAGTTGGTTTTCAACGGTGTACCCAACACCGTTCGGTGTTAACGGCTCATCCAGTAAAACAGGCCGCCGTCGGCAAATTCGGACTCGGCCAGCTCGTACCCTTCCGGGCACACACGTGCGCGGGTACGCCTGAACCTTTCTCCATCGGGGGCGTTGCGGCGTTGGCCGTATCGGTGGTGAGCGCGTTGCGCCGGCAATATTGCAGGCGCTTGCGACCGAAACCGATGGGGACGGCACTGGTCGTCATCAGGGCATCCTGGACCCGCTGGTCGGAAACCGTGAAGGGCTGACTTAATAGACCGGATTGGCATGCTGGGTCCTCTTTTGTTGATAGCGATTGTTGACGGCTCCGACCTCATGGCTCAGAGCGATCGTAAGCAAGATGGATTTGCGAAAGCTCATTTGCTCTGGCCCTTTATCTGCTCCACGGCCTGCTTTTTTTCCGTTATCGTTTCCTGGATCAGCTGGTAGGCGATATAGTACTTGTAGATGTTGGCCACGTAGGTCACCGTTTCCGCTCCGATTTTTTCGGCGGCGACATACTCCACGTTGTGGAACCAGACGTTGGGGTCCAGTCCGCGCTTGGCGGCTTGCCTGCGCAGCTGGGAAATCCGTCCCGCGCCGGCATTGTAGGAAGCCAACGCGAACAGGGTCTTGTCCAGCTGGGTCATGGGTTCCTTGCCATAGTATTGGTCGATCATCCAGCGCATGTACTTGATGCCGGCGTGGATGTTCGGTTCGATTTCGGTGATGTCGCCGACCCCCAGCTCCTTGCCGGTAGCCGGCATGACCTGCATCACGCCGATCGCACCCACCTTGCTTACCACGTCCTGGTCGAGTCGGGATTCCTGGTACCCCTGGGCGGCCATGAGCAACCAGTCCACATCGTACTGGCCTCCGTATTTCTGGAAATCCTTTACCAGCGCGATGAATTTCTTGCGTTCGGACGTCGGAGGCAGCGTCCTTGACATACTTTGCGTTCTTAAAATAACGCGTCATGATGATGTTGCCCGCCTTGGTCCCTTTACGGTGACGAACCACGAAATCGTCGACAGCGGCCTTAAGAAGCGGGCTTTCCTTGCGGATCGCCCAGGCGATGTTGCCGCCGGTGCGCAGAGCGAGCGTTTCATGCACCTTGATCGCCGGGAAAATCTGCCTCCAGAATTCTGCCTTGTGCCTGTCGACGACGATGAGCGGAACCAGGCCGGCGTTGACCATCTCGATCAGATCCTCATCCTCCAAGACTTCCGGCGCCTCCTTAATGATCAGGGCCGGTCGTTTTTCCACGGCAAAGCGTCGGTTGAGCACTACCAGGCTATCGTAATAGCTGGAGGATCTGCGCACGAAGAACTCCCTGCCCGCCAAATCTTCAATGCTTGACACCACGGGTGAGGCAGGGCCGGACACGACCAATTCACTGACGTTGGTATAGACTGGCAACGAAAAATCGACCTGCTCCTGCCGCTCTGGGGTAATGGTGAGGTTGGCTGCCGCGATATCGCCCCTACCGTCAGCTAGGGCCTGCAGCAGGTCACCCCGCGCGACGGGAATGAACACCACGTGAACCTTTAGATTTTTCTGCTTCTTCGCGTTGACTATTTTTTTGTTCAGATCCTCCTCGAACAGGCGAAACATTTCGTAGGTCGCGCCACGCGGGGTACCCTTGTCCATAAAATAGAAAGTTTTACTGTAGGCCGTCAGTACACGAATGATCCGCCGATCGATCATCCCGTCAAGATCGCCATGCCATGCCGTCATGGCCTCATCAGGCATGATGGTGAGTAGTTCTCGCGGCGGGTCCTGAAGCGTCGGCTTTGCCTCGGTTTCGGCAAAGCCCAGGCCGGCGGACAAGGCGCAGGCCAGCGCCGCACCGGCGAGGATGGCCAACAGCGCCGGGGTTAAGGAATGCGTCAGGCAATGCACTTGCTGGTGCCAATTCATTAGGGTGATCCGTTCGCCATGAGTTTGTTTGGTCGGTCCGCTCGTAGCGGCGCTGTCCATTAAGATTGATGAAATCTAAAAAAGCCGAATAGCCTTCTTGGTTGTCATCCCCGCGCAAGGCGGGGATCCATAAGTTGCAAATGGTTATAGACAGCGCTGAATAAGCTTCACGACGTGCTCCGCCTTCGCGGGAGTGACACGGTTGGTTGCTTTATACGGAGTCATCATTTTTTGATTAAGGCAAACGTTTCCCGATCGATCCAATTGCCGTCCCTCAACCGGGCGGCACGCAGCACCCCTTGACCGCTCTTGGATTCGGTGCCTCGATTGCAGCGCAGTTTGTATTCGAATTTATAGAACACCTCCGCCTGCTGACCGGGTACTACGTCACTGATGCCGACAATCTGCATTTTCATGTTTTCGGTCATGCACGAGCCGGTATCACCCGGCGCTTTCTTTTCCAGATAGGCGGTGACCAGCGCTTCGTCCGGTCCGCTTGATTCAGCGCTGCTTGTTTGAGCCAGCAAATAAGGTGCAGGAAATATGATGGCGATCAAAACGACTACAGAAAAAAGGGTTACTGTTTTCATTTAAGGTCCATCCTGGGTTGTGTTTTTTTCGAGAACCGAAATGCGTATCGGCTGGAATTGCCTCAAAATAATCATCTATTCTTTTTTGGTGTTGGCCTTAAACACTTTTCCTTCCTGTTTTTGGCTTAAAAGACAATCCGGCCGAGTCCCGACCGGATTGCCCTTGGATGCAATGTATGCGTGGCAGCTGGGTTCGCGCCGGTTGGACCAACACCTGCAGGCTATTTCTTGGGTTCGAAGCTGAACTTCTGCCCGCCCACGGCGGCTTCATACATCAACCCGCCTTTGGCGTGAACGAACACGGCCATCCCCTTGTGGTAACTCGTTTTGGCTTGAGCGCCAGTGGCCGGGCCGGCGCTGGCGCCGGCACTGGCGCCTCCGGTACCGGCACTGGCCTGCGCGCCGGCGGTAATGGCAACCGCGGACGCATCGGCACCCAATTCGAAGCTGCCGCTGGTGAACTCCTCATAAGACCGCTTGTCCTCAAAGAAAACCATCTGGCTGAAGGCCTGCCCGCCGGCCTGGAAACCGATAGTCGCCTTGATCAGTTTGGCGGTGCCGGTGACCTTGCCGTGGGCATATACCTGGCCGGTGCCGTATGAACCCCCGACAACGAATCCCCCTTTGCCCACTGTTGGAAAAACCGCATAGCCATAGCAATTGTCGATAAAGGGCTTCACCGCCGGCGATTTGGCAAAAACGGCAACGGTATCCGTAAATTGATCGGCATGGGCCAGGTTGAAACCGGCTGCTGCCACCACCATAAAAACTGGCAAAACTACCCATCGAAAAATTTTCATGATAACGCCTCCTGAAAAATTAAATTATGGTTTTCAACTGTCGGGTTCCGAAGGCCACATATGAAACCCGACAGTTGAGCTGCGTCTAAAATTACCGGTTAGCTGGCCGATCTCCTGATGATTGCCAACTGAACGACGGGCAGAGGGCTAATTCACCCCGCCCACGGCAATTTCAACCCGCCGGTTCAGTTGCCGGCCTTCGTCGGTCGCGTTGTCGGCGACCGGGTTGAGCTCGCCAAACCACAAGGTCACGATCCGATTGGCATCGACGCTGAACGTGTTTACCAGGTAGTCTTTGACACTGGCGGCCCGACGTTCCGAAAGAGCCAGATTGTATTCCTCATCGCCAGTACTGTCGGCAAATCCGCCGGCAACCACATAGGCATCCGGGTTCTTCTGCAGATAATCCCCCAGCATATCCAGTTTTTCATTATATTCACTGCGAATGGCCGAGCTGTTGTAATCGAAGAGCATGTTATCGGCAACCACACCAACCACCTGGGTGGTGGGCTTCAGGCGCACATAGGAGGAGGTCTTGACCGTGAACAGCGCACCGGACAGGTACAGCGGGTTGTCCATAAATGCCGTCAGGGGGATGACCCGGGAGCAGGCGTTGACCTTGGAGACCGTCTCCAGCAGCTTGGTATTGACATCGTCGGTGGCGCTGCTGATCAGGTAATAACAGACGTCGTGATCCTGGGCGATCTCCTTGGCGATCTGCAGGGCGCTCTTGGGGCCGCGCACCCGCGTGGCCGTCCCGTCCGTGAACAGGATCACCGCGGTCTTGCCGTTCAGCTTGGCCACCACGTCGCGCAACCCACTCAACCCCGCCTGCAGCATCGTCGGTCCGGAACCCTTCTCCGGCAGCTTGTCGATGGCCGCGGCATAGCTGGCCCGTTCGTAGGGCTGGACCGGGTAAATTTCTTCGAGGGTGCCGGTCAGGGTCCTCTGATTGGTGTAAACGTAAAGGCCGGCCTGATAACCCAGGTCGGGCAGCCAGGCATTGCGCTCCTGCAAGAGTGCCTTGGTGGCCGCGATCTTGGTGATGTTCTCACCGGGCACCATTTCATTGCTCGAACCGGAGGTATCGAACAGCACGATGAAATTGTCGGCGGTTTTAATGAGGTCGGTTTTTGTCACCACCTCCTTTTCGACCATGTCACGCGTGATGATCTCGAATGCCTGGGCGCTGGTGAATGCCCATACGGAAATCAGGCCGGCAACGGCCAAAATGGCAATAATTGGTTTTTTCATGGGTATTTCCCTTCTTCTCTTTTGGGTTAAAGACTAATTATGTCGTATATACCGGCTAAGATGCTATGGATTCCTCGTACCTCCTTTCATGGTTTTCCGACCATGACAACAACCATTTTGCGCCCCTATAAGACTGTTAATAAAAACGCCTCCAACCGGTCAGCATCACTGCAGACGGGCAAGGCGGTCCAGATGCTCCAGCAGAATCCGCCGGACCTCTTCAATAACCAGCGGGTGTCCTTGGCAAGAGTGGCCGCTGCGGACGATGAATTCCGATTCCACGTAATCGACATGCGCACTGGTATATTTGACAACCCCGTCATCGCCATCCGGCGGTTTTTCATCACCGTCGATGGCAATGATGGAATGCCCCGTTATTCCGTGGGCAATGGGGATCTCCGCCAGGGCAAGCAACCCGGGATTATCGGGGGACATGCCGTCAATGCTGGTACGTAGGTGACTCGTTTCCCCATACCCGGTCATACCTATTTTATTCGCGGCAAGACCAAGGGAAGCCGTCTGCTTTACCACATTCACGGGCAACGCAACGATCTTTTTGACTATCCGTCGGATCCAGCCACCGGCGAGAAAGCTGCCCCGATGGGGCGTCGATATAAAGACAACCCGGCTCACAAACGGCAGTGGTGAGCAAACCAGGTAACCCTCGACCATGGCCCGATCGGCCTCGTCCATGTCGAGCTCGTCTAACCCTTTTTGGGTGGCCGCCCGGATAATGGCGTCCCCGGTTTCCACCGCCGTCATCTTGGTCAGAAGTCCTCCCTGGCTGTGCCCGACGACAACCAACTCCTTCATGGCGGTCTCTTTGCCTTCGGGATCGAGGGATTCCACCATCCGGAATAACGATTCACGGAATTCACGCATGGAAAGAACGATCGGCTTACCGCTGTCGTAAAGGTAAAACCAGAATTGGTATTTCTTCCACAAGACCGGGTCCGAGCGGAGTGTATTGAGCATTTCGGCCCACCAGACCGGGCTGCTGGCGGTCCCGTGGACGAAAACAACCGGGATCCGTCCAGGACTGTAGGGCTGCACCGGATAAATGCCGCTCTTTAGCACCGCCCCTTTTAGAAATTGCAGCTCACCCATATCCCATAAGAATGGCTGGTTGAGGGTGAAGGCCAGCTGAGCGGACAAGTCGTTTTCCAAGGGGACCTGTTGGTCATTGACCGCCACAGCCCTTTTTTCATAGGATGAGTATAGTTCCACCCGACCCCGACCCCCTTCCCTGAGATTCCTGATATCGCCCTCAACCCGCAAAAAAAGAGTCCCGGGAACCGATTTGACCACCGGCCAGTCGGCAGTTTTCTTTCCCACGGCGATCACCGGCGCCCCGAGTCCCGGGCGCCGATCCCTGACAGTGAGCCCGTACACGGACAATTCATCGGCGGGGATGACTGTTTCGAAGCTTTCCAGATCATAGGGGAACCCGTCGTGATGAAGTTCGAGAAATAGGGATCCCACGGGAAGTTCCTGCAAACCGACTTGAGGCGTGTTTCCCCCTTTTCTCAAGACCAGGGCCTGGGAAAGGGCGGTGTTGTAAAAGTCACAGGCCACCCGAAACCGGCGATCGTAGGGGCCCGGGAGATCTCCTCCCCGTTCCCCCAACAGATAGAAATAGGCATACACGGCCGAAGCCAGGTAAAAACGCTTGACCCGCTGAACGGCGTCCGGCCCGCTGCCGGCGCTGGCCTTGTTGGCACGTATGCGGGCCTTGTTGGCGATCAGATAAGTCAATTCGGAGAGCGCATAGAGTAGATCCCGGCGGTCGTCTTCACAGGCCTTGTCATGCAGGATCTCGACGGTCCCGTCGGGATCTTCACTGAACCGTTCATCAAGAAAAAAACGATGCAGCACGAGTGCCGAGGCATCACTGTAGGCATCCTGCTTGATAGCGTTCAGATTAACCTGTTCATAGGTCTGCCGGACGCCCACTGCCCGGGTCCCGATGGGTGTGGCGCAGCCGGATAGGAAAACCAGAAGCAACGCGAAAGGTAAGAGCGTAAACCACCACGTATTGCCGACGAAAGCGCGTTCAGGTGACCATGCGATGCGATGAAGCTTCACGGCGCAAGCCTTTTTATGCATCAGGATCATGATGGCGAATCCATGCCAGGAAGCCCTTGCCGGATTATCTTGGAAAAAGCAGGGTCCTGATCCGCCGCCTGGGCTTTTTTATTGATGATGCTTCGCTGTTTGAGCACGTCGAAGGGTATGGTTGTGTCCACTAACCCCAGTTCGTAGACTAATTCGTCGATATAGCCGTTGGCCAGAATCCGCCAGTCCCACCTGACCTTGCCGGCATACGGCCGGGTGTGGCCCCGGATTTCGGTCGTGCAGTTGCCGGTCAAGGCGTTGTACCATTCGGGTGTTTCCTTCAAGCGGTTGATGTAGCGGATGTAATCCAGGAAAACCTGCCTGGCGACATCCATGGATGAGCCCTGCAGCCGATACAGGTAAACGGTCTCCCCTTCCCCCTGACGATAATTGGTCCGCGAGCGAATCAGATCACGCTCGTCGCCCACCACGTAGATGAGTTCGTACTGCCTGAAAAAGCCCTTTAAGCTGGAGTACGCTTCTCCAACTTCCTTGCGGGTTTCTATGGAGATGCACAGGTAGCTGTCATCATCGAAGCCAAAACTGACCAGGGTATGCACAATGGTTTTAATGCCCCAGTCGCTCAAGAAAAGATCGAAACTCCGAAGCTTGGACAGGTCGACGGTCTTGTCATAATAACCAATGGTATAGTCCGTCTCCGTCCGGTAATCGCAATTGCGGATGTTGTGCACCGTGATCGCATCCCCGACGGCAGTGGCGAATGGCAACACCGCCACATCCGGTTGCCAGTTGCGTTCGTTGGACGGTTCCATGGACAACCACCCAATGAGGACCGCGGCAAACAGGCCCAGAAAGGCCACGACCCCTTTTCGTCTTGGACGAAGCAACAGCAGCACGGCGGCGGAGGATGCCACGAAAAGGCCGGCGCCTGCATATCGCAGCGGGGTTGGCAGATAGGAGAAATAGATCGCCAGGGTACCCCAGGCGATCATGGCAATCAGGAGCATGAAAAGGGCAATGGTTCCGATTGTCTTCACATCTTCTCACCGAGATCATTAAAAGAAATAACGCAAGTATAACTGCAAACCTGTGTAGGCGAAATCCACATTGCCTTTGAAATCGATTGACGGGTAGTCTTCCCCATCCGCTTCCAATTGTACTCGCAGGGTATCAAATCCCAGCCCCAGGCCCACATGCTCCCAGGGGTTGTACTCAACCGCCACCTTGAATTCCAATACCGATCCGGTGAAATTGTCGTATTCCAAATAAAAGACCTGCGATCCGGTTCGGAGGAACCACTTGGGGGTCAGGGCGACATCCATGCGCAGCCCGAACACAGGCAAGGGGGCGGTAAAACTCGCCGACCCATCCTCATCGACAACGCCAGAGGACCTCAGACCGAAGTCCAAGGGCATGATGAAAAAGCCGATTCCCGCCGCCAGGTCGATGCGGTCATCCTGGAAGAAGGAATAGCTGTAGGCCAGCTCATAAATGTCCAGGTCAAAGTTGGATTCGGCGGTGGTGCCGGCGTCAATCGTAATTGGGTTGCCATCCTTATCTTCGAAGGTGATGTCCTGAGCGATCTGCCGGGTTGCGTCTCTGCTGAGCGAAAACCAGGTAAAATCCAGACGATGGCGCTTGTTGTCGGTAAAACGCCACAAGGCATCGGTACGGAAAACGGTGCTGGTCGCGTCCAAACCCAGCGCTTCTTCAGCATCGATGCTTAAACCGATGCCGGATCCGATGCGAAAACTGCTGTCCGTTGCGGAGACAAAAACACCCAAATTGACGCCGAACGTTTCCCATGGGGAGTCGCCGGCTGCATTTTCCTGGGCTGCGTTGGCCTGAGAAAAGAACAAGATGACCACCACTGCTGCCAAAAAGCTAATTGACAGGGCGTTTTTCCAGGGTGGCAGATTTTTACTTCAACCCGACATCCTTTAAGGCCTGCTTGCAGCGCCCGCTGACCTTCGGGTCGTTTTTCTCAAGGCATTGCAGGAGCCGTCCTTCACCTGCGGCAACACCCGTGCAAAACTGATCCAAATCGTCGGCACATTCGTTGACCACGTATGATAATGCGGCCACAGCCCGCTCCAGTTGAGCGGCGGCATCATAGAGGGCGTATTCGCATTTGCCGGACAATTTGTCGCTGTGGGCGTAAAGGCAGGCCAACACGCGCCCCTGTCCAGGGGTGACATCTTTGCAATAGGTATCCAGCTCTTTTTTGCATCCATCGATGACGGTTTGCACCAGGTCATCACCGGCCTGGGCGGGGATGGATGCACATAGAAACAAGCCTACGAATGCGATGGTGGCGATAATTCTTCTTCTTTTCATCTTTTTTTTCTCCTGTATGATTGGGGTAAAAAATGAATCAGCCGAATACATGTTTATCTCCTTCTGGGCGCCGGCCTGGGCAAAGACCGCGCAGGCAGTTGCGATGCATGCGCGGGCGGGGACGGCCTGACGGCCGGCGGCTGTGAAGGCGGAGGCGGGGTGACGATGACATCATGGTGATAATAACCCGCGCCGTAGCCGCCATAGTAAACCCCGCCCACGACCTGGTTTTGCTGGTTGTCGTATGTGCTGTCCAAGGCGCAACCGGTTGCCAGCAGGGTAATCACCACCAGCAGCAGACCAAACGGCATGTGTTGGTGACCATATCGTTTCATGGCTTGTCCTCCGCATCGTTTTCATCCGTCCATTGCGCAACGGCCAGGGCTGCACCCAACGGATCCAGAAATACGGCCACCTTTCCGTTCCGAACTGCCGGGCTCGGGGCAACCACGACACTGCCGCCGGCCCGCTCGATACGTGCCAGGGTCTGCCGCAAATCCTCTACGCGGATATAGGGAAGCCACGTGGAAGGCAGATCCTTGCGTTCAAGCTCGAGCACCGCCGCCCGAGGGTACCCACCGGCCACCAGCCGTATTTCGGGCCGATCTCCGATATCCTCCTGCCGGTCGATCGTGTAGGCGCCGATGGGGCGGTAGAAATCCGCCATCAGCGAGCTGTCCTTGGCCCAAAGTTCGATCCAGAGCCACGTGTTGGTTGATAGCAAGACATCGGGCGGATCGCCAGCGGTCGCATGGATAACGCCGAAGATCGCACCCTCACGATCCTGCAGCACCGCAACCGTACCGCGCCCAGCAAGATTCTTGGATGGCACCAGCACCTTTCCGCCGGAAGCGGCTGCCTGATCGGCGGCGCGGTCCACGTCGGGAACCGACATGAACGCCAGCCATCTTGCGGACCGATCGGCATCGGCGGGTTTTGCATAGGGGACGATTCCGGCGATAGGCCGTCCGTCCGCATGGATGAGGGTGTAAGCATCCTTGCCGGTTCCGTAAGTTTCGAATTGCCATCCGAAAACTTCCCTGTAGAAGGCCTTCTCAATGTCGACATTGTCGGCGAGCAATTCCGTCCACACCCAGCGACCCTGGAGGTGAACGTCGGTCGGCGATTCGCTGATGGCCGGCCATCGGGGCGTGGTCGCCGTGCATCCGCCGATCATCAGCAGGGCCGCACCGGCCAGCACCAGCATTCCTTTCAGAATATGTCTCTTCACCGCGCCTCCTTCATTTGACCGTGTATCCCTTTCCTTCAAGACACGCAGAATAGGCGCGGTTATATTTACTGCGATTTTGCTCGTACGCGGCATCCTGTTGCTGGGCCTGTTGCTCCTGGTCTTGTGCCTGTTGTCTCGCTTGATCCCGTTTTTTCATTCCACCAGCCATAGCCCCCGCGGCGGCACCAGCAGCGGCGCCTTGACCGGCGTCATCGTTGGCGATTTCGCCCACCACAGCGCCCACTGCCGCACCGCGCGCCGCGCCTCTGAGTCTCTGGCCCTGATGGGGCTGGCTTTGTGCAGGGGCTGCCTGAGCCGGCGGCTGAGATTGCATGGGATCGAAGCCCGTCTCCTGTTTCGCCCATCCGTAGCACTCGGACTTGTCTTTTTCCATCTGTTCCTGAGTCTGCCCATTGGCAGGGAAGACAATTAAGTCCTGCCCCAATCCTAAATCCGTGAAAAACAACGAAACCGTCATGATTGTCAATACAACGATGGCCATTCTCATGATTACGCTCCTTCCAGAAAATCCATTTACTCGTAGATAGACTAAAGAAATGGAACGGGACCGCTGCTCCGAAAGTCCTGCTGCCTGTTGCGGATATCGTCATTTACGGCGATAGGGACTCTACCGTCAGCAACGGTCGGTGCAGCTCGTAGAGTTCGTTGAGCACACCCGACAGGGCCGCCTGATCATTCATGTGACCGACCAGGATGGTGATGGGCCGGCTGTCCGCCGTGAATGCCCGGGTAATGACCATCCCGCCCAACTGACCAGACAGGCTGTCGTCGATGTGACCAGTCACACGAATCCGATAGATGGCTGGTTTCTCAAATCTCAGATTTCCCCCATACGGTCCAATTTGCATGATGTTTTCCTCGAATCCTGATTTTACCATTCACATTTCTACAAAGGTTTTTAAATCATGATAGGCATTTTCGGTAGGCGGTGTCATCCCCCGAAAGTTGTAAAATAAGTTGTATTTTTAAGGCAGTCCATTGGTTGGGACCGCCTCGCGCAATGCCTTTTGGGGTAGTCAAAATATCGCGATGCAGCGAGTCAGAATCGACCGGTTATTCCGATCCCCGGGCCTTCAAAGTTCAAATCTTCTAAAAGACCACCTTCCTCCATATCGTAATACAGGTAACGATAGTTGATGAAGATCTCGCCCCAATCGAACCCGTAGGACACCCGAGGGAGGGTTTTTGTTTTACTCTGCTTTCCTCTGCCTTTTTTAAAGAAAGAGGTCGTTTCATAGTCTATTCTCCTCATAGGTGTGGGAGTCTTCCTCCAGGATAGGGGGACCTCTGAGCCATAGATTTCTATTATTCTATCTGTTTAGGGGTTTCTTGCCCCGTCTCCTTGCGAAAGGCCGCGATGGCATGGCGGTTGGTCGGGTACAGCCGGTTGGCCCCGATCAATTCCAGCAGACGATAACTCGCCAACAAAGCAGAAGTCGCCGGATTGGCGCGGGTTACGGCAACAGTCATGCCGCGTTTGGTCAGGGTGGTCACCACCTGATGCAGTGTTTCCTCGCCGGTGGTATCAATATCCACCATGGCTTGGGCATCCAGCACAAACCATTTGACGGGTGTGGCAGCCTGCGTGACCAGTTTTTCTACCTCTTCCTCAAACAAAGTCGCGTTGGCGAAATAGAGGGGCGCGCCAAAGCGGTAAACGATGATCCCGGAAGTATCCGGGGCCTGGTCCGTCTCTTCAGACACAAAATGGCTGCCGTCCGAAGCTTCCTTAAGCACCCAGGCGCCGGGCCGGGACGCCCGCCGGAGCAAATCAAGCGTGGCCATCAGAAAGGCAATCATGACCGCCTGCAATGGCCCGAACACCAGGACGCTGAGCAGGCAGACGATGGCAATCCAGAATTCAGACCGGCGCATGTGCCAGAATTCACGAAGCTCCCCGACTTCAATCAGATTCAACACGGCACTGGCGACAACCCCGGCCAATGCCGCAGTGGGCAGGTAGGCTAGCTGATCCGTAAAAAAGACCATGACCAGCGCGACCGTTGCTGCCGCCACCAGGCTGGAGAGCTGCGTGCGGGATCCGGAGGCGTCCATTGCCGCCGTGCGCGATGCGCTGGGGCCCGATATCAGCGAACCGGTGAACCCGCTGGCGACACTGGTCATGCCGTAGGCAAACAATACCTGGTTGCCGTCGGCCTTGGTGTTGTGTTTGCGACTGCAACTGCGCACCAGCAGTAAAGCCTCACACAGGGTGATGCCCACCACCGCCAGGGCACCGGGCAGCAGGCGCAAATAGTCGGCTATTGGCACGTTGGGCAGGGTCAGGGAGGGCAGTCCCGATGGCATGGCTCCCAGCACTTTTACGCCTTTTTGATCCAGGCCCAACACGGCCACGATGACCGTCATCAGGATCAGGGCGATCAACGCCGCTGGTGCTTTGGGCTCGTATCCTTTCATTAAACGCACGATGACAAAGGCGCCCACCCCGATGGCGACCGAGTAAAGATTCGCATGGGGTATGGATTCAAACAGGGCAATGAGTTCCACAAAATAACCCGTGGTGTCGACGGAGGTTGCCATCGCACCATGGAGTTGCTCGGCGATCGCCGCCAATCCCGATCCGTCTATTGAATGAGCCGCCCCCAGGATCCTTCTGACCTGGTTGGTGAGCACCTCGATCCCCAGGCCGGTGATGAAGCCGGCCAGCACGGCCCGGGATAGAAAATTGGCGAAAAACGCCAGCCGAAAAAGCCAGAACACAAAGAACAGCAGGCCGCACATCAACGCCAAAGCCAGGGCATATTGCATGCGCAGCGGGTCTCCGATCGGAGCAAAACCGATCAGCATCGCTCCCAGGATCGCGGAAATGGGGGCATCCGGGCTTCCCACGACATGGGGCGAGCTGGTGAAGAGGGCGAATATGACCAGGGGAATGATGCCCGCATAGAGGCCAAACACCGGCGGCAGCCCGGCCACCTGCGCAAATCCGATATTGAGGGGGATGATCAAGGCCGCCAGGGTAATCCCGGCTGAGATCTCGCGGGGAATATCCGCCACGGTGATTCCCCGCAAGCCCGTAAACATGGTGGGCCATTGAACCTTCGGTGACGTTGGCATGCAATTATTCTCCTTTTATTGGTACATTTATCCGTCTTGCGCGGCAAACTGACGGGAATCGTTTCCACAACCCATCATTCACCATCGCCTCACATGCCTGGCCACGGCCACCCATCTTGGGGAAAGGGTCACAGGCTCGCTCTTTTCTTAAACAACAGCGCCAATACTTTGCCCTCTCCGCCCAACGCACGCGCCAACTCCCTCAAGGCAAAAAAAGGGATGAACGCTACGAAGATGACCAACCCCCCGCCGAGTACTTCGTAGGTTCCCTTTCCAAGGAAAGCGATGACACCTTCCACGGCCCCCATGCCCTTTACCAGGCCCTTGATCGCATTCTCGATGAGGACAAAGAGGCCGACAAAGAGCGTGAAAATAGCGGTCTTAAAAAGGGTCGGATAAATCAAGGGCTTGTGTTCAAAGCCGCGACCGAGGTGGAGCGCATCGCCGATCATGATGACTTTTGCAAAAATAAAGGCTTCGATCAGGGCCACCCCGTATTCGGTGTAGGTAATACCGACATCTGCGAGAATGAGCCTGCGGTACCAGGTGAACGCCCCGAAAACCAGGGTTAGATAGGCGACATAAACCCAATACACCTTGACTTCATGGAGCAGTTTCTGTTTTAGGTTCCCTTTGTTTTCGTCCGGACTGCTCATTTTCTTTGCCTCCCACGGCAGAGGGTTGCCTCTCTCCGGGTAATCAGCGGTATCCTTCGCGGTCACCACGAAGCGCCTGTTCAATAGATCAATTCTCCCAAAGCATACATGGCCCGCGACAGCATGCCGCCGGACAGATTGCTTGCGTTGAACCCGTTTTGAACAAGGATGCGCGTCGCGTAGTAGGCACGCTGGGCCGAACGGCAGATGATATGGATCTCGCGGTCACGGGGGAGTTCGCCCATGCGTGTGCGGAGCTGGCCGAGGGGGATGTTGACCGCGCCCGGCACGCTCTCCACGACCAGTTCAACCGGCTCGCGCACATCGAGGAGGAATGCGCCGTTCAATTGATCCCAGTGGCTGAGCGGCATGTCGCCGCGCAGGGCATTGGCAGCCACCATCCCGGCGAAGTTGACCGGATCCTTGGCGCTGCCGAACTGGGGCGCGTAGCACAGCTCGGCCTCTTCCAGGTCATAGATCGTCGCCCCCATCTGGATGAAGCTCGCCAGGGCGCTGATGCGCTTGTCCACCGCCGGGCCATCCTGGCCGAGAGCCTGCGCACCCAGAAGGCGCCCGTTCGATTTGCGGAAGATGACCTTAAATCCGAGCATCTTGGCCCCCGGGTAGTACCCGGCGTGGGAATTCGGGAAAAGATAGATCTTTTCGTAGTCCGTGTCGCCGAGCTTCTTGAGCGTCTTCTCGCTGACACCGGTCCAGGCGGCCGCACCGCCAAACAACCCGATAATCGAGGTGCCCTGAGTGCCCCGGTAGCGGGAATCACGTCCGGCGATCACGTCAGCCGCGATCCGGCCCTGGCGGTTGGCCGGCCCGGCCAGCGCAATCAAACTCCACTGGCCGGTTCCGAAGTCCTTGACTTCGACGGCATCGCCCACGGCAAAGATATCCGGGTCGCTCGTGCGCATGTGCTCGTCCACGCGAATGCCGCCGCGGTCGCCGATCGTCAGGCCAGCCGTCTTGGCCAGGACGGTGTCGGGCCGCACGCCGATGGCGAGGATCACGATGTCCGCCGGATACGTTTTCCCGGAACTTGTCTGCACCTCGATGGCGCCCCCGTCCAACTGTCTGAATCCCACCACGCCGTCGTTGGCGGCAACCTTTACGCCATGCCGTATGATATGTTCCTGGACGAGGACCGCAATCTCAGGGTCCAGCGGGGTCAGTACGTGATCGGGCTTCTGGATGAGGGTCACGTCGAATCCGACATGGATCAAGTTTTCCGCCGTTTCGAGACCGATGAACCCGCCGCCGACCACGACAGCGCGCCGCACCGGTTTGACCATCTGGATACCGGAATAGTTAAACATGCCCGTCAGAAACGTCGTGCCACGTTCGATCCACTCTCGGATCGTTCGCGCGTCCGGCACGGTGCGCACGTGAAATATCCCCGGCAGATCGATGCCGGGCAGGGGCGGATGGACCGAAGCCGCCCCTGGCGACAGCACCAGCTTGTCATAGGACTCGGTGGTGACCTCGCCGGTCTTGGTGTTGCGCAGGTCCACGGTTTTGTTTTTCGCAGAGATGGAAACCGCCTCGCAGTTGGTGTGCACCTCAATCCTGAAATGTTCACGGAACAGCTGCTCGCTGGCGACCAGCAGGCTCGACTCCTTTTCAATGACGCCGCCGACATGGTAGGGCAACCCGCAGTTGGCGTACGACACATACGGCCCGCGCTCGACCATGAAAATCTCGGCATTTTCATCCAGCCTGCGCAATCGCGCCGCGCACGACGCGCCGCCGGCCACGCCGCCGATGATGATTACCTTCATTTTTGCACGCTTGTCTTCTTGTTTCATCATATTCTCCTTCACGGTTGGTGTTCAGCATTCTAAGTCGTTGACTTGAGGCCATGACGATGGGCGCATTTCCCTTTTGTCATGGAATCGCAGAATCCCCACCCGGGCGCGTTCATGCGTCCCTGCCTTACGGCGTCTCGGGTGTACGCATACGGCGAAAAAGGCGGTCATGCGCACTGTCAAAGTAGTACAATTTGGCCACCTCAATGCGCTTGGCCAGAAAGCTGCAAGCCAAGACAGCTAGAAGCATTCCGGCCAGCGGCCCGATCCAGTAGATCCACCACCCTTGCCATTGACCGGAAATGACCGCCGGGCCAAGGCTGCGCGCGGGGTTGGTGCTGGTGCCCGAGATCGGTGACTCGGCCCACACCATGAGCGCATAGAGGGGCGGAAATATCGCCGGCGTAAAGGATCGGATGTTTCGAAAGCCCAGAAAGAGGGCCAGCAGAGTGACCATGGCAAACGTCGTGATCACCTCGCCCAAAAAAACCGTCGGCAGCGTGCAGCCGGGCCCCGGCAAGGTCGCGCCAAAGGCCACGCTATGGCCCATGGCCCCCCACCAAAGCAGCGGCATCGAGCCCACGACCGCACCGATCATCTGCGCCCCGACATATCCGAGGGTAGTCGCCAAGTCGAGTTTGCCCATCAGCCGGAAGGCGAACGTGACCACCGGGTTAATGTGTGCGCCGCTCACCTTCCCGACAGGCGACAACGCAATACAGGCGCCCGTTGTTCCAAAAAAGAAACCCGTGATCAGGCGCCTGAGCCCTTCGCCGGGAATCAGTTGCGCCATGGGGCTGCCGGCGCCGAACATGAAAATGACCAGCGAGAGCCCCACCAGGACCAGACATGCGGTCCCGATCAGTTCGGAGGCGAAAAGCGCCCAGGGGATAGGCCGTGTTGTTGAATTTTCCATCAAATATCCGCAAACTGAATGATGACCTTGATGTCCTCCGCCCCTCGCACCAGGGCCTTGGCGAACGCTTCCGGAGGTTCGCGCCGTGTGATCAGGCGCGCGAGCCAATCGTGGTCGGCGCGCGCCAGGGCTTCGCCGGCCTTGTACCAATGCCGCTTGTTGGCGTTGACACTACCGAATACCACGTTGTTCTTGAGCACCGCCGATGAGGCCACGTCCGCCGTGGCGATCTTGGGCACTGTGCCGCCATGCCCAACGCCCGTAAGACACACGACGCCGCTGGCCCCGATGACGGCCAGCGACTCGGCGATGACCTGCCCGGCACCGGTGCACTCCATGATGACATCCGGTGCAAACCCCACCTCGGCCATGTCGCAAGCGTGGTAGGTAGCACCCAGTGCACGCACGAGTTCGGGTTTGGGACCGGTTTCCGTTCGTGCCAGGACGTGCACCTCCAGCCCGAGCTGCTTTCCAACCATGGCGCCCAGCAGGCCGATGGGTCCCACACCGGTTACGAGCACGGTTTTGGGCTCCCAGAAGGCGCGCTGACCCACCGCCAGGATATGCTCCCACGCCTTTATGACCACCGTCGTGGGCTCCAGCAGCACCCCGAGAATTCCCAGGGACGGGTCCACCTTGATGGCGTATTCAGGCTCAATGCGCCAGCGTTCGGACATATAGCCGTCGATCTGCTTGATACCGCGCTCGGTGTATTGACCGTTGCGGCACATGTCCCACTCGCCCACCGCGCAGTTGGGGCAGGGAACCGGATCGGGGCGGCGGACAATGCCGACGACCAGATCGCCTTTTTTCAATCCGCTTGCGGGGCCTGGGTCGATGACGCGGCCGAGGGATTCATGCCCGAGTACAAGGCGCGTTTTGCCCGGAGGGGCCCAACCGTACTTGCCCTCCACGATCTCGACATCGGTTCCGCAGACGCCGACAGCAATGGCTTCTACGAGGATCGAGCCCTCATGTGCTTCGGGCTCCAGAATATCTTCGAACCGGACTGTTCCTGGATTTTTAGGTTCTACGGTAATTGCTTTCATGCATTCACCTCCAAGGAAAAAATGTGATAGGCCCAAGGCTGCAAATCGAGATAGAGTCCCTGCTCAAGCAATTCATTGCCCACGCGAACATATCGGTCGGAACCGAGCAGGTCATTGAGTTCAACAGTATGGTTCTGGATCTCAGCAAAAGGGAGGTCGATATAGCATTGACCGGTGTGTGGGGCGTAGTTGACGACGATCAACATGCGTTCACCGTCGGCTCCCTGCCAGCAGTGGGCGACGAACCCGTCCCAGGATCCGTTCCCGTCCCAGGCCGGCCGGCAAAAAAGCGGCTGCCACGACCCGTTTTTCACGACGGGCTTGCCCAGGATGACAAGCAAATGATCATAAAACGCCCCAATTTCCTTGTCTGCCGGTTCTAAGGGTGCCCGCACGAGATGGGGTGAAAGGCGCTTTGTGCGGCCTTCGAACTGCCCTTGGTGGAAAAAGCGCAGGCCGGGAATAAAATAGGTGATCACCGCCGCAGCACGGTGAACCGATGGATCGAATGCCGTCGCGGCACGGGACTCATCGTGGTTCTCCAGAAAACGGGCCAGCTTGGCCTGATATTCGAGATCCGCTTGAAGGTGCTCGCGCACCGGTCGGGCATGCCCCTCGGTTAGGCGGTCATAGATGCGTTTGTCGTAGGTGAAGTCAAACCCCTGATGTTGCAGTGTCCACTCCATATCCCAGTAGACCTCGGCCATGAAGCAAAAGTCAGGATGTTGGTCGCGAACTTTTTGGGTGGCTCTCGGCCAGAACAGCTCCGACCGGAGTCCCCACGTGCGCTCAAAAACATCTGGCAAAACGAGCATGGCCATATCGCATCTTACGCCGTCGCATTGGCCGGAGATCTTGAGCAATTCATCGATCATCGCTTCCTGTAGATCGGGATTGCTGTAATCTAACTGCAGGGTATCGGGCCAACCGGAGAAGTACGGATCACGACCGTAAGCCAAGATCAAATCGCCTTTTTTGCATTTGACCCGGATATAGTTCTGCGGCTCGCGCGCCAAGTCCTCCTCGGTCCCAGAGATAAAATAATCCGGATGGGCCTCGACCCAGGAGTGATCCGGGGCCATGTGGTTGGGGACAAAGTCGAGCATCAGTTTCAGTCCGCGTTTTTGCAACCGTTGCCGCAAACCGGCGAGGGCCGCATCGCCACCCAGATCGCGATGGACACTGTAGTTTTGGATGGCGAAACCGGAGCCGGCGATGTCTTCGTCCGTGAGGTCCGGCAGCGTATTCTCGAACTCGCGACGCCATTGGGGATTCGCTCGCGAGATCGTCTGCGCCGCTGGGCCGGTCTGCCACACGCTCAACAACCAGATCCAGTCGAACCCCATCTGCGCCAGCCGGTCCAACTCGGCGTCGGGAATATCATCGAGTTGTGCGGGCCGGCCCAGCGTCTGGGCCAGCGAGGTCAGCCAGACCCGCGTGTTGACTTGATAGAGCGAGGGGTTCTGAACTTTCATCGTCCCTTTCTCAACGCTTGGGCGTTTTCGCCTGCTGATTTCCCTTTGGTTTGTTTGAGTGTTTTTTGGGCATCGGAAGCGGCAAACAGATGCATAATCCGTGCGATGGCCCCGGACCACCCCGTCTGGTGGCTCGCGCCGACCCCCTCGCCGGTGTCGCCATGGAAGTACTCATAGAACAAGGGGTAGTCTTTCCAGTGGGGGTCTTCTTGAAATTTTTTAGAGTCCCCGTGCACGGGACGCTTGCCGCTTTCATTCCGCAGGAAAATCCGGGAGAGCCGGCGCCCGATCTCTTCGGCCACCGCATACAGGTTCATCTGCCGGCCCGAGCCCGTAGGGCATTCAATGGTGAACGCATTGCCGTAATAGAGGTAGTACTGAAGCAGCGCGCGCAGAATCAGCATGTTGACCGGCATCCAGATCGGGCCGCGCCAGTTGGAGTTGCCCCCGAACATGCCGCTGTCCCCTTCGCCGGGGACATAGGCCACCCGGTGCTCCTGATCGCCGGCGTGATAGACGTAGGGATGATCCTGGTGAATGCGGGATATGGACCGAATGCCATAGGGACTGAGGAACTCGTTCTCATCGAGCATGATCCTGAGCACACGACGAAGATTGGTCTCATTCAAAATGGAACATAGACGCCGCTCTTTGTCGCCGGGCTGGAACGGGTCATGAATGAACGCCATCAAGGCCGGCCGCGCTTGGAGATATGCGCGCGTCCTGGGTCCGACCTCGGGGTATTTTTCTGATACCTTCCCTTCAAAAACGGTGACCGCACAAAAGGGCAACAACCCCACCATGGAGCGGACCTTCAGGCGTTCGGAGCGTCCATTGGGCAAGCGCAGCACATCGTAGAAAAAGCCATCCTGATCATCCCACATGCCACCCTCTTCATCCGGTCGGATCATCCCCGAAGCGATCAGGAGAAAGTGTTCGAGGAATTTAAGCGTCAGATTGATATAGGCTGGATTGGCCATGGCCAGCTCCGCGCTGATCTCGACCATGTTCTGGCAAAAAAGCGCCATCCAGGCCGTGCCGTCCGCCTGTTCCAGATAGCCGCCGGTGGGCAGCGGCGCGGATCGGTCGAACACCCCGATATTATCCAGCCCCAGGAATCCGCCCTCAAAGGCGTTGTTGCCGGAACGATCCTTGCGGTTCACCCACCAGCTGAAGTTAAAGAGCAATTTATGGAAGCAGCGCTCGAGCCAGGCGATGTCGCCCTTGCCGTGGTGGGCTTTATCCGTCAAGTAGGTGTAGATCGTGGACCAGGCATGCACCGGCGGATTCACGTCGCTGAAGTTCCACTCATAGGCAGGAATCTGGCCGCCAGGGTGAAGATAGCGATTCCTTAAAAAGAGCTCCAGCTGTTCTTTGCCGAAGTCGTCATCGACCATTGCCAGGGCAACGACATGGAAGGCCGAATCCCAGGCCGCATACCAGGGATACTCCCACTTATCCGGCATGGAGATAATATCCGCGTTGGCCATGTGGCCCCAACGGTCGTTGCGGGCGGGAGGTTGATCGGTCACGTAGGGTCGAATGCCATGGTCTTTGAGCCAGCGACCCACGTCATAGTGGTAGAACTGCTTGGACCAGAGCATGCCGGCCAGGGCCTGGCGCATGACCAAGGCTTCGTCGGGTGTCACCGAGGCGGGAATGATCGCCGCATAGAACGCGTCGGCCTCCTCAATCCGGGTCTGGAAGACGGCGTCAAACGCTTTGCCGAAACAATCGCCCAGCGCTTTGGGGGCCTCCTTGATCGGCGGCGCAGTGAGTCGCAGGCAAACCGTGCGGGATTCTCCCGCTCCCAGCATGAGGGGGTAGTGGGCCGAGACTTTGGTGCCGCTTTTCTCCGGATTGACCGCCTCCTCTTTTCCGTGAACGATAAAGTTGTCGATACCGTCTTTCACGTATGGCGAAGCATTGGCTGTGCGGAAGAGGCGTTCACTATTGGTTTCATTTTCCGTAAACAGGAGCGCCGACGCCCCTTCCGCGTAAAGGAGACACTCACCCAGATCGCGATGCGATAACGCGACGATCCCGCCGGCCTTATCCTGAGCCAGCTGACGAAGGCGGGGGCGGGAGCCATCACCCCCCCACGCCCAGTCATTGCGGAACCAGAGGGTCGGCAAAAGCTGCAGCGCCGCCGGTTCCGGTCCACGGTTATGCACGCTGATCCGAACTAGCATATCATCGGGTAATGCTTTGGCATATTCCACGAAGACATCGAAATAGCGGTCCTGGTCGAACACGCCCGTATCGAGCAGCTCATACTCCGGTTTGCCGCGTCCACGGTCACGGTTCGTCGCCACCAGATTGTCATACGGGAAGGCCGCTTGCGGATATTTGTAAAGGTACTTCATGTACGAGTGGGTTGGCGTGGAATCAAGATAGAAATAGTATTCCTTTACATCCTCACCATGATTCCCCTCGCTGTTGCTCAGCCCAAACAGGCGTTCTTTAAGAATCGGATCACTGCCGTTCCAGAGCGCCAACGCGAAGCACAAACGCTGACGGTCATCGGAAATCCCGGCCAGGCCGTCCTCCCCCCAGCGGTAGGCCCGCGAACGGGCGTGGTCATGGGTGAAGTAATTCCAGGCGTCGCCGCTTTGGCTGTAATCCTCGCGAACCGTGCCCCACTGCCGTTCGCTCAAATAAGGCCCCCATTTCTTCCACGGGGCTTTCTGTGTTCGGGCTTCTTCAAGCCGGGAGTGTTCGATATTCATTGAAAATCTCCTTTCAAGCATCCATCCTTCACCGGGGTTCATATCCTGAACATTGCTCGTAGCGTGACAAAACCAGCCGTGAAACTTGCCAGGCCAAACTCGATAATCTGCTCTTCGGCTCCCAGGCCGATGCATGGGTGTTTCAACGTTCAGAAGCGGCAGGTGTTTCAACAGTCAGAAATGGCAGATGCAGCTCGCAAAGTTCGTTGAGCATACCTGACAGGGCCGCCTGATCGCCCAGGTGACCGACCAGGATGGTGAGGGGGCGGCTGTCTGCCGTGAACGCACGGGTAATGATTATTCCGCCCAGCGATCCGACAGGCTGTCTTCGATGTGGCCAGTTACCCGAATCAGAAAGGTGGCTGGATTTTCAAATCTCAGATTTTTCCCAAACGATTCGATTGCCATGATGTATCCCTTGCATCCTGGTGTTACCAGTCACATCTATACCAAAGATTTTAAAACCACCATAAGTCCTTCAGGCAGATCATGTCATCACCCGAAAGTTGTAAAAAAAGTTGTAATTTGGGAGCCGGATAGTTTATTTTAACAATGGGATACGGAATATGTGGGTGGTGCCAATCATGCGATCACAGCAAATTAAGGAAAAGTGGCAATGGATAGGTTAACAATAAAGTTGTCCAAACCGCCTGGCGATCATCGGGCGGGCAAGCGAACCAAGAATCTGGCAAAAATAGCCCTTGGATGTCTATTGCTATTCATCATCCATGATTCGGCTATTGCCGACAATTCTAAATTCTCAGGGACGTTTACACTATCTCTGACCGTAGGATCTCCAGTTTGTAGGCAATCAAGCGGTTCAATTGTTATTGGAAGCAATTCCCGCCAAAGAGGAGAAGTGTACTATCTGCATATTCCAGCCGAAGAGAAGCAGGAGACCTATACGTTTACAAAAGACAACGGAGACGTGTATACAAGGACGATCACCGTTCTCGATGACTCTCGTTTCCGGTTTTATCAGAAAAAAACAATGTCCGCATCTTCGACAATAACTGAACTTGTATTTGTTTACTCAAACGATTCCCTTGGCTTTGTCGCAACTGGTTCTGAAACGGGCGGTTCCTCATGCAAGGGGCCGGCGATATATGTGGGGAACAAGATGGGCGGGGAGCAAGTTTGGTTCCAATCCAGACGACGCTGAAGATCCAAATACGGTGTGCACCATTAAAAAAATGCGCTGAAGTATATCCAATCGTATTGGCATGCTGACGAGAGCTTAAAAATGAACGGCCAATCCGCAATAGTATTGCCAGCCCTCGACCTCAACCTCAACCGTCGTATATTGCAAGCGTAATGTGGTCTCGTTGATACGGGCACCGAGTGTGAGACCAACTGTTTCAGTAACAAAGAGGTCCAATCCTGCACGCGCGTAGCCACCCACTCCAAAACCGGAATCCGATTGATCAGCGGCATCGTCGGCTGTCGATGCTTCAGGGTCGGTTTCCCATTGTGACCAAATGAGCAAGGGACCGGCGCCCACACTCAATCGAAGCCATTTTGCCGGTTCAAAGGAGAGATACCCGCCGGCAAAGTAGTCTATCAAAAATGAGTTCAACTCCACCGAGACGGCTGCCTTGCCGCCGCCGCTTCCGGACGATGCACTGAAATGTCTGATATCACTATCTACACTGAAGAGAGCGCCGGTTTCGAAGCCATAGGTGAAAATTTTACCACCAAGCGACTTTTGAGCATCAACACCGAATATCGGCATGTCGAAGTCACCCTCGGCAGCGTCCGGGTCATTGTTGGCGATATTCATCATGCCATAGAAAACATGACCGACAAGCGGCGTTTTTGCCTCTTGTGAAAAACCATTTTCCACTGATAACAGGCAGAAAGCTGTGCAGATAATCAGAGTGACCAACTGTTTGATTTTCATGTAAAGTCTAATTCTTAGGTGTGATTCACATATTAAAACCTTCACCGCGTCTATGAACCTTGTGATCAGCGACTCGAATGGCATGCGCCGTTCCGGCAATTCTCATACCGGTTTACTGTGGGAGGCCCAAATGCCGGCGTCAACGCGTTTTTCGATGAAAGCGATGACTTTTAACTCGAGACAGTCATTGTTCAACCGGTTGATCCGCGGGATACCGCCCGGGCTGACGCAGTTGACCTCCACCAGTTTGCCGGCGATGATGTCGATGCCCACGAAATAGAGCCCGTCGGCGATCAGCTTCTCCTTGATCACCTCGCAGATATGCCTCTCGCGCGCCGTCACCCGGTGGGTGAACACCTCGCCACCGGCGTGGACGTTGGTGCGAAAGTCCCCTTTTTTGGGCTTCCGGCGCATGGCGCCGATGATTTCGCCGTTGAGCAGCAGGATGCGTACATCCCCGTCCTGCTTGACGCTTTTCAGGTACTCCTGTACCATGATCGGTTCGCGACGGGCATAGGACTCATAGGCCCGCACGTAATAGTGGATCAGGGAATTCAGGTTCATCCGGTCACTGGTGCTCACCTTGATCACCCCTTCGCCCCCGAACCGCTGCAAGGGCTTGACCACCATGGCCCCACCGAAATCGTCGATGATCTTTCGCAGGCGCGAAGGGTCCCTGGACACATGCGTCTCGGGAATGATCTCCGGGAAATTGAGGATATAGAGTTTGCTGTTGCCCAGGATCTGGCCGGTGGTGCTGTTGAGAATGAAGACGTGATTGTTGACGGTCTGCAAAAACTCCATGATCTGGTAGTTTAGCGGCGGGTTGCTGCGCAAAAACAGGGCGTCGAGTTGCGTGACGGCTTCGAAAATAAGATGGTCCTGCCGGGTGCAGCGGATGATCGCCTGCCAGTACTCCGCCATGTCGAGGCCCGGTTTTACCGTTACGTTGCGCATGCGGGCAACCACCTGGCCGTCGCGGATGTATACATCGTGCGGCTCCAGGAAATAGACCGCGTGCCCCCGCTCGTTGCATGCGTACATCAGGTGGCTGGTAGTCTCGTTTTCAGGCTGGATGCTTTCCAGCGGATCCATCAGAAAGGCGATCTTCATGGTTGGTGGGCGCTTTCCGGCATATCGGAAAACCTTTTCGTGGGTAATATTACCAATCCGGCCGCGGCCAGGTCCGGCCATCCATGTTGTCAACAGACATGGGGGGACCGTCCGGATTTAAAAATTCACCCCAACTAGTGCGCTCGATCATTGCGTTTCGATTCTCTGTCGAAAGGACTTCTTCGCCTTCCCTGATTTGCCAACCGCCTCCCAGTGCCTTGTAGGTGGCCACCAGACTGCTGCCCACCTGGCCACTGACTTCGGTCAAGCGATCGGCCTGGACGGCCAGAAAACGCTGGGAATCCAATACGCGTTGATAGTCAACAAGCCCCTCTTTGTACTGCAGCGAAGATATCGTCACCGATCGTTGGGCCGCAGCGACGCTCTCTTTCAGGAACACTTCCTCTTCCTTGGCCCGCGTATGAGCCACCATCGCATCCTCAACTTCCCGCTGGGCGTTTAATACCGTATCTTTGTACGCGACCACAAGCTGTTGAAGGCGTGCATCTTCTACCCGCACCCGGTTTCGGATGCGCCCGTAATTAAGTATATCCCAGCTAAAACCCGGCCCGGCGCTCCAAAACAAACTCTTTTGGCTGAATATATCACCCAGTGAATTCTCGCCGGAGACCGAGGTTGCGTCTGATGAACGCCATCCAATCGTCCCGAACAGGGCAAAATGAGGGTAGAGGTCTGCTTTGGCGATTCCGATCTGAGGACTTTGGGCGGCGATCTGCAACTCCGTCAGACGGATGTCGGGTCGACGCCTGAGAAGGTTATTGGGGATGTCGACGATGACAGTCTCAGCGGCCACCGGAATTTCGGACGGCCCGTTGAGCATCTCTTTGAGCTCCCCTGGCAACACACCCAGCAGGATGGCCAGCGCGTTCTGGGCTTGACGTAATTGGGATACCAATTGGGGAACCAGGGCTTGCGTGTCAGCCAACAGCATCCTGGCCTGGGTGACGTCCAGCTCCGAAACGGCCCCCTCTTTGAATCGGACGTCGACAATCCTCAGGGACTGCGCCTGCAGTCTCACATTTTCCGCGGCGATCGCCAACCGTTTCTCCAGCGTGCGGATTACGATGTAGGTGCGTGCGACTTCGGCGGTGAGTGATACGAGAACGTTGTCGTAACTGGCGACGGTGGCCTCCAAGTTGGCGGCCCCGGACTGAACCGAACGGCGAAACTTGCCCCACACGTCCAACTCCCACGCCGCATCGAACCCAAGACTCAATGAATTGAAATAGTTGTCGATAACCGTTGTTTCGGCACTTGTACCGAGCTTGTTGGTTGTTAAAAATCCTGAAGCCGACTGTTGCTGAGGGTACAGGTTGCCGACCGCGATGCCCAATTGCGCGCGCGCCTCATAGATACGGATGCCGGCGATCTGCAGCGAAAGATTCTGTCGATAGGCTGTTTCGACCAAATTGTCGAGCACGGGATCGTCAAACACACGCCACCAGCTACTGTAGTCGGTTTGACCGGTACTCAGGCCAGGGGCCTCGATCTCCGTCCACGCATCCCGCAAGGGTGCCTCCGGCTTGACAAAATCCGGTCCCACCATGGTGCAGCCAGTCATGATCAACACCATGGCAAGCCACGCCAGCCGCCAGCGCCTAAATGGTTGGACCGATCCTGCCAAGCATCCCGTCTTGGATTGTCCGGTCACCGCATTGCCTTTGCCGGTATACATAGCGCTCTCCCTTTTTATGACGTATCCGATCCCGAGTAATATGTGAATTCCGCTCAGCCCTTATGACGGATTCGTATTTGGGCTTAGCCAGGCACATGGTCGGCTGTTGGTTTAACCCGAAACATGATGCTGTAGAGTACCGGCACATAGTTCAGCGTAAATAAACTACCGATGCCCAGGCCGAAGAACATGACCGACGCCATGCCGAAAAAAAGCGGATCATGGTTGATGATCAGCGGCAGGAAGCCGAGCATGGTGGTCGACACCGACAGCAGAATCGGTCTGAAGCGGCTGACGGCCGAATTGACAATGGCATCATAGGGTGTTTGCCCATCGCGCCGGTTCTCCTCGATTTTATCGATCATCACGATGCCGTTGTTCACGATGGATCCGGCCAGGGCCAACAGCCCCAGGATGACCATGAATCCGAAATCGGCCTGCATCACCAGCAGGCCGACCACCGAGCCGACAATGACCAGCGGCATGGTCAGGATAATGATGGCCGCCCGCCGGATGGAGTTGAACTGCCATACCAGCAAAAAGACGATGCCGCCAAAACATGGCAGCAACCATTTTGCCAGGTTTTTCTGGGCCGTGGCGGAGTCCTCTAATTCGGCGCCGACTCGCCAGTAGTGATTTTTCGGAAATGTCATGGCTTCCAGCGCGGGCTTCAGGGCGGCAAACATTTCGGAGGCTTTCAGCACGTGGTGTTTGGCGCTGACGGTGATGGTGCGCTCCTGATTGTAGCGCACGATGCGGTCCAGCTCACCGACAGCGTAAACATCGGCCACCTGGTTGAGCGGAACGCTGCCGCCGGATGACGAACGGATGCCGAGGGAGCGCAGGCTGTCGGGGGAATCCCGTTCCTCCTTGACCCCACGTCCGACGATGGGTATCTGAACATTGCCCTCGTGGTAAGTGGTGGCGGTCACCCCGTCGACAAAGAAACCCAAGGTGTTGGCCACATCCTTGGATGTCACCCCGGCGCGCAGGGCCCGGGGCTGATCGACATTCGCCTTGACCGTAAACACCCGGTTGTTCCAATCCTGTTTGATTTGGATGGTGCCGGGGACGTCGCGGAGTGTGGCCATCAACTGCTCGGCCTGTTCCAACAGCACCCCGGTGTCCGGGCCGCTGAGCCGGATTTCCAACAGGCCGGATTCACTGCCGCCAAGCCACATTGATTTGACCCGTCCGCGAGCATTGGGAAAATGGTTTTGCAGGTATTGGTCGGTGCGCTGGATGAGTTCGGCCACCTGTTTGTTGGTTTGGGTGTTGACGATCAAAAACCCGACGAACGGGTCCGGGTCAAGCGGCGACAGCGACAGGAAAAACCGCGGTCCGCCGTTACCCACGTAGGCGATGGTTCCGGTGATTTCCGGGTTTTCCTTTTTATCCTGAAGCCAGGCGCTGAGTTCTCTGACGGTCCTGTCGGTCTCCTCGATGCGTGTGCCGGCGGGAAGGTCGAGATAGATCAGATACTGGTTTCTGTCCCCGCTCGGGAAAAAGGCTTGGGGTATAAACGTTGCCGCATATATCGCGGCGGCAAACGCGCCGCCCGTCACGGCCAGGACCAGGGTTCGATATCGCAGGGAAAACGCCAGGACCCGACGATAAATCCGATAGAATTTGCCCTGGTTCGGATCGCTCCCCGACGGTTGATCACTGCCGCCGGCCGGGGGCGCTTTTAAAAACCAGTAGCACATGCTGGTGGATGAAAACATGGAGAAGAACCACGAGCCCATGAGCAGAATAATCATCACCGATCCCAGCGAGGCGGTGTAGTCACCGGCCATGCCGATTTGCAGCAGAATCGGTCCGAAGGCGAAAACCGTGGTCAGCGTGCTGGTGAGCAGGGGGACCGAAAGGGTGCTGCCGGTTTTTAACACGGCATCCTTGCGCGCCATCCCCGTTTCCATATTCACTTTGATGTCATCGGAGACCACGATGGCGTTATCCACGAACATACCCAGTGCAATGATCATGGTGGCCAGCGACATCCGTTCCAGATCGATCCCCAGCGCAAACATCATCAAAAGACCGAACAGCATGACCAGAGGAATAAATGAGCCCACAATCAAGCCGGTCCTCAGCCCCAGCAGCAACATGACCACCACCAGGACGATGACGATGCTTTCGACCACGTTGAGCACCATGCCGCTGACGGATTTTTTGATCAGATCCGGCTGGTAGGTGGCGAATTCGAGCACATAGCCCCATGGCAGAGACTGCTCGATCGCTTTGACCGCTTGCTTCAATCGCCCGCCGTACTCGATGGCATCAACCCCTTTGATGATGAAGACGCTCAATACAATGGCCGAATGGCCATTGTAATAGGCCGGGTTTTGGATCGGCTCCACATAGGCTTTACGGATGGTGGCGATGTCGCGCAGCGGAATCGAGGCCTGGGATGCGGGAATCGGGATGAGGACCTCCCCGATCTCGGCAATGGACACGAAGCGACCCTGGGTTTCCACGATGATTTCCACGTTGTTTATGTCTATCCTGCCTCCGGGTAAAAGGACGTTCTGCTCTTTAAGTTTTTTTCCGATATCGACGGGGTCGATGCCCAACTGGGCCATTTTGGCGTTCGACACCTCCAGATAGATGCGCTCATCCTGCACACCGGTGAGATCGATTTTCTGGGTTCCCTCTACCAGATTGAGGCGCTCCCGGATTTGGCGGGCAGTTTCATGCATTTCCGCCATGTCAAATCCATCGCTCCAGAGGGCGATGGTGGCCACCGACGTATCACCGAAGGTATCGTTGACCATCGGTCCGGTGGTGCCTTCCGGCAGCTCGGGTTTGACATCGTCCATCCGGTTGCGTAGCAGTTTCCATGTCGCCGGCAGCTGTTCGGCAGGCACTTCGTCGCTGATGGTGACATGGATCAGGCATTCGCCGTATTTGGATGTGGAATTCTTGATCTTGTCGACTTCGCCCATGCTGCGGATCTTCTCTTCGATGGGCCGGGTGATCAGGCGTTCGACCTCCGCCACCGGCATGCCGGGATATTTGGCCGTCACTACCGCTTCGCGAATCGTAATGAAGGGGTCTTCAAGCTTCGGAAGGCCCATGAATGCATAGACACCCCCGACAATCACCAACAGTATTGTCATGACGACGGTTCGAGAATTATTCAGCGCAAATGCGGTGATCCCTGTCATTTCAGTTCCCCTGCTGCTGCATCAGTTTGACTTTCATGCCATCGGCTAAAAAGCTCACACCGGCCACGGCAATAATGTCCCCGGCCGAGAGACCATCGGTGACGATGGCATTTTTTCGTTCTGAACCTTGGAAGCGGATCGGTGTTTTCTTGACGGCCGACGCCTGGGGGTCATACACAAAGGCATATCCCTGATTGGCTTCCGGGGCCGGCAGGATGGCCTGAAGCGGAAGCGTGTAACCGGCCGTCCGGTTTTCGTCCTTTATGGTAAAACTTGCTTCAGCGGTCATACCGGGTTTGACTTTTTTGTTCGGGTCCGCCAGGGCCACTTTGACCGGAAAGGCATTGGCCTGAACTGCGGCGGAACCGATGTAGGAGATACGGCCCTGGGTGGACTCGCCCGGCAGCGTGGGAAAGGCGATCGTCACCGCGTCATCGATGCGTAGACGGTCGACGATGGTCTCAGGAACGGTCAGTTGGACTTCCATATCTCCCGTGGCATTGATTTCGAACACCTTCTGCCCGACGGCAACCCTCTCGTTGGGCTGCACCGACCGCCAGGCGATGGTGCCGTCGTAAGGTGAGAGCAGCTTGGTTTTGCGCAGATTGCGATTGGCCGATTCCAGTCTGGCCACCTGAAAATCAACCGCGCTGCCGGCGGCCTTGTAATTATATTCGGCGACATCCAAACGACTTTTTACCCCCGCACCCTGATCGTAAATCCGCTGTTGGCGCTCGTACTGCGACTTTGATTCGTTCACCTGCTCCCTGGCCTTGACCAGCTCAGCCTGGATCGCATCCACCTCCAACTGGTAGGGTTCCGGATCGAGGAGAGCGAGCAGTTCGCCTTTTTTGACGCGATCGCCGATGTCGACTGCCACAGACGCCACCTGCCCGCCCACCTGAAAACTGAGGTCAGAGGAATCGACCGCGGCGGCCAGCCCGGAAAATTTGAGGGTCTGCCCGGTCGCCTGCTCGCTGACGATCATCGTCTTGATCGGTCGGATCTCTTCGGCAATTTCGACTTTTTCCTTGCATGCCGCCAGGGCAACCGCCATGCAAAGAAGCCAGACCAACCTTCCTAAAATTTGTTTCGGCATATTCAACCTCATTTTTTGGCATCCATTGTTGGTATTGGGCTTAGGGAAAAATAGGATCATGCACGCTTATCATGAAATTGGAAAAACATGTGGACGCACCGGCGATGATCATTCCGCCCAGTTGACCCGACAGGCTGTCGTCATGTCGCCAGTCACACGAATCCGATAGATGGCTGGTTTCTCAAATCTCAAATTTCCCCCATACGGTCCGATTGACATGATGTTTTCCTCGCCACCCGATGTTACCAAATAACATCTCTTCTAAGAATTTGAAACCAATGCTTCACTGGGTGCGTTGCCGACGTCATCAGAGATGGGCTTCGGGTTGTAGGTCTCGAATTCACCGCTGCCATAGAATCGGAACGGGAGGTCCTGATCGTCGACTACGGTAATGTTGTAGAGAGCGCCAGGGGCCTCTGCTTCCACTGCTGCACGGGTGGCCTGCCACAGCTTCCAGGCATAGCGCCAGGCTGTCACATCCGAGTTCAGCGGAGCGGCCTCGGGGGGCGGCGAGAGACCCGCTTCGATCCCCGCTTCGGTCTGCCTGTGGAACCTGACCCGGAATCCTTTGGGTTTCTGTACCCACCCGTCTTCGATCAGTTTCAATCCGTCGGCAATTTTCATAGGACCTCTCAGTTAGATATTTTCCTCGCCGAAGGCCTCGCGAGGGAAGTGTCCCGTCAAGTCTTCAGTCGCCGAAAGACCTGATCCATCGGCCTGTGTGCCGTCATTATTGATGTGAAGATCCAGCTGCGGAAAGGCGAACTGGATGCCCTCGCTGTCGAAGCGCAGCTTGGTCTTTTCAAGCAGGTCGCATTGGGTAACCCAGAAATCCTTGTTGTCCACCCAGCAGCGCCCCCCCAGTTCCACACAGCTGCTGGCCAGGTTGAGCACATACACCATGGGGCCCGGCTTGGTCTTCACCCGGGCGTCCTCGGTCATTACGGCTTCCAGCACCCGCTTGGCTTTGAGCAGGTCCTGGTCGTAGCGGATGCCCACATCGACTTTTATCCTTCGGGTACCGCTATACTGGTAGTTGATGACGACGTCGTTGAGGATTTGCCGGTTGGGCACGAAAAAGGTCTTGCCGTCAAAGGTTCGCAGCCGGGTGTTGAGAACCGTCATGGCTTCCACTTTGCCGAGCAGATTGCCGGCTTTGACGGTGTTGCCCACCTTGAAGGGCATCGTGGGGATAAAGGGCCGGAAAAAAATGATCAGACCGATTGCCACCAACGTAATGATGCTGACCAGTCTGAGCATGTTGATCGGGTTGGCGCCAAATTGTACCGCTGCGGCAACGACCGCGGTTGCCGCCAGAATGACATACACGGTGTTGCAGAGAGCCGTGATGAAAGAGGCTTTTGGCATCAGCCGCTTCAAACCCTTGCGCAGACCTTTGTCGATCCATTTGGCCACCAGAAGCCCAATGATCATTAAGGCCAGCGCCAACGCCATCTGCGTGCCATGATGGGTCATTGTATCGCCGAGTTCACGGAGTCGAGGCAGATCAGTTACGGCCGCGGTCGTGCCGACTTGGCTCGGCGCGATCTCGATTTTCTGGGATTGGTGAATCTCATTGTCCATCGGTGTTGTTCCCCTACAAGTTGGATGAAATCGAAAACCACGACAACAGAGCAACGGTTTGGTGAATCGGACAACAGGTCATTTTCATGACGGCAAAACCCCGGTCTAAGGCAATTCGTCAACCCACTTGCCGCCGGTCAGCCACTTCTTGTGCATTTCCTGCAATTGGCCACTGCCTTGCAGCAATATCAAGAAATTCTGCACCCAGTTGACCAGCAGGGTATCTTCGGGCATGGCAATGCCCAGCGGTTCGAAGCTGAGCGGCGCCTTTCCGGCCAGCAGCCCCTTATCCTGGTGTCGGTAGGCGGTCAGTGCACAAAACGGATAGTCGGCAACAACGACATCCACCTTCTTTTTCAATAACAGGTCGATGGCCTCGTCATATGAACTCGTGGGGGTCAGCTTGGCCTTGGGCATCAGCGCCTCGGCGTACTGCTGACTGGTCGAATCCTTCAATGCGGCAAGGCTGACTTCCGGCGCATTCAACCCCGTGGCCTGCTGCAGGGCGGCATACCGATCGGACAACGTCAGAATTCCCTTGCCGGAAACCAGGTAAGGCCCCACGAAAACCACCCGGCGATTGCGCGTCGGGGTGATGGTCATGCCCGAAAGGATCATATCCACCTGCCCGGCCTCCAGAGCCGGCAGCAGGTCGGCAAACGGCAGGATCTTGAATTTAACCTTGACCCCGCAAGCATCAGCCATCGCCCGCGCGATATCGGCGTCGAGCCCGATAATTTCCCCCTTTTGGGTGATGGCCGTCATGGGCGGCTGCGCGCCGCTGGTGCCGATAACCAACTCTCCCGCTTTGACGATTCGATCCATCGCGGGACCGGCCGAGACGGTGACGGCCATGAACAGTGCCAGCACCAACAGCAATGCGACGGCAAGAACAGTTTTCTTCATAGAGACTTCTCCTTTTCATGCTGATCGAGTTGAATGTCCAGACTCAGATTGGCCTATGACGGCAGGGGCATGCATTTTGCCTCGCAGACGTTTGGCCTGCTACATTCGTCTGCCGGGTTTTTGATGGTAGACTATGCGCCATTTGAGCAGGCCATGTCATCACCCGAAAGTTGTAAAAAAGTTGTATTTTCAATCAGGATCGGGCCACTGGGCGGTGGGCTTGGGGAATGCGGTTAACGATAAGCAGTCCGTCACAGGATCCCGATGGATTTGGCGCTGATCAGGGCTTGTTGACGATTTTTTACTTCCAGCTTGCGGTAGATGGTGGACAGGTGCCGCTTCACGGTTTCAGTTGAGATGAACAGGCGTTGGGCAATGGTTTTGTTGCTCACTCCCTTGGCCAGCATCTGCAACACTTCGATTTCACGGGTTGTCAACGGTTCGATCAGCGGCGCTTCACTGAACGATGACCGTGATCGGCTGCGATCATCCGATCGACGGCCGAATGGTTCGGCCTTGTCGCTACCGAAGGCCACAAGGATCTGTCTGGCATATCGTTGGTTGGGATTTTGCTCGACAACACAACCCAGGAGATTTGCCATGTCAGGCCCCTGATCCAGAAAAGGGCGAATGAGTCCGCCAGGTTCGGCCAGGGCAAGCGCCTCCGCCAATTTTTCGAGCGCCTGGGACGGGTCGCCCTGCGCAACGCGGACCATGGCCTGCAAAATGAGGATATCGATCAGCACGCGGGTACTGTGAATCGACGCATAATAGTCAACCATTCGGGAGAGCAACACGTCTGCTTCGCTCAGGCTTTTTGCCGTTCGCCTGGCCAGGAGGAGCTTGGGTAGGGTTAATTGGGGGATAAAAAAACGGTATGCCGGTAAGAGCGGTTCAGGGGCGGCTTTCCGGGCCCACAAATCGGCCTCGGCAAACTTTCCCTGACGCAGCGCCAGGTCGGCCCGAAACACCTCGGAAAGTTCCAGCAGATCTGCATTGCCGGTTTCCAGCATGTAATCGATTATCGACTCGCTAATCTGACCTGCTTCCCTGGTACGACCCATCGCCAGGTAGGTCAAAGAGAGGGCATATGAACTTTGACAAAACGTTACAACAGTCGGGACGATCATTTTGCCGGTGCCCAGGGTTCCGACAGCCGGTACCAGAAAGCGCTCGGCCAGATCCAGGTCGTTGCGATGATAGTGAAAGATGCCGGAAAAAAAGTAGCCGAGGACGATCGATTCCGGCATATCATGCTTCTGGCCGTGTTTCAGCAATTGGGCTGCAGACTGTTTCAGGCTGTTTAAATCGGCGGCGATCCAGCTCATATAACACAGAGCGGCCAGCAATGCAGATTTGTAAACGGCCGTCGATGCCGCTTCCTGATGCAGGGCGTCCACCACTACCTGCCGGGCTTGCCCATGGTCTCCCTGCATTTGAAGCGCCAAGGACAGCAGGAGAAGAGTGAGTCCACGGGTGCCGTGATATCGGGAAGGAAGACGGTTTAAGGCCTCCCGGGCTGCGGTTGCGGATAGCTCGCCCTGGCCGGCAGCGTAATACTGAAAGCTTTTCAAGGCCTGGACTTCCCCCCAAAGGATACGGTCGTTGGTGGAGCTTTTATTGTTGATGGATTCGGTAGCGTTGAGTCCGTCTAATATATTGAAAAGCTCAGAATAACGGGCCTGTCGCTGGCACGTCCACGCCTTGGCCACCAACAGATCGGGATGTCGCTGAAAAACATCGGATGAAAATCGTCGCAGCCAGCGGTGCAACTGGTACCATTGCTCCCGATTCATTAAATCCTGCCGATGTTGTTTTACCAGCCGCGCGGCAGCATCTTTATCCCCGCTCTCATGGGCATGCGAGAGCGCCTCTTCGATATATCCGTTATCGGCGAACCAGGTACTGACCTGCTTGTGGAGCGCTGCAATTTCCTCCGCGTTGAGCCTTTGCTTGAGTTGGTTTTTCAGCAGCGCTTGAAACAGGTGGTGAAAGCGAAACCATTTCCGCTCTTCGTCCAGGGGGATAATAAACAGGTTGGCGTTTCCCAACAGTTTTACCAATTTGCGGCCATTCAGGCCACTTCCAACCGAGTCCGTATCCGGCCCACAAACCACTTCGCACAGGGGCGCGCAAAAGCGACTTAAAACCGAGGCTTTCATCATGCACGCCTGAACCGCCGGCGGATGGTGGGAGAGGATCTCGCTGACGACATAATCCATGACATAACGGTTTTCTGTCGGCAGACCGGTCAAGACACGTTCAAAATCCTTTCCGTCCCTCAATGTCAGGGCAGCCAGGCGCAGACCGGTCACCCAGCCTTCGGTTATTTCCTCCAGGATGGCGGCGATGGCCCTGTCCACCGACGCCCCGGTCATTTTCTTCAGAAAAGCAAGGGTCTCTTCCAATGAAAAGCGCAGATCAAGGGTCCGTATCTCGATCATTTGCCCTTTTGCTCGCATAGCGATCAGCGACAGCGATGGATCGCGTCGGGTAATCAGGACCAGTTGAATAGAGGCAGCAGGGTGGTGCAGGAGTTCGGTAATCAGCTTGTGAATGAGTTTGTCCCGGATAAAGTGAAAATCGTCCAGGACCAGGATAAACGCTTTTTCAATCTGGTCCAGTTCGTTGGTCAGACTCTTGGCCAGTAAGGAAACCGGCGGTAACGGGTCAAGCCCGAGCATGGATCGGGTTTCCGCGCAGGCGACGGGGAAGACGCGTTGGATCGCGGAGACGAAATACAAGAGGAACGACCTGAGATCGTTGTCATGTTCGTCCAGGGACACCCATGCGCTGGGAACATCGCAGACGTCCAGCCAGCAGCTCACCAGGGTGCTCTTGCCGTAGCCGGCCGGCGCCGAGACCAGCGCCAGCGGTCGATGCCGGGACTGGTTAAGCCTGTCCAATAAATGGTCGCGGCGCAAATGGCTGCTATTCATCGGCGGCCGGTGCAGTTTTGTCTGTAAGATGGGTATTGGCATTGTTATACGGTACCAAATCTGTCGGAAATGTAACCGATATTGGAATTTCTACGCTGAAATATAACGGAAAACAGATGATGATGCAATGATGTAAAGGTTAATCTATTTTCGCGATTGAATTACTGGAAGTTCGTTATTCACTTAAGGCTGGCTTTTTTATGAATGGCGTGCTGGTTGGGCCCCATGTTGAGTATAAGGAGTTGGTATTGAGTTACCAAATGGCTATCTCATGAAAACGAATCCCAACGTTCCTTGTGGTTACTGCCAATGCATTGAAATTCAATTGAATACGTCTTGATCTATATATTGTGGTCGGATAAACACTCGATCGCTTGCGATTACATTTTGTAACTCTCCAGTGTCGTGTAAATCAGCAGAGTTTGGGTTAATTGAGATCCCACAAATTGCCAAACTTGTGAATAGAATAAGGAATTTCCCTTTTGACGCACCCCTGAAAACGTGTGTTTTCCAATAGCTACTTAGTCATATCGTGATTTCCTCAAGGGGTACTGCAACGAGGTTGATGGTTCAACATTGGTTCAGAGTGATCAGTATCGATGCGGGAATTTTTGCGGGAAACTGCCGTCGGAAATACAGGTTTTTGATGGTCAATAAGGACAAATTATCACATATCCTGGCAGGCTAACTTAATGGTATCATTATAATAAGCTGAAGTTATAGATATTTTTCTGGCGAGTTCGGTGCCCTCTCACGCCGGTAACGCGGGTTCGAATCCCGCTGGGATCACCAATAGTTACGAATAGTGAGTGGCAAGGTTATGAGTTAGGCTGCACACTGATCCATATAGACAAGCGGGCTGATTTTTTCACTTTCCGCACATGCTTTAATGACCGGCACGATGCTTTCCAGAGTCGGGTTTCCAGATGGCCCAAGCATACGGCTGATTGCCGATTTATGTTTATCCACTTTATGACAAATGTCATCCATGGCACCGGTAGCATTGATATAGTCACGAAGCATGATTCGGCCGGCTGTGATCTCACCTGCAAGGATCATGTTGATCGCCTCGATGATGAGCCCTTTGCGAAAATCAGGATCTCTTTTGGCCCCGCCGGATAATAACAATGATCAACTTAGATCCATCCCACCCATAATAGATTCGATACCCAGGTCCCCAATCGATCCTTAGTTCGGATACTCATTTACCGACAGATCGTGAATCGCCTGTATTGCCTGCTCTCAAGCGGGTGATTGCGCCAGTTGTTTTGATAGCAGCCTGATATGGCTTTCAGCAGACAAGCATGTGCACTTTTATTAACATGAGTACAAAATTTATAAAAGTTCACGGATGGTCAATAATATAACCAACTGATATTAATATTAAAAAAATAATTACTCAGTTTGGCATCATATTTGATGGACACAAGCGTTATGAAAACTTCATACTTTGCCATGCATTTGCCATCAAAATTCCAAAGCAATAAATTCCTGATTTTCCTTTTCCCCATTACCGTCATTCTGCTCGCATCCGTTTCCAGCGCCATCGGCGCCCAAGTGACGCTGGCCTGGGATGCCAACAACCCGGCCCCTCAGGGTTATAAAGTTTTTCAACGCATCGGGGGAACAGCCTACGATTACGCCCATCCGGTTTGGCCCACCGATGGCAGCGACCATTTGCAAACCACATGCACCATCACCAATCTGACAGCCGGAGTCACTTACTACTTTGTTGTGCGCGCCCACATCGGCACCGATCTAAGCGGCGACTCCAATGAAATCTCATATGCGGTGCCGGCCGAGGTCACGCTATCGTCGATCACCATCAGCGGCCCGACCCAGCTCAATGAGAACAGCATCGCCCAATACGCATGCACGGCTCATTACAGCGACGGCACCACCGCAGGCCTGTCCAGCGGCGTCACCTGGAGTGAAAACACCGCGGCCACCAGCATCAGCGCCAGCGGATTGCTGACCGCCGCCAATGTGACGGCCGACACCGCCGTCACCATCACGGCCAGCTACAGCGGCAGAAGCGACACCCACAGCGTGACAGTCAAATACGTTGCGCCGACGCTATCGTCGATCACCATCAGCGGCCCGACCCAGCTCAATGAGAACAGCATCGCCCAATACGCATGCACGGCTCATTACAGCGACGGCACCACCGCAGGCCTGTCCAGCGGCGTCACCTGGAGTGAAAACACCGCGGCCACCAGCATCAGCGCCAGCGGATTGCTGACCGCCGCCAATGTGACGGCCGACACCGCCGTCACCATCACGGCCAGCTACAGCGGCAGAAGCGACACCCACAGCGTGACAGTCAAATACGTTGCGCCGACGCTATCGTCGATCACCATCAGCGGCCCGACCCAGCTCAATGAGAACAGCATCGCCCAATACGCATGCACGGCTCATTACAGCGACGGCACCACCGCAGGCCTGTCCAGCGGCGTCACCTGGAGTGAAAACACCGCGGCCACCAGCATCAGCGCCAGCGGATTGCTGACCGCCGCCAATGTGACGGCCGACACCGCCGTCACCATCACGGCCAGCTACAGCGGCAGAAGCGACACCCACAGCGTGACAGTCAAATACGTTGCGCCGACGCTATCGTCGATCACCATCAGCGGCCCGACCCAGCTCAATGAGAACAGCATCGCCCAATACGCATGCACGGCTCATTACAGCGACGGCACCACCGCAGGCCTGTCCAGCGGCGTCACCTGGAGTGAAAACACCGCGGCCACCAGCATCAGCGCCAGCGGATTGCTGACCGCCGCCAATGTGACGGCCGACACCGCCGTCACCATCACGGCCAGCTACGGCGTAATAATCGACACCCACAGCGTGACGGTCAAAAAAGTTTCGGCCTCACTTAACTCTCTGACCATCAGCGGACCCTCGCAAGTGAATGAAGAGAGCAGCGCCCAGTACACATGCACAGCCCATTATAGCGACAATACAACATCGATCGTAACCGACAACGTGAACTGGAGCGTGAATTCCAGCTTTGCGAATATAGACACCGCCGGTTATCTTGTTACTCACGCAGTCCAAAATGAAGAGCAATTGACCATCACGGCATCCGTTGATGGCAAACATGCCAATTATGATTTGACAATCAACAATTCAAACATAACCCATACGCTGACCATTGATATCCTTGGCTCCGGCGCTGTCCTGCTCAATCCCCCAGGCGGCATATATGATGTTGGCACAGTCGTTACCCTCACCGCAGAGCCAGATCATGCGTGGGCATTTGATGGCTGGGCAGGATTCGTATCCGATCCTGATACCAGCATCACCTCGGTGGTCATGGACACCGATATCAGCTTGTCGGTGACTTTTCTGGAAGATACGGACCTGGACAGCGTGCCCGATCGAGAGGAGTGGGGACTGGACGGCCAAAATAATACCTTTGACGGTAATGGCGACGGCATTGCCGATTATTTGCAGAGCAATGTCGCTTCCCTTCACACAAAAGATTACCTGCACTTTTTGACCTTGAGTACTCCGGAACCCGGCAAAATTACGTCATGCAAAATGAACGATACGGCTTCCATTGCAGACGTAACTTCAGAATGCAGCCTGCCCCTCGGGCTGATCTCTTTTAAAATCGAAAACCTCACCCCGGGTGCCAATACAACCCTGACCATTAATTTGCCGCCCGGGTCTGATTTCGACACTTTCTACAAATACGGGGCCACTTTCGATCACCCTGCTGCGCACTGGTATGAATTTATGTACGACCAAACGTCGGAAACCGGCGCAGTCCTGGAAGGTGATACCATAACGCTTTATCTAAAAGACGGGCAACAGGGAGATGACGACCTTTCGGCAAACGGCGTTATTTCCGATCCTGGCGGTCCCGGCATCTTGGAGGTCGGCGATAATACAATTCCCACGCCGGAAATCCATCAGACAGGCGGCGGCAATAATTCAAGCTCGGGCTTTAGTGGTGGTGGATGTTTCATAGACAGCATTTCAAATAGGTCTCTATTGAGAACTTTCATCATTCATGGCCTATCTCTATTCAGGAAAATGGATGAACCATGCCGCCAAGCCGGCATTGATTGCGCTGGCCGCCAGAATAGGTGCCAGAATATTTAAAGAACTGATTCAATGCCATATTCTCGGCAGAACCTCTTCTCCGATGGATCAGATAACGAATACAGCTGTAAGGTCACAACAGCAGGGCGTTATTATCGTCTCCTCACCTGCTTACATAATGCTTACAAATACCATAAAACCAATTCAAAACTTTTAAACATCCGTTATAGTATTGAAAAGTTTGGGTTCGAATTCCGGTGGGATCACCATAAAAAATAAAGGGACTCACGGGCGACTGTAAGTCCCTTTTTTCGTTCCACTAAATAGCCTCAGGCATGTCAGGATGGACCTAATCACTGATGCATGACCTACATCCGGTTAGAAGGCGGTTTGGCAGCGCCCGTCATCAGGACTGTTGCCGGTAGTTGAGGCGTTGAGGCTCATGAGCATGAAGCTTTATTGATTGATAGCGCTCAATTGCTATTTCAGGGTTTTGACCCGTCTGGAAAATCTTCTCTTCAATCGGATTGTCGAATATCACTGCAAAGCCCTTGTCCTGAGAGCGCATCACCGTTCCCATTACGCTGGGCTTTTTCTCGAAGGCAGACACCAGGAACTGGAGGCTGATCCGTTGTCCATCCTTGATCGCTCTCCAGTTGCCGATATAGATACCTCCCGAACTGACGTTTCGGACCAGATCCCGATACGTCACCGAGCTGACGGTATATTTCACGGCGAACGTGGCGGCATGGCGGGAAAAGCGGCGTCGATCTGATTCTGCTTTCATGGCGAGGTTCACCTTCTCACGCAGCTTGCCGGAGCACCTGAATGTTACCACCCGTCTTGCCGGAAGGGTGACATTTTCACCTGTGACCAGGTTCCGGCCCTTTCGTTTTTTCTTGTCCAGGACGCAGAACTTGCCGAACCCGGTGACCAGCAGATCGTCACCGGACGCCAGTGTTACCTTGATGATCTCAAGGAGGGATTCTACGATTTCACCGGATTGATTCCTGGTAAATCCGAGTTCATTATAGACCTGTTTGATGATGCTCTGTTTGGTCAGTGCCATGGTCTCTCCTACTTGATCCAGGCAATCATTACGGTTCCAAAGATGATGCCGAACAATCGGTGCGTTTTGGGCAGATATGTCTCTTTCATCTTCAGTGACTCCTCTGGCAACGGGAGTGTTTCTTTATGGTGGGACAACTCCACATTTACAAAAATTCTGTTTTTTGTCAAGGAGTTGGTGTCTATGAGAGCTGGCGGGTGGAATTGTATCAGGAGATGGATCTCAGACCACTAACCCGAATTGAGATGACCGGGTTGCGGGACGGAAAGATCCCAAAACATGGGCTAAACCTCATCGGCGTCCGCGTCACCATCGGGAAGACCTAAAAGGGCGGCGCGCTGGTCGGGGTCAAGGTACGTTGACGTCCAGTCGTGCGGGGTTATGCCCTGGGTTGACGGTTGGGTGAGATCGGCGCCATTTTCAATGAGCAATCGGGCGATCTCGACATGACGGTTTCGCACGGCAAAATGAAGCGGGGTCAAACCAAAACTGGGGTCCACGGCGTTTACCGGATGTCCCTCTTCAAGAAGCCGGCGGACTTTATCGATTTTGCCGGTCTTGGCGGCTTCATGAAGTTTGCAATACTTCACATACCTGTAAAACGAGAAGCCTTCCCTGATGAGAAAAACAACAAGGGCGACAACGATAATGGGCAAGATTTTAATAACGGTTTCCATCGGTCAATTTACAAGACAGACCATACGGTCTGAGGTGTCGATGAGAAATTTAAGGGTGAACTCGTTGTATTAACCGTGTCAGCTTTTTTTCAGGAACTTCAAGGACGCGACGCGATTGAATATATATTGGATGGCCTCGATTTTAAAGATCCAGCCCCACAACCCAGTTAACACGACGAAGACTCCTGAAACGATGCCGATCACGGCCAGGTTGATGATCAGGGTTTGGCCATCAAGGCTCATTTGAATCGCTCCGCGCACGAGCCAGAGTACTGCGCCGATGACCAGTGCGCCAATGGCGGCGTTCAGATAGGCGCGATACACACCGATGGCCGCCGTGTTGTTGCTGCGCCGATTCCAGACGGAAAACAGAAAAATGGTCTGGAGCAGGGCAGACGCGGATATGGCCAGCCCAACCCCGGCTACACCCAACATCTTTAATCCGACCCAGTATATCGGCAGGCTCAGAACCACGGCAATAGTGCCGAAAACCGCCGGTAAAAGGGTGTTCTGAGTCGCATAAAAACCTCGGTTGACAACGGTTTGGGAGATGAAGGCAATCGCCCCGACCATCAGACAGGACAACGTCAAGGCCGTCATTTTCGTATCTTCGGGGGTGAATCGTCCCCGCTCGAAAAGCACATAGACAATTTCATGCCGCAGCACGGCGATCAGAACGGATACCGGGATGACGATGGATAGATAGCGCAAGATGGTGTTGATGATATCATTTAACTCTGACAGGCGCCCTTGAACGGCCAGCTGCGCCATATAGGGATAGGAGGCGACTCCCACGGCCTGTCCGAAGAAGCCGACCAGCATGAGCATGACACGCATGGCATAATCAATCCACGCAATGGCTCCCGTCGACAGGAAGCTGCCGAAGAATTTTGAGAACAGCTCCGTCGAAAATACCATGGTCAGGCCGATCATCAGGGGCAAAGTCAATAAGACGTAGCGTCTGAGGTCCGGGTGAGTGAAGTCAATGACGGGGCGAAACTTCATGCCGATTCGGATGGCACCGATCATCTGGATCGCAAAGCTGCCTACCGATGCCCCCGCCAGAGCCCCCCAGCAAAAACCCTCCACACCCAATCGGCGGCCGAGCAGCCACCCGCCGGAAATGATGCCGAGATTGTAGATCAAAGGCGCCAGGGCAGGAAACAGAAAGCGCTTCTTTGCGTATTGCACCGCCATCAGCATGCCTCCGGCGAAGAAGAAGAACTGGGCCGGCAGGGTAATCCGTGTCATCCTTACGGCCAGGGCGATGAATTGAGGGTCCTGGCGTCCCGGTGCCAATAGGGGGATCACATTGGGGGCCACAATCATTCCCGTCACGATGAGTAAAATCAGCAGGGCACCAAATACCGTTGAGATATTGGAAAAGGTGCGCCATCCATCTATTTCCTTATCTTCTGCCAGGTAGCGTGAGAAAATGGGAATAAAGGTCACCGATAAAAATCCGCTGGCCAGAATGTGATTGAGTATTTCGGGCAGCACGAAAGCGACGCGATAGGCATCGACTTCCGTTCCGGCGCCCGCCAATGCGGCAAGCACCATCTCCCTGGCGATGCCGGTGACCCGGCTGAGGAAAATACTGGCCATCATGATGATGGTGGCCACACCCATTTTACTGAACTCACCTGACGCTTTGAGATGATTCATTTCAACCCTTTGGTTGAAGGACCCACCGATTAGGAAGGGATACGCAACCAATGATTAAGAGGACTTGGGGACGGGGATGAAATTATGCGCTTCGGCCATGAACGTCAAACGAAATCAGTTGAAACGATCGCCGCATCCTGCCGCATCGTCTTTGTGACCGAATATGATTGATACGCGTGGGATGTCTTCGAACAGGTGGCCGTCCACTGTCTGCTCAAACCCTCGGCACATATATGGCCGTGATCACACCGACCGGTGAACCGCGATAGCGAGCGCTCTCCCCGCGGCTTGCGGCGGGGTTAACGATCGATCTCATGGACGATCTCCGGGAGTTGGCCATTTTTTGATTCCAACGCATCCAGAAGCGCATCGAAGGCCACGGCGAACCCGTCGGAATCATTGCGAACCACCTTTCCGGTTACCCGAACGGTGTTGTCAAACCGAAACAAGGGAAATTCGAGAACGATGGATTGCCCTTCGGCAACCTTCCTCGATGTCCGGATGTACAGACCACCTGCACCAATGTTCTTGATCACATCCCGGTGGGTTCCCTCTTTGACGGTGTACTCGGCGATGATATAGGAGGTGCGGCGGGAGCGTTTTTGGCGATTCGGTTTGGGTTTCATTGGGTGGCGCTCCGTTTCCGTGATGGCGAAATTTGCCGGTTGGGCACCACCACGCTTGCAAATATTTCTATTCTTGTCAAGGGGTTGGTCAGCTCAGGGAAGCCGGTAAATAACTCCGCCCCAGGTGAGACCGGCGCCCAGGCCAATCAACATGAGATTGTCGCCGGACTTGAGCATCCCTTTCTCCATCAGCTCATCCAGGGCGATGGGAATCGTGGCGCCGGTGGTGTTTCCATACCGCTGAATGTTGTTAAAGATCTTATTTTCAGGAATAGCCATGCGATCCCTGAAGGCTTCGTTGATTCTCAGGTTGGCCTGGTGGGGCACGACCATGTCAATATCCGCCATCTGCATGCCGGCTTTTTCCAGCAGTTCCCGGGCCACTGTCGGCAGTCGGGTGACCGCCAGCTTGAACACGGCTTTGCCATCCATGTACGGCAAATACTCCTGCCGGCCCAGAACCTCGGCGTTCATGACCGGGCCGCTTTTGCGGGCTGGGGTGCCCACACGCAAGACGTCAGCATATCTACCGTCTGCATGAAAGACGGAAGTCAGAATGCCGGCCTCCTGGCCTGTCTCTTCAGCCTCGATGCAGACTGCGCCGGCACCGTCGGCAAAAATGACGGCAGTATCGCGATTCTGGGTGTTCAGTTCCAGAAATCGGCTCTGGGTTTCGGCCCCGACCAGCAGGATTTTCCGGGCTTTGCCACTTTTGACATAGGCATCGCACAATTCCAATCCATGCAGAAAACCGGTGCACTGCTGACGAATGTCCAGCGCCGGGACTTTTTCAGCCCCCAGCTTGTGCTGCAGTATGACGCCGGCGCCGGGAACATAGACATCCGAGGTCATGGTGGCAAATACAATCAGGTCCAGATCGGTGGGGGCCCAGCCGGCTCTTTCCAGCGCGATGGTCGAGGCTTCAAGTGCCAGATCCGACGTGCCTGTATCATCGCCTTCCTTGACCCAATACCTGGCCTCAATCCCCGTGCGTTGACGAATCCATTCATCCGAGGTGTCCATCCATGTGGATAGCTCGTCGTTTGTCACGTGGCGGTCCGGCACGTACCGGCCGGTGCTTTTTATAATCGATCGATTCATGATTTGATCATCCAAGGGTTGTCGGTAAATAAGGTATGCTGAGACAAGGGGCCGTCAGCCAGACGGCTGCACCGAGTTGACATTGATGAATTTAGCTTAGAATACAAACACAAATACCTGATGCGCATCCGACAATCAAGTCAGATGTTGCCCGCTGTCGCCTGGAAAATAGAGCGTTATGGGCACTGATGCACTGTTTCTGGCGGCGCCGGGGTGGTTGAGGCTATTCCTGCGGAAGGATTTTCAGCTGTTCGGCCAGGGTCCAGAAATACAATGTGACCGGCTGAGCATTTTCATCCAATCGGCTCAATTTCACCTTGGCGATGCTTTCGTCGACCATGACCACTTCGACCCGGACATCTCTTGGCGAAAGAAAGACTTTTTCGGAGTTCAACAACTTCCGCGCGGCGGCGCGGTTCTGGTCGTTGATATAAGTTCGATATTCCTTCATCGACGAATGAAATGCCGATACAAGCGAATAGGCGGGGATGACAGCCGCTTGATTGGCATCAGCCGGCATCGCGGAATGAATCAGGGCGGCAAGAACGAAAACGGCGATTTTCACTGTCATTGATAACACTCCCATTTCGCGTGATGGCCACCTCATGTGGTTCCGCGGAATCTTCAATCTACTGGATAACTATATCGGCATTTTCGATGAAATATTAAGGCACGAAACTATAAATGATACGATGCCTGACAGATGTCAAAAGGAAACGACACGTTAAGGCGTTTGCTCGGAAACAGGGAAAAAAACGGCCTGGACCGAAAGATACCCATTCCGGATGAGCGGGAGGGTTTCGTTGCAGATTTTTCTGCCTCTCCATGGTCGCGCCGTGCCCGTGAGAGGTGACCGCTTTCTGGCGGCCATTGTCAAGTCGTTGCCGGTTTAATCGTCCTTAACAGGTCAATTTGCTGATATTTTAATTGAAATATGACCCTCTATCTGGGGATCGTCGCCGTTGTCTGCCTGATGATGTTTGCGCCACTGAAAATGGCCTTCATGGCCAATTGGGGATTCAACCTGCTGATCCTGGCGGCACTGGTCACCGGCATTGCCATCAACATGCGCCAGGTTTTTGCCCTGGAGCCGGAGCTGCACTGGATCAAGATGTTCCGTACGGGGACTATCGGGATTTCGGTCTCCGAGCCTACCCGCCTGATGAAGCCTCTGGCCAAGCACCTGGAGGGCCTCAACCGGGATCGCTTTTCGCTGTCTGCCTTTTCCATGCGCACCGTTCTGGACGGGATTCGCGGGCGACTGGAAGAATCTCGCGACGTCTCCCGCTACATGATCGGGCTCCTGGTATTCCTGGGCCTTCTGGGAACGTTCAGGGGGCTTTTAGGGAACATCTCTTCGGTCTGGCACGTCATCGAGGGGATGGAGGTGTCCCGGAAGGACTTCGCAGCGGTGTTCGAGAACCTCAAAACCGGTCTCCAGGGACCCTTGAGCGGCATGGGAACGGCCTTCAGCTCTTCCCTGTTCGGTCCTCTGGTCTTAGGGTTTATCGATCTCTAATCGGGGCATGCCCAGAACCGCTTTTTCAACGAATTGGAGGAGTGGCTGTCCGACGTGACGCATCTGATCGACAAGGCAGAGGGCCAGGCATCAGGCTTCGAGGCCTTGCCGAAGCCCCAGGGATCACATGAGATCAAGGATCAACTGATCCTGATGACACAGGAACTGCGCGAAAACAACCGCATGGTCGCGCAGGTCCTGTCCGAACGACCATCCGCCGCCGCGTCCGGCGATCGCTCTGTTGCGGCCATGAGTGCCTGAGCCATGTCGACCATCGCCAAGCGTTCAACACGTGAATTCAATGTCTGGCCCGGGTATGTGGACGCGCTCAGCGCGCTTCTCATGGTGGTTATTTTTCTGGTCCTGATCTTTTCTATCGCTCAATTCCTGCTGAGCCAGGTCCTTTCCGGACAGGAGCGTGAGCTGGCCCTCCTGCAGCGCAAAGTCAATGAATTGACATCCCCGCTGGGGCTTGAAGACCTGCGCAACCGGGAACTGGCGGCCACTATTTCCGAATTGTCCTTCACGGTGGGCTCCCTCACCGAGGACCAAGCGGTGCTGGATGATACGGTCGCGCAGATGTCCGCCGGCGCCCGGCAAGACCAGGTGCAGATCGAGCAGCAGCTGCTGATGATCGGCAGTCTGCAGGAGGACATCGACGCCCTGCGGCAGTTGCGCCGGGAGCTCGAGGACCGCGTCGGCGGCATGACCGCTGCGCTGCAGTCCAGCCAGGCAGAGATCGGGATGCTGCGGGACCGCTCGAAAGCCCTTGAGGCCTGCATGGCCGATTCCCAGGAGCGCACACGGCTGGCCCAACAATCGATCCAGCACAAGGAGATTCGCATTCAGGACTTATCCGCCCTGATCGGTGAACAGGAGGAGGCGCTGGCGGAGGAGCACCGCCTTTCGGCCAGCGCCAGGGCCCAGATCGCCCAGCTGAACCGGAGCATCGCCGCTCTCAAAGCCCGCTTGTATAAATGGGCCTAAATTTGTTAACAATGATCAATTCGGGTGTAGCGGATTATCTGAGACCGGTAACAGGTGATTAAACCCATGGCCCAACCCTGGCAAACCATCGACCGTGTTCCCACCGAAGCGGGCCTTCTTGAACTGCGGAAGCGCGGGGATCGCGATTTTCTGATCATTCTGGGCGGTCAGGTGCTGATGAACAGCATGGCCAACCGGTCCGAGGTAGCACTGGGGCATTTTGCCTGCGGGCACCTCAAGCATTCGACCCAGCCCTTGGTGCTAGTGGGGGGGCTGGGCATGGGTTTTACGCTCAAGGCGGTACTCGACACCCTGCCTGCCACGGCCCGCGTCGTGGTGGCGGAACTCAATCCGGTGGTGCTGGCCTGGTGCCGGGGCCCCCTATCGGCGCTGACCGACCATGCCGTGGCAGACACACGGGTCAAGGTGGAACTCTGCGATGTGGCCCAACTGATTCACCGCCATGCGAAGGACGACGCACCGGAGCAATTGGATGCCGTCATCCTGGACCTTTACACCGGTCCATACGTGCGCAGCCACAAGCGCGACGACCCGCTTTACGGAAGCACTGCCATCAATACGACCCGGGCGGCCCTCAAGCCGGACGGGGTCTTTGCCGTTTGGGGTGAAGACTACGACGTCGGCTTTGCCAAACGTCTGGCAACGGCTGGATTCGTGTCGACCCGTCACCGGTCGGGGCGAGGCGGTTCCGGGCATGTGATATATCTGGGAAGAAAAGATGCCGGCGCCGTCAAGGCAACACGTTAGTGTCCCCTGCCTTGTTCATTATGATTTAACAACCGCTTGTTTGATGACACGCGGGTTGCCTGTCGGGCGGACATCTTCGCCAAAATCCCGGTGGCATGGCGGCTTCAATCATATAAAAAAATGGCCAGAGGCGTTTTGCTGAATTTGATATGTCAGAGGTTGCATAACGGCCATGTCGGTCTTATTATGTAAGTGAAACCCTGCCGAGCAGGGAATCATGGGTAAATTGAATCCCATTCATCTACCCTCCTCCTTGGGCAAGCCTGGATCCGGGCTTGCCCTCCCTTTTTGTGCGACCGGCTTTGCAGCGGTCGTTATTCGCAGTTTTTTCCGGCGGCAGACAATCCGCGCCATGCCACGTTGATGGTGAAGGGCGGGGATGGCTCAAACGGTCGATCGCATTTGATCCTGCTCAAGGTGTTTCCCGCCGCCGCCATCAATAATGTCCATCAGCCGGTCCAGCGGGAGGGCTTCGCCGACAAATCCATTGTGTCCGATGATGGTTGTGGCTTTGAAAAGGGAGTTCAAGATGGCCTCTTCCGCCGCTTCGATGGCCGCCTGGAAGAGCGGTGAAACCCATTCGTTGGGCAGCTCTGCCATGCAGGAGAGGGCCCGGCGTCGCTCAGGCGTGCGGCGAACGCCACCCGCCACGGAAAAGGCGATGGCATAATCCCCGGATCCGTTGGCGAATGAGGCGCCGGTGCGTGCCAGACCGAAAAGGGTCCGTCGGGCCAGTCGCGACAGGTTGCGGTCAGACAGGGGGGCATCAGTAGCCAGGACGATCATGATCGATCCGTCTGCATCGCCAGTGTCCAGAGCGTGTTTGAGATAATACCGGCCCAGACACCGGCCCACCGGCAGGCCCAGGATCTGGAGGACACCGCCGAAATTGGATTGAACCAGTACGCCGACCGAGTATCCGCCCAGGTTTTTTGGGATCAGACGCGAACTGGTGCCGATGCCTCCTTTCCAGCCGAAAGCCATGGTCCCGGTGCCGGCCCCCACGCTTCCCTCTTCGACCGGTCCGCCGGTCGCATCGTCGATTGCCCGGCGAATCATTCCGGGTGTCAGGGCACGACGCCGGATGTTGTTTAGCCGACCGTCATTGGTCTCGCCCACCACCGGATTGACGGTGGTTGCCGATTCATTTTCCGGAAGTGCCAGGACCCAGTCAAGAATGGCCTCGGCTGCCCGGGGCACGCTCAGGGTGTTGGTCAGCACGATGGGTGTTTCGATCTCACCCAGTTCGCGGATCTGGGTGCTGCCCGTCAATTTGCCGTACCCGTTGCCGACAGCAATGCCGGCAGGCACCTTGCTTTGATAGACATTGTCCGGATGCGGCAGGATTGCCGTTGCCCCGGTGCGGATATCATCCCCTTCGATCACGGTGAGGTGGCCCACCCCGACGGGATGAACATCGGTGATGGCATTGAGTGGTCCCGTCGGCAGAACGCCCGGGGCAATGCCCAGTTCTCTGGCTCGTTTTCTTACGGGTTTCATATTGTCTCGATTCAAAATTTTTGTAATTGATATTCTTTGGCGGTCAAGTACAATCGTCAGATGACTCCATCGCGGTTGCCGATAACCCATGACGATGCCGTTTCCGTATTATACGCCGTGCCTGGGGATCCCGACAACCATCAATCTCGAGGTAACCCATGAACATGCATATCGTTGTTGCTCCCAACGCATTCAAGGGCAGCATGAACGCCGTGCAAGCGGCTGAAGCGATGAAAATCGGCCTTCTGGCTGTCATTCCCCAATGCGATGTCATTTGTGTTCCCGTGGCCGACGGAGGAGACGGACTTACGGAAGTCATGCTTGCCGGATTGAGCGGGATGCGGGTTGAGACAGTGGTTTTCGGTCCGAGAATGGAACCGCTTTCAGCACCTTTTTGCATGGTCTCCTCAAGGAAGCTGGCCGTGGTGGAAATGGCCAAAGCCAGCGGGCTGGCCCTGTTGCCGAAGGCGCGGCACGATCCGACGCGCACCACCACATACGGCACCGGCCAGCTGATTCGTGCGGCCATGGACAACGGCGCCACGCGGATCATCGTAGGGATCGGCGGCAGCGCCACCTGTGACGGGGGGATCGGCATGGCGGCTGCCCTGGGCTACCGCTTTCTCGATGAAACCGGCACACCGGTCGAACCGGTGGGCGGTTCCCTGGGTGCGATCGCCTCCATCGACCGCCGGAATGTCGATCCACGGCTGGACGGCATATCCGTGTCGGTGGCCTGCGACGTGATCAACCCGTTGACCGGCGACAATGGCGCTTCGGTGGTCTACTCCCCCCAAAAAGGCGCGACGCTGGAGCAGGTTATCCGACTCGACGAGGGCCTGGCCAACCTGGCGCGGGTCATCCGGATGGATCTGGGAGTCACTATTGCAGACATGCCGGGAGCCGGTGCGGCAGGCGGCCTTGGCGGTGGACTGCATGCCTTTGTCGGTGCCGAACTGAAGCCGGGCATCGATTTGGTCATCGATGTGGTCAGGCTCAAAGACGCTGTTGCCGGGGCCGACCTCGTGTTGACCGCCGAGGGCCGGATCGATGGCCAGACCCGGTTCAACAAGGCCCCGGCGGGCGTGGCGCGAACGGCAAAGGCAGCCGGGGTGCCCTGTATCGCCATTTGCGGCGGGATCGGTGATGGCATTGAATCGCTGTATGATATCGGTATCGATGCCCTCTTTTCGATCTGCAGTGGCCCACAATCGCTGGCAGCGGCCATGCAGAATGCGGAGGGTCTGCTGGCCCGCCAGACAGAGCAGGTGGTCAGAACCTTTCTTGCTGGGCGATCGATACGGCCGGTGGTTTAATAGTCATAAAACAGCTGCTGTATTTCACCTAACCCGCGTTTTTTCAACAGCGCCAGCATCAGCAGGATTCGGGCCTTGGCCGGGTTGAGTTCATCCGAGGCGATAAAGCGCATGCGGTCATCATCGATCTCCACGTTTCGCCCCACTTTTCCGGTGGGCACACGGGAGCTGCGGACGATGATGACGCCCTTTTGCGCGGCCAGGGCCGCCCTTTCGATGGTCGCCGCGTTCATGTTGCCGTTGCCATCACCGGCAACCACGATCCCCTTGGCGCCTTTTTCCATGGAACCGTCGATGAGGTCGGCCGGCATGTCCGCGCAGGCGTAGATGATATCCACCCGAGGCAGGGACGTGACCCCTTTCACGGAGAATTGGCTTTTATGGGTGTGCTTGCGAAACGGCCTGCGGAAATACTCGGTCTTTCCATAATTGACCGTTCCGATGAGGCCATTGATCGGGGAAATGAAGGTTTCCACCGAGGTGGTGTTGGTTTTGGTCAGCGAATGGGCGCCATGGATGCGGTCATTCATCACCACGAGCGTGCCGCGCCCGGCGGCATCCGGATCGGCGGCGACAGCGACGGCATTGTACAGGTTGAGCGGCCCGTCTGCGCTGATGGCGGTAGATGGGCGCATGGCCCCTGTCAGAATCACCGGCTTTTTGCTTTTAACGGTCAGGTTTAGAAAGTGGGCCGTCTCTTCCATGGTGTCCGTGCCGTGAGTGACAACCACGCCGGCGACATCATCGGTGCCGAACAGGGCGTTGATCCGGTTGGCCAGGTGGATCATGATCGTAAAGGTAATATCCTGGGAACCCACATTGGCGACTTGCTCTCCGTGGACACGGGCAATCCCGGTCAGACCGGGTACGGCGCCGATCATGGCGTCAACGGTCACCCTACCGGATGTGTAGCCTGCCTGAGTCGCGGATGCGGCCGAACCGGCAATGGTTCCGCCTGTGGCGAGAATCATCACGCGGGGAAGTGGGTCCGATTGGTGGTGGATGCGTCTGCTTTGCATGGATTGACCCTGCCGGAGCCTTGCCGGCCGTGGTTGCTCATTAACGGTTTTCGGCTGTTGGTTTCGTCTTCGGGGATCTTTATGCGCCGGTGACCTGTTGGGGTGCGAAGCAAAAAGGATCTTTTTCCGTGAAGATGTCCAGGCCCAGGCTGAAGGCGATGGCCAGGCATCCTCGGCAGACCGGGTTCAGGCGGCAGCTGCGGCAGGCCCGGCTACCAGCACGATAGCGTTCGGCCTGATCGCCGCGATAAATATCGTAAAGCGTTTGTGTGGTAATGTTTCCGACCAGCGAGGGAAACTTCCTGCAGGCGTGCACCTCGCCGTCGGGCAGCAGCGCCAGGAAGTTGAATGCCGCTCCGCAGCCGTAGCCGGTGCATCCGCCGAACAGCGCCTCGTTTTTTTCCTGCCGAATAATGTTGATGAGGTTGTCCTTGAGCCCCATTTTCATATTTTTGGCAGCCGCTGCATCGTACTCCCTTAAAAAGAATTCAAACGCCGCTTCCTCCGGCATCAGCAGGCTGGCCCCTTTTCCTACGGTGGAAAGACGGTTGAAGGTGAACGCATCGATCCTGTTTTCCAGCAATCTTGTCAGGGGAAGCACTTGGGCAAGGTTGTCACGGGTCAGGGTGAGCATCACCATGCTGAAGATATCCAGGTCCCGCAGCCCTTCCAGAAAGGCGAGTGACCGGGCGAAGTGCCCTTTGCCTCGGATGGTGTCGTTGTGCGCCTCCAATCCCTCGAGGCTGATCTGAAAGTAAAGGGGCCGGTCGATTTCCAGCAGTTGTCGAATCCGGTCGAGGGGGGTGGGGTTGCCTAAAATGGCGATACCGAAACCGAATTGCGATGCGGCCCGGTAGACGTCGTCAAAGTGGGGGTAGAGCAATGGGTTCCCGCCGGTGAAGGTTACCTGGCCCCGCACGTGCATCCGGCGGCAAAAGTCGTAGAAGTCATCCAATATGGCCATGGCCTTATCCAATGCCAGGGGGGCACGATCACTTCGATCGTAGCAATGCAGGCAATCAAGGTCGCAGGCTTGGGTGACATGCCATTGTAGGGTGAAGATCTCCGCGGTAAGAAATGACGCCAGGGACGGTTCTATATTTCCCGCGGTCAGCGTTGCTCTGCGGATGCGGGAGCCTGGGGATAGGAGAAAACCCTGAGAGATGGCCCGTTCGATCGCGGTCTGGATGTCACCCGGGGTCACCTCGCCCAGGCTTGCCGCTTCTTTTGGGTCGATCTGCTCCACAATGAGTTTCAGCGCCAGCAGGTCGATGTCTCTGGCTTCCCGATAATACAGATCCCTGGATTCTGGGTGCCGCCAGACCATTACATGGGCCGGCTCGTTCAGCGGTTTGGCATCCGTGGCGTTCGACCGGATGAATGATACCAGATTTTTCCAGCGGACGGGGACTATGGTGAGGGTGGGATTGACAGTGACGGCCTGGATAGGCCGGTTCGGTTCATCGACGGCTGCTTTTTTATAGAGGATCCATTCCAGACGGGCCAGGTCGGCGATGTAGCCGGGTAATTTCATGGGTTCGATCAGGGAGTCGAGCCTGTCGGGAAACGATTGGGCCGTCAAATCCTCATCCATTGCCGCCAGCACCCTGCCCCAGGTTTTCTTGCCAAAGGCGCGGCGGCAGGTGGAGAAGATTTGTTCGATCCTGTCAAGCGGTGATAGATCCACTGCATTAAAAATTAAATTAAAAGGGTTAAATGGTGATTACGGACAGTTGAAATCGGTCACGCAACCTGCGTGACTAAAATCAGCTTCAGCCACTTTTGGCGGGCTGTTTTTTCTCACCGTCGGTGCCACCGGCACCGGAAGAGCTGCCACTTCAACCGCTTGCGGAGCCACCGGCTCCGGCCTTGTCGCCACTTCAGGCGCTTTTGCCGGCTGCGCAGCCGCTCAGGGTGAAGGTGGACCCTGCGATCAGACCAGCGATACAAAAGCCGGCCAGGATCTTTTTAAGGTCGTCTACATCCATGGTTGCCTCCTGCGAGTTTAAAGGTGATATCTATATTTCCCCTGGGGCGGGAACACGGCAGACCAATTTTAGCGATGAGATGTGGTACGAGTATCGAAATGCCCTATGAAATGAAATAACGTAATAGACATAAACTATCAGAAGGGGTTTTGGATGTCAATTATGCGGATACCGCCTGATAAAAAAGACTCCGCGACGGTCATCCTGTCGATGCGCGGCCGTGTTGATGACGACACGGAATACACGGCGTGTTTCAAGGCGGGTGGGGACAACCGGCCAGGGTGTAGAAGCCATTTTTTTTAATGAAGGTGATTCCGAAGCGATGAAATGACAACAAAGATGGGATCCGGTGATCTTGTCTTTGACAAGATTCATTGCCATCTGCTATGGATTATTGGAAAAATCAGCTCCGCCGGGGAATTGTCTCCTTTTTTATCCTGATCCGGCGTCGTTGGGTTACAACTTTTCGACAGGCAACGGCCGGAAAGCCTCATATTGTTGATATCCGTACCATCGGTACGATACCTTTAGAAAAATAGAGGACGCGACAACCCATGGGGGTAACGCTGATCGAAGAATTGTTGACCGGCGACAGCAATGAAATCCGGGATATCGCCAATAACGAGGCGGTATTGGTCGGATTCCTGACATTGGCCAAAAACGTCGATGATCTGCCGGATATGAGCACCCGCTTCTATGAGCAGCCGCGCAGCCTGTATCAGGTGACCTCGACCGGTCGTTCCATAGAAGAACTGGTGGCGGTCCTGTCCACCTTTTTCGGCAAACCGGCCAAAATCCCTGGCAATAGTCTTCCCGTTTCCCTGCGCTTCGACCCCACGGTGAAATATCTGGGAGGCATCCGCAAGGATCAGGCCCTTTTCCTGAAAAAACTTAAAACCGGTTCCTTTTACGGTGCTTTGTGGCCCTGGCAGCAGGACGCGGGCAAGATTGAAGTCCTCTTGGGGTTCTGTTCACCCAGCATTAGCGATGAGGATTACAAACAGCTGGGAACCTTGGTTAAAAAGTTTTTAAGCAAGAAAAAGATTGAAACCATTACCGACGTGGGCGGACAGATCCACGGCATCAGCCTACCATCGTTTCTTCAGATGTCGGAAATGGAGGGTGCCACCTATACGCTCAAAGTGACCAGCGGTAACCGCACCGGCCACCTCCATATTGATGGCGGCAGCCTCATCGCGGCGCAGGTTGAAGAACTGGCTGGCAACGAAGCCGCCTACCGGATCATCAGCTGGGACAACGCCGCCATTCAGATTGAAGCGGCTGATCCTGACCGGGTTAGAGAGATCCACGACCCGCTCATGAGCGTGATGATGGAGAGCCTGAAAATCAAGGACGAGGCCGGTGATCAGCCGCCGCCCCCTCCGCCCGATCGCCAGGCCCCGGCACCACCGCCCAAACCGAAAAAAGCCCCGCCGGCGGATCAGCGGATAGCCAAAAAAGAAGCCCGACCCGTAAAAAAGCCCCCTAAAAAGGCGTCGACACCGGTCAAGGAAAAGCCCTCCGAAACAGTGGCAGCCCCGCAACTCACCCAGCCCCCTCTGGAATATTTGGAAATATCTGAATTATCGGAATCGCCGAAACCCTTGGTGAGCGTGCCCTTTGAAAAAAGTACCGATCATTCCGTGGGCAAGCAGGATCAGATGGGAAGGACCAGCAAACTGCTCATCGTTTTGGGGGTGGTGGTGCTGTTTGCCATCGCCGTGACCATCGGCGGGTGGCTGCTAAAAAATAGGCAGGTCAATCGTCGGTACGATCAATTGATCGCAGACCTCGTTGTCACCAAAGCGCTTGACGCCCAGATCGTGATGCTGATGCAATACATCAAAGCGCACCCCGAGGACGCCCACCGGGCGGAACTGGAGGCCCGGCTGAACGATGCCAATGCCGAAATTGAAAAGCGGGACTATGAAAAAACCATTCTGGATGTCAATGGCCTGACGATTGACGAGAATTACGAGAAAAAAGCACTTTCCCTGTATACCGCCTTTTTAAAAAAATTCCCCCAAAGCCCCTATGCCAAGCAGATCAATGAAGCCATTGGTGGAATTCGGAATTTGCTGGGAACCGCCTATTTCGAAGATCTCAAAAAAGTTTCCACCACCGATTTTCTGGAGCGTCACGCCGCCTATCGTGAATATTTAGAGCAGTTTCCGGAAGGTTCGGAACGGAAGGCCGTGGAACGGATGATCACCGATCTGGCGCAAGCATACCACGGGGTCATCGAAAAGCAGGCCGCCGCTTGCGATGCCCAGGATAAGTGGGACGACTGCATCGCCCAATGCGACCAGTTTCTATCGACTTTCACCAATGGGGTTTGGGTAGAAAAGGTCAGGGTCCTGCGCACCATGCTTCAAGATAAAAAGGAGGTCAAGGACCTGACAGCCAAGTCGGCCCTGGTGGCTGATGACTATGCCAAGGCCAGAAAGATCTATCTCGACTATCTCGAAAAACGGCCGGACACCACTCAAAAAGAGACCATCACTGAGCGCATCAATGCCTTGAATGCCGATCTTGCCAGGCAGAAGGCGTGGGAAAAAACGGCGGCGTACGCCGCTAACCCGGCCAACGACATTGTAAGCCGGATCCAGCGGTTGGACATGTACATGGATAACCATGCGTCGGGGCCTTATGCCAGGCTTGCCAGCAACATGAGAGCGCAGCTCGACCCTGAACTTCAGGATGCCATTCGTGCCCAGCGGGATGAAGCGGCGCGACAGGAGATGTTGGCACGGCAGCAGGCAGAGCAGGCCCGACGGGCCAAAGCGGCCCGGCGGATTCAGCGGCTCCGGGATCGGGTGGCCAGGCAACTGCGTCCCCTGGCGAGCCGATTCGTCGACCACGGGGACGGTACGGTTACCGACAAGGTCACCGGGCTCACCTGGTGCCTGCTGGACTCTCACCTGGATCTCGACACCTGCATCCCCTATGAAACGGCCAAAGCATACGTTCAGGGATTGACCACCGGCGGCCATTCGGACTGGCGTCTTCCCACGGCCGGCGAACTGGCTGCGCTCTATAAAAACAGTCCTTTTTTTCCAGCTGGCGGCGCTGCCTGGTACTGGACGTCTGAAACCTTTGTCAGGGGATATCACCGGGTGGTGGATGTGGTTACATCGCAGCCGGAAACCGTGTTCGAGCGGACTTCGAAAACCGAGGAAAGTTGCGGCGCTGTTCGCGCCGTGCGAAGATAAACGGGGCCAATTGCCGGCCATTACCAGCGGCCTGCTGTCGGAGCAACAGGTACGGACACGCGGACCGTTGCAGGGGCCGGCAATTATTCATTGAAAAATTTTCCATTTGGGTTTATATCTGCACCGTTTTTCAATGATCAAAGCCCAAGCCAAGAATTGAAGAGGGGGAAGCGTATGCGTAGCCAATCGTATGTGGTGGCGTTTGTGGGGATGGTATTGCTCATCGGAATTGTTGCCTGTGTCTCTTTGGAGCTCGCCGTTGCCGGAGATGAAGAGATGTGTGTTCCCCTGGGGACCATCACCCTGGAACCACCGGACTCGGTGGAGGAGAAGCGCGCCGCCGTGGAGTTCCAGCATGGCCGCCATCTGATTCTTGCCTGCAACAACTGCCACCACACCTGGAAAGGTGCAGAGCCCATCGTCGGCTGCATGACTGCCGGTTGTCACGATCTCGATACCCTGCCCAGGAAAGAAGGGTCCAAGGTCATCGACAAGGATCAGGCGTTCCGATACTACAAAAACGCCTACCACAACAATTGCATCGGCTGCCACAAAACCATGAAGAAGGAAATCGATCAGATGGCAAAGAGCATGGCGTCCATCGATGGGAAACTGCCTGCCACCGGTCCTGTCGGCTGCGTTGGATGTCATCCGAAGGAATGAGGCGACGATACCGTGCTAAACCCGCCGGTTAACAATAATCCCCCCGTCCGATGACGGGGGGATTTTTATTTGATCACCATATAGTAGATCAGCGGCAGGAAAATGGCCGGGAGCATGTTGCCGACCTTGATGTGGGTCAACCGGAGCATGTTGATACCGATGGCGGCAATCAGCAGCCCGCCCACCCCGGACATCTGGGCGATCACATCCGCCGTCAGGTATGGCTTGAGCAGTGATGCCCCCAGGGTGATTGCACCCTGATACAACAGCACCGGTGCGGCGGAGAAGATCACCCCGCTGCCGAAAGTGGAAGCAAAGACCACCGAGGTGATGCCGTCCAGCAGCGACTTGGCAAACAGGGTTTCATGGTTGCCCGTTAGCCCGCTTTCCAGTGATCCCACGATGGCCATGGACCCCACGCAGAAAACCAGGCTTGCCGTTACCAATCCCTTTGAAAAACCGCCATCCGCAGACCGGCTGAAATGCTTTTCGGCATACGCCCCCAGCGCTTCGATGTGGTCTTCGATCTGCATGGCTTCCCCCAGCAGGCTTCCGACGACCATGCAGACAATGACACCGAGAAGATCTGCTGCATTCAGTGCCGAACGGGCGCCGATGAGAATGACGGACAGGCTGATGGCCTGCATGATGGTTGTTTTGTAGCTATCTTTGATGCCTTTTTTGAGGAGCAGGCCAATCACGCCGCCTGCCGTAATTGCCGCTGCATTCACTATAGTGCCGATCATGGCGTTCTCGCTTGCTTTCGGGGGGTTGAGAGAGGCCCATCCACTCGAAAGCATGCAAGCCGGCAACAGGAGCCGGCTTGTGTGACAACGAATGGAATGGATGGACACTAACTTGGATTTCGGATGCCCCGTTCGAACAGTTCGAAGGCTGTAGCCAGGGTGGATTTCAGGTAATCCTTGTCCGCGCTGATAATTTTCTTGCTGGCTTCCCACAGCACAACGCCTGAGAACATTGACCAGAAGATATCGGCCAGGGCCACGGGGTGCCGATCGACATAGATGCCTTTTTGTATTCCTTCTTCAAAAATCTTGGCGATGGCCCCGATGGATTTCTTGGACAGTTGCTTGATCTCTTCCAGCAGCGATTCGGACAGGTTTTTCAGGGTCTCGCTGGATTGAAGATGAAACATATTGATGATGATCAGCGGGTCGAAATCATAGACGTCGTACATGGCTTCCATGAGCGCGCTTAACTTCTTTTCTGGGGACAGGGCCGCGTCCTTGTTGACATGCGTGACCCGAATGTGGAGATATTGGAGAATACGCAGCGACAGTGAGGCGTAAAGTTCTTCTTTGTTCTTAAAATAGAGATAGAGGGTGCCCGGGCTCAACTCCGCCTCTTTGGCAATATCCTCCATGGTCGCCTTGTTGAACCCCTTTTCCGAAAACACCCGTTTTGCGGCAACGATAATCTGTTGCCGCCGCCGTTCCTTTTCTCTCCCTTTTCGTTCCTGAATACCCATGATACACTTGCTTCCTGATTGTGATTTATTTAGAAAACGTCTCTATAGAGAAGAACACCAAGAGGGTCAAGGGAAAACTCCCGAAATTTCTCAAGACCCTAATCGGACCCGTCGTCTGCGCGTCTGGCTATCCCATGAATACGGACAGGGTGTTGTTGCGCGCGTTGACGTGCTGGATGGTTACCTGAACCAGATCCTCGGGTTTCAGATCGATGCCGCTTGACTGGGGCAGGGGGCATTCGATCATGTAGGCCTTGAGCAGGATGGAATAGGCATTTCTCCGCCGCTGCAGGACGATGGCCTCTTCTTTGCCCCCAATCCGTCCTTCCAGGTGTTTGAGGAGCCAGTAGCGGTTCCTGCGAAACTGAATCCGCCCCACATCGGCCATGGGTTGGGTCAGCTGCTCGATAATTTCCTCGATCTCCTTTTCGGTGTAGGCCGCCTCAAGGCCCAGAACGGCCCGAAGCTGGCGCTGGGTGACCAGATCGAAATACTTCCTGATGGGTGAGGTGGCGGTTACATAGGCATCGAGGCCCAGCCCGCAGTGGTGATCCGGCCCCGCGCTCAGCGCAAACCGGTTGAGCAGTTTTCGCTGCATCCAGTTCTGGAACAGGGAGCCCGTACCGTTTTTTAAAATGCGGTCCTTAGGCTTTGGCTGCGATCTGAAAATGGCCGGTGTATTGTTCTCCACAAGAAAACGGGCCGACAGCCAGTTGGACAGGATCATCATCTCGGCGATCAGCATTCGGCCCGGGCTCTCCCGGTTTACCCGATTGACCACGGGAGTGCCGGATTCGTCCAGCCAGATGTTGATTTCCGGAAGGGTGATCTGGATGGCGCCCTGACTTAGGCGTTTTTCCCTGAATCGGGTGGCGATGTTGTAAAGTGTCCCGATGGCCTCGCCCTCTTCTGCACTGACATTGGCTTCGAAATAGCTGAGTTGATGGTCGACGCGAATGATGGAGGGGAATATGTCGTAGCTGATGATGTCGCCAGTCAGGCTGATCTTCACCATGGTGCTGATCGCTGGCCGGAGATGATCTTTCTTGAGGCTCAATCGGTTTTCTGCCAGCAGGGGTGGCGCCATGGAGATCCGGATGTCCGGCATATAAATGGAACTCCCGCGCGAGCGCGCCTCCCGGTCCAGCAGGTCCCCTTTTTTGATATGCTGGGCCACATCGGAGATGTGGATACCCACGAGAAAATGATCTTCTCGGGTTTCAATGCTCAGGGCATCATCAAAATCCAAGGTGGATTGACCATCGATGGTGATCGTGGTCAGGTGGGTGAGATCCACCCTGCCGCTGTCTTTAAACGCGCCCGCCGTTGCAGGTGACACGGACCGGGCCCGTTCGAGGACCGGCTGCGAAAAATCCGTAGGGATTTTATAGCGCAGTAGATCGACATTTTCATCCGGCGTCCACACGCCTATGGCCACCAGATGATTGAAGATGGCTTCAGACGAAGTCAGATCGGCCTTTTTCATGATCGTCCTGGCATCCTCGAAATGCGGGCTTTCTTTATCGAACAGGTAAAAAGATTTGAATTTTTCCACCAGTTCCCGGTGGCATGCCGGCGGCTGGGCGGTCGATCCCGACCGTACCGTCTGGATCCATGCCGCACCGGCGTCGATGAGCCGATCCCTGCGGGTCGCATTTTGTTCTGTTTCGATGATGGCCGCCACCTGTTCTTCAGTATGGGGGAAAAATCGGTCAGGCCTGAACTTGAAATAGCGCCGGCTTTTAAACAAGGCGCGGATAACTCCCGATCGGTGATCATCGTCCACAGCCATGGGGAAACACAGGCCGGTCATGGTTTCCAGATCGATCCACGCCAGTTCTTGATTGAGGACTTCCCAGAGCGCTTCGATCTCGATTTCATCGGCAATGGCACTTCGTTTGAGAGAGAGCTCCCGCAGCGATTCTACCAGGCGGTTCCTGCCCGCGGACAGGTCCAGACGCTTGCACCCCCGGTGAGAAAGCCGCTGGGCAGCCACTTTGACATCCCGGTTGTGTTCGGTCAACAGCCGGAGCCTCTGATTACCGCCTTCCATCACCACCGAACAGATGATTTTTTGATCGTCAATATATTCTACAATTTCACCTGATTCCATGGTCAATTGTATTAGCAACCCCCTTGGTGAAAGTCAATGTGCGGGCAGGATGCGACGATCGCCCATCGGCCGCCTGGCAAAACGGCCTTCTCCTGGGTCATAAAAAAAGGCAGGGCCAGCGGCCCTGCCTTTTTTGGGTGACGGATCGACGGGATCTTTTATTTTACAGCGTCTTTCAGTGCTTTTGCCGGTACGAACTTGGGAACCATCCTGGCTTCAATCTTGATCTCGGCTCCGGTCTGGGGATTGCGGCCCGTGCGGGCTTCCCGCTTGGCGGTCTTGAAACTGCCAAAACCGGCGATCTGAATGGGTTCATTCTTTTTCAGGGCACCGGTGATAGCTGAAAAGACACCATCCACGACTTCCTGAGCCTGTTTTTTGGTTGAAACGATCTGGGCCACTTCGTTGATTAAATCACCTTTATTCATTGTTCATTCTCCTCCATATTAATGTGAAAACATAAGGACCGTTAAGGTGGCCACCTATATCTGCAAATGCCTTGTCCGTCAAGTGCTTTAACGGTTTTTGGGCGCATTCCCGAAAACCGCCATCCCACTATCGATCCTCGGGCAGCGGATGTGGTTCAGGATATCGCGAGATCGGGATGTCGGCAAGGGGGGGAGGGACCGTCCTTATGTCACGATTTCCATGGACAATGGGTATTTTATGCCACAATACATGTCGGCGATGAATCATACGAGTTAATGCGATATCTACTTAACCATCTAATATAAAGCGTTAATTTTTTAATTTTCGATTCATGATTAAATATGGCACCATCATTGCTGATTGGTTTCGCGTGAGGCGGCATCCTGAAAATGATTGGTGTGCCAGTGGAAATTGGGCTGTCGATGGTTGCGGATCTGAAATAAAATTGCCTGCGTAGAGCTTCCCGCCGCTTCACCACTCCCGGTGTGACGCACCTGGTGTCCATCACCGGAATTCTTTTCCGACAAACGAATGGTGCCGCCCCCGGCGGTGGAAAGGAAGACAACCGATGGCCATGAATTTCAAGATTTTCCAGCATAAAAGCAGAAACAGTGTCCACCTTACCCTCGACGGGGATTTCGACGGCACATCCGCCCATGAGCTGGTCAATACCTTGAAATCCTATGGACCCGATGTGGAGCAGGTATTTATCAATACCAACGGATTGAAATCGGTTCATCCATTTGGTCAGGTCGTCCTTCATCGCAATCTTCCCGGTCTGTGCGGTCGCTGCAGGAATCTGGTGTTCATCGGCGACCATGGTCGGCGGTTGTCCAGGCCGTGGATTCAGTAAGCTTCAGGCAGTGCCGGCCGGACTTTAAAAATCCGTTCTTTGCGAATCTGCACAGTGCCGGGTTTGGCGCCGCGGGGTTTGGTGACATGGCGGGCCAGGGTGCCGGAAACCGCGACGACCCCGCCACCCCGTGCTTTGCTGTGGAAGGCCGCAATGGCGGCGGCCTGGTTCAAGGTATTCCGGTCCGGCGTCCGATCTCCGGCGGCTGTCAGGACCACGTGACTGCCGGGCATGCCGCGCACATGGAACCACCAATCGTTGGGACCGGCGACTTTCAGGCTGAGGCGATCGTTGTCCGCATCTGTTTTTCCTGCCATCACCCGGTGGCCGCCGGGGAGCGTATACTCCCACACGCGTGGCGGGTCAGGCCGATGTCTGCCGTTTTCCGGTCTGTCTGTCAACACTTCCTCCTCTGTCCAATCCATTAGGTCCACAACGTATGCCAACTGTGTGAGAAATTCAAAGGATTTCCCTTGAGGTTTGACATGGCGAATGGGGGCGGATAGATTGAAACCGGGTCAAGCTCCAGCCCAATCAATATTTTTATTACCGTCTTCGACCGGTGTCATTCCACATGAATGGTTTGAAATGCATGCATAGACTATATGTTATCGTTTTTTTAGGAATCGCGATGTCTGCAGGCGCAGGCCCGGTCGGTGCCGATATGGTGATCCTCAGGTCGGGGGAGATGTTTCAGACCCCACGAGCGTGGGAGGAAAACGGTGCCGTCAATTACTACAGAGATGGCCGGGTGGTGAGGGTCGATGAAAAAGAGGTGGATCGGCTGATTCAATCACCGTTGCCGGTTGGAGACAAACCGTCTTCCGAGCAACCACCCGTCGCCGATCTCACACCCCCGTCCGGCATCCCCGCCGCCGGCCTGCCACTCTCACCGCCATCGCCCACCGGTGATGACTCCGGGTACCTTGGCCTTAAATGGGGCCAGCCGCTCTCACAGTTTGAAGGCTTGGAACTCGCGGGAACCGATCCGGCATATGGGGGTGTGCAGCAGTACTCGCATGCACAGCGGAAAAGGCGTTTCGGCCGTGCGAGAGTAGACAATATTTTCTACGGGTTCTGGCAGGACGGGCTCTACACCATCCTCGTGGAGACCAGCAATTATCTGGACTACCTGGACCTGAAAGCGGAAGTTTTCCGGCGTTATGGTGAATGCCGGCAGGAAAGTGACCATGAAGAAAAGTGCCGCTGGTCGGGACAGGGAACCGACCGGCTGCTTTCCTACGACTACGACACGGATACGGGTTATTTATGGATGCGCTCCCAGGCCCTGCACGAAAAGGTCAAGGCCCGCTATCCGGAATAGCGCCCCGTCGATCATTTCATCAGCTCTTCCTGGGGGGTGAGCCGGCCGATGACGTTCACCGGACCGGGAATCAGCCGTTGCCGGATCATGATCTGCTCGGTCTGCCGCCATGCCGTTGTATCGATATGGCCGATGGGGATGTCGGGGTCGGGTTGGATCATCTGACGGGTGGCCGCCAACTGACGGCGCATGACCGCTTCCGATGTATCCCGATCGTATTGGGCTACTGCCCGGACGACCGTACTTTCGTTGGCCGGGGCCATGGCCGCCCGCCATCCGGCCAGCAGGGCCCGGGTGAATCGGCCCACCAATTGCGGATGGAGATCCATCATTTTTTGTGAGGTAACGACGCTGTTGGCGACGAACCGAACCCCGTGTTCGGACGGATCGAAAAAAGCCACCCGCTCACCCCCTACCGCAAGCTTGTCCGACAAAATGAGCCCCTGGGTATTGCGGTAAACCGGCCAGATCGTCACCTGATTTTGAAAAAAAGGCGTATAGTCGTATCGGACGCTGGCCAGGCGAACCTGATGTTCATCCATGTCGACAGTAGCCAGCAGGGCCCGCATGATGGTTTCGTCGTTGCCGCCATAGGTGATGCCCACCGTGCGGCCCGCCAGATCCTGGATTCGTGACAGGGTAAAGTCGTCTGCTCGGTAGATCCATTGGAGGGGGTTGACCTGAAACAACTGGGCCAGTACGACCACCGACGCCCCTTTGGCCAGTGCCCGGATCACCTGGTCCGCCGAGGCCACGCCGAAATGGGCATATCCGAGTTCCAGTTCCCGGACGGCATCCCGCTCCGGGCCCCCGGCTTTGACCGCGACTTCCAGCCCTTGCCTGGAAAATAAGCCCTGATCCAACGCAAATACGTCCCCGGCGGTGCTGGCATTGATCAGCCATTTCAGGCGGTAGGCAACCTTTTCTTGTGCCAGAACCGGGCCGGCCGCCATCAGGGCATTGCCGACGAGGCACAGCAGAATCAAAGTGGTAAGGCGTGGAAATGCCAGGCGTGGAGCCATGGTGCGACCTCCCGTCAGTGTGAAAAAACTATCCGGCAGCCCAGGCTTTTTTCAAACCGGCACCCAGCAGTTCCAATATGCCCTGGTACAGGGAGAGGGTGATGCCGATGATAAACAGGGCCACCAGAATTTTGGACAGATCGCTCTGGTACAGGGCGATGCGAATGCTGTAACCGATGCCGGCATTGGCTGCGATGAATTCGGCCACGATGGTACCCGCCATGGCCAGTGTGGCACTGCCGGAAATTACCGTGGTCAGCTTGTGCAGGTTCTCGAAGGCCCGGATTTTGACTTCCAGCTGCCACCGCAGCCGTCCCGTCACCCGATAGAAATGTTCGATATCGACCACCGGCTCGCTCATGATGCCGATGACCGACAAAAGCAGCGGGAAATAGCAGATCATGGCGGCGATGAACAACCGGGTCAGGAATCCATCCCCCAGCAGGATGAACAGGATCGGTGCGATGGCCACGATGGGATAAGCCTGTACGTTGTAGGCGGCCACCTTGATGAAAGAACCGAACCAGGTGGCCCGGCGTCCGACCACGCCGACGCCCAGGGCCATCAGGATGGACAACACCTGGCCGATGACGGCCACGGCAAAGGTATCCAGCACATCACCCATATAACGGGAAAATTCCGCCTGTCCCGTGTGCCAAACACCTGTGGGTCCCGGGATGACGTAATCGGAAAGATTCAGGGCGAGCTTGATGCCGAACAGCAGGCCCAGGCCCAGCAGGTAGACGATGAAAAACTGGAAAATGCGTCTATGCAGCATGCATGATCTCCAGCATGGACTGCTCCAGTGCGGTTTTATCCAGGGGCCGGTCTTCACGGTGATCCTGCCCGCTGATGCGACACGTCTGGGGCGATTGATGCGCCCCGCGAAAGACGACGATCTGGTCACAGAACCGGGCCACTTCCACAACATTGTGGGAAATGTAAAGAAAGCCGGCCTCCGGGAAGATCGATTTAATTTTGTAGAGGATGGTCTGCCGGGTGGGTTCATCGACATTGGCCAGGCTTTCGTCCATGATCAGGATGCTGAAATCCTGGAGAAGGTACCGCAGCAGGTTGACCCGGTTGCACTGCCCCATGGAGAGTTGGGAATAACGCATGCCCATGAGTCTGGTTAGGCCGAAATGGTGTATGAATTCGTCTCTCAGCAGCTGGCGGCCCGGGGGGGTGGTCTTCTCCAGGTGCCTGCCCACCGATGACCACCCGGGCAGCCGCTCCCGGTTATATGTATACAGGCAGCGCATTTTGCCGATGCCCTCCACCTTCCCTGAGAAGTTGTCGATGTCGCCGGAAATAATTTTGGCAAGGGTGGTTTTACCGACGCCGGAGGGCCCGAAAAGGGCGTGAAAACCCGGTTTGTCGATGGTCACATCGAGGCCATCGAACAGCGGCGCCTCTGCGCCCGGATATCGAAAAGTGATGTCATGGCAGGTAATCATTTTCTCCACCACAAGAACCCACCTTCACGCGGCCCCGATGGGCGGGATCTCTGCTTCGCTCCGACAAGCGGCGGGGAGTGCGCTCACTATCGCGGTGCGCGGCCTTTTTGTTTGACACAAATATATCTGTTCAATATCATTTGGAATTAGAATTTTCCAGTCATATCCTTAACATCGATGGGTAGATGAACGAACCCTCAAACGGTAAACGATACTGGCCGACCGTTGTTCTGGTCTTGACCACGGGGGCCGCCCTGGCGGGGTGCCTGCTTTTCGTGGGTTACCTGTACCTGCCGGAGCTGGTCACCGACCGGCTTCCCGTGGCGCAGATCCGACGGCTGGGATTTGCGGATTTCACGGGACGGATCTCCAGCATCGGTCTGTTCCAGACGGCGGCGGGGCCACTTGTTTTCGGCCATGCCGACCAGCCGGCCCTTTCCATTGATTCCATAATTATCGACTACACGCCGAAAGAGCTGTCCCGAAAGAAAATTCGCCGAATCCGCATCAACGGTGTGACGGTAAACGGGGCCCTTGGTCCGGACGGATTTACCGTGCCGGGACTGGATCGCGCCTCACTGGTGAGAACGGAGCCGGCCGACAGCTCAGGCTCAGACGCCATGTCACCGCTCGCGGACATAGCCGTGGAGAAAGTCGAAATCCGCAGCGGTATGGTCAATCTCACCTGGCACAACGCGACCCATAAAATCCCTTTTGAAGCAGATTTGAAACCCGATGGAAAGAATACCACGAAGCTGGATGCCCATGTGCGCCTGTACCCCCGCGACCAGCTCCTGGCGCTGGTCGCTCAAGTGGACGTGGACAACCAACAGGCAAGGGTCAGCGTCGACGGCCCCGCCATCGCCCTGGATCGTTTTGCCGACCTGATTCATCTGATTTCCGGACTGGATGCCACCGGGCAAGTGACCGTTCAGACCAGCGCCCTGCTGAGATGGACCCCTTTGACGATCTTCAATGCCAATATCGACCTGTCCTGGCGCAGCGGTCGGCTGGCCTACGCCTCAGCGATCATTGAACCTGCGCAAGATGGGACTCCGGCCACCCTGTCGGCCGTTTGCGAGGATTGGCGGACCTGGCAGATCGAGGCCCAGGGGGTGCAGCTTCAGACGCCGGCCCCCGTGGCCATGAACATGCTGGCAGCGACCGTGAATCTCGGTGGAGACATATGGGGTGCGGCCGGTAAGGCCGGATTGACGCTCCTGCCCTGGTCCATCGAAGGCTCGACGCCGGTTTCCCTGAAATCCAGTGCATCCCTGCCGGTGACATTCGATGTTTCCCAAAAGGCCTCGGGAGAATGGACCGCCGGGTTCAATACGGCCGCCACTGACCGGATCACCCGGTCGAATCCGCTGGAGATCACCATTGCCGGCGCGAACATCCATAGCGGTGCGCCCCGTTTCAGCCTGACGGCCAGGGGTGACGGGCAGGGGGGGAGCGCCGACTGGCAGTTGGACCTGAAGAAGATCCGGGCAACCGCTGCCGGAGCAATCGTCAACCTGCCATCGGCTGACGCGGGGGGAAATCTGCAGTTCAAGGATGAACCCCATGACCCGGCCTGGATCGGTCACGCCCGGGTCCGGCTTGCCTCTCCGACTCTCGATGGCAAGGGAATGGCCGGTCGGCTCGACACCTTGACCCTGTCCGCGCGGTTTCAGAAGCAAGGGCGCCGTGCGCCGGTTGTGGATGCCCGGCTGCAATGCGCCAACGGCTGGTTTCATCACCAAGACAGCGGGTTGCAGCTGTCCGGGGGGCGTCTGGACCTTCCTTTTCGTTCGGATCCCAAGGCAGCGGCCAGCCAAGGCACTTTTTCAGTTGCACGGGTCGATCATCGCAAGCGCAAGATAGGCAATATCAAGGGTCGGATCACCCAGACCAGAGATGCCTATGCCTTTACCGCTACCCATGACAGCGGCCTGTTCCCAGGAATGACCGCGGTCCTTGCCGGCAACATGCATATCAACGGGCCCCGCCTGGGGGATGCAGATTTGACGTTTCGCATTCCGCCCTACGAACTGCCGGCTGAAAGCGACCTGGGGCGTTTCGCCCCGGCAGCCAAAGGGGTGACGCTGTCCGGAACCATTTCTGCACAAGGCAAAGGGTCCATCTCTTCTGCAGGTATCCGGGGCGATGTCGATCTTGCCATACGGGGTGGCGAACTGCGGATGGCGGACAAGAACATCTCGGTGGCGGGGATCGAGACCAACCTGCGTTTCCCGGAACTGCCGCGCATTCGCAGCGGTCCGGCCCAGCCGATCCAATTTTCCCAGGCTTCCATGGGCGGCATCGTGGTGGATGGTGGCAGGTTCGAGGTCCAGATCGAATCGGATAACACCCTGTTTGTCGAGAAAGGCCGTCTGGACTGGTGCGGCGGCAAGGTGGACGCCCAGGCGCTGCGAATCACGGCCGGCAGGCAGGACTATCAGGCGAGCCTTTACTGTCAGCGGTTGAGCCTGGCCAGGATCCTCGAACAGCTGGGGGCGGTGAACGCCAGGGGAAGCGGCACGGTAAACGGCAGGATTCCCATTGCATACAGCAATGGCCGCATTCGCTTCGATGACGGGTTTCTCTTTTCCACCCCCGGGGAAACCGGAAAGATTCAGCTTACCGGCACCGAGATGCTCACCCGGGGAATTCCGGCCGGGACACCTCAGTTTGCCCAGGTGGAGCTGGCCCAGGAGGCGTTGAAGGACTATGCCTATACCTGGGCCAAGCTTGGGTTGGTCTCCGAAGGCGATGATTTTCTCATGCGCCTCCAGTTCGACGGCAAGCCGGCCAACCCGCTGCCCTTTGTATACCAAAAAGAGATCGGCAGCTTCGTTCGCATCAAGGCCGGTGCGCAGGGCTCGGTCTTCCAGGGCATCGGCCTCGACGTGAATCTGAGACTTCCCCTGAACCAGCTTTTGCAGTATAAGGATATCGTCAACATGATTCAGTAAAAGGAGATCCGTTATGCTGAATAAAATGGTGCTGTCTGCGGCGGCAATTGTCTGGGCCCTATGGGGTCTTTCATCCTGCGCCACCCGTCACGAGGTAGAGGTGAAGCCGCTTGAAATCAAACCCATTCACATCACCATTGACGTGAACGTCAAAGTGGACCGGGCCCTGGACGATTTCTTCGGGGATATTGACCAAACCGCCAAAGCAATCAAGCCGACTGAATGATGCCGGCGCCAAACGGCGTTCCGCTGGCCAAGAAAGGACGATTCAAATGAACCAGAAACGATATGTGTGGTTTGTGGCGACGGTTGTTGCCGGTGTGTTTCTCTTTTCGGCATCCGCCTTTTGCGCCGACATTAAAGCACGGATGAAAGACAGGCTGCCGAGAATTATCGAACTCAAGGCTGCCGGTATTGTCGGGGAGAACAACCAGGGGTTTCTCGCCTTCATCAGCGGCAACCAGTCGGAACAGACGCTGGTAGACGCGGAAAACCAGGATCGGCAGCTGGTATACGGCGCCATCGCCAAACAGCAGGGAACCACCGCCGAGGTGGTCGGTCGGCGTCGGGCGCTGCAGATCGCTGAAAATGCGAACCCCGGGGAATGGATCCAGGATGCCGGTGGCAAGTGGGTCCAGAAATAACCTGCCAGGTCCCCTTCGACCTGCAGTTGAGCGCCACCGGTGACCGGTTGGAGGCCGCATGGATCGGCCCCTCGCCGGACGAAGCGCCCACCCTGGTATTTCTTCACGAAGGGCTGGGGTGTGTGGCCTTGTGGCGGGATTTTCCAGCCCGGCTGGCCGAGATCGCCGGCTGCGGGGCATTGGTCTACTCCCGCCTGGGATACGGTGGTTCCGCACCCTGCCCGCTGCCGCGGAGGGTCGATTTCATGCACCACGAGGGATTGGTGGTCCTGCCCGAGGTCCTTCGGCAAAGCGGGGTTCGCGATTACTTGCTTGTCGGCCACTCGGACGGCGGCTCCATCGCCCTGATCCACGCCGGCGGCTGTCCCTGTCCGGGCCTGAAGGGGGTTGTCACCCTCGCCGCCCACGTTTTTTGCGAAGGACTCACCCGGCGATCCATTGAAGCCGCGCGCCAAGGCTACCTCAACGGAGATCTTAAAGCCCGGTTGTCCCCTTACCATGGAGAAAACACCCACTGCGCCTTCTGGGGCTGGAACGATGTATGGCTCCATCCGGATTTCATGCAGTGGCGGATCGATGCCTTCCTGCCGTCCATTCATGTGCCGGTGCTGGCCATCCAGGGGGAAACGGATCCATACGGGTCAATGGGCCAGCTTGATGTCATCCAGGCAAGGAGCGGCGACGGGGTGACCGTCGAGGTGATTGCCGACTGCGGTCACGCGCCGCACCTGGAAAAATCCGACATCGTCCTGGCTGCCATCTCAGCGTTTATGAAGCATCGGATAAACACGATCGATTGAGCGTGCATCGGATTCCGTGCCACCATGTCCCGAGCGGTTGGCAGGGCAGGGGCGTCGGTTGTACAGGTGAAAGCTGGTTTTAGGGGGTGGCGGGAAGACGTTCCAACACCTTGCCCTCATCATCCAGGACAAAAACGAGAAATCCGTTCTCAGCGGCATGGCGGGCAAGGTCTTCGTAGATGATGGCCTGTACTTCGTACTTCTTCTTTTTCTCCAGGTGCAGATGAAACATGGCCTGCTGAGCGGATTCTTTGTCCAGAAAGGCCGGGATGAAAGAGATATCGTGTTCGCTGTCGGTCTGACCGACGATCTGTTCGCTGGGTCCGGCTTTCAGAATGGCCACATAGAGCCAGGTGGTTGCTTCGATGGTCATGTCCATTGCTCCTTAGAATCCCATGTCTTCGTTGATCAGAACGACCTTTATCCGGTGTTTGGGGAAACTCTTTTCAGTAATTGTCCAGGTGTTGCAGATGCGGTCGGGGCTGCTGCAATTTTCACAGCGGCCGGTTTTTCCGCAGGGATTTTTTTTGTCCAGTCGCACGACGTTAACCGGTGCCGCGTAGTTTTTAACGCGGACAATGGCAGCCTCACGATCCGGCACGATCTTGTTCCGGCCGATGAAAATGAGCACGTGGCGAGGGCCGAAGGTCAGGGCTGCAACCCGATTGCCGATCATGTCCAGGTTGACCAGCTGGCCGCTTTCAGTGACGGCATTGGTGCCGGTGATGAAAAGATCCACCAGCAGTGATTCCCGCCGTCGCTGCATGCTCTGCTCCGGTGAGAGACTTTTGTCGTAGGTGTCAAGTACCGCGTAGCGGGGGTCATTTCTCAGCGCTTCGTAAAGCCGCGTGCCGACAAAGGTCATGGATCCGCCCCATGAGATAGTTTTCGGGGCAGTGGTCGGGATGATCGTGTCGTAGGCCATTTTTTTGGCCTGATCCTTGTTGTCGGCGATATAGACATCGAAGTTGTTGGCCTCCAGCGCCTTTTTTATTTTCAGAAGCCGAAGTTCCCAGTAGTGGTGGATGGGGTTGTCCATGATATGCTCCTATGCTCTTAAACCGGATGAACCGGTAACTAAAAACTGCAGGTAACGATTATCAAATAAATCCCAACTCACAACTCACAATTATCCGGTGACCTGCCGCTGCATCCGATCCAGGTAGTCGTCCAGTTCCCCCATGGTTGAAAAGACCTGTTGGGATGGCAGGGCTTTGATGATGTCGAATACTTTTTGAATCTGGGGCTGCAGGTTCAGTAGGATCACCCTGCCGTTGTAAACCTTCATGGTCTTCTGGGCTTTGGCGATTACCCGGACGCCCATGCTTGAGATGTAGTCGAGCCTTTCCATGTCAAACACCAGGGTGTGAGGCTTTTCCCGGAGCACCACATCCACGCGATCCTCCAATATGGGGAAAGTGCTGGTATCCAGCCGTCCGGAAGGCGACAGCATATACACCCCATCCATTTTCTGCTTCGATTTTACCAATAGATTCATTTGTTTCTCCTTGTCGGGCTATCGATATCGCTTCTCCATTCGTAAGATATTCTTTCCTCGCTCACGACGGTATTCCATCTGATCCATGAGGTTTTTGGCCAGGGTAATTCCCATTCCTCCCTTGTCCCGCTCCTCCAGGGGTTTGTCGCGACGGCCGATTTGAACATTCAAGGGGTTGAAAGGGATGCCTTCATCCTGCAACGTCAGGATCATAGCGTCCCCTTCGACGGCCAAATGGAGGGTGATGTGGTGATCCAGGTCGTCACCGAATCCGTAAAAGACGATATTGGAGAATATCTCTTCCATGGCCAGGGTGACGTCATGAACCACCACCGGTGGGCATGACACCGAATCGGCTATATGGGTGATCGCGTCTATAATCCGGCTCATTTCACGAATGTCATTCCTCAGCACAATGGTCTTTTTAGCGTCACTCATTCGATTTGGAGAGAAATAGGTCAACGCCAGCAGTGTCATGTCATCATCCAGCGGGCGGCCTCCGGTAAATTCACGGATTTGAGACAAGACGGCCATGACCCGCTCTCTGGGCGCAACATCGGCAGTCAGGGCGACGGTGTTCATGAGGGACTCCTGCGTAAACAGGCGGTTCTTGCCATTTTGTGCCTCGGTAACGCCGTCGGTAAACAGAAGCAGGCCGTCTTTGTGCCGCAGTTGCGCGGTGGCCTGCCGGTATTGAAAGGTGTCGTCCAGGCCTATGGCCGGGCATTGTGCATCCCCAAGAAGCACCGTGTTTCCTCGTTGCCCAATAAACAGCTGAGGATTATGGCCGGCGCAGGTATAGGTAAGGTTGCCGGAATTCAAGTCCAGAACGCCCAGAAAAACCGTTACGAACGTGAGGGACGGGTTGTTTCTGGCTATCTCCCGGTTGACATCGGCCAGAATGTATTCCGGCTCCACCAAAAGCCGTGCCGCGGCTTTGATCATGGTTTTGGTCATGGCCATGAACAGGGCTGCAGGCACCCCCTTGCCGGATACATCACCGATGACGATACACAGGGAGTTGCGATCGATGAAAAAAAAGTCGTAAAAATCACCGCCCACCTCGCGGGCCGGCTCCAGGCTGGCGTATATGTCGAACTCTTTTCGGCTGGGAACGGCCGGGAAATTCCCTGGCAACAGCTGCAGCTGGATCCCCCGGGCCACGGCCAGTTCGCTTTCTATCTTCTCTTTTTCCGCGATGGTGGTTTTCAACGCTTCAGTGCGCAGTTTGACCTGTTTTCTGAGAAAGACGATCCCGACGATAATCAATCCCATGATGCCGGCGATAAAACCCAGCACCCACAGGGGGCGCAGCCACAATGGAAGGGTCACTTTTCGGACCCCCTGGGTCCACCGGTCCAGCGATTGGTAGAAAATCGAATTGGGGTTTTCCTTCAGCTGCTTCAGATGGTGGTCCAGCGCGGTGAGAATGGATGCGTTACGGCCCTTGGCCACGGCGAACCTCAGTTCTGTCGGCCTGAAACTGATCGGGCTTTGGCGCACCCTGAACCGCTTTTCATAGTAAGCGCCGTAAAGCCGGGGAACGATGCCGGCCGACACGCTTTTCTCGTGGACCATGGACAACACCTTTCTGTAACTGTCCACCATGATAAATCGAGGTCGAATTTCGAACTTGTCCAGGATGGTTTCAAAGAATTGAAAATAGATGTCCGCCTCAACCGCTGCCACATCCTTTTCATGGAAATCAAGGATGTCCGAGAAGGCGGCATCCGAACTGATGTAGAGCTGGCCCCAGTTCGCAACGATGGTCTCCTCGCCGAAGGTAAATACATCTTCCAACTGTGCAGACATGGCCATACCCGGCAACAGGTCGATGGTCCCGGTTTCCAGGCGCTGGGTGCACTGGACATAAGAGCCCGGACGGTATTGGATATCCCAACCCTCCTTCCGTGCGATGTGGGTGAGAATGTCGACAGCGATACCCTTGACCCGACTGTCCGTATCGGTGAAGATCAGTGGTGTATCGTCATGAAGTCCAACGATGATTCGCTGGTCCGCGGCAGATGCAGCAATCGCCGAAAACAGGCATAGGGTGAAGAGTAGAAAAAAGGATCGGGTTCGAATTTCCACTGGAATCGTATTCTGTTTTTAGGTCCAAAAAAACAGTTTTGGGTCCAAACCGATGATGCCCGTGATTGAACCCTCTCTGCAGCAAGCCGCGGGGAGGGTTCACCGTAATGATGAAGCGCTATCGCGGTTCACAGGCAGGCGATTTTACACTTTTACATCTAAATGGGGATGCAGGTCAACCGAGGCAGCCTTTTTGCGGCCGGGACCGGATTCGGTCAAATCTTGCTGATCAGTATCAACTGCACCGGCAGCACGACGATTAATGCCGACGTGGTGAAGAACCAGCAGGCGTTGGCCAGATCCAGGTCCAGATCATAGATGGATGGAGGGATGAGGGCGTTGAAGGCCACCGGCATGGATGAAAGGATCATTACCACCTTCAGTGGCAGCCCGTTGTCTATTCGGCCGTAGCCGATGAACCAGGCGACAGCAGTGGCGCAAAGGGGAACGATGGCGAATTTGATCAGTGATACCAGGGCGCACGCGTTCAGGTGGTGGCGGAGGTTTTTAAATCGCATGGCAAGACCGATGGAGATGAGCAGCAGGCCGGTGCCAAGGGGGATGAATACGGCGTTGATCATGCCGAATATTTCAGGTCTGGGCAGATCGGAAATATTGAGAATCCCGCCCAGGAAAATACTGGACACGGCTACCAGGATGAATGGATCGCTGACGAGTGCTTTCAGCCGGGAACCGGTGGAGTCCCTTTTGGCATCCATGGCGCTGAAATACTTGGCAATGGGGAATCCCACCGCGTAATAGGTCAGCTCTTCAAACAGTTTGTATATGGGAACCAGGGCAAACCCCTTTTCTCCCAGAAAAACATAGCAAATCAAGGCGCCGATGGATCCGATGTTGGTGAATGCGCCACAGGGAATCAGGGCGCCGGTCTTGCGCGGCTCGAGCCTGAGCATTTCGGCGGCGCCCATGGCCAGGAGTCCACCCAATGTAATGGCTCCCACGCCGATAAGGGGGAGGGCGGCAATCGATAAGGACCGGACGTCCACGATCCAGATGGCACCCAATACCGTCAACGGCAGGACGAAAAGCAGGGCTGTTTTCTGAAGGCGTTTGCGCAAGTCGTCGAGTGAAATGGGCAGCGTGAATAATTTCGCGCGGGACAGTCGTTGAATGGCGTACCCCAGCGATAGTCCCGCCACGATGATCCCTAAGGACAGAATCAGTTTGCCCAATCTTAAAACTCCTTGCCCTGCCAGCGCTCATGACGTGTTTCCAGCACCCTGTCAGAAGTTGACTGCCGTGCTTGGCTGCTGGTCAAACGGTTTCATCTCTTTTCCGCATTTGGGGCAAAAGATGGTGGCCATGTTGTTTTTGTCCATGATCGCTTCACCCGGCAGGTCGATGAAGAAAATACTGTTTTTGTTCCTGTTGCAGGCATCGCTGTGGCAGTAAAACCGCTTATTGCTTGCACTTTTTTGTGGGTCCGATGGCAATGGTTTCATGGGCTTGCTGCACCGGGGGCAGAAGATGGTGGCCAGGTTGTTACCGTCCATCACCGACTCCTGGGGCAGTTCGAGAACGAAGGGCCCTTTGTCTGCATGGGTGCAAATCTCGCTGTTGCAGTAAAATTTCGTCGACATGATTAAACTCCTTTTATGGATCCTTGAAAACCGACTGATTAGACAGTTTCCAGACAATAACCAACTAATCGCGATACTAAATTTGTTTGGTGCCAGTAGGCGTTTAAGGGAACCTGACGAGGCTACATTAGCCTTGCATGGTTAGAAAATAATTAGGCGGCAAGAACCATTTCCAAGCCTGTAAAGATGCGACCGATATGGTCCGTTGTCAAAAAAGGGAGCTCAACCAACCGATCGTCACCTCATCTATTTCTGTCAGGATAAAAACGCAAGCAATTCCTGCCGATTGAAGGACTTGAGCAGCCCCGGGTCGTCTTCGCGCACGATGTCCGCCATCAGTTTGCGTTTTTTTTCGATGATGGCAGAGATTTTTTCTTCAAGCGTGCCTCGTGTGACCAGTTTGAACACCTGTACGCCACGTCGCTGGCCGATGCGATGGACGCGGTCAGTGGCCTGATCTTCTTTTGCCGCATTCCACCAGCGGTCATAGTGGATCACCACCGATCCGGCTACCAGGTCGATGCCGGTGCCACCGGCTTTCAGGCTGCCCACGAATACCCGGCACCCCGCTTCGGTGTTGAATGTTTCGACCAGCCTGCCACGATTCCGGCTGGCTCCGGTGAGGATCACGTGGCCGATGCCGTGACGGTTGAGGTGGTTGGCAATGATGGCGATCATCCCGGTGAACTGGCTGTACACGACGACCTTTTGTCCCGATGTCAGGCTCTCTTCCAGCAGTTCTTTAAACAACTCCCATTTCCCCGAATCCTGGCTGCGCTCATCCACCGGCTGCTTGTCCACCAGCGCCGGGTGGTTGCAGATCTGTTTGAGCAGGGTAAGCAGGGCAAAGATATGAATGTAGGGGACCGCTTCATGTTCATCCTTCAAGAAGGCCAAGATTCCCTTGGCCCGGGAGTCGATGGCATCCCGATAGAGTTTGACCTGTTTGTCGGTGAGTTCACAGAACCGGATGTCCTCGATCTTTTCGGGTAGTTCGTCCAACACGTGGCTTTTGAGCCGGCGCAAGGTAAAGGGGAAAATCAGGCGGCGCAGCTGTTCGCGATTCTGCGAGACCGTCGGGTCTGCCGTGGCATCGGGCACGAAGCGCTGAATGAACGCCTGGTCGGATCCCAGGTATCCGGGGACCACCACATCCATCAGGGCCTTGAGTTCCAGGATGGCGTTTTCAATGGGCGTGCCGGTCAGGCCGAGTTTTATGGCTGCATCGATCTGGGAGGCGGCCCGGTGGGTTTTCGTATCGGCATTCTTGATCTGTTGTATTTCGTCAAACACGCACATGGAAAAGGGGATGGTCTTGAGCTGGTCAATGTCTCTAAGCAGCAGACCATAGGAGGTGATCAGTACATCCGTATCGTCTATGACCGCAGACAGGTCCCGGTCGCCGCCGTAGTAAACCGTGGTATTCAGCATGGGTGCATGTTGCCCGAGTTTCATCGTCCAGTGGCTCAATACGGTCGTTGGGCAGACCACGAGAAAACCTTTTTTTTCTGGATCGTACCGCTGGAGGCATGCCATCAACGCCATGACTTGATGGGTTTTGCCCAGCCCCATGTCGTCGCACAACAGGCCTCCGAAACGGTTTTCCCACAGCCACCAGAGCCAGTTTAACCCCGCGTTCTGATATTCTCGGAGGGTGGTGGTCAGCCCGGGGTCTCCTGGTGACGAAGTCGGTTCCAGTGCCAGGATCCGGGACAGGTGGCCGGTGTTATCATCCGGGCCGATGACGATGGGTGCGGCTTCCTCCAGGGCGGAGAATTGAAACAGTTCCTGTCGGCTTAATTTGACCGTCGTGCCATCTCCACTGAAACGGTCCGGTGGTAATTTGTCGGCGAGCCTGGTCATGGTTTCCACGGCAGGCGATTGGGTGTCTACCCAGCCACTGGGGGTCCCGATATACCGGATGGCCTCCTTGCGGGCCTTTAGCAGTTCCACCAACGAAACGGATTCGTCCCCAAAACCATAAGTGATGGAGAGCCAGCACCAGTTCCTGTCGATGGCCGTGGGCGACAGTGTCATGGTTTTCCAGCGGCGCAGCAGTTGAAGACCCTTGACGTCCGGGTCGATAACAAATCCGTCGCCACCGAGTTCATCTCCGACGGATTCCAGGAAGCTGGGGATCTGGTAGCGTTTGAAGGTCATTCGCCGGGGTGTGCTGAATTGGCGGTCATTGCCCGGCTTTTCGAGTTCTGCCAGGAGCTTGAGTTCGGGAATATATACGATATCCCCGTAAATGAACCGTTCGAGCCCTTCCCGGGAAAAGAAGCGCTGTTCCCCTTCCGCTTGCAGCAGCTGGATGACGGGATATATATCCAGGTCGGTCTGGGTATTTTGACTCACCCTGAAAAGACTTTTCAGGGGGATGGGGTGGATGGGCAAGCCGTGCTGGTTGGGCAGGTGTTGACGGAAACAGTCCAACAGCGGGCGAACCCGATTTCGTGCAATGCCGGCGTGAAAGATGGTGGCCTGTTCCGGGTCTTTGCAGGTGATGATGAACGCACCGGTCGCTTCATCTACCGACGGATGAAACCGGCAGCCGTCTGCCCCGAATTCCAGAAAACAATGATAGGCCAGCCGAAACCACAGGCTGCCTTCGACTGCCTGACGACGGGACTTCATCTTCAGGTCATGCAGTTGCCGTTCCGCATCGCTCATTGTCAGCAGCCCAAGGCGGTGGATAATTTCCGCCCGGTCAGGAACCGGGTCTTTCCCTTCCGATGAAAAAGCGCCGAGCCGTTCGGCGAAACGATTTCTGTCACCGTTGGCCGATCCATATGTGATTGCGACTTTTCCGTCAGGCGTTAGCACCTTCAGCAGCGTCTGGTGGCCACTTTTGTAGAATTGCGCCGTCGTGGTGTTGGGTGTCAGCCGATCTCCCTGGCTCAAGACGGTAGCCAGATCATGCCAGATACTTTTGCGAAAGCGTGCTTCCAGATTCGGGCCATTGTCTGCGGCGCCCTTCTTATCGATGGCCTTGAATAGTGATTTTAGATGCGCGCAGGTTGTCTTCCCCGTTTTCTGACAGGTGCAGAAGTATTGGGGTGGGTTGCCGCCCACAAAAAAAGCGATGCCTGGATGACGATCCTCGGTGGGTGGGACCAGGGCAATGGCATTTCTATGAAATTCTAATGCGTGATCAACCATGGGTAAAGGGTGCCTTGTGGTGCTAAAAAATAAGAGTCCCTTTTAGATGTGAAAATGATGAGAGTCAAGACCGGTCCACGGTTTGAAATCAGATTGTACCATCTTCAGTATTAAAAGAGAGTATGATATGCATGAAGGTGAGCCCGAAACGGCAACCCCATAGAAAAAGGATGGCCGGAAAATGGCATATTTTCGGACCCACGATGGATGCAGCCTGTATTATGAAACCATTGGATTTGAGCTTGCCCGGCCGGTGGTGATTTTCTTGAACGGCACCCTGCAGACCACCATGTACTGGAAGGTGATCGCGGCGGCTTTAAAACCAGAGTTCCGCTCACTGCTCTACGATGCCAGGGGGCAGGGGGAAAGCGAGTTGGGGGAATTGCCCCTTTCCCTGGATTTACATATGGAAGATCTTTCCGCGCTGATTCGTCACCTTGAACTGGGACCGGTCTGTTTGGTGGGGTTGAGTCACGGTGCGCTGTTGGCCTATGCCATGGCCGTGCGGAGGCCTAAAGCGGTCGACCGATTGGTAATCTGTTCCATTGGGGTTCGGGCATCGATTCGTGCTCGGCTGATTATCCGTTCATGGCTGAAAATCGTTGAAAGCGGTGGGATCGAAACCCTGGTGGCCGCTGCTTTGCCGCACGTTTTTGGCGAGGGCTACCTTGTCCGGAACAGTAAAATTCTTGACCGCATCATCAAAACCATCGCCCGGCGTAACCGGGCGTCGGCCCTGGTGGCACACTTGTCGGCGCTTGCCGGCTACCCGAGCCTGAGATCCATGCTGAAGGAACTGGATAATGTGCCCGCGCTGGTGATGAGTGGTTCAGACGACCCCCTGGTCAGTATCAGCGGCGCGGCGGAGGTGGCCCAGAAAAGCGGCGGCCGGCATCTGGTGGTCAAGGGCGCCGGCCACTCCATCCCGGTAGAAACACCGGAGTTGTTTCTCAAGACCATTTCACAGTTTTTGTCGGGCCGCTGGACAGATATGCCGGAGGCCATGTGATGGTCCATAAATCTTCTTGACAACCTGACCATGCGGACTTTATTGGAATAAGCGCCGGCGGGTCGATGATGGCAGCGGATTAATCGATTAACAGCGATCCCGGGCGGTTGATTATACATATGGTTAAGGAGTCGTGAACAAATGGTCAGCGTAGGCATTGTTGGTTGGCGTGGAATGGTCGGTTCGGTCCTTATGGACCGGATGAAGGCTGAAAACGATTTTGCAGGCTTCAAGCCGGCTTTTTTTTCCACGTCACAGGCCGGAAAAACCGGCCCGGACATCGGTGCCGGATCCCAGCCGGTTCTGGATGCGAATGATTTGGGCAAGTTGGCCGATATGGCGGTGATTGTTTCCTGCCAGGGCGGCGGTTATACGGAACAGGCGCACCCTGCGCTGCGGCAGAAGGGGTGGAACGGTTACTGGGTCGACGCCGCATCCACGTTGCGAATGAAAGACACCAGCGTCATCGTCCTGGACCCGGTCAACCGCCACGTGATCGACAACGCCCTTGACGGTGGCATCAAAGACTATATCGGCGGAAACTGCACGGTCTCTCTGATGCTCATGGCCCTTGGCGGACTGTTTGAAAAGAACTGGGTTGAGTGGATGACCTCTATGACTTACCAGAGTGCCTCGGGTGCCGGGGCAAACCACATGCGGGAACTGATAATCCAGATGGGGCGGCTGGGCGACAGTGCCAAATCAAAATTACAAGACCCGGCATCCGCCATCCTGGACATTGACCGTCAGGTAACCGAGACCCTGGCCGGGCCCGATTTCCCAACCCAGTATTTCGGTGCGCCGCTGGCGGGCAGTCTGATCCCCTGGATCGACCGCGCAATGGAAAATGGCCAGACCCGGGAAGAGTGGAAAGGGATGGTGGAGACGAACAAAATTCTCGGACGTTCAGACCATCCCATTGCCATCGACGGGCAATGTGTCCGTGTGGGCGCCATGCGCTGCCACAGTCAGGCCTTGACCATCAAGCTGACCCAGGACCTTCCGTTGGACGTCATCGAAAATGCCATTGCCTCGGCTAACGATTGGGTCTCGGTGGTGCCCAACGACAAGGCTGCCACCCTGGCGCAACTCAGCCCGGCGGCAGTTTCCGGGACGCTTTCCATCCCTGTGGGGCGTATTCGAAAAATGAACATGGGAAGACATTTTCTGACCGCATTTACCGTGGGCGACCAGTTGCTTTGGGGGGCGGCCGAACCCTTGCGCAGGGTACTCAACATCATCCTCGACCGCATGAACGGCGCCGCCTGAGCCTGAATCCGGCGCTTAAATGCCCCTATTCATAAATACAATGTCATTCGATTGCCGATGCATCCCGGAGTACGGCGTTGCTCGGCGTGCCAATAGCGCTGCTATTGGCACTTCTCGCGCCTTGTTCGCCGGGCGCCTCGGCAATCTCGGTGCGTCACCGTATTTTCGAACAGGGGCACTAAGGCGACCCGCTGTCCAGGACTCGTTCCGCCCAATAGACTACGTATTATGAATACGTAATTTATACCAAATTATCGAGTGTTGTGTTTTGTTTTTTTTGATGTACGATACAGGTAATGGGTGTGCACTTTTTGTTTTGGCTCCTCGTCCCACCGGGTTCGAGGAGCTTCTTTTTGAGCCTGCCACGATTTAAAACTGGCAGGACACCCCCGCTTCAAAGGTGAATGACTGCCAACGGACCTCATTGAGACGGGTGTCGCCGGTCGTACCGTCTGCATAGTAGGTGCGATCCAGCCCGGCGTCCGTGGTCATCTCCTTGACGTTCATTCCCGCATGGAAACCCCAGCGGTTTCCCCTCTCGAACAGGATCATTGCCCCCGCCATAAAACCGCTGCCATCAGCTTCCTGGGAAAAGCTGACGGGGTGGGCGTAATCCATGCGCAGATTCCAATTGGCATCGGCATGATAATCCACCCAGTGATATTCCCCGGTAAACACGACCCCGACTTTGGTAAATGGCGATGTGCCGGGGATCGAAAAAAAGAGATCCATACCGAGCCAGGGGCCCTTCCAGCGGGTCTGAAAACGGCTGTCCAGGCCGGCGATGGGGCCGGTGGGCGTGGTGAAGGGCGGCGCCGTGAAGGCCTGATAGCCATCCACGATATTCAGATCCTGCTCGGAGACGGCATAGCCGAGCATGGGACAGACGACCATCGTGGATTCAAAAAAGGAAAAGCGGGGGCCGATGCCGATAGATCCGTCCCAAACGTCGTTGCCGTCCGCACCGTTCACTGAACGTGAGAATTCCTGAGTGCGGTCGTCGCCATTATAGTCCGAATCCTGGTTGTTGCCGGAGATCACCGTCCCATAGTCCAAATGGCCCCGCATGTAGACACGATCCTTGATCACGGTGCGATTGGCCAATTTCAGCTGATAGATGCGAAGACCCGGCCAGGTGAGTTCGGAACGGACGTTGGGATTGGTTCCCTGCAGGTTTCCGGCGATGTGCCAGTTCAACTTGTCTGTGCGGTAGCCGGCGGAAAGGTCGAAGGTGGCAGACGCCCAGCTGAAATAGGGATAACCGCTTTTGTTTTTTTCTGCCATCGCTTGATCGGCCGGCTCAAGGGATTGTGAAAAGACCTGGGAAACGGAAAGAGAAACAAACAAGCAAAGAACCAGCGCCGCAGAGAAGTGTCGCATGAGCAGTCTCTTTCTTTGGATCGCAATCGTTATTTGAAAAAGAATATGAGCGGATGGATCGCCAGTGGCTGACGAGTATACCGAGTAACCTCGCCTTCATGTCATGAAATGGTCAGGAATTCAAGCCTTCGACGCGGTGACAGCCGCCTTGACTTGCCTGAATCGGTGATTTACTGTTGTGCCGTTTGAGCGTTTGGCCAGCACACACCGGTGCGATGGACGATAGATCGACGTGTGTTGTCTTTTTTAAAGGACGCGGTGGTTCATTCTGGACAAGTCCGGTGCAGGCAGGGCGGACATCAACCATCGATCTCGACGGAAGGCTCGAAGGTGCCATGACCAATACCGAAAAAGCAGGTAACACGGTTGCCCGCGCCGGTGAGCAGTTGTTTCAATTTGCCATCGATCGTGGCGACATGAACGCCATCCTGCGTGTCCTGCCGCTTGAGGTGCCCGAAAAGCGGGCGGCTCTGGAATACGAAATCCAGCTGCTGAGAATCATCTCGGTAGGGTGGGCGATCGCCTTCTTTTTGGCAGACAGGGGCCCGAAAACGCCCCTTGGCCAGCATTTCTGGAACAATATCAGATCCTTTTCCACAACCCTCTCCGCCTCCGCATCCCTGACCATGGGATCGGACATCGACTATTTCGATATCCTCAAGCAGCGCCTCGACACATATGTTGGCGCGCTGGATGCTGCCGGGCAGATTCCTGAACCGGCCATGGCCATTGGCCCGGCTTTTGCCGGGATTTGCGGCGACCCGGACGATCCCTGTGCCATGCTGGCCGGCAGCAAGATGTTTTCCCTCACCATCCAGGCTGTCCGGGGATACCTGGACGGGACCCCTACCCAACAGGATTGACGTGACCATCGAATTTAAATCGAAATGGCTGCCGGCCATTATCAGCGGCTTGCTGCTCACGGCGGCATTTCCCAAAATTGGACTTTCGGCACTGGCCTGGGTCGCCCTGGTGCCCCTGCATATCGCGTTGCGTGGACGGACGCCCAAAGAAGCATTCAGGGTCGGGATGATCGCCGGCCTGGCCCACTACCTGACCTTGTTGTACTGGGTGGTGTTCACCATGCGTACCTACGGATACCTGCCGTGGTGGCAGTGCATCTCCCTGCTCGTGCTGCTTGCCGCATACCTGTCCCTTTACACCGGGCTTTTTTCCTTGGCTTTGGTCCGCCTTTGTCAAAAACCCTTCCACTTGATTCTGCTGGCACCGGTTCTCTGGGTGGCGCTGGAGTATATCCGCAGCTTTTTGCTGACTGGGTTCACCTGGGGAACCGTTGGATATTCCCAGTTTAATCGGTTGCATATCATTCAGATCTCCGATATATTCGGGGTGTATGGGATCTCTTTCCTGGTGGTGCTTTTCAACGCTGCCGTGTATGTGCTGTTGCTGTTTCTTGCGCAGAAAAAATGGCAGGACCATCCGGTAGAAAAGCGGCAGGTCCTGCTGGCCGTCGTGCTGCCCCTCATCTTGATCAGCCTCGGACTGGCATATGGGAATATGCGGATCCGGGCCATGGATGGCGCTATGGCCCGGGCTTCATCACCCCGCATTGCGTTGATTCAGGGCAATATCGACCAGGCCCGGAAATGGGATCCGGCATTTCAGATCGGCACCACGAAGAAATACGTGGATCTAACGCTGTCCGTCGTTGCCGACAAACCGGATCTGGTGGTGTGGCCGGAAACGGCGACGCCGTTTTACTTCGAGGCCAGCCCCAAGCTCACCCGGCTGGTGACCGACGCGGTCCGCCAAGCGGGCATCCATCTGCTAGTGGGCAGTCCCAGCGTCCAGGGAGCGCCGGGCAAACATGCCTACTACAACAGCGCCTATTTGGTGGCGCCGGACGGTCGTGCCACCGGACGCTACGACAAGGTCCACCTGGTGCCATTCGGCGAGTACGTGCCGCTCAAACGCATGCTCTCGTTCGTGGGCAAGATGGTTGCCCAGGTGGGCGACTTCTCGTCCGGAGAAAAAGGACGAACCCTCGTTTGGAGAGAAAATGAACCGCCCATTGGTGTACAGATCTGTTTTGAGATCATTTTTCCGGGGCTTTCCCGATCCCTGGTGAAAAACGGTGCCGGCGTGCTGGTCAACCTGACCAACGATGCCTGGTTCGGTAAAAGCAGTGCGGCATATCAGCATTTTTCCATGGCGGTCTTCCGGGCTGTCGAGAATCGCCGCAGCCTGGTGCGTTGCGCCAATACGGGGATCAGCGGATTTGTGGACCCCGCTGGTCGGATCATGGCCAGCACCGCCCTGTTCGAAGATGCGGTGCTTGTCCGAGGGGTTCCCATGCTGTCCGAAAAAACCGTTTACACCCGGATCGGGGATGGATTGCCCATTGTCTGCCTGATCGTGCTGGGTGTGCTGACGGGTCGGCTGATGCGTCGAGATGGACAGGCGGCACACGGTGCCATGTTGGTGAAAATAACGGGTTGGTTTAAATGGCTTGTCAGCCGGATAGTGAAAAAGAGGAGATAACCGATGAGTACCGAAGTTAAACAGACACTGAAAGAACATAAACAGAAGCTGGACCAGCTCAAGGAGTATCTTTGACCTGGCTGGCCAGGAAAAACGACTCCAGGAAATCGAAGCGGAAATTTCCCGGGATGGGTTCTGGGACACTCCGGACGCCACCACAACCATTTTGAAGGAGCGGTCGTTCCTGGGCCTGCGGATCGACGCCTTTCATGGCTTGGAAAAAGATATAGAGGAGGCGGGGATTCTTCAGGAACTGGCAATAGAGGAGGAGGATGCGGATACGCTGCAGGAGGTGTCCGGCCAGGTCAGTGCACTGGGTCGGCGGTTGCACCAGTTCTCTCTGGATATGATGCTGGACGGAGACGACGATCAGAACAATGCCATTATCTCGATTAATGCCGGTGCCGGCGGAACCGAGGCGCAGGATTGGGCGGAGATGCTCTTCCGCATGTACCTGAGATGGGTCGAGGGCAAAGGCTTTAAATCCAGCATCGTCGATTTCCAGCCCGGTGAAGAGGCGGGCATCAAAAGCGTCACCTTCACCGCCACCGGCCAATACGCTTTTGGGTATCTCAAGTCGGAGACCGGCGTCCACCGGCTGGTGAGAATTTCTCCCTTCAACGCCAGCGGCAAGCGCCACACCTCCTTTGCGTCTGTTTTCGTTTATCCGGAACTGGACAATGAGATCGAGATCGACGTGGAGGATAAGGATCTTCGCATCGATGTTTTCCGTGCCAGTGGCGCCGGGGGGCAGCACGTGAACAAGACCAGTAGCGCCGTGCGCATCACCCACCTGCCCAGCGGAATTGTGGTTCAGTGTCAGCAGGAAAAATCCCAGCACCGGAACAAGGACATGGCCATGAAAGTGCTTAAGTCAAGGCTTTACGAGGCGGAAAAGCGTAAACAGGACGAGCGGCTGCAGGAGATCCACGACGGCAAGGATGATATTGGCTTTGGCAGCCAGATCCGCTCCTACGTGCTGCATCCCTACCAGATGGTCAAGGACCATCGGATCGGCCTGGATGTGGGCAATGTGAACAGCGTGCTGGACGGGGGCATCGACGTGTTTATCGAGGGGGTGTTGTTATCGGGCAAGGCATAGTAAAGTGAGCATTGACCCGGAAGCCATCATCGCCCGCTTTTATCCCGCCGGCAGCACGACCCGGGACCTGCTTTTGCGCCACGGAGAACTGGTGGGCCGCAAGGCGCTTGAGATTCTCGACCGCGCCGACTGGTTGAATGCCGATCGTGAGTTCGTTGTTCAATCGGCGGTTCTCCACGACATCGGCATCGGCCGTACCCGATCTCCGGAACTGGGGTGCACGGGAACCCTGCCTTACGTGTGTCACGGTGTCGAGGGCCGGGCGATTCTCGACCGACTGGGCCTTGAACGCCACGGGCTGGTCTGCGAGCGTCACGTGGGTGCTGGAATCAGCGCACGTCAGACCGTGCAGCGGAAACTCCCCTTGCCGGTCCGGGACATGTTACCCCTGTCCGTGGAAGAACGACTGATCTGCTACGCAGACAAGTTCTTTTCGAAAACAGACGACGGCCGGCATGAAAAGACCATCGATGAAATTACCGCCGGCCTGGCCCGACACGAATCGGAATATGCGGACCGTTTCCTTGCGCTCCATCGAATGTTTACCCAGCAACCAGGGCCGTCGCAACCCATCTGCTTGGCTGAAGGCTGAAGACGGTTAAGGCGGCGTGCAACATCCGTATCCATGTAGGAGCGGCTTCCAGCCGCGATAAGAATGAGAATTGGGCGATTATATTTCGGCAAGATGGCGCTCCTACGGCTCTTGCGAAAAGCTGACACAAGGGTAGGCGATGTCGAATTTGCCAAATTTTGTGAAGTTTCATAAGGGAAGACCTGCTTATGAATCCTGACGACATTCGAGATGCACTCCGATTTTATTTTATCACCGATGACGGCGTGGATGGTTTTGCCGCACTGGATCAGGTGCGCGTGGCCATTGAAGCCGGTGCAACCATGATCCAGTACCGCAACAAGTCTTTTTCCCTGGAGGCTTTTGAGGAGGTCAAGGCCATCGGCCGGCTCTGTCGGGATAAGCGGGTTCCCTTTGTCGTGAACGACAACGTGCTGCTGGCCCGGGTCGTTGAGGCCGACGGAATTCATGTGGGGCAGGAGGATGCGCTGCCCCGGTTGGCCCGACTAGTCATGGGGCCGCGAGCCATCGTCGGCGTGTCGGTTTCCACCATGGCCGAACTGGAGCGGACCGACCTGGCTTTTTGCGATTACATCGGCACCGGTCCCACCTTTCCTACCGGCACCAAGGTCGACACTAAAGCCGCCCATGGGCTTGACGGGCTCCGGGATATTGTCAATCGGTCCCCTGTCCCGGCAGTGGCCATCGGCGGAATCGGTCCGGCCAATGCGCTGGACTGCTTCGCCCACGGTGCGGCCGGAGTCGCCGTGATCAGCTGCATTACCCGATCCAGCGATCCCGTTGAAGCCGCTGCGGCGATGGCTGCTGCCTGCGGCGTTTCGGCCAGGGAGGCGTGGTGACTGACGCGGCGATGGTTGACGGAGCCTGCCATGCTTGACATCCACGCCCTCGCCCTGACCGCGGCAACGCGGATCCGACCCCATGTCCGCCAGACACCCCTGGAGCCATCCGTGGACCTATCCCGCGAGATCAGCGGGTCGGTGTTTCTCAAGCTGGAAAACATCCAGCATACGGGTTCATTTAAGGTCCGCGGGGCGATCAACCGCCTGATGGCCCTGGACCCTGATCAACGAAGGGCCGGCATCGTCACTGCATCTTCAGGCAACCACGGTTTGGCCGTGGCCTTCGGCATGAACCGGTTGGGGATAAAGGGTGTCATCTACCTTCCCGAAGGTGCTTCCGCACTGAAGGTTCAGCTGCTCGAGAACCTGGGCGCCGAGATCCGTTTTCACGGATCGACCTGCGAGGTGACCGAAGCCTACGCCCGCCGGCAAGCAGAGGAAACCGGGCAGGTTTACATTTCCCCTTACAACGATCCGTTCGTGGTGGGCGGGCAGGGGACGGTCGGGCTGGAAATCATGGACCGCCTGCCCCAGGTGGACTGCATCATGGCGTCGGTGGGCGGCGGCGGGCTGATCGCCGGCATCGCCGGGGTGGTAAAGGGGTTGAGCAAAGCGACCCGGATTGTAGGATGCTTGCCTGAACGTTCGCCGGTCATGGCCGCATCCGTTCGTGCGGGTCGTATTCTGGACGTCCAGACTCGGGATACCCTGTCCGACGGCACGGCCGGCGGCATCGAAGCAGGTGCCATCACCTTCGATCCCTGCCGGACCCTGGTCGACGACTGGGTGCTGGTGACCGAGGATGAAATCCGCAGGGCCATGGGTCGGGTATTCGATCAACACCGCCTGGTGATCGAAGGTGCGGCCGGCGTGACCGTGGCCGGTTTTCTCAAAACGGCTCACCAGATGGCTGGGCAGACGGTCGTCCTCGTCGTCTGTGGCGGAAATATCGATGTGGGGCTGTTCAAGACCCTTGTCTGCGCATCAGATTCTTAAGCTTGAAATAGGCGTTTCTTAGGTCGAAGAACAAAAGGCAAACAGCGAGCAATGTAAAAATCCCAAAAGCCAAATCACAAATAAATCACAATACCCAAATTCAAAATCCCAAACTTTATTATTTTGAAGAATGGCATTCCAATAATGAATTATTGGTTTTGTTTGAGATTTAAAATTTTGTAATTTATTTGGAATTTGATGTTTGTACTTTGCTATTTAGCTTATAGGCTCAGTTGTGGATAACCTGGCGTTACCAGACAACGCAATGCTCAGAGTAACTTTGTAGGTATCTTGCAAATATGGGAATCAGAAGACGGTTATACTTTGCGGCGGCCATACTCATCGGGACCATACTGATGGGAAGCACGGGCTACTATATCCTTTTCGAGGGCAAGTCCAGCTACCTCGACTGCCTGTACATGACGGTCATTTCCCTGACCACCGTGGGCTATGGCGAAGTGTTGGGCATTACGGGAAACCCACGTGCCCAGATCTTTACCATGCTGCTGATCACCTTCGGCATGGGCATCATCCTTTACAGCATCAGCACGGTGACGGCCATGCTGATCGAAGGTGAATTGACCGGCATGCTCAGGAGAAGAAAAATGGAAAACAAGATAAAGGCCCTGTCGGGCCATTACATCGTCTGCGGCGGCGGGGAGACCGGTTTTCCCCTGGCGGTCGAACTGGTGACCAGCAAAGCCAACGTGGTCCTGATCGAGCAGGACAATGCCGTCATCGAAGAATCTCGCCAGATCAAGGGTCTTTACCATGTTCACGGTGACGCCACCGACGACAAAAACCTGATCGCCGCCGGAATCGAGCGGGCCACCGGCATCACCATCTGTCTGCCCTCGGACAACGACAACCTGTACATCACGATGACCGCCCGCATGCTCAACCCCACGGCGCGAATCATCAGCCGTATGATCAACAGCCGGCTCAAACCCAAACTGCTCAAGGCCGGTGCCACCTCCGTGGTCTCCCCCAACGCCATCGGTGCGCTGCGCATGGCTTCCGAGATGATTCGGCCGGCGGCGGTGGACTTTCTCGACAACATGCTCAGGAGCGAGCGCGGAGAGTTGCGCATCAACCAGCTTGACGTGCACGGCAGCTCCACCCTGGTAGGAAAGGCGATCATGAAATCCGGCCTCAGGGACCAGTTCAACCTGCTGCTGCTGGGCGTGCGTCTAAAAGATGGAGAATTTGAATTCAGGCCGCCGTCATCCTTTGTCCTGGAAGCGGGGATGACCCTGATCGTCATGGGGGATATCGAGAATATCGACCGGGCCCGGGAAGCGCTGTAACCTCGTTTCACCCGAATGTCGATTCGGTGTGGAGATGCCCGCTAAATGGCCTTGTTCACTTCGGACATAAACCGCCCGGCAACGCACGCCGCGGACATGGCCGCCACGCATTCGATGAGTTCGGGCAGGGAGATCTGGCGGTTGAAGTCGCCCAGGTGGGGGCCGCTGGGGATGAGAATATCCTTTTCCCCTCGGATCGATCCTTCCAAGCGATCATCTGCATATCCCCGCTGCCTCAAGAAATCCATAAAGGCGGCGTCCGTCATCTGGGTTTGATCGACGCGGCGAAGCAGCTCCGTCATGTGGCGGTCCACGCCCATCTCCTCGACCATTCGCGGGACGAGCCGATCCAAGTCCACCGGCAGCGCCGGGGATTCCGATGTTCCGGTAAACCCGGCAAAGTAGCCTTTGAATACATCCAGGATCATCGCCTGTAAAAGCTGCCGGTCGAAGAGATCTCTTGCGTCAACCGGTTGTCCGTTATCATCCAACCCCATCTTCGTTTTATCCCGGCAGCGAAAATGGCTGCCGGCCACCAGCAGCAGGCTCAGGAAGTGGCTGCCGATATGGCGGTAAAGGTGTCGGCCGCCGCCGCAGAAGGTTTCCAGGTGTTCGAAGTCCCGCAGCCCGGACAACCCCAGGTTGGGGAATGCGCAGGAATCCAGCCACTGGTCCAACCGTCCCGAACGAAACCACTGGTAGCGTCCCTGGTCCTCACGGCGCATCCGCTGGGTGCGGTTGTGAAACAGGGGGATCGGCGCATTGTGAATCACGCCTTTGGCCGTCAGCCAGCCCAGCAGATAGGCGCTGCGGCCGAGCACCTCCCGTGCGGTTTTTCCATCGACCCGGTGATCATTGGGGTATACGAAATAGTCCCGGTGGGCGAGAAAGGCGATGGCCAGACCATCGGGATGCATCTGGAAGTGGCCAGGTGGAGCCAGCGGCATATGGGTCATTCGACATACAGGCTGGTTTTGAACGCTCAGGGGCCTGGGAATGTGAAACCGGCAGCCAGCGGCAAAATCCGGTTGCTTCAGCTTTTCCATCCAGTGGATCTCCTTGGCCAGACCCGCGGCCGTGTCACCGTGCTTGGCCAGTTTGACGACCAGCAGTCGTTTTTTTTCAGAGATTTCCACCACCAGGCTTCTGCCGATGTACCGGGGGATGCCGATTTTCGTCAACCCGTTTATCGCAAGCAGGTGGCTCCAGGAGATCGTCGGTGGAGATTCGGAGCAACCGATATTCAGCCGTGTCCCGTTAATGTTGACCGGCAGGCTTCCCAGTGCCTCGGCCACGCCACGATGGGCGCTGCCGTGGGTTTGAAACAGCAGATGGCTCAGGGAGACCAGTGCTTTTGATCCCAGGCCGTTATTTCCCGGCACGGTCGCCATGTCGGTTATTACCGATGCGGCTTCGCGGAAGAGAAAAAATGCCTGCCTGACGCTGTCAAAGTCGCGTGACAGCAAAAGCTGCTCTAAGGCGGAGATGGTCTGCCCGTCGAGAACGCCCGGGTGCTTTTGCGCCAGCCGGCGAAGGTCGGCGACGGCATGGTATTTGGCGATGAAATCAAAGCGAGGATTGGTTAAGGCGGCTTCGGCCTGATTTTTCAAGGTGTGGAGGAAAGAGGTCATGAGTTGGGAGTGTCTGGCGCGTATAGACCGTCGCGAACGTGGAAGCGTTTAGATCGTTGGAGCGGCTTCCAGCCTTGATTTTAAAAGATCGAACCGCAGAATGTCCAATTCCATTATGCGGCATATCCTCTTATGTCTTTAAAAACCTCTACAATCCTACCAAGCCTGCAACCTCTGCCAGCGACCGGATGTGGTAATCGGCCGTCAGATCGGGGTTGCGATAGGCCACGAAGGGAATTCCGGCAGCCCTGGCCGCCATTTCGTCCACTGCGGAGTCGCCCACATAGACCACCTCATCGGCTGACACCGAAAAGTGGTCGACCACCTTGACCAGTGCTTCGGGGTGGGGTTTGGGAAACTGAACGTCCAGCGCGCAGACCACCAGGTCGAAGAGGTGGTCGATGTGGTTTTCTGCCAGTACGCGGGCCATGGTGTCGGTGCGGTTGGTGGCCACCGCCGTTTTAAAGCGAGGGCGGAGCGTCTCCAGCAGCGGCACCAACCCCGGTTCCATCTGCATGAACTTCAAAAAGGGCTGGTACCCCAGCTGTCTGCGGAAAACCTGGGCAGCCTTGCGGGTGGCTTCGTCGCGGATCAGGTACGCCAGGGATTCATCGACGGTGTGCATGTGGACGTAGGCCAGCTGCTCCGGGACCATGGCCGGCAGGTGGCAATGGTCCAGCACCTGGTTGTAGTAAGCCCGGTTGGCCTCCCGGGAATCAAACATGACGCCGTCACAGTCGAAGGCAACGACCTTTGTTCGCTGAGCGTGATTATCCGTCACTGGCACTTTTTTTCGGTGGGGCGGGCACGGGTTGAGGCGCCGCCGACAGGATCTGGCCATACACCGGAATGGTTATCGTGGGTTTGATGTTGCTGTCCGTGGTCAGGGTCACCGTGTCCGCGTAGCGCCCGGCGGCTGTTTTTTTGTTTTCAACGATCAGGATATATCCGTCTCCATCGGCCTTGCTGAACTCCTGAACATCGATAGCGATATCGTTTCCGTTTCTGGCTTTGGCCTGGAGAATTTTAAATGGATAGGCTTTTTCGCGGGTGATGGTGATCGCCTGTTTAATGTCGGTTCCCGCCTGGCCAACCAGACGGGCATAGGCTGGCTCCATGCGGGCAAAGTGAGTTACCGTGCCGGTGATGTTCAGTGTGACCCGTTCGTTGTCCGGGTCGTTGGTGAAGACCTCGATGTTCTTTTTCAGGGTCTTTCCGCCGTAACCGCTGGTGTTGACCTTGATGCTGATGATTCCCTCGCCGCCGGCGGGGATCTGCCTCGGGTAGGAGGCGACCGAACACCCTCAGCCGGTTTTGACCTGGGTGATGGCCAGGGAACCATTTCCGGTATTTTTTATCGCAAAGTCATGGGTGACCTGGGTGCCGTCCACCACCGGGTCGAATTCATATTTCAGCTCAGGCAGCACCACGCCGGGCTTTTGCATGGCCGCGACGGCGGATGGTTCCTGAGCGGTTGAATCCTTGCTGTCCGACGCTCCGGTGTTGGCCGCAGCGGCCCACATCATCACGAGGGTTGCTGTGAATGCAAGAACACGAAATTTCATGGGTTGTTCTCCTTGTTGGCTTATACGCCAATGCGTAACGCCTTTAGGGTTGTTTGACCAAAACATCATTTTTAAGCCTCGGCAGCGATCCTGTCAAGCTACATCAGAAAAAACGGGTCCACGTCAACGGAAACCTTGATTTGCCTGCCGGCGGGTGTGGCACGATGATCCAGTATCAGATCATATGCAAACCGGTGAAGTACCGCTGTGTCCGGACTTTTTACCAGGATCTGCCAGCGGTGGTGGTTGGCAATGCGAGACAGCGGCGCTTCAAGGGGGCCCATCACTTGAACCTGTGCGTGATACGGTCCGTCCCCGGCCAGCAGTTTACGGCAGTTCTCCCCCAATGCCCTGGCATGGGCGGCCGCCTGCTTCGAGTCTTTACCGGATATGCGCACGGCAATCATGCGGGAAAAGGGCGGGTAACCCAGGGCTTTTCGAAAGCCGATCTCCTGATCGAAAAACGCTTTGAAATCCTGGTTTTTCGCCGCAACGATACTGAAATGGTCCGGGTTGTAGGTCTGGAGAATCACCCGGCCGGGTTTATCGCCGCGACCTGCCCGGCCCGCCACCTGGGCCAGCAGTTGAAAGGTTCGCTCCCCGGCACGAAAGTCAGGAAAATTCAGGGTCAGGTCGGCGCAGACCACCCCTACCAAGGTGATGCCTGGGAAATCGTGCCCCTTGGCCACCATCTGGGTGCCCACCAGGATGTCGATCCGGCGGTGCTTCAGATCTTTCAGAAGGTTTACGATCGAACCTTTTCGGGTCATGGTATCCCGGTCCATGCGTGCCACCCGTGCCTCGGGAAACAATTGGGTCATCGCCTCCTGAATTTTTTCAGTTCCCACACCCAGCAGCCTGATTTTCTCGGATCCGCAGGACGGGCAGATGGACACGGCGGCTTTGGAAAATCCGCAGTAGTGGCAGCGAAAGGCATTGGCCCGTTTGTGAAGGGTCAGGGAAATATCACAGTTTTTGCATCGAATGGGCTGGCCGCAGTGCCCGCAGATGGGAAAGGCGGAGAACCCCCGCCGGTTGAGAAAGATGAGGGCCTGGTTCCCATCGTCCAGGGTCTTTTGGATTTCCTGCTGAAGCGGCGCGGTGATGTAACGGCGGATACCCCGGTCGTCACGACTTTGGGCCAGGTCCACGGTTTGAATGGCCGGCAGCGGCTGGCGGTTGACCCGTCGTGTGAGGCCGGCGGTTTCATACTTACCCACGCTGACATTATACCAGGACTGCACCGACGGTGTCGCCGACCCCAGGATGGCCAGGGCGTTGTGGTGACGGGCCCGAACCACGGCCAGGTCCCTGGCGTTGTAGCTCAGGCCGCCTTCCTGCTTGTAGGAGGTGTCGTGCTCCTCGTCGACGACGATCAGACCGACATCGCCAAAGGGGGCGAAGATGCATGACCGGGCGCCAATGGCAATGGTCGCGTCTGCGTTGGCAATGCGAAGCCACTGGTCGTAGCGCTCGCCCTGGGACAGACCGCTGTGCAGGACCGCCACCGTTTCTCCGAAGCGTGCGCGGAACCGGCGTTCGGTCTGAGAGATAAGGGCGATTTCCGGCACCAGCACCAGCACACGAAGCCCCTTGTCCAGGGCGGCCTGCGTCAGCCGAAGATAGACTTCGGTTTTACCGCTGCCGGTGACCCCGGCCAGCAGGACCGTTTTGAATCCCTGTCCCAGCAGCGGTGCCATGGCGCTTACCGCTTCGGCCTGCTCGGCGGTGAGCCGGGGCGGGATGTCCGGTTCGATGGGGTCGCCGAACGGGTCCCGGTAGACCCTTTTTTCGTAAACCGCGACCTGCCCGGTCTTCTGCATGGCCCGGACCAGTGCCGGGGCGGTGGCAACCCGTGTTTTCAGTTCCGGAATAGTCAGGTCGCCTTCGGTTTCCAACGCATTCCGGATGATTTTGCGCTGCACAGACAGGCGGTCGGAAGCCGGAGCGGCCTCCTTTACCGTCACCCACCGGACGGTTTTCGGCCGAATCTGACGGGCCTTGATCTGCCGATCCACCTGGATCCACCCCCGCTGGCGCATCTGATGGATCAATGCCCATGATACGGGTTGGCCGATCTCTTTCTGCAATTGTTTGATGCCGGCCGGTTGTTTTACCAATTCCGACAGGACAATTCTTTCTAAGGGTGAAAGGGGCGACGATGCCGTGGCTGCCACACCTGCTTCGCCGATGGTCAGGATGGCGATGTCGGCAAGATTCAGCCCGGCCGGCAGGGCGGTCTGAATCACCTGCCCCAACGGGTGCATGTAGTAGGCGGCGATCCACTTGAAAAACGGGAGCATGGTTTCCGGAAAAAGGGGCGTGTCGTCGAGCACATCCAGGATATGCTTGATCTCCATCGAATCCGTCTTATCGGTTGGCTTCTGTGCCGGGCCGACCAGGTAACCGGTGACCGTTCGTCTGCCGAATGGCACCAATACACGCTTTCCCGGACAGGCCTGCGGGGCCAGATGCGCCGGAACGCTGTAGCAGAACGTGTCGTGGACCGGCAGGGCCATGGCCACCGAAACGATATGCCGGCGATCAATCCATTGATTTTCCTTGACAGGGGTCACGGCATCTTTTAGGTATGAATTTCGTTGTGTTGCGAGCATTTGCCCCAATGGCAAGCCGCCGATTCAGCGCATTATAGACCCGGAAAGATACGCTTTCAACCATATCATGCGTTGCATGTCTTCCCAATACCTGCTAATATCTTTAAATTCGACGGTTTATCCGCCTGCCGCAAGTTAGCGGAGGCATTCATAAAAAACAAAAGGAGGAAACGGTATGAACGGGATCCTGAAACGCGTGATCGTCCTGCTGACTGCGATGGCATTGGTTGCGGTTCCCTGCATGACCTGTTTTGCCGCGGGGCTTGAGCAGGATGATGATATCATCGCCGGGAAAATGGCCGGTGATGCCTTGGTTGTCAGGCCTTTGGGGCTTTGCGCCACGGTGATCGGTGGAGTGGTTTTTATCGTATCCCTGCCGTTCTCCGCCTTGGGCGGCAACACGCAACCCGCCTTTGACTATCTGGTGGCCGATCCATTCAAGTTCACCTTCAGCCGACCGCTGGGTGACTTCTAAGCATCCATTCAACCCACACGTACAAAAAAAGCCCGGTGAGCGATCACCGGGCCGAAAAAAGGAGCAAGTGTGCCCGTACATCTCGTCGAACACCCGTTGATCAGACACAAAATCGGCCTCATGCGTGGGCATGACGTGTCAACGAAAAATTTCAGGGAGCTGGCCAATGAACTGGCCACGCTGCTCACCTATGAGGCCACCAAGGACCTGGAGACCGAGACCCTGACCATCCAGGGATGGGCGGGCGAGGTGGTGGTTGAAAACATCAAGGGCAAGAAGATCACCGTGGTTCCGATCCTTCGTGCGGGGCTGGGGATGATGGACGGGGTGCTCAACCTTATCCCGTCGGCCAGGGTCAGCGTGGTGGGGTTGTATCGCAACGAGGAGACATTGGAGCCGGTGCGCTACTATGTCAAGATGACCAGCAACATGGAAGAGCGGATTGCCCTGATCCTGGACCCCATGCTGGCCACGGGCGGCACCCTGGTGGCCACCATCGACCTGCTGAAAGAATCCGGCTGCAAGCAGATCCGGGGACTGTTTCTGGTCGCCGCGCCCGAGGGGCTCAAACGGCTGGAAAAGACCCATCCGGATGTGGATATTTACGTGGCGGCCATCGATGAAAAGCTCAACGACATCGGCTACATCATTCCTGGCCTGGGCGATGCCGGGGACAAAATTTTCGGAACCAAGTAAGTTTGTCGGAAATAACCATTGTGCCATTTACCCCTGATGGAACCCGTGACACGCCTTTCCATTGAACCCGAATTCGCTGTTGTCCAAGACTAATTTCTTGTTATTATAAACCTCCTGATATCCTCGACAATGATGTGGATTAAGCGCCTGTTTGCCAATCGGGCGCTTTTTTTTCCGAATCGTCCCAAGACACCGTTTTGTCTTGGTTCGACTTGCTCTTCAGCGAAACAGGAATCGATAGAGCCAGCGGTGGATCCGACGGCCATAGGGCGGCCAGGCCAGACGCGTGCTGTTGAGTCGTCCCCGGGTGAATACCGGCCGCGCCTTAGAAAAGGTCAGAAATCCGGTCTCGCCGTGATACGCGCCCATGCCTGACTGCCCGATTCCGCCGAAGGGCAGGTCGTCCTGGGCCACGTGGGCAAGGGTGTCGTTGACGCACACCCCACCGGATCGTGTCTGGTCGAGAACGCGTTGGGTCCGTTTCCTGTTATCGTCAAAGTAATACAGGGCAAGCGGTCGGGGCCGGCCGTTGACATAATCGACGGCTTCGGAAAGTCGCCGGTAGGTGACGACGGGAAGAATGGGGCCGAATATCTCCTCTTGCATGACAGTCATGTCACTGGTGGGTTCCAGGACCAGCCACACCGGCATTTTACCGGTATCTGAAAAAACATCTGCTGATGGGTTGATCTGCACCAGACGCCCGCCTTTTTGCCTAGCATCTGACAGGCAGCCGGAAAGCCGCTTGAACTGCCGCTGGTTCACGATAGCCGTGTAGTCCGGGTTGGCTGCCATGGTGGGATACAGGCGGGCGACGGCCGCTGAAAAGGCTTGTACAAAAGCATCCAAACGGCTCTCCGGGCAGAGCAGATAATCCGGGGCGATGCAGGTTTGCCCGGCATTGAAGCACTTGCCGAAGGCGATGCGCTCGGCAGCGGTGTCAATGGGGTAGCCCGGCGCCACCAGCGCCGGGGATTTTCCCCCCAGTTCAAGGGTGACCGGGGTCAGATTGTCGGCCGCCGCGCGCATGACGTGGCGACCGACCGCGGTGGATCCGGTGAAGAGCAGGTGGTCGAAATCCAGCCGGGAAAACGCCTCGGCGACATCGGCATCCCCGGTGACCACGGATACATGATCGTCGGCGAATCGTCCGGCCAGCATTTCTCGAATGGCCTGTGTGGTGTTGGGGGTGAATTCACTGGCTTTGATCATGACCCGGTTGCCGGCTGCCAGGGCTCCGGTCAGCGGTCCGATGGTCAGGTAGACGGGGTAGTTCCACGGGGAGATGACGCCTACCACGCCCAGTGGCTGATAGAGCACCCGCGCCCGTGCCGGTTGAAAAATCAGCCCGACCCGTCGCCGGTCGGGCCGCATCCAACGACTCACGTGATCTGCCGCATACCGGATGCCTTCGAGGCTGGGAAAGATTTCCGCCAACAGGGTTTCGTCGCGGCTGCGTCCGTTGAAATCCACGTCAACGGCCTCGGTCAGGCGGTGCCGGAAGGCCCTCAGGGCTGAGGCCAGTTGCCTGAGGTGCCCTTTGCGCTGGCCGGCTGAGGGCATCGGATTCATCTGAAAAGCGGCATGCTGGCGGTTCAGCTGCTGCTGCACGGCATGGGCCCGGTTGTCCGGGGGGTCTGGTTGCATGGGTTGGTTTTGCTCCTGATAGACGTTGATCGATGCTTTACCCTAACCATCATTTTATAATTCGAAACGGTCAATTCTGAAAAAACTTGTCATCGCGTCGTGTGCAACGTATTCTGCTCCAATCGTTTTTCGACGGTCGATGAATTGTCTTCGGGAGATCTTCCTTTCGCTGCAAGGTCGGGATTCATGAACACATCTTTTTTTACCACGCTGCGCGTATTCGTTCCATTTGCGGCCGGATATTTTCTCTCTTACCTCTACCGGGTGGTCAATGCGGTCATCGCTCCGGATCTGGTGGGCGATCTGGGTATCGGTCCCTCGGCCCTGGGCTTGCTGACCGCCACCTATTTCATCTCCTTTGCGTCATCGCAATTGCCGCTGGGGGTGCTGCTGGATCGCTTCGGTCCCCGGCGAATGGAAGCTTTTCTGCTGCTGTTCGCCGGGCTGGGGGCGTATCTTTTTTCCCGGTCCGGGTCGTTGGCCGGTCTGGTGGTGGCCCGGGCCTTTATCGGTTTCGGGGTGTCGGCCTGTCTCATGGCGGCCTTTAAAGCATACACCCTGTGGTTTCCCAAAGAACGCTGGCCTCTGATAAACGGATTTCAAATGGCTGCCGGCGGCTTCGGTGCCCTGGCGGCGACGGCACCGGTGGAGGCGGCACTGCAGACCACCGACTGGCGCGGTGTCTTCATGGTGCTGGCAGTGCTTACCCTGCTGGTGGCCGTGGCTGTTTACACGGTGGTTCCCGAAAAACCGTCCAGCGGGGCCGGGGAAAGCTTCAAACACCAGTTGCAGGGCGTCAAAACCGTGTTTACCAGCCTTGAATTCTGGCGAGCGGCACCGCTAACCACCTTGTCCCAGGCGTCCTTTCTTTCCGTACAGGGGCTTTGGGCCGGACCCTGGCTCAAGGATGTGGCCGGGCTGGAGCGCATGGCGGTGGCCAATGTGCTGCTTTGGATTGCCGTGGCCATGATCGCAGGATTCATCCTGCTGGGGTCGCTGGCCGAGCGATTGAGCCGCTCGGGCATCAGCGTGCTTACGACGGCTGTGACCGGGATGGGCCTGTTCATGGGCGTGCAGTTACTGATTCTGGCGGGGCCGGTGCGCTGGGCCTTGCCCATGTGGGTGCTGTTCGGCTTTTTCGGTACGTCGGGTATCATCGCCTATGCAGCCCTCTCCCAGCGCTTCCCGGTGCAGCTGTCCGGCCGGGTCACCACCGCCGTCAATCTGCTGGTGTTTATCGCCGCATTCCTGGGGCAGTGGGCCATCGGGGCCATCATCGGCCTCTGGCCGGTCGATGCAGACGGAAAATATAACCTGGCGGGCTATCGCAGCGGTTTTTTTGTCATGTTGGCCCTTCAGGCGATGACCTTGTTCTGGTTTTTCATGGCCAGCCGGATGATCAGGAACCGCGCAAAGGAGTAATGGCTTTCAACGGCCATCGGCAACCCAGGGGGAGACCGACATGAAAATTTATACCGGTACGGGAGACAGGGGTAAAACCAGCCTTTTCAGCGGAGAGCGTGTGTCGAAGAGCAGCCCGCGCCTCGAGGCCTATGGCGATCTGGACGAACTCAATTCCGTGATCGGCGCGGTTGCGTCTGCATTGGAGGAGGGACAATCCCGGCTGAGGGATGAACTCCAGGCGATTCAGGCGCTGCTGCTGGAAGCCGGCGCCTGGCTGGCGACGACGCCCGGTGCCGAATCCACCCGGTTTTTAAAACCCTTTACGATTGACCCCGCTGATATGCTGGAAGCCGCTATCGACCGCATGAACGCATCCTTGCCCGAACTGAAGCATTTTGTCCTGCCCGGGGGGCACCTCTCCGCATCACTGGCTCATATGGCCCGCACCGTCTGCCGACGAACGGAACGACGCGTGATCGAACTGGTTGAACATGAGGATGGTGAATCGGGTCCCACCGAAACCATGAAACATATCCTCGTCTTCCTCAACCGGCTTTCCGATTACCTTTTCGTACTCGCCCGATTCTGCAATCATAACCAGAGTGTGGGGGATGTGCAGTGGAACGGGTAGGTGGCATGCCTCGTTTTAGCGCAAGCCTGGTGGACCGGCATTGGCTGGCTCCCGGCATCCTTGAACTGCGGCTCACCCGACCGGAGGGGGTCACCTTTATTCCCGGCCAGTTTCTGCGCTTTGTAATGGACGGCTACGAGCGGGATTACACCACGGTTTCCACGCCGGATGCAGAGACGCTCGATTTTTGCATCGCCATGGTGGAGGGGGGCCGGTTTTCCAGTCACATCCAAAAGGCCGACATCGGGGTCACATTTAACTTGACCGGGCCCCACGGACATTTCGTCTTCCAGGGCCCAGCGATTCCGGCGGTGTTCGTGGCCACGGGAACCGGCGTGGCCCCCTTTGTGGCCTATTGCCGGAGCGGGGTGGACGCCGGCCTTCTGCTCCATGGCGTGGGTACACCTGACCGGCTGATTTTCCGGGACATTCTGCAATCTGGGCTCCGTGGTTATGTGCCCTGCATCAGCCGACCTTTCGAGAAGATGGATCGCCAGGACAACCCCTTTGCGGGGCGTGTCACGCATTACCTGGCGCAACAGCTGACGCCGGGCACCTATGACTTTTACCTGTGCGGTCGGGGGGCCATGATCCGGGATGTCACGGCAGTGATAGACCAGCGGTTCGGCGATTCGCGGTTGTTTATTGAAACCTACGACTGATTAAACCGCCTGGAAAACCATCCGCTTTTTACTGTTGTCGTAGCGCACCATTTTGGCGCTGAGCGTGCGTTCTTCGCCAAAGATGTTGACCAGCCGCATACCGTCGGCCACCTCCTCGATGAGGTCCACATTTTCCAGTACTTTCTCTTCGACCCCGTTTTTCACGACAAAGACATTGACGTCGCACATGATCATTCTCCGTTTCTATTTTCCCGAATGCAGGCAAAACGCCGAGATGGGTATTTGCCCTACAGGACGTGAATGCGGTTGATATTAACCACGAAATGGCTATATTGCTCAGGTCCGGCAGCGACCGATCATAACGCATTTATTCCCTTAATCAAAGGTTTTAGCCCTATGTTAAAACTGGCCGCCAAAGAGGCGCTCATCCTGATCGGCACCGCCGTGGCTGTGGCGCTTGCCGTCTATGCGATCAGGCCCGACAGGATCGCGATCATTCCTGCGGCGGTAAACCCAGACACCGTGCAGCAGTCACAGACCGAAAGCGGTTTTTCTGAAATTTCCCTCGAGGATGCAGTGCGCCTCTATCGGGAAAAAGGTGCCATTTTTGCCGACTCCCGCCATGCCGCCGATTTTGCTGCGGGGCATATCAAGGGAGCCGTCAATCTTTATACGGCGGATCAGGAGGCCTGGCTGGCCGAATTCCTGGCCGCTACCGACCCGGCTAGTGTGATCGTGACCTATTGCGATGGGGCGGACTGCCACCTGGCCCCCACGCTGGCCGAATTCCTGTTTTTCAACGGCTTCAACAATGTCCACTATTTAAAAAACGGCTGGACCCGCTGGCGTGACAGCGGTTTTCCGGTGGAATTGTCCAATGCCGGCAATTAGGTTATCGACCCGCCGGAAGCCTACACCGACGTGTTACGAATACAGACAGCTGCTCCCATGGCTGCACCTGCAAGGCTACACTCCTTCCGGTATTGCAATCGCATCTAAAGGCCGCACCAACACCCCCCGTTTATAGGGATACGCCTCTCGCACCGGTGCAACGATCCAGGCGTCATCCACATTCAAATCATCCAAGGCATTCCAGTAGCTTCGCTTCACGTCAGGAGATGTGGACGCTTTAACTTCCACGGCGATCCTTGCCTTTGTTCCATCGAAGGTTCCAGGAACGATCCACTCTGTTGACTTTGATAATTCCTTAGCATAAAGTAAGGAGAAAATTGAAAAGAAAGGAATCATGGTGATGAATACGGCAACATTGACCAGTAAGGGGCAAATTACGGTTCCCAAACCCATTCGTGAACGGCTGAATATCCAACCGGGAGATCGGATTCATTTTTTTATTGAGGATGATGGAACGATCACTTTCATGCCAGTCAAATCGGATGTCAGAGAGTTAAAGGGAATCTTGCCTAAACCCAAGCGACCGGTGTCCGTGGAAGCGATGAATGCGGCAATCGCCGAAGGCGGGAGCGGGCGATGATCGGTCTTGACACCAATGTCCTTGTTCGCTATCTGGCCCAAGATGATCCGCAGCAAAGTGCATTGGCCGTGAAATTAATCGAAGGTTCATGCAGTGAAAAGAAACCCGCTTTCATCAATCATATCGTCTTGTGTGAGACGGCTTGGGTGCTTGAGCGTTGTTATGAGGTCAATAAAGATATGTTTGCCGTTATCCTGGAAAAAATACTGAAAACCGAACAGTTCAGTGTTCAGAAGGTGGAAATGGTTTGGCGGGCGTTAAGGAAATTAAAAAAAACAGGTGCAGATTTCGCCGACTGTCTGCTTGGGCAGGTTAATCTTGCCAATGGATGTGAGCATACCGTGACTTTCGATAAAAAGGCGTCGGCAGGTATCGGCTATCGATTGCTGGGATAGCTGGGTTTTACCCTCCGTGGTATTCAATGTGGTGCGGCTTTTTTCAAGACACCTGAACCGCGATAGCGAGCGCATTCCCCGCTACTTGTAGCGGGGTTAGCCAGCGATCCAATATTTGTCATCCTCATCCTTCGCCGGCGTTACTGCCGATACGGATCCGCGGTGATACCGTAGCGTCGCATGATCTGTTGAAGGGCCTGACGTTCCAGCCCGCAGGCTTTGGCCGCCTGAGTGACGTTTCCCTGGCTCAGGGTGAGCATGTGCCCGATATAAGCGGCATTGAAGGCACTCAGATTGTTCTCTTTGGCCGCCTTGTAGGGCAGGTCCAGAGAGGGTGTGATTTCCGCGATGGCCCCGGATGTCGGTTTTCTCCCGATGCCCACGTCCTTGGGCGTAATTTCGTCGGTAGCGGAAAAGAGAATCCCCTGCATGATCATGTTCTCCATTTGACGCACATTGCCCTCCCAGCGGCGGCCGATAAAAATGTCCATCAATTCCGTTGAAAAACGCTTAAGGGGCTTGTTCAGCTTGCTGCAGTGCTTTTCCAGCAGGTGGTTGGCGATCAGCGGGATGTCCTCCGGGCGTTCGCGGAGCGGCGGCAATTTGATGGGCAGGACGTTGAGGCGGTAGAAAAAATCCTCTCGGAACTCACCCGATTTGATTTTTTCAGCCAACGGCTGGTTGGTGGAAGCGATGATTCTTACATCTACGTGAATAGATCGGGCGTCACCCAGGGATTTGATCTCCTTTTCCTGCAGCACCCGCAGCAGTTTGGTCTGGATGGTGGGCGTGATGTCGCCGATTTCATCCAGGAAAATCGTACCGGTGTGGGCCTCCTGAAACAGACCCTTCTTGTCCCGGGTGGCATGGGTGAAGGCGCCTTTTTTATAGCCGAACAGTTCGCTTTCCAGTATCTGCTCCGGAACGGTGGGACAGTTCACGGCGATAAAGGGGCGCTTATTGCGATTGCTCAAGGCGTGGACCGCCCGGGCGGCCAGATCCTTTCCCGTTCCCGATTCGCCGGTGATCAGTACGGTGAGTTCGTTTTTGGCAACCATCTGGATGGTTTCATACACCCGCTGCATCTTGGGGCTTTTACCCACCAGTTCCTGGAACATCTCCGTCGAGTGGCACTCATGGTGCAATCTCAGGTTCTCTTTGAGCAGGCGACTGCGTTCGAAGGCCTTTTCCAGACGCATGACCAGTGCATCGTGATCAAACGGCTTGGTGACAAAATCATAGGCACCCCGTTTCATGGCTTCTACGGCCATCTCGATGTGCCCATATGCGGTCATCATCACCACCGTCACCTCATCGCCGCGGTCGGCTTTAACCTGTTCCAGCACCTCGAGTCCGCTGATGCCCGGCATTTTGATATCTGCCAGGACCAGGTCGTAGTCGCTGGCGCGCAGCATTTCCAGGGCTGCTTCTCCCGAGGAGGCGGTATCTACCTGACAGCCCAGCTCGGGCTCCAGACTGCGTTTCAGCAGGGTGAGCATGTCCGGTTCGTCGTCAACGATAAGAAGATTCTGTGCCATGGTTTATCTCTCTGAAAGCGGGGGTGAGACGGGCAGGGAGAGCGTAAAGGCTGCGCCCTGGCCGAGTTCACTTTTTACGGTAATGCTGCCGCCGTGACCCTTGACAATGCCGTAGCTGACCGACAGCCCGAGGCCTGTGCCTTCGCCGGTGGGTTTGGTGGTGAAAAAGGGATCGAAGATCCGCAGCAGGTTTTCTTTTTCAATGCCGTGCCCCGTATCCGACACCTCCACCGTGATGCGGCTGGCCGATTCATTGAGCCCGGTGGTAATGGTAATGGTGCCTTCCCGCGCTACCGCATGAATGGCGTTCATCAACAGGTTGATGAGCACCTGTTTGATCTTTTTCTCATCCATGAGCGAGGGCGGAAGCTTGGGCGCGAAAACGGTTTCGATCTGAATATTTTCCAGGTTGCTGTGGTGACGGACGAAACCGATTACCTCTTCAATGACGGTGTGGATGTCCAGATTTTCCTTCTGCGGGTTGGATGTCCGGGCAAAATTGAGCAGGTCTTCCACAATGGCCTTGCAGGATTTAACATGTTTTTCAATCGTTTTCAGGTCGTTAAAGCGATCCGACCGAGGTTCTTCGCTTCGCAGCAGAAGCTGGGTGTAGCCCAGTATAATGCCCAATGGATTGTTGATCTCGTGGGCGATCCCGGAGGAGAGTTCGCCAATGGAAGCCAGTTTGTCGGCCTGGGCCATCTGTTTTTGCATCAGCCGGCGCTGCTCGATGTCCTTGATCAGAAAATGAATGGTTTCACCTTCCTCGGTGGGGCTCTTGGCCAGGCTGCCGGAAAGCAGCATCCGACGCCGGGAGCCGTCCTTCAGGACCAGGTCAAACTCTTCACTGGAGATATACCCGCGAGCCTCTATTTGTCGACTGATTGCATCCCAGTCGGCGGGGCCGGACAGGAAATTCTGGAAAGGGATCCCCTCTATCATGTCCTGACCGTCGGCTGAATTGAAGCCGACCATGCTCCTACCCGCCGGGTTGAGGTTGACGATTTGACCATCTTTGCGTGTCACCAGGATCATATCTTTGGAAACTTCGAAGATCCGGCGGTATTTCTGCTCCGAAATGACCAGGGCCTTGGTGCGTTTTTCCGCCAGTTGCTCCAGGTTCTGATTGAGGTAGAGCAATTCTTCGTGGGCATTCTGCAGGGCCTGTCGGTCCTTTAAAATAGTACCGTAAATCGCCCACGTCCGTTCGAAAAAAAGGGTGACCGATCCCACCATGACAAAGGTAAAGGTGTTGATGGCACCGGAAAAGGGCTGTATGGCCGTCCACAGTTCCGGCCGGTTGGACAGCAGGAAAATCTGTTTGAGGAGATGTCCGGCGGAGCGGGAGATGGCAAACACGAAAAGCGCCAGGCATACCCACAACAGGTAGGTGACGATGATGTTGTTGGGGTCTTTTCGCTTGAGTTGAAGGCACAGTCCGAAACTCAGGAATGCGAAGACGATCATCAGGATGGACCCGACGACATCCACTGACCAGATGGGAATCAGGGATACTTGCATCACCGGACACCCTTATCGGATTCGACCGGCCCCACCTCTTTGAGCATGTGGCGCAATCCCAGCATCAGGAAGATCATGGCCGGCATACACAGCAGGTGATCCATTTTTGCCAGGTAATAGACGGCCGACAGCCAAGTGCGGCCGCCGGCGGCCACGACCCGGATCTGCCAGCCACCGAGATTGTCCACCCTGACGGCCTGGATCTGTTCATCCAGGAAGTGCACCAGAAACGTGTCGACATTCCAGAGAATGAAGAACAGCGCGGCATACTGGATGTAGCGCCATCCGGGGGCTTTCACCAGCCCCGCTTGCCTGAGCCAGTAGATCAGCAGCACCATTGAAAAGAGGAAGAACAGGTGGGCGAACTGGTGGACCCATACCCCTTCGATGCCCGCATGGCCCTGGGTGGCAAGAGACGGAGTGCTTGAAAATAACGTGACGCAGAAACACCAGCATGCCGCTGCATAAGGTAAGATACTACCAGTGATCTGTCGGATCATGCTCATTTTTGTGTACTTCACACCCCTGATAAACCAGCGTTGAGATTGCCAGGCTGTCAACCCCTCCCCACGCCTCAAATGCCGGATGGGGGTGTGTCAGGACTTTTTAGTGCGTTGATGACTGGATTTCTCGGCGGCATCCAGCATTTTCTGTATGCCTTTGAAATAGGGCAGATAAGGCCTCATATACTTGAACACAATGCGGCAGAGGATGTACATCGGTATGAATGTGAACATGAAACCCACACCCTTGTCGAACAGGAGGGAGAGGGGTGCGGCCACCGGGAAATCTACATCGGCGAAGCGTGTGCCCAGCCACCCCATGGCAAAGGGAAGTGGCCACAGAATGCCCGCGCTGTAGGCCACCATGGTGAAAAAACCCTTGCCCCAGACATCGGTGGCCTCTTTGTTCAATGCCCTGTAACTCACTTTGTCGCCGGCCTGGTAGGCCGCTATGGACAAGCGTTCTTTTTCCACCATTTCTGCCGTTATCCGATCCACATAGGGCTTGTTGAATTTAAGCGCCAGGGAGACGGAAAGTTCACCGACGATGACACACAGAAAAGAGAGGATGAAAGTCCCGATCAGAAAATTGGCGATAGGGAGGTCGGTCATCCGGTAAAAAAAAATCAGGAAGAGATCCACATTGACATAAATACTTTGCAAAACGTTTTCCATGGCCACGTTGTCGAATAGTAACGATAGGGTGCGGTGAAATCGCTGATAGGCGATTCGCTGACAGGACCGGAGCCGGTCGAAAACCCGGCACCGGTCCTGTCGTTATTTAAAAAAACAACCATCTGCGGTGTCTTAAAGCATGGCGATGCCGAAGAATCCTCTCAAGGTATAGCGCAGGCCAATGTAAAGCGCCAGGACGATGAATATACTCTTGAGGACCTTTTCGGGGATGTACTTGCCGGTTCGCGGACCGATCATGGAACCGATAAAGATACCGATCAATTCCACACCGATAAGTGACCAGTGGACCACAACACCTTTGAGGACCATGAAGTTGAAAATCGCGAAAATCATGCCGATCAGCACCGACAGAGCGGAAGTGCCCGCGACGACGAACATGGGCAGGCCCACCACGCTGGTGAGGAAGGGCACATACAGGAACCCACCGCCGATGCCTAGAAACGAAGCCAGGGCGGAAATGAAGAAACCGCCTGCCAGCGCCCACAGCGGACTGAAGGTAAACGTCTGACCGAAAAAAGAGATCTCGGTTTCGGCCAGGCTCCATTTTGAGGTTTTAACCCCTTGATCTTCGATGGCGACCTTTGCTTTGGCCGCATCCTCGAAGGCCTTGGCAGCGGCTTTGGCCGCTTTTTTGGTTGCCTGGCCTTTGGGCGTCATCTCATAGACCATGAACCCGCCGATGATGAAGACCACCAGGCCGAAGTAGCCCTGGTACTGGGAGAAACTGATCTTTCCGGCGCTGGTGTAGACCACGATCAAGGTGGCTAGCAGGGAGCCGATACCCAGAAAGATACCCAGGGAGGCAACCAAGCGTTTCTGTTTCCAGTAGTTGAAACTGGAAACCAGGGCGGAGGTTCCCACCAACCACTGGTTGGAGACTCGGATGCTGTCGGTGATGGTCTTGTTCAAGCCGGGGGCGGTTTCCTTGAAGGTCTTGGCGTATGAACCCAGGCCATAGATGGTCATGTGACCGACTCCGGCCATGATCCCACCGAATGCGCCGACTGTCGAAAAGATCCAACCCACCCAGATGGCCCATAAGAAGCCGACCATGGGATTGAGTTGCGGGGCGCCGGGAATGTTCAGATAACCGGGTTTGGCGTTGGGGTCGATCTGGCCTTTTTCGGTTCCCTGGGGTGCCTTGGCAATGGCTTCTTCCAAGCCGGCGCTATGGGCCGTGCCGGCGATCATGATCGGTACGGCGGCGAAGCAGAAAATCAGGAGCAACACGGTGATGAATTTAAAATTGGTGTTCATATATCTCCTCCATGATGTTTGGTAATCAAGACCGAAACCGTTGTCGGCCACTTTCCATTTTCAGGATGAATGGACTTCACCCTCCCCAAAAAAATCAACGTTTTACCTACTGCGGAAATCACCTCCAGTCATTTGAAATAATTAGGCTGTTTCATCTTGAGCAAGTTACATGCCATTGCATCCTCTCTGAAGGAAGGTGCGCGGTCTGTCCAAGCGATCATGTAACCTTAATATTAACAGTATGTTGAAGGGTTTAATAAAATGCGCTTTACAAAAACGGTTTAATGTCGGAAGCTACAAAAAACGACCAAGGTGCATTAAATTTTTTGCTTTATTCGGTATCCATTTGAATATATTATTTTTACTATATTGCAATAGACGCAATAAAAACAAATCAGTGCAATTTAAATTATGCACATAAAAATGAAAAAGCCATAGGCAATTACCAGAAATGACATCAGCCATCGGCTATTTTTTCGTAACGAACTGAAAAATTTATATTTTTAATCACATCTATATTTTGAATGCTTGTCTGCGAAGGTCGGTGATTTGGTATGCTTGTTGCTATGAAGTCCGGGAGTCGCTACCGATTTTTTGGTAATTAACACCGCATGGCGGTTCACTCGCTGGAGGAATCTAATGGAAAAAGAAGTTTACAGTCTCTGTTTCATGTGTTCGATCCGATGCCCGATCAAGGTCAAGGTCAAGGACGGGCAGGTGACGTGGATCGAAGGGAATCCCCATGTGGCCGGCATGGAGGGCAGTCTGTGCCCCCGCGGTGCCGCCGGGACGTCACTGCTTTACGACCGCCAGCGGGTGCAGAGCCCGATGATCCGGGTTGGCGACCGCGGTTCGGGAAACTGGCGCAAGGCCAGCTGGGACGAGGCCCTGGACTACGTGGGGGACAAGCTCAAGGCGATTATCGACCAGTATGGTGGCCACAGCGTCGTTCTGGGTGAACGGACCCAGCTGGCCACCCATGTGAGCAAGACCTTTTTAAAGGCCATCGGCTCCCCCAACCATTTCACCCATGACGCCCTGTGCAAGGGATCGGTCAATACGGCCTGCCGCTCTCTTTTCGGCCTTACCGACGGCCAGATCGGCGTCGATTACCGCAACACCCGGCACATCGTACTCTATGGCCGCAATATCTTCGAGGCCATTTCGGTCAAGGAGGTCAACAACCTCATGGCGGCCATGGAAGATGGGGCCAAGATGACCTACATCGACCCCCGCGTCTCGGTCACCGCCACCAAGGCGCATCGCTACTGGATGATCCGCCCGGGTACCGACTTGGCCCTCAACTATGCCCTGATGCACGTGATCCTGGACGAACGGCTTTACGATGCCGCATTTGTTGACCGATGGGTGCATGGCCTGGCCGAGCTGCAGGATTTCGTGGCTCCCTATTCACCCCAGTGGGCGGAAACAGAGACAGGGATCCCTGCTACCGAAATCGTGACCCTGGCCCGGGAACTGGCCAAGGACCGGCCGGCGGTGGCTTTTCATTACGGTTATCGCGGCGCCAGCCACACCAACGAGATTTACCTCAGACGATCCATCCTGATGCTCAACGCCCTGATGGGATCCATCGAGACCAAGGGTGGGATCTTCTTTAAGAAAGGTCCCGGCGAAGCGGGAGGCAAGGCGGCGCGCAAGCTGGTGGATCAGGACTTCCCGAAAATCGAGGTGCCCCGTTTCGACAAGGCCGGGATGCCCGATTTTCCGCTGCCGGATCCGGCCCACGGGGTTCCCCATCGACTTCCCCATGCCATCCTGAACGCCGATCCCTATCCGATAAAGGCCCTGTTCAACTTCCGCTTCGAGCCGCTCATGTCCATTGCCGACACGGAATTGACCCGCAAGGCACTGGACGAACTGGATCTCATCGTCACCATCGACATCAACTACAGCGATATCGCCTGGTACAGCGACGTGATCCTCCCCGAATCCACTTACTTGGAACGCACCGACTGCATCCAGCAGGCCAATGGTCTGAAACCTCAGATGTTTTTGCGCCGGCAGGCGGTGACCCCGCGATACGACACGCGGGACGGGGCCATGATTCTCAAGCAGATCGCCGATCGCATCGGTACCGGCGATTATTTCCCTTATGAAAACATGGATGAACTGGTGCGCTGGCAGCTGGAAGGTACCGGATTTAGCATGGAGGATTTTGACGCCAAGGGGTTCGTGGCCTACGGCAAAAAGCAGATATTCTGGGATCGGATGGATGGCCTGAAACTCAAGACCCCGTCCAAGAAGATCGAGTTCAAGTCCTCGCTGCTGGAGGACGCGGGCTTTGAATCCTTCCCGGCATACGAACCGATGCCGACAGCGGAGCCGGGCAAGTTCAGGCTGGTTACCGGCCGGGCGGCACTGCACACCCATGTATCCACGCAGAATGTGGAATACCTCAACGAGCTGTGTGGGGAGAATGTGCTTTGGATCAATAACCGAAAGGCGGCCGAACTGGGCATCGCCGATCGGGCCATGGTGGAGATTGCCTCCAGCCGCCACAGCGGCAAGATGCGCGCGTATGTGACCGACCTGATCCATCCGGAGTGTGTCTTTCTGCTGCATGGGTTCGGTCATCAGGCCAAGCGGGCCGAGCGGTCCTATAACAGGGGCGTCAGCGATGCGGCCCTGCAGGAAAACCTTTACGACAAGGTGGGCGGAAGCCCCGCCTATCACGATACATTTGTCAATGTTAAGGCCGCCTGACAGGCCGAATCACCAACCGGGGATCGCTGTCGGAGTGACTCCCGCGGGTTATCATAGGATGCGAGGATTATGAGCCAATACTATCTGTTCCAGGACACCAAAAAATGCATCGGATGTCATGCCTGTGAAGTGCAGTGCAAGGCCAACAAGAATCTTCCGATCGGCCCCCGGCTGTGCCAGATCATTCAGGTGGGGCCGAAGATGATCGGCGGGCTTCCGCGGGCCGCGTATATATTCATGCCCTGTTTCCATTGTGAAAATCCCTGGTGTGTGGCTGCCTGCCCCACCGGTGCCATGCAGCAGCGCAGCAGCGACGGCATCGTATTTGTGGATCACAACCTGTGCGTGGGCTGCAAGACCTGCATCTCCGCCTGCCCCTGGGGGGCGCCCCAGTGGAATCCGGAAACCGGCAAAGTGGTCAAGTGCGACTACTGCAAGGATCGCGTGGACCAGGGGTTGAAGCCCGCCTGCGTGACCACCTGTACGACCCACTGCCTGAATTTCGGAAAGGTGGAAGATATGACCCAGATCCGTCGGGATCGCCATGCCCAGGCCATCGCTTCGCTGGAGCACTGCGCATTCTGAAACAAGAGGTCATTCATGTCTGTAAGCCAGTGTCCGGTCACGGAAAGCATTCTTTTTATCGATGATGTCATCGGCAAGGGCGGGTTGACGCACCCGAGAAGCCGGCGCATCGCCGAAGAAATTCACAGCCTTCTGGACGACGTGGCTTGGGGGCGTGCCGGTGACGATCACCTGCCGGCCGTTCTATCGTTGATCCAGGACCTGCTCCAGGCCACCAATGAGCCTGAAGGGTATCAGTTGGGCGAGCACCTTCACCAAACCATGCAGATGCATGGTGAAGTGTTCGAAAGCCATGTGAAGACCCACAACTGCCCCACCGAAACCTGCGAGTGGCTGACCCCGGCGCCCTGCCAGATGGCATGCCCGGCGGGCATCGATGTCCCCACCTATGTGACCCTCATCGGCCAGGGGCGGGACGCCGAGGCCATCGAGGTGATCCGGCAGGACAACCCCTTCCCTTGGGTATGCGGCCTGGTGTGCACCCGACCCTGTGAGTTCATGTGTGTGCGCGGCCGCATCGACACCCCGGTCTCCATCAAATTTCTCAAGGCCTTTGCCGCCGAACGGGCCATGTCCGAGGGCACATACCGCAACCCGGAAAAGGGGCCGGATCAGGGCAAACGAATTTGCGTGATCGGGGCGGGCCCCGGTGGTCTGAGCGCGGCCTACTACCTGGCTTTAAAAGGGTACGGGGTTCACGTGATCGAGGCGTTGCCCACGGCCGGTGGCATGATCATGGTGGGCATTCCCCGCTACCGTTTGCCCCGGGAGGTGATCGACCGGGAAGTGGCCATGCTGGAAGAACTGGGCGTCACCTTTGCGTTCAACACCCGATTCGGTGAGGATGTCACCCTGGAGGACTTGAAGTCCCAGGGCTACTCCGCCTTTTTCTTTGCCATCGGGGCGCACAAGGCCTATAACTTGGGAATTCCGGGTGAAGCGGATTTTCCCCAGACGCTGGAGGCCATCGATCTGCTTCGCCAGGTAGCCCTGGGTGAGCGGCGCATGCCGGGAAAACGGGTGGTGGTGATTGGTGGGGGTAATGTGGCCATCGATGCCGCGCGAACCTGCCTGCGCCTGGGCTGTCCGGAAGTGACCATTGCCTATCGCCGGACCCGTCACGAAATGCCGGCCGATGAGGAAGAGGTGGAACAGGCCGAGGAGGAGGGCGTTCACTTCTCTTTTCTGACCATCCCGGCCAAAATCGTGGGCAAAAACAAAAAAATTACCGGGCTGAGCTGTATCCGGGCTGAGCTTGTGAAGCGCGAGGGCAGCAGTCGCATGTCTCCTGTTCCGGTCCTGGGCAGTGAGTATACCATGGATGCCGACGTGGTGATCAGCGCCATCGGCCAGAAAGTGGACCAGCTCTGCCTGGGTGAATTGGAAACCATGGGCTGGACGCGACGGGGCACCATCGATGTGAACATGGTTACCATGGAAACCGCTGTCGAGGGAATTTTCGCCGCCGGTGATGCGGTGACCGGACCGGCCACGGTGATCGAGGCCATCGGCGGGGGTAAGCGGGCCGCCGAAGCCATTGACCGCTACCTGCTGGGCATACCCCAACCCCAGATGCCGCCTGTGCCCGTTCGTCGCCGCCGGGAAGCCTGCATCGAGTTGCCGGCCAGCACCAAAACGGTGATCAAGAGGCCCACCATGGACATGTTGAATATGGACCGGCGCCGGACCACTTTTCAACAGGTCGAGTTGGGGTACACCGAAAACATGGTTCGCGAGGAGGCCCGCCGCTGCCTGCGATGCGACATTTGCCGCCGCTGCGGAAAATGCGTGGAGGTCTGCCGGGACAAGATGGGCATCAGCGCCCTTGAAATGGGATATTTGGACTTCGACCATCCCGGTCCCACGGATCTAAGGGTTACCGAGGAGCGTTGTATCGCCTGCGGGGCGTGTGCGGCCAACTGCCCCAACGATGCCATGAGAATAGAGGACCGGGGAGATGAACGGCTCCTGCTGCTCTGCGGTACCATCCTCAACCGACAGAAATTAGTCTACTGTAACTCCTGCGGCAAGGCCATGGGGCCCATGAAGTATCTGGATTATATCCGTAAACGTACGAATTCGGTAACGCAGACTCCCCAGGATGCGCTGATCTGCGACAACTGCGCCCGAACGAAAACGGCCCGATTCAACGTTCATACATTGCCGGTATAACCATGTATCGGGCTGGTCGCAGTTAATTATATCTCTGGTAACATCTTGATCAGCCATAAAAGGTTTGGATACAAAAATCACAAAAAACAAATAACAAACAAATCCCAAACCATATGGAAGCAATGCAAGGATCGTGTTTGAGATTTGGTCATTGAAGTTTGGAATTTATTTGATTCTTAGAATTTGTTATTTGGAATTTCCTTACGGCCTTGTGCTTTATTGACGTTTATCTGTTTTGGTGGCTATCCGAACAGGAGAATACCATGGTTTTCCGAAAAGGCCAGAAAATTGAAGTTTTCAAACGCAGCAGCGACGAGAGCTGGGAAGCATACATGGACCGGTTCGTCGGCCTTCACGGCATCATCACCGATCCGGACACGGCGATCAACGATCCGGATGCGCTGGTCGAAGTGAGCTTGGACGGCAAGGGGACGCACCGGCTTCCCCAGGACTGTATGCGCCCCATCGACAGTTGAGGCGTAAAGACAATCAATTTGGACTGCTTTATCGGTCGTCGCAGTAATTCCATACGGCTTCCTTCCTCTATTCTTGCCAAATAAATTGTCTTAACGTCTCAACACGGATCGTTTAGAATTATTCGATCTTGAAGGAGCATGACACGCATGCGTGTTCAGGATGTGATGAAGCAAAAGGTCCGGGTGGTCCACACCATCCCGGCCCAGCGGACCGCCGAGGATGCCATTGTCCAGATGACCGAACACCAAACCTCCGCGCTTATCGTTATGGACGGCGAGACGCCGGTGGGTATTTTTACCGAGCGGGACGTCCTGCGGTGCCACGTGGCCTGGCGTCAGCGCCTGTTTCGGGATATGCCCCTGTCCGAAGCCATGACCCCCAACTTGATCGTGGCCCAGCCGGAGGACCTGGCCAGCAGCGCCATGGCTATGATGATCAAAGCGGATATCCGGCACCTGCCAGTGGTTGAAGACCAGCAGATTGTCAGCATGCTCACCATTTCCGACCTGGTGAAACACCATGTGGGCGAATTGACTGCCGAACTGCATTACCTTCAAGAATACATCACTGACCTTCAGGACGCCGTACAGGATTGACGGTTGCCTAAAAATTAGGATGAACCATGATAGAAATCACCATTGATGGACAGGCCTATGCGGCTGAGGAGGGGCAGACCGCTTTACAGGTGGTCCGGGAAAACGGAATCAGCATCCCGACCCTGTGTTACCATTTGGCGCTGAAGCCTTCCGGTTCATGCAAGCTTTGCGCGGTTGAGGTGACCGGACGGACCGGCGGCCGGCAGATCGCCATGCTCTCGTGCATCCTGAAGGTCTCCGATGGTCTGGATATCAGAACCACCGGTCCCATCGTGGACGCGGCCCGTAAAAAAGCCTTTAAAAACCTGCTGCGCATGGCGCCCCAGTCGGCGCGGCTGCGTCAGATGGCCATGGCTCACGGGGTGGATCTCGGGCCGCCTCCGGACGGGTGCGTGCGCTGTCGCCTGTGCATCCGGGTGTGCAAGGAGATCGTCGGCGCGGGTGCCCTGAAGATGAAGGTGGTTGACGGGGTCAGTTGCGTGGTTCCGGAACCGGATCGATGTATCGGATGCGGCACCTGCGCCAATATCTGCCCCACCGGCGCGATCCGTGTGGAAGATCGTGAGAACGTTCGCACAATAGGGATTCGGGATGAACTGATCGGCAAGCACCCCCTGGAGCGCTGCGAGGGCTGCGGCCGCTGGTTTGCCACCACGCGGTTTATGGACTACATCGAGCGCCGTACCGCCCCTCATCCCCATGTGAAGGAGAGCCACAAATACTGCCCCACCTGCGCCAAGCTCTTTTCGGATCGTACGCGGGCGCTGACCGACCATACGGTAAAGACACGCATGCCCGGTCATTGAAATATAAAACCGGCTCCTAATAAAAACCCCTTCCACTTGGAAAGGGGTTTTTATTAGGAGCCAGTTTTTTTCGGCGCTTAGAT
>CAVONM010000035.1:0-236053 GCA_963697225.1 uncultured delta proteobacterium
GGCTTGAACAGTTCGAGTGCCATCTTTTTCGGGAGACCGCACTGGTGAAGCCGCAAGTTTGGGCCTACGGTGATCACCGTACGGCCAGAGTAGTCCACCCGTTTACCCAGAAGGTTCTGGCGAAATCGGCCCTGTTTGCCTTTCAGGGTGTCACTTAAGGATTTGAGCGGTCGTTTGTTGGTACCGGTGATCACCCGGCCGTGACGGCCGTTGTCAAAGAGCACATCCACCGATTCCTGAAGCATTCGTTTTTCATTGCGGACAATGATTTCCGGCGCCTTGAGATCCATGAGCCGTTTGAGCCGGTTATTGCGGTTGATGACCCGGCGGTAGAGGTCGTTCAGGTCGGAGGTGGCGAACCGCCCGCCTTCAAGCGGAACCAGGGGCCTGAGGTCGGGGGGCAGCACGGGGATCACTTCCATGATCATCCAAACGGGTTCTAGCCCCGATCGCATGAACGCGTCCACGATCTTCAACCGCTTGGACAGCTTCTGTCGTTTGGCCACGGAATTCGTCGCCCGGATATCTTTTCTCAGTTCCTGGTAGAGTTCGTCCAGCTCGATGTTTTCCAGCAGGGCCTTGACCGCCTCCGCACCGATTCCGGCTTCGAATTTTCCAAAGCCGTATGTCTCGATGGCCTCCTGGTATTTGTCGTCAGACAGCAGTTGGCCGCGGGTCAGGGCGGTGTCTTTTGGATCAATGACGATATATGAATCGAAATAGAGCACCTTCTCCATGTTCTTCAGCGTGATGTCGAGAAGGTTGCCGATCTTGCTCGGCAGACTCTTGAGAAACCAAATGTGGGAGACCGGCGTGGCCAATTCAATGTGCCCCATACGCTCCCGGCGCACCTTCGACTGGATCACTTCAACGCCGCACTTTTCGCAGATCACACCCCGGTGTTTCATGCGTTTGTATTTGCCGCAGTTACATTCGTAATCCTTGGTCGGCCCGAAAATTTTGGCACAAAACAGTCCGTCACGCTCGGGCTTGAACGTGCGGTAGTTGATCGTTTCCGGCTTTTTGATCTCGCCATGGGACCATTGCCGGATCTGGTCAGAGGAGGCCAGAGAAACCTTGACGCCGGTATAACGCCGGGGATCTGTCGGTTTAGAAAAAAAATCATACAGTGTTTCCATATATATTTCCTTTAATGGCGTTAAGGATAATCAAAGGGGGTGGCACGCCAATGACGCCGGAATCACCCGATCAGTCCTCCAGCAGGGTCACATCCAGACCCAGGCTCTGGAGCTCTTTGGTGAGCACCTTGAACGATTCGGGTATGCCGGGTTCCAAGACGTTCTGTCCCTTGACGATTTTTTCGTACATCCGGGTACGGCCGGCCATATCATCCGACTTGACCGTCAAGAATTCCTGCAGCGCGTGGGCGGCCCCGTATGCCTCCATGGCCCAGACTTCCATCTCCCCCAGCCGCTGACCACCGAATTGGGCCTTGCCGCCGAGGGGCTGCTGCGTCACCAGGCTATATGGCCCGATGGACCTGGCGTGAATTTTGTCATCGACCAGATGGTGGAGTTTGAGCATGTACATGGTGCCGACGGTGATATTTTCTTTGAAAGCCTCTCCGGTATGGCCGTCGTAGAGGGTCGTCTGGCCGGTAGGACTCATATCCGCCTCGACCAGCAGCCGCTTGATTTCATCCTCCTTGGCACCATCAAACACCGGCGTCGCCATATGAACACCGTTGCGGTAAAACGCTGCCAGGTCTTTTACATCTTTTTCGCTCATCTTTTTCAGGTTGCCGGCGGCCGAATCAAAGATATTGGTCAGTTTTTTACGAAGTTCCTGGACCTTGTTCTCTTCAAGCAGCATGTTAAGTTGATCGCCTAACCCCTTTGCCGCCAGACCCAGGTGAATTTCAAGAATCTGGCCGACGTTCATTCGTGACGGGACGCCAAGCGGATTGAGCACCATATCGACGGGTCTGCCATCCGAAAAGTACGGCATGTCTTCGATGGGCAGGATTCTGGACACCACGCCCTTGTTACCATGGCGCCCGGCCATTTTGTCACCAACGGAAAGCTTACGCTTCATGGCGACGTAAACCTTGACCATTTTAATTACGCCCGGCGGCAACTCGTCGCCTTTTTCATAGCGTCCCCGCCGGCCTTCAAACTCGTCCTGACAACGGGCCACCTGCGCACGGTATACATCCAACACCTGGTGGACCTTCTCGGTAAGCGCCGGATCGTCAAAAAGCAATCCTTCCAGTTCGGAAACGGGAACCTGACCCAGGCTGCCAGGCTCAATGGGGGTATTTTTGGCCAGATAGACCTTCTTCCCCTTTTTCAGTGGCGCCGAGCATTTCTGGCCATTCAGCAGCGTTTCCAATTGAGAACGGACGCTTTGGCCGATAATCTTGATTTCGTCGTCTTTGTTCTTCTCCATTGCCGCCATTTCGGCAGCTTCGATTGCCAGGGTGCGTTCATCTTTTTCGACACCCCGCCGGGAGAATATTTTTGCATCGATCACGATGCCTTCCACACCCGGTGGAACCCGAAGGGAGGTGTCTTTGACATCGCCGGCCTTTTCGCCAAAAATGGCCCGAAGCAACTTTTCCTCTGGAGACAGCTGCGTCTCGCCTTTGGGCGTGATTTTTCCGACGAGAATATCACCCTGCTTGACCTCGGCACCCAGGCGGATAATCCCGCTGTCGTCAAGATTTCTCAAAGCATCTTCACCGACATTGGGGATATCGCGCGTCACTTCTTCCTTGCCGAGCTTGGTGTCACGGGCAACGACTTCGAACTCTTCAATGTGCACCGACGTGTAGACGCCGTCTCTTACCAACCGTTCACTGACGAGGATGGAGTCTTCGAAGTTGTATCCACCCCAGGGCATAAAGGCCACAGTGACGTTTTTCCCCAAAGCAAGTTCCCCCTGCTCGGTGGCAGGACCGTCGGCGATGATCTCGCCGGCGCGAACAAACTGGCCTATCTTTACGATGGGGCGCTGATTGAAGCAGGTATTCTGGTTTGATCGGACAAACTTAAGCAGGTTATAGATGGTCACCTGCTTGTCGGCACCGGCCTCGGATGAGTCGTGCTTCAAAACAATCCGCGACGCGTCGACATCGACCACTTCACCGTCCCGGCTGGCCACGACCGTAACGCCGGAGTCCTTGGCCACCACCCCTTCGATTCCGGTTCCCACCAGCGGCGCCTCCGCCTTGATCAGGGGAACCGCCTGGCGCTGCATATTGGAACCCATCAGCGCGCGGTTGGCATCGTCATTTTCCAGGAAGGGAATCAGTGAAGCAGAGACGCTCACCAGCTGGTTGGGTGAGATGTCCATCAGCTCAATCTTCTCCCGTTCAACCATCATGAATTCGCCGGCGACCCTGGAAGTAACCGTCGCGTTGATATACTGGGAATTCCCATCGATGGGCGCGTTGGCTTGAGCGATGGGATGGTCCTTCTCTTCGAAAGCACTTAAGAATTTGACATCTTTGGATACCGTGGCATTTTCAACCACCCGATACGGCGTCTCGATAAAACCAAAATCATTCACCTTGGCATAAGTGCTCAAGGAGACGATGAGTCCGATGTTGGGGCCTTCAGGGGTCTCGATGGGGCAGATGCGCCCGTAGTGTGACGGATGAACGTCACGGACCTCAAAACCGGCTCGTTCCCGCGTCAAGCCCCCCGGTCCCAATGCACTGAGTCGTCGTTTGTGGGTGGTCTCGGACAACGGATTGGTTTTGTCCATGAACTGGCTGAGCTGGCTGGTTCCGAAAAACTCCTTGACGACTGCTGAAACGGGTTTCGGGTTTACCAGGTCGTGCGGCATCAGCGCATCGACTTCCTGCAGACTCATCCGCTCTTTGATAGCCCGTTCCATGCGGACCAGACCAATGCGGTATTGGTTCTCAAGCAGTTCTCCGACAGCGCGCACCCGCCGGTTTCCGAGATGGTCGATATCATCCACCACACCCTGGGTATCCCGAAGTTCGACCAAGGTATTGGCCGTCAGCAGAATATCCTCTTTCCGGAGGGTTCGGACGTTCACCGGCGTATCGATTCCCAAACGCAGATTGATCTTGAGACGCCCCACCCCCGACAAATCATAGTAAGAGGACTTGAAGAAAAGGTGGTCTAGAAAATCCTGAGCCACTTCCGGTGTTGCAGGGTTTCCGGGTCGAAGCAGCCGGTATATTTCAATCAGCGCCTCTTCCTTGGTGTTAACCTTGTCCAGCAGCAGGGTTTTTCTGATGGAATCACTGCTGGATGCACCGTCAATAAACAGCACTTCGAATTCTTTGATGCCGGTATCTTCGAACTGCTTCAACATGGTTTCGTCCACCACGTCATTGGCGTGAGCCATCACCTCCCCGGTTTCCGGGTTGGCCACAGAAAAAGCAATGGCCTTGTCAAGCAAATCTTCCCTTTCAAAGGGAATCCGCAGGTAGTTGCTGGCGGCCATCTGCTTGAGGGCTCGCTGAGTAAAGATACGTCCTTTCTTGACGAGCACCTCTCCGGTCTCCGGGTCTATGACATCTTTACTGGCCCGTGTCCCCTTCAAGAGATCAGGAGCAAACCCGCGGAAGTATTCCTTGTCGTCAAAAATGATCTTTTCGGTGTTGTAGAAGTAGCTCAACAGGTCTTCAGTTGAGTAGCCGAAGGCTTTAAACAGAACGGTAACGGGAAATTTCCGGCGGCGGTCGATTCGGATGTATACAATGTCCTTGGGGTCGATTTCCAGATCGATCCAGGATCCGCGTACCGGAATAATCCGAGAACTGTAGATAATTTTCCCGCTGGAGTGGCTTTTGCCCTTGTCATGGTCAAAGAAAACGCCCGATGACCGATGCAACTGGCTGACCACGACTCGCTCCGTTCCATTGATAATGAAGGTGCCCTTTGCAGTCATCAGTGGGATGGTTCCGAAGTAAATTTCCTGCTCTTTGATGTCTCTGATGTTGGATACACCGGTATCTTTGTCTGTGTCATACACCACCAACCGGACCGTTATCCGAACCGGCAGCTCATAGGTCATGCCACGGTGGACACACTCTTCTTCACTATGCTTGATTTCAGCAAATCGATAAGACACAAACTCCAGAGAAGCACTGCCCGTGAAATCCTTGATCGGAAATACGGACTTGAAAACCGCCTGCAAACCGATGTCTTCCCGTTTTTCGGGAGGCACGTTCATTTGGAGAAATCGCTGGTATGAATCACGCTGCATACCGATTAAATCCGGGATTTCTACAATCTTTTTAATTTTGCCAAAGCTTTTTCGTATTCTCTTGTTCGCCGTTGGTCTATTCGACATGGCAACTCCGATAGTTGATTTAGGAATGAGAAAATGGGATCAAAGGATTATTCACCTTTGTACCCCATTTTCACATTCAATGCTTTTTTTAATAAAAAAAGAATATTATGGCTACTAATAACGGCTGTCGCCAGTCGTGGTTTACTTGAGTTCCACCTGGGCACCCGCTTCTTCAAGCTGCGTTTTAATCTTTTCGGCCTCTTCTTTTGGAATGGCCTCTTTGACCGCCTTGGGGGCTTCGTCCACCAGCGCTTTGGCTTCCTTAAGGCCCAGGCCGGTAATCGCGCGAACCTCTTTGATGACGGCAATCTTCTTGTCGCCGGCAGCGATCAGCATGACGTCAAATTCGTTCTTTTCCTCTGCGGCATCCGCACCGGCACCATCTCCCACAGGACCGGCGGCCATCATGGCAACTGGCGCAGCCGCGGAGACGCCGAATTTATCTTCCATCTCCTTTACCATTTCGGAGAGCTCAAGTACGGACATATTTGCTATAAACTCGATAACATCTGCTTTGGTAATATCAGCCATTGGTAATTTTTCCTCCAGGTTTAATAATTTTAAAGTCGTTCAATTTCGTTAAGTTGACGGACCCAATCAAGCCTGGGCTTCCTTCTGGTCCTTGATTGCCTGAAGCACGTTCAGCATTCGTCTCGGTACGTCACTCAGTGCGGTGACGAGTGCTCTCGGAACGGCGTTCATGGTCGAAAGCACGTGAGCCAGCAGGACTTCCCTGGGCGGCAGCGAAGACAGCGCCTTGATTCCTTCAGAATCAACGACTTTGCCGTTGAGCACGCCCACCTTGATTTCAAAGTTTTTATTTTCCTTTACGAAATCAGTGAGCACTTTTGCCGGTGCGACGGGATCGCCATAAGTCAAGGCGATGGCGCTTGGCCCCTTGAACTGATCCTTGATCAGGGTGACGTCATTGCCTTCCGAAGCACGCACGAGAAGCGAGTTTTTAGCCACCTGATATTCGGCATTGGCTTCTCTGAGCTTTCTCCTCAACATGTTCATCGCTGAGACGTCGAGCCCTTTGTAGTCAGTCAGAATAACGATTGTCGACTTTTTCAGGCGCCCTTGAAGGTCGTCTGTGATTCTCTTTTTTTCGTTAATATCCAATGCTTGATTACACCCCCTTCCTTAATCTGCAAAAACCGGAGGACACATGATGGCGTTGATTCCTAAGAGGCGCTTCTATATCATCAGGGTTGGTAAAGATGACGTTTTAGGAAGACCTCGTGAAACGCTTCAACTCCGTCTCGGCAGGCCGGTATAAACCGATTATACACGCAGTCCCTTTTCTTAACGGGCCTTTGTGAACCTACAGTCTTTGACAGCGTGATTGGACAGGCTGTTTCATGCCTGCCGTTACGAAAATAGTTCACCAACCATGATACCAGGAGGCCGATGGCGCTCCTATTTTCCAAAATCCTTTACCAGTGCTGTATCGATTTTGATTCCGGGTCCCATCGTCGTGGACACGGCAATCCCTTTCAGGTAGGTTCCTTTACTGGAAGACGGCTTCAATTTCATGATTTTTTCAATAAATGCAGAGATGTTCTCTACAAGTTTTTGAGAGCCAAAGGATACTTTTCCCATCGGCGCATGAACGATGCCTGCTTTCTCAACCCGGAATTCAATTTTACCGGCTTTGAGTTCCTGGACCGTTTTGGCCACATCAAAAGTGACCGTTCCGGTTTTTGCGTTGGGCATTAGGCCTCTGGGGCCAAGGATCCGGCCAATCTTACCGACGGTACCCATCATGTCAGGTGTGGCGATGACTTTGTCGAATCCGAACCAGCCTTCTTTGATTTTTTCAACCAGGTCTTCGTTGCCGACGAATTCGGCACCGGCATCTCTGGCCTCCATCTCCTTTTCACCTTTGGCGAAGACAAGCACTTTGACTTCCTTTCCAAGGCCATTGGGCAGGACAACGGTACCGCGAACCATCTGGTCGGCATGCCTGGGATCGACGCCGAGGCGCACGGCCACATCGATGGTTTCATCAAACTTTGCGTAGGAGGAGGAGATGGCAGCATCGATCGCTTCAGTGAAATCGTAACGTTTGCTAGACTCGATCTTGCTTGATGATTCGTTATATTTCTTACCACGCTTAGGCATTTTAACTATTGCTCCTTGAATTTTTTAGCTCGGCGTCTCCGTCTGACTGCGATCTGGTCCTTTCGGAATCGCCGCTCAGAACTCTCCCGGACAGCTAATTGACATCAATCCCCATGCTTCTTGCGGTACCACTGATAATTTTGCAGGCAGCGGCCAGATCGTTTGCGTTAAGATCTTCCATTTTTATTTTGGCGATTTCTTCGACCTGGGCCATGGTTACCTTGCCCACCCGGTCACGCTTGGGGTCGCCTGCCCCCTTGGCGACTTTAGCCGCCTTTTTCAGCAGCACGGCAGCCGGCGGTGTTTTGGTAATGAAGGTAAATGAGCGGTCCTGGAATACGGTAATGACCACAGGAATGATCATACCGGCATCGTTAGCGGTCCGTGCATTAAACGCCTTGCAGAAATCCATGATATTGACGCCATGCTGCCCGAGTGCCGGGCCGATGGGGGGAGAAGGATTTGCCTTGCCTGCTTCAACCTGAAGCTTTATCTGAGCCATTACCTTTTTAGCCATTTTTCGATCGATTCCCTTAAAGATGGAGTTCTATTGAATGTTATCAATTGTCGCGATGAAACCGCCGCCGGGGCGATTACAATTTCGTGACCTGGACGAAATCCAGTTCAACCGGCGTTGACCGGCCGAATATACTCACCAACACCTTGATCTTGCCTTTTTCAGGGCTGACCTCTTCCACTGTTCCGTTGAAATTGGTAAATGGGCCGTCCGTTACACGAATTTCATCGCCGGTTTCGAAGAAGTATTTGGGTTGCGGTTGGTTCTTACCCGCCTCCATCCGGTTGAGTATGGTGTCAGCCTCTTCCTGTGAAATCGGCGTCGGTTTTTCCCGTCCGCCTAAAAAACCGGTAACCTTGGGCGTATTGTTCACGATATGCCAGGTTTCATCATCAAGCTCCATCCTGACGAGCAGGTAGCCGGGATAAAACTTTCTCGCCGAGGTCCTCCGCTTGCCTTTAACCAGTTCAACGACTTCCTCGGTAGGAACGAGGACTTTGTCAAACTTATCTGGATTAAGCGACGAGGCTATCTTTTCTTCGAGAGAAGCTTTGACTTTATTCTCGAATCCAGAATAGACATGAACAATATACCATTTTTTTGACACTATAAACGCTCCTGCATTATTTCAAAACTGCTCGGATCAAGCCGGCAAGGCCTGCGTCAACGATCCCTAAAAAAAATGAAATAATCGTCACGATCACAAGCACTACCACTGTCGATCCCATTGTCTGCTTGCGTGAAGGCCAGGTAACTTTTTTTAGCTCTACTTTCACCTCTCTGAGAAACTGGAGCCCCTTGTCAATAAAGGTCTTTTCCTTAACCGCCGTGGGCTTGCTAACCGGCGTGTAGGTCTTTTTTACCGCCGGTTGACTTGTTCCCTGTAAAGCGGGGGAATTCAGGGTCTGTCCGACCTCATCGGTAGGCTGCTCTTTTTTAATCTTTTTGCCTGGATCTTTTTTTCGAAGTAATCGTCCCATCATACCCCGTTATAATCAATGACGGACAGCTGTTGACGGTTTTAGCCTTGAGTTGTCGGCGCCATTGCAAATTTCACCTGAAAATGTGGCAGGCCAGGAGGGATTCGAACCCCCAACACCCGGATTTGGAGTCCGATGCTCTACCAATTAGAGCTACTGGCCTGCATAAAATCCTCAATGCCTGATTGAAGGATTACTTTGTTTCTTTGTGCGGCGTATGCTTTTTGCAAAATCGACAATACTTGCTGAACTCCAACTTGTCAGGCGTTGTTCGTTTGTTTTTGGTCGTTGTATAGTTTCTTCGCTTACACTCCATGCAGGCCAGTGTTATAATAATTCTCACTTGAAGGCACTCCTTGGGATACTATTCAATTATCTCGCTGACGACACCGGCACCCACCGTACGGCCGCCTTCACGAATGGCGAACCGAAGCTCCTTCTCCATGGCGATCGGCGTGATCAGTTCGGCCGTGATCGCCACGTTGTCGCCCGGCATCACCATCTCCACACCTTCCGGCAGATTCAATATCCCGGTCACGTCAGTCGTGCGGAAATAAAACTGCGGACGGTAACCGTTGAAAAACGGCGTATGTCGGCCGCCCTCTTCCTTGCTAAGAATATACGCTTCGGCCTTGAACTTCGTGTGCGGCGTGATCGAACCCGGTGCGGACACCACCTGACCGCGCTCCACTTCGTCGCGCTTGGTCCCACGAAGCAAAACGCCAATGTTGTCACCCGCCTGACCTTCGTCAAGCAGCTTGCGGAACATCTCCACTCCCGTGCACACCGTCTTCTGGGTCTCCCGGATACCCACGATCTCCACATTGTCGCCCACATGCACGATCCCGCGCTCCACACGGCCCGTCACTACGGTTCCGCGGCCGGAGATGCTGAAAACATCCTCAATGGGCATCAAAAACGGCTTGTCCACATCGCGCTCAGGTTCGGGAATATAGCTGTCGATGGCGTCAAGAAGCTCAAAGATGCACTTGGCTTCGGGTGCATCCGCATCGTCGCACTCCAGCGCTTTCAAGGCGCTGCCGCGGATGATCGGGGTGTCGTCACCCGGAAACTCGTATTTGTCCAGAAGCTCCCGCAGTTCCAGCTCCACCAGCTCGATCAGCTCCTCGTCATCCACCATGTCACATTTGTTCAAAAACACCAGGATGCGCGGAACGCCCACCTGGCGGGCCAGCAGAATGTGCTCGCGCGTCTGGGGCATCGGGCCGTCATCGGCCCCCACCACCAGAATCGCACCGTCCATCTGCGCTGCGCCGGTGATCATGTTCTTGATGTAGTCCGCATGGCCCGGGCAGTCCACATGGGCATAATGGCGAGTGACCGTCTGGTATTCAACATGGGCCGTGGCGATGGTGATCCCACGCTCTTTTTCTTCCGGCGCCTTGTCGATCTGATCAAAGGGAACAAAATCGGCCAGCCCCCTCAATCCACTCAACTTCGTGATCGCCGCCGTCAGGGTCGTCTTGCCATGGTCAATATGCCCGATGGTCCCTACGTTTACATGCGGCTTCGTCCTCTCAAATTTTTGCTTCGCCATTTTTAAAACCTCCCATGAATGGACAATTTATGGCTATTTCGTTCTTCTAAAATCATCGGCTGAAAATGGAGCCCACGATCGGAGTCGAACCGATGAACCTCTTCCTTACCAAGGAAGCGCTCTACCGACTGAGCTACGTGGGCTTTGCGTGCAGCAACAAAAAGAAAAATAGATGGCAGGCCAGGGAAAAGCGGCGTTTGATATCAATGGAGCGGGAGACGAGGCTCGAACTCGCGACATTCAGCTTGGAAGGCTGAAGCTCTACCAACTGAGCTACTCCCGCGTTCACATTCGAAACACGTTGATATTGACGCTTCTCAGTTTTAATTGCCGCTGATCAGCCAGCGGCAAAGAAAAGCAAGCCATGTAGTGCGCAATCGATCTTTTTATTTGCACGATCTCCTACAAGCACTTACTAAAAATGGTGGTGGGGGGAGGATTTGAACCTCCGAAGGCGTCGCCGACAGATTTACAGTCTGTTCCCTTTGACCACTCGGGAACCCCACCATATGATCAGCTGTTAACACTGGAGCCAGCGGAGGGACTCGAACCCCCGGCCCACTGATTACAAATCAGTAGCTCTACCAACTGAGCTACGCTGGCAAACAATACGCTGAAAGAACAAACCAATCACCGGCCCGAAAACGGCTGGACCGGTAAGCTTGATTGAAACGATGTCTTTTATACCCTAAATTTAATTTTTTCAAGCAAAAATTTGTCTGACTCCCAAAAATTTGTGATAATCCACCATTCGGCGATAAATGTCCAGCAGCTATGCAATCCGCTGGCCGTCAATTGACAATGGCGGCATAATCGCTTCGTGATCGGCTCCATTGTGGATATGCCCGGCTTGATCTTGAAAAACAATTATCGGCATGGCCTGAAACCAAAACAAACAACACCATTCCACGGAAAAATAATTATTCATGCAGGCTGTTGCCAGTGATGCGGCCCATTTTTTCACCGGTTCCGGTTAAAGTTCCCCGCTGAATGCACGATATGAATTACCAGCAGCTGTATTCATCTCAGCTTGACAAAAACGGCGTCAGATGTATAAGGACGCTACAAACATGCGGTTTTGCATCGGCACGCATGGTTCTTCAACCATTATATTCGATTGATAAAAGAGGACCGCCCATTGTCTTCCAACGATAAGCGATCAATTGTCAGTTTGGCCCTGATGCTTTTGCTCGGATGTGCACATCAACCCGCCAATCAAAATACGCAAGTCACGACCGCCCCCGCCTCATCGCCGGCCGTTGAAGTTCGTGACACTGAGTCTGAATTTATCACGCCCGATTCGCCGCCGCAGCCGGTCTCGATCCCCATCGACAGGGATGATCCCCCGATAAAGACCGAATTGGCCGACCAATCAACTGAGACCGGTTCAACCGTGGCGTTGCCCACAGACGAAGCTGACGCCGGTGATGCGGCGGTCGTCGAAACCGGTCCGTCGAACCCAGGTACCCAGCAGCAATTGGACGAAGCCCTGGATTTTTGCGAGGCTGCCCAGGCGCTCTGGCAAAACGGTGAGTTGGAAAGTGCCTTGGAAGCGTTGGACAAGGCCTACTCGTTGATCCTTACCGTCGAGCCGGATGACCCGGCCAAATTGGTTCAACAAAAGGAAGATCTGCGGTTTCTCATCTCCAAACGAATCCTCGAAATCTATGCATCCAGAAATATCGTGGTCAACGGCAACCACAATGCCATCCCCCGTGAACTCAACTCGAACATACAAAGAGAGATCAACCTGTTCACCCGAGGAGTGGAAAAAAACTATTTCATCGAGTCCTATAAGCGTTCCGGCAGGTACCGAGCCATGATCCTTGAAAAACTGGAGGCCGCCGGTCTCCCCGCAGAACTGTCCTGGCTGCCGTTGATCGAGAGCGGATTCAAAGTCAAGGCACTGTCCAGTGCCCGGGCACTGGGATTGTGGCAGTTCATCCCTTCGACCGGCTACAAGTTTGGTCTGAAAAGGGACCAGTATATCGATGAACGCATCGATTTTGAAAAAGCCAGCGACGCGGCCATCGCCTACCTCAAGGAACTCCACAGCATATTCGGCGACTGGTCGACCGTGCTGGCAGCCTACAACTGCGGAGAGGGACGCGTCCTGCGAGTGATTCGGACCCAGAACATCAATTATCTGGATGACTTCTGGGATCTTTATGGCCGGTTGCCATTCGAGACGGCCCGATATGTGCCTCGCTTTTTGGCGGCGCTGCACGTCATCGAAAACCTGGAAAAATATGGGATGTCGGATATCGAGGCCTATCCGGCACTCGCTTTCGAAAGGGTTGATGTTGATCGTCAGATCCACCTGAAAGATCTGGCCGCACCCCTTGGGACCACATTCGACACGCTCAGGGATCTGAATCCCGAGCTTCGCTACAGTGTTTTACCCCCCAACACCTATTCGCTGAGGGTGCCGATCGGGAAAAAAGACCTGCTGCTGGCGTCGATAGACCAGGTGCCAGAGTCGTCTCCCCCCCGCCCGGCGTTCGTTTATCATCGGGTCAGAAAGGGGGAGACCCTTTCGACCATTGCCCGGCAGTATCATACCAGTGTAAAAAACATCATGTGGGCCAACAACTTAAAGCGATCCAGCTATATCGTCACGGGCAAGAAACTGAAAATTCCCCAGCGTGGAATGGTCGTGACGCGTGCGCAGGCAGTTGCGACATCGCACGACGTGTGGAATCAGAAACACGTGGTGAAAAGCGGTGACTCCCTGTGGATTATCGCCAAGCGATATGGTACGACGACCCAACAGATTCAGGAGATGAATCGTCTCTCGACAACCCGGCTGAGCATCAACCAGGTGTTGAAGGTCCCCTCACCGGAGAGTGCATCCGCGCAACCCGCCAAAGGCTCGGGTAGTTATTATGTGCAACGGGGTGACAGCCCTTACATCATCGCCCGGAAATATAATATGTCCTTGAATCAATTCCTGAAAATTAACGACCTGACCCCCCGGAGCACCATCTACCCGGGTCAGTCGGTGCGAATCGAGTGACAATCAGATTTTGCCCCCGTAGCTCAGGGGATAGAGCATCGGATTCCTAATCCGTGCGCCGCGTGTTCGAATCACGCCGGGGGCACCAATAAAAACAATATCTTAAGAAATAGGTGGATTTTAGCTCAACAATTGCGATCTTTATTTTCTCCCCCATCTCTCCCCTTTTTTTGGCTGCAACAACCATTTTCCGGTCCTGATGGCCGGTTTTTAATCTGAAGCCCGGCAATTCGATTCGGCAGACCTCCGGACTCCAAATCCGGGTGTTGGAGTCCATCGCCTCGCTGATTGACAATTCAATCAAATAAGAACACAATCGCCGACATCAAATTTTATCAGTGCAGAAGACAGAAGGCCCTCGATGACAAAGCGGTTCTTGCGAAATCCCTTCGAGGAGGCGGAAAATCAATCCAAAATCAACGGAAAGTGGATATTAGCTGCCGTTGAGCCTCGAATGGCTTGGCCAACTCGGAAGCAGATAGCAACTTTCGAGGAAATGGACTTTTTGCTATTTCCCCAATCGAATGATGATGATCAGAGCGAAGGAGTGGCACTCCGTGGCGACCGTTACGGTCTCGACGCGAATGCCACGCGTCGATGCATTATGCGGTTCTGTAGCGCCCTCGCTTGGTCCGAAGGGACCGGTATAGAGATACTCACATGGGGAGGCGGGAATTTACCCCGTCCCATAAATAGCAAGCGAGGTCAAGTGGTTGTCGACTACTTAGAGACTTACGATCTACCCTCGATCCAATCTGAGGAAGAAATATCTGCTGTTGCACTGTATCGTGAGGGGACGTCATTGGATAACCCATTTTACGCGTTCCTCAGTCTCTACAAGGCTATTAGCGTAGTCTTGCCAGACGGGAAGAAGCGAGGAGCATGGATACCTACTAATTGTTTCGTGAATCATGAGTTCTATGAGGCAGAACTTGCGAAACTGAAAAACCTTTTATAACAATTCATGGCATGATCCGGGTGCTTTTGTACCAGGAATGGGTATTCTTTCTTCAAATCCTAAATGGCATAAATCAAAGGTATGAACCCCAGAGCAAGCTCTGAACTCAAAAGGAAACTCGCTTCGCTCGCACTTCATACCCCGCAGCAGAGCTGCGAGGAATTCTTTGATTAAATTAGATTTTCTCGGTTGTCCGGATATGTCATGTTCAAGAAGCCAGCCATCTCACACATTTGATCGCAAGCATCCAATTGCGCATCCAGTGCGATTTCATAGTGTTCAAGCTTTCTAATTGCCTTGGGGTTCTTTTTATCAACGCCTAAATACAATCGATCTTTAAGCTTCAAGATTTCTTTTCGAATAACTTGAGCATGCTTCCTCCACTCCGCAGGACTGAAGTCGCCAGGCACGAAGTCTTCGCTCATAGCTGCATAGCCAAGAGCATACGCCAATCCTTTTAATTTCATTGCATCTTCGCTCATCATCATGCTGCACCCCCTTAAAATGAAAACGCCCGAGATGTTTCCCACCGTCGCGACAACGGGCCCGCCGGGTCACCCCTGGCGGCATCTCAGGCATTGATTGAAATCGGATTGTCATTGTCGCGTGTTTGGGAAATTATTAACAATGCTTACTAAAAAATATTATTGTATACTTGGTAATACCTTGTCAAGTATGATTATTGACAGAAAAGGGGCAATTCTGTATTGATTCATCATGCAGCCGATCATTACCCTAAAAGTTGATCCGAGAATGAAAGCAGCTCTTAAGAGACTGGCCGATAGTCAATTCATCAGCGTATCTGCCGTTATCAAACAGGCCGCTGAACGACACCTCAAAGAGAACGGTATTGATTGGCAAAAAGAAAAACCCACCGAATAGTTCCAGGTCCAAAAGTTATAGATAGTTTTTTTAACCGTCCGTGGCTGTAAATCTTTCCATTGATTGCGGGGGATAGACCAGGGGTAATGTCATCCGGATCCAGCTGTTCCAAGAACAAGCGAAGATACAGAATATCTGAAATCTGGCCAAGCTGGTAATGATCTCAATACATCTCAGGTCGCCACATTTCTGTGATAGATCCTTTTTCCCGATGTAATCTGCAATGACCTGATAATTCAGCAGCCCGTAGAGTCGAAGATGGGCGCGGTGGTTTTAGGCTTTCGGTGGCTGTTGGCGTCTCTTTCGATACGCCGCCTCAGTCCGACTTGCCATGACTCCGTTTCCCATCCCCGCTCATCAAACCGGACATGCGGAGCTACCGCATCCGGCTTTCCGACTGGCTTCTCCTCAAGGCACACGCTGGACGGCAGGTCTTATCGGCCTTGGCAGCATAACACCAAGTTCTTTAAACACTCGCTCTGAAGGATACCGACGGATGCCTCGCGAACGCACCTTATGCCGTTCAACCAGAAAACGTCTGACGCGGTTGTAAACGTTCCGCTCCACCGCCCGATACGCAATCATCGTCGTGCCATAGCAAAAGTACGTGCACCAACCCCGCAAAAGCGCGTTCAACCGATTTCTTACATCCGGCCACGCCCCTTTCTCACTGGGTCGAAGTAGTGCCCCGACCTTCTGCTTCAAGCGACTTACGCTGATCTTTGATGGGCTTGCGCCAAGGTAACAGGTTCCATCTTTCTTGAACGTCATCCGGCCAAAGGTGTAGCCCAGAAAGTTGAAGGTCTCTTTCCGGCCGTTCCGTATCACGGTCTTGGTTTCGTTCAGCCGCAACCCCAGACGCTCCATTACAGCAGCAGTCCAGTCCAGGGCCTGTGCGGCTTTACCGCGACTCAGGATGACAAAATCATCGGCGTAGGATACCACTTGTGCTCGAAAGATCTCATCACACCCTTGCATTCGCCAGTGTTTCAGAAAGCGGTTCATGTACACGTTGGCCAAAAGCGGACTGATCACACCCCCTTGGGGCGTGCCACAGGTGCTCTTACGACCGCCTGTGATCTTTCCCCCTCTGCCTTTGCCGTCATCGTGCACGACCGGTGTTTTCAACCACAGTTTGATCAGTCGCAACACACTACGGTCCACAATCCGACGGGAGACACACTGCATCAACGCCTGATGCGGGATCGTATCAAAATATTTGGATAAGTCCGCATCCACGACGTCTGTGTACCCCTGTTTCAACAATTGATGAACCTGTTGGATCGCGTCTAACGCACTGCGTTTGGATCGATAACCGTAGACATTGGGTTCCAGGTCCGCCTCAAAGATCGGCTCAACGACCAGTTTGGTGGCCGTTTGAACCACCCGATCACGTATGGTAGGAATGCCCAATGGGCGCTCCCCGCCCCCCGGCTTCGGGATCATTACCCGTCTCACCGGCTGCGGCCGATAAGTCTTGGCCAGCAGTTGTTCTCTGATCCCGGTCAACCACTTCGTTACGCCTTCCGACGCGATCTGATCGAAGGTCACCCCATCCGTGCCCGCTGACCCGCCGTTGGCTTTGGCCAGTCGATAGGCGTGGATGAGGATATCTTCCCGATAGACCTTGTCATACAGCACATAGAAGCGAAATCCCGGTTCCGACTTCGCCTTGAGGTAAAGCTTTCTCTGGAGATTCTGAATCTTGTCAGGCGTTTTTAGGACCATGTCCAATCACCCTATCTCGTCTCGGTCAAAAGCATACCAGAAGCAAGGGTCCTTTCCTCCACCGGCATTACCCGGCTTCAACGGTCGTACGACCCTCTCCGACTCCCGCCCTGACCAGTACCTGAAGCACTGTTGCAGGTTGCGACCCCGCGTCAGGGAAGGGTCTCCCACGGTACTCAAACCACCTTCCTGACATGCTGTCCTCATTACCCCGGTAGATCAAAATGGGTTCTTATGGCGGTTAATTCCCCATCTTGCATCGGCCTTCCCCGAATATTGGGCGGGTCGGCATCTACGACTGTCCTTTCGGGGCCTTCTCAAGGTTCACTCGCGTTACGGCCTGCCAGGTTGCTGCAGCCCTTACGGCTTACATCTGTCCCTGAGGCTTCAGCAGGAAGGTCTCCCTGTCCCACTGCCCAGGTAGCTACCGGGATGAACCGTCAATTTCCCGGACGGGACTCGCACCCGTTGGTGATTTGCGCCTTCGTGGCGCACCAATATGTAGTGGTGCTTGGGATTAGCAAACAATCCTATTACTTAGTGGCATACTGGCAAGATACATGTAAGTTTTGCAAGTACAAATAGATTCAGTTCTTGGGATCTATCCTGCACCACAAAAAATCGGCACCAAAGCCTCATCTATTAATCAGTTCCGCTAAGATGAAAAGACAGGTACGACCCGTTTTGGGGAGGAGGTGCCATGAGTCGTACCCGCCTCGGCAGCAGGAGGAGGCCCTGCAAAATTGGCTAAAATTTCTTTTGAGTTGTCTTACTGCTTACGTCTTACGCCACCAGCTGCTTGACCAGCTTGACCGCCCCCGGGGCGTCGGCACTATACCCGTCGGCCCCGATCTGGTCGGCAAAGGACTGGGGCACCGGCGCGCCGCCCATGGTCAAAAACCACGTATCACCGGCATCGTCGATTATGTCACGTACGCCCAGTCCGACACGGAACCGGTTATTTCTTTTCCTTCTTGACCGCCGCTTGCTTCATTTTCGCTCTTGCGCTGTTTATGATCGCTTGCCATTCATCGGGTTGAATATGTTTCAGCATGGCGTTGCGGTGCTCCCAAATTTTTCCTGTTTCCGCCTCTCGTTTTGCCAACGCCGATGAAAATAACGCGTCGAACGCTTCGGGTTTGGAATCATAGTCCTTGATGAGTTTGTCGAATTGTTTAAGGTCTTTGGAGACCTGCTTGTTCAGTTCGGCAATATCATCCTCCAATATGGAAAGTCCCTTTAACGCCGACTCGCGCCGATCTTTGTCCACGATGGTTGTCTTGATCGGGTCTTTGGCGTACTTGGTCATAAGCTCTCCGAACGAACTGCCGTGTCCCCCGAACAAGACCAAAAGTGCCAACAAGGCTGCTATCAACATGTTATTTCGCTCCTTTTTACGCCTATTTGGTTAGAGCCTTCCATTCTTCAGCACTGACTTCACTGCGCATGGCAAATATAATGTCCCGGTACTGTTCGAATGCCGGATTTCTCATTTTCGTGTATTCGCTAACCAACTGTCGTGCTTCCTCCGTAGTGGCGTCGTACTTCTCGTTCAGTGCCGTCGCTTTTTCATTTAAGGTGTCGATATCGTTGGTTATGGCATCGGCCAAATCCGCAAGCTGTCGGCCGAGCCGCTTCAGATTGGCGGAACGTTTGGCATCGGGGATATGTTTTTCAATCGTCGCATCCCACTGGGATAGTGTTCCCTCATTGGGCATCAATGGTGCATTTTGCGAGGCACACGACATGGCGAACCATATCCCCAGTGCCATAAATATCAACCACGTCCCTTTCGCCATGCCTGGTCTTCTTCTCATGGAAACCTCCTCTAACTAAAGAAGCTTACGTATGAATGATAATTCCGTTCGTTTCCGATCAATGTTGTTCGCCGTTTTCGCCGATGCCATCTTGTCTTTCCCGCGAAGCCGCGGACTCCTCCGCCTGATCGGAAGCTGGCGTCCGGAATTCGGGGTCGCGTAGCAGGCGCACTTCCCGTTGGGGAAAGGGAAACGACATACCGGCCGCCGTCACTGCTTCGTAGACCGCAGCGTTCAGGTCGCTAAGGATTTGAGGGGCATTCGGATGATCGGTCGCCAGATCGATCCATGCCCGCAGTTCGAAATTGATGGCGCTATCCCCGTAGCTGGTGAAAATACACAGCGGGACCGGATAGGCCAGAATCTTCGGATGGGCGCGGGCCAAATCTTCCAGCAGCTTGATGACCTGCTTCGGATTGGAGGCATAGGCCACACTTACCGGCAAGTCGATGCGCCGCAGCCGATCATGGAAAGTCCAGTTGGTCACTTTTGCGGTAATAAACTGGGCATTGGGAATGATGATGTCGGCCCCCTGCCAGGTATGCACCGAGCTGGCCCGGAAACCGATCAGGCGCACCTCGCCCATAATCCCGTCCAGTTCAACCGTGTCGCCAACGTGCACCGGCTGTTCGAAGAGCATGATCAGCCCGCAGACGAAATTGTTCACCACGTTCTGAAGCCCGAATCCGATCCCCACACCAAAGGCGCCCGCCAGGACGCTGATCTTGGTGAGATTCACGCCCAGCAGACCCAGGCCCACCAAAAACCCCAGGGTCACGATGGTGTAGTGCAGCAGGCGCGATGATGCATAGGCCTTACCGCTGGAGACGCGGGCCCGGGGATAGACTTCTTCATTCAGCGTGAAACGGATGAATCGCGAGAACAGGAAGGACGCCCATACCGTTATGCCGAAAGCCAGGATGTCCCCGATGGAGATGCTGATGGCACCGCGCGCAAACGTCGTGGTCAGAATGGCTTCGCCAATGGTCTGGATCGGATCCAGCAATCCCAACTGGTCGAGCAGACGGATCGCCCAGCCCAGGACGGCCAGCCACACCAGCAGCCGATAGGTCCATTTGGTCAGGAGATCGCCCTGCGCTTGGACCATTCGCAGCCGCCGCAGGGGCGACAGGCGCAAGATCACCGTCACGGCGCCCCCGAACACGCGCACACCGGCAAAAAATGCCACGGCCAACACACAAGCCGTTAGGCTCCCCGGCGTGATCAGGCGGGCCAGCCCCAGGTAGCCGAAGGCCCCGGCCGCTGCGCCAACGGCAAGGTAGACCATTGCGACTTTGATGAAAACCGCCATGGCCCGTCGGGCTGCTGTGGTATTCTTGGCCGAAGCATGCAACAGGCCGCCGGAGTTCAGGAGCCATCCCAACACCGCCATGGCCGTCAAACTCTCCATCATCAGCAGCAGCGGCTCGACCACCGCCGCGCCGGCGAAAAATCTCCGAAGGGTATCGACGGCATACAAGGCCCCCAAAACGTAAAGCGTCGGCATCGTGCGGGAAGAAACCGCCGGCTGAACCAGCCGAATTACGGGGATTAGAGCCAAGGCCGTAAACAGCTCCTTGACCATCGGTGGGGTCGGTGAGGCGTAGCGGGTCGCGAAAAGCCATACGGTAAACAGGGCGGCCGCATAAGGCCGAGCGAATACCTGCGCAAGGTGCGCCATCTTTTCGTCATCGGCTGTCCAACTGCGCACGAAACGACGCGCGGCGGTGAACAGGGCCATCAACACCACGAAAAGGATGACCTGCAGGGGCATTTCCCGGGATGGGTCGCTGAAAAAGTGGTGCAAGTCCGACCGCAGGGCGGTTGCGATTTCGTGAACCCGGACCGGAATGGCAGTCCGAGCCGCATGCCACTGCCCGGTGTCCCAGATGGGCGGAAGTTCCTGCATCAGAATGCCGGCGACCACGCCTTTCTGGGCTTGGACGATGCGCGACAGGATATCATCGCATCGCTTCAGTGTTTCGGAAATAACGCCTTGCAGACCGAGCAGTCGGTCATGCGTTGCGTCCAACGGCGCCTGCGTCGCTTCGATGGCATTCAGCACCGTTTCGATTTGCTGCAGTGTTTCCGCAGGTGCCTGGGTCGCCCTGGCGGTTTTCCGGGTCTCGGTCCAGGTGGCCTTGAGGCTCGACAACCGGTCCAATACTTTCTGCAGCGCGACCGACCGTTGCGTGAGCAGACTCAGCCAGGCATTGATCTGATCACGCCTAACCTTCCACACCCCGTGCAGAGCCTGGAGTTTTTCCAGCGAGGGCGTTTCCTGAAGCACAATTGAAACGCCGGCATACTCCCGATCGATCTGATGACTTATCTGAAAAAAAGGTTCACGGATCTTTTCGATCTCGGCACCGGAGACGAAGTCGGTGGAGAGGGTCTTCAGCAAGTTCGTTGCTTCAGTTGCTTTGGAAGCGACTTCCGCGGGAGAAATCGCCGCCGGGATCGGGGGCTTGTCAGGCTTGGGCGGGGCGGTGGGCGCCTGGCCTAAGGATGCCCTGGGGGTGCCATCAGAAATAGGATGATCAGCATGCCGATGACGTTCAAACGTTTCATGGATTCTGCACCACAGACACCAGGGTGCCCCCCTGGAAAGCGGGCCGGTAGTAAACCCCGCCGCAGTTATATTCCTCGACGCCGCCATAGGACATCAGGGCCATAAGGCCATTGACCGTCATAAGGCTTTTGGGACGTTTTTTCATCACCCTCTCCGTCGTGTCTTTCGAATTGGCATGTGTGCGTCAATCGAGAGTCTGGTTATCCCTTTTCCCGTCTCCCGGCTCAGGCTTTCGCCTGGCCTTCGTTTCTGCCGGAAGTGGTTTCAGAAAAATCTGGATAAGGCCACCTTTGCCGAGGTGTCGCTGGACTGTGAACATTGCATTGTATACCAGCAGCGCGCCGGACAGGCAGATGGTGTTTGCCCACACATGGTAAATATCCTCCTGCTGGAACAGGTGTCGCAGGGCCGGGCCAAAGCCACCCCGCGCATGCCGGCCCTCGAATCCTTTCTCGAGGAGCAGCACCACCAAAACGCCCAGTGCATACATGATGGTGCGCAGGACCACTTCCACCCACGCGGGCCGATTGCGCACCCACGCTCCCAAGGAAACTTTCTCCAACACGAGTACCACCTTGGAGAGCACCAGTGCTCCCACCACGGCCATGGACCATCCGTCAAAGGCGATCTTGTATTCGGCCAGGACCAGCCACTTGATCACCAACAACGCAAAAATCCAGCAACCGAAGTAGAGTGCGGCGATACCAAGGGCCTTGAGCTCTTCTTGTAGTTTCTCCTTTAATGGCATTGCCTATCCTCGCCGGCCTCCGCCGGTGACGTTGCCGTGAGTGGCTAGGTTGTGGTCATCTTGTATTGCTTGGCCGATGGTGCAGCCACTAAGCAGTGTGGCAGCACCGGCCAGAGCCAGTGCCGAGTTGGTCAAGGTGCGATTTTTCATCTTCTCCATTTCCTTCATTTTATTGCTCTGGACGTGAAGTCACGGGATCCACCGGCAAGCTTGATGGTCTTCGTCCGGCTTGTTTTCATCATGGCAATTATTCATTTTTTAGGATTTGTTATTTCGCCTGCACGATGCCCGGTGGATTCCAGCTTCCTGCGCCGGCTGGAAGGATGGAAGGTGCTTCCGTCTTTGGCCAATAGAGACGCATCACAAGGTAAATCGTGTCATCTGGTGCCGGCAGCCAGTTAGCTTCCTTATCCTTACCTGGCGAGTCCTTCTGTATGTAAAGCGTAATTGATCCGTCCGCATTCTTCTTCAAATCAGGCAACATGGGCGAGTTGATAAGATAGCGATTGATCGGATTCTTGGTCAGGAGCTGTGTCTTGCCGTCGTATAATGTCACTGACCAGAAAGAGTTCACGGGCGGCAGTTTTCCGGCCGGGAAGGTAATTGTGTAGTTGTGCTTGCTGGTATCGAGTGTCTTGCCGGCCGCATCGGTGCGGGTCATGGGATACATGGCCTCGACGCTATCATTGCCGTAAATACCACCCTTGGCCGCAGCGGCCCGCTTGAGCCAATCGCCGTTGTAGAAAGCGCTGTCACCGAACAGGGCACCTACCTTCCAGCCGTTGATGTTTTTCATTCCGGAGTCGAGATACTTCGTTACTTTGTCGTCACCTTCCTTCATCGCCACCAAAACGGCGGCCTTGTGTTCCAGTGACAGCTCCTTGAAGTCAAAGGTCTTGCCCGGGCCGATGCCGATACTGGCAAGCCTGCCACGAAGCTCCTTGGTCTCAGGGGTGATGGGCACGAACTCGAGGGCGGCGTCCAGGTAGGCGTAAAAATTATCCTTGACCCCCTGGGCCGTAACCGCCAGGAAGTCGATCTTCGGTGCTGCGGCGGGCGCGGGCTGATTAAGGAAGGCAGAGAGCGGCTCGACCTTATAACCGGCCTGAATTTTAACCACGTTCGGCATGTCGTCGGCGTTGAACAGCTGGGTGCGGAAAAGAGTCAGCGCGAAGGGCGTCGTTGATTTAAATACCTCCCTGATATCCGCGGGCTTCTCGCCTTTCCAGTCAGGGCCAACCACGAGATAGTGACCGGCATCCGGGCCCGTCGCACGGGTACCGATATAGCCATAGTTGTAGGTATTGCCATCGATCAATTGCACAGAGTAGTAGCGCTCTTTTTCCACAGCCGGCACCGAGATCACCATCGGCTCCGCCCGCAGGTCCAGCCAGACCATCGAATACGGCGTGTCGGCATTGGGTGTGACGACGGCCGTGTCTTTGTAAGTGAGCGTAGCGGCATCGTTATACATTGTGTTGAACGGCGCCTTGAACTGCCCCGAGTTTTTGTCAACCGAGAACTCCTGCATCACCGCGTAGTTCATCACGATCGGCAGACCGTAGATGAAGCCCTCCTCAGCGATAGCCTTTGTCTCGGCGATGCCAGGCGCCGCGATGCCTGCTTTTTTATCGGCTTGTCCTGCAGCAACAATGGGGTCTCTATTGGTCGCGCAACTGCTAAGCAGCGCGATGGCGCCGGCAACAGCCAATACCGCAACAATACATGTTCGTTTCATCGATCTCCTCCCATAAAGATTTGGTTGCAGGATAATATTTATTGGACCATCAATATTGCGGGCCACCCGTGCGAGCGGCCCGCGTGTTTAAGAGCTTATTATCACTCACTGGCCTTGTTGTTGCGCATGGCCGCTTCGAGCTTCTTGATGTCCTCGGGCGAGAGCTGCGGCCGGTCCACCTTGAGCGTCAGCTTGTCGAGCTTGGCGGTCAGGGTGAACGGCGGCTGTGTAGTCGGCGTCGTTCACGCCGGTGAGCGTGTCGGAGCCGATGTCGAAGGCTCTCGTCCCACTGCAGGATCATGGGGATGGTTTTCGGCATCGTCTTGGTATCGACGACCTTGCCGTCCACCTGAGCGTGCCGGTGCCCGGGCCGGGCGAGACCGCTCATGTTGTTGAAGGCGAGCGTGCCGGCGCCGAGGCCGTCGTACTTGAAGTCGAACACGACAGTGTGCTTGCCGGGTGTGAGCGCATCAGGACCTTCCCACTTGATGCGTTCCAGATCGACCAGGTTCCAGAGGAACACCGGCTTGCCTTTGAGCAGGTAGAATCCGTAGCCGCGAAGCGGCCGCCGGAGGTGACGATCATGCCCTCGGCCCCACCTGCGGGGACGGTGATGTCCGCGGTGAAGGTGTAGGAGCATTGAGGATGGACGGCGAATCGCCCTGGGGCAGGCCGACCATCGGGTGGGTGTAGACGAACTCGGTGCGGCCGGCGGTGATGTTCGGGCGCGGCGCGACGAGGCGGGCCGGCGACCGAGGCGTCCATCGGGAAGACCTGATACTTCTTGGCTTCCGCGATGAACATTTCCTTCATCTCCTTCACCTTGTTCGGATTGCCCTCGGCGATGTTGTGGGACTGGCTGAAGTCCGTGGTCAGGTCGTAGAGTTCGAGGACCTGGTTGTTGAGCGGGTCCGGATTGGCGGCGCCGAAGGCTTCCCACGGCGCGCGGTTGACCTCGGTGCTGAGCAGCCAGCCTTCGTGATAGAGCGCCCACTGGCCCATCATCTCGAAATACTGGGTCTTGTGGCTGCGACGGGACCTTGGCGTTCTCCTTCTTGAAGGTGTAGGCGAAGCTGGTGCCTTCGATCGGGGCCTGCTTGATGCCGTCCACGGTTTCCGGAGCGGGAATGCCGGTGACTTCGAGGATGGTCGGGACGACGTCGATCACGTGCATGAACTGATCGCGCAGGCCGCCGGCGTCATCGATGTGGCCGGGCCAGGAGACGGCCATGTTCTGGCGGATGCCGCCGAGCTTGGAGGCGTTCTGCTTGAACCAGGAGAACGGGGTGTCGAAGGCCCATGACCAGCCGGCGGACATGTGGTTGTAGGTCTGCTCGGTGCCCCAGACATCATACCATTTCATCTGGGTTTCGACCGGGACCGGGACGCCGTTGAAGAAGGCGACTTCGTTCGGCGTGCCGAGCGGACCGCCTTCGGCACTGGTGCCGTTGTCGCCGTTGATGTAGATGATCAGGGTGTCGTCGAGTTTGCCCATCTCCTCGATGGTATCGATGACCCGGCCGATCTCGTGGTCGCTGTAGGCGGCGTAGGCGGCGAAGATCTCGACCTGCTTGATGAAGAGCTTCTTGCTATCGGCATCAAGCTCGTCCCAGGGAGTGAGCATCTTGGCGGGCCATGGCTCCATCTTCGTGTCGGCGGGGATCACACCGAGCTTCTTCTGGTTCTCGAAGATGCGCTCGCGGACCTTTTCGTAGCCGTCGTCGAAGAGGTGCATGTCGTGGATCTTCTTCACCCATTCCTCGGTGGGATGGTGCGGCGCGTGGGTGGCACCCGGCGCGTATTTCATGAAGAACTTCTTGTCGGGCATCGTCTGGTTGGTGCGATTGAGGTATTCGATCGCGTCGTCCGCCATGCCGGTGACGAGGTTCCAGCCGGGCTTGCCTTCGAAGGGGTAGATCTGGGTGGTGTTGCGGAACAGGTTCGGCTGCCACTGGTTGGCATCGCCGCCGACGAAGCCGTAGAAGTATTCGAAGCCCAGGCCGGTGGGCCATTTGTCGAAGGGGCCGACCGAGCTGGCGGCGAAGGTCGGGGTGTTGTGGTCCTTGCCGAACCAGGAGGTGGCGTAGCCATTGTCGAGGAGGATGCGGCCGATGGTGGCCTTGTCCTCGGAGATGATGCTGTTGTAGCCGGGGAAACCGGTGGACTGCTCGGAGATGACGCCGAAGCCGACCGAGTGGTGGTTGCGCCCGGTGATCAGCGCGGCGCGGGTGGGCGAACAGAGCGCGGTCGAGTGGATGTTGTTGTAGCGCAGGCCGATTTTCGCGACGCGATCCATGGTGGGCGTCGGGATGATGCCGCCAAAGGTGCTCGGCACGCCGAAGCCGGCGTCATCGGTGATGATGAGCAGGACGTTGGGGGCTTCCTTTGGCGGCACGATGCGCGGTGCCCACCAGGCCTTGGATTGCAGGGCATCCTGCTTGATCACGCCGCCGAACTTTGGATCGGGCGCGGGGAGCTGGTTGCCGGGGATGGTGGTGGTGGCGCTGGCCGAACCCAGTACGCCGGATATCTGCTGGGCTTTGGCCGGCATGGCCGTGCATGCCGCCACCATAAAGACGATGACCGCAAGAAATCCACATTGAGAATTCAGTTTCATGGTATTCTCCTTTTTTTGTTTATCATTTCACTATGTCTCAGTGCGCTTTCAAAAATTGAACCGAGCACCGATGATCGGGCCGCTCAAAATCATGTTCTGAACGATTCCGTCGTCATCCCACTCCATGTGACGATAGCCGATCATCGCGTCGATCCATTCCTTGAATGAATATCCGATACCGGAAAAAATGGACCAGGTGAGGTCCGAGTCCCCTGCGCCGATATCCCCATAAAAGGGAATGAACCAGTTGCCATCGCCCAACATGATTTGACCCCGGATGCCGCCGATACCGTTCCAGACATCGTCATCTTCCGTATGGCTGCCGGATCGGGCAAAAGATTGTCCGGGCCCGGGACCGGTGATGTCACCCGATAGAGACCAGTCCACATCGGACTCGATCCACAGGTAACGCAAACCCGCGACTATATCCATCTTCAGCCAGGAGTTGTCGACGACCTGGTAGCCGCCACCGAATGTGGTAATGAAGCTCTTGGTATCGACATCGGTGCCGATATCCAGCGTCGTGCTGGTCGCGGCACCGCCGAAATCGACGCTTTTTACGCGGTTATCCGAAGAGGAGAGATCCATGAAGACAAAATCCGCCGTGAACGACCATTTGCCCTTGCGGACTTCGGCGGCCACAATCAGCGCAATATCCAAATTCTATAGATAATCATCGGGCTCCACTTTAATTTCAGGCTCTCCAGTGGAACCGGCCGGCGTCGAAAATTTCAGGTCAGCCTCGATCGTCGGCGCCCAGAGGTACGGCTGGATGGTAAATTTAAGCTTCCCCGCGTCTTCCGCCGCCATTGTGCCGGAGGCTGTTACTGCCAGCACACCGATGGCTAACGTCAACAGCGCCATGATTTTCCTTGCCCGATAAACGGTTGCACCCATTTTTATCTTTCTCCTCCTTGGTCGCATTGCTTTTTTCTAATTAGACCTGACGTCTTGCTTTTTCGATGATTTCTACCCCGCCCGTGTGGATGATCCTGTCGAACCGGATCTCCGGGGGTTCTTCGGCCATCTCGATAACCAGAAGGATCCTGCGGTAGGCATCCGACCGCAAATGGGGCCGCATGTGCTCCTCACTAATCCAGCGTTCCTCGATCATGATGGCACGCACGTCATCCACTCCCCGGTAAAGATGCGTGCCGATGCAGTTGGGTTCGAATTGAATCTGCGTGCACACGGCCCCGAGAATTTCGAGTGCCTCGCCCTGCTTGTTCAACGGGATCAACATTCTAATGGTGGAATGGACTGTGATCTTTTCAATGTGGTTGGTCTGCCTTGGGTTCAAATCCCTATCTCCATGTCCCGAAACATTTCCTCTTTTCGGTCGTTATTGTTTTTCCACTGAATATAGTCAAAGTTGACGGCCTCTGGCCCCACTTTGACCGTGACCTTATCCCCATCCGGCCCGAGGAGCGTCACCTTGCGATGGGCAGTGTCGATGGCGGTAACGCTTGCACTCATATCCACCGTTGGTATGACCAACTATTTGAAATAGAGCGCTTCAATTGTCAAAACGTCGCGATAGGCTCGCCGATGTGTTCGGAAGGTGTAGCGATATTATAGCGAAATGAGTGCCAGTTCGGCGCTGATAGGCTAATTACCAATAAGCGGTTTTAAATATAGAGGATATTCGTTGGAATCAGGTAAGTGGAAATCATTGGGAGGGCGTATGGCTGTCTCTATTTCGTCGTCAATGTCTATATTAAGACATCCACCCCGGGTCGTCGGATTCCAAGTTTTTTCATTTTTGAATACAGCGTGGTTCGCTTCAATCCAAGAATTTCGGCCGCGCCGCCTTGACCTGAAAGGCGCCAGTCGGTTTTTTGAAGAACGTCCATGATATGCCTGCGTTCAACCGCTTCCAAATCAAGCTCCTCGGAAATTTCGGCGACCGCTATGCCAGGTAGAGGCACTTCCAGGGTTCTGCTGCTGCAGACGATCAGTGCGCGCTCGATCACGTTCCTCAGTTCGCGGATGTTGCCTGGCCACGCGTAGCGCTGCAGATCGTCAATGCATTGCCGCCGAATAAGATCGATGCGTCGCCCCATCTTTCCTTCGAATTGCCTGACAAAATTCCATACGAGCGGGGGGATATCCTCGGGGCGCTCCCGTAAGGGGGGCAGATGGATGGGGAATACATTCAAGCGGTAATAGAGGTCCTTCCTGAATCTACCGGCGGCCACCTGCTGGGCGAGATCCTGGTTGGTGGCAGCGATGATGCGTACATCCACCTGCATCGATTGGCTGGATCCCAAGCGTTCGAAGCGGCCCTGTTCGAGCACCCGCAGCAGCTTGGCCTGAACGTCGAGAGGCAGCTCACCGATTTCGTCCAAAAACAGAGTCGCCTTGTCGGCCATCTCGAAGCGACCGATCATGCGAGTCAGGGCGCCGGTATAGGCACCCTTTTCGCGACCAAAGAGTTCACTCTCTATCAGGGTAGGCGGCAGCGATGCGCAGTTGACCGTTATCAGGGGGCGTCCTTTGCGATCGCTCAACCGGTACGTCGCACGAGCCAGAAGTTCCTTGCCGGTGCCGGTTTCCCCCTGGATCAGCACGGTGGCGTCCGTCCGGGCTACCAGTTCCACCTGGGCCAGAATTCGCTGCATGGCTGGGCTGCGGCCGACAATCTCCTTGTGGTCGTGCTGAAGCTCGATCTCCTTGCGCAGGAAACGGTTTTCATGCTCGAGCTTCTGCTTGAGGTCGTTGATCTCTTCAAGCTGCGTTCGTAATCGTTCTTCCATTTCCTTTCGTTCGCTGGCGTCGATCGACGCGCCCATCAGTCGAACTGATTTTCTGTTCGGATCGGATACACGATTGCCGATGGAGACGAGCCATCGAACGCTTCCGTCCGGGAGTACAACCCGGTACTCGCAGCGGACTTTTTTACCGGATTGAACAGCGCTCTGAACGGCGTGTTCAACCCGTTGGTGGTCCGACGGATGAATGACCTCGAACAATCTTTTATAGTTCAGTTCTTCATCTTGTGAGAAAAGAAACAGATCTCTGGCCCTGGCTGAAGCCCAAAGATATCCGGTATCGATCTCCATGGCCCACAAGCCCACGCCGGCTGCGTCGGTCGCCATATTCAGGCGGCCTTCGCTTTCACGCAGCATTAGTTCCCATCCCTTCCGGGCGAGCGCGTTGGCGAATATCTGCGCGACCAAACGCAGCCTCTTCAAAATCGGTTCCGGCCATGCACGCTCCACCCGCAGGTCATTGAAGCTCAAGACGCCGATTATCGGCCCTCCCCCCGTCGAAAGTGGGATGACCACGGACGATTTTATTCCGAAAGTACGGTAGGATTCTAAATCGCGAAAAGCTTCTGGCGGGAGATCTTTGATGGTGTGGGCGATCACCTTTCCTTTCAGGATTTGCTCAACATTCCAGGGGAAGGTTTCCTGTCCATCAAGATGTTCCGGACGCACCGGGCCGTAGGGTGGGGGTGGGCTATGAAGATGTGTTAAAATCAGGGAGTGCGGTGTGTTGTCGGACCACTGCCACAGTGCTGACAGATCCAGCGTCAGACATTCGCAAATGAGCCGCTGGGCGTCTTCAATTTCGGCATCTATCCGGTCGGCGGGCAGATTGACAAAACGTGCCGAAATGTCGGTGATCAGGGTCTCAAAACGTAGGCGTTTTTGAAGTTTGTGCGGTAGTTCGTTTTTGGTTGTTGACATTTTGTCGCTTAAGATGATCGTGCCCATGCTAATCTTGAAGCAATGGTGACAAGATTGTCTAAGTGTTTAGATTAAAAATGTATTCTGATGCGGATCACATTATGTGAATTTTTCATATCCCTATCGGAAACTCAAGCGGTATTTTGGCCGATTTGAAATCTGGCAATCAAAGACCATGCAGCTTGATGCATAGACCAAGGCACAATGTCTGTATTTCGGCATCTGCTTTCTACGCCCATCTACGATCCGAGATCGACCAATGAAAAATTTATTTATAATTGAAGTCAGTTAAAAACATTTCAGTCAATAAATTATAGTTGGGAACAGTTCTTGCTGTATAATCATAGCAAAATCCTTCCACAGTGGGAAGGCAATCCGGAAACTGTGACCATCAAGCCCAATAGTACCAACTAAAAGGAGTTGACATGAAGTCGATTATTTTTTTGTTTTGTTTCGTGCTGAGTCTTGTCTGGATGCCGTCCGTATTTGCAGAAGATAACTCCTGCTGGCTCCAGGCGCCCTCACAGGACGATGTTTGGGTAATCATCTATGATGCGGATGCTGACGGCAATCGCGGAGATATTATCTGGCAGGGAAAAATCGCAGCCGGTCAAAAGATTGAGGTTACCTCGACCGACGGACACATAAGATACGATTATACGCGCGACAAGGATCAGCCTTATGAAGGAGATATCGCAGACGGGTGCTACCAGAAAAACAATATCCTGATCGACTGACATTGCACTCAGATTGCGCCTGTATCGAAACAAGGTCCTCTCTTTGATCCAGAATTACCTGCCCTTACCCTGAATTTTGAAATCAATCATTTCCGATAATGCCCGCATTGTGGGGTGTCATACCAAACTTAAACTAAAGGAGCGTTAGCATGAAAAAACGGATCTTGTATTTACCCTTGATGGTTGCTCTCTTGCTCGCGGTGATGTCGGGACTCGCACTAGCCGACAAGTATACCGACACCACCGACGTCTTCAAGAAGTCCGAAGCCGTTCAACCATTTTTCAAGAATGCTCACGGATACGCGGTTTTCCCGACCATCGGTAAAGCTGGTTTCGGTATTGGTGGTTCATATGGGACGGGCCAGGTGTACGAGGGAGGTAAAGTCACCGGTGAGGCCTCTTTGATGAAGGCGACGTTTGGTTTTCAAGCGGGCGCTCAAGCCTTCAGTCAAATGATCTTTTTTGAAGACAAGCGGGCCTACGATGAATTCACCAGCGGAGAATTCGAATTCGATGCATCGGCTTCGGCTGTCGCGATCACCTCCGGCGTTCAGGCAAAGGCGGGCACCGAAGGGACTTCGGCGAGCGCCACTGCCGGTCCGGCCACCGGCGCTCAGGCAAAAGCCAGCTACCACAAGGGCATGGTGGTGTTCGTTCACGCTAAAGGCGGGTTGATGTACGAGGCGACTATCGGCGGCCAGAAATTCAAGTTCAAACCGAAAGAGTAAACCTAAAGCCAAACCGGCGATGCGTCCAAAATAGTTATTTAGAATTGACTTATCGCCGGTTTCGATTACCTATTAATTGGAGGCCTTAATAACCAATATGCACCGGCAAACCAACCATGCCGTTCACTGGCTTTCTGCAGTCAATCTGCTCGCCATACTGCTTCTCACCGCCTGCGCAACGACTAAATCCGGAGTCATATCCTCTTCGCCGTCCATGACACCGCTGCAGGCCAAGCTCGAGGTCGAATCGGATCAACGGACATTGCACACTGTGGCCGGGCAACTGGAGAGCACACGATCCGAATTCATTGCGCTTCATCAACGCGGGAGTTGGTCCCAGCGAGGTTATTTTGACAGCGAAGAAAACAACCAGATCGAATGCTTCTACTTTCGATTCGTTGTCGGCCACACCACCTTATGGGATATCATCAACGGTTACGGGGAACCACAAGCCCGCTTCACCGATGACGAAACCGGGATAAAGGCCCACGCCATAGTGCTGTATGCTGAGTTTCTGTTGGCCTACCATACATCATTTTTAGTCGCCGAATTCATGGATGACCCCGTTGCCATCGCCAAATTGAATGAACCCTTTTTCCGTTCGGAAATTCCCCAGGGGACCTATGACCGTCTTCGCCGCAATGTTACATCCAAGGACAAAGCCCATATGCTGGCGGCGGGGTGGATGTTATACTCGGAAGATGTCGCCGATCCTAATTCGATGCTGGTCGAACTCAATGAAGAAGATCCGGTATATGCAAACCTGCTGGGGCAGATTCCGATCCTATATTCGGGAGCGATGCAACAGACACAACGCATACTAAAGGCGCAAACCGGTTCCATGGCTGAGACTGAAAATTACTTTTCACACACCCGGGCCGGAGAATTAGCTCGGGAAATGTCACAGGAGTTTGGTGATTTATGGTATGCTACCCGTTCACTTCTTTTTAAAGACATCAGCCGGTTGAAAAACCCCAACGCACATCTTATCCAATTTAGTGCGGCTCAAAAAAGGCAGGTCTACGATCTTCTGCAACCCGGTGACCTTATTTTAACATTTACCGCTGGCTATATCAGTGACGTCTTTATCCCTGGAATGTTTAAACACGGCATCACCTATGTGGGCTCTCCCGCCCAGCGCGCAGGGGCCGGCTTAAAGACAGACAGCCTGTCGATTGTGGCCGCGCCCGAACGAAAGCGTTTCGACCTTCATATCGCCCAGGAATTTCTTCCCGGGGGCGAGAATGCCGATATCATCGAGGCGGTCGCAGAAGGGGTTATCTTCAACAACCTGGCCAAAATCATGGACACCCACATCAATCGTTTGCTGGTTCTTCGTCCGATTTTAAATGATGCGGAAAGAATAGAATTTTTGGCAGGTGTATTCTCGTACCTGGGAGACGAATACGATTTTTATTTTGATTTCGCGGACGCCTCCCGACAGGTCTGTACCGAGGTTCATTACCGAACGCTGGACGGCAAGGGCGGTATTACTTTCACGCTTACTGAACGTGGCGGCCACGAGACGCTCAGCGCGGATGATATTGTCCATTACCACTTAGAGACCTAGCCGCAACAGTTTGAACTTGTCCTGTTTGCGGACGAGGACCCGGGCGCCCAGCATCACCAGGCCAGAGTATTGACGGCTACCGACGCTGAGCATCGTCTCAAAGCGTTAATGGCCAAAACCAAGCCGTGAGTCCATCACTCACTCTGACCAATAGAACATCCTGGTTGATTAAAATCCTACTCAGACTTACTGCGCGAGTCAAATATCATATTGCCACTACAAAGCACATTTTGTACTCGATTGCAGGTAGCTGCTATTAGGGTGTACCCAGCAGCGACCAAAAAATAAGGAAGACCGAACGCTACATCTGGTAGTTCGTCGTTTCCGATGATTAGTTGACTTTCATTTTGCTATCACAGGCGAAAAGCAGGCGCAGATTCCTTTGATGACTCCAACGACCATGCAAATATCAGCCCCGGTAATTTTTAACGATGTACGAAAATTATCGGAACGGGCAAAATCTTGCCAGAGCAACGGCTCACGTAGTATCATGGGGATGACCATAACATATCAGGGCTATTTCAATAATTTCAAGTTGCTAAGGTGATCTCAATACATCACCACGCTCAAGAATTATTTGATATCTAAAGAAACTGGAATGGTATCTGTATCCACAGCCCAGACTGTACCAGCTATTAATCCAGAAGGGATATTTTACAGAGGCTGACTTCCTGGTCAAAATGAAGGAGGTGCAGGCGGAATATCAGAGGGATGGGCGGCATTGAATACAGGGTCTGTTTGACAAGGATTTTCCACTATACTAAGAGTACATTTCACCCTACCATATTTTGATATCCCAACCAACTGATGCAGGAGTGACTTCAAATGGCAAAGATCCGCAAATATAATTTGTCTTGGGATGCATCGGATTCAAAGGATATTGCTGGCTATAAGGTTTACTGGTCGGAGGGAAAAGAGGTCAGCTACGATTCCCAATGCATCGAACTGTTCAACCTTACCAAAGTGACAATTTTCGATGAGGTTCTGGTCCCGGATAAACCAGTCACATTTGGGGTCACGGCCTTTGATTTCGATGATAACGAATCGGACATAACTACTTTACCTGAACCATTCCACGTACAAGTGCCGAAAGCCCCCGTTAGCCTAAACCTAAGACTGTCGGATGAGTTCAAGGTGATAGATCCAAAGAAAGTAGTCAGAACCAGTCTTGAGCAGGACGTCAAGGATGATCCCTTAGCTGATGCTATCGAGTCTGACGGGGACAGCCAATTGGCAAAAATGAAGTATTATAATGATATCGGGTATCCTCGTCGATGAATGACTTTTGGGGCTTGGTGTGTTTAATAAGATAAAGGTTGGTTGACAATATCATCGAAAGATTTGCTTAATCTGGCAACCTCAGATCATGGTATCTTTAATTTGGCTTGGCCGGGAATGATCTCAATGCATCCCAACCCGAATAAAATATTTGATATCTAAAGAAAATTGAATGATATCTGTATCCACTTTCCATACTGACTGACCACAATATATTGATTTGTATTTTAAACGGCTTTCGATCCATTTTTTGGCAAGAAGTCGTTTTCAATTGTCCGCATTTCTTGAGGTACCTATAAAGCTTACAATTGGCCAAATTAACGCTTGGTTTGGCAATAGCCCCAATTTTTAACTATCCCTTGACACTCCCAGCAAATCCATTTTATTCATAAATGTTTGCAATTGTTAACTGCCCTCCCTTCCTATTTCCAATAGCATATCGATTTTAGCTCAAAAAGCATCTGGCAGCAGCGTCTACCGTTCATCCGGCTTGGAGGGTACCATCCCTGGTAATGACAGAAAGAATGTCATTTACAGCAATACTAACCCGCCTAACCCTCAGGAAGGCAATATGAAAACGACGGTGATGGACAATTTTGGCCGAATGGTTGAAGCCCATGGAAACCAAGCAGCATTGAAGCATAAACGCAATGGGCGTTGGGAAACTCTTACCTGGAAAGATTATGATGCTCATGTTCGTACCACTGCCAAAGCCTTTATGGCATTAGGCCTTGAGGTCGGTAAAGCCGTCAGCATCCTCGCAAACAACTGCCCTCAATGGTTCATCAGTGATCTGGCTGCAATTTTTTCGGCGGCCGTTCCTGGAGGCATCTATACCACCAGCACGCCGGAACAGTGCCATTATATTACCGAGCACAGCGAGGCCAACATCGTGGTGGTTGAAGATGCGGCTCAACTGGCTAAGTTCGCAACCCTCTGGCCCCGTCTGCCCGACCTGAAGGCCATCGTGATGATGAACGGGTCGGACGCCGATGAACGGGTGCACGCTTGGCAGGACCTGCCCGAATTGGCTGCCGGGGTACCCGACGATGCGCTGGATGCGCGTATGCAGAACCAGGCCTCCGAAGACTGCTGCACGCTGATCTACACCTCAGGTACGACCGGCAACCCCAAAGGAGTTATGATCACCCACGACAACATCACCTGGACGGCCAGTAAATTAGCGGAAACCTGCGAGGCCGATCACCTGGATCAACTCATCAGTTACCTCCCCTTGAGCCATATTGCCGAGCAGATGGTCAGCCTGATGGTACCGCTGACGATCGGTTGCACCATCTGGGTTGCCGAAAGCCTGGATCTTCTGGGCGACAACCTGCGGGAAGTGCGCCCTACTCTTTTTCTCGGCGTTCCGCGTGTATGGGAGAAAATTCAGGCCAAAATAGTAGCGACCGGTGCCCAGAATCCTCCGCTCAAAAAGAAGATTGCCACCTGGGCCCGAAAACAGGGACTCACCGGTGGCTATGCCCATCAGGCAGGTAAGCCCAACCCCCTTTTATATCCTTTGGCAGACAAGCTTGTTTTTTCCAAGGTCCGTGAGCGGCTGGGGTTTGATCGTTGCCGCATGTTTTTCTCCTCGGCCGCGCCGATTGCCGAGGATACCCTGGAGTTCTTCATGAGCCTGGGGATCCCGATTACAGAAATATACGGCATGAGCGAATGCACCGGACCCACCACCATTTCCACCCCCCGCCCCAACGGCTATCGCACCGGCTGGGCCGGGCCGGCCATGTCGGGAACAGAACTCTCCCTCGGAGAGAATAACGAAATCCTCATGCGCGGACGGAACGTGTTCAAGGGGTATTACAAAAACGAGGCGGCCACCACCGAAACAATCGATAAGCAAGGCTGGCTTCACTCTGGGGATGTCGGTGAAATTGATAAGGTGGGCTTTCTGAAAGTAACGGACCGGATGAAAGAACTGATCATCACCGCAGGTGGCGAAAATATTCCCCCCCAGGTCCTGGAAAGCAAGCTGAAAGCGATTCCAGTCATCAACCAGGTGGTGGTCATCGGCGACCGACGCAAGTATGTGTCAGCCCTGTTGACCCTTGATCCGGAAAAGCTCGAATTATTCGCCATTGAAGCAGGCAGCGGGGCGAGAGACGCCGCGAACGCTGCCGCTTGTGATACTTTCAAGGCCTATCTGCAAGGACATGTGGATGCGGTCAACACAACCCTGCCCCGTTCTTGGACGATTAAAAAATTTGTAATTCTGCCGGAAGAATTATCGATTGAAAAGGGCGAACTGACGCCAACCATGAAACTAAAGCGACGGATCATCAAAGCCAATTACGCCAGGGAGATCGAAAATATTTATCAGGATTAACAGGGTATTGAAAATAGTCAAGATGAAGTACGGATTTGGCGATGGAGAAATGTTATTGGTGGCTCGTGGGTAAGCTGCCGCGAAACGGTTTCGTGCATGATCGATCTATCAAAGGGCAAAAACAGCAACAAAGTTCGTTGATACCCTGGAAAACAGTAACATTACGAATTGATAGGAGTTAAAAATGAAAGTTGACGAAAACATGTGGAGCTTTTTTCAGAATCATTTGGGGTACAATGATGCGGAAATGAAAAAATTCAAAGAAGATCCCAAGAACGAAAAAGTACTAAGCAAGGCGCTTGAACTGATGAAAAAAACGATTGTTGTCGAGGTTGTGCGGTCTCACGGGTGCAACAGTCAGCATAAAGTGGGCGACAAGTTCTACTTGGATGGGGCCGGGAACTTTATCTCTAAGCTCTGTCCAAAACGGATGTGCGCCTTTGCCCTGTCTTCTTTCGGGGGAGCTGTATTTGGTATGCACGAGTTGTTCTATGCCGGGGTTGATCCAAATGATATGCATTTTAAAAGATTCGGCTGCAGGGATGTAGGTGTGCAATGCGGCGGTTGGGGTAAAATTGTCATGGAGATTAGAATGGAGGATCGTCAATAGTGGAGTCATTAAATGTTTAAAGAAATAAACGAAATAAATTCACGGCCAAAACCTTTTCAGTTTTATACCGCAAATGAGTTGTGGACAAATGAACATACGGCAAAACAGATGCTTCAATATCATTTAAATGCTGACATTGACGTGTTAAATGTATCTGCTATGTACAAAACGCCCAGATGAAAAAATGACCGACCACAAAATCTGGAGGGGCTGATTTTTTTTAGATTGTTAACTTTCAATTTATTATCGCAGGAGAAAAACGGACACAGATTCCTTGGATAGATCCAACACATCGCCAAAAATTGGCCTGTTTGAAAAGTGGTGATTACTTATCGCCATTATATCGATACCATCCGATACCGAATCCGCTGCTAAAAAATACGCAGGATGCTGCGTAAAACCACTTTTCGTTTTTCAACGCAAAATTTAGAACAATCAGAAGCGCACCCTAAAACCGCAGACAGAGATCCGGAAACCGGATGTGTTTTTCATATCCGAACTCTTAAAAAATTTACTCTCGTATCCATCAGTTCCCAAGATGATCCTCCGCGATCTCAACGGAATACCATTCTGGTCACCCACCCTGTCCTCCCGTTAAACAGATTTCTGGTAATTGACTGGCAAATTAAAACCGAAAAAACGCAGGATACTGCGTATACACCGGACGAAACCCGGAAAACGGAGAGGATGTAAAAATCAAGCCGAAGAAGTTGCTGTTTTTTAAGCCGGGGATGGAATTTAAGTAGCGGGTGGATCGTCAATAGCCGCTGAAAATAGACCCGCCATCTTGAATCGATTCATATTACCAAATTCTATTTGTATCTTTTCAATGATTTCTTTGCGTTGGACCTATGGAAGATACCACAGGAAACGATGGAGTCCGTTTTTATGGGATAGCCATTCGGTACATTGCCACCAATGCTTTGCACAACATAGCACCCAACCAGTGCTCCATTCGAAATAAAACCAACCTTAAGTGAATAGCCGACTTCCAGTATTTTATTCGCGGAAATAGATAAACCTGTTCATCATTGAATCATCATCTGTTTTCCGATATATTGCTGCATAAAATTGCCATAATATCGACCATATTCTCGACGGAACCGAAACCGTAAAGTGATGCCCATACCCATCTTACGAACAAAATTGTACCGGCCGCCGATTGATGCGGCTCACCTGCACCGTGGAGATTTATTGGAAAGGCTTAAACTGAGCCAGTATCGACCGCTGACTCTAGTCTCCGCGCCGGCCGGATACGGCAAAAGCACCATGGTGAGCTGCTGGATAGAGTCCTGCGATGTCCCCAGCGCGTGGGTGTCCCTGGACGAGAGTGACAACGATTTAAGGCTATTCCTCACTTATGTGATTTCCTCGATCGAAAACATCTCCCCCGACGTCTGCACTGAAACCCGATCTATCCTTAAGGTTGATCCCTTGCCCCCGGTTGCGATAATCGCCAGGAGCTTGATCAACGAACTGGACCGGATTGAAAACCCATTTATCCTGGCCCTGGATGATTATCATCTTATCCATAACAAAAGTATCCACGAGTTAATTGACGAACTCCTGCGCCACCCGCTCCCCTTGATGCACCTTGTCCTGATTGCCCGGCGCGATCCCCCTCTGCAGCTGACCGCCCTGCGAGCCAGTGGGCAGATGGTCGAGATTCGGACCGGAGACCTGCGCTTTACCTTAGAAGAGACCTCGCTTTTCCTTCAGCAGATGACAGGCGCCACGGTAGACGATTCCGTTGCCGCCATCCTGGAGGAAAAAACCGAGGGGTGGGTGACCGGACTGCGCCTGGCCGCCCTGTCGATGTGCCACAACAAGGATGTCGCACGCAATTTGGCTGAGTTGCCGACGGAAAACCGTTATGTCATGGATTATGTCGTCACCGAGATCCTTTCCCACCATCCGCCGGCTGTACAGGCGTGGCTGTTGAAAACATCGGTTCTCGATCGCTTCAGCGCCTCCCTGTGTGTTGCGGTTTGTCGTTCAGATACAGACGCAGCTGTGGGCGGCCTGAAGGGTCACGATTTTTTAGATCTGCTGAAAAATGCCGGCCTTTTTGTGATCGCCCTGGACGATGAGCAGGAATGGTTTCGCTTTCACCACCTGTTTCAGGCGCTTCTCAAACGCCAGCTCAAGCAACGGTTCAATTCCGAAGACATCGTTACACTTCATAACCGTGCCAGTGCCTGGTTCGATGAAAACGGCTATATCGAAGAGGCGCTGTGGCATGCCCATGAAGGTGGTGATTTGGCGGTCGCCGCACGACTGGTGAAAAACTATCGACACGCGATTATGAACAGTGAGCAATGGTACCAGTTGAACCGTTGGTTGCAGAAATTCCCGCCGGAATTTATCCAGGACCATCCCGATTTGTTAATGGCCAAGGCATGGACTTACCAGCGCCAGGCCCGTTATTCAGAGCTCTTCGCTATCCTGGATCGGTTCGAGCACAAAGGATCCGCCTCTGTTCAAGAATGCGACGACGACAGCATCTTCCGGGGCGAGGTGCAGGTTCTAAAAAGCTTTCAATTTTATTCCACCGGCCAAGGAGCGTTATCCGCAATAACCGCCCGGAAAGCACTGGACTGTTTACCGTCAGAGTATCACAGCGTCCGTGGATTCGCAGTCCTCATCCTGTCAGCGGCGCTTCAAATGCAGGGCGACCAGGCCCAGGGCCGTCGGGTGGTGCTGGAAAAGTTGCAGCAGGAAAAAGGATCTACAACCAACTACAAAACCGCCTTGTTGGCCGCGCTGTGTTTTCCGGACTGGATTGCCGCCGATTTAAACAACCTGAGACATTCGGCAACCCAACTGTTGAAACACGGGCAGCAGCAACGTCTGCCGGAAGCGATCGTCATCGGCAGTTTTTTCAATGGAATCCTCTATCTTCAGCGCAACGAGCTGGATCTGGCCGAGCGTTTTCTGGTATCGATCGTCGGTCCCCCGCGATCCAGTGAATGGGTCATTCCGAGCATCGTGACGTATTGTCAAAGCACGTTTGCCCTGTCCCTGACTTATCAGGCGATGGGCCGCGCCAGAGAGGCCACCCAGACGATCGGAGCGACCATGGATTACATGCTGGAGACGAGCAACGCCGATCTGCTGGAACTATGCCAGGTATTTCGGGCCGATCTGGCGCTGCGCCAGGGACATGTGACCGAAGCTGATGCCTGGATCCGAACGCACCCCTCCATGCCCCTCGCACCGGCATATCGTTTTTACACGCCCCAGCTGATTACAGCCAAAGTGCTCCTGACCAGGCGAACGGCGAAAAGCCTGAGCAAAGCGGAATCGTTGCTTTCCCGAATGCATGATTATTATACGTCGATCAACAGCACCCGCGTGCTGATCGATGTTCTCGTTTTGCAGGCGCTGGTACATGTGGCGCAGGGCGACGAATCGCAGGCGCTCGAAAAGCTCGCGGAGGCGCTTGCCCTGGCCGAACCGGGAGGCTTCATTCGTCCTTTCCTGGATGAGGGGCAGGAAATAGCGGATCTCTTGGGCCGTCTCGTAAAGAAAAATCCCACGCTACGATATGCTGGGGAAATCCTCGAGGCCTTTGGGGACGGGAAGACCAATTTTTTTGGCCGTCGCGCGGATGATCGAAATAAACCAGGCGCATCATTTCCTGGCGCGCCGCTGATTGAACCGCTGACAAACCGTGAAATAGAAGTGTTGAGGAAGCTGGTTAAAGGATTGAGCAACAATAAAATTGCCGATTGCCTGTTTATCTCAACCGAGACAGTCAAAAAGCATCTGTCCACCATTTACCGCAAGCTGGACGTAAAAAACCGTCACCAGGCGGTTATCAGTGCCAAATCAATTGGGATTTTGTGATATCCCACATTCCATCACCCACTTTATCCAAATCCATCGCTCAAATACCCAATCCAGATTGAAAAATACCACTTTTTTTACCACTTTCGGGGGATGACGCCGTCCACTGGAAAGGTTAATGTTATTGCCTCAACTTTCGGAGTTAACGACCAGAGGCTTAATATTTGGGGTAAGGATATGAATTAACTTAAGAAAAGAGTTGAAGAGCCCAGTCTTTTGATTTATAGTGAATTTGCGAATAAACACAATGATATCAAAAGGAAAGGGCTCAAATGATTCATAGCAGCATTGACCCCCAAACACAAGCCGACATCTGCATTCTTGGTAAAATCGACGACTTTTTCAACCGATACAAGATTACTTCTACTTTGCATCGGTGCGGTATCCGAAAACATCGCGGGCACAGTGTTAGTTCTTTGATAATGACCATTTTTACTTTGCCTTTTGTTGGCAAGAACTTCTTCCGAGGCATTGTGATCAACGATGAACAAGCGTTCGGTAAAGATGCGGCCTACGAACTCCTCAAAGGATGTACGTCCAACTGGCGACGCCTGTTACTTGTACTGGGTGCCCGGCTTTATGGGTTTTTCAATCGGCTGACGGACGAGACACGAGATTCGGTGCTAATTGTGGATGACAGCCCATACGATCGTTCTCGGTCAAAAAAGGTGGAGCTTTTGTCCCGGGTATGCTGTCACGCGCGATGTATTCTCTGGGTGAATTGATCTATTGAACAAGCGCTTCGTGGCGACCACGAAGGTTATCATTGATTACCCGGAAGGAGGCAACCAACCGCCATGCCATCGCGGCCTTTCGCAAGGAAACGGGGCAAGCGGCGACGGAAACGACAACGGAGTGAAATGTAATTCGTAAACAATGATCAAAAGGGGATCGGTAATGGATAAGAATTGGCTGCCGAAAGAGTATGAAGGCATTCACCGCCGAACGTTTTTAACCATAATGGGGGTCGCCGGTGTCAGCCTCGCCGGTTTGACGCTGGCTGCCAGGCGGGCCGCCGCCGAGCCCGTTACCATTGCGGAGATGAAGAAGGGCGAGGACGTTTTTACCTATACAAAGCGAATAAAGGGGAAATTCGATCAGACCTTTTATCAGCAGGTGATCGGTGCCGCAAACGACTTTAAGGAAGGTGACCTGACCATCGGTGCGGGCGCCAAGGATGAAGCCACCCGTAAAATCGCGCGGGAGCTCCTGGCCAACACGAAAATCGAAGATCTTTATGAGCATCCATTGCTTGTGGACAATCTGCAGAAATTGATCTGGGAGACCACCGACCAGGCCCAGTACGGAAAAGTGAAAGACTGGACCATGGGGCAGCTGAAGGAATCCCTCCTGGCCCAATCCGAATCGGAAATCAAAAGGATTATGAATGGCCTGACCAGTGACACCATCGGCTGCGTCCCAAAATTGATGACCAATGACGAGCTGATTGCGTTCGGTCAAAAGATATTTATCCCCCTGCCGGGCACCCAGATGGGGTCAAAAGGTTATATGGGCGCCCGTATCCAGCCCAATTCACCCACGGACGATCCGGATGACGTCAGGTGGCAGACGTTTAACGCCTTTGCCTATGCAACAGGAGATATCGTCATCGGGACCAACCCCGTGGACAGCCAGGTCGTCAGTGTCGCGGCCGTTGAAGAAGCGCTCAAAGATGTGGTCGACACCTTCAAGCTGAACGATATCATTCCCTGGTGCGTACTTTCCCACATCGATGTTCAGGCCGAAGTGGCCGATCAATATCCGGGATCGGTTGAGACTATGTTCCAGAGCCTTGCCGGAACCGATGACTGCAACAAGACCTTTGATGTCACGATTAACAAGATCTTGAAGTATGCAAAATCCAAAAAAGGAAAAAGATACGGGCTCTATTTCGAGACGGGTCAGGGATCCGAGTTTACCAACGGCGCCGAGAACGGTGTGGACATGATGGTGCTAGAGTCCCGCAAGTACGGTTTCTGCAGGGCGGTGGCCATGGAGCTGGCAAAGGTGCAGCCCAAAGGGGCCTGGCTGCATGTCAACGATGTGGCCGGCTTCATCGGGCCGGAGGTTTTCAAAACCCGAGAGCAATTGGTGCGGTGCTGCCTGGAGGATATCGCCATGGCCAAACTGCATGGATTGACCATCGGCCTCGATATCTGTTCCACCCTGCACATGGAAGTCACCCTGGACGACCTGGACTGGTGCCAGGACCAGATCATGCCGGCCAATCCCGCATACCTGATTGCCCTTCCCACCAAGAACGACCCCATGTTGAGTTATCTCTCAACCTCCTTTCAGGACCATGTCCGCATCCGCGACAAGTTCGGTTACAAGGTCAATGATGCCATGTGGGCTTTCTATAAACAGCTCGGGATCGTGGACGCCGGCAACAAATATACCGAACACTTCGGAGACCCCCTCTGGGTCTATTACCGGTACTGCCAGGCCAAAGGCGACAAGCGGTCCAAAGAAGAGATCTATGCCGAAGGCCGGAAAAAAATCAAGGAAGTCGAGGCCAGGGGCGTTGATATTGCAACCGGCCACGGCAAGAAAATCTGGGATCTCAATCCGGAACTGGAAGCCAGGGTCAGAGCCTTGTATAAGGATGCCAAGATTTGCCTCAAAGCGGAGTTCACCCCTGCTTTTGTAAAAACCATTCCCCATACCCTGCTCGTCAACACCTTGTCCAAGGACCGGGACGACTATATCACCCACCCTTCAACCGGTGAAAAACTGGCGCCCGAATCCATTGCCGTGCTGGAAAAACTGAGAATTTCATGGGGAGCAGATCTTCCCAAGGGCCAGATTGTGATCTCCGACGGCTTGAACGCCAAGGCCATTATGGATGACAATCATCTGTTGCCCTATGTCGATGAATTGCGCAAGTTGCTTGCGGAGGCCAATGTGCCCATGAGTGAGACCAACATCGTGGTCACCAGCGGAAGGGTCCGGGCCGGCTATCGCATCGGCGAGCTGCTGTTTGAAAAAGCAGATCCCAATTCTTTTCGAGGGGTTTTTCACATCATCGGTGAACGGCCGGGGACTATGCATCACTCCTATTCCGTCTACATAACGGTCGCCAAGGGCACTACATGGGCGAAAAAGAAAATCGATCACGACATCACCAAACTCGTCTGCAATATTGCCGACACGGCCCTGGGCCCCAAGGAAGCGGCAAGGGAAACCATCACGATCGTAAGGGAAATGGTAGGCCGGAAAGTCAACAACAGCCGTCTTCTGGGCAGATCGTGAAAATGGATGAAAGGAAAACCAATATGATGGAACAAACATTGAACGCTATCGTCACCCTTCGTAACGAGGTTTCCCCCTGGCTGATGATCCTGCAGGTTGTGCCGGATGGCTGGGATCTGTATGACTATGTACCCGGCCATTTTACCTCTTTGGGGCTGTTCGGTTCGGCGTCCCGCTGCGCTATTGCCGAACCTGAAAACCCTGCTGCTGCACCGGACAAGCTGATCAAGCGTGCCTACTGCATCGCCTCGTCCCCGGTGAACCGCGAATTTCTGGAATTCTACGTGGCCCTGGTGCCGGGCGGTGCCCTCACGCCTCGCCTGTTCAACCTGAAGATCGGCGACCGCATCTGGCTTTCGCAAAAAGCAGGCGGTAAATTTACCTTTGATGAGTCGCGTGTACCCAAGGAAGCCAACGTGGTCCTGATAGCCACCGGATCCGGCCTGGCGCCATTCATGAGTATGCTGAGCACCCACCTGCGGTTTCCTCCCACGCGGCAGATTGCGCTCATCCACGGCGTACGGCACTCGTGGGATCTGGGTTACCGGCCGATCCTGATGGCCATGACGCACCTTCGGGACAACTTTACCTATATACCGGTTGTCAGCCGGCCGGAGGAAGAGCCGGTTCCCTGGAAAGGGGAAACCGGTCATGTCCAGGACGCGTGGAAAAGCGGGGCCGTCGAAAAGGCATGGGGCTTTGGCCCGGGGCCTGAAAACACCCACGTTTTCATGTGCGGCAGCCCCCAGATGAGCGAATCCATGATCGCGGCACTGCAGCAGGAGGGATTCAAAGAAGATACGAAAGCGGAGCCGGGACAGATTCATGTGGAGAAGTATTGGCAGTAAGAAATAAGATACCCTAAACGGCGAACTATTTCTTTTATAAATAAAAAACAGAAGGAGAAAACAAAATGACAGAGAAGAAAAAAACAAAGAAGAGTTCAACTGCACAGGTCAAGGCCGATACCGCACGGATCGATCGCCTGAAAGAACGGCAGAGAGCGACACCTCAAAAGCTCGATTTCGAGCGGATCAGGATCATGAAAGAGGTATATGAAGAGACGGTGGGTGACGTACAGATCCTCCGGCGGGCCAAGTTCCTGGCGGCTCTGCTGGAACGTAAGAAGCTGTTCATCGATGACAACCTCTTCGTGGGTGCCATGGCAGGCAGCTACAAGGCGATCTATCCCAATCCTGAGTGGAACGTCTTGTGGATGAAGGAAGAGAAAACCGTTGAGAATTCGAAAACCAAGGCAGACAAGGAAGCCAATGCATGGGCGCTCGATTACTGGGACAAGCGTGGGCTGAAGAGCCGGACGGAAGCGATATTCCAACAGCGCTATGGTTTCGATCCGACCCCGTCCTACCAATCCGGTCTCGTTGTCCCGTTCCATGACTGGCCGGGTGGCGGCGGCAACCTCAACTACCCGATGGTTTACCAGCAGGGCCTCGCCAGTGTGATCAAGGACGTCGAAGAGCGGATGATGTCCCTGGAAATGCGTTTGGAGAACACAGACAAACTCTACTTTTACCAGGCCAGTCTCATTGTGATGAAAGCGGTTATCCGCTGGGCTCACCGTTATGCCGAGCTGGCACGCGAAATGGCCGCAAAAGAGAAGGACAAAGGCCGCAAGGCGGAGCTGATTGCCATTGCCGAGACCTGCGAACACGTGCCCGAGCATCCTGCGCGCAACCTGCGGGAGGCCATGCAGTGCCATTTCTTCTGTCACCTGGCGGCAGAGCTTGAGCAGGTCGGCTGCGGCTACTCCGAGGCCTACCTGGGGCAGAACTTCGATCCCTACTTGCAGGCCGACAAGGCGGCCGGGCTGATTGACTATGACGACGCCGTCTTCATGTTCCAGAACCTCGTTGTCAGGCTGAACGAGATCAACTACTACTATGGCGAGAAGGTCGCCCTGCAGAACTCCGCCGACCTGGGACAGAGCATCACCCTTGCGGGCTATACCGAGGATGGCGAAGATGCCACTGCGGAGATGGACTTTGTGATCCTTGATGCATGTACCTACCTGTCTTTCCCCCAGCCGCCGCTGTCATGTGCGCTCACTCCGAAGACGCCGGGCAGGTTCCTTGAAAAAGTCCTCGATTGTATCGCTACGGGTGTCGGCATGCCCCAGTTTGTCAATGCCGACGTGATGATGAAGCGGGCCCTGTATCTCTGGGGCCACAGCGACAGGTTGGGTGCTCTGCCGCTGGAAAAAGCCAGGCGCACCTGTGTCGGTGCCTGTGTGGGTTCCTACATCCCCTACGAGACCGGTCATCCGGTGGAGGGACAGCCCAACCTGGGAAAAGTGCTCGAACTGACCCTGAACAACGGCTTTGATCCCCGCACCAAAGTGCAGGTCGGGCCGAAGACAGGAGATCCGGAGACCTTCAAGGACTTCGAAGAACTGTATGCGGCTTTTGAAGGGCAGCTTCAATTCGCTGAAGATGTCCTCCGCCGGGGGGCCTGGATTGCGAGCATGCTGAATGCAGATTTCCTGCCGTGTACCTGGCGATCCATCCTGACGAAAGGATGCATTGAAACCGGCACCGAAACCTGGAAAGGCGGCGCGAACTACTACACGGTTGCCCAGATCTCGGTAGGTGGTGTGGATGCCGGGAACGGACTGATGGCCGTGAAGGATCTCGTATTCGACAAGAAGAAGCTGACCATGGCGGAGCTCAAGAAAGCCCTGGCGGCCAATTTCGAAGGAAAATACGAGAAGGTCCACAAGATGTGCTACGAGGAAGCGCCCAAATACGGCAATGACATTGATGAAGTGGACTTTTTGGTTCGCCGGGTGAATGACAGTGTTTTGGCGGCTTTCAACAACGTGGATGGCGGCGGTTGCTACATTGCCAAGGACATGAAGGTATCGCTGGACCAGTACACCAAGAGTGTCCACAACCTGATGGGTCTGGTGACCGGCGCATTGCCAACCGGCAAGAAGGCCGGGGACGCACTCACCGATGGAAGTTTGTCGGCCACGCGGGGAACCGATGTCAAGGGAGCGACCGCGCTGATCAATTCAGCAGCCAAAGGCAACGATGCTGTCAAGTGGTGCGCCACGCACATGAATATGAAGCTCCCGCCGGATCAATTGAAGACGCGCAAAGGCCGGGACAGCATGCTGAACCTGGTCAGAACCTTGTTCCAAAACGGTGGCTATCACGTCCAGTTCAATGTGCTGGATACGGAGATGCTGAGAGATGCGCAGAAGCATCCGGAAAAATACCGCGACCTCGTGGTCCGGGTAGCCGGGTTCAGCGCGTTCTTCACCCAGCTGCACGTGGGCGTACAGAACGAGGTCATTGAACGGACCTTGCAGAGATGCGAATAATGTTGAACTGAGAGTGGATCGGTACGGGGTGACGTTTTGTCATGCCGTACCGAGTTTACTTGATACGAGCCACAGCGATAAAACAAAAGGGCCTGAAAAAAACAAAAATAATCAGTAATGGGGGTCAATTATGACAACAGAAATAGGACACGGCAGTTTTCATAGACGCATCGCTATCATTGTGGGTGCCGGATATGTCCCGGGGATAAATGCCGTGATTACCGGAGCTGCCATGGCGGCCGGTAGAATGGGGTGGGAGATGGTCGGTATCCGCGACGGGTTTGAGGGTTTGCTGCACCCGGAGCGCTACCCCGACGGCGGACTGGTTTCACTTAACCCCAAACTGATTGAAAATCTCGATCCGTCTGCCGGGGGAATTCTTGGACAATCGGCCCGGATTGACCCCTTCCATGTACGCAAGGTCAATGAAGACGAGATGGTTGAAGAAGTGGACTTGTCCGATGAATTGTTAAAAAAGTTGAAAACGGAAAATATCGATGGATTGATTTCAGTTGTTGGGGGCCAGGGCCTGAGTCTTCTTTATAAACTCCATCGCAAAGGGCTCAATACGGTTTGCATCCCCAGATCCATCGACAACGACATTGCTTCCACATCGGTCTCCTTCGGGTTCAACAGCGCGCTCAGTTTTACCATCGACATGCTCGACCGTGCCCGTCAGGCCGCCCAGGCCGCCCGCAAAATTGCCGTCGTGGAGGTACAGGGGGCGCAGGCTGGATGGGTGGCGCTGCAGGCAGGAATAGCCGCTTGTGCCGATGCGGTGCTGATTCCCGAAATTCCCTGCGACCTTAAAATTTTAGCCGGGAGGTTGAAAGACAAGATCTCACCCCGAAGGCCCTATGGGCTGGTGGTGGTGGCCGAAGGCGCAAAATTTACCAAAAAAGCGCAAAAAGAGGGAAGCACATCCTCCCTGAAAGCGTCTCTTTCACCCCTGGCAACCGGCGAGGCAAGTGACCACGTCATTAGTCGGTCGGGTATGGCGGCCGGGACCCTGGCAACGGAACTGCAGCTGCTGATCGCCGAGGAAACCTACCCCCTGGTGATTGGTCCCTGGGTCAGGGGCGGTAGGCCTACCGCTGTTGACCGGCAGCTTGGGATGGCATATGGAGCCGGGGCTTTGCAGGCACTGAAAAGCGGTAAAAACGGCGTAATGGTGGCTTTTGTTCCCCCGGATATCAAGTTCGTACCGCTGGCGGAAGCCATCAACAAAATCCGAACGGTGCCTGTTGACAGTGAATTCCTGAAGATTGCCGATTCACTTGGTATTTATTGTGGAAAATAAGGGAGCTTACGATGAAGAAACAAGCCAAGAAGCCGGCCGGAATAACCGGCACCGTGCTGAATATACAACGCTATTGCAGCCACGACGGCCCGGGCATCCGGACAAATGTTTTCCTCAAGGGCTGTTCGCTGCGCTGCAAATGGTGCAGCAATCCCGAAAGCATCCGGATAAAGCCTGAAATTTCCTACGACCCCAAAAAGTGCACCGGCAGGAAGTGCGGCCTGTGTCTGAAGACGCCCTTTCCGGAAGGGGCCTTCTATTTTGTGGAGGGCGACGATGAACACGTAAAAGTCAACTGGCACCTGGCCATGGACTGCGACGAGACACATGCTTCCCTTTGCCCCACAGGGGCGCTCGAAATGTTCGGCAAAACAATGACGGTGGACGAGGTGCTGGACGAGGTGGAGAAGGATGCCTCATTCTATCGCAATACCGGAGGTGGCATGTCAATGAGTGGCGGTGAGTTAATGCTGCAACCCGACTTCGCAGCCGCTTTGCTAAAGGAAGCGCATGATCGTGGATTTAATACGGCCATCGAAACAGCCTGCAACGTGCCCTGGGCCAACCTGGAAAAGGTGCTGCCCCACGTGGACACGATGCAGCATGACCACAAGCTGACGATCCCGGAGCGGCACAAGAAGTGGACCGGCGCGGACAATAAGCGGATCAAGGAGAATTTCAAGAAAGCCTATGAAACGTTTCCCGACATAGACTTCATCGCCCGCACGCCCCTGATTCCCGGTGTGAATGCCGATGAGGAGCACATCCGGGCGGTACTGGCTTTCATTCGTCCGCACAAGAACGTGATTGATTATGAGCTGTTGCCGTATCACCGCTTTGGCCTGGGCAAGTACGAACTTCTGGGCGAGGTTTATGAACTGGGTGATTTCAAAACGCCATCCGATGATGTGGTTAAGCGATTACAGGCCATCATCGACGAAGCCTTCGGCCGCAACGGCACAACAGACAAAGTTAAAAAATGACTTTGCTTCGCGCAGGAAATCAATATCAAAGGAGATTGTCAATGAGTCATACTGACAAATCACTGGTTGAAAGGGCAACGTGCATTGGGTGCGGCGTTTGCGTGATCGGGTGCCCAACGGATGCCATCGCGCTGGAGCCGGTGTCCGCTGAGGAGTGGTTCCATGTTCCCTCCAGCATGGCTGACTGGGAAGAGCGGCGCCTGGCGTATCTGGCCGCGGAAAAGTAATCAATAGGGTGTGTCCAGACCGCCGGGCCTGGCTTTAATCGTTGAACCGCTATAGCGAGCGCATTCCCCGCCGCTTGCGGCGGGGTTAGCGGGCGAACTGGAAATCGCTGAGTCAGGCTTTCGACAAGGTTGCTTCGCATTTTAAGAAGCAGCCTTGAGAATAAAGATGGTTCAGGTTCAGAGGGTCGTCGAATAACTAAATGATGAATCAGAAACACCCAAAGCGTTCAAACCAACCGCCTGTTTTACTCTATACTTTACAAAAAAGGAGTTAGCTATGACCCAAAAGAAAAGAGTAAGTACTACAGTACCATTGAACTGGAAAGAGGTGTAGTTCACCAACTGCCCTATGGTATCCGCCAACAACGTCGACCAGGAACTGGGATGGTGCCGCGAGGAGTTAAAGAAGATCGGCGTCGAGTACGCCTATTTCCGCCAAGCACCCGAGAACAACTGGTACCCGCACTACATTCATAACCTCGACAACCTCGTCCGCTTCGGCGGTTTGTATCCCCCGATCCACGTCCATGCCGATATCCGCCGCACCCGACTTTTGGGAGCGACCTGGGTATACGAAGGCGGCTGCATGGCGGTGCGCGCCACTGACAAGATCTTTCGGATGAAGGATCTGAAAGGCAAGAAGGTCGGTATCTCCAAGAGCCTGAACACCATCAAGAATGACTGGTGGCGCATCCAGGAACACATGGGCATCGAGAATATGCTGATGCTGAACGACATGACCATGGACGATATAGAACTCGTGGAGTTCCCCTATCCGGATGACTGGTACGACAAACCCGAGATGCTGGTCCCGCCGATGAACAACCCGTCTGAACTGTGGATGCGCCGTGACCACAAGCACGACCTGGCCTTCCGGCCCTTGGAAACAGCGCTCCTGGATGGCACCGTGGATGCTATCTATACGCAGAGCAAGCCTTTTCAGCACCTGCAGGAGGCTACAGGCAAGATCAAGATGATCGAGGACCTGACCCGATACCCGGACTGGACCGTGCAGGTCGCCAACACCCCTGCCGTCATCACCTGCACCGACGTGATGGCCAAAGAGCACCCCGAGCTGGTTGTCGCCTACATGAAGGCAATGGTCAAGGTCGGGCGCTGGGCGAACGCGCACAAGCGCGCCGCGGCGGCAATCCTCAACCGCCAAACGTTCTATCTGGATGCCGAGGATACGTACCAGGGCATCAAACACGTCGACATGGTGCCGAGTCTGAGTGCGCAGAACCTGCACTGCATCAAGATCGGCAAAGACTTCATGGTCAGCCACAACTACATCAAAAACGACTTCGATGTGAACGCGTGGGCGGCCCCTGAATCCTATATCTGGCGCAACATTATCCCTTATGAAACGTCATTCGATTTCATGGACGGCGATGTCGTGTTCTATTGACAGCCCACCTGGAATTTCAACCGCGTCAATGCAGGCCTGCGTCTGGGTTTGGGGTTCACCGGCGGTCTGTTCAATTCCAATGCAGACGAAGACCGCGAAAATTACGGCGTCCTGGGTCTGGATCTGACAAAAATTGAAAAAACAGCCCTTTTCTCGGGGTGGGGTATCACGCCGGCCGTCTACCATAACTGGAGCAATCCGGAAGACGGCGACCAGACGACTTTCGGCCTGGATGTGCATGTCAATTTTATCAAGAACCGGGTGTGTGTCAGCCTGGGTGCCCGCGATATCATCAACGACGCGGGTGACACCGTCTTCTTGACCATCGGCATCGCGGATCTGCCCGGCCTGTTTTACTGGATGAGCCGCTGATATCAGCAAGCTGTTTTATGCAATGCCTCGTGTGATAGGCTCAACAAACTTGGAAGGTAGAAAATATTTTGATAGCTGCTATCTACAAACCGCCACGTTAAAAATTGGCTGGGCACTACACCTGGTGGTGGGTCGTTGCCGATAATTAGTTGGGTTTGAAAAGGATATCAAAGACAAAAAGTAATGGTACAATCTTGCTGGTATCTCCAACAACCTTGTAGATATAAGCCTCTCCAATTTTCAACGATGTACGAAAATAATCACAATGGACGAAATCTTGCCAAAATGGGAACTCAGGTGGTATCGTAGGGATCACCAAAGCATATCAGGGTGATTCTCATAATTCCGGGATGGTAAGATGATCTCAATTAAACACAACATACCAGTTTCATTACGTATATGAATATACTATTGTGTAATCTTGATGCAATTAATATATCGGATTACGGTTTCAACGCCCCATGTTGCGGTTATATGCACCGATCATGCGATTGATGAGATCAGGGTCTCTGGACGTATTGCCACTGGTATTGAATTCCACTCGCACGCTGCCGTCTGCCTGGGTACGCAGGTTCGCCGTCACATTGATGCCGTTACGTGTGCCATTCACGATGCCCGCAGAACGATCCTCGCGGGTAATCGGCACGCCCTGATCGGCGAAGGCGGCTTGCGCAGCCCCCCATGAACAGTCGAAGCTGCTGACCGGAGTAGTTGAATATACGCCGGGCGCGGCCTGGTAATAGGTGCAACCGGCAAGCAGCGTGGCGACCAAGGCGAGGGAGGTCAGACGCAGCTTCATGGATCCACCTTATGCCAGCTGTTATCAGGATTGAACCGGGTCATGGAGCGTGCGGCAGCATCGCTTTCCGTACCCAGGTCTTTCTCGTAAATGACACCGTCATGGCTGACGATGAAGCTCATCACGCCGCTATCGTCATATTCTGCCGGCCAGGCCACCAATGCGAATCCGGCAACCATGCGGCCATTAATGATGTAATCGTAGGCACCTCCTGGCGCGTTATTACCCTGTGCTGTGAGGATGCGGTACTGATATCCCTCGTAGTCGTAGCCTTGCTCGTCCTCACCGTAAAGCGGGCCCAACGGGCTGGGTTCCTCACCTTCAAGCGCAGCCCAGTAGAGCCCGTTCTGCTTTCCGGGAGTGCTGATGATTTGTTGCGCATATTCGAGCGCACCGTCGCCGTTACGATCCACGCGGGCATATTCCTTTTGCGCATCGTAGTAGGCCAACACGGCCTGTATTGTCGCCAGCTCGTTACGGCCGATGCGGCGGGTCCGGATCTCGTCTGCGGCAGCTAGCGTGTCAAACCGCCAGGCGCCCTGCTTTTCGACCAGCGGAATGGGCAGCACCCATTCCTGCGTGCCCACCGCCAGATGTGCTGTGTGCGCTGAGTTGGAGACAATTTTGTGCGCCTTGGCCCAGGCTTTAAGGAAGGCGTCGATATCTTCGTCTTCAATGTTTTCTGTGGGGATGAAATTTTTCCAGTCATCCCCCAATACAATGCGCAGCGCAGGGTGATCATTTTTCGCAATCGCATCAACCAGCGCTGTGGCCGCGGCATCTGCTGTGGGATAAGCCTGTTGCGCCGCCACTGGCATCGAGGCGAACAGCACCATTCCAGCCAAAACCGACGCCAACAAACCATTCGACTTCATACGGGTTTTATCGCTCATCATGTTCGTTCCCCCACATTAACGTCTACCTCCGCCACCACCCGAGCGTCCACCGCTGGAACGGCCACCCCCCCCGCCGTGGCTGCCGGCTGATTGACGGCTGGCACTACCTCGACTGACCTGATTGTTACTCTGCGAGGTATTGCTCGCACCCTTGAACGCATTTTCACTGCCCTTGTTCGATGACGAACGCGATTGATTCGCCTGGCTGCGATCCGCATTCTGCACCTTGGCGCGCTCCTGGCTACGATCCATTGTTTGCGATGTGTTGCGTGTTTGGTTGCGATCAGGGTTTTGCGTTGCCTGATTGGCACGATCGCGCGTTTGCGGATCGTTACGCAGCTTCTCGCGCCCAGCTGCCGGGTCAGCACCACGATTCTTCAGGGTTGTCTCCGCCTGCTGACGGCTGGCATCACGTTGCGTGTCACGACCCCGAAAGTCAGCCCGATTCTCAGCACCTGCGACCTTGCGGTCGTATTGTTGGCGTGTCTTTTCATCGCGATACGGCACCCCTTTGCGGTTGGCCGCGTTGTGATTCCAGTCGGTGTTGCCGCTATTCACGTTGGTGATTCGATTGTTGACGTTGATATTGTTGTAGCGGTTGACATTGATATTGACACTGCCGTGGCCGTGCCCCCAGTAGCAGCCGCCCCACAGGCTGTTGTGAATACCAACGATCGCCGCGCCCCACACAACGCCGGCAACAAACGCGCCGCCTGGATAGTAATGAGGTGGTGGCGGCCAGTAATAAGGCGGATAGGCGGGATACCACCATGCGCCATAAACCACCGTCGGCTGATACACCGGCACATATACCGTCTGCGGCTGGGCGGGTTCGATGACGATCACCGACTGGCCGCTATCGGTCTGCGTGCTGACTTTTTGCTGTTCGTTGGCCTCAAGGTTGCCCGCGTCTTGTGCCTTTTTGCGCAGAAACTGCACACGGTCCATCACTTGAGACGGCTGGGCCAGAAAGGCATCACCCAACCGTTGCACGTCATCTGGCTTGGCGCTCATCATGGCCAGCACCTGCGGAAAAGCCACCAGCGACTGCACGCTCGGATCCCAGGGTTTGTCCTGGACCGCCGTCACAGCTGCATCACCCTCTTGTTTTGGATTCGCTTGCGACCATTTCGCGGCTTCGGTCACATCCGCGGGGTACGTTGAGGCCATCAGCACTTGTGCCAACAGCGAGTCCGGATACAGTGCGATGGGCGCAAGCATCTGATCCAATTCCTCATTGCTGAAGGTTGTTGCTTCATCAGCGGCATGGGTAGCCGACGCAGCCAACACAAAAAACAGGCTGGCCATGAAAAAAAACAGCTGTCTCGTCGCTCGACTCAGCGCCACGCGTGAAAAACTCAGGAAGGTCATGATTCGTCTCCGTCGATCAAACGCCAACACAAGGGTGTTGCACACGATGTCACTCAGATAGTTACTTCCATGCCCCGCCGGATACGCTACAGGTGGATTGCCCAGGCCGTTTCATTAGGGAAAAGATGCTGAAACTCCAACAAAAATACGAACTTGCTTTTTTTACGCCAGTAAATATGTCAAAACAATGCTTGTTTGTCAATATATTAGTCAATACAGCATGTTGGTGCGCCATGAGGACGAACAAATATCTTGTGGTTTGCCCATGACTCCAATAGCCATGTTCGCATTGCATGTACGTGATGTCTACAGCAGGCCAGAATAAATTTTGCCCGATACATGTTTCTCCAACTGATCACCGGATTGGGTAAACGGCCCTTGCGTTCAAGGTGTCACCGCCCACGAGTTCTTTGATCTTGGAGGCGTTCAACCGTCGGCCATCATCGGTTTCGCTACACCACACGATTCGTTTCCCGCGAAGCGCAAGGATACCGCTGTTGGGTGACCCGCTGTTCCTGGCCTGCCGTTGTTCAAGGAGCAATTCGGATTCCGCTTTATAGGCATAATCGCCCAGGACGTGCTTAACGGTTTCAAGCAGGGTGCCCTTACCGTTTCGACCCGCGCCCCACAAGATCGGGAGGATGTGGCGCTCTGCCTTACCAGTAAGACCGTAACCTGAGTTGCGACCAATTTTGATTTGTGGGGGACCAATTTTCAGTGAATCGTAATTCGCCATCGATTTGGGCGAAACCATGCCACCGGTGAACTCACCAACTCTCTTCCGGGCAACGAGTTCAGACGGCCAGTTTGCGGCCATGCGGTCAAATGTTTCCTCCAATAGCGATGTTTGAGTCTCATCCCGCATTTTGGACCTCATTACTTGCAAGTTGATTGTTCATCTCACGGATAAGTGGGCTGATGCGTCTGTATATTCCCAAGGATTGAAGTTCGAGTTGATCATCTATCGAGCAGACGAGAACTTCTTGGACCCCAGTGGATGTCACTTTAATAATCAGATAGGGTTCTGAGCGCTCCATATGATCCAACGGCGGTGGTCCCAAAAAACTGGACAGTATGATAAGCTCTGAGTCAGCCAAAATTTAAAGGAGCTGATCATGAGCACGAAACGCAGAAATTACTCACCACAGTTCAAAGCCAAGGTGGCCTTAGCGGCCCTGCAAAACAATGAACCTATTGCTGAACTGGCTGCCCGGTTTGAGATTCATCCAACGATGATCAACAACTGGAAGCGGGCCCTGATTGACAGTGCCGCTGACATTTTCGACAAAGGCCATAAGTCACGAAAACAAAATGAAGCCCAGGTTGATAATTTATTCCGGCAGATCGGACAGCTGAAAGTCGAAAACGATTTTTTGTCCAAAAAGCTCAGTCTTTAAGCAGCAAGCAGCGGAAGCAGATGGTGGACCCCAAGGCGCCGAACCTGAGCATTGCTCAGGCAGTGTCGGCTGCTGAACATCCAGCGATCCTCGTATTACTACAGGCCCAAGCCGATTAAGGCTAAGGATCTGGAGTTGATGCGGCTCATCGACGAACAGTACCTGAAGACGCCCACCTGGGGCTCACGGTCGATGAGAAACCATCTGCGCAGGCTGGGCTATAAAATCAACCGAAAACATGTTCAACGGCTGATGCGACTGATGGGCCTGGAGGCTATTTATCCCCGGCCTAAAACCAGCCGGCCGCATCCGGAGCATAAGGTATACCCTTACCTTTTAAGGAACCTGAACATCGAACGACCGAACCAGGTGTGGTGTACAGATATGACGTATATCCCCATGAGCCGTGGGTTCATGTACCTGGTAGCCATCATGGATTGGCACAGCCGCAAGGTGCTTTCCTGGCGGCTGTCCAACACCATGGAAACTGACTTTTGTGTCGAGGCGTTAGAAGAGGCGATCCGCCGCTACGGGACCCCGGAAATCTTCAACACCGATCAGGGCGTCCCAGTTTACCAGTGATGATTTTACCGGCGTACTCAAGGACCATGGCATTGCCATCAGTATGGACGGCAGAGGTCGTGCCCAGGACAACATCTTTATCGAAAGACTATGGTGGACGCTGAAGTACAACTATATCTACCTCCGCTCTTTTAACAACGGTGCCGATCTTCGGAAGGGGCTGCGCGGCTGGTTCTCTTTTTACAACCGGGAGCGATTCCACCAGACACTTGACAACCTAACCCCGGATGAGGTTTATTATGGTCTACCTCATCCATTCGCGGAGGCGGCCTGATGCCTCCCTTAACGAATCGGCTCAGAGCTTATCCTATACGTCAGGTTGTCCAGCCTTTAGGGTCCATCGCCCTTTTCTTGCATTCGGGTCTTTGCGTATTACAAGCTCAATGATGTGTTGACCATATAGTTCCTTACTTAGTCGATAATTGAGGGCTTGGGTCCATATCTTAAATGTAGTAATCGCCTCCACAAGGGTACGATGGTGGTCTTTAATTTGATTAAATGATTTATCCATTTTCATCAGAGCTTTGGCATCGAATGCGAGTACATGTGGTTTTATCCAATCAGGAAGGTGCCTGCCGCCAAGACAGAATTTCTTTTTTGTTCTGGATAAGAGTTTCGTGGGAAAAACTATTGTTAAAGAAAGTAGGTGAAAGGGTAACTCTTTAAGGTGAGCGCCGTCCGCCTGTATAATCGCGTCATCGATGGATTTGATGTCAGGATAATTTTTCCGGGCGATTTCAAAAAGCTCTTGAACACGTGCGGCTTCCCATATTGGAGACTGGGTTTCGTAAAAATCTATAAGTTTCAATTCGAATACACCCCTGCAGTGTCTCCTGGATAGTTGATCCGGGGAGGGCCGGCCCAGGTAAGCCGGCTTTCGAGCCGTCGCTCTATCCCCGAAAACAGACCACTTCTTATCGTTCAGATTGACAACTTTATTTTCATTATTTCCCTGATTCAGCGTTGCCACAAGATTTTGCACGGCATTACGCTTGATGTCAGGCGCCAAGTGACTGTATCTCATGGTGGTTGTTATATCCTTGTGACCCATCAACTCTTGAACCGTCTGAAGGCTTTCGCCGCCCATGACAAGCCAGACGGCGAACGAATGCCGTAGCGTGTGAAAAACGACTTTCTGCCGGGAATCGGTAATGCCATCATTCAGTTTCAGTTCGTCCACGGTCCTGGCAAATACCGGCGATACCCGGACTTGACGGCGGCCCCGTTTCTGGATGTTGAAGGGCTTCAATTTTCGTTTCTTTTTCTCTTCGGTTGCCGTTCCGACCGCCCAGGCCAAGCTGGAAAGATCAAGCCGGGCTTTTTGTCAGCAACAGTCCACCATTCATCGAACATTGCCCGGATTGGCTCTGTGATATATGCGTGACGTGTGCCGCCCTTGCTATCCCGGACATGGATGGTGCCGGCTTCGAAGTCCAGGTCGGACAATTCCAGCGATGGCAATTTCTTTAAATCGCAAGCCGGCATATAGGCTAAGGACGCATTGGCACCAGAGCTGGAAAGGATTTCTTTTTGACGGCATCCAATAGAGCCCTTGCCTGGTCCTGGGTCAGGAATGCAACGCGCTGGTTGGATACTCTTCGGAAAATCCACTTTCGGAAAATCACAGTCATGGTGTCCCCATGCTTTGGTTTTTCCTGAATATGGCCCGGGTCAGTTGCAGGCATTGGGTAATGGTGCCAGGGGAAAGCTTTTTCTTTATAAGGGAAGCCTTCAGTCTTTCCAGAGCGAAAGGGGGACATGTCCTCTAATGGGAATATCTTTGAATCGGGCTCCAGGTGTTTTTCATATCGGTTTTTATCGTCCCGATACGATTTCTTATTGTTTTCCGACCACTCAAGAAAGAGACCTCGCCGCCTCACCGAAGGTAAATTTATCCCGTTGGTCAGCCTCTTCCTGCGCTCTCTCCGCCTGTTTGGTCGCCTCCTTGATTTCCCGCATCTCGGCCACACTTTGAGGTGATAGACCCTTTTTAATATTCTGGATGACCTCTCCACGAAGCTGAGATGCCTCTAAAGGTGTCATTCCATCCGATAACCAGCCAAGGGCTTCTGAAATCGATTCGCCGGTGCGCTGGTACCGAATTTCAAAATATTTGTCTTTTTGGCGGTTATATTTTCTGGTAGGGTGCTCCCGATAGCGAACGCCCGGGTGAGTTGTTTTGACCCATTTTGACATTTTGGGTACCTCCGTGCGCCTTGATTGTCCCAAAATAGTCCCAAGATTTTCACGTTCCCCGAAGTTCCCTGAAAATCTTTTAAGCGCTTAACATGCTGTATTTTTAAATTATCAGCAATTGAGGGAATGTCAAGGAAAGAGATTAGAACGTATTCCTAATCCGTGCGCCGCGTGTTCGAATCACGCCGGGGGCACCAATTACGAAGGTTTGGCGATCATCGCCGGACCTTTTTACGGCTGAATATGGGAACCTCGACCGCCGCTCCCGCTCCGAATACCGTTTACCTGTGCCAGGTAAGCCCCAATGTCTCCTGCGGCGCCTGCTGCGGGCTGTACAATGTCGCTGATCCTTCCCGTGAAAACCTGGAAACCATGCTGATGCGTCGCACGCAGCGGTTTACCACGGTGCCGCGCACGGTGGCGGATATCGATGCGTTCAAGGCCAGCGTCGAGGGCACAGAACCCCAGAAAAGACCTTTTCCGGATTTTCACCACTGCGCTTTCCTGGGAATGATCGAGGATGACGGCCGGCGGGTGGGCTGCCTGCTGCACCCGCTGGCCAAGGGCAACGGCGGCGTGGACTGGCGGGGGTTGAGCTACTACGGCGGCATGGCCTGTCGAACTTACTTCTGCCCCAGTGTCCGGCACCTGCCGGTCCGGTGGCTGACCGCCGTCCGCCAGAGCATGGACCACTGGTACCTGCACGGCCTGGTGGTTACCGAGCGGCAGCTGCTGGCATCACTATTTACGGAATTGGAGAACCGGATGGGCCGGGTGATCGACACCGCCGACTTTTCCAAACCTGTTCCTGCAGACGCGCTGTTGACCACGCTGACCACCCTGAAGTTGAACTGGCCGTTTCGGCGCCGGGATGCACCGGGCGTATGCAATTATTTTTTTGAAGACGGACTTTATCCGCGTCCGGCGGTGAAGCGAAAAGCCAAAATTATCCCCGTATCCCGCTTCGAAGAATTATTACAGGAGCTCGATTCCGGGTTTTCGTCCGCGGACCATATCGAGGTTGCCGAAGCAACGATCGAGGGCCTTCTCATTGCACTCGAAAGGATGCGGACAATCCAATAACCGATTCCTCCGATCACATGCGAAAACGAGCGCCGGTTTGCCGCCTGGACGATATGGCTTACCGGCCCGATTCATTGAACCCTCCCCGCGGCTAAGCCGCGGGGAGGGCGATTGCCATCGCCACACAACGGATGGACTTGTCTTAGAACATCTCACCGATGGGCGTGGAATCCATACCGAATGCCTCTGCGACGGCCTGGTAGGTGACCTTGCCGTCGATCACGTTGGCGCCCAGCCGGATCTCCTGATTCTCCTGCATGGCCTTTTTCCAGCCCTTGTTGGCGATCTGCACCGCATAGGGCAAGGTGGCGTTGGTCAAGGCCAGGGTCGAGGTCTTGGCCACGGCGCCGGGCATGTTGGCCACGCAGTAGTGGATCACCCCGTCGACCACATAGGTGGGATTGCCGTGGGTGGTGGCCTTGGAGGTCTCGAAGCAGCCCCCCTGGTCGATGGCCACGTCCACCAGCACACTGCCCTTCTTCATGGTTCCCAGCATCTCCCGGGTCACCAGCCGCGGCGCCTTGGCCCCGGGGATCAGCACCGCACCCACGACCACGTCGGCTTCCTTGACCAGTTTGCGGATCGTCGCCGGGCTGGACATCAAGGTGAAGCAGTTGGCCGGCATCACGTCGCTCAGGTAGCGCAGCCGGTCCAGGTTCATGTCCAGCAGGTAGACCTTGGCACCCAACCCGCAGGCCATCTTGGCCGCATTGACCCCCACCACGCCGCCGCCGATCACCACCACCGTGCCCGGGTCCACCCCGGGAACGCCGCCCAGCAGCACCCCGTGGCCGCCCTGGGCCATCTCCAGGTACTTGGCGCCCTGCTGGATGGCCATGCGCCCGGCCACTTCACTCATGGGGGTAAGCAAGGGCAGGCTGCCGTCGGCCTTCTGGATGGTCTCGTAGGCGATGCACACCGACCGGCTCTTGATCAGGGCCCGGGTCTGGGTCTCGTCGGCGGCCAGGTGCAGGTAGGTGAAGACGATCTGGCCTTGCCGGATCAGGTCGTACTCCGGCGGCAACGGCTCTTTGACATGCATGACCATGTCGGCCGTGTCGAAGATCTCCTTGGGGGTGTCGATCATCTTCGCCCCTGCCGTGACATATGCCTCGTCGGCAAAGCCGCTGCCGGCACCGGCATTTTTCTCGACCAGCATGTCATGCCCGTTCATTTTCATGATTTCAACGCCCGCCGGGGTCATGCACACGCGGTTCTCTTCCGTTTTGATCTCTTTTAAAATGCCGACAATCATGGTTCCTCCTCAATTAAGGCCAACGAGTTAAAGATGTAGTATCGTTGTTCTGAGCAAAATGTCTGCCAAAAGCGACCGGCCCTTTTTCATAAGGCCATCAAACCAAGAATCATGCGGATGGTGTATGAGGCTTCAGGCTCAGGTGATATATCGCCACACGTCGTCGAACATCTGCTGGGATGCCCGATAGGCTCCTTCGGGATCTTTTCGGGAAATACCCTCGACGATGGCCACATGAAATGGCAGCGATTCCTTTTGGATATCGATATCATTGATATCATGTTCACGGGCCTGGTGAACCGCCTCACGCATGGTACTGCTGATCTGGGACAGCAGGTCGTTGTGACACGCTTTTAAAATTGAATTGTGAAAGGCCATGTCAATATCCAGGTATTTCTCATAGACATAATTGGCGTCATCGCTTAGAATTTCGACCATCTGGCCCAACAATAATTTAATACTTTCTACTTCCGCAAGGCTGGCACGGGATGCGGCCAATCGTGCCGCTTCCGATTCGATGATCCGACGCACTTCGGTGACGGTCTTCAAAAAGGTGAATTTATCTTCCACCTGCAACCGCCAAAGGAGTACATCCGAGTCAAACAAATTCCAGTGGTCGCGGGGAAGGACCAGGGTGCCCACCCTGGTTCGAGTCTGGATGAGACCCTTTTGCGTCAAGACCTTAGTAGCTTCGCGCAGCACCCCTCGGCTGACACTCAACTCTTCGCACAGTTGATCCTCTATGGGCAGTACGTCATGGGCTTGGTATCGCCCCTGAACGATTCGTTGGCCAAGTTCTTCGACGATATACTGATAGAGTTTGCGATTGTAGGGTTTGCTTTTCACAACAGCCTTTCGAAGATTGCATGGGAACAAACATCGAATAATTGAATTATATTATGTGTAGCCACCCGATCAAGTCAACCCGAAGTTCAGGAGGGGTGGCCTTGCCGGTAAAAATGTCGTTGACAAATAATACAATTATTATATTATTATATGATTGTATGTAAAGCAATTTCCATTCTGATTTTAAATTCAGCTACCGATTCGTTTGAAAAACAATTTGAGCCGGTTTTCTAATGCAAAAACCCAAAGGAAGAAAAGATCTGGCCAATGCCAGCATATAAAAATATTACTACTTCAAGGAGGTCGTTCTTTATGAACAGTCGAATCGAAAACGTCATTATCATGGGCGCCGCTGGTCGTGATTTTCACAATTTCAACGTCTACTTCAGGGACAACGATCGCTATCATGTGGTTGCATTTACCGCCACCCAGATTCCCGATATCGATGGTCGCCGCTATCCGGCAGCGTTAGCCGGCAGCCTTTATCCGGAAGGGATTCCCATTCATTCCGACAAGCAATTGCGGGAGCTGATCGAAAACCACCGGGTGGACCTGGTGGCCTTTTCCTACAGCGATGTCACCCATGCGGAGGTGATGCACAAAGCTTCCATCGCCACGGCCGCCGGTGCGGATTTTATCATTGTCGGCGCCCCCTACACCATGCTCAAGTCTACCAAACCGGTTGTGGCGGTCTGTGCTGTCCGTACCGGTTGCGGAAAATCCCAGACCAGCCGCAAGGTGATCGAGATCCTCAAAAAAATGGGCAAAACGGTCGTGGCGGTTCGTCACCCCATGCCCTATGGCGACCTGACCCAACAGGTGGTGCAGCGATTCTCTTCATACGAAGACTTAGACACCCATCAGTGCACCATCGAAGAGCGCGAAGAGTATGAACCCCACATCCGCATGGGCGTGGTGGCCTATGCCGGCGTCGACTACGAAAAGATACTCAGGCAGGCGGAAACCGAAGCCGATGTGATCGTCTGGGACGGCGGGAACAACGACACACCCTTTTACAAACCCGATCTTCACATCGTCCTGCTGGACCCGCACCGGCCGGGTCATGAAACCGCCTACCATCCGGGGGAAACCAACCTGTTGATGGCCGACGCAGCCATCATCAACAAGGTGGACAGCGCCACGCCGGAAAATGTGGCAGCCGTGCGCAGGGCCATCGAAACCCACAACCCGAAGGCCAGCATCGTTCTGGCCGACTCCGAACTGATTCCCGACGATGCCGAACTGATCCGGGGCAAGCGTGTGCTGGTGGTCGAGGACGGCCCGACCCTCACCCATGGCAACATGGCCTATGGCGCCGGCGTGATCGCCGCCAAGCGCTTCGGTGCTGCGGAATTGATCGATCCCCGGCCGTTTCTCAAGGGCCGGCTGAAAGAGACGTTCGCGAACTATCCTGATATTGGCCATCTGCTGCCCGCCATGGGGTACGGCGAACGGCAGATGAAGGACCTGGAAGCCACGATCAACGCCACCGAATGTGATCTGGTGATTGTGGCCACCCCCGTGGACCTCTCCCGGCTGCTGAAAATCAGCCGCCCACATACCCGTATCCGCTATGAGTATAGCGATCATGGGGAGCCCACACTTGAGTCCATCATTACCGCGCGCTTTGCCTGATCGAACTTGTTGGCTGGTGTCGATGGTTTCTAAAAACGAAGCGCATGTGAACCGATTCAAATGAAAGGAGTCACCGATGGTCGATTTCCAGAACATTCTTTTTCCCGTTGCCCTGACCGACATTTCTCCGGTCGTGGCCCCTTATGTGGCCACCGTGGCCAGCCGGTTCGGCGCCAAACTTCACCTGCTGCATGTGCTCCGACGCTTCGACTGGTTTGTCGACACCTATGTGTCGCAGCCGTCGGAGACCGATTTTAAAAGCATCGCCTCAGATTTCGAAGATCAACTCCTCTCCCGCGCCAAACAGACCCTGGAGGTTTTCAAGGACAAACATTTAAAGGGCCTGGACATCGTCAAGTCGACCGTGGTGACGGGCACCCACTACAAGGAAATTTTAAGCTATGTGGAGTCTGAAAAGATCGATCTGATCATCATGGGCAGCGGAAGTCCGCTGCAAAAGGCGGTCTTCGGATCGGTGGCGGACAAAGTGGCCAAGCTGTCGCCTGTGCCGGTCATGCTGGTTAAAAGCAATTAGAACGAATGGAAAAGGAGAACAATCATGGCAGGACCAAGAGAAAAAAGAGACCCCTACCTGTGGGAAGCATTGGTATCCATCCTGGCCTTGGTCACGATGATCAGCCTGGCCATCGTTCGCTACGAGTCGGACGCCCACGTGCCGATTCTGATAGGCGTCCTGGTGGCGGCCCTGGTCGGCCTGCGGGCTGGGTTCAGTTGGAAAGATATCGAGACCGGCATGCTCAACGGCATCACCAACTCGCTGCAGGCCATCGTCATTTTAGGCATTATCGGCATCCTCATCGGCGTCTGGATTTTGAGCGGCGTGGTACCGACCTTGCTCTACTACGGCTTGAAAATCCTGCACCCCAAGATCTTTTTACCGGCAACCTTGATCATCTGTTCGATCACCTCGCTGGCCACAGGCACCTCCTGGGGGACTGCGGGAACCATCGGCATTGCCCTGATCGGCATCGGATCGGGATTGGGCTTCCCACTGCCTCTTGTGGCCGGGGCGGTGCTTTCGGGGGCTTATTTCGGGGACAAGATGTCGCCCCTGTCCGACACCACCAACCTGGCGCCGGCCATGGTGGGCACCGATCTGTACACCCATATCAAGCACATGACCTACACCACCGGGGTCAGTTACGCCATCACGCTCGCCATTGAGATTGTCCTGGGATTTTTTTATGGTGGCGGGGAAGCCAATCTGGAGGCCGTTAACCAGATCCTCACCGGCATCGACGCCCAGTTTGCCGTCAATCCCCTGCTGCTGCTGCCCCCGTTGGTCGTCATGGTTCTGGCGTTTCGCAAAATCCCGGCGGTGCCAGGCATCACCATCGGCATCATCGTTGCCGCCGTTTTGGGCGTGATTTTCCAGAAGAACGGTTTCGGCGATCTCCTCTCGGCCGCCTATGGTGGCTACACCAGCAATTCCGGCGTGGAAGCGGTCGACAACCTGCTCACCAAGGGTGGTTTCGAATCGATGATGTACACCGTCTCCCTGGTAATCTGCGCCATGATGTTCGGCGGCATCATGGAAAAGACCAACCAGCTGCGAGTGGTGGTCACGGTCATCCTCAAAAAAGCCCAGTCCACCGGTTCCCTGATTACGGCCACGGTGTTGACCGCCATCGGATCCAACCTGATCCTGTGCGACCAATACATGGCCATTGTCATGACCGGAAAGATGTACGCCCAGGCCTATAAAGACCAGGGACTGCACCCCAAAAACCTGTCGCGGGCCATCGAGGACAGTGCCACCGTTACCGCCAACCTCGTGCCGTGGAACTCGGGCGGTGCCTATATGACAGCCACACTGGGCGTGCCGACCATCGCCTACCTACCCTTCAACTTCTTCTGCTGGATATCGCCGATTGTTTCCATGCTTTTTGGGTGGTTCAACATCACCATCGATCCCATAGACGCGGTTGACGCCGAGACGGAACCCGAGGAAATCGGCGCGAAAAGCCCTGCCTGACAGCAACGCAGCCCTGCCGGCGAGTGGTTGGCAGGGCCGCCATTGAGGGAGGTATGCAAATGCTAAAACAATTCAATTATCGATTGATTATGATTCTGATCGTGGTGGCCCTGGGGGGCATCCCCGCCTTGGCCGCCGATGTCGCGTTCTCCAAGGACTCCACCTTGGCGGGCATCATCCAACGCGGCGAACTGCGCATCGGCCTGGAAGCGGGTTATTTGCCCTTTGAAATGATCGACACACGCAGCGGACTGCGCCAAAAAGAGATCCGACACGGTGGGTTGCGGCAAAAGGGCCGTCAGCTGAGCCTGATGGGCTTTGACATCGACATCGGCATAGAGATGGCAAACGCGCTGGGGGTCAAGCCGGTATTCGTCGACACCCTGTGGACTACCATCATTCCGGCCCTGAAGCTGGAACACTTCGACATTATTTTCGGTGGCATGTCGGTTACCGAAGCCCGACAAACCCAAGTCGATTTCGCCGACCCGTTCATGACCGTGGGTCAGACGGTGCTACTCAACGCCCGCCATGAGAAGGCGGTCAAATCTTACAAGGACCTGGATGATTCCGTGTACACAGTGGTCTCCAAGCCGGGGACCACCGGGGAAGCGGCGGTGCTGAAAATGATTCCCCGTGCCACTTATATGCCGGTGAACACTGAAATGGCGGGTGCCATGCGTGTGTTGGAGGGCAAGGCCGACGCTTTTGTCTACGACCTGCCTTTCAATGCCGTGTTCAAGGCCATGCATCCGTCCGATAGCCTGGTTTTTCTCGACAAACCCTTTACCAATGAACCCATTGCCTGGGCCATTCGCAAAAACGACCCGGATTTTCTGAAAGTTCTGAATCAGTTCCTGGCTCAAATTAAGGCAGACGGGCGGTTCGAAACAATTTACAATCGATGGTTCGTGGAAACCGACTGGCATCGGTTTGCCCGTTAGCGACCGGATCACGGCACTTTTCGCGGCAAACAAAAAGCCCGGCGCCTCTGTTGTCGAGACACCGGGCCTATTTGTTTGCTTAACGTCTTATGCCAATCTAACCCGTGGCCAAGTCGTAACCGGCCTCCAAAGAGCCCATCAGTTCACTGACAGAAACGATCCTGTCCACGCGGAAGGCATTGGCACCGGCAAAGGCAAAGCCGTTTTTCAACTTGCCGCGCCGGGCCGAGGCCAGGGCCATGCCGATGCAATAGGGGCTCTTTTCCGGATCACAGGTTTTGATGCAGTGGTAGGGGCAGCGAAAGGGATGTTTGGCGCCGGCAGCCACATCCACCAGGAACTGGTTCCTTAGCGCCCGCCCCGGAAGGCCAACCGGACTCTTTATCACCATCAAGTCTTCCTTTTTGGCATCCACATAAGACTGTTTGAAGGCTATATCCGCATCACATTCATGGGTGGCCACAAACCGGGTGCCCATCTGGACCCCGCTGGCCCCTAATTCCAAGAATCGTCGGATATCATTGCCGTCATACACGCCACCGGCAGCGATGACGGGTATTCGGACGCCGTGCTCCGCCTCCACCTTTTTCATCTGTTCAACGACCTCGCCCACCAGATTTTCCAGGCAGAAAGCGGGATCGTCCAACTGATCGGCCTTGAAGCCAAGGTGCCCGCCGGCTTTGGGGCCTTCAACCACAAACGCGTCGGGCAGATAAGCATAGTGCTGGAACCATCGTTTGCAGATCAGGGCGGCAGCCCGACCCGAAGAAACGATGGGCACCAGCCGCGTCTGGTCACCGTTTTTAAGAAATCCGGGCAAATCCAACGGCAGGCCGGCACCGGCAAAAATGATATCGACGCCATCGGCAATGGCGGTTTTTACCATTTCCGCAAAATGGGTCAGGGCCACCATGATATTGACGCCGATGATTCCGCGGGTCTTCTCCCTGGCTTTACGGATCTCCCGTGAAAGGGCCCTGCAGTTGGCCGCTATGCCATTGGTGGAGAAATCCTTTTCGGTGATACCGGCCATGGCGCCGGCAATCACCCCGATTCCCCCGGCATTGGCCACGGCGGAAGCCAGGCCGGACATGGAAATCCCCACGCCCATGCCCCCCTGGATAATGGGAATCCGACTGATCAGATGACCGATTTTCAACTCAGGCATTTTCATGGATGGCACCGTCCTGCATCTTTTGGTTCGATACACGCAGATCGTTTAAAAACGCTGTATCCTTAACCGGGACCGGGACGGGCTACAAGCAAGAAAAGCGATATGACAAAAGTTTTACATGTACTTGTTCCGCAGGCCTGTCAGTCGGGTGAGGTAACGTTCCCGATAAGTCAGTCCTTTTTGGTTGGAGATATCATAGAACAGGTAGTCGATATAGGGCCGGACATCGATGCCGTAGCGGTTGAACTTCTCATCGTTGGCCCGATCGACAATTAAAATGGCATAATAACTCACCAGCATGCGCATCTTGGATTCCCGACGCAGCAGATAGCTTCGCCCCCCCAAGGTATTCAGAAAGTAGCTGGCATAATCATAGAGTCGATCGATGGACACGGGCTGCGCATCGCCGGTCAGCGGCTTGCCGCATTCGGCGATGGTGGCGTAGAAAACCGCCATGGCCGGTTCGAGGACCCGCTCTTCCGAGACGAGGATATCCTTGGCCAGCATCAGGCGTTTTTTACCCAGCACCCGGTAGAAATGGGTCACATTTTTCACCAGTCGAAACAGCTCCTGCATCTCCCCGATGTTCACCGGCGGATCGGCCATGAGCAGCGCCGCACATTCGCGGAAGAAACCGGCACTGCCTCCGTGGATCTCCTGGATTGACAGGTTGGGGCGGCTGTCCAGGTAGTTGAAAAAGGAGAGCATCTGCGAATCCACCTTTTCGCAGTCGGCAGGCATGACATCGGCATTGCGGTCGGACGCCGACGTGCCAAACACCGTGGGGAAAACCTCATCTCCCGGACGCATCTGATGCTCAGCTTCCAACTGGGCGCGCATCTCTTGGATGTCCGCCTCCATTTTCTGGATCACTTCCAGGCACTCCTTCTGAGCTTGCTGACGGCCGACGGCCATCTGGTTCTGATGCCATTTATTGACAAAAAAGTAGGTCACCAGGCCGACAACAATCAGGGCAAAGACAATGGCTACGGTCGCGAGGGTCCTGTTCGTGGAATTCACATCACTCTCCTTATATCCTGGTCATCAGTCCGTGATGGCGATGTGGAACGCCTGAAACCGCATCGGTGATATGGCGGCAGAGAAACTCATAACAGACCGGCGGGCGTCATGCAACAAGTGTGCAACTCGATTTGTAATCCACATCAACCTGCTTTTCAACACCTAAGTACCCCTGTTCGAAAATACGGTGACGCACCGAGATCGCCGAGGCGCCCGGATCGCAAGGCGAGAGAAGCGGCAATAGCAGCGCTATTGGGGCGCCGAGCAACGCAGCGAGTCGGGATGCATCGGCGATTGAATGCCATCGTATTTACGAACAGGGGTAATAAGGCGCAGGATGAATCAAACCGGCGTCCATCCCGCACTGACAATCGACCAAACCAACAGAAGGGCGAAAGCCGTCTGAAGCAGCCGCATACCGCGTCTTCGGAGCCGCCAAGGAGGCAGGGCAAAGGCAACGACAAATCCGTTGGCCGCATACAGAGGACTTAAGACGGCGAGGCTGCCTGGATGCCAGGCGACCACCAGGGCCGCCAGGTAGAGGTATCCCGTCCATGCCACGCTCACCGCCTTGAGGCGCCGCGGCCCCCGAACCAAAGCGTAGACCATCGACGGCACCACCAACAGCAAGGCGAAGGGACCGAAGCCCATGCCTCCGCTGCCAGAAAAAATCAAGGTAAACGCACCCGCCATCCCGGCATGGCCGAACGCCGGCATCACCAGGCTGTTGTATATCCCTGTCGCCAGGCCTCTTAGATCCAGTCCCACCAGCCACATCAGCATTCGTTGCACCGGCTCGGTCGGGTCGAAGCTGATGAACAGGTAGCGGACCAGGTTGACGGCCGCACCGAGGATGCCGTCATTATCGAAGGCGATGGCCGTGCCGACAAGCGGGTGATCGTGGGCCAGGTTCCATGCAAAGGCGGGAACCTGAGCCAACCCGATAGCCGGCAACAGGGTCAGCGCAGTTAGAAGCGGCTGGGCTGCAAGCAGTTCCCGCCAAAGGAGCCATCCGTGCCGTCGTATCATGATCACCACCAGCAGGAGCCCCATCACCGGGACCAGGGCAATGCTCATCGGATTCGCATAAATGGAAAATAGCATGCAAAGCAGGAAAAAGTGAAGGTCCCCGGACTGATGCTGCTCTAAGAGCCGATAGATCAGCACCATGGAAAAGGCAATCGCCGCAGTGGATACCAGCTCTGCAGAGGGCCATAAGCCCAGGAAGACCAGTCGTGGCATGCTCAGAACCATCAGGGTGACGGTCAACGCCATGGGTGGAAAGGCATACCGGCGGGCCAGGGCATAGGTGGATAAGCCAACGGCCAGGTGGGCCAACAAACCGAAGCCGCATGCGTTGGGACCCAGGCCAAAACGGGCCGTGTGGTAAAACAGGGCCGTTGCATTGAGCGGGGGGATTGCATCGATATCCGCCATTCGACCCAGGGCACCGAAGGTCGAACCGGTCATCAGGCCGTTCCATGGATGGGCGCTCAGCAAGTACTCCGTCGACAACCATGCCCCCACCACCAGGCCCGCCATCACGATCCATGTGGCCGCGATGGTCCACCCCGAAAGAATCTCCTGGCGAACCACGCGGGTCGCCGATGCCAGCTCATGGAACAGGTGCGGCACCCGGCGGACCCCAAAAATGAAAAGCCCTGCCAGGGCGGCTGGTTCCAGGATAAAACCGGGCAGGGGTGATCCGATAAAAAAGGATACCTGATGGATCAGTGAAAGGGCCATGAATACCATCACGACGGCGCCGGCACCGGCTTCGGCAAAGGTATACCCCCTGGACAGGAACCATGCGATGCCCGCCAGTATGAACACCGCCGTCTCAGCCGTCAGGCCCAGGGCCACCCAGATCATCACCGGAACCCGCCCGTGTCTATAACCATCAACGCCTGCCGCCGGATCATCACGAGGCGTCACCGCTTTCAGCCGCCGCCTGCTCGGCCTTCAGGTGGTCGACGATCTCGACCATAAAGTCCCGCATGTTGCGGGCCAGCCGTTTGCATTCCGGGCAGTAAACTTTTCGAAACATCTTGCCGTGAACGTCGTTCTGGTGCCAATACCATTCGATGTACGGTGACCCTTTGCAGAACTTTTTCCCCGTATACCGGGCAATGGGGCACCCGACGCAGACAATTACGTAAAAGATGCGGCAGGGTGGACAATCGAGGACGCCGCCGTCGGATCCGTTGCCGGCAATGATGCGGTCCCACTTGCGGACAGACGCTTCCATGATGCTGATCCTGTTCATGTGACCCCATGCCTGATGAAATTGGGTTGCAATCGGTTATACAAGGGTTTACGGATTGCTCCTGTGGTGTTGTAGTCGTCGATGCCGGGGCAATTGCCCGTCCAGTTCCTTCCAGAACCACCGGTGGGTATGGATGCATCGGTCCACGATCGGGTTCAGCCGTCCCGGATCGGCACTTGCCGCCATGGCATCCACGTCGGTCGACGTCCGGCCGGTGAGTTCATCGATCATGGCCAGGGCTGAGTCGGCCAGGGCGTCGGCGTTGTATCCCCCCTCCAGACAGAAAACCACCCGACCGGCGCAGGTCTGCCGGGCAACGTCAAGGATCAGTCGGGTCAAGCCGGCGAATCCCGCCGGCGTTACCTTCATTCCTCCCAGCGGGTCGGCAGCGTGGATATCGAACCCGGCGGAAACCAGGATCAACTGTGGTTCGAACGCGCGTACCACGGGTGTGAGCAGTCGCTGGTAAAGGGCCGCGAATTCACCGTCCCCACAGCCGCGGCTCATGGGAACGTTCATGGTGGTCCCCTCCCCCGGCCCCCGGCCGGTTTCGGTGAAGTGGCCGGTGCCGGGATAGTGGGGGAACTGGTGAGAAGAGAAGAAAAAAACCGATGGATCCCGTTCGAAAATGTGCTGGGTGCCGTTGCCGTGATGAAGGTCCCAGTCCACCACCATCACCCGCGCCAGCCCCATGGCTGTGCGCGCCGCCATGCAGCCGATGGCCACATTGTTGAAAATACAATAACCCATGGCCCGGGTCCGCTCGGCATGGTGGCCGGGCGGACGGGCCAGCACCAGGGCATGGGACAGGGTTCCGGCGAGGACTTGCCGGATAGCCTCGATGGTCCCGCCGACGGCCTTGGCCGCTACCGGGAAGGAACGGTCGCAGGTCAGGGTATCGGCACTGAGCGCCGACGCCGGAAAGGTCGCGGTAGCCTTGACCTGTTTCAGATAGGACGGGCTGTGCACCAGAAGGATCTCCTCGTCTGTGGCCGCCGGCGGCACAATGGTAGTGAACCGGATCTTCACCAACGGATCTTGCAGGCGCCGATAGAGGGGTTTGAGCCGACGGGGGTGATCCGGGTGACCGTCATCGGTCACATGCTCAAGATAGACCGGGTCCCAAACCACGCCCGTGACTGTCATCGACGATGGTCTCCGGTCTCGATGGGTTCAATCGGCTCCGGCACCGTCAAGACACTGCAGGGAGCGCGGCGCAGCAGCGCCTCGGTCGTAGAGCCGGATATCCAGCGACTCACCTTGCCGGAACGGCGCACACCCACGACGATCACATCTGAGGACCGCTCCCGAGCAATCCTCAGGACCATCTCCTGGGGGACGCCGGGGGCGATCGCCACGGAAAGTTGATCGGCATGGGGAAACAACCGTCGCCCCTGTGCACGCAGCCGACGGTCCAAACGTTCCTGAATCGCCTGCTGGACTTGGCCATACGATACCGCATCGGAATCCGTCATCACTTCTTCCATGGGTCCTTCCATGGCATGAACCATGTGGATTCGTGAAGCGGCATCGGACTGCAGCAGGGGCAGCAGCGGGGCCACCCGCTGCCAGTAGCCGTGGCTGTCACAGCTTATCACGGCTGAACGAAAACCGTTGAACCGGTCGCCATCTTCACCCTCGCCCGGTTTGACCACCAGCATGGGGCAGTTCAGTGCACGCGTCATGCGTTCCACCACCGTACCGATGAAAAGACGCCGAAAGCCGGATACCCCGTGACTGGCGGAGACCACGAGACTCGGTGGGAGACTGTTGACGAAAGTGGCGGTCTGCTCAACCGGTTCTCCGAAACACACCACCGCCTCCCAGTCCACGGCGGCATCGGCCATCAGTGCCCGAATTCGCTGCCGCGCGTCGTCGGTATGATGGGCCAAGTCTCCTCCCCGCTCGAACTCCGCCGTCGGGTGTACCCCGTCCTGGGGATCGTGCACCGCATGGATCAGGTATAGGCGCACCCCGGCCCGCTGGGCCAAGGCCACCCCGTTACGGACCACCAGAGGGCTGAAGGGAGAGAAATCCACCGCACAGACGATGGCTTGAATGGTCATCGGCATGATGGCGTTCCTTTGTGTCGCGCTGGGTGCAACATATCGGCGGGGAGGCAATGAAAAGATGGGCCCAGTTCGCGCGTCTAATTTTAAGTTTAAGAAAAAGGCGGCGTCCGTGTCAATCTGAATATCAGCGGGTCGGTTTTTCCATATGATTTGAACCGGTGGCATGAGCCACCTCCCCACGCCGATGCCGCTGCCAAGAGTCGTGATTGTGAAGATCTTCGCTCAAGCCCTCGCCAGATTTTTCAGCCGCGTCAGCACCTCCCAGGAGAACTGCTCGCTCCGGCAGGGAAAGATGGCGTTGTTGGTGAAAATGGGATCGGCCTCCAGGTCGTAGCGCGAAGCAGCCACGGCCTGGGGCCACATGGGGGTACCGGGAATCGGCGTGTAGTGGGCGATCACCGGGGTGACCCCGGCCTGTTTCACCAGGGCGATGGACGCCTCGACCCCCGAGAAGTCCTGACCGGGCAGTCCGGCCAAAAGATAGGCGCCCACCTGGCGGGCATCGAACCCGGCAGCCTTGAGATGCCCCACTGTCCGGACGAACTCTGTTTCGGTCACCTTGCGATCCATGTTCTGCCGCCCTTCGAATGCCGTGGTTTCCAGGCCCAGTCGAATGGTGTGGAACCCGGCCCGAAACATCAGGCGGGCAAGGGGGCGGGTAATCTCCCGGATATGCAATGCGTTGGGGGTGTGAAAGCGCACGTCGACGCCCGCGGCGACAATTCCCTCCAGCAGGGGTATGATGTGCCGCTGGGCATCGACCAGCAGAGCGTCATCGTAAAAGGCGAAATCGTCAACCCCGTAGTTCTCATGCCAGTGGACGATTTCATCCACGACGGATGCAGGGCTGCGGCGCGTCCTCCGGGGCTGAAGCTGGTGGGAGGCGCAATAGGCGCACTTGAACGGACACCCGCGCGAGGTCAGCACCGGCGCATGCGCCAGGCGGTGTTCGAGGTCCAGGGCCGGTCGCGGCAGCGCATCCAGGTCCAACGGGTCGAACCGGGGCGCGGGTGACCATCCGGCAAGTTCTGCCACCAGCGGCAGGATAGCGTTTTCCCCCGGACCGCTCACCACCCGATCCGCACCGCAGGTGCGCCTCGCATGATCGGCACACAGCGTGGCATAAACACCGCCCAGCACCACCGGCACATCCAGGAAAACCGATTTGACGACGTCGATCGTTTCACGAACGCCCGGATACCAGTAGGTCATCAGGGAGGTGACCAGCACCAGATCCGGAGGATCCAGCGACGCCAGGTCCCTTCGGAGCCAGTCGACAGGAATGCCGTAGCGGCAGTAATTGCGCGGGATGTCATCGAGTCCCCTCGGTTTGGCGATAACCGTCTTGCGGTAAGGTCCGCGCCCGCAGCGCCCAGGCGGCAACGGCCCTGCTGCGGCGAAGGGGTGGAATCGGTCCAGACAATCCAGGTAGGAAATCCGGGCCCCATGATCGCGCAAAATTCCCCCCAGCATCAGCAGCCCCAGCGGTTTGGCCCAGAAATCATAGGCAGCGAAATCGTGAATCCAGGGATTGACAAGCAGGATGTGGGGCGTATTAGGTAGCATCCGGAAAATAGGTCATTGAAATCTTTTTCAGCTCCTGGCGGCTGAACAGCAACTGGTAGGTTCGCACCCCTGATTTTTCGGACATTTTACGGGCAGTGTTCCGACAGTCCTCCTCGCTCTTGCCGTGGATCATGGTGTACAAGTTGTAAGGCCAGCCGTCGGCAGGATCACGGCGATAGCAGTGGGAAACGGCCCGAAACGAAGCCATGATTTTACCCACCGCGTCAATACGATCCTCCTCGACCTGCCAGGCGGTCATGGCATTGGCCTGAAACCCGGACTTCTGATGGCGCAGCGTGGCCCCGAACCGGCGGATCACACCCCGGTCGGTGAGATCTTGAAGGGTCTGGATGAGAGTCTCCTCGGAGACACCGATCTCTTCGGCCAGCACCTGATAGGGGTGTGAAACGATGGGAATGTCCCCCTGGATGGATGCGATGACTTTCTTTTCAAGGTCGGTAAGCATGGGCGGTTTTATGGATGGTTATCACCGGGTTGTCAAGGACATAGTGGGTTGATCAAATGGCATCGCTCGCCCCGGCAATCTCAGCAGGCTGTCCGTGTTCGGGAAACAACCCATGAATTTCCGCTTGGCTGGCGCCGCAGATACCTCTCTCGGTGATAAAGCCGGTGACCAGTCGCGCCGGGGTGACGTCAAAGGCGAAGTCTGCCGCCGGGCTGGATTCGGGGGGCACCAGCACCCGGGTGATCCGGCCGTCGGACAGTCCCTGGATGTAACGCACCTCGTCGGGGTTGCGCTCTTCGATGGGGATCTCTTTGACCCCGTCGGTCATGGTCCAGTCGAACGTGGAGGACGGCAGGGCTACATAAAAAGGGATGTGGTTGTCCCTGGCCGCCAGCGCCTTGAGGTAGGTGCCGATCTTGTTGGCCACGTCGCCGGTGTGGGTGGAGCGGTCGGTGCCCACGATCACCATGTCCACCCGGCCGTGCTGCATGAGGTGACCGCCGGCGTTATCCGTAATCACCGTGTGGGGCACCCCGTGTTTGCCCAGTTCCCAGGCGGTCAACCGTGCGCCCTGGTTCAGCGGACGGGTTTCATCCACCCATACGTGCAGATTCACCCCGCGGTTGAATGCTTCGTAAATGGGAGCGGTGGCCGTGCCGTATTCGATGCAGGCCAGCCAGCCGGCATTGCAATGGGTCAGAAGGTTGACCGTTGTTCCTTTTTTCCTGCGGCTGACAGCCTCGATGAGCTCGGCACCATGCACGCCGATATGGCGGCAGTTCTTCGCCTCCTCCTCGGCAATCACAGCGGCCTCGGCACGGGCGGCGTCGATGCTTGCCGCCGGTGTGCCGGCGGCAAGCACCTTCTCAAGCACCCGATCCACTCCCCAGGCCAGGTTCACGGCCGTGGGCCGGGCAGCCTTGATCCGTCCGCATTCCTGAAGGATGAACCCCATCTGGTCGGAAGCCGACTTCCCGTTCAGGGCCGCAATCATCACCCCGTAGGCGCCGGTGACGCCGATCAGCGGCGCGCCCCGGACAAACATCTCCCGGATGGCGTGGATCAACTGGTCCACGGTGGTCAAATCGGCCACGACAAACCGGTGGGGCAGCTGGCGTTGGTCGATCACCTTCACGGTGATCCGGTCTTCGTCCAGCCATATGGGCCGGATCTGTTTTCCGTCGACGATCATATGGCAATCCTTTGAGCGCTCATTTTGAAATCGCAAATCCGATACGCGTGTTAAGGCACGGGTCTACCACAAATCGCCGCCATTGAAAAGAAAAGCGGCCGGTGACCATGGCAAAAAGAGCGGATTATCATGAAGGCAGCCGGGTTTGCCCAGCAGCCCATATATCTTGACATCAAGATATATACCCTTACCTTGAATGTATGGAAACCGGATCACACATACGGCTCGTGCTTTGGAAAGCGGCAAAAGCTTTGGAACGGCTGGATTGCGAAAGCATTCGCAAAACCGCCCTGAGCCTGTCGGACTTCGCCATCATGGAAGCGCTGTTGCACAAGGGGCCCCTGCCCATCAACCAAATCGGCGAAAAGGTGCTGCTGAGCAGCGGTTCGATGACGGCCGCCGTCAACCGGCTGGAAAAGGCGGGTCACGTGCAGCGCATTCAGGACCCGTCAGACGGCCGCTGCTATTATGTTCACCTGACCAAAACCGGCCGCCGCATCGTTTCCCAGGCCTTCCGACGGCACGCACAAAACCTTGAAAAGGCCGCCGGTGCACTGACCGCTGAAGAGCGAACCGAACTGGTACGCCTGCTGAAAAAAGTCGGCCGTCAAGCACACCAAATGACCGTGGACGACTGATTTTTTTAACCTTATATCTTGATTTCAAGACAAATGAAGAGGTCCTGTATGAAACTATCCAATGACAACCCACCCATCAACGGCATTCACCATATCACCGCTGTGGCCGCATCGGCCGCAGACAATTTCCGTTTCTACACCCGTGTGATGGGACTGCGACTGGTCAAAAAGACCGTCAACTTCGACGATCCGTTCACTTATCATCTCTATTACGGGGACGAAACGGGCCGCCCCGGCACCATTCTCACGTTCTTCCCGTGGGAGAAGCTTCCCCAAGGGAAACCCGGGACCGGCATGGTCTCCGCCATCGCCTTTGCCGTACCCCGCTTCTCAGTCGATTATTGGACCCAGCGCCTGGAAGGATACGGCATCGCCGTTGCCACCGAGCGTCGATTCGGAGAACCGGTCATCCGGTTCACCGATCCCCACGGCCTCCCTCTGGAACTCATCGGGACACCGCCGGGTGACGACCCGAGCGAGCGAGCACCGGAGTCGCAGACGGCCATCATCGGACTTCATTCAGCGACCCTGCTGTTAGACCGGATCGATGCCACGCAAAAAATCCTCGTTGACGGCATGGGCATGACGCCCGGCCGGCGGGAGGGCAGCCGCTTTCGGTTTGCCATGCAGGACGAGCGTGCACCCGGCCATTTGCTGGATGTGGTCGTTGATCCGTCTGCCGGCTTGGGACAGTCCGGTGGCGGCACCGTCCACCACATCGCCTTTCGTACCCGGGACAGCAGGGAACAGCAGGCATGGCGACAGCGGCTTCAGCGGCACGGCCTGTCCATCACTGAGATACGCGACCGCACCTACTTCCAGTCGATCTATTATAAAGAACCGGGCGGTGTGCTCTTCGAAATCGCCACCGATCCGCCTGGATTTAGCGTGGATGAAGACCTTCACGATCTGGGCACGGCACTGAAACTGCCGGCCCGATACGAAGCCTTGCGCGGGCAGATCGAGAGGCAGCTGCCGCCGTTGGACGCACCCGATTTGGCCGCTTGTGCCGAATCCGTTTTACAATTGAGACAGTAAAAAACGACTGATACGGCACCACGGCATTGCGAATTCGAAAAAATACCACAGCCCGCGGTCGCTCGACAATAAAAAGGAGAACGATTATGGAAACACCCGCCACCGAAAAAATCTCACCGCAAACAGTTAACGAGTGGGTTGTTGCAAAAAAGCCCTTTATCCTGATCGATACCCTCACCAAAGACCATTTCAAGGCAATCCATCTGCCGGAAGCGAGTCAGGCCTGCGTCTTTGAAGTGAGCTTCCTTGATCAGATCGCAGCCATCACCACGGACAAACATGCCCGCCTCGTCCTTTATGGCGCCAGTGAGAAAAGCATGGATGCGGCAGTCGCCGCGGAAAAGCTGGTGCGGGAGGGATTTGACAATCTTTTTATTCTCGACGGCGGCATCAAGGGCTGGCGGGCGGCGGGATATCCAGCCGAAGGGGAATCTTCAGACACGCCTCCCCTGTCTGAACGGCTGCTGGCATTGCGGGAAGGCTCCTACCGGGTCGATGCGGATCAGAGCGTGCTTGAATGGGCCGGCCACAATCCCAACACCAAACATGACGGCACGGTGGGCATTAAAAAGGGAGAAATCAGGGTGAAAAACGGCAAGCCCGTCGGTACATTCGAGATCGACATGGATGCCATCGAAAACAAAAGCCTGGCGGGAGACGAATCGCAGCCGGTGCTGATATCCCACCTCAAATCAGATGACTTTTTTTTTACCCGTCTGTTCCCCACGGCCACGTTCACGATCAAATCGGGCACGCCCAGAAACGAGCCGTATGTCAGTGCACCTAACGTCGATGTAAAAGGTGAGCTTGCCCTTAGAGGGGTCAAGGCGAGCTTGTCTTTCCCCGCCACGGTCTATCAGGCCCTTGACGGCACGATCACTGCCAAGGCCCGGTTGGATCTGGATCGGACGCGCTGGAAAATCATCTATGGATCCACCCGATTTTTCGAGCATCTGGGCATGCACCTGGTGTTCGATATCATCCACATTGAGGTTAAGATCGTGGCACTGAGACAGACTTGAAAGGACGCAATTGCGCTGTTGTGCTCACCAGCACACACCCCTTCGTTCGTATTCATCGGAAACATATGGCAGGAGAACTGAATGTCGACATCGGGATCGACGACGCCACCATAACCGGAAGTCCACGAAGGTCACATCGGTTCAGTCATGCAGGTCGGGTGGGTCTAAAACGGACCGGATCTTATTGGAAAGTTCCTGGATGGTAAAAGGCTTCTGGAGAAAGCCGTTGCAGCCTTTTTTGAGCACCGATTCCGCCTGCCCGTCAAGCGCATAACCGCTGGACAACAGGACCCGCAGGGTTGGATCGATTTTGCGGATACAGTCAAAGGTCTTGCCGCCATCCAATCCGGGCATGATCAGGTCGAGAATCACCAGATCCACCTGATCTTTCATATTGGAAAGGATGCTGATGGCCTCTTCGCCATTGCCGGCAGGGATCACCTGATAGCCGAGTTTTTCCAGCATGGACCCACTCACATCGAGAATCAAGGCCTCGTCATCCACAATCAGAATTGTTTCGGTTCCCTTTTGCAGCTTATGCGCAATGGGAGCACCTCGGTTCACTTTTTTTGTGGAAGCCCGCAGGTATAGGGTAAACGTCGCCCCATGACCTTTTTGGCTTTCTGCGGTAATGACACCGCCGTGATTCTTAATAATTCCAAACGCCGAGGCCAGCCCCAGACCGGTACCACGGCTTTTCTCCTTGGTGGTAAAAAATGGGTCGAAAATTCGGATTCGGACGGCTTCGTCCATGCCGACGCCCGTATCGGTAATTGAAACACTAACGTAAAGCCCCGGCGCAACCTGGTGCGACATGCAGAAGGCCTGATCCAAGGACAGTTGTCTGGTTTGGATAGATAAAGTCCCGCCATCGGGCATGGCCTGCCAGGCATTGACGAAAATGTTCAGCAAAACCTGTTCAATCTGCCGCTGATCTGCTTCTACGGATGGTAACGTGTCCTGGAGTGTGGTGAGAATTCGGATCTCTTTTTTCGTACGCCCGAACATCTCGGCGCTGGATAGAACCAATTCGTTCAGATTTAAGGGTTTGACTTCGTATTTGCCACCCCGGGCAAACCCCAGCAGCTGCTTGGTTAATTCACTGGCACTTTTTACAAGTTCCTCTATTCCGCGGACGTGTTCATAGAATGGGTGGTTGGGTTCCAGGTCTATTGCCATCAACGACGCGCGCCCCTGAATGCCCATCAGTAAATTGTTGAAGTCATGGGCGATACCTCCGGCAAGCGTACCCAGCGACTCCATTCGCTGGGCCTGTTCGTATTGGGCCTGAAGAGATTTGCGCTCACTGATGTCGGTCAGGTTGACGGTCATTCCCTCCGGCAACCCATCCGGAGCCCTGATCACCGCCGCACTGACGATGACATCCAGGATACGACCCTCTTTGGTAAAGCGTTGGGTCTCAAACCGGGTGGTGTTCCTCGACGCATATATTTTCCTGATTTCTGCGGAAGTTTTTTCCGACTGGTCTTCGGGAACGAAGGGAATGCGTTTCCCCCTCAATTCGTCCAACGACCAGCCGAACACATCGGTAAATGCCGGGTTCACGTACTGTGGCATTCCGTCGGTATCGTACATCACCATGGGATCCGGGCTGGCCACGAGAATGGTCCGCAGCTTCTCTTCGCGCTCGCGCAGGACGGTTTCAGCATGTTTTCGAGCAGTTATGTCCGTATGGGTACCCACCAGGCCGACTACCTGGCCGTCTTCATCCTTGATGGCAAAGGCCCGCAGCAGGATATCCAGGATGTGACCGGACTTGGCGTACATCTTTACTTCGCCGGTCCACTGCCCACCGGCCATGATCGTGTCGAAAACATCCCTGCCGGACTTTTCGTCCACGTACAAACTTGACGGTGGATCTTGACCAACCAAACCGAAAAGCCGGTCAAAAGCCTCATTCTGATACCAGTGCCGACCTTCCGGCGTGGACATGCCGATGGCGTCTGAGGAATGTTCCACGGCCGTCTTGAACTGGACCAACCGTGCTTCAATTCGCTTTCGCCTTTCAATTTCTTTATCCAGCTCCCGGAGGCGCTGAACCAATCGGTCATGAGTGAGTTCTTCGGACATGGTCACCCGCAAAAAAGAACGCACGGTAATAGGGAGAGAAGACTGCCCTTACCAACCATACTTGGGACGACTTCAACACAATGGGGATAGACAATGGTAGCTGCTAAATCGGGAAATTGCAAATATGACATGCACCTGTGGCCACATGCGCAAGCCAGGAACGCGAATCGAAATACTGAGTGTTAAAAAAAACCAGACTTGCGGAATCACTATGGCTTTCATCGGAGAGTTTTAATTTCTGGGGGGGAAAAAAATGGCGGGGAGTCCCCCCCCCGCCATTTTAGATTCCTATGCCGTGTGTCAGGCGATCAGCCGTGAACCTCTTCCTTGACACCCACAGCCATCTTATACAGAACGGTCAACACCAGGGCGCCCATGGCATAAACGCCCAGGGTAATACCGATTTCCGGCATGGTCGGGATGTATTCGTTGACCTCATGCATCGGGTTGGGCACGAAACCGCCCGAGATCATGCCCAGGCCCTTGTCGATCCATGTTCCCATAATGATCACGATGCAGGCGACGGCCAGGGATGTCTCGTTCTTGCGAGTGGCCGGCGTGACGGTCAGCACGATGCCTGTGGCCATGAGGATCATGGACCCCCACATCCAGGGGACCAGGGCACCATGGCCGTGCAGGCCCACGAACAGGTACTTGAGGTGCGTGGTGTGGCCGGGGATCTGGCTGTAAAAGGCCACGAAGACCTCGCACAGGAAGAAAAAGACGTTGATGCAGATGGCGTAGGCCACGGTCTTGGCCAGGGCTTGAATCTGCTGTCTGCCCGGATCGAAATTGGTAAAGCGCCGGATGAACAGGCACAGCAGGATCAGCAGGGCCGGGCCGGCGGCAAAGGCCGATGCCAGAAAGCGCGGCGCCAGAACGGCGGTGAGCCAGAAGTGACGTCCCGGCAGGCCGCAGTACAGGTAGGCGGTCACCGTGTGAATACTCACCGCCCAGGGGATGGAGATGTAAATCAGCGGTTTGAGCCAGCGCTGGTAATGGACGCCGTTGCGCTCGGCCTCGAGCACGTTCCAGCCGATCACCAGGTTCAGGAACAGGTAGCCGTTGAGCACGATGGCGTCGTAGAACAACACGCTGTTGGGGGTCGGGTACAACAGGACGTTGAGCGCCCGCATGGGCTGCCCCAGATCGACCAGGATAAACAACAGACACATGACGATGGCGGCGATGGCCAAAAATTCACCCAAGATGGTGATCTTGCCATAGGCCTTGTAGTCATGCAGATAGTAGGGCAGCACCACCATCACCCCTCCGGCGGCCACGCCGACCAGGTAGGTAAAGTTGGCGATGTAAAAACCCCAGGAGACATCCCGGCTCATGCCGGTAATACCGAGACCGAACTTGAGCTGCATCAGGTAGAGCCCGAAGCCGGTGCCGATGACACCCAGCAGGACGACCATCCACCCCCAGTACCATTTATTTCCTCTTACGGCTAATTCAAGCATGCTCACCTCACACGATGTAGTAGACGGACGGCTCTGTTCCCAGGGTCTGCTTCCGCCTGATGGTGTAGTTTTCCTTTAACAGTTCCCGGACCTCGGAGTGCTCATCGTAAAGATCGCCGAAGGCAAGCGCACCATTGGAGGCCTCCACACAGGCGGGCATTTGGCCCACGGCCAGCCGCTCTGCACAGAAGTTGCATTTTTCAACCACCCCCTTCGAGCGGGTGGGAAATTCCTTGTTGGTTTCCCGGATGAAGGGGCGTGGGTCCCGGAAGTTGAAGCTGCGGGCGCCAAAAGGACAGGCGGCCATGCAGAAGCGGCAGCCGATGCAGCGGTGAAAATCCATCATGACGATACCGTTGTCGTTTTTAAAGGTCGCCTGGGTGGGGCAGGCCCGCACGCAGGGTGGATTTTCACAGTGGTTGCAAAGCAGCAGGAAAGGCCGCGCTTCCACCGCTTCGTTGAGGAAGTTATTGGTCTTATCGGTGAACGCATTGTGGTAGTGCGTCTCCCAGATCCACTTGATCTCGTGGTTCTTGTTCTGAATGGCCGTGGGAATGTTATGGATCTTGTTGCAGGCCTCGATGATCGGTTCCAGGTCCTCGGTCGTAAGAAGCTTGCGGGTATCGATGATCATGGCCCACTGTTTGGCCGTCAGGGCGTCCTCTCCCTGGGCCAGGTGATAGCCGGCCCCCTGAGCGCCTGCCGAAGCGAAGGCATTGAGCACGGGTTTTGCCCCAAGACCCAGCGCGGAAACGCCAGCTATCTGAAGAAAGCGTCTTCTGCTGTTATTCATACCTTATTCTCCTTTTGGATTATCGATGTGGCAATCCCAGCAATAGGGCCTCACGGACGCATAGTTATGGCAGCGGTCACAGAACTGCGCCTTGTTGGAATGGCAGTCCAGACAGGTGTTGGAGAGACTCATGTTAAAGAGCTTACCTTCGGCGTTGACGAAGGCACGCTCGCCATTTCTGACCACGTTGTGACGCCATACGTCCAGCAGTTGCATATGCTCCGCTTTCATGTAGGCAGTGGGCATGACGCAGACTTTGGCGGCTTTGGCCTTGGCGGTCAGCTCCAGTTCCGGTGCAGGGGCGGCTTTGCCCATGTTGTACCAGAAGGGGAAGGTGATGGCGGCGATAAAAATGGCCAGACCCGCGAGAATCTTCTTTTTGTCCTTCATCGGCTACTCCTCCATTCCCGGCAGCGGTTCGCCGCGCAGGTCGGTTTCTCTATCCTTTTCACCGGGCATGATCAGGGCGTTGGCCACCAGTTCGTGAAGCCCCGTCACGTCGACCTCCGGCACCCAGTATGCCATGGATGCGGGAAGTGCCGCGCGGTCGATGGCGCAGACACAGGCAAGCATGTTCACCCCGAATTGCTCATGAACATGTTTCACCGCATTGGCCCGCGGAAAGCCGCCGGCCATTCTCAGTTCCATGTTCTCGCCGGCGTTGAGGCCGGCGCCGCTGCCACAGCAGAAGGTTTGCTCCCGGATGGTGTTGGCCGGCATTTCATAGAAATGGTTGGCCACATTCTGGATCACATACCTCGGTTCGTCGAGCATGCCCATGCCCCGGGCGGGATTGCAGGAATCGTGGAAAGTGACGATCTTGTTGTCGTTGCGGCTGGGGTCCAGTTCCAGCTTGCCGTGTTTGATCAGGTCGGCGGTAAACTCGGCGATGTGGACCATTTTCGTCGACCTGGCATTTTCAAAGACGGTGCCGGTGATGGGGTTGACCGGCGCTTCCAGAAAGTCTGCCGGACCGTTCATGGTGTCCATGTACTGGGAAATCACCCGCCACATGTGCCCGCACTCGCCGCCCAGAATCCATTTGACGCCCAGACGCTTGGCCTCGGCGTACATCTTGGAGTTGAGCCGCTTCATGGTTTCGTGGGAGGTAAAGAAGCCGAAGTTGCCGCCCTCGGAAGCGTATGTGCTCCAGGTGACCCTCAGGCCGTATTTTTCTTTCAGGTAGTGGAAACAGGAGCATGTACCCCATGCAGGTGTAAGTGCCCGGATCGGCGAACACATCCCCCGACGGGGTGATGAAGAGGATGTCGGCGCCTTTTTCCATGTACGGGGGGGCAACCTGGACGCCGGTAATCTCCTCGATGTCCTCGACGAAGAAGTCGAGCATGTCCTTGAATGCATGCGGCTGAATGCCCAAATGGTTGCCGGTGCGGTAGCAGTTGGCCACCGGCGTGGCGATCCAGTCGATGTTCAGGCCCAGCAGATTCAGTATCTCCCGGCCCATGATGGTGATTTCGGCCGTATCGATGCCGTAGGGACAGAAAACCGAGCAGCGCCGGCACTCGGTGCACTGGAATAGGTAGTACCACCATTCCTTGAGCACATCCAGGGTCATGGGCCGGGCGCCGCCCAGCCGGCCGAGGATTTTTCCGGCGGTGGTGAAGTCGTTGCGGTAGACACTGCGCAGCAGCTCCGCCCGCAGAACCGGCATGTTCTTGGGATCGCCGGTGCCGATAAAAAAGTGGCACTTGTCGGCGCATGCGCCGCAGCGCACACAGATGTCCATGAAGACTTTGAAGGATCGGAATTTTTCCAGACGCTCCCGGAAGCCCTCGTACACGATCTGCTGCCAGTTGTCCGGCAGTTTCCAATCGTCTTCCAGCGGGTTCCAGGGCCGCGCATTGGGCAGGCCCAACGTTTCGACGCTCTTGGGATTGGAGGCGTAGCAATACATCCCCTTGCGGATGTCCACCGGCGTGTCCATCCAGCCGGCGCCGGACGAACGATGATCTATCTGTGACAATAGCTCATCGGGTTTGATCAACTCATCTGCCATTATCTGCTCCTTTTTGCTTAAGCCTGTTCTTCGGGCATTTTAACGACCGGCAGGCCGGCTTCGACCATTTTCTCTCTGAAATCGTCTTCGTACTCTTCATAGGTGTGAACCTTGACCGGGTGGTTCCACGGGTTCACGTGCCGGACTTGACGGGTGTTGCCGGGCATGTTGCGGGTGGGACTTAAAAATACCCCGCCCAGGTGCATCAGCTTGCTGAACGGAAAATAAGCCAGAAGGACGCTGACCAGAAACAGGTGGGCAAAAAACACGCCGCCGACGCCCTCTGGGATGGTCGGCCGGAAAGTCACCAGGCCCATGGTCAATTCCTTGATGGCAGTGATGTCAACCTTGGCGATGTAGCGCATGAAGATGCCGGAAAGGGCGATGCCCATGATCAGAAACAGGGGGAAAAAATCGGCGGCCAGGGAGATGTAGCGCACGTTGGGAATGACCACGCGGCGCAGGAAAAGGTAAAGGGCAGCGGCAAAGAGCACCAGCCCGGACATGTATACCCCGGGCAGCCCCGCCTGCACGGCATCGTAGAGCACTTCGATGCGCATGAAGCCATCCACCTGTTCCAGAAGGGTGACGAAAAAGGGAACCGGTTCAGTGAAAAACCGCAGGTGCCGGACAACCACAGTAAAGAAGGCGTAATGAAAGGCCAGGGCACCGATCCACAGGAAGAGCTCCAGCTGGTAGGTTAGCCGGGCGCTACCGTTTAACTTCATGCGCGTGTTGCGAAACAGGGACCGGAAGCAGACGATTTCCAGGAACATCCGCACGACAACGCCAAATGTGGATGACGGATTGTCGATTTTGGCCTGTTGAATCCAGGGCATGGATGACTGCTGGCCACAGGTCGTGGTGATCCTGAACGGAACCGCCGAACGGGCCCAGCCCATCACCCGGCGGGCAAAACCCACAACGAACAGGATCACCGCCAGATAGGGCACGATGATGCCAAAAACCAGCTGCAGGCCCGCCCCCTGCTGCGTACCCACATAGGCGATCAGAAACAGCACGATAACCGCTATGAGGCTAACCATGTAATTTTTATTCATCGAGCCGCACCTCACTCCTCGGCACCAGGCAGATTAGAATGTTCCACGACCGCCTTCTCGCTGACGGGTCGATGCCGGGGTGACATCGAGAACCTCCGGGGAAGGAGATCGCGGTCAATTCAGAGCCGCTGCCGGATGCCTGAATCGAAAGATTATAAGGGAAGTTTCAGAAACCGGGCCCGTCTGCCTCGGTTTCATCGATCAATCCTGCTCGCTTCAACGAACCGAAAAACTGCTTTCGGGATTCCGTTGCCTTGAGTTCATATATTTTTTCCCGGCAGGCCACGAAAATGTCGAAAGCCGCCATGGCCATCTCGTCGATCTGCCGGTCCACGCCATTCATATGCACACCCGCGTCACGGCCATCGCCCGGCAGATGCTGCCGAATAATCTGCTTCAGGGAGAAGACAAAGCTGGTGGCCATGGAGGGGGTAAAGGTCTGAACGGCGCGGATTCTCAGGATGGGATCGAGGGCCTCAGCCATCACCTCACGCCCGGCACCCGCGACCAGCGCCTCCACCAACGCATCGAGGCTCTGGTAGGTCGTCTGCCCCACCGGATTGGCAAAGGGATCTTTCTGGTTTTTGAGGAACCGCGCCGTTTCGGCCGGGTAGGAATCTACCGTGGCTTGAAACCAGCTCTTGAGGATCTCCTGTCTGTTGGCCGCCAGTAATTGTGCAAAACTCATCTACGGTGTCACCCCGGCGGTTCCCGCGCAAAAGAGGCTGGAACCGCAATGTCAACTTCAGTTTTTAAGTTCGGATTTCAACGGTGGAAACGGCTTTGCAACAGCTGGAAACCGGCCGATTTCAAAGTCGAATCTATAGTCAACTTCCCTTTTTCTGTCAAGGACAAATAAGGTGCCGCGCCACTGGGTCGCAGGCGATCAACCGTACACTTTTTTCCACGGGAAACGCCGGTTCTCCCGGGCGTTGGACAGCGCCAGGTACAGCGTTCCCACCACCAGTTCGGCACAGTGGAAATGATCCGCGGGCAGACTCTCGAGAAACCCGCTCACCTGTTCCGGGGTGACCTCCCAGGCGGTGTCCACCGGCCGGCCTTCCACCAGTTCAATCACGGCGTTGCAGCAGGCGTTGGTATTGTGGCAGCCGTTGATGTCATAGGATAGGGTACGGATGCTCTCCCCATCCAGATTCATGAAAAACTCCACCGTATCACCGCAGTCGCCGGTCTTTTTGCCATATCCGTCCGGTTTATCCAGCCGTTCTCGGCGATCCGCGCGAAACGCCATCTCCAGGAATTTAAGGGAATGGTCCTGCCAGAAGTCCGCTGTTTCCTTTTCCGCGTCCATGAAGTTGAATCTCCTTTAGGTACAGCCTTTCGGCTGTCGATCGATGCATGGTGGCGGATCATAAAAGCCGTCGCCGGCTTTGTCAATACGGGTTGTGAGGAGCCCAACGGATGGCAACCGCCCTGCCCGGCCTGCTGGTTCCATCATCCCCACGAAGAAAGAATTCCTTGCCCGTAATGGGCTTCAGTGGTATCCGACAACATCCTGCGGCATGCACAGCGATGCCCATTCACCATCCGACGAACGCCGCAGGCAAAGCGAACCGGGTCCCGTGAAGAGACCTTTGGATATAATACAGGACAAGCAGTCATGAACGACAAACAGAACGCCTGCAGCACCGGTCGACCCGTGAAGATCCTCGTCTTCCAGGAGGGCGGCCGGGGTGAAAGCAAGGTCAAAGGAATCCAGCGGCACGGCCAGAACCAATTCGACATCTCCCTGATCACCATCGACCAGCCCCTGCCGCCGGTGGTGGACGACGCTTCCGAATACCTGCCGGAGACCATCTCGGCAGACCTGGTATTGGATTTTCTCAAACACCCCGACCTGTCCCACGACCTGGCCCTGATCTGCCAGCGGATGGGCATTCCCATTGTGGCCTCAGGAAAGAAAACGACGGTGAACGGCACCCATACGCCGCCGGTCTGTTGCGCCCTGGCCCGACACCGGGACCTTGGGGCTTACAGCCGGTGCTTTGGTGCGCCGGAATTCGATGTCGCGATCAAGGACGGGAAAATCAGCGAGGTCACCGTACGACGCGGAGCCCCCTGCGGTGCCACCTGGGAGGCGGCCCGCCGGATAAAGGGTACCCGCGTTGAAGACGCACCGGTGCGCATGGGGTTGGACACCCAGTTTTTCTGCACGGCCGATCCGTCCAACTGGGACCCCATCTGGGGCAAGAGCCCGGTCCATTTGGCCGCCGACCTGCATCGTGCGGCATTGGCGGCCGCACTGAAAAAAGCGCAAAGCGACCCTGACCGTCAATAGCCCCAAGACTTGTTAACGAGGGTAGCGTTACCTGCAACCAGCCAGCTAATATCTTCTAACTAATTGTTTTTTTCATTATTTTCAATCTTACAAGCTCGATGATGATCGGGGGCAGAACGGGTAGGCAGAGGGATCAGGGCATTCTCCTCCTCAAGAAGGGATGGGTATAGGGCTCTCGCAGGTCACCGCAACGGCCAATGGCGATCAGGCCGCTCTCGGTTTGCTTCTGCGATCCATCCCCGATCGGCGATCCTCGTCGGACCGGCGCTCGGGCAGGTAGCCATTGTAGGAAAATAGGCGGCGATCGTCGCCAAAACGCCGTCCGCCTTTGTCGAATAGGTTCATTTTTTTGGTAGCGATTGCATGCGCTGCGTACATGTGTTTTCCTGTCAATTCCTGCCGGTACCGGAAGAATCCGTACCGGCAGGTTGCGTTTCAATTTACGCGTGGCCATCCTGGCTGCATGGCGAAACGGTTTCCCTGTAAAAAACATTGCAAGTAGCATACCGGTAAGTGCCAACAATAGCTATTTCAACAGATTCAAAATGTTACGGATTGTGTCCGTTTAAGCCTGGCGGCCGGGAGGAAAAACAAGCCACAATTCGTGGTACAATTTTTCCACAGGAGAAAAATTATTCCCAACAGATATCCAACAGGGCGGGATGACTGTCGGGCTTATGGATTGAACCCTCCCCACGGCATGCCGCAGGGAAGGTTCACCGTAAGGATGGAAACCGATCAATCTTTCGCCCGCTAATCCCGCCGCAAGCGACGAGAAATGTGCTCGCAACTGCGGTTCCGCGATCCGACAAATTGCTCCAGCGCCTCCAATGCCGCCGGCATGCCTTGCCGGCCGAATCCGATGCGGAAATGGTTGTCCCCGTCCCCGTAAAGATCTCCGGGCAGCAGGAGAACCCCCTTTTTGTTGACCAACTCGTGGCAGAAGCGGTCTACCTGGCCGCCGGTCAGGCGAACGAAAGCGATGGGTCCCGCTTTTGGCCGCACCCATGCAAAGGTGGACGAATGCCGCTGAAAGAAATCGTCCAGGATCTTCAGGTTGGTGGTAATAATTTCCAGGTTGCGCCGGATCAGCGTGTCACGGTGGCGCAGGGCGATCTCAGCCAGAAACTCGCTGGGTCCGCTGTTGCAGATGGTCGTGTAGTCCTTCAGGGCAGCCATTCTGTCTTTGATGCCGGCATGGCGGGTGGCCACCCAGCCGATGCGCAGGCCCGGCAGTCCGTAGGTTTTGGACATGACCCCCAGTGACACCGCGCGCTGGCTGAGATCGCAGGCAGCCGGCAGGCGATCGTCAGCCGAATATTCCGATTCCCGATACACCTCATCGGAAAAGAGCAGGATCTCCCGCTGGTCGAGCACCCGGTTCAGCCGGTCGAATTCATCCCTGGGCATCAGCCAGCCGGTGGGGTTGTGGGGAGTGTTGATGATGACGGCCCGCGTGGCAGGCCGGATGTGGCCCATCAGGTCATCCAGGTCCAGGGCCCAGCCCTGGTCTTCCCTGGCCTGCCAGAAGGTCACCTCACACCCGATGCTGCGCGCCACTTCATATAAGGATTGATAACAGGGCCAGTGGACGATCAAATGATCCCCGGGGGACAGGGCCGCATGCATGAACAGGAAAATGGCCTCTTCGGCGCCGTTGTGCACCAGCACCTGGTCAGGTCCGATCGAATCGTAAAGGCGAGAGATCGCCTGTCTGAGTGCCGGTGCCCCCTGAGACTCGGTGTAGCCCAGCCAGAAACGTTCAAGGGCCTTTCCCGCACCGGCTTCGAGGGAAAGCAGATCTTTGACAGTCACCGATTCGCAGTCCGAGCTGCACAGCAGATGGCGGACGGCGAATTCGTATCGGGCGAAGTAGCGCTCCAGCTTGAAGGGGGGAAGGTGCATGGATATCTCCTTGAGGCGGATCAGACTATCGACGGCGTCTGGTCCGTGCCGTCTTTGCGGATTTTCCGCTTCGCCGTCCGACCGGTTTGACTGCCGGCAGCGGCGAACCCGCACGAGTCGCTTTCCGGTCTCCGGACCGGCCGGATCGTTGCGGTATTTTCCCCGCAGCGGCTCGGATGAACAGCGCTTCAAGATACTCCGCCTTCAATTCCTTGAGGGCATCGCGGATCAGCTGCCGGTTGGACGGGTTGCGGTACTGGACTAAGGCTCGCTGCATCTTCCTCTCGCGAAAGGTTTTGGCCACGTACGTGCGCTTGCCGGTGATGGGATGTTTTTCCGTGTGGTACATGGCACCGGACAGGGTCAGGGGCAAGGGTATGAAATCCTGGACCTGTTCGGGATGAATCCCCCGCTGGATCAGATAACGTGCCATTTCCAGCGCATCCTTCAGTGTTGAACCGGGGTGGGCGCTGATGAAGTAGTTGACCAGGTATCGCCGCGAGGGAAGGCGCTGGTTGACCCGGTTGAATTGACTGACAAAGGCTTCATAGGTGTCGATGCGTGGCTTTCCCATGGCGTCCAGCACGGGGTTGGACACGTGCTCGGGCGCCACCTTCATCTGGCCGCTGACATGAAATCGGCACAGCTCCTCCAGACAGGCGTCGGCCTGGCTGCCGCCGAACAGGTCGTGGCGAAACCCACTGCCGATAAAAGCATGCTTGACCTCCGGAATTTCCCGGATGCGCCGGTACACGGGCAGGCTCCTGTCGTAGCCGGGATCGAGGCTGGGGCACGTCTGGGGGGCCATGCAGCGTTTGTGGCCGCAAAACCCTTTTTTGGCCCAGCGCGGACAGTCGGCCCCATACAGGTTGGCCGTGGGGCCGCCCATATCCGTGATCGTGCCGCGAAAGGCCGGGTCGCGGGCCAGCCGCCGCGCTTCACCAACGATGGAATCGGCGCTGCGGCTCTGGACCATGCGCCCCTGATGGAAATAGAGGGAGCAGAAATTGCACTCGCCGCTGCAGCCGCGATGGGTCACCAGGGAGTGCCGCACCGTCTCCAACCCGTGGACGCCACCGGCGGCATCGTAGATCGGATGCCAGCCCCGCCGGTAGTCGAGTTCGTAGATGGCGTCCAGCTCAGTCGGGGAAAGAGGCATGGGCGGCGGATAGACTACCGCAAAGCGGTCGCCGTGGGCCTGAACCACCGGCCGGGCGGTGACGGGATTCTGCTCCCCGTAAAAGCGCTTGAAGGCCAGGTTAAACTGCTCGTGGTCGTCGGCAACCGCCTCGCATGCGGGGATGGTTACAAATTCAGTCAAAAAAGCCGGGTCCTTGCGGATGACCGCTGTGCCGGGAATGTGATCGAGGTGGTCCGCCGTCTCCCCATGGTCAAGGCGACGGGCGATCTCCACGGTCTGGCTTTCGCCCATGCCGTAGACGAGAATATCGGCCCGGGCATCGAACAAAATGGATCGCCGCACGCGGTTGTCCCAGTAATCGTAGTGGGCCAGCCGGCGCATGCTGGCCTCGATCCCGCCGATGACCACGGGTACGTCCTTGAAGGCCTTCCGCACGCAGTTGGCATAAACGATCAATGCTCGGTCAGGCCGCAGACCGGCCTTCCCGCCCGGGGCGTAATCGTCCTTTTGACGGGGTCGCTTGTTGGCCGTATAGTTGGCAACCATGGAATCCACGTTGCCCGAGGTGATGCCGAAAAAGAGCCTTGGCCGACCCAGGCGATTGAAATCCGCCACCGTCCGCCAGTCGGGCTGGGCGATGACGCCCACCCGGTATCCACGGGATTCCAGCACGCGGCCGATCAGCGCCACCCCGTAGGCCGGATGATCCACGTAGGCGTCCCCGGTGACCAGGATGACATCGAGGTCTTTCCATCCCCGTTGCTGCATGTCCGATCGGGTGATGGGCAGGAAGTCATTCATATTGTTGTTTTTCCTTGATTGGCATGGCAGATGCGAGGTGTCCTGATTTGCTGGAAATTACAAATGACAAACAACAAATTTCAAAAAAATCCCAAAAGGCAATTTTCAAATCTCAAACTTTCCAGATCGCGGTTTGGAATTTGGAATTTTAGACCTTGGAATTTATTTGGACCTTGGAATTTGAAGTTTGATTTTTCGGTTCACTGGTCACAGCTCTTTCGCAAAAAACAATGCCCCGCCGGCTTCCACCGTATAGGTCGCCCTTGCAAAACCCGCCGCTGCATAAAGCTTCAGGGCCCGGCGATTGTTTTCCAGCACTTCCAGGGTCACCTTACAGCAGCCCAGGTCCCGTGCCTTGTGCTCCACCCCTGCCAGGAGCTGCCGGCCGACGCCATTGCCCCGTTGGGCGGGCAGAACGGCCAAATCGTGGATATTGATCAGCGGCCGGGCGGCGAAAGTCGAAAAACCCACAAAACACACGGCAATGGCGACAGCCTCGCCGTTGATCATTCCCAGAAATATCAAGGTGGTTGGATGCTTCTTCAGCCCGGGAATCAATGCGTGTTTGACATCTGCCGGCAGGGGCCCGCCGTTTCCCATGGGGTCCATGGCGTAAGCATCGATCAGATCGATCACCGCTTTTTGGTGATCCCGGCGATTCAGGTCCGCTTCTACAATTTCAACCGATTCCATTGGTGGTTCGCTCTCTTTTTCCGTCAGGCAGGTCTGTTGTTTTTAGCAATCCGCGCATTGCCATAACGCGATTCCCATAAACTGTCAAAATAAGCATGGCATGTAAAGAAACCAGCATCCGTATTATTTTATCCGCCCGTTTCAGGCGGATTCCGCTACCGCTCCAAACGCCAGCCTTCAAATTGTTAAACTCGGTTCGTTTTGTTTTTTATGCAACGATGGGGTTATCCCTTGAGCCCCTTAATCCAATGGTGTAACAGGAGAAGCGCGCAGCCATTTTTTTCTTGCAGCCATGAGGAGGGTAAGGTGGCAATTTACTATGTGGACGGTAATTTCGTTTCGGCAGAAAAGGCGGTCATCCCGGTGGATGATCTGGCCATCCTGCGCGGCATCGGCGTATTCGACCTACTCAGGACCTACGGCGGCAGGCCTTATTTCCTGGACGCCCACATCGACCGGCTGGAGACGTCCGCGCAGAAAATCGGGCTCAGTCTGCCCTGGTCCCACGAGGAGATCGCCAGGGTGGTGGAACAGACCCTGGCTAAAAATGATATCCCGGAAGCCAACATCCGCATCGTGGTCACCGGCGGTTCCAGCACGGATTTCATGACCCCGTCGGGCAGCCCGCGTCTGCTGGTGCTGGTGTCACCGGTACCGCGGCTGCCCGATCACTGGTACACCAAGGGGGTCAAGATCATCTCCTGGGAGGTGGAGCGCCCGATTCCCGGCGCCAAGAGCATCGACTATATCTCGGCCAGCCTGGCCCTGAAAAAGGCCGCCGCCGAGGGGGCTATCGAAGCCCTGTACATCGACCGCAACGGCCTGGCCCTGGAGTGCACCACCTCCAACATCTTCGCCTTTGTCGGCGACCGGCTGGTGACGCCCGGGAGGGGCATCCTCTCCGGCGTGACCCGCAAGGTGGTGCTGGAGCTGGCCCAGGGACTTTTCGACATTGACCTGCGCGACATCTCCCGCACCGAACTGCTGGCTGCCGACGAGGTGTTCATCACCGGGACCAGCAAAGGGCTCGTGCCGGTCGTCCAGGTGGATGACGGCGTGATTGCCGACGGGAGGCCGGGCCAACGGACCCGGCAGCTCATGGCGGAGATGAAACGTCACACGGAGAAACGGTAAAACAAAAAACAAATTCTAAATACCAAATCTCAAACAAATTCCAATAAACAAGTCTCAAATAAAATCAATCCCAACAGTTGATCGTCATTTTTATTTCTCCAATGTTGATGTTTGGAATTTTGAATTTGGCTATTTTGATTTATTTGTCATTTGGTTATTGGTTATTGTGATTTTTCTTTTGTTTTCTGACGCTAAAAATCGAACTATAAGATTAAGTACCTGATCCGCCCAATCTCAGGATGGTATTCGCCTGCCGCCACACCGGATTCTCAGACAGGTTGCGCTGCCCATCCACTGTTTCCCGGACCCTGGAGAATATGCGCGCCAGCAGACGCTCTTTTCCCGCCGCCAGACGAATAACCGCCTGGAGCAGGAAAAAGCTGAGGAAGAGGACGAGCACAATCGTCCAGAAAGCGTGCAGAAAAAAGTTGCTCGAAAGAATGCTGCCCGAGAAAAAATTGACCGCCGTCAGCCATCCCGCATAGCCCAGAACACCCAGCACCGGCAGGTTAAAAACCAGCTGCAGCAGACCGCCGCTCAACCGGCGGCCGGCCTTGGCCAATTCATCCTCCAAAGCATCGTTCCAGACCCGGGAAAGGCGCTGCCCGATCTCCTCCCCGTAACCCGGCGCATGGCAAGCCTCGCGCACCGAGGGGGCAAACCGGGCCTTGATCAGCGTCTCGGTAATATCGGGCCACGCGCGGGCGATGGCAGTGTCGTAGCGCTGCAGGGCCATGCCGGCCCCCGACCCGCGATCCGCCGCATCCATGGCTTTTGTAGAATCCGCGTAATGCCTCACCGCGGAAACCGCCCCGACGATCTGCCGAACCGGATTGCCGAACCGCAGCAGGGAGGCAATGCCGGTGCCAAAAACCAGGATCCGGGTCCAGACCGCCACCAGCCACCCGACCGGCCCCAGCCAACGCTGGGCAAGCTGCTGATACAGTCGGACGTTGATGCCCGGCATCATTGCGTTGCCATCGCCGCGAAAAGCGGTCGCCGCCTGCCGCATGGCTTCGGCCTCCGATGCGGCCATCTGGTCAATGGCCGATTCCAGGTCTTGTTTCTCCTTTTCCGCTTGGCTGCGAACGGTCTGCTGAAGATACTCACTCAGGCGCCGGGCGTTCTCCAGTCGGCGGTCCACGGAAAAGCCGGATCGGTTGAAGGTACCGACAATCAACTGCCGAAGCTGGTCGAACTGGTTCCGGTCGTGCTTGGGCGTGGCCTCGCGATCCCAACCGGGGTTCTTGAGATGGCTTCTGGCGGAGACACACAGAACGGCCGCCGGTTCTGCGGACCAGGCGTCGCGGATATACCGGGAAAAGTCGGGCATGATGGTACCGGTGAGCTCGGATTCCGCCAGCCGGTCGCATTTGTTCACCGCCACCACCAGACTCTCTCCGCTGAACAACCTTACGTAGGGGGCCAGAAAATCCGTGTGGTCCCGCCGCTTGGGGTTCTCCCCGTCAAACACGCAGACCAACACGTCGGACAGGCTGATGGCCTTGTGAATGATGGGAATATGCCGGTCCTGGTGGGTGCTGTCCGTGTCCGGCGTGTCGATGAGGATAACGTTTTCAAGGGCCTCGGCCGCCTGGCTGGCGTGGATCCTGATGTTTTCCGGGCCCAGCTGGTCCATCAATTGCCCGGCATCGGTGGATTGCCGGCAAAACACCACCACGTGCTCGGTGGTGGGGCGGCGGTGGCCGGACGGCGAGAGGTTGTCTTCTCCGGCCAGGGCGTTGAGCAGCGTGGATTTCCCTGAACCGCTGGGGCCCACCAGCGTAACCACCAGCTTGCGATCGAAGCGCTCGACCAGACGGTCCAGCATGCGCAGGGACTCGTCGCAGGCTTTTCGCATGCCGACGGCAGGCCGCCACAGGGAGAGGCCCTCCAGGGTCTCGGCCAGACCCTGAATGTCCGTGCGTACGGTCTCCAGTTCTCCCATGGCCCGGAGCCTGGCCATCTGCGCATCTATCATGATATCTTCTCCAGTGCACGGCCGCAGCGGGCGAGGTTTTCAGACATCGAGTCGATCCGTTCGGCGGTTTGATCAGCCATGTCCCCGCCCCGTCGCAGCAGCGGCCCGGTGATCTTCTCTTCAAACAGCGCTTCGATGGCGGTCAATTTGTGCGTGAGCCAGGCCCGGGCCACCGGGCCCAGCACGGCTTCCAGCTGCTTCAGGTCCGCCTTTTTCATGCCGGCGGTGGCCGGGATGGCCACCAACGCATACAGGTCGTTAAGGCCGAACAGTCCGGCCAGCTTGACCTTGATGCCCACTGCCCCCACTGGATCCCCGGTATGAAGGACATAGGTCACCGCTGCAGTGGCGGGGATGATGTTGAGCATGGCTGAAAAGGTCTGCCGGATCTGATCGACGGTTGTCATGCGGGCGCGCTGCTCCTGGGCCAGTCGCTGCAGATCGGCTTCCAACTGGCTGGTGAGACCTAGCAGACGCTCCTGCCGTGCCAGCATGTCGTCGATGACGACCGACCAGTTCTGGCTGCGAAGGTCTGCCTGGGTTGCCGCCAGGGCAGGGTGAAGGGGAACCTGAAGGGAAACCATGCCCGCGTCTGTGCGCTGGTCCGTAGCCCCGGTTCTCTCCGCCAGTCGGCGGATCGATTCACGCAGCGGCCCGGCTGCCGGGTCCGTTTCAGACAGGTGGAGCACCACCGCCGGATCGACCGCCGCCTGGTGCAGGCAATTGGCCGCCCGGATGAGATCGGCCGCCACGGCCGACGCCATGTCGCCGCCGTCCGGCAACCCGTTTTCCTTCGGTTTTCTTCCGCCTAACCAATTGGCTGCCCACATCAGCAGACGGACCGGCGTCTCCACCACCCGACCGGTTTTACGCATGATCTTGACATGGGACGGGTCGGTATCCTGCCAGATCGCCGAAAACCGGCGAACCACCGCGTCCATGGGAAGATGTCCCAGTGCGTCCTGGACACAGCGTTGCTGGACCGTGCGCAGAGACGTCAGATAGAGTGCCAGGTGTTCACGCGATTCGCGGGCCTCCTCGAGAAACCCCTGCCCCTGTCGGATCACATCGTTGAAGATGGACCGGTGAAGTTCTCTTCTCACCTGCCGCGGATCCATCCGGGTCAACGCGGCCATGAGGCCGGGCTGTCCGCCTTCCACAGGCAGGATGGTCATGACCCGCTGTCCGGCCGCCACTTGGTTGTCTTCACCGGCCCGGTATACGCCCAGCACATGCTGCTCTGACCGATCGCCGTAAAGGTTTTTGGCCACCGTGCCGGCATGGTCGAGGATTTCGTCATCGGTGAAGCCGGGATAGGCCCGGTAAACCAGAAAACAGTTGCGGGTGCCTACGGCGGTGAGCATGCGGGCGACAAAATCGGTGTTGTCCCGGTTGTTGTAGTTGGCGTTGGTGAAGATGTAAACAAGCACATCGGCGGCCCGAAGCGACCGCTCGGCCATCTCCCTGTTCTGGTAGCTGCCGCCCGCGCCGGTGTCGAAATCCGGGGTGTCCAGCAGCGCCAGACCCGCCGGCAGGCCCGAACCATAATGCAGCAGCGGATCGCCGGGCGTGGTGAGTGCTTGCATGTCCGTCATTTGCCGCGGCGAGCACCCGAAGGGCTCGAAAAGGGATTCAGCGATGCCGGGGGTGTCGCGGTGGGAGGCGTTGAGCGAAACCAGAATTCGCCGGTTCATGCCTGCCCGGCCGCCGGTGGGGGAAACCGCTGCGCCGACAAGGGTGTTGAACAAGGTGGATTTGCCCGAAGAACCGCCGCCGCAGATGGCCGCCACCAAAGGAAATTCAGGCATCAACCGTGGGAGCAGACGCGTGTCCACCGCATGTTTCCATGCATCGACGGACACCCGTGAATCCAGGGCCATCAGGTCGGCCAGAGCCGCTGTATCCTCCTTGAGCCCACGGACAGCGGCAATGGTACCTTCATCGTACAGTGAGTCCACCTGAAAACAGTCTCCTTTCCCAAGGTACCCCTATCACAATTTAGGATGGCGGTGAAGCGGTTGACAATTCGCCGTCCATTCCCATCTTTATCACATTCCGATGGTTGCAAAGGGAGGGCAACGATGGCCTGGGTCAACGTCCGCGGCCTTGCCGGCAAGGTCTATGTGCCGCAAGATGCCGGTCAAGTGCAGAAAAAACATCCGTGCAAGGCGTGCTTCTCCTGCCAATGGTGCGACGAGAATCGCTGCCAGGTATGTCGCAACGGCGGTGCTGAGACCTCTGCATGCACATCAATGCGCTGCTGCGGTCGCAACCACGGCCGGCTAACGCCAGCAGACAGTTCCTGACCCGTTTATCCCCTAAAACAAATTTTCTGATCCACAGGTCACTACCCTATGCGCATGACCATATCCCCTTCACGCCTAAATGCCTTCAGTCTATCAACCTTTGAGTCGATCCCAGAATGCTTTTCCGGCCGCCTGCCTGCGATCACCGCCATTCGGCGGGGGTGGTGGGGTTGGCCCAAGGCCGCCGGGCCGCACGCCACGAAGCCGGCTGATGCGTTCTTCTAGCGGCGGGTGTGTGGAGAACAGGCGCTGCAGGCTTTTGCCGGACAATGGGTTGACGATGAACATGTGGGCCGTCGACGGGTTTGCATCCATGGGAATGCGCAGGGAGTAGGCCCCCAGCTTTTCCAGGGCCCGGGCCAACCCCTCTGGGCTGCCGGCGATGCCGGCACCGGTGGCGTCGGCCAGGTATTCCCGGGAGCGCGATACGGCCATTTGAATGATCATGGCCGCCATGGGGGCAATGATGGACATGGCGATCATGCCGATGGCGCCCATGCCGCCGCCGTTGTTATCGTTCCGATGCCCGCCGCCGAAAATGGCGGACCAGCGCGCCATGGATGCCAGCAGCATGATGGCTCCGGCCATGGTGGCGGCGATGGTGCCGATGAGAATGTCCCGATTCTTCACGTGAGCCAGTTCGTGGGCCAGCACGCCCATGATCTCCTGCCGGTCCATGAGCGACAACAGTCCCTGGGTAACGGCTACCACGGCGTTCTCGGGGTTGCGACCTGTGGCAAAGGCATTGGGCGTGTCCTTGGGAATGATGTAAACCGTGGGCATGGGCAGGCCCGCCTGACGGGACAGGGTCTGCACCATTTCGAAAAGTTCAGGGGCCTGCTGGGGCGTCGCCTCACGCGCCTGGACCATTTTCAGGACGATCTTGTCCGAAAACCAGTAACTGAAAAAGTTCATCCCTGCAGCCAGCACCAGGGCAACCATCATCCCCTGGCGCCCCCCCAGTAGGTTGCCCACGATCATGATGAAGGCCGTCATAATGGCCAGCAGAAGGGTGGTTTTTAACTGATTGCCCATTTGCGTCTTTTCCTCTTGATCAGGTAATCACCATGTTAAGAAAAAGTGATTGTTCGTTCTCATTTACGTGGTCAATAATAACACCGATTCGCGCAAAGGCAACAGGGGCGGGCCAATCCGCCCATGCCGCTTTACAACCACCTGTTTCAGTGCTAAGTTTATCCAGTCGTCGAAACCGTGTAAACCGCAGTATATCCAATAACAGGAGACAGGTTCGGGGAAAAACCTATGGACTACATCAAAATTAAATTCGGAGGCAATTTTGATCCCAATGGACAGGGCCTGGGGAAAACCATTCAGGAAATGTTCAGGCCGCGGCCCGTCAACCCCATGTTTTCGTCCCGGGAACACCATTGGACGCCGCAGATGGATATTTTTGAGACCCCGGAAGAAATCATGATCTGGGCTGAAATTTCCGGCGTTGAAAAAAACGACCTGGATCTGGAGATCAACTCCCGGGCGGTGAAGGTCTCCGGCATCCGCAGAGAGATGTCCCGGGTGTCAAACGGCACCTATCGGCTTGCCGAAATCCAGTACGGGCGGTTCGAGCGTATTCTTTACCTGCCATCCCCGGTGGACACGGAGGTGGTTTCCTCAACCTACACCAATGGGCTGCTGAAAGTCAGGATTGCCAAACTCAGGCTGGATAAGGTGCACAAGATACCCATCAGCGAAGAGTAATGAGATTTCCCGGCAGGCCCAATTATAGGTCAGCCGTATCCGCGCAGACGGGCGGCGGAAGGCCCCGCCCCTTTCACACCCTTTAAGGAGGGCGTCATGCAAGACAAAAAACCATCCATGGATTACAACACGGATAATATTCCCACCGTGCTTCCCATACTGCCGCTGTTCGATGCGACCCTGTTCCCCAAAATGGTGCTGCCCCTGGTGGTGTTGAGAGGTGAATCGGTTCATCTGATCGACGAGGCCATGGCCAACGACCGCATGATCGGCCTGTTGGTTGCCAAAAAACAGGAGAATGTCAGACCGGATCCCGAAAGCGGAGACCTGGCCACGGTAGGCACCGCTGCCATGATCCTGAAGATGGCCAAGACCGAGGACAACCATGTACAGTTGCTGGTTCAGGGGCTGAGCCGGTTCCGTGTCAAGTCATTTCAAAAAGGCAAGCCCTACCTGGTGGCAGAGGTGGAGCACTTCAGCGACATCAACCACAAGGACAACGAGACCGAAGCACTGATGGCCAACGCCATCAAGCAGTTCGGCCGGGTCGTGCAGCTGTCGCCGGGCCTGCCCCATGAAATGGGATCCATGGCCGCCTCTATCAAGGAACCCGGCACCCTGGCAGACATGATGGCCTCCACGATCAACTCCTCACCCGAGGAGAAACAGCGGATACTGGAGACACAGGACTCCACCAAACGGCTCAAGGCAGTCACCAAGCTGCTTCACCATCAGTTGGAAATTCTGGAGTTGGGCGACAAGATCCAGTCCCAGGTCAAGGGAGACATGGACAAGCGCCAGCGGGAGTACTACCTTCGCCAGCAGCTCAAAGCCATAAAAGAGGAGCTGGGGGAAACCGATGAGGCTACCGTGGAGCTTGAAGAATACCGGGCCAAGATCGTAGAGAAAAAACTCCCCGAGGAGGCGGTGAAAGAAGCGGAGCGAGAACTGGACCGGCTTGCGCGCATGCATCCTTCTTCCGCCGAGTACACGGTGGCCATGACCTACCTGGACTGGCTCACCGAGCTGCCCTGGAACGAAGCGACCGAAGACAACCTGGATATCCAGAAAGCGCGCAAGGTGCTGGACGATGACCACTTCGGCCTGGAAAAAGCCAAACGCCGCATCATCGAGTTCCTGGCCGTGAGAAAACTCAAGCCCGATTCCAAGGGCCCCATTCTCTGCCTCGCCGGCCCTCCGGGCACCGGCAAGACATCCTTGGGCAATTCGATCGCCCGGGCGCTGGGTCGCAAGTTTCACCGTATCTCGTTGGGCGGCGTGCGCGACGAAGCGGAGATCCGGGGACACCGGCGGACTTACGTGGGTGCCCTGCCCGGACGGATCATCCAGGGACTGCGCCGGGCCGGCTCCAACAACCCCATTTTCATGTTGGACGAAATCGACAAGGTGGGATCCGATTTCCGGGGCGACCCTTCGTCGGCCCTGCTTGAAGTGCTGGACCCGGAGCAGAATTTCTCCTTTTCCGACCACTACCTGGACGTACCCTTCGACCTGTCCAAAGTCATGTTCATCACCACGGCCAACGTGCTGGACACCATCCCCTCTGCCCTGCTCGACCGCATGGAGGTGATCCAGCTGCTGGGCTATACCGAAGATGAAAAGGTCAAGATCGCCGCCCGCTTCCTGATTCCACGCCAGCGGGCGGCCCACGGCCTCATGGCCAAACAGATCAACATCGCCGCCGGCGCGGTGCGCCGCATCATCTCCGGGTACACCCGCGAAGCCGGTCTGCGCAATCTGGAGCGGGAGATCGCCACCATCTGCCGGGGCGTGGCCGCCGGCATTGCGGAAGGCAAGATCAAGAAGGCCGCCATTAAGGTCGCCGACGTGGCCGAATACTTAGGGCCGGTCAAACTTCAGGCGGAGGCCAAGGCCCGCATGTCCACTCCCGGCGTGGCCATGGGCCTGGCCTGGACCCCTTTCGGCGGCGACCTGCTGTTCATCGAAGCCACGGCCATGAAGGGCAAAAAAGGACTCACCCTCACCGGCCAGCTGGGGGAGGTGATGAAAGAGTCGGCCACGGCGGCCCTGAGCTTCATCCGGGCCAACGCGAAAAAATTGGGCCTGGATGAGAATTTCTTCGAAACGCACGACATCCACATCCATGTGCCCGCCGGTGCCATCCCCAAGGACGGCCCGTCGGCCGGCGTCACCATGCTCACGGCCCTGGTCTCCCTGCTGAAAAACAAGGCCATTCATAAAAACCTGGCCATGACCGGCGAGATCACCCTGCGGGGCCAGGTCCTTCCCGTGGGCGGCATCAAGGAAAAGATGCTGGCCGCCCATCGGGCCGGCATCAAGACCATCCTGTTGCCCAAATGGAACGAAAAGGACCTGGTGGACCTCCCCCAGAAAGTGCGCGACGATATAACATTCCACTTCATGGATAAAATGATCGACGTGCTCAACATTGCCATCAAGGAATAAAACCGAACCTGGACAAACCGCAATCAACAAAAAACAAACACCAAATCTCAAACAATTTTCAAATCACAATATCCAGATTTCAAAAAAGATACGCCTAACCGTCGGTTGTCATTTGGTTGTTGGTTGTTGTGATTTATTTTTTATTTGTCCTTTTTGATTTGACATAAAATATTCGATTTTGAGCATTAAAATACCAGCGTACCAAACTTTGCAACCCTGAGGTAACGGTCCAAGGAAGGTCACCATTGTCCATCCAAAAGAAAATAGCGCAGAGAAACCGGCGGCCATACCGGTGGCCGGTAGGCCTGGTGACAGTTGCCATTTTTCTGATCCAGGCCTGTGCCACGGCGCCCCCGCCTGCGCCCCCCACACCCAAGGGCCACCCCAAGCCCTACCGGGTGGGTGGCACCTGGTACAAACCCATGCCCCATGCCAGGGATTTCTCCCAGCAGGGCATCGCATCCTGGTATGGCCGGAAATTTCACGGTCGCAAAACCTCCAGCGGTGAGGTCTACGACATGTACGCCATGACCGCCGCCCACAAGACCCTGCCTCTGGGCACCTGGGTCCGGGTCAGGCGCCTGGACAGCGGCAAACAGATTGTGGTCCGGGTCAATGACCGGGGGCCCTTTGTTCAAGGTCGAATCATCGATCTCTCCTATACCGCGGCCAAGGAAATGGACATGGTGGGGCCCGGCACGACCCGGGTGGAAATCGTGGCGCTGGGCGAGCGACGTCAGACGGCCTCGGGCGACACCTTCGTGCCCATGGACTACTACAACGGTGCATTCACGTTCCAGGTGGGGGCTTTTTCAAGCCGGGACAATGCGGAGCGCCTGCGGGCCAAGCTGGACCAGGCCTTCACCAACACTCACGTCACGCGCTATGATCGCGGTGACGCTGTCTTCTATCGGGTTCGCGTGGGCCGCTGCAACGACCTCGAGAGCGCCGAAAAGTATGAACAGCACCTGGCCAGCAGCGGGTATCCGGATGCCTTTATTGTGGCCGAGTAAAAAAAGCGTCCCGGGTTCAGCGTTCCGGGTTCAGCGTTCGCGGTTGGGACCCTTGACCCCTCGAATCCTATTCTCTAAGCTATGAGCCATCAGCGACCAGCTATGAGCGATACCACAGTTTTCCTCGACCGGGACGGTGTCATCAACCAAGACTCCCCCGATTACATCAAGTCCTGGGCGGAGTTTCACTTCATACCGGGCAGCCTGGATGCCCTCGCCCGCCTCACCCGCAGCGGATGTACCATCATCGTCATCACCAACCAGTCGGCCATCAACCGGCGGTGGGTTTCCTTGACACAACTGGAAACGATGCACCGCCGGCTGCGTCAGGCCGTCCTCGACAGCGGTGGCCGGATCATGGACATCTTCTTTTGCCCCCACCGGCCGGATGAAGGCTGCGGCTGCCGCAAACCCAAACCGGGTCTGATCTTCGCCGCCCGGGATCGGTACGGCACCGACCTCTCCCACGCCGTGATGGTGGGCGACAGCGCCAAGGATATTTTGGCGGGCCAGGCCGCGGGCTGCGGCCGGACCGTCCTGGTGCAGACCGGCAACGGAATGACCGCTATCCAGGCCCTCGAAGAGACCGGCCATCGTCCGGATCACGTGGCCGCCGACCTGGACCGGGCGGTGCATTGGATCCTGGATCGGCCCAGTTCAAACCTATGACGGCCCGCCCGGAAATTACCCTTGCCGGTCATATCGAGCGGGTCACCTATTACAACCGGGAGAATCACTTCACCATCGCCCGGCTGCGAACCGATGAAAACCACCGGACCATCACCATAAAAGGCACCATGCCCGAGCCTCGTGTCGGGGAATCGATAGAAGTCCGGGGACGCTGGGAGACTCATGCCCGCTATGGCCAGCAGCTCAAGTTCACGGTCTTTACCGTGCTTCTGCCGGCCACTGTAGACGGTATTCGCAGCTACCTGGAATCGGGTTTCATCAAGGGCGTGGGCCCCCGGCTGATCGGCCGGATCATCGACCATTTCAAGGCCGACACCCTGGGGGTGATCGAGACCAATCCTGATCGGCTCACCGAGGTGGCCGGCATCGGTAAAAAGACGGCCCGGCGCATCGCCGGGGCCTGGCAAACCCATCACGCCGCCAGGCAGCTGGTTCGCTTTTTGGAGGACGCCGGCGTGGACACCGCTTACGCCGGCCGTCTGCTGCGCGAGTATGGCAACGACGTCATCGACATCCTGTGCAACGACCCTTACCGGGTGGCCGAGGACATTCCACGGATCGGTTTTCGCATCGCCGATGCCATCGTCCGGCACGCCGATACCCCCGTCGATGAAATGGAGCGGGCCAGGGCCTGCATGTTTCACCTGTTCGAACAGGCCGTGGACCAGGGGCATGCATATATCGCCCGGGACCGGCTTTTCGACCAGTGCCGGGAAACCTTCGATGTCGAGCCGGAAACCGCTTCAGCCGCCCTAAGTCACCTGGTCCAGGCGGGTGAGCTGGTGGTGGCGGATGAAACGCATAGCGCGGATTCGCCCCTGGTCTTTCCCAGGCTGCTCCACCAGGCCGAAACCGTGATTGCCCGCCGCATCGAGGCCATGCAGTCTATCCCCCTGGCCGACACGCCGCCGGACAGCCGGTTGATCACCGAGGAAGTGCTGAAGAAACTGTCCATCACCCTCTCCATGCAGCAAGAGGAGATCCTCTCGCAAATGCTCTCCCACAAGGTGTCGGTGATCACCGGCGGTCCAGGCACCGGAAAAACCACGTTGATTCGCTCGATCACCGCCGTGATGGAAGGCCTGGGACGCCGGGTGATGCTGGCGGCGCCCACGGGACGGGCCGCCCGGCGCCTTACCGAAGTGACCGGCCGGCCGGCGGCCACTCTCCACAAGGCCCTGGGGTACAACCTGGCAGACGGCTGTTTCGAGCGCAGCGAAGACGATCCCCTGGCGGCCGAGGTGGTGGTCGTGGACGAGGCCTCCATGGTGGACACCCTGCTCATGGCCCACCTGATCCGGGCCGTACCGGTAACCGCCACCCTCATTCTGGTGGGGGATGTATTCCAGCTGCCGTCGGTGGGGCCGGGAAACGTGCTGTCCGACCTGATCCGCTCCCAAAAAATCATCACCTTCGAACTGACCGAGATTTTCCGCCAGGACGAACAGAGCGCCATCGTCGTCAATGCCCATCGGGTCCGCAACGGCCAGCCGCCGGTCATCGCCCCCCCCGACGACCCGGATGGGCTGTCCGATTTCTATTTCATGGAACAAGCCGATCCCGAACGGGTGGTCGAAACGGTAATCAAACTCTGCCGACGGGAGATTCCCCACCACTTGAGACTGGATCCTGTCCGCGACATTCAAGTGCTCACCCCCATGCATCGCGGCCTGGTGGGCACCCTCAACCTGAACCGGGTGCTCCAGGAAGCGCTGAACCCCGCCGGTGAGCAGGTGGAAGTGGTGGGCCGCCGGTTCAAGGTGGGTGACAAAGTGATGCACCTGCGCAACAACTATCGCAAAGAGGTCTTCAACGGGGATATCGGCATTCTGGACAGCATCGATCTGGAACATGAGCGTGCCGAGGTGGACTACGACGGCCGCAAGGTACCCTATGACTTCGTGGAACTGGACGAGCTGAGCCTGGCCTATGCGATATCGGTGCACAAATCCCAGGGATCGGAATACCCGGCGGTGGTGATCCCCCTGCTGACCGAGCACTACGTCATGCTCCAGCGCAATCTGCTCTACACCGCACTGAGCCGCGGCAAACAGCTGGTGGTCATGGTGGGCACCACCAAGGCCCTGAGCGTGGCCCTGAAAAACGATCGCCCCCGGCAGCGCCGTTCCATGCTGGCCCGGCGGTTGAACCCTGAGTTGATTGAAGACAGAGGACGGTCGACGGATGTCTGAGGACTGATGGATGGATTAAGGGATTATTTGATTGAGGGATCGAGGATTGATGGAATGCGGAATCTACCGGCTAGGATGCTTCCGGATCCGAAGGTTCCGACAGCACAGGAAACTTGAAAAAGCGGATGCCTTCGGCTTTGAGGGTCTCTTCCTCTTTGGGGGTGCTGACGCCCCGGATGCTCCTGGGCTCGGTCACCCCAAAATGCATCTTCAGCGCCTCTTCGGCAAAATCGGCGCCCACGTTGTCGAAATTATTCTGCACATAATCGACAATTTTTTTGCCCAGGGCGGCCATGTCCGCAGTTTGGCTTGGGTTGAGGGGCAGCGAGCCGGATGAGCCCTTAATGGCAAACATGGAGGGCAACTTGAATACGCCGGTATCCTCGCAGACCGGGCAGGCAATCATCCCCTTTTTTTTCTGCCGGTCGAAAGATCGGCTGTCTTCGAACCAGCCTTCAAACTGGTGGCCATTGCTGCATTGTAGGTCGTAAGCGATCATAAACCCTTCACCTGCCTGTTTCTGTTGCACTTTTTGGATTACCACAGGGCTTGCGTTTTGAAAAGAAATTATTGACAGATGATTGTTTTTCAACTCAAAATAGATCCGTTTTTTCCAGTGGCTGAAACAACCCCAATTAAATGGAGTGTGAATTGGTTATGAAAAGCCTGAAAGTAGGGTTCTGGATGGTTCTAATTGGCCTTTTGATCCTGCCGGCCGCAAGTGTCGCGGAAACCGTTTACGTGTCCGAAGATTTCGAAATCACCATGCGCACCGGCCCCGCCTCAGACCGCAAAATCATTTCACTGGTCCAGAGCGGAAAAGCGCTTGAGATCCTGGAAAAAGGTGCAGAGTGGTCCATGGTGCGCGACCCCAACGGCAAGGAGGGCTGGGTGCTCAACCGCTATATCACCCCCAATCAGCCCTGTGCCATGGTACTGGGCCGTGTCCGGCAGGACTTTGACGTGCTGACCGCCAAGTACAAGGACCTAAAGGACAATTTCGACAATCTCAGTGCGCAGAAAAAAGCCACCGATTCCGATCTATCCCAGAACCAGAAAGATCGCGACGAACTCAGCACCGCCTACGAGACCCTGAAGAAAGAAGCCGCTGATTTTCTGAAGCTCAAGCAGCGCCACAAGCAGGTGAGCGCCGATCTGGAAGCGGAGAAAACCCTGTCGGCAAAACTGGATGAAGAAAACATGCAGTTGAAACGCAGCCGCATTATCCAATGGGTGCTCACCGGCGGCGGAATCATGCTGGTGGGTTTTTTCATCGGCCTTTTCAGCTCCAGCCGGCGGAAGTCCCGCTCTTCCCTGTATTAATGGATATACAAACTGATTTTCTGATCATCGGCAGCGGCATCGCCGGGCTGATGGTTGCCCTCAAGGTGGCCGACAGCGGAACCGTGGCCATCGTCACCAAAAAGCAGGCGGTCGACAGCAACACCAACCTCGCCCAGGGAGGTATCGCCTCCGTCTTCGATCAACAGGATTCCTTTGACCTGCACATCCAGGACACCCTTGAGGCCGGCGATGGCCTGTGCAATCCGGACGTGGTTCGCCAGGTGGTCGTCGGCGGACCCGAGCGGATCCGGGAATTGATGGAGATCGGCGTCGGCTTCAACAAGGAAGGCGGCGTTACAGGAAAAAACGGCAGCGCGCCGTTCGATCTGGGCCGGGAGGGCGGGCACTCGCGCAACCGCATCGTCCACGCCCACGACATGACCGGCCGAGAAGTGGAGCAGGTGCTTTTAGAGCGTGCCCGGCAGAACCGCAATATCCACTTTTACGAAAACCACATGGCCATCGACCTGATCACGTTCTCCACCCGCATCAAACGCGGTCTGGTCACCACCACCCACGAGGATTACTGCTGCGGCGCCTATGTGCTGGACCGCCAATCGCACCGGGTCCTGACCGTCGGCGCCGGCATCACCCTGCTGGCCACCGGCGGTGCGGGCAAGGTATATCTGTACACCAGCAACCCAGACATCGCCACCGGCGACGGCATTGCCATGGGATACCGGGCAGGAGTCACCGTGGCCAACCTCGAGTTCGTCCAGTTCCACCCCACCTGCCTCTATCATCCAGCCGCCAAGAATTTTCTCATTTCGGAAGCGGTGCGCGGCGAGGGGGGGCGTCTCATGGATGCCGCCGGCAACTCCTTCATGGAACGCTACGACCCCAAAAAAGACCTGGCCTGCCGAGACGTGGTGGCCCGCGCCATCGACACGGAGCTCAAACGCACCGGCCATGACAGCGTATTTCTGGATATCTCCCACCGACCCGCAGCATTCGTCACAGGCCGCTTTCCCAACCTGGTTGAAAAATGTCTCGCATTCGGCATCGACATGACCAAAGAACCGCTCCCCGTCGTGCCGGCCGCCCACTACATGTGCGGCGGCGTGGTCACGGACATGTTCGGTCGCACGGACATCAAGCGTCTCTACGCCGTGGGCGAAACCGCCTGCACCGGTCTTCACGGCGCCAACCGCCTGGCCAGCAACTCCCTGCTGGAGGCCCTGATCTACGCCGATGCCGCCGCCCACCAGGCGGTCACAGACCTTGGTGGAAACGACCGGGGAACCTTCCCGGACATCCCGGACTGGGACGACGTGGGGACCACCGACAGCGACGAGCAGATCATGGTCGCCCACAACTGGGACGAGATCCGCCGCCTGATGTGGAACTATGTGGGCATCGTGCGTTCGGACAAGCGCCTGGCACGAGCCCAGCGCCGCATCGAAACCATCCAGAACGAAATCAGCGAGTACTACTGGAACTTCAAGGTTTCCCCGGATCTCATCGAACTCCGCAACATCGCCACCGTGGCCGAGCTGATCATCAAATGCGCCGCCCACCGCAAGGAGAGCCGCGGGCTGCACTACAACATCGGCTACCCCAAAAGAGACGACCACCGCTGGAAGAAAGACACGGTCATCCGCCGGCAGATTGTGGGTTAGTTCTATTTGGCAGGTTGCGATGAAGCGGGTTTGCCATGAACCGTTTCACAGCCGTTTTCTGTCCGGGCCGTGATTACGAAGCGTATCCAGGGGGCTGGCCACCGCTGCCAGGTTTTTCTGCATGACATGGGTGTAGATATCGGTGGTTTTCACATCCGCATGGCCCATCAGTTCCTGAACGGTCCTGATATTGACGCCATTTTCGAGCAGGTGGGTGGCGTATCCCGGTTATTGCATCAAACGGAGACGTGAATGGTCAAGGCATTTCGATGCGAAGCTTTAGGCATAATTACCGCGAGTATCGAATAACGCAGGCCATGCGCCTCTCCGTTTGACCCGATGGGTGAAATCACTTGAGTAAATTAATGCAAAATAAGATTGTAATATCTGCAACCGGATTATCGAGCATGGATTTTGAAAGCAAAGGATGCTCGCTATTCTGAATGATCTCAGAAAAATGATTTCATGCAGTAGCCGGGATAGCTGTGGCGAAACGTGTGGCAGCTGACCCGCTTGGTCAATCCGGAACTGCGCACGGATGCGCCCACGGCCTTTTGCAGCCCGGAGGCGAGGACATGGTGGCGGCGCTCCATTCCGCTACGCGGGTCTACGCTGCGGGTCTTGGCAGGGAAAAGTGATAAGGTGATAATGGGGTAGATAATGGGGTCGGGCCAAGATAACTAAATGGATTTAGACAATATACACTTAAAATGATGCCTGAAAACAGGGCTATATTGCACTTTTGGGGGCCAAAAACAACATTATAGCCATGGCGCGAGCGAAAAGGCATTATAAACCGGTCAACTTCGAGAAGCGCAAGATTCCTTGGAATGAACACACAGTTTTAGTTTGGCTGCGTCCTGAAAGATTGACGCCCAACAAATCACTCAACCGGACGCGCTATAAAGCGCGTGCCCGTTAGCTCAAACGTTATGTAAGAAGCATTAAGAACGTAATCCAAATTTATGATACATAGAATAATAGCTAAGGAATTTTTTGAACCGATATTCTTCTTTGTAGGTCGCTGGGTAATTCGATTATTTACTTTAGGAAAAATTTTTCCAAACCCAGAAAGCTACCCACAGCGAGTTTTAATCATGATTTTGGGGTTTCTTACCAGTTTTGTATCATTTCTTTCAGTATTTCATTTGATAAACCGATAAGATGGAGTTTTATGATGCACGCGGTGTCATTACATAATCATGAATGTAAATGAAAATCTAATCGTTAAATAACAAACCGTTTGAGAATCGACGCGCAAAAAATGCACGCGTATAAACTCAAACGTTATAGGTAAACACGAAAAAAATGTTCAATTTAAGCAATAAAGCTGCAAAGCGATTTCGAATAAATTGGAAGGATCTTGAGGAGCGCTCAGGAGACTTCTGGAAGGTAGATGTAGTGATGACCGGGCGTGTCCCGATGTTATTCATTGTCCATGAATATACCTTGTTTACGATGGTTCGGCGCAAATCACAGTTCAAAGATCCTCTGCCTATAGCAAAGGAGATCCTAAATTCGTGTCCTTGGTATCGCGGTTCAAAATCTTTTTCCCTCGGTAAAAACGGAAATCGTAAACTTACTGGCAGCATTAATGAGATAAAACGGCTGACTATTGGTTTGTATTCTCCAGAACAAATAAACGCTATGGAAATGGCAATTAATCAATGTCTGTTCTCGTATCTGTCAGCAGATCGAAACGGTTATTTAACACCTTTTGAAGCTGTTGAAAGATATGTAGAGGGAAATATCCCTTGGCTATAACCCGTCGCTCAAGCGAGACAGGGAGAAGCCGTGCATTTATAAACACCAACCTTTTTTTGACCCTCGGGGCATAGAACAGTGTGTCAGTGGTTGGCTCCCGGCCCCTTAGCTTTTCGTTATATGTCAATGACACGAAAGATTAAAAATGAATGCATCGACTTTAATTTGGGGGGTGCTGTTTGGATCAATCGGCTTAGGATTTTTTGTTTATGGCAAAAAGCAAAAAGCCATCATTCCGTTTTTTAGTGGTATAGGTTTAATGGTATTTCCATATTTTACTTCAAACCTATACATTCTGATCTTTTCGGGTATTATTTTTGTAGCATTGCCTTTTTTAATTAAAATATAGCGTATTTGTTTAAATTGTATGTCGTGGAATAATAATTAATTTCAGACCTTCATATTGCCAAGCAAAACAAAATAATAAGCGCTTACACTACCGACCGGGCTACCGCGGTGCTTTTTAAAAAGTTTTTGTTCATTGAAGCGCATTCCATTTTCAAAGTCTATTGCTATAAATAGCCCAACGGGTGAAGCGCAGTGCTATTCCCGTGAAAAATTAGGAAGTGGTTTAAAACATAAGAAATGCTGCATGCAATCTTAAATAGACAGGCGAAAGTAACTACAGAAGAAATAGTTCATATTATCAGGGAAGGAAGAGAAAGGTAGAACCAGCCGCTAAACGCTGACGGCTATTACCGTGGCATTTAGAAAGTTCATCTTCAATATTACGCTTAACTTTCATAGAAGCCTGCAAGAAATATATTACCAGGCATGAAGGTCCCGCAAACCGTTGACTACCCGTCGCGCAACCCGGACGATACGCCGCCCATGCCATCCGATAGAAAGTAGGCATGCTGACAATTGAGATAGAAACGCACAATGATGCACTATTTAACCCTTGGAATCCTGCTCGGATTATCCGCCGGTTTTGCGCCGGGGCCGCTGCTGGCACTCGTGATATCAGAAACGATTCAACATGGCATCGGGTCCGGGGTCAGGGTTGCCCTCGCCCCCATTGTCACCGACCTGCCCATCATCATCCTGACTTGTTTCATTTTGTCCAAGTTATCAGGCTTCCATACGATCTTGGGAATCATTGCCTTGGTCGGCGGATGCGTTATCTTTTATATGGGCTACGAATGCCTGCGCACAAAACGAGTCGCACTTGATTTGGGGGGGATCAAACCGAAATCGCTGACCAGAGGAATCCTGGCCAATGCGCTGAGCCCCCATCCCTACCTGTTCTGGATCAGTGTCGGTGCACCGACCATGACCAAGGCGATGCAGCAGCATATCGGTGCTGCTTTTACGTTTGTCGCCGGATTTTATGTTTTTCTGGTGGGGTCGAAAATCTTGCTGGCGGTGTTGGTCGGCCAATCGAAGTCCTTTTTAATCGGGCGCGGATACCGATACACGATGCGTTTCCTCGGCCTGGCCTTATGTGTACTGTCTTTTGTTCTTTTTCATGACGGGCTGATATTATTGAGAGTGATGGCAAAATAACCATCCGCGTGCCGCCGACCAGTAAATTCGCGCCATTGCGCGCCGGGATGAAATGTCCATTTCACATCCCCTTCCCCGCGGCTTGCCGCGGGGAGGGTTTACTGCCACCAAATGGAAAAATAAACAGTGCTCCGCTGGGGCAAAACAAACCGGAGGTCAGGCCATGATCAAGATCAAAACCTTCACCAACGAATTGAAAGCCATGCATACCATGAAGGCGTTGAACGATCTGGATGCACAGGTAAACGACTTCATCCAGGGCAACGACGTAAAAAAGGTCCTTTCCGTCTCGGACACGTGCACAACTGGAGACGGCGGCACCATCGGCATCATAAGGGTGCTGGCCTACGAATCATGATGCTGCCGGTTGTGGCCGCTGCATTGCCTGCCCCCTGCCCTGAATCCTTATGCCAGGGATATGGTCTGTTTTCACCGGCCCTCTTGCAGCGATGGGGTTGATCTTCCCGGCGGGCCCCAACTCAGTGGATGGTCTGTAATACTAGTGCAATAATAGGGTCATCTTAAATATTGTTGGCATTGGTATGGCTTTTTTACTCAGGGAGGAATCCATTAATGAAACAATTGAGTCTGGACGCTTGTTGGCCGTCCAATAAATCGGAAGTGGCATGAAAGCGTATCTGGAGCTTTGCCAGCGGGTCATTGATGAAGGCGTCTGGGTGGAAAATGCCCGGACCGGGAAGCGTTGCCTGACCGTGATCAATGCAGACTTTGAATACGATGTCAGTGACGGCCACTTGCCGGTACTGACCACCAAAAAGCTATTCTGGAAACCGGCGATTGCCGAGATGCTGGGTTATCTGCGCGGTTACCACAGCGCAGCCCAGTTCCGTGCACTCGGGTGCAACACCTGGAATGCCAACGCAAACGACAATGCCGCCTGGCTGGCCAATCATTATCGTGACGGTGAGGATGATCTGGGTCGTTGCTATGGGGTCCAAGGACGGCGCTGGCGCAATCCGGAGGGGAAGGAGATCGATCAGCTGCGTAAAATTGTCGACAACTTGTCCAGAGGGATTGACGATCGACGGGAAGTGATGACCTTTCACAATCCAGGCGAGCTGGATCGCGCCTGTTTAGCGGCCTGTATGCACACCCATACGTTCAGCTTGCTGGGCGACCGGCTGTACCTGACCAGCTACCAACGCTCTGACGATCTGCCGCTGGGCCATGGATTCAATCAGGTGCAGGTGGGCTGGCTATTAATGATTATTGCACAAATCACCGGCAATAAGCCGGCCAAAGCGTTTCACAAAATCGTCAATGCACACATTTATGAAGATCAGGTGGAGCAGGTAAAATCCGTTCAGCTCACACGCGAGCCGTATCCGCTGCCCAGACTGAAAATCAATCCCGACATTAAATCGTTGGCGGACCTGGAGAGATGGGTGACGGTGGATGATTTTGAATTGGATGGGTACCAACACCATCCGGCCATTCAGTATGCATTCACTGTGTAGGCAAATTGATTGCGGGACTTGTCTGAATCAAGAGATAGGAAATCAACCATGGATAGTTCACAAGAAATCTCGGCGGCGTTTCCTTTCCGGTCCAACTATGTCGAGGTGCATGGCTCTAAAATGCACTATATCGATGAAGGGTCGGGGGATCCAATCTTGTTCCTGCACGGCAATCCGACCTCTTCCTACCTGTGGCGGAACATCATACCACATCTAACCCCGCTGGGCCGCTGCATCGCCCCGGACCTGATCGGGATGGGTAGATCGGACTCACCGGATCTGGCGTATCGCTTCGTTGACCATACCAAGTACACGGAGGGCTTCATCGAAACACTGGGTCTGAAGAAGATCACGCTGGTCGTCCATGACTGGGGTTCCGCGCTTGGCTTCCACTACGCGATGAGAAATGAGAACAACGTGAAAGGAATCGCCTTTATGGAGGCTATTCTGAGACCGGTGACGTGGGACGACTTTCCGAGCGGCTTTAAAATGGGTTTCAAAATGATGCGCACGCCCGGGATTGGTTGGCTCATGGTCAGTGTCATGAATGTCTTCGTCACCCAGATCCTGCCCAAGGCAATCGTCAGAAAGTTGACCGCAAAAGAAAAAAATTATTATGCGGCGCCATACAAAACGGTTCGAAGTCGCAAGCCTTTGCGACAGTGGCCTTGTGAAATTCCCATAATGGGCAAACCAAATGATGTTTTCGAAATGGTATCGAATTACAACAAAAAACTTCAGGAATCCGAAATACCCAAACTTCTCTTCTTTGCTTCGCCTGGCGGTTTGATAAATGCCAAAACGGTTGAATGGTGCAAGCAAAAGCTTAAACACCTCGAGGCGGTCGACATTGGCGCTGGGATTCACTATCTGCAGGAAGACAATCCTCACCAGATTGGTTCAACGTTGGCGGAATGGTACAAAGACCTTTCGAAACTTGAAAAAATTGTGGCAGCGCATAGGTTAAAAGAAGATGATCGATCTAAGCTACAAAGCGGCTAAACGATTTCGCATCAAATTGAATGATTTTGAGGAGCATTCAGAAGACTTATAGAAGGTAAACGCGGTGATGATCGGCCGTTTCCCGATGCTGTTGATCGTTCACGAATATACGCTATTAAGGAAAATCATTATAAATGCGGAACAATAGCCGAGTCGATAGAAATTGGTTCATCCCATTCGTGTGGTTAAGTGCCGGCTTCGTGTCTGGGTTTCTATCGAAATTTCTGTTCTCGTATATCTTGTCTCCCATTCTAATCGAGGCCGTCAGAGCAACCAACGCAAACACCCAGTCAGTCTTTTTAATGAATATTGTCAACATGTTGTTCGCAAACATGGCAGCTTTCATGCTGTGTTTTATTTTTACGATGTTATTGAGTTATTTCACCAAATTCACAAGTCTGCGATGGTTGTCGTTTGTTTTTGGTGCGATTGCCATCAGTCTGTATGCCCAAATTGAGGGGTTGATCGGCTACATGGGCATTTATTCTGGATTGCCCTCATGGGCGATTGCATCGGAAATGCAAGGCCTTATCTCGCTGTTAGTGATCCTTCCGCTGTGTTCGATCGCGGGCAGCAAGGTTGGCACCTGGATTAACATGAAAAGGAAGTCCTCATAACCCGTTCGAATCGGGTTAGCCTCTTTTCAAAAAAAGGCGGGGATGGCATAATAGGGTGAAAAATATGGTCGCCCGTCGACCGTAATGGTCAAGAGATGGGTACAGGGCGCATTGAAAATCGCTCAGATCAGGTAAAACCATGCCAAAAAACAAACTTCTCAAGTACGACCGCGTAAAACGTCTGCCCAATGTCACCTTTTCCGTTTTCGGCGAGTCACCACCACCTTGCTCGTATCCGTGGTACGATGTGGGTTATCAAGGCATGGAGAGAGTTCTCGAACTGGGCTGCGGCAAAGGAGAATACACCCTCGCATTCGCCGCCACCAATCCTGGCAGACTATGTGTGGGAGTCGATTGCAAGAGTCATCGCATGTGTGTCGGCGCAGAACGTGCGCTTGCCAGGGGCCTTGAAAATGTTCACTTCCTTCGTGCGCGGATCGAGCGTATCGGGGAATTTTTTCTGAAACACTCGATACACCAGATCTGGCTGACCTTTCCTGACCCGCACCCAAAGCATCGGGCAATCAAGTCCCGGCTTTCCGCCCCTTCCTTTCTTGACGCCTATGCGAACTTGCTTCTTCCCGGCGGCACGGTGTACCTGAAAACTGACAGCGATCTGCTCTATGAATACACCCGGGAATCTGTCCAACGATGGGGCGGGCGCGAAATCGGACTATCAGAGGCCGCTCATGGGAGCGATTGCAGCGCATCAGAGGCCTGTGAGGCGGTTTCCGCGTACGAGCAAGCTGCGCGTTCAAAGGGAGCGGCCATCCAATTCATGGCATTCCAATTGAGTTAAGGAGGCGAAATGAACACATGCCTGATGCTGGTTGACCTTCAAAACGATTATTTTCCCGGCGGCAGCATGGAACTGGTCGGTGTCGGTGCCGCCGCGGCCAACGCACGGCGGCTGCTGGATGAATTCAGAAAAAAAGAAAAGCCGGTGATCCATATCCAACACATCGCCGCTCAGGTGGGGGCAACCTTTTTTCTGCCCGACACCAACGGGGCGCAGATCAATCAACAGGTTGTCCCCCAGGCGGACGAAATCGTCGTCGTCAAACATTTCCCCAACAGCTTTCGCGACACCCCGCTCCTGGGGATCCTGAAACAGCGCGACATCAACGAAATAATCATCAGCGGCGCCATGAGTCACATGTGTATCGATGCAACGGTTCGGGCTGCGTTCGATTTGGGTTTCACCTGCAGGGTCGCCGAAGATGCCTGCGCAACCCGAAATTTGACGTTCAAGGACAAAACCATCCACGCATCGGAAGTCCATGCCGCCTTCATGGCGGCATTGTCCGGTTCGTACGCAACGGTTCGCTCAACAAAAACAATCCTTGATACTGCGCGTAAATGATCTCCTGGAGGTGATGTCATGCGACGCGTCACACTGCTCACCATCGACGCAAGCATCAACCTGCTGCTGGGGGTGCTGTTCGGTATCGGCATCGCCCTCATGCTGGAAAGACGCAACCGTAGAGGAACCGGTCTTGGCTTGGGACTCGGCGGAGCGATCGCCATCAACCTTTGCGGCGGCCTGGTGCTTTGTGGTTGGCTCGTCTTTGGCGATTTGTCGTTGCCGTTGCGCGGCCTGATCTTTTTGTGGTTTCTGGTTGTGCTTCTAGTTGGATTAAGCGTCATAGAACTCGTTACTGGTTTTCAGGGCAACCGTTCTGACGTCTGAAGAAAACCGATGAAGCGCAGCCGACCATTGTTGAAGATCCCTTATCCAGTGACGGGTGACCGCCCGTTTACCATCCAGGGATGGAATGGATTTCGATCATGTATTCTACCAGCGGGTAAAACTTCCGGCCTCCATGGCCACAACGATAGGAAAGAACTATCCCCTTGGCGAACACCGTTTGACAGCCCTTTAGGATAACCTTGACATGATCTCCAGCACCCTGGGTTTCACCAGCGGGGTCAGAAAGGTGGAATTTCTCAAAGTCGCCTGAACCTACCTCAATGTCTCTTCAAGGAACTCACCAAACCGCTTCCAGGACTTCTCATCTGCATCTTTTCGGTACCGGTCGGAGCCAAAGACGGTAAAGGCGTGCGGTGCACCGCCGTATGTGATCATTTCGTGGGACACGCCCTTTTCCTCCAGGGCACTGGCCAGCATGGCAAAATGGTCCATGGTGATATTCGTGTCTGCCGTACCATGCAGGATCAGCAGTTTTCCCTTGGTCTTGCCATAATCCTGGCCTTCCGGCGTACTCAATCCGCCATGGAAGGTGACAAATCCTTTCATGTCAGCCCCCGACCGGGCAAACTCGAGCACGGCGGCGCCACCGAAGCAGTACCCCATCATTACGGCATTGTTCACATTGGCGCCTCGTGCCCTGGCTGCATCCAGCGCGCCGTAAATCAGGCTGCGCATGCGTCCCCGGTCCTTGTAAAGCTCGCCGGTATGCTGGCGCCTGTCTTTCACTTCAGTGGGCCTGATTCCGGCACCGAACAGATCGGCAGCGAAGACCGCATACCCTTTTTCAGCCAGCATGTCGGCCCGTTTGACTTCATAATCGGTAAGGCCATCCCAGTCATGGATCAGCAACACGAATGGGGCATTGTCCGCCGGAGAGGTGTAATACCCCTCGAAGGCCTCTCCCTTGACGTCATAGGCGACAACCTGCCCGCCCGCCGTGGCCGTGGCCGCAAAAAACATCAGAAACAGCAATGTATATGTGGTTTTCATGGCAACCCTCCATGGTTTATGGTTTTCATTTAATCCTCAGTCCTCTGTCCTCTGTCCTAACTCCGGCAGATACCCCCTGGCCAGCTGCTTGAATTCAGACACCTGCTGTTGCTGCCATTGCGATCCCAATCCAAGTTCGCCTGCTATCAGGGCAGCCGAGGCTCCGGCAATCTCCATGCTGGCGGCGGCGTTCAGGATCAGGGAACGGGTGCGACGGGCCAGGACATCTTCCACGGTCAAGGCCATTTCATGGCGAACGGCCCAGACGACCTCCGCTTTGACATAGGGCAGACGGTCGTGCAGTTTTTCTCCCATCGTGGGGTCCGCGTCGATGATCCGCCGGATGAAAATGGCATCAGAACCATAGGCGCACAGGGGATCTTCCGGGTCCATGTGCTTTAGCCACCCGTGAATGCGCAGCTTGCGCGTCCGGCATTCGCTTTCCGGCAGCCCGGCAATCAGGGCCGCCTGGTTGACGGTGTCTTCGGCCATCTTGCGGTAGGTGGTCCATTTGCCGCCGGTAATGGTCACCAGGCCCGATTGCGACACCGCCAGGTGATGGTCCCGGGAGATGGCGGCGGTCTTTTTACCCTCCCCCTCCCCCACCAGCGGCCGCAGGCCGGCGAACACACACATGATGTCCTCACGGGTGGGGTCCTCCACCATGTATTGGGCGGCATGCTTGAGGATGAACGCGATCTCTTCCTCGAGGGGACGGGGCTCGAGACTGGCTCGATCCACCGGCGTATCGGTCGTGCCCACCAGCACCCGGTCGTGCCAGGGAACGGCGAACAGGACCCGGCCGTCCTCGGTCTGGGGAACCATGATGGCCGTATTGCCCTTGAGGAACCGTTTGTCCAACACCAGGTGAACGCCCTGACTGTGGGTGATGAGCGGTGTCGCCGCGGGCTGATCCATGCGCAGAATGTCGTCGGTAAATATTCCCGTTGCATTGACCACCACCCGGGCGCGGACCTCCCGTTCCCCGCCATCGATGGTGTCCTTGAGCTTAACGCCGTCGATCATTTCCCCCGAGTAGGCCAGGCCGGTCACCTGCATATAATTGACGGGCACGCCGCCGGCGTCCTCGATGGACTGGGCTAGGTTGACCGCCAGCCGGGCATCGTCAAACTGACCGTCATGGTAAATCACGCCGCCGCGCAGCTGGTGCGGCTCCAGAGTTGGGATACGTTTGAGCGTTTCCGCTTTGGACAGCCACTTGGAGGGGCCCAGGCCCAACCGGCCGGCCAACAGGTCGTACACCTTCAGCCCCACGCCGTAAAAAGGGCCGTCCCACCACTCGTAGTTGGGCACGATAAAAGCCTGGTTCCGGACCAGATGCGGTGCGTTCTGCATCAGCAATCCCCGCTCGTGAAGGGCTTCGAGAACCAGGGAGATATTGCCCTGCTGCAGGTAGCGAACGCCACCATGAACCAGTTTGGTGCTGCGGCTGGAGGTGCCTTTGGCAAAGTCGTGCTGCTCCACCAGCAGCGTCTTGTACCCCCTCGACGCCGCATCCAGCGCGCACCCCAGGCCGGTGGCGCCACCGCCGATTACCAGGACATCCCAGTAACCGTCAAAGCTGTCGATGGCTTCTTTGGATTTTATGCGATTCATGAACATTCCTCGTTTTTCATGGAGCAGGCGGAAAGCACCTGGTCCGGATGGGAGTGGTCTCGATAAACCGTGATCCCCTTGAGGTCCATGTCGGCGGCATCCAGAAAGAGGGCGTAAATCTCGTCTGCCGTGATGGACTCGGGCAGGTTCACCGTTTTGGATACTGCATTGTCCGTATACTTCTGAAAAGCGGCCTGGATCTTCAGGTGCCAGCGCGGGGAGACATCCCAGGCGGTCTGAAAGATGCGCTTGTCTATCTCGCGCCCCTCCTCGCGATATTGCGCATAGATGGGATGCACATCCGTGTAGATCTGATCCACGATCCGGCGCTGGACTTCGAAGGCGAATACGGGTTCGACACTGCTGCTCACCCCGGCCAGAATGCTGATGGTGCCGGTGGGCGCCACGGTGGTCAAGGTGGCATTGCGCCGCCGCTTCACCCCCCTGGCGGGAAACACGCTCTGTTGAAAGGCGGGGAAATTTCCCCGCCTGGCAGCCAGCTCGGCCGAGGCTGCCTCGGCATATTGCTGGACCCGGGACATGATCTCTCCGGCCAGCCTCAACGCCTGTTCACTCTGGTAGGAAACGCCGAGGAGGATCAGCATGTCGGCAAATCCCATGACCCCGAGCCCGATCTTGCGGTTCATCCGACTCCATTCACCGGTGCGGGGTATCGGGTGGCGGTTCACCTCCACCACGTTGTCCAGAAAGTGGACCGCCAGGTGCACCAGCGACTCCAGTTTGCCGTAGTCGATGGCGTTGCCGTCGATGACCCGGGTCAGGTTGATGGAACCCAGCGTGCAGGACTCGTAGGGCAGCAACGGCTGCTCACCGCATGGGTTGGTGGCCTCCAGGGACCCCATTTTGGGGGTGGGGTTGGCCCGGTTGATGCGATCAATGAACAGGATGCCGGGATCGCCGGTCTCCCAGGCGCTTTGCGCCATCAGGCCGAGCAGGTCGGCCGCCGGCACCCGAGCCACCTCGGCGCCGGTTCGCGGGTGGATCAGCGGGTAATCGCCACTCTTCTTCACACAATCGATGAATAAGTCATCCACGGCCACGGAAAGATTGAAATTGCACAGCTGGCGACGGTCCCGCTTGGCCGTGACGAAGGCCTCGATATCCGGGTGGCTCACATGCAGCACGCCCATGTTGGCGCCCGGCCGGATGCGATTGCGGTCGATGAGGTGCGTAGCCGCATCGAACAGCTGGATGAACGACACCGGGCCACCGGTCACGCCGGATGCGGGGAAAATGGTATCCCCGGCGGGACGCAGCCGGCTGAAGGAGAACCCGGTTCCACCGCCGGTATGGTGAATCAGGGCGGCATCCTTGAGGCTCTGGAAGATGGACTCCAGGTGATCCTCCACCGGCAGCACAAAACAGGCTGCCAATTGCCCCAGCGGCCGGCCGGCGTTCATCAGGCAAGGGGAATTGGGCAGAAAAGAGAGCGAGGTCATGGCCGCCTCGAAGCGATCCGCCGTGGCCCGCAATGAGGCGCGGGCGTCGAAGAGCCGGTCCGCCTCGGCCACCACCCGGGCCACCCGCGAAAAGACATCTGCCGGTGTCTCGATGATCTCTCCCCGGTAATTGCGGGCAAGATAACGTTTATTGAATACCTCCCCGGCCAGCGGGGTGAGGCGATTGATGTTCATGGATCCACCTTTCAGGCCTGGTTGTTCGCGTCCAAAAAGGGGCTGGTTTATTTCACCCGCGGTTCAGCGGTCAGTAAAATGAAAAATAAGATAATCACGATTCAACGCAGTTTCATCTATGATCAACCGTTCGAACCAGACGGGATGCCGGGAAAAAAGATAGGAAGCAGCAGGTAACCGAGGTAGATAAAATAAATCACCAGGGCCAGCACCCCCTCCCAGCGGTCCATGATGCGCACCCGGCCGGTAAACATGAAGATGAATAGCAGGATACTGGCGGCCATCATGACGCCCATGTCCACATTGGCCGCCGGGTTGAAGGGCAGCGGCCGGATGACCGCACTGACACCCAATATAAAAAACACATTGAAGATGTTGGAACCGACGACGTTTCCCACCGCAATCTCCATGTCTCCCCGCTTGGCGGCCATGACCGAGGTGGCCAGCTCGGGCAGAGAGGTCCCCACCGCCACCACCGTCAGCCCCATGACGGCCCGGGGAATGGCCAGAATGTCCCCCAATACGACAACGCTGTCCACGATCCAGCGCCCCCCGAACAGCAGACCGCAAAAGCCGACGATCATTTTCAGGGCAATCCACGCCGCCCTCCCGGCCGGTGCCGGGCTGACGTCCGGCAGGCCGGCTACCGGTGCGGCAATAGTTGTCGTGTAAGCGATGAAGATGCCGAAGAAACCCAGCAGCACCAGGCCGTCCGACCGGGAGACCGTCGAACTGACGGCACCGTCAATATAGACGTCACTGGCCAGGACCCACAGCATCAGCGCTGCCAACAGGCTGAAAGGGATCTCCTTCCACACGGTCCCTTTCGAAACGGTGAGCGGCCGGACCAGCGCCGAAAACCCCAGAATCAAAAGGATATTGGCGATGTTGCTGCCCACCACGTTGCCCAGGGCGAGATCGGTGTTGCCGCTGATCCCGGCCGAGATGTTGACGAAAAGTTCAGGGGCCGATGTACCGAAAGCCACCACGGTCAGGCCGACGGCCATGGGAGAAACATGCATGCCCCTGGCAAGTCGCGCGGCACCATCCACAAACAGGTCGGCGCCTTTGATCAGAGCGACAAACCCGGCCAGCATTAACAGCAAAGCAATGGTCATGAGCGCAAACTGCCTTCAGTCGCTTTTTCGACGCCCCCGCTTCCTCCATGCCCGTGGGCGAACTCCCAACGCTTGTCCAGAAAATAGAGGATCGGCACCGTCATGCGTGAAAAGAGCAGCGAGGCCACCTCGCCGGCCATCAGGGAGATGGCCAGGCCCTGAAAAATGGGGTCGAAGAGGATCACCGAGGCGCCCACCACCACGGCGGCGGCCGTGAGCATCATGGGACGGAAGCGCACCGCCCCGGCATCGATGACGGCCCGGTCCAGCGGCGCCCCTTCGGCCAGTCGCAGCTCGATAAAATCCACCAGAATGATGGAATTTCTCACCACGATGCCCGCACCGGCGATGAAGCCGATCATGGATGTGGCCGTAAAAAATGCCCCCATGGCCCAGTGGGCCGGCAGGATGCCGATCAGCGAAAAAGGAATGGCCACCATGATCACCACCGGCGTGGAAAAAGACTGAAACCAGCCGACCACCAGTACGAAAATCAGCACCAGCACCACGGCAAAGGCCATGCCCAGATCCCGGAACACCTCGTAGGTGATGTGCCACTCGCCGTCCCACTTCATGGCGAAGCGCTGGTCGCTGTCGGGCAGGGCCGCCGTGTGCTGGGCGATGCGGTACCCTTCGGGAAGGGTGATGGCGTCGATCTTCTTGCGCAACTCCAGGATGGCATATACCGGACTCTCCTTGGCACCGGCCACATCGGCGATGACATAGACCACGGGCATGAGGTTCTTGTGGTAGATGCTTCGATCCATCGGGGTCTGCGTGGTCGTCACCAGGTCCGACAGCGTTACCATACGGCCGTCGGCGGCGCTGACGTTGATGGCTTTGAGCAGTTCCAGGCCGGCCCGCAGGGCCAGGGGCGGCTGCAACACGATGGCCACATCTTCCTTTTCCAGCGGCTGGTGCAGCAACCCGGCCTTGGAACCGGAAAGGGCGGTCTGCAGGGTCTGGGTGATGTGAGCCACGCTGATGCCATGCAGGGCGGCCTTTTCCTGGTCCGCCTGGATCTGGTAGCGGGTCTGGACTTCCTCCATATACCAGTCCACATCCACCACCCCGTCGGTCTGTTCGAAAATATCACGGATCTGCAGGGCCAGTTCCCGCTGGCGATCATAGTCGGGGCCGTATACTTCGGCCACCAGGGTGGCAAGCACCGGGGGCCCGGGGGGCACTTCGGCCACGGTTATCCGGGCTCCGTAGCGTTCGGCAATGGTTTGCAGCGGGGGCCGCACCCGTTTGGCGATCGCGTGGCTCTGCTGCTTGCGCTGCCCCTTGCCGACTAGATTAACCTGGATGTCCGCCAGGTTTGGCGAGCGGCGCAGGTAGTAGTGACGCACCAGACCATTGAAGTTGAACGGGCCGGACGTCCCCACATGGATCTGGTAGTCCACCACCTCGTTGACAGTGGCCAGGTAGTCCCCCATCTCGAAGGCCGCTGCCGCCGTGTCTTCGAGGGTGGCGCTGTCGGGCATGTCCAGAATCACCTGGAATTCGCTCTTGTTGTCGAAGGGCAGCATCTTCACCTTGACCAGCCCCACTCCCACCATGGCGCAGGCCCCCAACAGCAGAACGGCGACACCGATCAGAAAGGACCACCGCCATAAGGGATTGTGCAACAAATGGTCCATCACGTTGCGGTAGAGCCGGGTGGTCCAGTCTTCGGCACTGTGCGCGCCGTCATGGCCACCGGCGTGTCCATTTTTTTTCAGAAGCCGGTAGGCGGCCCAGGGAGTAACGATGAAGGCCACGATGAGAGAGAAGACCATGGCCGCCGACGCCCCCACCGGTATGGGACGCATGTAGGGCCCCATGAGGCCGCCCACGAAAGCCATGGGCAGAATGGCGGCGATGACCGTCAGGGTGGCCAGAATGGTCGGGTTGCCCACCTCGTCAACGGCTTCGATGGCCACCTGGGTGCGGGGCCGGTTCTCATTTTCCGGGAGCCGGTAGTGGCGGACGATGTTCTCCACCACCACGATGGCATCGTCCACCAGGATACCAATTGAGAAAATCAGGGCGAAAAGGGTAATGCGGTTCAATGTGTAGCCGTACAGGTAGAAGACCGCCATGGTCAACGCCAGGGTGACCGGGATGGCGAACGCCACCACGCCGGACTCCCGATGACCGAGGGTGAACCAGATCAGGATGGTCACCGATACGATGGCGATCAGCATGTGCAGCAGCAGTTCGTCGCTTTTCTCCTTGGCCGTTTCCCCGTAATTGCGGGTGACCGTGACGTGGACGTTGTCGGGGATCACCGTCCCCTTGAGGCTCTCCACCCGCGCCAGCACCTTGTTGGCCACATCGATGGCGTTGGTGCCCTTGCGTTTGGCCAGCGTCAGGGTAACCGCCGGATGGGGGGTCCGCCCGCTATCTCCCGTGGAGAGGCCCTTTTCACCGACCGCCGGCCCGGTGCCGAAAAAGACATAGTTATCCGGCATCGGCGGACCGTCGGTGATGGTGGCCACATCCCCCAGGTAGACCGGACGCCCCAGGTGGGCTGCCACCACGACGTTACGTACATCGTCGGGGGTTTTCAGAAAACCGCCGATATGGACGATGATCTGGCCTTCCGGTGAAGGGTAGCTGCCGGCATCGGCCGCCTGATTGGCGGCGAAGACGATCTGGGAGACGGCCACCGGGTCCAGACCGTAGCCGGCCATGCGCACCGGGTCCAGCTGCACCTCCACCCGCCGGCTATCCCCGCCAATCAGGGTGGTGAGCGAGGAATTGGGCTCCTGTTTCACCTGATCTTCCACCTCTGCGGCCACTCGCCGCAGTAGAAAAGGTTCCACTTCATCACTCCAGAAAGTCAGGGCCAGGATCGGTACGTCGTCGATGTATCGCGGCTTGATCAGGGGCGGTGTGATACAGCAGGGAATCCGGTCCATGTTCGCCATCAATTTGGACTGCAGCCGGACGATGGACTCCTCCTCATTCTGGCCGACATAAAACCGCACGATCGCCATGGCCATACCCGGCATGCTGGTGGAGTAGATGTACTCCACACCGGGGATCTCCCAGAGCAGTTTCTCCATGGGGCGCGTCACCCGCTGTTCCACTTCGGCGGCGCTGGAACCGGGCATCTGCACGAAAATGTCGATCATCGGCACGATGATCTGGGGCTCCTCCTCCCGCGGAAGGGCCACCACGGCCGCCAGGCCCAGCAGCATCGATGCGACGATGATAAGCGGGGTCAGCTTGGAATTGATGAAATAGTTGGCGATTTTTCCGGCAGGACCGTATGATTGACTCATTTTTCAATCTCCACGGTAGATCCGTTGGTCAGTTGGGCAGATGGTGCGGTTACCAGTCGGGTGCCGTCCTTTATTCCCGAGATCACCTCCACCTGATCGCCATAAACGCGGCCGGTGCGAATAAGACGATAGCGGGCCTTGTTATCCGCATCAACCATATACACACCAGTCAGCTGTCCCTGCCGGACCAATGCCGAGTCGGGAATGCGCATCATGCGTTTCTCACCCACCGTGAGCGCCACCCGGGCGAACATTCCCGATCGCAGGGATTCGGTGGCTGACACGCCCACCTGCACCACAAAGGTCCGGCTGCCTTGGTCGGCCGAGGGTATGATCACATCCACCGATCCGTTGATAAGATGCTCAGCGACCGACGGAATACTGATCATTACCGGTTGCCCCGTGTTGATGGCACTGATGTAGGCTTCGGGGACCACCAGGTCCACGCGGTACCCCCCCTCCCGCTCCAGGGTCAGCAGCGGGGTTCCCGGTGCGGCCAACCCGCCGGTGTCGGCCAGTTTGGCTGTCACCTTGCCGTCAAAGGGTGCGAGAACGCGGGCATCCTTTTGGGCGACGGTCGCAGCATCTACGGCTGCCCTGGCCTGGCTGATGCGGTATCGGGCCGCCTCCACCATGGACTGCGCCTGGGCCAGGGCAGCCTGGGCCTGCTTGTGCTGGGCATCCACGGTTTCAAATGTCTCCTGGGTGATCGCCCCGCCTTCCAGCATGGTCTGGTTGCGTCGATAGGACAGCAGGGCCCGTTGAGCACCGGCTTCGGCCGCAGTCTGGGCGGATACGGCACCGGCTTCGGCTTTTTGTGCCTCAGAGAGGGCGCCCCGGGCCTGGCTCAACTGTGCGGAGACCTGGCGCTCGTCCAGCACCACGAGCAGGTCGCCCTGCTTCACTGGATCCCCCTCCTTAACCTTGAATGCCTGGATGACACCCATCAGTTTGCTGGAAACCGTGGCCGAGAGTTGGGCTTTCACCGTACCGACCGCTTCGTAAACGACAGGCTGGACAGTGCTCCGTGCTTCAATCACCAGTACCGCAACAGATGGCCCCTCAGCCGGTGCCGTATTGCCCGGTTCAATCTTTTCCGAACAGCTGAACAGCGATTGGGCGGCAATCAAGAGGGTAACTGCCATCAGATTAAGGGTTCGCATGGTTCATTTCCTTTTGCTATTAAATTCAGTGACATCGACAAATCGACAGTCCAAATGCAAATGGGACAGGTAGTAGAATAGAACCAGAAACATCCGGAAGGTTTCGCTTCACTCGCCCATTTTATCATTTTTCCATGGATTCCGCCGGTAGCAGCAGGTTCATGATTGACCGGCTTCGTTTACTTTTTAGTCCTCACTTCGATTGTCACCTCCACGTCCGGCCATCGTTTGTCGACCGGCTGGACTGCCGGTAGCGCGATAATTTTACAAAACAGGGTGGTGGTCTCCCTGAAATTTTCCAGATAGATGGGGGTGGTGGTGATGCTCGAAATCTGGTCCTTTCCACCGGTGGCGGGCAGCAGCGATTTGAGAATGACCACAGAATTCAATCAGACTCCTTTGGCGGCCCCGCCGCCTGACCGGTAGGGATGAAAATTGATGTCCGGCCGCCGCCCCGGTTCCCGGTATCTCTGCGTCGCTCCGACAAGCGACTGGGGATGCGCTCGCTATCCCGGTTCAGGCGGACTGCCATCCGCCGCCGCAGATGCCCGGGCTACTTACGCTTGTCGGTGGCCTGCCATCCGCCAAGTGCAGTGGATACCGGCTTGAGCACTCTGCTCATATCACGGGCCTGCTCGATGACGTAGAACAATCTCGGATCCAAACGCTGTACTTCGGGCAGGATCCATTTCAGATCCCGGCGACGGCAGGCAATGTATAGCTCGTTGACCGGCCCCCGCATGCCTTCTCCGTGAAAAATGGTTACCGGTTGGCCCTTTCCTCTAAGGTGGGCCGCGATTTCAAGCCCTGCGGTGCGGGTGATAATCCTCAGGATCATCGTTCCAAAGGCCAGCTTGCGCTCCACCATGATCCCCACCACGTTGCCGGTGGCGTAGCCGAAAGCATAAAAAACGACCAGCAGCGGCTGGTCTTTGATCTGGTTGATCACCGCACTGACGACGGTCACCCAGATGGAAATTTCGAAAATCGCCAGGGTAAAGGCAATTGCGGTCCGCCCCTGAACCGTGACGATGGTGCGGATGGTGCCGATGGAGACATCACAGATTCTGGCCACAAAGATGATGACGCCAGTCAGGAGAACGTGTGGATCGAACATGATTGTTTGTATTTTCCCTTCAACCTGTATGCTTACAATGAGTATTAAGACCCGGATGGTACACTGTTAAGCCAGGCGCAATGGTTATTCAATACGCTTTTAAATCATGCAATCAGGGCAATGGCAAGAACAACCCAAAGAACTGCCAGGATAGACAGAGTCCTCACGGCCAGGTGCATCTGCTCGGTTGGCCGGGTGTTCAGGCGCCAGGGTGGCTGGTGGCACCGTCCATGCAAGCCAACCGCTGGTGATACACCTTGAGCCACCGGCCGTAGATTGCGCACAGGTTCAAGGCCAGAACCGGGAATTGCAGCAGTATCTGCTGAAATGTGTCGCAGGAAACAGCCAGGAGCAGCGCCTTGGTTTCACAGCGCACGGTCGTCAGCTGCGCAGCGCCTTCCATACAGGCGAACTCCCCCACGATATCGCCGGGTGACCACTCTCCGGATCGAGGGCTGTCATCGGCGGACAGGCTGCCTTGACAGACGATATAGATCCAGCCCCCGACACTGCCTTGGTGCATGAGGATCTCCCCTTGATCGACGCTTATCAATGGCGCCTTGCTCACGATCCGGGCCAGTTCATGGATCTTTATGCCCTGGAAGAGGGGCATGGCGCGCAGGTGACGAATCCGTTGGCCCAGACTGCATAAAACCGCGGTTCGCCCCGCCGGCGAAGGAACGGGTGAACACGTTGCCGCCTCTGGTACGGCCAGGACATTTTCCATTGTATTTTCCGGAGAAAGGCCGGCGGTGTGGACGACCCCGGCCATGATTTCAGGGTTTTCCTGCACCACTTCAAGACACAGGGCATTCAGCACCAAATCGGGTTCACCGAGAAGTGATGACAAGGCTTCGCCTGGAGAATAAAGCGTTCCCGTCCAGGATTTTACTGGCATCCGGCCGCTGATCAATATTTCCTGAACAGATTGCTCGTCGAGTAACGGCATGAGCCCCCGGCGGATATCGCCGTGCAGAACGTTGTCGAGCGCCTCCACGGCATCCTCCCGCTCGCGTTTATGATTTGAGTTGATGGCACGGACAATCACCCGCATGCGTTCTCCGAAAACGACAGTCCCCAATACATGCAGAATGATGTCAACCGTATCGGCCTGTTTTTCCAGGAGGACCGCCCGGAGCAAGTCTTTCTCCGGACCATCGGCAGCAGTATCCAGCGCCCGAGCGAGATCGAGAAACCGGTATGCCTGTTTCAGTTCTGCGGTCACGAAACCGGACAAGGTTACACCAGGCAGCCCGATGTGCTGAAGGAGGCGGGCGATCTCGGTCCGCTGGCGACGCCCGGGTTCAGCCAGGGCCAGCAGCAATTCATCGGCGGCACCGGCGCCTTTCACTTTGATGAAGGCACCGGCGCAATCTCTGATCGCCTGATCCGGATCCTTGAGCATGGCGAAAACCGCTTTCAGGGAAGCCCGATCGGAACGGGTGCATAGGATGTCCAGTGCCTTCAGCCGGACCTGGGCGGATTGGTGACCGGTAAGGGCCAATGCCAGGTCCGGCAGGTCTGCATGGCCCATGCGGACCAATCCCTCCAGTGCCATGCCGACGTGCTCCGGGTCCTCGGACTGGGACAGGGTGTCCACCAAAAGCCTTTCAAAGGTGCTGTCACCAACCTTTCCAACCAGGGCAACGGCAGTCCGCACCTGATCAGCGCCGCCCGCCAGGAGCTGCCGAACGTGGTTTCGATATGCCTGCCGGTGCCCGGGGTCGGCGCTCCGTCCCATCCCCGCGTAGGCCTCGATCCGGGCCCTGGGGTCGACATGCTCCGCATGGCTTTCGAGGAAGGGAATGCTGCCGGCGGGATCCAGACGGGCCAACGCATCCAGCCACATCCATTGCTGGTCAGAAGGCACCGCGGAGGCCCTTGCATAGATAACCGGCAGATGACTCCGGACATCGTCGGGTCGCAGCAGCGAAAATAGCCGTTGCTGGATTTGCGGGTCCTGGGACGGGATGGTCTCAAGGAGCTGGTCGACCCACCCAGGGGGCCCGATCCGGATAAGTATCTGAGCGCAGTTCAGCACCACGCGCCCATCGTCCGATGCAAGTCCACGCCGGAAGTTGTCCAAAGATTGCCCGCTACCGGCAATCATTTTAAGCTGGTCATCCTCTATCGGTTCCAGGTCGATCTGCTTCTCGGCAAGAGACTGCACCAGAATGGTCGGATAGGCCCGCCTCAGACGGAAACTGGTCACTAACCAGATTGTCGCCAAGGGAATGGCGATGACTGACAGCAGTCGCGGGTTGATTGTCCCGCTGACTAGGATGAGAATGCTGGAACCGACAAAATCGGAAAACCGGATCACCCCGCCCCGCAGCATCACCCGAACCATGGATCGAAGATGGGCTGGAAAGAAGTTGTAGAGGACCGACCGCGCCGGGTTGTTCAGGACGGTCTTGAGTACCTCGGTGGTAAACTTGGCATAGACACCGGCCAGGATGTCGAAGCGCAGCAGGATGCCGGAAAAGGCCAATACATAGTTGGCCGGGTGGAAAAGCATGCTGGTGGGGATGCCCCACGCGGTGATCAGACGACTCGAGACCAGCAGGCAGATAAAAATGATGCTGTTGGAGACACCGCGGTAAATCCCGAAAAAATGCAGGGTCGCCGCTTCGGAGACGAAGTGGTGATCCACCAGCACGTTGAACTGGTAGTCCATGATAGGCAGCAGCATGTTGGGAATGGCCAGCAGGATGATCATGTACCTGAGCAGCGGGTATTGTTTGGTGCAGGCAATGAAATCCCTGACCATCTTCGCGTAGGTTCCTTTTTCTTTTGTGGCGGCGACAGGGGAATGGGGCTGGACAGGCGTTCCGGCCACCCGGTCCATCAATGTGTTGAGCAAGGCTGCCAGCGCCATACCGGCCGTGAACAACAAAAGGATGTTCTCCGTTCCGATCCACCCGGCAACGCTGCGTGTCAGCAGACTGCCCGCGGCGGTGCCCACCACGCCGCCAGCGGTGACCAGCGTGTAAAGCCGCTTGGACTGCTGAGTCGTGAACAGGTCGCCCAGAATGTCCCAATACAGGATCGGCAGGATGCTGACTGCCTGGGTCTTGAGGATGTAAAGCACAGGGTATACCCAGCGGGCATCGGTCCCGAGCAGCGTCCGCAGCAAACCTGCAGACAGCCCATAAAAAATCAGCAGACCGGTAAACACGCGCAGGGAACGGTAGCGTTCCATGAGCATGCTGACCAGACCGGCAACGAAAAAGGTGATCAGGGCCTCGCCCAGAAAAACCGCTGGCAGCGCATGGACGCCAAAGCGTTTGAGAAAGGTCGCCTGGGCAACGTTGTTGATCATGATGCTGCTTGCACTCATGACCAACTGGATGGCGGTCACCCAGGCCAGCAGTTTCCATTCTCCAGGGTGTACCCGCAGTGCCCGGGTCAGGAAGGCTAGTGGCAGAACCTGCTGGAACAGGGTGTGCCGCGACGTCGACGATTCGATAAATGGGTTTTTCATGCGTGAACCGATGGGTCCCCGTCAATGATTCGATCCAGAGAAATTTGCCTGAAGGCCGAGTCAGCGATGATCTAATTCAGTCGATTGCTGCCTGAGTCGACATCACCATGGGCATCAGACCGAACTTAAGGGATTCTGCCGGTGCGGGTCAACTGTTTAGTATCGAGGACAGCCGCGTCTGTCTGCCGCCGGCGTGGAGCATGCGGTGGACCCCTTTAAAGTATGGAAGCCAGGGGTGGAGGTATTTGAAGAGGATCCGGCACAGGATGTAGATGGGGATGAAACTGATCTATATTCCTCCCAAAATCACACTGTATTTGGGTCGGACTTCACTCTTTCTTCATGATCGGTTGCTATTTTGGTGTCACACGATACCGAAAAGGCGATGGCCGTCTTCCCGGGTCGAACATCAAAATCATTTCAAATCAGGAGATACAAACATGCAAAAAAAATGGATCACCATTATTGGCAGTAGCCTCCTGGTTGCCGGTCTTGCCTTTTCCGGAGCAGTATTTGCAAAATCAGACGACAGCGAGGTCCACGATGGAACCATTGTCCTTGATGAACATGTTGAGGCCGATTTTCCCGCTCTGGCCAAGCTCACATTCGACCAGGCCGCTCAAAATGCCCTGGATGCAGTTCAGGGCCAAATCCTGAAGACAGAACTCGAAGACGAAAACGGTTTTTTGGTTTATGGCGTCGAGGTGGTGACCGCCGACAGGGCTATCGTGGAGGTAAAGGTTGATGCCGGTTCCGGGAAAGTCCTGGCTATTGAGCGGGACAAAGCCGAGGAAGATGAGCACGATTCAGTCGACTTCCAGGAAGACCCGAACCGTGAGGAATAAATCACTCAACGCCCGCCGAGCAACGCATGTACAGAGTAAATGGGGTGTGTTGACCGGCATTGCGTGCCTGTCGACACATATTCAGGCGCCACGTCTACCTTACTGAGTGAGGTTTATATGATGATCAGCATTGAGAATCTGCATTTAGGAATTGAGGGAGAGGAAATCCTCAAAGGTATCGATCTGCACCTTCAGCCCGGAGATATCTATGGTCTTCTGGGTCCCAACGGCGCCGGCAAATCAACCACCATCTTCGCCCTGTTGGGGCTTCGTGCACATGACAGCGGACAAATCAGCGTTCTGGGCCTTGATCCCACCAAACATGCCGTTGAGATCCGAAGTGCTGTCGGGGTGATGCCTGAAAACGCCGGGTTTTACGAGTGGATGACTGCCCCCGCCTACCTTCGGTGGTACTGCAGCCTATATGGACAGATACACTCCCAAAATAACCTGCAAACATTGTTGGCAAAAGTCGGTCTCGGCGCTCAGGGCCGTTGCCCCATTGGGGCCTATTCCAGAGGAATGAAACAGCGCCTGGCTGTCGCCAGGGCATTGGCAACACATCCCAAACTCTTGATTCTGGATGAACCGACCAATGGACTCGACCCCAAGGGACGGCGTGAAATCCATGATCTGCTCCTTGAATTTGCTGCCGAGGGAAACACCGGGGTGCTGTTGTGCACTCACCTGCTCGACGATGTTGACCGCATGTGCAACCGGATCGGGATCATCGACCGGGGCCGGACACGGCTCGAGGGTCCCATTGGCGAGGTGCTTGCGAAACAAGGGACCGGGCAGCGATTCCGCCTGCGCGTGGAAGGTTCGCCGGATACGGCCAATGTCCCAATCGGGCTTCTACTGGTGGACAACCAGACCGGCTGGTGGCGCGTTGAAGTCCAGCCCGGAAACCCCGATGGACCCGCCGCACTTTGGGGTGAACTGTGGCGACGTGGATGGCGCATCCTTGAGATTCGTTCAGAGGCTTCCAGCCTTGAGGAACTCTACTTAAACATTACCGCACCGGCTTCTCCCCACCTAAAGGAGGCGGCATGATGAAAACGCATTGGACAATTGCAGCCAAAGAGAGCGCCCAGCTTCTGCGCAGCCAGCGGGGCCTGATGTGGCTGCTGACCTTCAGCGGCCTCTTGTCCGCCTTCAGCCTGCTCCTGGTGAGCAACACCGAACTCAGTCTGCTCGACAACGCGCAGGTGGTTTACATGATGGCTGGGACCGTCCTGGCCACCGGAGCCCTGCTGGCTGCAATTTTGGGCAGCGACGCCTACGCCGGGGAAAAGGAACGCGACACACTGGTACCTTTGCTATGCACCCCCATTGACCCAAACGCGTTGCTTATCGGAAAGGGTTTGGGGTTGCTGAGCGTATGGTGCATCATGTTTGCGACCGCAATTCCCTACCTGTGGGCCGTCGGTGCAAGCGGTCAGAACCTTGGTTCGGCCCTGTTCTATCTGGCCCTTTTCGGCACCCCGGTGGTGCTCGGGTTCGGCCTGCTGGCCATGGCTTTATCGGCCCGCACAGGAAGCGTTATGGCTTCCCTATTGAGCACAGTCACCCTGCTGATGCTGGCCGCCAGTCCTTTATTGATCGGCCCGGGCCTTCGCGGCACCGCCATCGGCCGAGTCATGGACGCGATCAACCCGTTGGCCGGAGCGCTCAACACCTTAGACAGCGTCATTATCGACAGCCAATCGTTTTCGGCCCAGGCTGCAAGACTTTCGTTGGTGGTCGCCTGGTTGATCCTTTGCCTGCTGGCAGCCCGACGCAGCGCTGCCCATCCCAATTTTCAATAAGGGAAAACGCCATGAATAAGTGGAAATATCTTTTATATTCAATGATCACAATCATCCTGATGGCAACGATTTCAGCAGCAGCCGCGGCTCCCCTGTCCCTTGAGCTTGGTCCGGATGACGCCAATCCATCCAGTCCTGTCATGGGCGACAACTTGCGATTCTGGAGCGCCATCACCAACACGGGCAATACCTCCATTGAGGGGCTGGTGGCCTGGATCAGCCTGGTGGAAATCGATCCGGGCAATGAACAGCCGGTGGACCTGGAAGACTGGAGCGCCCACAAGGCGATCGCCGGGGCAGCTTTGGAACCGGGTCAATCGCTGCGGACCGGCTGGCCCATGCGGCTGATCAAGGGCGGCGACTACCGGGTGGTGGTCAGTGTCACCGACCGTGGCGGCGATAGCGTTTTTACCAGCCCAACCATCCAGTTCCATGTCCGGCAAAAACCGGTGCTACAGGCCGGACGGGTGATGCCGGTGGCCGCTGGAATCCCTTTGTTGGTCATCGGTTTGATAATCTTCAACAAAACCAACAGTCGTCGCAAAGGAAATGTGAGCGGTTGAACGCTTCTTTTTGCAAACGGTTAATTTTGGGCGAGAGGCCATCATGAAACAACCCGTGTTTGATCATACGCTTATGCACCTGTCGCTGCCCGTCGTTCTCATCACCTTTTTATTTGCCGGTTGTGCGAGCTATCAGGCCAAGCCCCTGACCCACCGCGTCGATCTGGCCCCCACTGTCGATCAGCTCACATCACCGATGGTCAGGGAGAGGCAAGTCGACCACGAACACCTTTAGTTGCGCTGGCGGGGCAGCGTGCTGCTGGTATCTGAGAAGGCTGAGTGATGGTATCGTTATTATCTTCTGAAGCGGAGCGGCCGACTCGTCGACCTGCGGCCGGGAGCGGCTGTCAATATCGCCCAGTTCAGGCATTGCCAGGGGCCGCCGAATCAATCGAACGGTTCACCGAGGCATTGGCCGATGGTAATATGATTTGGACTGTTTATCCATCTCGCTCGCACGGGCAGTCTGTTCGGAAAGAAAAAGGTTTGGACGCGATCTCTTCGATCCGACCAGATTGCCATAACCGACTGATTTCAAATTTGCTTTTATTTCTCGCATTCATGACCCGGGATTGCATTCGCACACCAAATGGGGCAATGCGGAAAGCAGCAGTTTCATCGAGTTCAAAATTTCCGACACGATTTGCACCAAAAATTGAATTGGAATTAAAACCTGTTTTTGGGTCGGCCCTCATCCTTTCTTCATCTTGCCTTGCTATATTTTAGGTCAATTTCAGGTAGGCAAACTGAGCCGTCTTTTTATAATCATGGGTTCACGGAATATATTTAGAGGGAAAACGACATGCATCCCACATTTCTCCCGTTTTCCAAGCCGGCCATCAGCGAACAGGAAATCCAGGACGTGGCCGAAGTCCTGCGATCCGGCTGGATCACCACCGGTCCGAAGGCAGCCGAGTTCGAAGCGGCCTTCCGGGGATACTGCAATAGCGAAGGGGCGGTGGCGCTGTGTTCAGCCACAGGAGGCATGCACCTATTACTTGCCGCCTTGGGCGTTGGCCCGGGGGACGAAGTAATAACCCCCTCCATGACCTGGGTCTCCACGATAAATTTAATCGCCCTTGCCGGCGCCACACCGGTTTTTGCGGATATTGACCGCGACACGTTGATGGTTTCAGCCGCAACGATCGAGCCCCTCATTACCGACCGCACCCGACTGATCGTTCCGGTCCATTTTGCAGGCGCCGCCGTGGATATGGAACCGCTGCGGCAACTGGCCTCAGGAAAAAGCATCCATCTGGTCGAAGACGCCGCCCATGCCGCCGGCACCGAATACCATGGGCAGAAGATCGGTCAGCGCGGCAGCACCATCTTTTCCTTTCACCCCATCAAGAACATGACCTGCGGCGAAGGCGGGATGTTTTGCTCCGACGATCCCGATCTTGTCGAACGCATCCGCCGGCTCAAGTTTCACGGTCTCGGGGTGGATGCCTATGACCGGACCATTCAGGGCCGCTCCCCCCAGGCTGAAGTTCTGGAACCGGGATTCAAATACAACCTGACCGACATCGCGGCGGTGCTGGGCCTGGGGCAATTGAACCGACTGGATACGTTTATCGAAAAGCGATCGCTTCTGGCTCGCCGTTATCATGAGCTATTGGCCGACGTAGATGAAATCCTTCCTCTTGCCGTGCCCTCCTACCCCATGCGGCATGCCTGGCATCTGTTCGTTGTCCGTCTGGATATCGAACGGACAGGCATGGATCGGGGTGCCTTCATGGCGCAATTGAAGCAAAGGAATATCGGCACCGGGATCCACTTCAAAGCGGCGCATATGCAGAAATATTATCGCGACACACTGAACCTGCCTGAAGGCGTCCTGCCGAACACGGAGTGGAATTCGGAACGCATATGTTCGTTGCCCTTGTTTCCGGATATGGCGATCGAGGATGTGGACGCGGTTGTCACGGCCATCAAGGAGGTGCTCGCATGACAGTACCGCGACTTTCCGTGGTCATTCCTGTCTACAACGAAAAAGACAACCTGCCGGAACTCATTGAACGGTGTCTCGCCGGATGCAAAAAGGCCAGCTGCACCTTTGAGATCATCCTGGTGGATGACGGCAGCAGGGACGGCTCCCGTGACATTATTGTGCAGGCCGCCGATCGTCATGCCGAGCTGACCGCCGTGTTTCTAAACCGGAATTACGGCCAGCATGCAGCGGTATTCGCCGGTCTGAACCAAAGCAAAGGAGAGATCGTCGTTACCTTGGATGCCGATCTTCAGAATCCTCCCGAAGAGATCCCCAGGCTGGTGCGAGAGATGGACCGCGGCGTCGATGTGGTGGGTACGGTGCGCCTAAACCGGCAGGACACCGTCTTTCGCCGCTGCGCCTCGGCACTGGTCAACTGGGTGGTCCAGAGATCGACCGGGGTGATGATGCATGACTATGGCTGCATGCTCAGGGCTTACCGGCGGCCGATCGTCGATGCCATGCTCCGATGCCGCGAACATTCCACCTTCATTCCCATCCTGGCCAACAGCTTTGCCGGAAGCACCGCCGAAATCCACGTCAAACACGCCCCGCGCGATAAAGGGCAGTCCAAGTACAGCTTCTGGAAACTGATCTCTCTCCAATTCGATCTGCTTACGTCCATCTCAACCTTTCCCTTGCGCCTGCTCTCGTTCGTGGGGGCCGTGGTCGCGGCATGTGGTATCGGTTTCGGCGTCCTGCTCGTCGTGCTTCGTTTTGCCTATGGCGCCACGTGGGCAGCTGAGGGCGTATTTACACTTTTCGCGGTGCTCTTCATCTTTATCGGGGCTCAATTTATCGGGCTCGGCCTGCTCGGTGAGTACATCGGCCGCATCTATCAAGATGTCCGGAGCAGGCCCCGATTTTTCGTTGAGGAAATCCACGGCGCAAACCGGTGGTCGATGGAAGAGAAACGCACCTTGCCAAGGCAGTCAACAGATGACGAATCTGACCTTGTGACCACAACTTCAGGAGCACAGTATGAAAGCCGTCGTACTTGCCTACCATAATATCGGATGTGTCGGCATCCGAGCCCTGCTGTCCCATGGATTTGATATCCGGGCCGTCTTCACCCACGAAGACGATCCACATGAAAATGTCTGGTTCGAGTCGGTGGCAGAGCTGACGGCGGCCAATGATATCCCTGTCTATGCGCCGAAGGATATCAACCATCCCATATGGGTGAAACGGATCAGGGAGATGGGGGCGGAGATTCTCTTCTCCTTCTATTACCGAAACCTGGTGGGGAATGAAATCCTGAAACTGCCGCCGTCAGGATGCTTCAATCTGCACGGCTCGCTCCTGCCCCGTTATCGGGGGCGGTGTCCGGTGAACTGGGTGCTGGTCAACGGGGAAAAGGAGACCGGTGTCACCCTGCACTGCATGACACCCCGGCCCGATGACGGCGACATTGTCGGACAGCAGCGGGTGGCCATTGAGGACAACGACACGGCGCTCAGCCTGCATGCGAAGCTTGCTGCTGCGGCAGGCGAACTACTGAACGATGTATTGCCCAGACTTCGGCTGAACAAGGCCGAACGGATTGCTCAAGACTCATCAGCGGCAACCTATTTCGGCGGGCGCAGACCACAGGACGGCGCCATTGACTGGCGCAGCAATGCCGCCGACGTCGGCAATCTGGTGCGGGCGGTGACCCGGCCCTATCCGGGTGCCTTTTCCATCCTGGGAAACCGCAAGTGCATCTTCTGGCAGGTCACACCGGAAGATACGGCGAGCGCTGAAATTCCCGGTACGGTGCTTTCAACCGATCCGCTGACCATTGCCTGCGGCAAGGGTGCGGTAGCGGTCCACTTCGGTCAGACCGAAGGCGGCGTTTACATGGGCGGCCGGCAATTGGCTCTGGACCTCAATCTGGCTGCCGGCATGCGATTCGACGGCCGGCCCGAGATGATGGCGGAACCTCGGCGCAGAAAGCACGTGCTCATCCTCGGGGTGAACGGATTTATCGGCAATCATCTGAGCGAGCGGCTGCTGGAGAGTGGGCGCTATGAAGTCTATGGCATGGATCTGAGTTCGGATGCCATTGCGCATCTGAGTTGCCATCCGAATTTCCATTTCAAGGAAGGGGATATCTCGATCATGCGCGAGTGGATCGAGTATCATGTCCGCAAGTGCGACATCATTCTGCCGCTGGTCGCCATCGCTACGCCAATCGAGTATGTCCGCAATCCCCTGCGGGTGTTCGAACTCGATTTCGAGGAAAACCTGCGCGTCGTCCGATACTGCGTCAAATACAAGAAACGGTTGATCTTCCCCTCCACCTCGGAGGTCTATGGCATGTGCCAGGATCCTGAATTTGACGAGCAGCATTCCAACTACGTCCTTGGCCCCATTCATAAACAGCGCTGGATTTACTCCTGCAGCAAGCAGATGCTCGATCGGGTCATCTGGGCCTACGGCGCCGAGCAGGGCTTGCGATTCACCCTGATCCGTCCCTTTAACTGGATCGGCTCGAAACTCGATTCTCTGAAATCCGCCAGGATCGGCAGTTCACGGGTCATCACCCAGTTCATCCTGAACCTGGTGGAGGGCACCCCCATCCAACTGGTGGACGGGGGCAACCAGAAGCGCTGCTTCACCGATGTCAAGGACGGCATCGACTGCCTTTACAGGATAATCGAGAACAAGGGCAGCTGTTGTGATCGACGGATCTTCAATATCGGGAATCCCGACAACGAGTTCAGCATGCAGCAGCTTGCCGACATCCTGCTGCAGAAATTTTCCACCCATCCGCTCCGTTCGCATTTTCCTCCTGACGGCGGGATCCAGCACATCGAAGCACTCGCATTCTATGGGTCGGGCTACGAGGATGTGCAGCACCGCAAACCCTCCATACGCCAGGCACACAAACTCCTGGGATGGGAACCCAAAATTCCCTTTGAGCAGTCGGTCAGCGAGACGCTGGATTTTTTTCTAACAGATGTGGTCGGCAGGTCAAAGGAGGATCTGTGATCCATGTAGGCCTGCGTGTCGATGTTGACACCCTGCGCGGCACGCGTATTGGGGTTCCAAACCTGATCGCGCTCCTGGCGCGCTATTCTATTCGGGGTAGCTTCTTCTTTTCGGTGGGGCCGGACAATATGGGCCGTCATCTGTGGCGCCTGTTGCGTCCCGCATTTGCGGTCAAGATGCTCAGGACAAGGGCGGCGAGCCTTTACGGTTGGGATATCCTCTTAAAAGGGACACTATGGCCCGGTCCGGTCATTGGAATAAAATGCCCGGAACCGATACGCGAAGCCGCCGTGGCGGACCACGAAATTGGACTGCATGCCTGGGATCATCACTACTGGCAGACACGCATGGAACGGCTGGATCGCCTTGCTTTGTCCCGTGAAATTCAGCGCGGGTACGATCTGCTGGCAGACATCCTGGGGAGAAACCCCGATTGTTTTGCGGCGCCTGCCTGGCGGGTCACGCCTCAGGCACTTCACGCACTCGAACCATTCCCTTTCCGCTATCATTCCGATTGCCGCGGCCACTCTGTGTTCCGTCCGATAGTGGAAGGCCGGCCAGCCAACCACATCCAGGTGCCGACCACCCTGCCGACCTATGACGAACTCATCGGCCTGAAATGCTCACCGGAAACGTACAATGACCGCCTGCTCAACCTGATCCGCCCCGACCGTCTCAATGTGTTGGCCATCCATGCCGAAGCAGAGGGGATCAGTTGCCTTGGCCTGTTTAGGAATTTTCTGGACAAAGCAAGGCAGCGGGATATTGTTTTCGAACCCCTTGGGGATATTCTTCTTCAGGCAGGCAAAATTAGGCGATCGGCTATAAACAAAGCCGTTGTATCCGGAAGAGATGGGTGGGTTGCCTGCCAGAGTGAAATACCAAACCAGACGAACCCCGCGGGAACATCATGAGATGACGGCCAAAATAAATATACCACAACCGATGGGCACCCAAAGAGGATATGCGCTCCTGCTTCTATCCTTCTTTTTACTTGCCTACATTATACCGCTTGGGGCCCGGAACCTTGTTGTACCTGACGAAACCCGTTACGGCGAAATTCCCCGTGAAATGATCGCCGACGGGGACTGGGTCGTTCCCCATCTCAACGGTGTCAGGTATTTTGAAAAACCGGTGCTGGGCTATTGGGTGCATGCCGGCTCGCTTCTGCTTTTCGGGGAAAACAATTTTGCCGTGCGCCTGCCGTCGGCCATGGCAGTCGGTCTCTCGGCCATACTGATATTCATGCTGGTCTACCGAATGCGCCGCAATGGTAAGGATCAAGATGGTTTTCCAGCCGTCCTGGCCGTGCTCATCTTTTTGTCCTGTTTTGAGGTGTTCGGGGTGGGCAACACGGCAGTGCTTGACAGCCTGCTATCATTTTTCCTGACGGCAACCATTACCGCTTTTTATTTCGCCTCTGAAGCGGAGCGGGGATCTGCGAGTGAAAAAGGCTTCTTGCTGCTTGCCGGTGTGTCGTGTAGCCTGGCTTTTTTGACCAAGGGTTTTCTTGCCTTTGCCTTACCGGTTTTGGCATTGGCTCCCTATCTGGTGTGGCAGCGCCGCTATTCTGACTTGTTTCGCATGAGCTGGTTGCCGATTCTATCCGCTGTATTGGTGGCACTACCCTGGGGGATATTAATCCATTTAAGGGAGCCCGATTTTTGGTATTTTTTTTTCTGGAACGAACATATCCGTCGATTTATGGCCGACAATGCGCAACATAAAGAGTCTTTATGGTTTTTCCTCCTGGTCGCACCAGGCATGTTCTTTCCATGGGTCTTCATGACCCCGGCGGCAGCATCGGGAATAAAAAAACAGATAAAAGAACATAATCCACAGGGTCGATTGGTCCGATTGTCCCTTTGCTGGCTCGTACTGCCGTTTTTGTTTTTCTCCTTTTCAAATGGAAAATTGCTGACCTACATTCTTCCCTGTTTTCCGCCTTTTGCCGTTCTGATGGCCATTGGGTTGTTGCATGTCCTCAAAGAGGAGGGCAAAAACAGGCTTTTTAATTGGGGCGTGGTTGCCAGCACCGTGCTTTTTGTTTTGATCCTGCTGGCATTTTTGTATGTTCAGTTGTTTGGTTTTGGTGGGTTTCGTCCTTACATCCATCCTTGGAAGACATTGATGGGCGTGAACAGTCTTCTTTTTTTTATCCTGTTTTGCATTTTGGCTTTCAGGAGCAGAAATACAAAAAACAAAGTCATCTTGTTCGGAATGGCACCGCTGCTCTTGTTTTTTATGACCCACTTTATCGTCCCTGACTCGACCAATGAAGCGACGTCGCCGGGGCCATTGCTGGAAAAGCATAAGCGATACATTGGAGCAAATGACGTTATTATTTCCGATGAAAATACGCTTCGGGCAGTCTGCTGGTACCTGCAGCGCAGTGATGTATACGTTCTTGGCGAAGGTGGTGAGCTTGATTATGGGTTGAGCTATAAGGATGCCGGCGGCAGACTGCTTGACATGCGATCTGCAGTCGACCTGATCAATCGAAACCGGGGAAAAACAGTTCTGATCACAAGAATTAAGAAACACCCCCAATGGCGTGATCAGCTTCCCAAACCTGTATTCCAGGATGATAGCGGGCTTGATGGGTATGCACTTAGGAAATATTGAAAAACACCTAATGTTTAGGCCTTTTGTTGAAAGATCCGTTTGTGTGTATTGATCATCATGTATATCCGGAAAACGTTCAATCGAAAGGGTGATCCATGGCCAGATACCTCCCACTTATTGTTTTAGGCGTATTGCTCAACGCTGCAGCCCAACTGGCGCTTAAGCAGGGGATGCGCAGCATCGGTTACTTTGACTTCCGTTGGTCAGTCAGCGGCCGTGTTCTCTTCGCGGCAGCAACAAATCCTTATATCCTTAGTGGCTTGGGATGTTATATGGTCAGTGTGGCAGTTTGGCTGCTGGTGCTTTCTCGAGTGGAGGTTAGCTATGCCTACCCCCTGCTTTCCATTGGTTACATCGTCACTGCTGTTGCCGGATGGCTTTTTTTCAACGAATCCATGGGGGTGATGCGCTGGAGCGGTATTATCATAATATGCCTGGGAGTATGGTTAATTACCCGCACGGGGTAGGTAACAGGCCGACCCTTCCCTGTAGGGGCAGGCATTTTGACAGGACACGCAATCATGAAAATACTTATCGTCGATGATGAATATGCGCTGCTGGAGCAGTTGAAAAAAAGTTTGGAAAGGCTGCGGTATAATGTAGAAACAGCAATAGATGGCGAAAAGGCGTTAGACAGATTGTTCGACAACCCTTTCGATTTGGTTATCCTCGACATCATGCTGCCAAAAATCGATGGATTGTCAGTCCTTAAAGAAATGCGCAAGGGAGGAATCGAGACACCGGTGCTCATGCTGACAGCCAAAAGCGGTGCCTCCGATAAAGTCCAAGGCCTCGATCTTGGTGCGGATGATTACCTGGCCAAACCGTTCTCCTCCGATGAACTGATGGCACGGATACGCGCCCTGCTCAGAAGATCCGGCAGTCAGGCAACCACGGTGCTTGAGGCCCGCGGACTGGAACTGGACACGGCCAGCCGCGAGGTTACCCGCGGAGGGCGTCCGGTGGAACTCACCCCCAGAGAATTTTCCATACTGGAATTTCTACTGTACAATAAAAACAGGGTGGTTTCACGCTTCAGCCTGGCCGAACACGTGTGGGGAGATGACTTCGACCCTTTCAACATGTCCAACTTTATGGATGTTCATATCAAAAACCTGCGCCACAAAATCGGAGATGCAGGCGGGGTAAACATCATCCAGACGGTCCGCGGCGTGGGATACACGATCAAGGATTAGAACGAATGACCGTTAAGCGTAGAATTTCGTTGCTGGTTGCCGGGGCCGGCTTTATGGCCAGCTTGGTATTTTCCCTTGCCGTTTTCTTTGAACTGGTGGAACAGCCCTTCGAAATTCTGGATGCGGAACTGGAAGCGGAAGCGCAGCGGATCGTCAGAACGGTTGTGGCCAGGCAGAAAGAATCGGGGAAAATACATTCCGACCCCGCTACAAATGAAATTTATGCCCATTGGCTCAAGGTTTTTGAGCAGGACTCCGGAAAGCTGCTTTACCAGTCCGGTTTGACCAAATCGGTCGATCTTCCGCTTCTCACATCTGGCACCAGCAAGACTGTCGGTCTGTTTATCCCGCCCGTGCAGTCCTCCCATGGGCAGGAAAACAGCCGTGAAAGGACCTTCCGGATCAAAAGCTTTGCAATCAACATAGACGGGAATGGATTTACCGTTCAAATCGCCCGCCCCATGGAAAAACTGCAGGAGGAAATCTGGGAACTGGTCTTCAGCCTTGCCGCGGGCCTTATTCTGTCGGCCCTGGTGTTGATCGCCATCAGCCATTTCATCGCCGGAAAGATCTTGCAGCCGATCGGGGAAATGAAGGACCTGACCAAGGACATCAGTGAAAAAAATCTTGACCGACGGTTGCCGGTTGGCCCTGTACGTGATGAGTTCAACGAACTGGCCAGGACCATCAATCGGATGCTGGACCGTTTGCAACATTCTTTTGAAAAGCAGCGAGAATTACTGTTCGACACCTCCCATGAATTGAAAACACCATTGACCACGATGCGACTGTCCATCGATGAGGTCTGTTTGTCCGACATGGAGCCGTTGTCATCTTCTACAAGGGAAAACCTTTTGCGGTTGAACGAACAGGTACTGCGTATGGAACGATTGGTGAAAGACCTGTTGAATCTATCCTCGCTGGAAATGGTGGATGCCATAGAGAGTGAGCCGGTATCATTGCAAGCCATACTTGAATCCCTGGCAGCGGATTACCGGTTTATATCCGAGGCACAAAACATCCAAATGGAGCTTCACCTGCATGCGTTGAGCGACATAGTGGGTGATGGTAAAAAATTGACCCGCGCATTTTCCAATCTTCTGGACAATGCCATCAAGTACAACCTCGAGGGTGGTAAAATAACTGTTGAGGGAAAACAAGGGCCTGACACGATAACGATAACTGTGGCCAATACCGGGCCTGGCATTGAAGACGCCGAAATTGACAAGGTGTTCGAGCAGTTTTTCCGGGTCGAGAAATCCAGATCGATCGAGCATGGTGGGTCGGGGCTGGGGCTGGCCATCGCGAAACGAATCGTCGAGCTTCACAACGGAACCATCGAGCTGGAAAGCCAGCCGGAACATTGGACCCGGGTTACGGTTTGCTTGCCTATTGATCGAAAGGCAACCTCTTCGTGAAACGAGGATCTGGTTGGAGCCTGAAACATTCTCAGCCATAAAAGGGAGATAAAGTTGAAAAACCCATCACGCTATTTGATCACCAACGCCATTATAGCTGTCTTGATGATGCTGCTCTTCTTCAGCGCCTCATCAGCCTTGGCCGCCCCTGTCAAAGCAGCCATTCTTCCTTTTGACGTCCATGCCAAAACTGACTTGACCTTTCTGCAGGAAGGCATCATAGACATGCTTGGCTCGCGGTTAGCGTGGGAAGACAATGTGGAAATAATCAATAAAAGCAGAACCATATCCGCGCTGGCATCCGTTGAAGGATTCGGCGGCGACAGTCGGGCGTTGCTGGTGGGCGGCAAGCTCCAGGCGGACTATGTCCTGTTCGGCAGTCTCACCGAGTTCGGTGAAAGCGTGAGTATCGACGCCAAGATGGTTGATGTGAGGGGCCAGCAAGCTCCCTTACCTTTTTTCGCCCAAACCAACAGCATGGGTGACGTAATCCCCCAGATCAACCAGTTTGCTACCAATATCAATCAAACCGTTTTCGGTCGTGCTGCCGCTCAGCTACCGGCAGGTACACCGTCACCGCAATCCGGAACGGTTCCGATCTTCCAGCCCCAGCTGGCACCGCAGGCCGATGACCCTCACATGCACCCGGAGAAACTGCTCCAATCCGGCGCTCAGTCCGAAGCGCAGGCATCGGTGGCTGGCCAAGCCAACCAGACCCCCAATCCGGCCTTTGTCGCTGCCACACCAGCCGGCGGCTCCGATAACAGCGAACGAACCTTCTGGAAAAGCCGCAACTTTAAAGCATTGATCACCGGTCTGGATGTTGCGGATGTGGACAATGACGGTCAAAATCTATTTCCACCGGAGCAATCCATAAAATCAGATGGCAGGGCGATCAATTAGTCCCGGGCATTCAACTCTTGAAAGGCGGCAAAACCAACCTGATGGGTGTTACCACTGTTGATATCACTCAATCTGGACAGAGTGCCATCATTGCTTATTCAGACTGGGACCGCATTCGGGTCTACAGCAATTCCGGCGAAGTCATATGGGAAGACGGCGAGCGCTCGGGAGGAAATAGTAAAGCATTTAGCTCATCCAAGACATGCTGTGAATTTAGTTGCTCCAATGGCAAACAAGGCCAATCGAATGATTATTTCGATGCCCAATGAAAACGTAACCTGTTTTTTGTTGCCGAGTTATCGAGCAATTAATTGGAGAGATCAGCATCTTTTATGAAAACCGTTCAAAAACTCAAAATTCTGATTGGATTTTATCTTGGAGCATTGGCATTTCTGCTGCTGTTGGTGATCACCATCCCTTTGGTCATTCAGCACGGGTTATCCGTGACTCGGGGATTCATCATCGAAGAAGAAATCCTTGAAGCCATCCTGATAATTTTCCTCTTCCTTGTTTCCTTTTTCATCCTGAGAGGTTTCAAACACACGCTAAAAGCCTATGAGCATTTAGTGAACCGGGTGGGTGAAGAGAGATCCAGACTGGTATCGCGACTGTCGGAAGCCATCAATTACATCGGTACCGTTAATGTTGAATTACAGGAAATCCAGTCCATTCTTTACGGTGTAGAACACTACCCGCAGACCAAAAGAGAGTTCAAACAGTTTATCGATAATCTGGCAGCCAAAGCCATGACCATTGCCGGAACCCCATGGATCGTCATTCGAATGATTAGTCGATGCAGCGGCCGAACGGTCAAGGAGTACGCCATCGTACGCCGGAATGGGAAGCTTCCATCGACGATTTTGGGAAACCGGGAGATTCTCGAAAATCGCCATCCCGATGGACTGATTACTATAGGTACGCGCCAGAAAAATCTTGATTTGCTGACGGTTTGTTTGTTGCCGACAATCCAGATCTCAGAAGAAGAAAAGATTCTGATTACAGCCATCGCCAACCAGGTTGAAATGTTTTTCATACTCTATCGTGCAGGTTTTCTTCATCAACAATCTTTCAACTGCTCCAAAACGACAACCCGATCATCTGAGGCTTCAAGTGCGATTGAAACGGATGCAAATCAAAAATAAGAATCGCTGAAACCGCAATAATGACAACTAAAAAAACAGAAAATATACCGATACGGTTTATCTGCATCACTTAATTCCGCCGGGTGATAGGTCTTATCAGTTTTTAATCGGCGCTTCCGGTCCGGCCCCCACTCACCATTCATAAAGGTTCATGAGTTTTTCTGTCTCCTCTATCCAGTAACCCATGCTCATTTTTTTTAACAACGCTTCAGCCGCTTTTAAATGGGTTTTCGCCGCTTCTTCCTGATTTCTTTGGGCATAAAGTTCCCCCAGGAAAAGGTGCCCGATTGCGATATCCGGGTTCGTCTCCAGTTCGGTGAGTATTTCAAGCCCTTCTTCGATTCGCTGTTCAGCTTCCATTGGCGCCTTATCTGATAACTTCCCCAATATCCGTCCTTCCCAGATTAAGGAGATTCCTTTGAAGTAGGTTTCATCATTTTCGATCGCGGACCCCAGCGATCTATTCATGAACAAACGAGCATCTTCAAAATCACCGGAGGCATGACAACACATCCCCACGTAACATTGAAGGGTCGATACCTGCCCCTTTATTCCGGCATCCTGAAACGCATGCAGAGACTCTTCAGCCAGCGCCCTTGCATGTATCGGGTCTCCAATATGTGCCTCCGCAACTCCCAATCCGCCCTTTGCAAGGGCTTCGATTTGAACAAATTCGACCTGTCTTAAACCTTCGAGGCAACTCTCGAAATAAGTTCTGGCCTCATTCCAGCCACCTCTCAGTAAAAGGAGCATCCCGATATAATAACGGCACAGGCTTTTGGTAAAGAGGTTCTCCGACTCCATGGCCGCTTCGAGCCCGTAGACACAATTGGTCATACCCTCATCAAACCGTCCCAAATGGGCCAGGCTGAGCCCGGATAAAGAATATAAAACCGGATAAATAATCGCCGGGCCTCCGAAGTTATCTTTTTCCTTTTCCGCCTTGTGAATCGCATGAATCATTATTGATGCGATCTCAATGACCTTTTCGAACCGGCCAGTCGCTAAATTGGACAGACAGAGATCAGGCCCAGTCTGCGCCATCGCGGTGAGGTCCTTGATTGCCGTCGCCTCCTCAAAGGCTTTACCTGAAAATCTGATCCCTTCCTGATGCCTTCCCCTGACGGAATGAAAGAAGCCCATGTTGCCGTAAAAGCGGATTAAACTCTTCTGGTCATCGAGTTCCCTTGAGATGCTTGCACCCATTTCGAGCAATCCTATACTTTCCTCAGGGAAATTAAGGATGATGATCGGGTTCATCATGGCATGCAGAATTTTCAATTTATTTTTCTTTTGTTCGCCATCCTCCGGATGGTGCTCAAGAACGGCCAACGCTTTTTTATAGAACGCGAAGGCCTCCCAGGCTGAATTATTCCTGAATGCTTTATCCCCCGAGAGCCTTAAGTACTCGACTGCGCGCGCATGATAATCACTCTTTGAAAAATGATGTGCGATAACCTCATAAAACTCCTCCAATCGATTCGAATACATCTCTTCCATAGCCATACCGATATCACCGTGAAGCGCCTTCCTTCGATTGAAAAGCAGGTTGTTGTAGGCAACCTCCTGGATAATGACATTTTTAAAGATGTATTCCAGTTCCGGGAAAACCCGCTTTTCATATATCAGTTCAAGGCTTTGGAGCCGTAACAAATAGGTTTGAAGATCATCACTCAATCCCGGAAGGGTCCGCAGGATCTTGAAAAGAAAACGTCGACCAATCACCGAGGCCACTTGCAGGGTCGTCTTTATGTTATCTTCAAGACGGTCCATTCTACCGGCGATGATCCCCTGAATGGTATCGGGAACCTGGTTCTGGGACACGGTTTCATCCAGTTGATAACTGCCGTTCACTTTCACAATCGTTCGATTTTCAATCAGTGCGCTTGAAAACTCCTCCATAAAAAGCGGATTTCCCGATGTCCGCCCGATAATGAAATCTTCAATTTGCTGGGCGATTTCACCATCGTTCATGAGACAGCGGACAAACTGCCTGCTTTCATCTTCGGATAGTGGGTATATCCCGATCTGCTTGTAAAAGGATTTGCTTCCCCAGGGATGATTGTATTCCGGACGGTAAAGCAACAACAGCAGGATTTGCGTATTCGATATCCACTCGATAAAATAGCTGATAAACGCTTCCGACGTCTTATCGATCCATTGAAGATCATCAATCACTATAGTTAAAAGGGTATCCTGGCTTAACCGGATGAAAAAGTTCCTGATGGCCTCAAATATTTTCGTTTGCTTTTCTTTGGGTTCAAGGGCCTCCCATTGGGGCTCTCCTGCAGGAAGCGATAAAAAATGTTTGAAAGCGGGAAGCGATTGGATCAATTCCTTATCGATGTCCGCCAACCTGCTTTTCAGCTTCTCATTGATTCCCTCCTCGGATTCCCCCTCCCCAATATCAAAATAGGTTCTGAAAATCTCCAGCACAGGCAAAAAGGGAATGCTGCTGCTATACTGAATGCATCTGCTTTCGATAACCCTGCATCGCTCATCCGCCGTTCGATGCATCTCAAGAACGAATCGTGATTTTCCGATGCCCGCCTCTCCAACCACGCCTACCACCTGACCCTGTCCTGACCGGGCCTTTTTATAAGCTTTTTGAAGGTCATGCTTTTCATCGTTGCGACCGATATATTCGGTGAGCCCCCGGGCTTTAGATACATCCATGCGGCTTCTCATCTCACTCACACGGGTGAGTTTGTAAACTGACTGCGGCGCCTGTTTGCCTTTAACGGCGACCTCTCCAAGGCTTTCAAACTCAAAATAATTTTTAACCAGTCGGTAGGTGCTATTCGAAACAAGAATGCCGCCGGGTTCCGCCAGACTCTCCATTCTCGCGGCAAGATTCGTCGTATCCCCCACGGCGGTGTAATCCATCCGAAGGTCATTGCCAATGGCACCCACAACCACCGGTCCGGAATTCAAACCGATTCGCATTTTAAAATCCAACCCGAACTCTATTTTAACCTTCCGGCCGTACTCGATCAGAGATTTTTGAATGGCCAGGGCTGCATGGCACGCCCTCTGGGCATGGTCCTCATGGGCAAGGGGAGCGCCGAAAAGTGCCATCACACCGTCACCCGTAAACTGATTGATGGTCCCTTCATATTTATGAATTTCTTGCATCAATATCTTAAAGCACCCATCCATGATCTGATGAACCGCTTCCGGATCCTGTTTTTCAGAAAGGGAGGTAAATCCGGTGACATCAGAAAAGAATACCGTGACCAGTTTTCTTTCGCCCTCAAGGCTGCCCCGGGTGGTCAAAATCTTTTCGGCCATAAACTTTGGGGTATAGGAGGCCGGCCGGTCGTAATCGATTACCGAGTCAGGTTGAGCAACCGCGTCCCGGCCAAGTCTCTGCCCACATTCACCGCAAAATTTTTTTCCCACGGGGATCCTTTGGTCGCAACGAGGGCATACGAGGGCAATCTCGGTGCCGCATGCTTCACAGAACTTGACACCCGCACGATTATCGGATTGGCATGCATAGCATTTCATTAATCGACGCTCCGAATTGAACCCTCCCCGCGGCAAGCCACGGGGAATGTTCTGCCTGTAACGGCAGTGCTGTGCAGCACCGGAAGGAAAAAAACTGGGAGACAGACGCTTTGATCTGAAGTTTAGAGATCACACGTATATTGAGAGAAGCCTGGGTTGGCAAATATGGTTAAACACTATGATAGATTGTCTGCCGACCAGGTCCACTTCCACTATTACCATTTTTGCCCTTACCCAATATTATAAAAAGGATTGACATGACCACGCTGGCCTACCGGTATCTTTATATTAAAAACAACTTCTTCAACGCCTTCGATTTGCAAAGCGATTGACTTAATCCGATCTTTTTCTTTGCTCCCGGTTTCGAAAGCGATGTTGTTGATAGAAATCTTGCCATCATGGGCTATCACTTGAACTTTTGGTGCAATCATGGCCAGATCTGACTTAACCCTTGATGCCAGGGTAAGATTTTCAACCAATTTCCGGGATTCAGGTGTTGTTTTGAAATTTGGTTTTTGGACCGTATTAAAAAGGATGTCCACCGCATCGTCGACAGTCAATCTGCCGATATGCAGGATAATATCATAAAGTCTACTATCCCACGTATCCGTACCGTATACCTGCATCGCCCATTTGCGGCGTTCTTCATCGTCTTTCTTTAAAACATAAAGGGCTTTTTCAGCCGAAATATTTTCGCGACGCATTTCTTCCTTTACCCGCTCTTGCATGTCGGCGATAACCCTGACTTTCAGAACGTGCGGAATGTCGCGCAGAATATATTGACCCGCCAGGCCGTGGTAGACAATATTGTCTTTGCAAACATGTTGGAGAAGTGCGGTGCAAATATAGCTTACGTATTTTTCTTTGCCGTGAAAAAATCGCTCAAGGACCGATGCTGGATCATGAAGGGCCCTGGTGAGTTTAATTTCTGGGATATTGAATTCATCGGAAGCTTCCAGCAGAATATCTCGCGAAATGCATTCATATCCCAATTTCAGTGCCAGCTTTTCAGCTACCTGTTTGCCTCGACTGTAGGACCCTCTGTTAATGGTAATTATGGACATCGGTGGACTCCGTTTTTATGGTTTTTACCTAATCTATATTCATGCTGTTTTTAAAACTTTCTCAATTAGGTTTGTTTATTCCAGTAGGATAGGCATTAAAAAGAAGTCTGCAATCCAGGAGGGGCCCGGAAGTAACGCTTTCCTACATGGTGCACAAAATTGCCAGTTTTTCAAGAAACGAAACAAGGCAGTCGCGCCCAACAGTTATATACCAGCGGTAAATATAACTCCGGATAGTTTTCACCGTAACCGATTTCCCTTTGATGTATCTTATTGACCGAAATTTGGATGCGTACTATTCAGTGTACATCTTTTTCCGTATCCGCCGAAAACAAACAATCCTGGCAGCCCCATTGCCACTGAACATGCCTTTGCGTGACCGATGATCCCTAAAATAAATCGCCGATGGATCATTTACCTGATATCCTGTCTGCTGTTTACCTTTTCTCAGTTTTACCGGTCTTCAATAGCGGTAATCGCACCTAATCTGGTTGAAGAACTTGACCTTGATACAGAAGACCTGGGACTCATCTCCGCCGCATTTTTTTATGCGTTTGCCGCAATGCAGATCCCGGTCGGGCTTTATTTGGACCGCGTGGGGCCGAGGGTCCTGATGACGGTCCTCTCTCTGATAGCCGTCGCCGGAGCCGCCCTGTTTGCCTATGGCGAATCGGCAGTTGCGCTCATCGTCGGGCGTTCGCTCCTTGGCGTAGGCATGGCATGCAATCTGATGGGGCCGTTGAAACTGATCACCACCTGGTTTTCTCCACTGTATTTCGCAACCCTTTCCGCCATATTTGTATCCGTCGGAACCGCAGGAAATATAGCGGCGGCAACACCGCTGGTATGGCTGACCGAATGGTTCGGATGGCGAACGACCTTTCTTCTCTTCGCCATGAGCAACCTGGTCATTGCCCTGCTGTTTTATCTGGTCGCGCGAGATCATCCCAACGATGCGCCGGTGAGTCGTCCCCCCGCAGCCACGACGGTCAGTTTATCCGTTGCACTGAGCGGCCTGCTGCTACTCTTTACCCGGCGGGACTACTGGCTGATTTCGATGGGGACTTTTTTCCGTTACGGCATATATGCGTCGGTTCAGGCCCTTTGGGCAGGCCCATTTCTGATGGTTACCATGGATCTCTCCCAGGTTATGACCGGCAACCTGCTTCTGGCGATGAGCATCGGCCTGATCGTCGGCAGCCCCGTTTGCGGATGGATATCCGATTCGATTCTCCGTTCGAGGAAAACTGTCATTATTGGCGGATTGGCCTTGATGGCGGGGATTCTGGTCACACTTGCCGTGTTGCCCGGCGCTACCTCGCTGCTGATTCTGTTTGCATTGTTTTTTGGTTTTGGATTCTCCAGCGGGTCCGGTCAGATCATGTATGCACACATCAAAGAGCGTATGCCCCTTAAAAATGCCGGGACCGCCATGACAGGCATCAACTTTTTTACCATGACGGGGGTCGCCTTTTTTCTGCACGGTCTCGGGTGGGCGATCAACGCGTTCTATCCGGAAGGATCTCTTGCGCCAAACGTCTTCCGTATGACATTTGTTTTATTTGCCGGCTGCCTGGTTATAACGGGATTGCTCTATAGTCTGACCGTCGATGACAAACGCATCTTGAGAAAGCGCTTGGACCAACCAACCGATAATTTCCATTGAGCGCTGCGATAGCTTTCGAATCGCATCCGGCGACACCAACACGATTTTCCAGTCGGGATTGTCGCCCGGTTACGCTTGAACCGGCATCCCATACCGCTGTTCCCACCCCCCCTTGAGGTATGCCCGTTTCAACCGCAGAATCCGCTCGACGGAGCGCTCTCCCATCCGCCTGAGATGGGCGTCGTCAACGAGCGAACGGCGAATCTTATCACAAGCCGCCTCGATATCGGGTCCTTTGTGGCAGATAAGGGCGATGTCCACATCGGCCATCAGGATCTGGCCGACGGCGGTGTCGATATCGTGTCTGGGCTTGATGGCCCCCATGTCCAGGTCATCAGTCATCACGACACCGTCGTAAGCCATCTTCCGGCGCAGCAGGTCCGCCGAAATGGCCGGGCTCAGGCTGGCTGGCCAGACCGGATCGATGCCGGTGTAGCGGATATGCGAGAGCATGATGCCGGCCACGTTGCCCTGGATGGCGGATTGGAAGGGGATCAGGTCGAAACCGGTCAAAGCCTTTGCATCGACGTCCAGGTCGGGCAGGGCCAGATGGCTGTCCAGGACGGTTCGGCCGATGCCGGGGAAATGCTTGGCCACCGCCATGACTCCTCGCTGTTGAAGATGGTCGATCACCGTCATGCCCATGCTGGCGACCCATTCTGGATCACTGCCGAAGGCGCGGCCGGCCATGATGCTGTCCACCCCGTCCGGAGCGACGTCCAGCACCGGCGCCATGTTCATGTTGACACCCAAATGCCTCAGTTCCTTGGCCGTTACCCTGGCGAAATGGACGGCGTCTTCGGGATGTTTGATGGCCGGATTCCCCGCAAACTGGGTAAAAGGCGGTTTTAGCCGGGCCACCTGCCCGCCCTCCTGATCGATGGCGATGAAGAGCGGCGGCAAGCCGAATCTGTCGGCGCAAGCCTGGCAGTCGCGGCACAACTGCCGGATCTGCTCCGGCGACTTCAGATTACATGAGAATAGGATCAATCCCCCCACCTGCAACGTGCCGATGAGAAATTTCAGGTCGTCGCTAAAGACGGGGCCGTCGAAGCCCACTATCAGGCGCTGGCCAGCCATAAATTCATTTTCGAATGGATGCATGGCTCTCTCTTCCAGTTATTATTTTTAGACCAGGTTTTTTCTATTGAGCCACATAGGCGTCGAAGGGTCAAGCATTCCCCTATAAAAAGAAAAAATAAACCACACCCACGACCATCAGGCTGATGACCCGGAGCCCCTGGCCGAGAAGCAGCAGTTGAAGACCCAAGACCGGTGAGAAGATTCCCATGTACCGGGGCAGCTGGTGGCGCAGCGCCCGGATGGGAAAAGCCACGATATTTCCCGCCAGCAGGGCAATCACGGTCTGCTTGATGGTCAAAACACCGGCCTGCATCAAGGCACCTGCAGCAGCAAAACCGGAAGTGAATTCAGCGGCAAAGCTTAAGATGACGACCGACAGAGATTCCATCGGCAGCACGCTGGTGACCACGAAACGGGCCAGCCAATTACGCGCCGCATCAAACCCACCCATGGCGTTGACCATGAAAACCAGGGTGTAGATCGGCACCACATATACGGCGATACGGACGATCCGTCCGGGCAGGCGTCGTTTAATTGTTTCCATCACAGCCGTTTTTGTCCGCCCGGGTACCAATGGTTTCTGCATCCGGCAGGCCGTGTCCTGCGAGCCCCTGTCCGGCAGGCAGAACCAGCGGCCATAGAGCATCACCATCCATGTTCGGGCCACCAGGGCCACGAAGGTGAGAAAAAAGTAAAGCGCCCCGGCCCGGCCGGTAAGCGGGATCACAATGAAAAAAGTGGTCGGCAGGTGGAGGAAATAGGCCGGAACTTGATTCATGAGGTTACTGAGGAACAATTGCCGGCGGGTAATCTTCTCTTCCTTGAAGAATTCCCACAGCATGGCGTTGGCGGCCACACCGGAAAAGAAGGAGGTCGTGAAAGCGGCCGAACAGCGATCCCCCAGGTGACTGAAACGGAACAGGGGGGCTGCCACCACGGCCAGCCGCCGGGTCCAGCCGGTGGCCTCGATGATCTGCCCCACCACCAGCCCCAGGGTAATAAAAACCAGCAGGCGCACCAGCGGCCAGAACAGGTGCACGGCCAGGTGATTGACGGTATGCGCCTCCAGCTTCAGCCATCCCCAGCCGACCACAAGAAGGGAGAAGGCCACGGAAACCGCCAGGGCTTTGTAGGGCAGCCGGGACTCAGTGTGCCTCATGGTTGTGGTTTTTCTTGGCAAGAATGAGGGTCCAGTATCCCGGTTTGCGCTGCTTTAATGTTTTAATGTCTTCAATCACCTCTTCATTTGCCAGGCAGCAGTTGGCCACCGCCACACTGTTTTCCAGCATGTGCTTTTCTTCCAGGGCATCCGTGATATCCCCGGCGTTGCGATAGGCCTTCATGAAAACCACGTTGTCCACTATTTCCGAGAGCTGGCGAAGGCGGTGCCCCCCTTCCACACCGGACAACACCAGCAGCGACTCCTCCCCTTCCACCAGGGGGCGGTTCACCCGGGCGGCGGCGGCCTGATAGGCGGTAATGCCGGGAACGGTGACCACCGGCGCGCCGGGTGCCAGGGCCAGCACGTACTTGAGCACATATCCGTAGGTGGCGTAGGTCAGCGAGTCCCCCAGGGTGAGAAAAGCCACATCATGGCCCTTTTCCAGTTCGGTGATAATGGTGCGTGCATGGGCTTGCCAGCAGGCCTCTTTTTCGGCTTGGTCCTTGGTCATGGGAAAGGGCAGCAAACGCACGTCGCTGTTTTCGGGGATGTGCGGAGCGGCAATCGTGACCGCCTGGCTGTGAGCATTTTTGGTGGAAGACGCCGCGAAGACTACATCGACCCGTTTGATGATCTTGACCGATTTCAAGGGGATCAGATCCGGATCACCTGGCCCCACGCCGATGCCGTATAGCGTTCCGTAATGCAAAATGTTCATGGTGTCGCCTGTTGGTAATAGGTTGAAAGGCTGACGTCGTTCAGCACCGACAATCGTTTCGGTCTCTTGTGTACCCGTCGAAAACGATCCGGGCTCAACTTTCTTCTCCGGTCTTGATGATCAATGCGTTGACCACGGCCGCTGCCACATTCGAGCCGCCTTTGCGGCCCACGTTGGTGATATGGGGGACATCGCATTCCAGCAGCAGGGCTTTGGATTCGGCGGCGTTGACGAACCCCACCGGCAGACCCACCACCAGGGCCGGGCGCACGGTTCCCTGGTCAATGAGTTCGATCAGCCGCAGCAGGGCGGTGGGGGCGTTGCCCACTACGTAAATGCCGCCGGAAAGCCCCGGCGCGGCCACGTCCACGGCCGCCTTGGCCCGTGTGATGCCCTTGCGTGCGGCGGTCTCGGCCACGCGTTCATCCGTCATGTAACAATTGACCGTGCCGCCGAACCGGGCCAGATCCCGCTGGCGGATGCCTGCACGCGCCATGTTGGTGTCGGTGACAATTGGACACCCATTGCGGATAGCCGACACACCGGACAAAATGGCCCGTGGATGAAAACAGATCATCCGCTGCCACTCAAAATCGGCACTGGTATGGATCACCCGGCGCACCACCGGCCACTGATCCGTTGAAAAGCCGTGGTCGCCGGCTTCGCTGTCGATAATCTGAAAACTCAACTGCTCGATCTCATGGGGTTTCATGAACGGTTCCTTTAAAGTTGCTTTTCTTCGGCAGCCCAGCGTCCGCAGGCATTTACGAAATGAATGGCAGCCTGTGGGCAGCTTCCGAAATGCAGGTGGATATAACTGCCCAGGGTCATGTTAACCACAAAACCGTCGGCCGCCTTGTCCATGCCGGCGCGGTCGGTCATCCGATAGACCCCGGGCAGGCCGACAGCCTCACCGGTGATGGTGGAATAATGAAATTCATGCCCCCGCATGACCTGTCCGGCCGGTCCCAGCAGCGTTGCCATGGACTGGGTGACCTCCCGGTATCCCAATGCCTTGAGCCGTCCCAGCATACGCGTGGAAAAGGGCAGGCAGCCGGTCATGGAAAAGGGGTTTCCATCGGTGTCGCCCATCTCCCGGCACAGGTACATGAATCCGCCGCATTCTCCGTAAATGGGCATGTTCATTCGACTCAATTGCCGAATCTCCTGTCGCAGCGTTCGGTTGCCGGCCAACGCACCGGCGTGCAACTCCGGATAGCCCCCGCCGAAGTAAAGGCCGTCCAGTCCTTGCGGCAGCCGGTTGTCCGTCAGGGGTGAGAAAAAAACCAGTTGGGCGCCGGCTGTCTCCAACATCTCCAGGTTGTCCGGGTAGTAAAAGCAGAAGGCGGCATCCCGGGCCACCCCGATACGCACGCCGGTGGTCCGCGTCTCGATTCGAGGGGTTGACGCACTCCCCTGAAGATCAAGATCCGGCAGTCGCTGGAGCAACGCCTCGAGGTCCAGCTGTTTTTCAATCAGAGCCGCCAGACGCCCGCGGTTCTCTGCGGACAGGTCGTGGTCTTCCCGGGTCACCAGCCCCAGATGTCGCTCGGGAATGGTGATGGTTTCATCACGCATCAGGCCGCCCAGCACCGGCATGCACACGTAGCCGTCCATGGCCGCTTCCAGGTAGCCCAGATGGCGGTCGCTGCCCAGGTGGTTAAACAGCACCCCGGCATATTCGACCTCGGGATCAAACCGCTCGAAACCCTGCACCAGGGCGGCGGCGCTGCGGGCCATGGCGCGTGCCCCCACCACCAGCACCACGGGCAGGCCCAGCCACTTGGCCATCTGGGCGGTGGAGCCGGCCTCGCTGCGTCCGTCGTAGCCGTCGAACAGGCCCATCACCCCCTCCACCACGGCGATGTCGGCATCGACGGTGTGCCTGGCAAAGGCCTTCAGGTTGTAATCCTGCGAAAGCATCCAGCCGTCCAGGTTGCGGCTGGCCCGGCCGGTGACCCGGCTGTGGTGGCCGGGATCGATGAAATCCGGCCCCACCTTGAAGGGCGCAACGGCATACCCCCGGGCGGTGAGCGCGGCCATCAGGCCCAGCGTGATGGTGGTTTTACCGGCCCCGCTGTGGGTGCCGGCGATGACGATGCCTTTAATCGCAGCCTCCTATCCCGGAAAAACCGGAAATTACAAATTACAAAACTCAAATTTCAAATCATTTGGTTGTTGGTTATTGTGATTTATGGGTGCATATCTTCCATTCCGGCGGACGCCAGGATGTTCCTGCCCGCCGCACAGTATACGTCCGGATAGAGCAGACAGCCGATCCGGTATATTCCTTTGAGCAGCCCCAGGGTCGGACGCGAGACGATGGTCTCGTCCACCAGGAACACCTGCCGCGCCTTGATGGCCTTGATAGCCCCGAATCCCGGTTCAGCCATGATCGCCGACACGGAGGTCTGGTTCATGGCACCCTGTTGGGAGAGAAACACATCGATCCCGGCGGCATGGGAGAGCAGCCGCTCCTTTCCGTATACGGCGATATTGTTGTCTTCGCGCACCGGTGCATCGCTGGCCACATTGATGCCGCCGGCGGTTTCCAGGGCAAATATGGCCATGGCCTGGGGCGTGAAGGTTTTCATTTTGCGGTGGATGGCCTCGAAGTAGACACGCTGACGTTTGCCCACCTGCGCCGATAGGCGCTTGAAGTCACCCACCGCCACCTGAAAGGCGCGATGCATGCCGTCGGCTTGTGCCTCTCTGCCGCTGAGCTGTCCCAAGAGCCGCCAGTATTCCGCCAGCTGTTCCACGGTGGTGGTCTGCACCGACACCACCTGGATTCCGCTTTGCTTCAGGCGCTGCACCAGCCGGGGATAGCCGCGGTCGATCATGGGCCGGATCAGCACCAGGTCCGGACGGGCGGCCAGAAACCGTTCCGGGTCGTCGTGATAGGAAAAGATCTTCTTTCCCACTGCTCCGGGCAGATGGGCCGACTGGCCATCGATGCCGATGAGCTGGTCAGCCGCACCCATGGCCAGCAGGTTCTCCGTATGGGCGCCGTAAAGCGAGATGATCCGACCATAGGGGGCGTTGTCACGAACGGCTTCACCCATCTGGGAATCAGCGGCAAGAGCAGCACTCTCCAGGAACAGCCATAGGGTTAAAACGATGAATATGATCAGGTGTTTTTTCAATCCCTCAATCCCTCAATCAGGATCTTTTATACCTAACCTGCAGCCGTCCGGTAAAATCGTCAACCGCCACCCGGGCCTGAACGTCGAATACCCGTTTCAGGTTCTGCGGAGTGAACACCTCTGCCGTCGGGCCGGCAGCCACCACCCGGCCAGCTTTGACCATGACGACTTCCTGGCTGTATGCCGATGCCAGATTCAAGTCCTGAAACACCGCGATCACCGTCCGCTGTTCAGTCTGAACCAGACCGGCCACGCGGTCCAGCAGCGTCAGGGTATGGCAGACGTCCAGGTTTGCCGTGGCCTCGTCCAGAACCAGCACCGGGGTATCCTGGGCCAGGGCCCGTGCAAAGATCACCCGCTGGCGCTCGCCCCCGCTCAGCGATGTGAAAGGGCGGTCCTTGAATATCAGCACGTCACAATCGGCCATGGTCCGGGTCACCCGATCCACGTCTTCGGTCGATGGCGCGCCGAATCGGGGCGTATGGGGGTATCGCCCCATGAAGACCACCTCTTCTACGGTAAAAGGAAAATTGATACCATAGTCCTGAGGCACCAGCGCGATCTGTCTGGCCAGTGCTCGCTTGCCATATTCGCCCAAGGGCCTGCCCGCGAACTGAATCTGGCCCCGATGGGGTGTGATGTGGCGGCAGATCAGGTCGAGCAACGTGGTCTTGCCACAGCCGTTGGGGCCAACGATGCCGGTAAATCGGCCGGCAGGCAGGTCTAAATCCAGACCCTCGAAAATGGTCCTGCCCGGATGGGCGAAACCGATGCCGCAAAGTGCAAAGCCCACGCTTAAAACCCCCTCCCACCGGTCTGACGTTTGCGAAACAGGTAGCAGAAAAAAGGACCGCCGATCAGCGCCGTAAGCACCCCGATGGGAATTTCATGGGGCAGAATGGCCCGGGTTACCGTATCGGCGCACAAAAGAAGGATCGCCCCGCTGAAAAGAGACAGAGGCAGCAGGCGACGGTTGTCCGGACCGACCAGGGCACGCATCATGTGGGGCACCAGCAGCCCGACGAAACCGATGATGCCCGAGACAGACACGCAGGCCGCCGCCACCAGCGATGCCGTGACCAGCAGGATCCAGGGGACCCCACGGGCATCCACGCCCAGGGATGCGGCTGCCCGCCGCCCCAGACACAACAGGTTCAGATCGCGGGCGTAAAAGACGAAGACCAACAAACCCACCATGACAAAGCTGCTGGACAAGCCGACATCGATCCAGGTTTTCGACGCGAAACTGCCCATGAGCCAGAAAATGATCACCGACACCTGCTCATCGGCCACGAATTTCAGGAAACTGATGCCCGCTGAAAGGATGGCCGCGACAATGATCCCCGAAAGGATCAGGTTGTTTGCATTGGCGCCGCCGGCTGACGAGGAGAGGTAGACGACCAGCATCAACGTGGCGGTGGCACCGACGAATGCGCATATCGGCACACTGTAGACCCCCGCCACGGTCAGGTTCAGCAGCAGGGCCAGGGCTGCACCGAAGGCGGCACCGGCAGAGACACCCAAGGTGTATGGATCGGCCAGGGGGTTGAGCAGGATGCCTTGGAAAACCACCCCGCACAATGCCAGCCCGCCACCCACGGCGGCCGCGGTGAGAATGCGCGGCAGGCGAACCTCCATGACGATGACCCGGGTCAACTCGTCCACGTCGGCGATCAGCCCCGCGTTTCCCGTCAGGCTGCCGCCCACCACCCGCAGCACATCCACCCAGGCAATCTTCATATACCCCATGCCGGCCGACAGACTGATGGTCATTGTCAGGGCCAGGGCCAGCAGGCCGACCATGAGAAGGCTGTGGTTCTGAAAGCGATGGACAGACGTGTTGGAAGAAACGTTAATCATGGTCGTTTCGGCTTCTTGCGGTTCGTTCCCCCGACGCCCGGTTTCCAGACCGCAATCGAATGGTCGTTTACTGTCAGTGGTGCAGCCTCAACGCGATGCCGGCGTCATGGGCCGCATCCTTGATTTTGGAGACGAAGACGTCCGCAAAGGCATCGTTGGCTTCCAGGCCTTCGAGCACCGGCATCACCATCACCGGTTTCCTATCGCCCTTTATCTTTCATGACCGGTCTGCCGGCAACCGAGCGGCCATATCGAGCCCTAATACAAAAACCCTTCAAACCTGTCCGTTGGTTTGAAGGGTCGCACCCATTTTACTTGGCCCTCGATTATGAATGGCCGCGAGCACTTTTCCAAGAAGGGCTAAGCGGCACATATGCAAGGCAGGTCTTCTGGCTTCCCCCGACCCGTTGAGCGCCTTCCCACACCGGTATCCCGGAACAGTGGCATATGGCTCAGCGGATTCCTTCCATCCAGATGGAAGGAACGAGGGTTACAGCGGCGGGACCGCTCCCGGTTTTCACGGGATTCCCTATTAAGCGAAACGCACCTTTGTCTTCGCTTGTAGGTTAAATCCCCGGCCCTGTCAATGCATAAGGGCCGCGGCAAAAAATAATTGCGCGAGATTGTGCCGGAAGCATATTCGTTGAATCCGGCCACAGCTCACGCCCCCCATACATCCGCTCTTTCCGATGTCTATCGATACTTTCCGGCCATGTTTGCCTGCGTGACGGACCGGACAAACCTGCGTTGGAAAAAGGTCATCCTGTGGTTGATAACAACATGATAATAGTGGTATGTTACACGGTTAGAAATACCTTCAAACGGAAGGCAACCCTCGATGGGGATCTTAAAAAAATATCATGTGACCTCCGGATCTTTCGAGGTCGGATATACGCAACCCCGCCTGCTTCAGTCTTTTTTAGGCACCTGCGTGGGTGTGGTCATATTCGATGCGACTGCTGGTGTCGGGGGACTGAACCATCTGCTGCTGCCGGAGCCGGCCAGTTCCTGGAGCGTGGACCAGCCTGAAAAATACGCCACCACCAGCATGCCGTTGTTTTTGAAGCAATTGCTGGACATGGGTGCCACCCGTGAAAACATGCAGGCAGTAATCGCCGGCGGCGCCCTGGTGGGCCCATTGACCCCCCAGGACATAAACCTGGACATCGGCGGTAGAACCTCGGAAAAAGCGGTGGCGGCACTGGATCGCGAAGGCGTTGCCGTGGTTCGATCGGAAACCGGCGGTTTTTTCACCTGCGCCATTGAGTTGGACATGCAGCGCTGGGGATACCGCATTCAGCCGGCCGGATTCAACGCTGTGGACAGCCATGTCGGCGAACCATCACCGGCACTGTCGGACGTCTGGCAGGCCATCGAAACCATCCGACCCATCCCCCAGGTGGCCCTGAAAGTGCTGCGCATCATCGAGGACGGCACTTACGACATCGATAAAGTGTCCGAAGAGGTGAAAAGGGACCAGGTCATCAGCGCCAGAACCATCCAGCTTTGTAATTCGGCCATGTTCACCAAACGTCACGACGTGGTATCCTTGGATCATGCACTGGTGTTCCTTGGCCAGGAACTGTTCATCAAATTGGTAATCTCGGCGGCCGTGCAAAGCTATTACAGCCAGAGCGGCAATGGCTATAGCCTGTGCAAGGGCGGCCTTTACCACCATGCGGTCGGAACGGCCATGATCGCCGAAAAAATCGCCGGCATGACCGAAAAAGCCTTGCCCGGTGTTGCCTACACGGCCGGGCTGCTGCACGATATCGGCAAGGTGGTGCTGGACCAGTATATCACCGGCGCCTATCCGATGCTCTATCGCGAATTTCAGGACCGCCAGTCGGAAATTATCGATGTGGAAACTCGGGTCCTTGGCATGGATCACACCCGGGTGGGCGAAATCCTGGCAAACAAATGGTCCCTGCCCGCACCCCTGGCCAAAGCCATCCGATTTCACCATCGGCCGGAGGAGGATATAAACAACGATCCCCTGACCACCATCGTTTACCTGGCGGACCTGCTCATGTCCAGATTCCACACCGGTCTCGAACTGGAGCGCATGGGCACGGACTACCTCATCGAGCATTTGTCGCAGCTCGATCTGTCCACCGGGCAGTTGTACGACCTCGTGGACCTGATTCCGGGAAAAGTCTTTGGACCGGCCATGGAAACGACGGAAAACCACTGATCGCAACGCCTTATTGAAAGCCCCGACCATGGATGAAAAAAGACAGGCCCAGTTGAAACAGCTCCCCGGCGTGGACCGGATCCTGGAGTTTGGTGCGGACGAAGGGCACTTTGACCACATTCCCAAATCGGTGTTGATTCCAGCCATCCGGGCTTCCATCGATGCCCTGCGGGCCCAGATTATGGAATCGGACGGCCCGCTGGACAGCAGTTGCTTCTCCCGCATCGCCCTGGTAGCGGAGGTAAAAAAGCAGGCCGGACAAACCATGGCCTTGAAGCTGAGACGCACCGTCAACGCCACCGGCGTCGTGGTGCACACCAACCTGGGCCGCTCACTGCTCTCCCCGATGGTGATGGACAACCTGACAGCCATCTCCAGCCGCTATTCCAATTTGGAGTTTGATCTTAAAGCAGGACGGCGCGGATCCCGCTACAGCGCCGTGGAAGGGATCCTGTGCGAATTGAGCGGGGCTCAGGCCGCCATGATCGTGAACAACAACGCCGCGGCCACCCTGCTCTGCCTGGACACCCTGGCCACAGGCCAGGAGGTGATTGTGTCCCGCGGCGAACTGGTTGAAATCGGCGGGGCCTATCGGATTCCGGATGTGATGGCCAAAAGCGGCGCGATTTTAAAAGAAGTGGGGACCACCAACCGAACCCACCCCCGCGACTACGAAAATGCCATCGGTGAACGGACCGGACTGTTGCTCAAGGTCCACACCAGCAACTACAGCATCGTCGGCTTCACGGCCGCCGTTTCCCTGCCCGATCTGGTGTCGATCGGTCGGCGACACGGCCTTCCTGTCATGGAAGATCTGGGCAGCGGCACCCTGGTCGATTTCTCCAAATACGGCCTGACCAAGGAACCCACCGTCCAGGAATCCCTGGCCGCCGGTGTGGATGTGGTCACCTTCAGCGGTGATAAGCTGCTGGGCGGCCCCCAGGCCGGAATTATCCTGGGCGTTAAGCGACACATCGACCGGATCAAAGCCAATTCTCTGACCCGGGCCCTGCGTATCGACAAAATGACCCTGGCTGCCCTTGAAGCCACCTTGCAGCTCTATCGCGACGAACCCCAGGCGGTGCAGCAGATTCCCACCTTGAGAATGCTCACGCTGCCGCTGACCGTAATCCACGGACGGGCTGCAGAATTGAAATCCCGTCTCGAACGGCTGCCCGGCGAACGACTAAAAGTGGAATTGCTGGATATTTCCTCAAAGGCCGGAGGCGGTTCACTACCGATGCTGGATCTGCCCAGTCGTTGCCTGGGCGTTGCTGTAGACGGAACTTCTGTCAATGCCGTCGAACGGTGGATGCGCTGCAACAATCCGCCCATTATCGGCAGAATCGAAAACGACCGGTTCATCCTGGATCCCCGGACCCTGCAGGAAGAAGAGCTGGATATTATTGAAAAGGCCTTTGCAGAAATGCTGGCCGTCGATACCCATGGAAGGTGAATGAATGGCAGGACACGCCTCAAACCTGTTTAAGCATCGCAGCACGACACAAGAATTCCTCTTTTCCCATTCCGATGACACCGCTGATGACGGCAATGCACAGGCGGTGTCGACCCGCCGGAAGAGTGCCGCGGCCACTTCCCCCGACCCCCTTTTTTCCGATATGCGGGACCGGCAGGGACTGGTCCATGCCATCGGCACCCACATGGCATCCGCTTCCGCGCTGTGTGCGATCGCGGTCAAAATCGAAGGGTCTGAAGAAACAGGCATTCCGGAAGATGCGGTCGCTGCCATAGCCACGCTCTGCCGGAAGCATCAGGGAAACTGGGCGCAGATCGGTCTTGATCGATTTGCCTGCGTGTTTCCTCATCTTGCCGCTGCCGACGGACATGTGCTGGCCCAACATCTTCTAAACGCTTTCCCAGATGTGGAAAATCAGCCGTTTACCGTTGGCGTCGCCGCCTACCCGACCATTGACTATATCCCCACGCAGATTGTGGAGAATGCTGAAAAAGCGCTCGAGCATGCCTCTTTTTTCGGTCCCAGCACGATTACCGGCTTCGATGCGGTGAGCCTGAACATCAGCGGGGACCGCTACTACCAGGCTGGCGATATCGCCGGTGCCATCGGTGAATATAAAAAAGGATTGCTGCTCGATCCTGCAGACGCGAACCTGCACAACAGCCTGGGGGTGTGCCATGGGGTGTTGAAAGATTTCGACAATGCCCTGAGCGCCTTTGAAAATGCGATCCGGTTGTCCCCGGGAGAGGTGATGGCCATCTATAACAAGGGCTTTATCCTTCTGCTCAAAGGGAACCTGGAACAGGCGCTGGAATGCTTCCTGGAGGCCGATACCTGCGAACCAAACGTTTTTGAAGTGATTTTTCACATCGGCCAGACACTCATCGAGATGGGCGCGGACGAAAAAGCCCGACCCTACCTGGAAGCCGCCACCCTTGCCAACAACCGATCCGGCCCCGCATCTAAAAGCCTGGGTGCCTGTCTGGACAAACTGGGGTTAACCAAGGAGGCCATCCAGGCCTACAAGCGCGCGGTAAAGATCAACCCCGGTGATGCGGAATCGCTGTCGCTTTTAGGTCGGCTCTACACCGAGCGCGGAGAAAGCCTGGATGTGGCGTCGGTGCTGTGCGAGCAGAGTGTTCGGCTGTCCCCGAACAACGGCCTCTTCAGGCATCGCCTGGGCCATGTGTTCCTGAATCAGGGAAAGTTGAACCATGCACTGGCCGAGTTTGAACTGGCCGCGGCCATGGGCCATGACAGCCAGCCGCAGATCGAAGAGACGCAGGACCGCATGACGGCATCCAGGGCCTCCTGAAAGGACCCGCGAAACACCGCCTCGGCGGGATACCCGAGGGTTTGACCAAACTTGACCGCTGGAGGTTGTCTAGGGCACTTTCGTGCTTAATTTATCCACTCAAACAATCATGAACAGGGAGTAAATGATCCATGCCCATCTATGAGTACCACTGCAAGGGATGCGGTCAAGATTTCGAATATCTGGTGCTGGGCGGCAGCGAACCGGACCAGTGCCCGGCTTGCAAGGCCGGTACGGTCTGCCGACTCATGTCCACCTGTGGATTTGTCAGCAAAGGCAGCGGCGGCCAGACCGTGAGCACGTCCGCCTCATCATCGTCATGCACCGGTTGCAGCGCATCCAGCTGTTCCGGGTGTGGCCACTGATGGCCAGCGGCACCATCACCATCGGCACCCGGGGCAGCCAACTGGCCCTGTGGCAGGCCAACTGGGTAAAGGGGGCCGTCAGCCGTCACCATCCAGATCTCACCGTCGAACTGGTCACCATCAAAACCAAGGGAGACAAGATCCTTGATGTTCCGCTGGCCAAAGTGGGTGGAAAAGGGTTGTTCGTCAAGGAAATTGAAGAAGCGCTGCTGGACGGGCGCATCGACCTGGCGGTGCACAGCATGAAGGACATGCCCGCCGATATACCCGTCGGGCTGTGCATCGGTGCGATCCCCGAGCGGGAAGAACCCCGTGACGTTCTGATCACCCGGAGCGGCCTGCCTCTGGACCGGTTGGATCGAGGGGCGCGGATAGGCACCAGCAGCCTTCGCCGTTCCGCCCAACTGCTTCGCTTTCGACCTGATATCCGCATTGTTCCCTTGCGGGGAAATCTGGACACCCGCCTGATGAAACTGGAGTGCGAGGCCTTGGATGCGATCGTGCTGGCGGCCGCCGGTATCCGCCGCCTGGGACTGGCCAACCGTATCACCCAGGTCCTGGATGAATCAATCATGCTGCCCGCAGTGGGCCAGGGCGCCCTGTGCATCGAGATCAGGGAAAATGACTCGCGCGTTGCACCCGTGGTTGCTGCCCTGGACGACCTGCCCACCCGGCAGGTGGTCATGGGCGAACGAATGTTTTTAAACCGGCTGGAAGGTGGCTGCCAGGTTCCCATTGCCGGTCACGGACATATCGACGAAAATGGATACACCCTCACCGGGCTGGTCTGCGATGTGGACGGATCCCATCAAGTCAAACAGTCACGAACCGGACCCGAAGCCCAGAGCGAACAGATCGGCCTGCAACTGGCCGAGGCGCTGCTGGCCATGGGGGCCGGGGAAATCCTGGAAAGACTGAACGCGAATGCACAGTAACAACCAAACAGGCAAAGTGTTTCTGGTGGGGGCCGGCCCCGGCGACCCCGGTTTGATCACCGTCAAAGGTGCCGACTGCATTGCCAGGGCCGATGTCGTCGTCTACGATTATCTGGCATCGCCGATCCTGCTGGCGCATGCCAACCCGGATGCCGAAATGATCTACGTGGGCAAAAAGGGAGGTGACCACACCCTTCCCCAGGATGGCATCAACGCCCTGATCGTGGAAAAAGCCAAACAGGGGAACGTGGTGGCCCGGCTAAAAGGGGGCGACCCCTTTATTTTTGGCCGTGGCGGTGAGGAAGCCGAAGTCCTCGTCGCCGCAGGCATCCCGTTCGAGGTCGTCCCCGGCGTGACTGCCGCCATCGGCGCATCGGCCTATGCAGGCATTCCGTTGACCCACCGGGACTATACATCGGACGTGGCCTTTGTCACCGGCCACGAGGATCCCACCAAGACCGAATCCAGTGTCGACTGGCATGCACTGGCAACCGGCATCGGCACGCTGGTCTTCTTCATGGGGGTCAAAAACCTGCCGACCATCGTCGCCAACCTGGTGGCCAACGGCCGATCGGCGGATACCCCAACGGCGGTCATCCGCTGGGGGACCACACCCAAGCAGAAAACCGTTACCGCGACCTTGGACACGATCGTCGACGAAACCCGAAAAGCCGGTATCAAAGCGCCGGCCATCATCATCGTCGGCGGGGTGGTCAACCTGCGCAAGACCATGCAGTGGTTTGAAAACCGACCGCTGATGGGCCGCCGGATCGTTGTCACCCGCGCCCGGGAGCAGGCCAGCGACCTGGTTCAACAATTGACTGAATATGGTGCTGAATGTATCCAGTGCCCCACCATTCAGGTGGGACCGCCGCCGGATTGGGCAGGACTGGACAGGGCGATCGAGACGTTGGACCAGTATCGCTGGATCGTCTTTACCAGCGTCAATGGGGTAGATTATTTCTTCCGGCGTCTGTTTGAAAACGGGCTGGACGTGCGCGCGCTGGGACACATAAAAACCGCCGCCATCGGCCCTGCCACGGCGGACCGGCTAAAAACCTGGGGATTGAAGAGCGACATCATCCCGGAAACCTACCGCGCCGAATCCGTGGTGGAGGCGTTTACCGCCAAACCGGTAAAGGGCAGCAGGGTCCTGCTGCCGCGTGCCATGGAGGCACGCAGCGTACTTCCCGTGGAGTTGACCCGTATGGGAGCGCTGGTAGATGAGGTGACGGCCTACGAAACCCGGCAAGCGGAAAGCAGCGCTGCGGATCTGATCGCCCGCCTGACCGAAGGGACCATCGATATGGTCACCTTCACCAGCTCGTCCACGGTGAAGAACTTTCACCGATTGCTGCCTCCGGACCGCATTGATAGCCTGATGGATGGTGTCAGTTTAGCCAGCATCGGCCCCATAACCTCCAAGACGGCGATGGATTTAGGCTTTTCAGTAACCATCGAGGCCGATACATACACGATTCCCGGCTTGGTCCAGGCAATTTTGAACCATCAGGCGTAATTACCCGTAAAACCGCCGATGGGCAAAGGCAGATCGTGTCGGACATGGCAATGAGAAAAAATATGGATAGCGGACTGAGAGAAGTCGGAGGTTTGGTGGATCAGGAGAAACGCCATCTGAACTACCTTCGCATTTCCATCACCGACCGCTGCAACCTCAGGTGCCTTTACTGTGTGCCAGATGGCCGCATTCCCAAACTCGGCCACGACGACATCCTCAGCTACGAAGAGATCCTGCGCCTGGTGAAAATCGGCATACAGCTCGGTATCCGCAAGGTGCGCATCACCGGCGGCGAGCCCCTGGTCAGGAAAGGGGCGGTTGCGTTGCTGGAAAGGCTGACCCGCATCACGGAGCTGGAAGATATTTCATTGACCACCAACGGGGTTCTGCTTGCCCCGAATGCCCAACGAATATTCGATGCCGGCATTCGCCGCATCAATATCAGCCTGGATACCCTGGATCCCCAAAAGTATACCCAGATCACCGGTTACGACCGGTTCGAGCAAGTGTGGTCGGGCATTCAGCGAGCCCGGGAGATCGGCTTTAGCCCCATCAAGATCAATGTCGTGGCCATGCGGGGTATCAACGATGATGAAATCACAGCCTTCGGCAGGCTTTCACTTGACCACCCCTTTCACGTCCGGTTTATCGAATACATGCCCATTGGCAGCAGCCGAGCCAGTTCGCAGGATCAGATTCTGACACCGGAAATCCAGGAGATGATTGCCACCATCGGGGAGCTGACCCCGGTGGGTAACGGCCAGAATGACGGTCCGGCCCGGCGCTATCGAATAGCAGGGGCCCAGGGAGAAGTCGGATTCATCAGTGCCATGAGCCATCATTTCTGCAGTCGGTGCAACCGCCTCCGACTGACGGCAGACGGCAAGCTTCGCGCCTGCCTGCTTTCCGATCGCCACGAACCCCTCAAAGCGCTGTTGAGAAACGGTGGGTCGGATGAGCAACTGACAGAAATTTTTCGAGTCGCCGTGCGACATAAAGCGGCCAAGCACCAGCTTTGCACCAATGGTGTACTTACAGTTAAAGACCAGATGCAGGGTATCGGCGGCTGACTGGCCACAACCCCTTGAGGCAGCCATTTCAGGACCGGAGGGTAGCCGTGAGCCGCAACGGATGCATCAGCAATTCGAGTGCGGCAACGATATCCGTGCAGACGATGTCAGCCGCATTCAGGCTCACCGTGGAAACCCCTTCACCCAATATGACGGCGATTCCCAGAGCCGACGCCGCCAGCATCAGCGCATCGTTGCGCCCGTTGCCGATGCTGGCCGTCCGGTCCGCGCCCAGCCGGTTGACGAAGTTGGCTTTGGCCCGGTCCTGGCATCCTGATTCCAGGACGCTCAGCCGGCAGTCGACCCCTTCAAGACCGCCGGCCGCTCTGCCAAAGGTGTCGGCAGTGACCACATGAATCGCCAACTCGGCGGCAAGTGTATTCAAGGCGCCTTTGACACCGGGAAGCAGCAGGCCGTCCACGGCCAGGGTGCCGTTATAGTCCAGCACCAGATGCTCGAGGGTCAATGCACCAAAACCCGGAATCTGCGTGGAGATCATGTTACGCTCCTTTGTATTGAACCCTCCCCGCGGCAAGCGGCGGGGTGGGCACTCGCTATCGCGGTTCAGAACCGGACCTTTGATTTGAACGCGCGCACGCCGGAATCGGCAAGGTGGTTCAAGGTGACACCGGTAATCACCAGGGCGCCGCCCACCAGAAGCGAGACGGTTAACGGCTCATTCAGGATAAAGTGGGCCAGACCAATCGCGCTGATTGGCACGAAATTGATGAACAGACTGGCCCGTGACGGTCCGATGACCCGGATCCCCTCGTAATACCAGACAAACCCCAGCACCGTGCCAAATAGTCCGAGATAGGCCAGATTGCCCCAATCAGACAGTGAATACCCCGGCACGGCCGCCGGCATGCCCTCCATGCAGGCAGGAATCAGCAGTGCCAACACCCCGACGGCCGCAGAATGCGATACTGCCGCCAAAGGGGAGAGATCACGCATCACACGTTTTCCAATCAGCGTATAAGCCGACCAACTGAGCACGCAGCCGAAGATATAAAGATCTCCGATCCCGACGCCGCCTGCAAACAAGGCCAACGGGTCGCCGCCGGAAATGGCGATAACGGCCCCGGCAACGGATATCAGAATGCCGACGGCCTTCGCCGGGGAGATGGGTTCTTTGAAAAACAGGGCCGAGAGAAGCGTGATGATAATCGGGTTGTTGGCTATAATGATTGAGGCCCGACCGGCGGTGATCAGCTTCAACCCATTGAAGAAAAATACATTGTAGGCAAATACGCCGGTCAATCCCAGCAGCACCACAGGTAAAATCTGTTGCCTTCCCAGCCTGGGAATTTTCCCTTCCCGGCGCACAGCAAGGACATAGAGACACGCCGCAGCAATAAGAAAACGAAAAAAGGCGGCTGTAAATGGGGGGACGGAATCCACCAGCATTCTGCCGGAAATAAAGGTGCCACCCCAGAAAATGGCGGTCATCAGCAGTTTTAAATAGGTGATCAGCATTTAACGATGGCCTGTATTTTCGAGGTTGGACGATCAATTGGAAATAGGCTTTTCAATTCTTGGACTCAAGTCCCCAATTTCGGGTGCCGATAGAGACAGTACCGGGAAATCGTTGTAGCTGTTTTCAAATCAAACCGCCAGAATTTTGTACCCTCACGGCAGATGTTTTAGGCCATGTCGGGGAAAAAACAGAAGCGCGACAGGAAATAGAATATGCACCCAAACCAATTGGAGCCGCACGGACCGGACACAAACGAGGATCTGGTTGATTTTATCATCAACCTGCCGCTGTTTGAGTATCTGGAAAGAGATGAACTGATTGACGTGGCCGCACGGATGGATTTTATTGACCTGGACCCCGGTGAAGTGCTGTTCAATGAGTGGGACAAAGCGGATTTCGTCTGTTTCGTTGAAAGCGGGGAACTGGATGTGACTAAAAAGACCGGCCCCAACAGCAGCGACGTCATGGCCACGCTGAGACGCGGCAGATCCATCGGTGAGATGTCCATCATCAACAATTTTCCGAGATCCTCGACCGTTATTGCACGTTCAAAGGCCAGGCTGGCAGTTTTTCAACGCATGGCCTTCGAGGATATTCTGTCGAAAAAGGTAAATCTCGGCGTCAACATTCTGAAAGGGCTGGCAAATCTGCTCAGCATCAACCTGAAGAAGACCTCCAGCCGGCTGGCTGACAACATGCTTCCCATGGGGTGAGAGGCGATCTTCTCACTGATAATCGTATGCTGCGCAGGCCGCAAAAAAGGTTATCGCGGGGGTTAGTTGTCCGAGGCCATCTCCGCCTTGTTTTCCAGTATGCGTATCTGGCTCTCGGGAACGATCCCCTTTTCCACCATGATATCGCCGATACCGGCCCAGCGCAGTTCATCCACTTTTAATATCGTTTCCGGTCGTTTGTTGCCCAGGTCGTAGAAGGTGTATTTGAGGGTCAGCTCCTCCTTGGGCAGCAGGGAAATAGACCGCTCGTAATAGATGAAGTGATGACCCAACACATAGTATCCGCCGGCGGCGATAAGACCGATGATGATGTACTTTTTAATCTGCCCCCACATACACAGACCTCCTGGGAAAAGCGTTTGTGATTTTTCTGTTGTTGTCACCAAAGAATCGGCCATCTGACAAGCAATTACAACGGTGGACCTAAAAAAACGCCGATCATCTGGACACTGGTCGCTGTTTTTATCATGATTGGTGCCGGAGCCCGGAATCGAACCTGAACGGCGTCGCCCCCGGTGAATATTGCGTTCGAAATCCTTGTTTGACCGAAACTCATTAGATTCCAATATATTGATTTTATGTAGGAATCAAGATCTATTTTTGGATTCGTTGGTAAACGTTTGATTGCCATTGAGCTTGACAGGCACAAATTAGGCACAATCGGGCACAGCCAACCGCTATACCCTTTTTTTTGTGTTCTTTGATCATCCCACCGACTCCAATTTTTCCACACCTATTTTAATTTTCTGAAAAAACAATGGAAGGAACGCGGAGGTAGGCCTGGAAAAAAGACAAGGCCCTGGTCAAAGGCCTTGTCTAAAGAGAGGAGGAAGGAGCGTTTTACCTTCAGCAATTAGCTGAAGCATATTTCATGCCGTTTTTAAAGTAATTATATATTTATTGTATTCTTGAGAGGTTATTAATCATCCATGATCTGACATTATCTGATTGTGTCAATTTCTTAACGCCCGATTGATACAGGTGTGTCAAAAAAGGACGCGGTTGGTAGGAGTCAGATGTTAGGTTTTACCTTTTAGAAGCCCGCAGACATAACAAGGGCAACGTGGTTCGTAATGGAACACCGGAAAGTATTGCCATGACGATATCCGGTCGTAAAACGCGATCTGTTTTGGAACGTGATGACATCGTCAATGATGCGGACCTGAGAGTGGCTGCCAACAGACAGGCAGATGACCTTGACAAATTTACGGGCACCGTTTCGGGCACAAACGCCGATTTTTCAATAAAAAAAAAGGGAGTCCGCATTTTAAGCTGACTCCCTGTTCTTATAGTGGTACCGGAGGCCGGAATTGAACCGGCACGACCTTGCGGTCGGTGGATTTTGAGTCCACTGCGTCTACCAATTTCACCACTCCGGCATGGGTTTGGATATATAGGAAAAACCCTGCAGATTGTCAATCAAATTGCGCTACCCCTTTCTCAGAACATCGTCGATGGCCTGCCGGGGCACCACCCCTTCGCGGAGGACCTTGACAGGCCAGCAGGTCACGTCCACAATGGTGGAACCGGGACCACCGGCAAGGGTACCGGCATCTAAAACCATGTCCACCTGACGGCGGATTTCAGGATCAAGATCCATCACGCTGGCCGTTGCCGGAAAGCCCGACAGGTTGGCGCTGGTTCCGGTGATGGGACCGCCGAATTGCTCGACCAGCGCCTTTGCCACCGGATGAGACGGCACGCGCACGCCGATCTTGCCCGTTCCGCCGGTAAGGCTCGCCGGCACCGACTCGCCGGCCTTGAAAATAACGGTTATCCCGCCTGGCCACAACCCCAACAGAAGCTCGGCATAATCGGGAACCGCTCGCACCACCCGGTCCATATCGTGAATACCGGACAGCAGCACCAGCAACGGTTGATGAGCCGGCCGGCGCTTGATGGCGAACACCCGGCGGACGGATTCGGTACAGAACGCATCGGCCCCGAGCCCATAGAGCCCGTATGTGGGAAATACCAGTATCCCTTCTTGTCCAAGAATCTGGGCCGCCGTCCGGATATCATTCGGATCGGGGCCCGACGAATCGATCCGGACGACCTTAGCGGTATTCCCTGAGTTTCTCAGCCTTTTTTTCAACCTGGGCAGCCATCTCCTTTTTAAATGTCTCCAATTGGGCGCTCAGCGCATCGTCGGATGCGGCCATGATCTGAACGGCCAGAATGGCTGCGTTCTTCGCCCCAGGCTTTCCGATGGAGACGGTAGCCACAGGGATGCCCGGGGGCATCTGCACCGTGGAGAGCAGCGCGTCGAGACCCTGGAGGCAGGAAGAGTCGATGGGAACGCCGATCACCGGCAGTGTGGTGTGGGCCGCCAGAACGCCGGCCAGGTGGGCGGCATGGCCGGCACCGGCGATGATGGCCTTCAGTCCCCGCTGCCTGGCGGAAACGGCATAGGCGGCGGCCCGTTCCGGGCTGCGGTGGGCCGAGGCCACGGTCATTTCGATGGGAATCCCGAACTTTTTAAATATCCCCAGGGCTGCTTCCATTACCTTGAGGTCGGAATCGCTGCCCATGACGATGCCCACGCGGGGCACCGCCTGCATCCGCACCAATGCTTTTTTACCAATGTCGGAACGGTAGTGAACATCCTTCCAGTTGATCTTGGCCACCGCCTGATAGGCTTTCTTGATGGCCAGTTCAACCGTATCACCCAGAGCCGTGACACCCAGCACCCGGCCGCCATCCGAAAGGGTCTGCTTGCCTTCTAAACGAGTCCCTGCATGAAAGACCACCACGTCCCGCAGGCGATTGGCGGCATCGATGCCCGTTATCTCCAGTCCTTTCTTGTACTTCCCCGGATAGTTCCCGGAAGCCATGACCACGCAGACCGATGCCCGAGGATCGATATCCAGGCGGCAGGTGTCCAGTCGTTCATCGATGATGGCCTCGATCACCGGGATGATGTCGTTTTGCAAACGAACCAGCAGCGGCTGTGCCTCCGGATCACCGAACCGGCCATTGAACTCCAGCACCTTGATCGTGTCCCGGTCGATCATCAGGCCGGCATACAAAACGCCTTTGTATGGGCAGCCCTCGGCAGCCATGCCCTTGACCATGGGGATCATGACTTCATTCATGATCCGCTGGTGAAGATACCCGTCCACCACCGGTGCGGGTGAATAAGCGCCCATACCGCCGGTATTCAGGCCCTTATCGTCATCGAAGACAGGCTTGTGATCCTGTGAAGACGGCAGGGGCAGCACAGTTTTGCCGTCGGTGAAGGCCAGAAAAGAGGCCTCTTCCCCCACCAGGCACTCTTCCACCACCACCTGGTCGCCGGCCTCGCCGAATTCACGGTCCACCATGATCTGTTTAAGGGCGTCCAGGGCCATTTTTTCGGTGCTGCAGACGATCACCCCTTTTCCGGCGGCCAAGCCGTCCGCTTTGACCACCAGCGGCGCCCCCATCTTTTTCACATAGGTCTGCGCCTGGGCAAGGCGTGTAAAGGTCCGCCCCTTGGCTGTAGGGATGCCGTATTTTTCCATGATCGCCTTGGCGAATGACTTGCTGGATTCAATCCGGGCCGCTTTCTGGCTGGCGCCGAAAACCCGCATACCCGCCGCCTCGAACTGGTCGACGATGCCTTTGGACAGGGGATCTTCCGGGCCGACGACGGTGAGATCAATCTTCTCATCCCGGGCAAATGCCAGAAGTTTGTCGATTTCGGCGGCACCGATGGGGACGCAATTGGCCAGTTTTGCAATACCTGCATTTCCGGGCGCGCAGAAAATTTTCTTCACACGTGGACTTTGGGCGATTTTCCAAACCAGGGCGTGCTCTCTTCCACCGCCGCCGACAACCAACACTTTCATAAGATTCCTCCCTCGTGTTATGGGCCCGCAGGTTTGCCGCGGGCGTTTGTGGTGACATATGGGGCTATCCCCGTGTGGTTTGCCGACGTCGGGCCTCCATACCCAGGTCGATGAGCCGATCCAGCAACTGACCGAAAGACATCCCGGCAGCCTTCGCCGACTGAGGAAACAGGCTGGTGCCCGTCATGCCGGGGATGGTGTTGGTTTCCAGCACGAAAAATTCGTCGTCTTTTAGAATCATGTCCGTCCGGCTGTATCCCTGACAGTACAAGGCGTTGTGGGCCGCTATGGCACAGGCCTGCGCCTTTTGGGTCAATCGCGCGTCAATGCGAGCCGGGCAAATCTCCTGCGTGGCACCAGGCTGGTATTTGGCTTCGTAGTCGAAAAATTCGTACCCGTCTCCCGGAATGATCTCGATGAGTGGAAGCGCGTCAAGATCCTGGTTGCCCAACACGCCGCAGGTGATCTCCGTGCCGGAGATATAGCCTTCGATCATGGCCGTCGCGCCGAATTCCAAGGCCTTTTCCACTGCAGCGGCCAGCGATGACGCGTCGCGGACGATGGACATGCCCACGCTGGATCCGGTTTCCACCGGTTTGACCACCAGCGGAAGGCCCAACCCGGCGACGATGCCCTTCACGTCGACCGACTCCCCCCGCCGCACCACAACATAAGGCGGCACGGCCAGGCCGGCTCTCTCGTAAAGATGCTTGGACAACAGTTTGTTCATGGCAACTGCGCTGCCCAGTACGCCGGCTCCCTGATAGGGAATGTCCAGCAGATCCAGAAGGCCCTGAACCGTGCCGTCTTCACCGTAGGGCCCGTGCAGGATGATCAGCGCGCAGTCGATTCTGCCGGCATCGGCAACCAGCCGGGGAATGTCTGTCTTGGGATCGTAGGTCAGGATGTCGTACCTGTCCTTGTCCAGGGCGTCATAGACCTGTTTGCCGCTGTTGAGGGACACTTCTCTTTCCGACGAGATGCCACCGGAGATCAAGGCGATGGTTTTCTTTATCATGATAAAAATCCCCTTTTGCGATTTGGCGGCTGCAGACCAGTATGCAGCGAATGCGATTGTCAAGCGAGGCCCTTTTGCCTGCGACCGCTTTCAGGTCCTTGACAAAAGGACTTCAACGAAAAAACAAAACGTTCTTCGGCCGCCGGGTGGTCAACCGTTTAGGCAGGAACATTTAACCATTCAGCAGGTGTTGCTTGGCTTTGTTGAACTCGTCGACAGTGATGAGGTCTTTTTCAAGCAAGCGAGCCAGTTCCGCCAGGTCCGAAATATCCCGGCTGCGGGATGCATCCGGGTCTTCAAGACGGGGAATGTCAATGGCCGCATCGTGCCCGATCGCCGGTGGCCGGGACGACTGTCCCAGTTTGACGGTGGCCATTCCGCCCAGAAGGCTCACCTCCACAGATCGCCCGTTGAACTTGGGATTTCTTAACATCTCCCCAAGGGATCTGCCTTCGGCCCGCATCCGTCTGAAAATATAGAATGCGGATAGTCCGATCAGCGCCATACCGCCGAGGAAAATCCAGAGCATGTAGCTGACCAGGCCTCTGAAAAAGAGAACCAGGATCGCCATGCCGGCGATGAGCAGCACATGAAGTACCAGGATAAAGTAGGCGAGCAGCACACTCCTGACCAGGCCGTCGTCCGCTTTCTTTTTTCCAACCATGGTTGCACCGGATTATGCTTTATCGGCCCCGAGGCGTTCGACCACATCGCCGTAGTAGCGCTGGGGAATATCATGGGCCGCGTTGGCGTCTCTCAAGCCATTCAGTTTCATTATTAGGAAGTTGATTTTTTTGATGGTACGATACTGTTTCGCCGTGTCGGTCATTCCGGCCAGCAGGTCTTCGGTTGTGCGAATTTCTTTGAGCAATTGCACCTCCGGCGGCAGGCAATCGGCATTTTTCAGAACCTTGTGCGCCATGCGCAGGTCCTCGGGAATATGCCGATCATCCTCCAAATGAAGGGGTTGGCCGCTGCCGGGAAGATTCTCGAAAGCACCTTCGTCCTGAGCTTTTTTTATTCTTGATTCGATGAGTTTTTCAAAGCCGGGAAACATCTGTTCGATTCCACATGGCGCCGGGGCCGAATTAACCATCCATTTATGATATAGGTGAAATGGATTATATTATACTGGGACGTTTGATTTCAAGGACTAATGTACCCGAAGGTGGGACCTTTCGGTCTGGAAGAAGCCCACCGCCCATGCCTGCAGCGTTTTTTTGAAAAGTTTTCCATCTTCCCCCCGGCATTGACCCCTCGGCGCCTTGTGCGAATCGGGATAATCCGCCGAGTTCATGGACGGGACACCTGTCCGGTCAGGTTTTCCACGTACTGACGCGACTTTTCTACCGCAGCGTTTAAAGTATCCGGATCCAAGGTCAGCAGGGACCGGCTGCTTTCATCGAGTTCATGGCAGAAAGCTGTGCCGGCAACGCCAACGCCTGCCTGGATGGTAAAATAGTCCGCCAGATGCACGATATGGGATAATTGATGGTCACCTGCTGAAGAAGGCTGGTGGTGGTGTCGAATGCCAAAGGATATGGATCGCGGCAGATTCCAGTTTTCACAGAGAATGGCCGCAATGACGGCGTGATCGAAGCCTAAGATGTCGTGCTCAGCATCCTGAAGGGTTTTTTCCGGGTGGGTGGCGGTGTAGTTGTCGAACAACACCTTCCGTTCGCGAACGTAAGGATCCAGGATGATTTTCCCCATGTCGTGAAACAGTCCCGCCAGATAGGCACTGCCAGGGGTATCGAATCCAACGGCGGCGGCGATTTCACCGGCCGTGCAGGCCACGGCAATTGAATGGCACCACATATCGCCGGCCTCGAGTCCGTATCCATCCATGGATTTTTTCAATACCCCGCCTGCGCTAATGGCCGTAATCAGCTCAGCCAGCCGCCGAGTCCCGAAAAGGGCTGAGGCGTGCTGAATGGTGGCGACCTTTCCTCGAAACCCGTAATAAGCGGAATTTGCTACCCTGAGAATGCCGGTCACCATAGCGGAATCCTTTTCGATGATGTTGACCAGCTGGGCGGGACTGGTTGCCGGGCTTTTGATCATCTGCTGGACCTTGATCATCATCTCCGGCATGGCCGGCAGTAACGCAGGATTGGAGATGATCTTGCGGATCAGCTCCCGGCCGGTGACATACAACGGTTCAGGCGTATCGGCAATCGATGAACCTGCGTGCCTTTCCACAAATTTCAATGGTTCCGGGAAAGCTGCGTTCAGAGCGGCATTGAGCCGGGACATTTCTTTGTTCGCCGCGTCCAGCCGAGCCACCATCTTCTCGATGATCTTGTCCTTGAACTTCTCCCGAATTTCCGGAGTGAGCTGTTCGAAAAGCACCCGGTCCAGCTTCAGCGCAATCACAGATTCTCTGGCAACCACATTGGCGGTTCGCCGGGTGTTGGTTAAAAAAGCCATTTCCCCTAAGATATCACCGGCCTTTAGAACAGCTAAAAAGGTCCCGCCGGCACCTTCCGTGATGTTGACCTTTCCGGTGAGGATGATAAACAGGCTCTGGTCGCTGTGGCCTTGGCGGATGAGCATCTCTCCAGGATTGTAGACCCTGAAGTGAGCATCGTCCGACACCACCTGCCGCTTCTCTTCCGCAGTGAAGGAATTAAAAAAACCAAGCCGATTGACAATCGGCAATATCTCTACAGACGTGCTCACAATAGTTTCCTTTGCCCCGGAGAGCAATCGGAGGTTTCTGTTTTATTTATTCACTGCAACCGCGTTCATTTCGTTACCGGCGCATTTATTCGATGTCATCCGTATGATTGTATTATCGGCCGGATACCGGATTTCATGAATCCAGCCGAGAAAACCGGTTCCAGCAGATAACGGTCCTTCTTGGCGATGATCGTCATCGACACGCAATGATTCGAAAACTTGGGATAAGGTTTTCACCACGCGCCCCACCATACATGCTGCATATGACGCTATAGGGGAAGACCGCTTGATCGGATACAAGAAATGTGTCATTGAACATCATCCTTATGGATTGACCGCCGAAAAGGCCGGCCAACAGCAAGGACAACAGGAGGAGGATATGGATCAGGGTTTGGGAAAAAGAAAGAAAAGCCGATTTGCCGTCAAGGATCTGACCATATCCATCAACGGGAAGACCTACCGCATCTTCAATATCAACGAGTTCGGCGTGGGGTTTTTAATCGACTCACCGGAAGAGATTGAAATCGGCTCCGAAATCAAACCGATGATCGTTAACGGAAAGATACCGGTGCGGGTGGCCGGTATCCCGCGGCACATTTCTCAATTCCGCCCGTCTTCCAGTCACCTCTTTTTCAAAACGGGCTGGGTCTGCGGGGCAGAATTCACCCTCCGCCACTATAGTGGCGGAGAGAAACTGCTCCGGGAATTCATTGCCGAAAATATCGACAACGATGTCGAAGAGACCGAAAAATAGTCCGACGAAAGAAGGGTCGAGGGTCAGACTCCGGACGTCGATGGGAGGCAGGTCTGCATGAAGGACATCTGCCCGAATAACTTGTATGGGATGGTGGGCAGGGTATGTTTCAGAATTTCTTGAAAGGCGATTCGCCATTATACTTGTGCCACATGGCCAAAATCTTGATCCGATCCAGTAGCTGATTCTTTCCCTCCACGACACTTTCCAGTGCCGCCTCTGGACCCAATCTGTCGATTTTGTCGGAAATCATTCTCCTGACCGTACGGTAGACATGGCTTCCCGGTCTTAAAAGCCCATCCTCATTTAGCAGCAGCATGATCTGCGCCATGGCTTGGAATTTATTCATCCGGTATCCGTGTTAAATTATGGATAGGATTCCTATTGAATGGCGTTTCATCACGATTCACATGCGATGTCAATGCATGGCAGGTTCGCTTGGCAGAGGCGATGATTGCCGGTTGTTACCGGCTGATTGATTCACCGGCGATAGAATTTGCTTCACAATCAGAAATAAATTACCTACCCCCTTGCTTCAAAATAAAACCAAATCAACGCTTAACCTATCGTTATAGCAATTAATTATTTAAATATGCCCTCATCTTTAAACAGGCATGGTAATTGCTGGACCAACAGAAGGGTCCCAATCTTTACACAATCAGATATCAGACGGACGTGTTTTGAAGCAGGTTTGATCTTGCAGGGTTGGGAAGAGAAAACTTTTTTATTATCGCGTCCAACACCATCGATATATCGTCCATAGAGATCGGACCGGAAGCTTATTATTGGCCCTATAAGGTTGCACCTGTGGCAGACGTCACCCCCTACATTATTGTGAACCACCAGAGAATTTCACCCATTGAATCGTCTCAACGGTCGGATTCGGCAACGGCTGAGCGAAAGGGGCATGAAGAGCAGCCCTTCGGTGTTGTTGACCGGGTCACCATTTCAACGGAGGCCCGAGAAACATCCAGATGGTACGCTGCCCAGGCTGGGACGGTATCACCGGCCCACAAAGAGCTGCCAGATAAATCGCCGGTCGGCACCCTTCCGCTTTTGGCCTATTCACCCAGGCAACTGAAATGATTGTGCGTAAAAAAATACAAGCGCTGAGTCTTATATAGAAAAGTCCAAAGTGTTTATGACCAAATTTTCGGCGCATATTCATTAGAATAGGAAATGTGTAACGATTGAATTAAGGGGTTGGGTGCGCTTTTTGCCCAATCTCTCTTAAAGGAGTTGTTATAACCCACCTAAATTACACAAAAACAGATAAGTTGACAACATTAGCATTAGTGCGTATTCTTTGTACATTATGAACATATTGTACCTATGAGGTATTCCCTATGCTTAACAAGATTACGACGGCTGATGCCAGGAAGAAATTTTCCAATATAATCAATAGGGTGGCATTTGGGGATGAGTCTTTCGTTCTGACTCGTCATGGTGAGCCAATGGCCGCCCTGGTTTCTATGAAAGAACTCAAGCTGTTGCAGGAAATAGAGGACCAAATCGATATTGACGATGCCTGGAAAGCGAAAAACGAACCCGGCGAACCAATCCCGTGGGAAGATCTGAAAAAGGAACTTGAAATTTGAGCTACCGGATAGCGGTTAAGAGGTCTGCCGCAAAAGCACTCAAAAAAATTCCAAAAGCCGACAGAAAACGAATAATCGAAAAGATAGAAAGCTTGTCTGAGAATCTTTCGAATCCTGACACAGCAAAGATGAAAGGGAATAATCCTTTTCACAAAGTCCGCACTGGTGAATATCGTATCATTTACGAGATTCAAGAAGATGTCCTTATAATTATGATAGTCAAGGTAGGCCACCGCAAGGATATTTATAGAAACCTACCGTAGTATTCCTCTCCAAATATTTTGTTGTAACATTAGTTACTCATCGCAATACGATGAGCAACCAGGCTTTTGGGTTTGCTGTTTTTGGGCGTCTGTCTGAAAAACGCCGTTAATTTGTATATCGACTCTATCTTCCTACCATATCTCCCTGATTAATTGTACAACATATGGTAGGCAGCCAGGTTGCGCCGGAAGTGGTGATTACTTACCACTATTTTGATCCACCAGCCCATTTTAGCAAGGACCCTTTTCGCCTATATTTGACAGGCTGCCTTTACTTGGATTATCAATATATCTGTAATACCACTCGAAGTCGCCTTTTCTCGGAGAACATTGCAACGGTGGGTGATATCCAGATCCGTATAATCAGCCTGATAAAAACGCATAAAAAAAGGCAAAAAGTCAGTATTTTTATAGTAGCTGCCCTGAAGAAAAATTAGGGGGTGATGTGGCTGAAAATAAAAAAAAGATTCTAAATTCTTTAAGCTACGGTTGGTGTGGAAAAATTTTGAAGCTTGATCTTTCTTCAGAAATTATCACAGAGATTGCAACCCATCCTTATGCAGATCGGTTTTTAGGTGGACGAGGAATCGCCACCCGCCTTTATTGGGAATATGTCCCTGCCACTGCCAGGGCTTTTGATCCAGAAAATCATTTAATTATTATGACAGGGCCATTAACAGCAACAGGCGTGCAAGGTGCATCACGGTTTGAAGTCGTGGGGAAATCACCGATGTTGATGCCGGAAGGCTTTTGTTATGGCAACATGGGGGGATATTGGGGACCCGCATTAAAAAGAGCTGGTTTCGATGGACTGATGGTGTCTGGAAAGGCGAATCGACCTGTTTATTTATTCATCTCAGATGGGAAAGCAAGACTCGAAGATGCGGGCAACATTCATCTTGAGGGAGTCAAGCATGTCGAAGCGTATCTAAAACAAAAGCATGGCAAAAAGACACATTACATTACCACTGGTCCGGCCGGAATGAATCTATGCCGCAGTGCTAATCTGATGACGGACAACGAGGGTAGTTCAACCGGTGGTTTTGGCGCAGTTCTGGGGTCTAAAAATCTAAAAGCCATTGCCGTGATAGGGAATCTATCTCCTCTGGTAAGCAATCCGGAGGCATTAAATGAACTCAATCGGTTAACAATAAAGTTAAATCAGCGGGACACCTCTTTCAATCCATACCCGCCGGATCAGATTTCCCGCACAGGCAAGGCGTCTTGTTTCCAGTGTGGTCTGGACTGTATCATGCGATCCACATTCCGAACCCAATCGAACAAGGAAGTTGTTAGAAAGTGCCAGGCCATGTTTGTGTACTTTCCTTGGGTGATGGGGCGTCCGGGGGAACCTGCTGAAACTGCCTTGGATGCAACCGGGCTTTGTAATGATCTATCATTGTGTACCATGGAAATGGCCAATATTGTTCAATGGATCAGCGCGGGTTACAAGGCAGGTTTTTTAAACGACTCCCAAACCGGTCTTGAAATTGATAAGCTGGGGACATGGGAGTTCTTTGAAAAGCTTTGTAATATGATCGCTTATCGAAAAGGTTTGGGTGATGTCCTTGCAAAAGGGCTCCTGAGAGCAGGCGAAACATTAGGCATGGAAGCCAAACGACTTTTTGCCAATGAAGTTGCAGGTGTGGGAGATGGTGCAACCTATTCGGCAAGAGAATATCCAATGAATGGTTTGCTCTATGCCTTTGAGCCCCGGCAGCCCATTGCTATGCTTCATGAGGCCAGCAGGATAATCGGCATGTGGGTCATGAATTTACAATATCCCGGATCAACACCAGTCACTGCGGATGTATATCGAGCTGCTGCTGCCAAATTCTGGCGCCATGATAAGGCCTGGGATTTGAACACCCATGAGGGCAAAGCCATGGCCGCTAAATACATCATTGACCGTACCTATGTTAAGGACAGCCTTGGGCTTTGTGATTCCTGTTGGCCATTGATGTATTCACACCATACGGACGACAAGGTGGGCGATTCAACCTTGGAAGCCCGCACATTCAACGCAGTCACCGGAAAAGAACTGGATGAGGATGCTTTGTTGAAATTCGGTGAAATCATTTTTAATCAACAGCGCGCCATCCTTTTACGGGAAGGTTGGAATCCAAAGAAAGATGATACTATTGCGGACTTCAATTTCACTGATCCGGTCCAATCTGTTTTTATGAACGCTGATGTGATTGTCCCTGGTGAGGGAGATATTGTTTTAAACCGAAAAGGCAAAACCTTGGATCGTAAAGTCTTCAAGAAAATGCGGGATGAGTTTTATCAATTAAGAGGTTGGGATCCTGAAACCGGATATCCTGGGGCAGAAAAACTTGATGAACTTGGGCTTTCAGACCTTTTTGATGTGAAGTGAAGCCAGGCCTGATAGGTTAAAATGCACTGGATAATACCGGTGATTTTTGTAATTACGACCCCGCAATCCCTTCGACAACCATGCAGGAATATGTTCATGTTGGTTACGGAGCCCTTTCGAGCGAAATAGGTAAATTTTTGCTATACGTCCGAATCTGTTTCCGCTGCAGGAAAAACATGATGAAATTCTCAAGAACCAGCGCGTATAGCTTGACGGCTGGATCGCTGCTAAACTTCAAAAATTTGGGCATTGCCCTGTTCATTCTATGTTTTGTGGCGACAGGCTGTGCCCTGACAAAATTAAAAGAGGAAGTAAGTGAAAGCCTGGCATCCACGGTTTTAGTTGGACAGGTCGCATCCGCTATTCCGGAAAAAGGCGTAATAGTGGTTGCGGCCTATTCGCTGAAAGATGAACGCTTTTCCGCAGAAAATGGTAGCAAGGGATTCTGGGAGCCGCTTGATTTCTTTAAAACAATCGGCGGCAATATTACTTCCTGGAAGAATACGATCCGGAAAAAATCCCCATTCTATTTATTCACGGTGCCGCCGGAACGCCCAAGGGATGGGAATATTTTATCAACAACCTGGATCGGAAACGTTTTCAACCCTGGCTGTTTTATTATCCGACCGGCTCCCGCCTTAAAAGCATGTCCTATTTGCTGTTCTGGAAACTCTATAATCTCCAAATTAAATACAAGTTTGATACGCTGTTTATAACCGCACACAGCATGGGAGGCTTGGTAGCGCGGTCTTTCATTATGGATTATGGCCGCTACGCGCCTTACGTAAAACTGTTTATTGCCCTCGCAACCCCGTGGGGCGGCGACCGGATGGCCGAATATGGCGTCAAGCAGTCTCCGGCGGTGATACCCAGTTGGATCGATATGCAGCCGGAGGGGGAGTTTCTTCAATCCCTCTACAGGGACAAGCTGCCTCCCACAGTAAGCTTTTATATGTTTACCGGGCACCGGGGCAGCCGGAACCCGTTCAGGTCAAACAATGACGGCACCATTACTTTAGCCAGTCTAATGGACTTGCGGCCACAGGCCGAGGCAGAAATGAACTTTGCTTTCAATGAAGACCACACCAGCATAGTGGCCAGCCCGGCCGCGTTGGCCCAGTATAATACAATCATCAATGCGTTTGCCATGGATAATGGGGCAAAGCAGATTGCCGGCGGTTATCTTAGAATTGATTTTACCTATGATTATCCGTTGGATGGTGGCAGGCCCAGGCCAATCCTCGTAATGCAGCCTGATGGCCGTGAGGCGGCGGCAACCGAGATTCATCCCAGCCCTGATGACAGCGGCCAGCGCATTGGGCCTTTTCCGATCGGCGCCTATACCGTCAGTTTAATGGCTTCCGCGGTCAAACCTGATAAGCATCATGTACCGGTCTCCATCGAGAACAATGGCACGCACGGTCTAAAATTTTCGCTTACGCCGGATGGCATGATCTACGGGCATGTAGCCGCAGCGCAGAACGCTGAAGATCGCCCGGCCGGTATGCCGGCGGAACAATACATGCCAGGGAGCAAAAAGGTGACCATACAGAGGGTTACGCTAAAAGGCGCCGGTATTGAGAGAATCCTCCGTCCTACGAAAGGCGAGAATCTGAATCACTATGATGACTTCCTCTCAAGTACTGATTTTTGCACAAATAACTATTTTCACTTTTTCGGGTTGCCTGCCGGAGAGTATGAAGTCAAAATCACTGCGAAAGGATTCAGACCAAGTTTAAAGACCTATGTTGTAAAGCCCGGACGGCCGGCAAACATCCGGGTCACGGAGTTATCTCTTGAATAATTAGTGAGCAAAAATAATATCAGGCGCGGGGGCTTTAGAATCCCTACACAGCAGGGGCATCATCATTTCCCGGCCCCTCAGCTTTGCGTTAAATGCATCTGCTATGATCCCCTACATATCACAGGGATGAAAATCTTGCGATGCCTCCAACCCTGGTCCCCAAAGCCTCTGTATTTATATCAAAATGAATTGAAGGCATAGCTGATGATGGTGGCGAAACCGATTTCTAATCTCGGTCTCTTACTAATAAAAGCTTAATCCCATATCTTGTGGTCCCTACTTAGTCGGATTGATACAGATTACATACTAGTACATGAGGGTGTCCACGACTCTATTTCGAACAGTAAACATAGCCCGCCAAAATGTTCCTTTATGTTTGCTTGAAATATCGTCAGGAAATCCTGGCAGATTGTCAATAAATGTTTCGTGAGTTTCCGCCATGGGTCCTTTTTAACCAGTACCGCAAAATCCTGTAACGGTAGGTCTCATTAATCAAAACGAAGTCTTCCTGCTGAGATATGAATAGAATGAATTTACGGCGGGGGTTAAGTAGTAACCGCAATTTACGTCGCGATGTTAAAAAGACTGAATCATACTTCGTTGCGAGGATCTCCTGATAATTGGCTGTCAAAATCTGAGCTTTTTGCTATTGGTACCAGAGCTGTAACGTTAAAATCAGCGGCGGGTTTTCCCGTCCGCTACATTTTTTTGGCCATTTGCTTTGAATCCTTCATGAAACAAGACATTGCCTTGCGGAATATTTCCGTCAAATGAAAGAGCGAAGAACACTTCCTGGGGAACGCCTTCATGGTCTAATCCTTCAACATTCTTAAACCCAAATTGCCGATAGTATTGTGGATGTCCGACCAGACAACAGCCTTTCGCTTTGAGGCTTTTCAAGCGTGACAATCCTTCTTGTATAAGTGCCTTTCCAATGCCCTTGCACTGGAAGTCTGGATGTACTGAAACCGGACCGAGTCCGTACCAATCTTTGGTGCCGTCCGACATGGTTACGGGAGAGAATGCAATATGTCCCACAACAACGCTATCTGTCTCCGCGACCAATGATGCGGTTAAGGCTTTCGCTGATCGTAGCGCATCAATGATGAACTGCTCAGTGTGATTACTAATCTCCATCATTTCAAACGCTGCGATAGTCACCTCGGTGATGACCTCATAATCAGTGCTTTGTTCATCTCTAATCAGAACATTTTGTATCATCTTGGCAATTTCCTTATTTTTGTGTGATGTGGCGAACCAGTTAGTATGTGGATCTGTATATGTTTCAATTCATTTAAAATTGGCATTATAGTTCCTCGTTGTCGCTTAAATTTATGACCAAAAAATAAAGAGGGTAATTTAAAAAGCATGGATGATATCATAACTATAAGGATAGGAAATTGCTTTTTTAAGAGAATTTGAAAGTATCAGTCAGTATGTATCCCTGTATTTAAATTGACAAATAATACCAGGGTTTGAATTGTTATGATATCCGTATTTACGGATAATTCTTCGAGTCGTCTTGGCGATGAACAAAATTCAGTGCCACCATAGACTTTCAACATGGAGGGTAGAATAGGCTTCTGCGCTGCATAACAGGCCTTCTTATCTCAAATTTGATCTGAGTGGTCATACATTGAGATCATCTTTGTTTTGCGGGCGGCTGCAGTACCGGGGTTATGTGAAATCAACTGACCTGAGCCAGCAATTCAATTTAACCAACATTATTCTTTCATGATATTTGATATCAGTTCTTCTCGTTCTCTGTCCGAAATGTATGGTTTTAACTTTACGTTAAGAATTTTCCCTTCAGGCTCTCTCTTTCTTAAAATAGCTTTGTTAGCTTTAAAAATGAGATCATTAAAATCACATGGCTTTAATCTTTTTTAGGCGAAACCCACATTGTAATGACAGCGCGAAAAACTTCCTGACCATTCATGTCCATGAGGTTGATGGTCACCGGCAGTTCAGTGGCCGCACCAAACTGAGGTATTGGATTAAGTTCCGCAACAGCTCGCAAATCGGTTTCCGCCCGCTTCAAGTATTCCACGGTCATCCCCTTGGGAATCCAACGATGCGTCGCCGGAATGCTGATGTCCGTCATCGACCCACCCGCTAGCTCGGCCATATTGCACATGGCGATAGCGTGAACGGTTCCGATATGGTTGAGCACGGCACGCCGTTTTTTGATATGCACTTCGCAATACCCTGGACGAAGCTCTTTGAATCTGGGACGGATGGTGGCAAAGTAAGGGGCTTTAAAGCATAGCAAACGAGCAAACCACCACTTGCCGGTAGGTATTTTGGACAGACGCTGCCATAAAGCCATCACACGGTTTGCTCTGTTCATTCTTAGCACCCCTTTCGAATACTGAACGCCACAACGGTAAGCGGACCCAACGTTCCGCCCGCAGGGCGGACGGTGCGAGTTGGGGTTTGCTTCACCGTGATGTTATGCAATCCCCGGTCTGGCTCTATCGCACTTCGAACTTGAATCTATGCATTTTCCCGGTCCACCACTTTGAGTTCAATAACGACACGTCCCCAACCGCCGCACTGAACGCCAACGTCAAAGCAGCCCGCTCGTTTGAACCGCATTTGGTTTGGATCGACCCCGGCGTAGACCAGTTCATTGGCGGCGAAGATCAGTCCCGTCGCGGCGTTCAAGGCATAGATGCAGACCTTTTTGGGACAACGCTTCGTAAGGAGGTTTCCGGCACCGTCGAAATAGAATCTGTCGCCAACATTGTGCTGGCTATTGCACCCATGCGACTCAACGACCTCCGCGATGATGGTCTTTTTCATCAGGTCGGGGACACAGGACAACACGTCTTCATTTCTGGGATTCTCACGAAATAGCCGCATCTCGTCATCGGAGTATCCGAGGTGCTTCTTCATGATCTTCCACTTCATCGTTTTCCAAGCTGCATCGCGAATTCCCATATCCCGCTCCCTATCTGTTTGGTGGTCGAAAAGATCGTGCGTTCTAGTGCCCACAGACCAGTCTAACATTGATATTTAATTGACGTCTCGTTTATGTCAAATATGAGAATGTTATATAGATGTCTTGTTAACACCCCAAATCGGGACAAAAAATAGCCAATTCCAAAATGCCATCTAATTTGGAGGATAACTCTAATACTTAAAACCCTAACTTCAGAAATCAAGCTGAATAGCCTGCGAACTTCTGCTGGTATTCTTTTGGCCGTAACCCTGTCAGACGAACGAATATTTTTCTGAAAAATGAGATGTCCTCATAACCAACCTGATATGTAATTTCATTAAACGTCTGGGTGCCTTCTTCTATCAAGCGTTTTGCAAGTTCTACCCTCAGTTTCTGAAGATATGACAAAGGGGTCATGCCGGTTGCCTGCTTGAAGCGACGTTCAAGCGAACGTCGGCTCATCTTTAAGGTTTGGGCCAGGCGATCATATTCCACGGCCTGGGTCTTATTTTTTTCAAGCCAATCCTGGGCCTTCGCTACGAGAGAATCGCCGTGATCTCTGACACCAAGGAAGCAGTCATAAGGCAACTGGGTCTGCCGGTCCATGGCAAGAACCATTGTCTTGGCGGATTGCCGAGCAGCCTGCCTGCCGCAGAATTTTTCCACAAGATAAAGGGAAAGATCCATGCCCGCACTGACCCCGGCCGAGCAATAGAGTCTGCCATGATCAATAAACATCCGGTCCTGCTGCAAGGCCACCTTTGGATACCGGGCTTTGAACTGGTCTGCAAATCCCCAGTGAAGGGTGGCAGACTTGCCGTCAAGAAGCCCAGTTTCAGCCAGCAAGAATACGCCAGTGCAGATGCTGGCCACATGGGCGCCCCTATCATAGTGATGCCGGATCCAGTCTAAAGGGTGCCGATTTTTTTCAAGGATTTTATCGATATAGGTGGCTGAGGCAATGATAATCAGGTCAGTGTGGTCGACCTGGTCAATGCTGCAATGAGGCGTAATCTCGATCCGGTTCACAGACCGGATAGGCGCACCGTCTACCGAGGCAATGGTCACATCAAAAAACGGTGTATGGTTCGTTTTGTTTAACCGGTTCCAGAGCCGGCCAGCCTGGTTCAGGATATCCATGGGACCGAAAATGGTGGTTGCCATGGAATTATAGAGTCCTAAAATTGTTACTTTTTTCATAAAATATCTTCCCTTATCATCTTTTTGTCGATATCACCACCTTATATGTCGTTTATGCCACTACTAATTCTACATTTACAATGGCTATAATCCAGAAATCATGGAACTAAACACTTAAGGAGGCATAATATGACAGACGACACCATCAAGGAAACCATTGCCCCATGCGGCCTGTGCTGCGAAACTTGTTTTGCCCATGTTAATGGTGATATCAGGAAACTCAGCATCCAACTCAAAGAAAAACTGGGCAATTTCCACATTAATGCCAAACGCTTTGAAACCCTGCTGGAGGAACCGATATTCGAGAAATATGCTGACTTCAAGGAGATGCTTGATTATTTTGCGGCAGAAAACTGCCATGGCTGCCGGAATGAACAGTGTAAGCTCTTTAAAAATTGCGGAGTGCGGCCATGCCACCAGAATATGGGAGTTGATTTCTGTTACCAATGTGATGAATTCCCCTGCGATCGTACTAATTTTGATGAAAGCCTATACAAAGGCTGGGTAACAATTAATGAAATCATTAGGAAAAAAGGTATTGAAACCTATTGTGAAAAAGCCAAGATGCGACCCAGGTACGGCTGATAATGAGTAAAACGAATGCGCAGATAAAATTGAAAGCAATCAAGTTCAATATACTGGAAAAAGGATGTGCATAAAGGAAAAACTGATGGATAAAACAAAAGAAACCATTGTTAACTTCACCATAGAAAGCGCAGTAGCCACTATCGTAATGGACGATGGGAAAGTTAATGTGATTTCACCACGAATGCTGAACCAGTTGAATCAAGCACTCGATAACGCAGAGAAAACATACGCAGTGGTCATTTTAACTGGGAGGGAACTTGTTTTCTGCGCAGGATTTGATTTGAGAATTCTGAAAACAGACGTACTCACAGAACGTTCGCATGGATAATCGGTCCTTTGCCATAGATCCTCCCAAAATTGAATTTGGGATGGACTACCGAAAAAAGTACGATTGATCCAGCGTCGATTCGCCCGTTGAAAAAGTGGTCACAATCCAGCGGAATCGGTGGTCAGTTTGTAGCGGAATGGGTGGTCACTATGCGGCGGAATACGCATACTCATTACACATCTTGATCTCGCAGTTACATCTTTTTCAGCTTGTTGATAAGATCAGGAAGTTGTTTCAAGGATGCCCATACCTTTAACGTCTTTCGGTAGTCGTCGGCAGGTATCCCTAGAAGTGTTTTCCCCGGTAACACATCACTCATAGCACCGGTGTTCCCACCAAGTTTAGCACCGGCACCAACGGTGACATGATCAGAGACGATTGCACGCCCTCCCATAATCACGCCATCACCTAATGTTACGGATCCTGCCAAGCCGGACTGTCCAGCCATCACACAGGATCGACCAATTTTGCAATTGTGGGCAATTTGAACGAGGTTGTCAATTTTCGTCCCGTCGCCTATCAGTGTGGCACTAAACTTACCCCGGTCAACGCAACTTCCTGCTCCTATCTCGACGCCGTCACCAATTTCGACCGTACCGATTTGAGGGATCTTGACCATACCTTGACCATCAGGTGAAGGTCGATAACCAAAGCCGTCGGCACCAATTGTTACATTTGGATGGATGATGCAGTACTTACCTATACGGCATCGTTCACGTATGATCGCACCGGACCAAATAACTGTTCCATCGCCTATACGGGTGTAATCCAGTACAGTAACATTGGGATAAAGCTTAGTGTTCTCACCGACAACAACACTTGGTCCTATATAGCAGCCAGCCCCTATTGCAGCTCCGGCACCAATTTTGGCAGTTGAGTCAATCACCGCAGTTGAATGTATACCTACCTCGCATTTCGGAGGTTCAGGTGCAAACATTTCGAGAACCTTGGCCAAATGGAGATCAGCGTCGGAAACAAATATAAGTGCTTGCTCCGGTTTCAGTTCGATATTAAAATCATCATTCACGATTGCAGCCGAAGCACTTGATTGCTGCCATAGCTTTATATATTTCTTCTCTCCTATAAACGTAACTTGGTTTTCTTTAGCATCGGCAATCTGATCCACACCTGTGATAAGAATGGCTGGATTGCCCTTGAGATTACCATTAATCTTTTGATTAATTTCTTCAATTGTAAAACATTTCATGGCAGCTCCAGAATAATGGACATTATTTTTTTCTAAATCATATATTAGCTATAGGCAACAATACCGCATCTCTGCATTGACCAAGTTACAGATACATTGAGATCACCTGGCCAAATAGAAATTATGGTCATCTGCCTGATATGCTATGGTGATCCCCACGGTAGCACTTGAACTCCCATTTTGGCAAGATTTGGTCCGCTGTGATTATTTTCGAACATCGTTGAAAATTGCGGAAGATATCTGCATGGTCGTTGGAGATATGTGCAGTTTTTTTGCTTTACCTCTCTTGATTTTATGTATTATTCAATGTAGTTGTGTTTTCATTCCTTCCCATTTTTTCAATTTTCGTAATTTCGGAATTTAATTATGGTTGACAAGCTCGGTCTTTCTTTTGGTTTGCTGATCTCGTTTTTTTTCCTGGCTTCGTCGTGGTTCTGGCTTTTTTTATGCGGTTTTACGGCGAACTCACTGTTCTTTGTGAACGCTCCCCTGTGTATGGTGGTTCTGTGGTGGCCGTCGCTGCTGTCTTGTCGGTGATTGCTGGGCTTGTGTTGGATGCGGTCCGCTATTTTTTGTTGCACTTGTTAAAGACATTTTTTGTAAAGATATAGATACGATGGTGATGGATAACGACGATGCGTTGTGCCGACAGGGCGTCAAACCGACCTACAAAAAGAAAAAGGGATTCCAGCCCCTGCAAATGAACTGGGGGCGCTTCATTGTCGATGCGGTATTCCGTGGCGGGGACAAGCATTCCAATCACGGTGACAGCGTGCTGAATATGATTCGGCATACGCTGAAGTGATATGGCTAAAATCAGGATTAAAAACTCTTGCCTCATAAAGAAGCAGTTATTTTTATTTTTTATCCTTAAGAGGTAATATCAATCTAAACATACTGCCCTCGCCAGGCTCACTCTCTATTTCAATCCGCCCCTTTAAGCGCTCAGCAAGGGTATGACATACATAGAGCCCCAGACCAGAGCCATCCACCGGCGATTTGGTGGAAAAAAAAGGATCAAATATTTTAAGCTGGGTCTCCTCATCCATTCCGCACCCGTTGTCACTGACCTCAATGCATATATGTTGTTCCCCAACATCGTTGACGATTATGTTTAATTTGATCCAGGAGTCCTCTTTGTCCGCAGCCTGAGACGCATTTACCAGGAAATTAATAAGTATCTGATCTATGGTATATGGTTCTGTGTAAATAGCTGGCAGATATCCCGGTACATTTTTGACAAATGATTTAACAGAATTCTTTATTTTGCTATGGCATATCGAAATAACCTTTTCAATAATATCCTTCAATTCAACTCGTATCCAAGGTTTTTTTTCCCTATATTGAGAATATTCACGCAGGTTGGACACAAATGAACTGATTCTGACGGAACCATTTTCGATATTAACCAGTAGTTTAAAAAGATCTTGTCGAAATTCCGGGTAAATTTGATTGCATAACTCAAATTCTGGACGCCCCACAGCATACTCGTCAATGATTGGAATCATTTCGTTAATATAGTCCTTCAAGATAGGTAAATTGAAAGAAATAAAGTTGTTGGGATTATTGATCTCATGAGCGACACTTGACACCAAAACACCCAAAGAAGCCATTTTTTCGCTTTGGATGATTTTTCTCTCAATTAACTTTCTTTCTGTGATGTCATGGATACGTATGATAAATTCTTTCGGCTCACCATTTCTTTCTTTTATAAGATATATGGTTATCTTTTCAAACCCATACGGCCCCGAGAAGCCTTTTTGTTCGAAAGCAGTGCTTTGAGCACCTGAGATTGCCACTGGAATCTTGCAGCCTTTACATGGCTCTGATCTTGCTTTGAATGCTTGGTAACATGGCTTGCCGATAACACTTTCTTGATCCACAAAGTAATATTCAGAAGCAGCCTTATTTAGTAATCGGACTTTCAGATTAGCGGTTAACATGATCAAAGGGTCTAAAATTCCATCAAATACCTTTTGTAGTAGCTTTTTATTTTCCCTGACAGTTTCCTCTGCCTTAATGCGCTCGGCTATCTCTGTTTTTAACTGTTCAGTTCTCTGTTTTACGCGATCTTCCAATTCGAGATTTAAATTGCTCAGTTCTTCTTCTACCGTTTTGCGGTATTTGACTTCTTTCTTTAAATTTTGAGTTCTCTGTTCAACTTTTCGCTTCAAATACCAAAGCCCCACAATCCCAAGAAGGAACAGAATAGGCACAAGAGTGAAAAGTAGATATTTAAGTATCAATGTCAAAGGCACGGAAGGTTGAGGAAGGATCGGGCTGAACCACTTGTTATACAGCTCGTCATAGGTCCCATTGGCAATAGCTATTGCCAATCCTTCGTTCAAGAGGGCGAGCAATTCTTTGTCGCCCTCTTTCACGGCAATACAAATTTTATGTTCAAAACCGGATAATGGTTTGTCAACCGGTTTCAAGTCCGTTTCCTTTAAAGCGCTGACATTGACCACATTGGATATACCAAGCTTTTTGATGAGCTCTAGACCAACCAATTGTTGAATGATAATCGCGTCATGCTTACCTTCTGTAAGCAGTCTCAGTGCCTCCTCGAAGCTATCAGTCAATATCAGTTTATCCGACAAGTTTTCGCGTACCGCATAATCGTGGGCGGCATCGCCACGCATCACTAAGACCTCTTTATTTTTCAAATCTGCTCGACCACGAATTGTTTTTTCCCCTTTTCGCACAAAGATTGTGCCATGCATTCGCAAGTAGGGCGCTGTAAAATCATATATCTTTTCGCGTTCTTGTGAATAGGAAACCAGAGGTAGGACATCGAGATGCCCGTCAGCCAGTTTCTGTTTTATCTTATGCCAGGGACCTACACTAAAATTGACCTCCAATCCTACGGCCTGAGTAACGGCCTTTAGCAAATCAACTGAGAAACCATCGGCACTTCCATCTGTTCGGACCAAAGCAAAAGGAGGATAGTCGAATTCGCTTGCAGATTTTAGGATACGCTGACTCGGCTTCGAACCATCATGTGCATTTGCCGAAAACGTTAAAATCCCAGCTACGACAGCGAGTACAATTGAAAGACAAATAAAATCAAACCGTCTGGTCAACATTAAAAATCCTCAATTCTTTTTATGGATCATCAACCCAACGTTGAAGGGTTCTTGTTCTTAATCCGGTCATACTTGTGGCCCAGCAAAACTCCGCGCTGTTGGTGATTACAATTTGTAAGTTTTATATGCCCAGTGATTAAGGTGGATTGGGATACATTGAGACCATTCCCAGGCCAGCCTAATTTCAGATACCATCAATTTGAGCCTCTCAAATCAAGTAAATCTTTCTTCGCCAACCTTCAACGATCCACCCGTTCCTTGAGTTCCTTCCCAACCTTGAAGAACGGCAGCTTCTTCGGTTTGATCTTCACCTTCTCGCCAGTTTTGGGATTGCGCCCGGTGTCGGCATTGTATTCCTTTACAAAAAACGAACACAATCCCCGGATCTCCCCCCGTCCTCCTTTAGCAAGCTCCTCGGCCATTTCATTGAAAAAGATCCCTACAACGTTAGCAGCTTCGGATTTGGACAGTTCTGTGGAATCCTTTAATGCCTGGAGCTGCTCATGCTTGTTCATGCGTTCGACGCTCCTGATTGTCGATCTGTGTGGGATGTAGAGAGTAGGGATTATGGATAGGATAGATCTGAAGCGTCATTTATGTCAAGAAATTGATTTGTAACGAAATTCTTCCTCCAGCATTCCGCCAAATTACCGATACAGATTAAGTCATCTTCAATTTCCCGGAAAGAATTGAATCTGGCGAATTCGAACGTTCGCTGAATTGATGACATCCACAAAAACTTCAAAGATATAAAAAGGATAGATAATATGGGTTCTGAATTAAGTGTTAAATCAAGTTCAATAAGTTCTGATGACGAATAGATAAAGGAGGTGTCGGACAACGTTGTAGACACTCAACAAACGAAGCCGTTGATTCTGTCACCGCCAAAAAACCTGAAGATACTGAAGCTCCACTTGTTAATGAAGCGTTTGAAAATCTGAAAGAGTTCTTCCTCCGGAATTTCCACAACGCAATGGTTGAGGCAGGTCGATACATCATCAACCAATTCTACGAAGGCGATTATAAGGTGGTTTTTGTAAAAATAAGACCAAAGACGAACAGCCAAACCTGAAGGCCCTCATTAATAAAATCAGACAGGTTTCCCTTGAAGAACTTAAATCCCAAGAAGGTGTCTGGACCTGGGGGTCAATTTGCAAAATTAAAGTACAAATTTTAGAGACAAATTACACCCAAACCTACGTCGGTGAATCAGGAAGCGCTCTCGGAGATTATGCTGCGGCTTATGCGATCCATCTTGCAGTTGATAATTTTTTTAAAGACCCTACCTTTCAAAGCTATTTGAAATGCCATTAGAAGTTGCAAACTCTGTAGGCACTATATCGAATTCTAACAATAAAATACTCTGAATAACGGGTGATTTTCTCATTAAATATTCTATTAGGATCCAGTCAGTTCCAAATACAAATATACACAATTCATTCATCCTGAATCTTCAAGAGCTTCGTTTCAGATACCAATACCATATTTTGGTTTTAGCCTGACTGCAAAAATTTGAGATTATCCAATTCAAGTAAACATTTCAGATTTCATAAAAGGATTCTAGGTCTTAATTTGTATCATTGAACAGAAAAACCTTTGTATTTTTCCCGATGCCGATCACGGTCCCTTTTTCATCTAATGCCTTCACGGTGATTTCATAACTGTGATTCATATCGGGAAACGGTGGGTCCGGACCATTATAGGTTCCCTTCACAGCACCACGGGCAATGAGGCCTGAGCCATCATTGTCCACGAACCCACTGCCGTGATCAAATCCTTTGAGATTGAGATCGACCAGACTGACAAGAAAGCGTTTGGTACCTTCCGGGACTTCTGTCAGCCGGATCTCCGGATTGTCCTGAGATCCTTTATCGATCTGCTGCCATTCGAATTCGACGCCAATAACAGCGGCATTCTTGTAATCATTTGTGCAGGAATAAAGGATTAGTAGTGGTAAGGCTGTCACTAATAGAGATAGTGAATTTTTCATGGCTTTCTTATAGTGCAAGATAAAATTAATGGAAAACTTATAGAACAGAAAAACAGGATTACAGATTGAGAGAATCCCAATGAAACTTGGTTTGTCAAAACCTGTACTTTCTGATCGGCACACGTATTCTAAGCGGAGTCTCGCAGGATAACGGTGGTGGGCCTCCACTGGCCAGCTTCAACCTTGCGCCTCTGGAACTCATCGGCCACAGCTGCGGGCTCCACGGTTTCCACAGCTGGGGTTTCCAGCACAGAAGACTCCACATTAGCGGCAGGCTCATCACTGGCACTGGTTCCGAGATCCTTGAGGATGGTCCCACAAGATCATGGGATTGAGGGTTGCCCACCAGCAGGCTCATCTGGGCCTCGAGCACCCTGATGCTGGCCTTTAGCGGCTCCCGAGTCAGCACTTGGTATCTGGTGGTATTCTGATCTATTTTAGGGAGGCCGGCATCAGCCAGCAGATTTTCCAGGGACAATCCCATGAACGCCCCGTGCCTCCGCATGGCCAGGGCCATCTTGCTCTGGTGCAGGGCAGTGTCTATGGCATCCAGATCATCATCGACGGTCCCATGATTTCCTGGGCGGCCAGTGGCCTGCTCAAGCTCAAAGGAATCCAGATCAGATTTCACATAATCCCTGACAAGTTTGCGGATGTCGGCTCTGGTCAGCTCACCAGTTTCCATTCCCCTAGCCACCTCCCAATTCCTAAGTTTGATTTTCCTGAAGGCCACATTGAATCACCAGCTCACTGGAGCCGACATTTTGTTGACCTTCTTGCTGCTTTGTGTACCCAGGTGGACACTCAGGTCACCTGTTCCCAGCACAGGAGCCAGCTCCAGTGGAACCTTCACATGCAGATGGCACGTTTTGCCTCTCTTGACTAAAAAACACAAAGGGCACCTCCCAGTTTACAGCAATTTACAGCTGTAAATGAGCAGCACCCTTTAAATGTGTGATGGTATCAATTAGTTGGTGGCGATGCAGGGACTTGAACCCCGGACTCTGCGGATATGAGCCGCATGCTCTAACCAGCTGAGCTACATCGCCATTATTCTATTTCGTGCCCAAAATAACAGCGGACTATTAACAGCTCATCACCTGTTAGTCAAGCCGAAAACCGTACCGTTTACTTGAGGGAAGTCGACCCGGTCACCTCGATGGTAAACTCCTCAAGATCTTCGGGAAGTCCTGAAAAGACAACCATGAAGGGAATGGACTGTCCCGGTTCAATCTTCACGTTGCTGCGGTTGTCCCCTAATCGATTGAACAGCCTCTCCTTGATTTTGTCCCACTCCAGGTTGGCCAGTTCAAGATCAGACATGACATTGCCGCAGTAGACCTTTTCACTGTTTACCGGGACTTTGCCGGTGGAGAATATCTTGCCCTCAAGGGTGACCATGCCGCGGTTTTCGGCGTAACCGTTCTTCACCTTCCCTGAAACCACAAAGAGCTTTCCGACAGTGGCATTGTCGACGAACTTGCTGTTGATATCGTAGGTGGTCAGTTTCAGGTTGCCCGGATCCTGTACTTTCGGCTTCAGGTAGTCATTGAGAAACGGAATGTCGATGCCGTTCTGGTTTAACAGGTAATAGGTCCCATAGGCGACGCCACCCAAAATCGCGAGGATCAGAAGAAAAACCAGCGATTTGCTCATACCCTTCTTTACAGGTTTGGGGCGACCCGCCGGCTTTGCCGGCTCAGCAGGCCGGGATTTCTCCGCTCTGCTTTTTTCAGCCGCTGGCGGCACGGGAATGGCGACGGTTTCTTCCAGGCCTTCGTCTTCCAGGGTCTGTTCCGCCTTGCTGCCCTCTTCCACCTCGAATTCCAGATCCATATCTAAAGATTCACGGAGACGGTGAGCCGTGTCACTCGCAGATTCTGGTGTGGCACCATCCTCAAAATCAGTCAGATCGAATTCCAGATCGTTATCGATGGCCACGGTTTCGTCCGGTGTCCCCAGCGCCTCACCATCGCCTAAATCCAGGTCCAGTTCCTGATCCTCCGGGGTATCGTCGGCCGCCTCGGTGTCGACCTCGTCCAAAACCTGCTCGAGATCGGACAGGTCCAGGTCGTCATCCACCACCACTTGATCGTCATCACCGGATTCGGACATCCATTTTTCCGTCTCGAGGCTGGCTTCGATGTCCAGATCGAGGTCCTGTTCCGGCATGACGCTGAATTTGGCGTCTCCTGCTTCCGGCTCTTCAAGCATCTTCTCAATTTCAGAGAGATCAATCTCCTGATCGGTATCATCGGCATCGTCGATGTCAAGGGTTTCGACCCTGCCGTCCCCGTCCAGATCGAATTCCAAGTCTTCCAGGGTTTCGCCCCCCGGCGCATCAGCGGTATCTGCGGCGTCCGCAGGCGTTTCATCATCCATGTCAAGCGCCAGGCCCAGCTCTTCATCTGGATCGACAACCATAGTGACGGAGTCGTCACCACCCGTCTCGTCGTCATCTAACAGGCCCTCAAGGCTGGAAAGGTCCAAATCATCATCCATGGCTGGCAATTCTGAGACCGGCTCCTTTTCTCCTGCGTCTGCGCCGTCCAGATCCAATGCCAGATCCAGATCCTCGTCGACGCCTGCATCGGCCGCTGATGACGCTTCGGTCATTTCAGCGTCCGGTTCCAGGTCGAAATCCAGGGAGAGATCGTCCAGCGTCGTATCGACCGATTCCGGCGCGACCGCTTCAGTCAGAGGCGTCTCAGCACCCTTATCCACATCCAGCGTAAGATCCAGGCCCTCCAGATCATCCAACGTTTCGGGCAGACCTTCGTCTGCTGAAACCGCCGATTCGGAGGCCCTGTCGGGTTCCAAGGAAAAATCGCTATCCAGATCCAGCGCATCGTCATCCAGGTGGGCAATGACCGTGGCGGTACCTTGCGAATCGCCTTCAGTCTCGGGCGGAACGTCCAGATCAAAATCATCCTGGTCAAGATCGGCGATGACCGTCTCCGCAACGTCCGGCAGTCCGTCAAGCGAAAGGTTCATGTCATCGTCCAGGTCGGCGATGACGGTGGCAGCGGCGTCTTCATCCGTATGCTCAGGAGAGAGGTCCAGATCAACATCGTCCAGATCGGCGATGACGGTTTCACCACTCTCGTCGGCGACATCGGATTCCGATACCGGACCCGGCTCAGTATCAGATTCGAAGGGAAGATCCGCCAAGTCATCTTCCAGGGCGCCGCTTATCGCATCTTCAATTTCAGTGCCCGACACATCGTCCTCCGGTTCATCATCCAGAGCAAAGTCCAGGTCGGTGTCTTCGGCAAAAAGCGCGCTGGCGTCTTCGGCAAGAACCTCTGTCTCGGGCGTATGCGAATCAACTTGATCTGCGGTCGCCGGCATGTCTGGCATGGCCGATGCCAAGGTGGACGCTGCCCCCCGATCGGGTTCGTGACCGGGTTTGGTTACCGGCGCAGCATCGGTTTCGACTTCTTCGGCTGGCGATTCAGGGGCTGGCGTCCGCTGCGGAAAGGCGGTGAACACGTTGGCGCAGACCGAACACCTGACCTTTGAACCAGTGGCTTTGAGCATCTTGTCATCAAGATTGAAACTGGTGTTGCACGCTTCACAGGTGATAATCATGGCACCCCTCATTGACTAAAGTTTCATATGGTATATTTCTGGCAGATTTCTGTAATCTTCTGCATAGTCCAAGCCATAACCCACAAGAAAGCCCTTTTTTAGGGTCGTGCACGCGTAGTCGACACGGATCGCCGCCTTTCGCCGCTCCCTTTTGTCGATCATGGCGCAGACCTTGATGCTGCTAGGGCCTAAGCCTTCCAGGTGGCTGATCAGATAGGCCAGCGTCAGGCCGGTGTCGACGATGTCTTCAACCACTAGCACATCTTTGCCGCGGATATCAACGTCAATGTCTTTCTTCAACACGATGTTCTCTGATGAAACTGTATCGGCACCGTAGCTGGAAGCTTGAAGAAAATCTATTTTTACCTTTTCCAGTTTCAACTCACGGGCCAGATCGGCGAGGAAAAGGAAGGCCCCTTTGAGAACCCCAATCAGCACCAGTTCCCGGCCCTGATAGTCTGCTGAAATGGTCTCTGCGACCCTGAGTACCTGGCGTTGAATTTCATGTTTTTTAAAAACGGGAATAAATTGAGGCATAATCGGTCGTTACTGCTCGCCGCGCAACTGACAAGCATCAAGAAATTTGAAAACAGAAGGTACAAGGGCCATGAGAGTTAGTGGTTTGGTGCGGATGTTGCCAATGAAGTTTGAGAAAAACCAAATAACTGTTTAGAGGCAACCATGAAACACCAATTCCATGCCGCCAGTTCAGCGAAGAAGTACCCTAATAGGGGTTAGTTGTCAATGAATTTAATTTGTTACATGCCGGTGGCAGCCAGCTTTTTCACGAGCTTTTTCTGTTCGGGAGACAGTTCTTTTGTCATGTCTACCGAAACGGTGGCATACAAGTCGCCCTTTGAACTGCCTTTCATCTGGGGAAGCCCATGCCCGGCCAGACGCATCCGGGTTTTATGGCGGGTTCCCGGAGGAATTTTTAGACTCAGTTCTCCCCCTTCGAGGGTGGGGATTTTCACCTGGGCACCCAGAATGGACTCGCTGAGCCGAATCGTAACGGTGACATGCAGGTCATGGTCTTCCACGGTGAATACCGGGTCTGGGGTCACACGGGATTTGATAAACAGGTCGCCTGGCGGACCACCGTATGCACTTTGCTCGCCCTTTCCAGCCAGGCGAAGTTTTTTGCCGGTAACCATTCCAGGGGGTATCTTGACCGTGATATTTTCGTTGCGGCCCTGATGCTGAAAGGTGACGGCCTTGCTCGTTCCACTGGCCACCTCCTGTAAGGTCAGAGGCAGTTCGTAGACCAGGTCTGACCCTTTGATCGGTGCCTGACGCCGCGGGTGTGCACCAAACGGCCCGCCGCCGCCAAAAGAAAACCGCCTCCCCTGCCCGCCAAAGCCGAACTCTTTAAGAATATCGCCCAGATCCACATTGCGGAAAATATCCTCCTGAGAATAGCGTTGGTGAAAGTCAGTAGAGCCGAAGGTATCGTACTGCTGACGCTTCTCCTTGTCGCTGAGCACCGCGTAGGCCTCGCTGACCGCCTTGAAATGCTCTTCGGCGCCCTTGTCCCCCTTGGCGTGATCCGGATGGTATTTCATGGCCAGCTTGCGGTAAGCCTTTTTAATCTCGGTATCCGTGGCGGTTTTGGACACGCCCAATACCTGGTAGTAATCCTGTTCTGACATGATTGGTCCAGCTCCCTGCTTTGGTTTGCATGAACGCATGCCTAAAATATGGATCAGCGTTCACCTTGTTAGTCCGCAAAAATAAGGTGTTTGTTTTTTAATGTCAAGCCGTTGAGCCCATCATTGCCCGGATACTTTGAGCCGATCCAGCCGCAGCCGGTGTCGGTCGTCAAAAAGCCGGCGTGCACCGGTCCAGACCGCAATCAGCGCGCCGAAGCCGGTGCCGGCGGAGATAATGAACATGATAAGGATCTGGTACTTGACCGCTTCAAGCGGCGGGTTGCCGGCCAGAATCTGGCCGGTCATCATGCCGGGAAGACTCACCAGCCCGGCAGCCGCCATGGAATTGATCGTGGGGATCATGGCACTGCGGACGCTGGTCCGGCGGATCTCACCGATCGCCTCGGACCATGTGTGGCCCAGCATCAGCCGCCCTTCAATGGTGCTGCGGCGCTCCCAGGCCGATTCCGTCAATCGATCGAGGCCCAGGGAAATGCCCGTCATGGTGTTTCCCAGCATCATTCCCAGCAGGGGGATGGCATATTGCGGGGTATACCAGGGGTCGACACCGATGATGACCGCCAGGGCGAATGTGGTAATGGCAAAAGAGGAGACAAACATGGATCCCGCCCCCATACCGAACCCCCACCAGCCGACAAAGCGGCGCTTCTGGCGGGCCATCACCTCACGGGAGGCGGCCGCCAGCATCACCGCGGCCATGGATGCAATCAACAGCGGATGGATCGACGCAAAAACCACCTTCAGTACCAGGCCCACCAGACACAGCTGCAAGGTGGTTCGAAAGGCGGCCACGATGGTCTGTCCGGCCAGCCCCAGCCCCATGCGCCGGCTGACCAGGGCCAGGGCAATCACCAGTAGGGCGGCAAGGGAAAGATCCATTGGGGTCAGAAAGATGGTCTCCGGTGTCACGGTTTCCCTCCACTGCCAATCATGCGGCCGCTCTCCATGGTAAAAAACCGGCTGGCCACCCGATATAACTGCGCTCGCTGGTGGCCGACCCACACAACAGCGCCGCCGGTCTCCTCACGGTAAGATCGAATCAGTTCCTCGACTTTCGCGGAATTTTCTTCATCCAGGTTGGCCGTGGGTTCGTCCAGCAGCAGGAGGTGGGGTTGGTTTTCCAACAGGCGCAGCAGGGCCAGGCGCTGTCGCTCCCCGCTGGAAAGCCGTGAAACCGGCCAGGTCAGAATGTCTGCGTCGAACCCAAGCCGGTTCAATGCGCTTGCATCGGACGCCGCAAAATGGTCGCCCACCGCATCGGACCACCACCGGCTTTCGGACGGCAGCAGGGCCACCTGCCGCCGCCAGGCCGGCGCGGGGATCAGCGCCTGCTCGGTGCCGTCGAGGCAGACCGTTCCACCGTGAGGTTCCAGGTCCGCGATGGCCCTTAAAAAAAGGCTTTTTCCCGAACCCGACCGACCGGAGAGCCCCACACACTCGCCCTTGCCGATATCAAGGCTGACCGGACCGACATCGTGGATGATAAGATTGTCCACCCGCAAGCGGGGAACTACCGGTTTTTCCATAGGCGTAGATGTACCATGAGAACGGAAATGGCTGCAGGGGTCATGCCCTCGATGCGTGATGCCTGTCCCAGGGATGCCGGGTGGACCGCGGTCAGTTTTTCTTTGAGTTCGCTGGAGAGGCCGTGAACGATCGCGTAGTCGATCGTTTCCGGCAGTTTGATCTGCTCCAGATGTCTGAACTTGTCGATCTCCTGAAGCTGGCGCCGAATGTACCCCTCGTACTTGATTTCGATCTCAACCTGCCGGGCCACCCGCTCTGCCGGCGGAGTTTCGGCCGGGGACAACCTGGCAACCGCGTCATAATCCAGTTCGGCCCGCTTCAGTAACTGGACCAGATGGATGCCGTTGTCGATGGGCGGTGTGCCCCGCTCCTCCAGGTAGGCGTTGACGGCAGGCAGCGGCTTGATCACCGCCTGCTTAATACGCTGAATTTCGGCCTGTATCTGGGCTTTTCGCTCACGATTGGCCTTCAGCGTATCGGCACTATGCAAGCCGAGTTCGTGACCGATCTCGGTCAACCGCAGATCGGCGTTGTCCTCCCTGAGCATGAGCCGGTATTCGGCCCTCGAGGTGAACATGCGGTATGGCTCGCGTGTGCCCCGGGTGACCAGGTCGTCAACCATCACAGCCATGTATGCCTGGCTGCGATCCAGGATAAAAGGAGGCCGTTCCTGAACCCTGCAGGCGGCGTTGATGCCGGCCCACATGCCTTGGGCCGCAGCCTCTTCGTAACCCGAAGTGCCGTTGATCTGGCCGGCCAGATAAAGGCCTTTTACCCGCTTGGTCTCCAGGGTGGGGCGCAGTTGAATCGGATTGATGAAATCGTACTCGATGGCGTATGCCGGACGCATGATTTCCGCCTCCTCCAGGCCGCGGACACGTCTGACCACCTGGGTCTGGACCTCTATGGGCAGGCTGTTGCCCAGGCCCGACGCATAGATCTCCTGGGTGTCCAGTCCCTCGGGCTCGAGGATGATCTGGTGGCGGTCCCGCTCCGGAAAGCGGACGATCTTGTCTTCAAAGGAGGGGCAATAGCGGGCCGGCACGCCTTTGATGATGCCGCTGTGCAGGGCGGACAAGTGCAGGTTTTGCCGCACCAGCTGGTGGACCTGCTCGCTGGTGTACCCGATAAAACTGGGAACCTGGGGCAGCCGCGCCGGTTGGCCCGAGAAGGAGAAGGCGCGGGCGGGGTCTTCCAGCGGCTGCTCGTCAAATTGGGAAAAATCGATGCTGTCCCGGTCAAGCCGCGGCGGGGTGCCGGTCTTCATGCGACCCAGGGTAAAGCCAAGCGCCTTGAGATGGCTGGGCAGGCTGTAGGCGGCAAACTCGCCGGCCCGGCCGGCCTGCATGGTTTTGAAGCCGATGTGCACCAGCCCGGACAGAAAGGTGCCGGTGGCCAGCACCACGCAGGGTGCCTGAAAACCAAAGCCGGTGTGGTCCTCAACGCCGAAAACCCGGTCCCCGTCAACGATCAGGCGCTCCACCAGGGCCTGTTTGAGGTCCAGGTTGGGCTGCTTCTCCACGACGGCTTTCATGGCCGTGTGGTAGCGCCCTTTGTCGTTCTGGGTCCGGGTGGACTGTACCGCCGGCCCCTTTTTGGTGTTCAGGGTCTTGTACTGGATGGCCGTTTGATCGGCAATTTTGGCCATCTCTCCGCCCAGGGCATCGATCTCCTTGACCAGCTGTCCCTTGGCCATTCCGCCGATGGAGGGGCTGCACGGCATGGCGGCGATCTTGTCCAGGTCGATGGCCAGCAGCAGCACGCGACAGCCCATGCGGGCCGCCGCCAGGGCGCCCTCGCAGCCGGCGTGCCCGCCGCCCACAACGATCACATCGTATTGTTTCTGGTATATTGCCATATATTTCAGCTTTTCTTTTTTCCGGCAGACTATATAATTGCCGGGATAATTAGGTCAAGGACAGGATCGTCATGCACAAAAAACCATACCGGGACCTGAACACCTATTTTCGATCGCTGTTTGGTTGCCGGGTCCACAAGGTCACCGTCGACGCCGGACTGGACTGCCCCAACCGCGACGGCACACTCTCCACCGGCGGATGCATCTATTGCAATGCCAAAGGATCCGGGACCGGTGCCCATCGCCAGGGGGTATCGATCACGCACCAGATCGAGCGCAGCAAGGAAAGAATCGCCCGCCGTTTCAAAACCAACAAACTAATGGCCTATTTCCAGTCTTTCAGCAACACCTACGCCCCCGTCGAACGTTTGAAAGCCCTGTATGACGAAGCCCTTGCCATCGAAGAGGTGGTGGGATTGGCCATCGGCACCCGGCCGGACTGTGTTGATCCGCCGGTGCTGGACCTGCTTGAGGGCTACGCCAGAAAACATCTCATCTGGATCGAGTACGGCCTGCAAAGCGCCCACGATCACACCCTCGCCCGGATAAACCGGGGCCACGACGTTGCCTGCTTCGAACGGGCGGTATCGATCACCCGCAACCGCAACATCAGCATCTGCGCCCATGTGATCCTGGGCCTGCCCGGCGAATCCTGGCAGGAGATGCTCGAGACCGCCGATGCCATCGCCGCCATGGGTATCGACGGGATCAAACTCCACCTGCTGTATGTGGTGCGGGGCACTCCCATGGAGACCCTGTACCGCACCGGCAGCTACCGCTGCCTGGGTCAGCGGGAATACGCCGAATTGATATGTGACTTCATCGAACGCCTGCCGGAGACAATGATCATCCAACGCCTCACCGGCGACCCCCACCCCAAGGAACTGGTGGCCCCGGCCTGGTCCCTTCAAAAAAAAGAGACGCTGGATCTGATTCACCAATTCTTCGCGGAAAAAGATACCTGGCAAGGCAAAAGGTTTGCCCAGTCCGCATCATCGTAATTGTTGCGGTTGCCGGTTCACCGTTTTTTTAAGTGAAGAATTCCGAGTGCAGATCCCCGCGCAAAATTGAAAGCCGACAAACCTCCTTAAATACTTAAATTTTTTAAATCATTATAAAATTCACCTCATTGCTCTCTGCTTTCTGTATTTCTTAACCGTGAACTGAAAACTGCAAACCGTAAACGGTTGCGAAATTTCAATTTTCCCTTGACGGATTATTTTCTTTGATTTAAACAATTGTTTATAACGTTTGTTTTAAACATTTGTTCCAAACCCTTTCATATGAAAAAAGATTGCCATGACGCACACGCCCGATAAACAGTCGGTCAAAGAAAAGATCCTCGATGCCGCCGGCGAGGTTTTCGGCCGGGTGGGCTACAAAGCCGCCACGATCCGCGAAATTTGCCGTGCGGCCGGCGTAAACGTGGCTTCCATCAACTACTACTTCGGCGGCAAAGAGGATCTATACCGGACCGTGGTCATGGATCTGATTTCGGTGACCTTTGACCGCTATCCCGTCGATGAAGGCACAGATGGCCAGTCCACCCCGCAAGGTCGTCTTCGGGCCTTTATTCATGGTGTGCTGCGGCGCCTTCTGTCGCCCGGTGGGCTTTCCGGCTACCCGGGCAAAGGGCAGTTGGTCGCCCGGGAGCTGGCCGACCCATCTCCTTTCATGGACGACATGGTCAACGAATTCATCCGGCCTACCGCCGCCGTTCTAAGCGCCATCGTCTCGGAACTGCTGGGGACAGGTGCAACCATCAAGGACATCATGCGCTGCCAGATCAGCGTGATTGGCCAGTGTTTTCATTACGCCATGGCCCGCCCCATCGTCACCCGCCTGATACCCATGGATTTTTCGGACCCGGCCATGATCGATGAACTGACCGATCATATCACGCGATTTTCCCTTGCCGGCATCGAATCGGTTCGCCATGGCATGTTCACAGGGAACAATCGACATCCGAATGCCCCGCTGTAAACGGAGAACCGCAATGAAAAAGCGACTTCGCATCATTATCCCCATCGCCGTGATAGCCCTGGCTGCTATTGCCTGGAATCATTTTTTTAAAGCCAAAGACGGCAGCGGGCAAATCCGATTGTCGGGCAACATCGACGTGACCCAGGTGGACCTGGCGTTCAAGGTTCCCGGCCGTCTCAGCCGACGACTGGTGGACGAGGGGGATCGGGTTGGACAGGGCCAGCGTCTGGCCGTGATGGATGACACGGATCAACAGCTTCAATGGCAAAAGGCCAGCGCCGACGTCGACTATGCATCGTCGGTGTTGGCGGAACTTTCAGCCGGCAGCCGGCCCGAAGAGATCAAGCGCGCCCAGGCCCGTGTCAACCAGGCCCGCTTTGCCCTCAACGAACTGCAAAGCGGCAGTCGGCTGCAGGAGATCGCCGAGGCAGAAGCGGATCTTCATCGGGCTGTGGCTGACGAACGAACGGCACTAAGCCAGCTGGATCTGGCCCGTGCCGAGTTTGCCCGTTACGAGGCCGTGTTCAAAGATGGCGGCATCAGCCGACAGGCCTTCGACACTTATCGGGCACAACGGACGGCTGCCCAGAATGCGGCAGCGGCTGCAGCATCACGACGGCAGGCCGCCGGTCAGCGGTTGAGCATGCGGCGCGAAGGCAGTCGCCGGGAGCAGGTCAGTCAGGCCCGAGCGGCCCTGGACCAGGCCGAGGCAGACTATGCCTTGATCAAATCCGGTCCCCGGCAGGAGGCCATCGATCAGGCCCGGGCGAGAAAGACCGCTGCCCAGGCCAGCCAGGCCATCGCCCATCAGCAACTGGCGGAGACTGAGCTCTTCTGCCCCTTTGATGGTGTCGTGCTCAGCACGTCTGCCGAACCCGGCGCCTACCTGAATCCCGGCACAACCGTTCTGACCGTTGCCGACATCCAGGGGGTCTGGCTTCGCGCCTTCATCGATGAAACCGACCTGGGCCGAATCAGGCTGGACCAGCCTGCCGAGGTCACCATCGACGCCTACCCGGACCGCCGCTGGAAGGGACGCATCGGCTTCATCAGCAGCCAGGCGGAGTTCACCCCCCGTTCGGTTCAGACGTTCGAGGAGCGAACCAACCTGGTCTACCGCATCAAGGTCCACTTGGACAATCCGGACGGCGTGCTAAAGCCAGGCATGCCTGCCGACGCAGTCATCGAGGCCTCCCCGTGAATCACCCCACCCAAGAGACGGCCATCATGGCCGAGCATCTGAACCGGTCCTTCGGCAGCCTGTCGGCCGTGGAGGATCTGTCCCTGTACGTGAACCGGGGTGAAATTTACGGTCTGGTAGGGCCGGACGGTGCGGGCAAGACAACGACCCTTCGTATGCTGGCCGGACTGCTCGACCCTTCCGGCGGGCTGGCCCGGGTAGCCGGGTGCGACCTGCCGGAACAAAGTGCTGAGGTCAAAACCCACCTGGCCTACATGAGCCAGCGTTTCGGGCTTTACCCCGACCTGACCGTAGATGAAAATATCAACTTTTATGCGGATCTTTACGGCATATCCCGCCCGGCCCGTGAATCGCGTCTGGGCGAGCTGCTGGATTTTTCCAACATGCGGCCGTTCCGCAAACGTCATGCCGGCAATCTCTCCGGGGGCATGAAACAGAAGCTGCAGCTGATCTGCGCCCTGATCCACACCCCCGAGGTACTGTTGCTGGACGAACCCACCAATGGCGTGGACCCGGTCAGCCGCCGGGATTTCTGGCGCATCCTCTACCGCATGCTCAAAGGCGGAGTTGCCATCCTGGTCACCACGGCCTACCTCGACGAAGCCGAACGCTGCAACCGGATCGGATTGATGGACCGGGGGCGGATTCTGGTGCAGGACAGCCCCGAAAAGGTTCGGCGATCCATGCCCATGGCCATCCTGGCCGTGCGCTGCGAGCATTCCCGGCCGGCCTGCCGGATCCTCCGCCAACGTCTGGCCGAGGCCGTCAGCGTAGACATCTTCGGCGACAGCATCCACATCGTCTGCCGGGATCCGGATCAAACCACCCGATTGGCGAGCACCGTGTTGGGGAAAGAAAATATCTTGATTCAGGAGATTCGCCGGATTCCTCCGAGCCTCGAGGATGTCTTCGTCAACACGATCGCGGCGCCGCAGGCAGACGCCCCCGATTCAGCATCGGCAGAGAACAATGCCCGGCCACGCACTTCCGAACGGACGCAGGGGGTCGGGGCGGTCCAGGTACGGGATCTGACCCACCGGTTTGGTGATTTTGTCGCTGTGGACCGTCTCAGCCTGACCGTGTCGTCCGGTGAGATATTCGGGTTTTTGGGGCCCAACGGCGCCGGTAAGAGCACCACCATCCGAATGCTCTGCGGCCTGCTCAGCCCATCCGAAGGCGGCGGCATGGTAGCCGGCTGCGACATTGTCGGTCAGGCCGAAGCCATTAAGCAGCGCATTGGCTACATGAGTCAGAAATTCTCCCTGTATGAAGACCTCACCGTGTCCGAAAACATCAACTTCTACGGCGGCATATACGGGCTGGAAGGCCAACGGATGGCCGAGCGGCGGGCCTGGGCCACCCGCATGGCCGGCCTCGAAGGGAGGGAGAATCAGCCGACGCGGCTGCTGGCCGGCGGGTGGAAGCAACGCCTGGCCCTGGCCTGCGCCATCCTGCACCGGCCGCCCATCGTTTTTCTGGACGAGCCGACCAGCGGCGTGGACCCGTTGAGCCGTCGACGGTTCTGGGACCTGATCTACGACATGGCCGGCCGGGGCCGCACCGTATTCGTCACCACCCACTATATGGAAGAGGCCGAATATTGTGACCGGGTAGCCATGATCTACCAGGGGCGGATGATTGCCCTGGGCAGCCCCCGGGAGCTGAAAGACCGATTGGTCGACGAAACCATCCTGGATCTTCGCTGCCCGCAGCCCCAGGACCTCATGGAAGCATTGTCAGCCGTTGAAGGTGTCCGGGATGTGGCCCTGTTCGGTGCCGGACTGCATCTGAAGGTGGACGACGCCGATATCGCAGAGCGCCACATCCGCCGGTTGTCCGGTGACCTGGGTCTATCGGAAGTGACCCTGGCCAAAATCGTTCCCACCATGGAGGATGTCTTTGTCGCCCTCATCGAAAAGGAGGATTGCAACCATAAAAATGTTGTTTCCGGGTTGGGCAGTCAGCCAAGGAGGTGCCGTTGAAGCTGCAACGTTTCATCGCCGTAGCCCGCAAGGAATCGATCCACGTCATCCGTGATTGGCGCAGCCTGGTGCTGGCCATTGCGATCCCCATGCTCCTCATCGCCCTGTTCGGTTATGCACTGACCATGGATCTCAAGCAGGTCCCCACGGCGGTCTGGGATCAATCCCGAACGGCCCAGAGCCGGGAACTGCTCAGCCTTTTCGACGGCTCGGCTTATTTTTCCGTCGACCATTACAGTCAAGGGTATCGGGATCTCACCGACATGCTCGATGCCGGCGCCATCATGGTGGCCCTGGTGATCCCTGCCGATTTCGCCGACCGAACCCGGGCCGGCCAACCCGTCGAGATCCAGGCCCTGATCGATGGCGCCGACGCCAACAACGCCACCCTGGCCATCGGCTACATCGATGCCATCGGTCGGATCTACAACAGCCGAATGCGGGTCGCAGCGGGTGTCGGTCGGGGTGGAGCCGGACAGATATCGCTTGAACCACGCGCCTGGTACAACCCGGAGATGGAAAGCCGCAATGTCATCATTCCAGGCATCATCGCCCTGGTGATGGTGGTCATCGCCGCCATGCTCACCAGCGTCACCATGGCCCGGGAATGGGAAACCGGCACCATGGAGCAGCTCATCAGCACCCCCATCCAGGTCCCGGAACTGGTCCTGGGCAAGGTAATGCCCTATTTTGTTATCGGCCTGGCGGACGTGGCCATTGCCGTGGCCATGGGACACTGGATTTTCGACGTGCCCCTGCGCGGCAGCACCGGACTTCTGTTTTTGTCGGCATCGGTGTTTCTCACCGGCGCCCTGTTCCTGGGCCTTCTGCTCAGCATCGTACTCAAGACCCAGGTGTTGGCCAATCAGATCGCCCTGTTCACCGGATACCTGCCAACGTTGCTGCTCTCCGGGTTCGTCTTCGGCATATACAACATGCCGGCGGCGATCCAGGCCATCACCTTCATCGTTCCGGCCCGCTATTTCATCACCCTGCTGCGAGGCATTTTCCTCAAGGGGATCGGCTTGGAGGTCCTCGGCCTCAACGCCGCCCTGCTGACAGTCTATGCCGCTGTTATGGTTTTTCTCGCTCATCGCAAAATGAAGCTGAAACTGGAGGGGTAGCGTATGATCCTGCGCATTCGACAGATGCTTTACAAAGAATTCCTGCAGATGTTCAGGGATGTGCGCATGCGCATGGTGGTTCTTGTCATGCCCCTTGTACAGATGACGGTGCTGGCCTTTGCCCTCACCACCGACGTGAAAAACATCAGTACGGCCGTGGTCGACCCTGACAACAGCCCGGAAAACCGCCTGCTGGTCGCCGAATTCACCGGTGGCGATTACTTCAGCGTCACCCATCGGCTGGCCACCGACAACACGGTCCAAGGGCTTCTGGATGCCGGCCGGGTGCGGGCGGTTATCCGCATTCCGCCGCATTTTTCAGGAGACACCCGCTCAGGCAAAGCGGTCACCGTGCAGCTGCTCATGGACGGTACCTTGAGCAACGATGCAGCCGTGACGCTCAGTTACGCCAGCCAGGCCGTGGCCCGTTTCAACCAGCGAAAGGCCGCCGATCAGGCCGGCGTTGTCGCGACGGTTTCCGGTCCCATGCAGATCCGCACACGGGCCTGGTACAACCCCAACCTGGAGAGCAAGTACTACTTCGTCCCGGGCCTGATCGCCGTCATGCTGATCCTGATCGGCCTGGTGCTGGCTTCCATGGCCATCGTGCGGGAAAAAGAGATCGGCACCATCGAGCAGGTCATGGTCACACCGATCCGACGGGTGGAGTTCATTGTGGGTAAAACCTTACCCTTTCTGGCGACCGGCATGGTCACCATGACCCTGATGTTCCTCATCGCCCGTGTAATCTTCGGCATCCGCATCCAGGGCAGCCTGACGCTGCTCTATGCGGCGGCCGCGATATACATTTTGGGAAACCTGGGCCTGGCGCTGCTGGTAAGCGTCACCGCCCGCACCCAGCAGCAAGCCCTGCTCACGGCATTTTTTATCCTTGTCCCCGCCATTTTGCTCAGCGGCTTCATCTTTCCCATCCGCAATATGCCGGCGGTCGTCCAGTGGTTCACCGTGCTCAACCCCATGCGCTGGTTCCTGCAGGTGCTTCACGGCATCGTGGTCAAAGGCGTTGGCATCCGGATCCTGTGGCTACCCATCGGCGCCCAGGTTGTCCTGGCCACCAGTTTTCTCATTTTGGCCGTGTCACGCTTCAGGAAAACTTTGGAATAAAAACTCGTTTCAGGAGAAAAACGATGCAACGGTTATGGATCATCATCGTTCTACTGGCCAGCGTCAGCGCCGGATGGGCTGCGCCGCTGACCATTGACGAAGCCGTCCGTGAAGCGCTGGAGAACAACCCGCTGATCCATCAGGACGAGGCCTATCGACAGGCGGCAGCCTTTGGCGAACGAGAGGTGCGCTCAGACTTCTTTCCTAAGCTCTCCGCGGCCTACACCTACCAGAGCCTGGCCGAATCGCCGTTTGTCAATATTTACGGAAACCAGGTGATCACCAACAGCCGGGATCAGCACCACTGGGAGGTGGCCCTGACCCAGCCCCTGTTCTCCGGTTTCGGCATCAGCGCCCGTCACCGTCTGGCCGAGTTGGGCCTGGAGTCCCGAGAACTGGAATTGCAGCAGACCCGGCAGTCGGTGGTGCTGCAGGTCAGGCTGCGCTGCTTCGACCTGCTCATGGCGGAGAGCGCCCTCAAGGTGGCCGAGAGCAGCCACGCAGCGCTGGCCGCCCATGAAGCCGACGTGCGCAAGTTCCATGAAAACGGACTGGTTCCATTGAACGAGCTGCTCAAGGCCCAGGTCGCCCGGGCGGATTCCCTTCAGCAGCGGCACCGGGCGGAAGCCGGCGTCAAGAACGTCCGATCGGCCCTGTGTCTGCTGCTGGGAAGGGATTACGCAAGCGACATCGAGATTGCAGACGTCGATCCCGCGATGCCCATGACACCGGCGTTAAACGATCAGGTCCAGCAGGCCCTGAAGGCCAGACCCGAAGTCGCCGTCTTAGAGCGTTCCATTCAATCAAAGACAAACGAAGCGCTTCTGGCGGAAAGTGACGATTACCCCCGTATCGACCTGCTGGGCAGATACGAGCAGAACGGGGATGATTTAGGGGCCGGCAACAATGACTATTCCAACCCATATAATGCCAGTCTGGGGGTTCAGGCCCATTGGACTTTTTTTGAATTCGGAAAAACACGCGCCCGTTCGGCCAAAGTTCATTCCGAACAACGGGCGTTGGCGCAGACGCTGGAAAAGATCATGGATGACGTCCGCCTCCAGGTCGTTCAGACTCGTCTGGACCTCGATGTGGCGGCCAAGAATATCGGAGCCGCACGGACAGCCCTGGATCAGGCCGGGGAACACTGGCGCATCACGAATCTGCTCTATCAACAGCAGTTGACCACCTCCACGGAGGTGCTCGATGCCCGCAGTTACCTTGATCGTGCGGAGAGCGCCTATTTTGAAGCACGCTATGGATACGGAAAAGCCCATGCCAGGCTGGCATGGGCCATGGGACAGCAGACGTCGGATGACGGATTACAGAAGTCTGAAGAAAATTAGGACCGGCTGTTGTTCGGCCTCTCGCTGAAGCGACCAAACCCACTCAACGAACCCTGTCGACATTGACCCCTTAGCCAAAACCACCAACCATAAACCAGAGACGACGGACCGTAGACCAGATGGTATTGACGCGAGGGGCCGGGCGGTAGTAATGTCACCCTCTTGACGCCAACGGCAAATCGACGAAAGTGAATCAATATGGGGGATTTTCTCTTCTGGTGGCAGCACCTGCCTGAGCATATGGACCCGGTGATTCTGCAGATCGGCAGCTTCAAGCTGCAATACTACGGGCTCATGTACATCGTGGCCTTTGCCATCACCTATGGATTGGCGACCTATCGCCTCCGACGGGAGGACCGATTCCAGATCGATGCTGAGCAGCTCCAGGGACTCATGACAGCCATGATCCTGGGCCTGATCATCGGCGCCCGTCTGGGCTACGTGCTCTTCTACAACTTATCGTACTACCTGCACCATCCCCTGGAGATCATCCTGCCCTTTGAATTTTCCGGTGGCATCCGGTTTACCGGCATCACCGGCATGTCCTATCACGGCGGGCTGATCGGCGTGGTCGTGGCGACAATTATTTTTGTGCGCAAAAACCGGTTGGATTTTTTCGGTATGGCCGATCTCATCGTCCCGTGCATTCCACTAGGATATACCTTCGGGCGGTTGGGCAACTTTATCAACGGTGAACTTTTCGGGCGGGTGACGACCCATCCGATCGGCATGTTTTTCCCCTTTGCTCCAGGTCCCGGCCGGCGGCATCCCTCACAGCTTTACGAGGCCTTTTTCGAAGGCATCGTCCTTTTTATCGTCCTGTGGGCGGTCAAAAAGCGGGTCACCACCCGGGGCGCCATGCTGGCCCTCTATCTCATGGGCTACGGCCTGGTGCGCTTTTTCATCGAGTATGCCCGCCAGCCTGACGCCCATCTGGGCTTTATCTTTTTTTCCCTGTCCATGGGGCAACTGCTTTGCCTGGCCATGATCCTGGCTGGCGCGCTGTTGCTGCTATATCTGAAAAAGCAATCCCGTATTCAACCGTAAGTGAACACTGTCTATGGAGAAATGGCTTCAAGCACCCTACCCCGGGAGGTAAAAGAGATCCCCTGCTGGGTCTTGGTGCTAATCATCACGGACTCGATCAAGGGTTCAGCCACCGGCTGCTCCGCCTGCCATGAGACGAGGAATTTGGCGCCGGACCCCCCGCTTTTGTCCGATTCGGGCACCACATAGCGTTTGGTGGCCATGGCATTAAGGGGCAGGGGCTTTTCCAGATAGTGTTTCAGAAACTTGCCGTCCGAGTCGTAATAATCCACCGCTGTCAAGGTGATGGCATGTTTTCTGTCCGTATTGCGGATGCTCAGCGTGGCGGCCAGGTAAAAGGGTTGCTCCCGGTCACCGCTGTAAATATGCGAATAGAGCGGCACGTATACAGTCTGCCCCCTGAAAAGGCGCATGTCCGCGCCAGCCGTTCGGATGATAAAACCGCTGATGAGTGTCAGCAGGACAATTGCGATCAATATGGGTTTCGTGGCAACCGGTGTGGACATCAAACGCCCTCCCTTGAAAGATAAATGCACGCGGGTTGAAAATGCAGCCGAAACGTAATTCTCTTTGTACCAGCATCCACAGGCCAAATCAATCGTGGATCGGCGGCAATCAATGTCAAGCCGCACAATTGAAGCGAAGAGACTTGATTGTTGCCCCGACCGTGACCACGTTGCACCTATTGACAACTTCAGACAGGAGGATCAGACCATGCCGGCAGTCACAACGACAATATCTCAAATTGAGGCGTCCACCGCCGCGCGCACCCAGATTCGCGAGCATGAACTGGTAACCGATCGCCCGGCGGAAAAAGGCGGCGGCAACCAGGGTCCCATGGGCGGCGAACTGCTCGTGGCCAGCCTGGGCGGCTGTTTCATGAGCAACCTGATCGCCGCTTTCCAGGCAAGGGGAATCGAGGCAAAGGGGCTGTCCGCTACGGTCAGTGGCACGCTGGATGGCACGCCGCCCCGCTTCCAGAAGATGACCATGGCGGTGAAGGGCGATAGGATCGATCGGGATCAGATGCAAAAGATGGTTCTGGTCGCCGAACGCGGCTGCATCGTGGCCAATACGCTGAAGCAGTTCATGGATGTAGAGATTTCGATTGGTTAAGTGGTCGTGTTCATAAATACAGAATCTCTGCTTCGCGCCGACAAGCGGCGGTGAATGCGCTCGTCGTCACGATTCACTTTTTCGTTTTTTCCTTCAATGTTCGCCACTTATCCAGACGCCCGGCAATCATCTTCTCGTACCCCCTGTCCGTCGGTAAATAAAACAGGCTGTCGGCGATGGCATCGGGGAGGTAGTCCTGGACGGCATACCCGTCTTTAAAATCATGGGCATAGCGGTATCCCTGGCCATAACCCAGGTCCTTCATCAAACCCGTAGGCGCGTTGCGGATATGCAGGGGAACCGGCAGCGCGCCTTTATCCCTGACCGTCTGCTTAGCCCTGTTCCATGCCTCGTAAATGCTGTTGCTCTTGGGCGCCGTGGCCAGGTAGACGGCGGCCTGGGCCAAGGCCAGATCCCCTTCCGGATGCCCTAAAAATCGAAAGGCCTCCATGGCCCCCAGGGCCAGACGCAGGGCAAACGGATCGGCATTGCCCACATCCTCGGAGGCAAACCGCACCATGCGCCGGGCCACATACAGTGCGTCTTCCCCGGCCTCCAGCATGCGGGCCAGCCAATACAGGGCCGCATCCGGGTCGCTGCCCCGCAGGCTTTTGTGAAACGCGGAGATGACGTTAAAATGCTCATCACCGCCCTTGTCGTAAAGCAGCGCTTTTTTCTGCAGGGCCCTTTCCACATGATCCAGGGTGACCATTCGGCGGGTGCCCGGTTTGGGTGGCGATTCGGCCGAAGCCAGGGTGGCGGCCACCTCCAGGCTGTTCAGCGCGCTTCTAGCATCCCCAGAGGAAATGTGGATCAGGTGATCTCGGGCATCGGCGGCCAGGCATAGATTCAGATCTCCCAACCCGGCCGCCTTGTCTTCGACAGCCCGGTCGAGCACGCACCCCACGGCGTCCTCGACCAGCAGGCTGAGGGTGATCACCCGGCAGCGGGACAACAGCGGCGAAATTACCTCAAACGACGGATTTTCAGTGGTGGCGCCGATCAGCGTGATCAGCCCGGACTCCACGTGGTGGAGGAAGGCATCCTGCTGGGCCTTGTTGAACCGGTGGATCTCGTCCACAAACAGGATCGTCCGCTTACGCTGGAACTGCTGCTGTTTTTTGGCCTCATCGATGACTTCTCGGATCTGTTTGACACCGGCGAGTACCGCCGAAAAGTGGAGGAAATGAGAGCGGGTTTCGCGGGCGATGATCCGCGCCAGGGTGGTTTTCCCGCAGCCGGGCGGCCCCCACAGGATCATGGAAAAAATCCGGTCGTTTTCAATGGCATGGCGAATCAGGGAACCCAACCCTGTAACCGCATCCTGGCCGAACAGGTCTGCCAGGCGGTGCGGCCGCATGCGTTCGGCCAGCGGCCGCTGGGGATCTGTGGATTCTGCAGCCTGATAGTCGAAAAGGTCCATCTCTATCGTTTAGTGAGGCGCTTTCTGGATCGCTTTTTTCGGTTGAAGGGTGTGGATTTCTTGTTTAAAAAATCCGGGTTCTTTCCGGTGCGCTGTTTCAGCAGCAGGCGGATCGGCGTCTTGTCCAGGGAAAAGACCTCCCGGATCTGGTTCACCAGGTAGCGCTGATAAGAAAAATGCACTCCGTCCGGGAAGTTCACAAAGCTGACAAAGGTGGGCGGCCGGGTGGACACCTGGGTGGCATAATAGAATTTAAGCCGCGTGTTTTTGTGCATCGGGGGCTGGGTGCGCGTCAAGGCCTGGTCCATTGCCTTGTTCAACTTCCCGGTGGTGATCCGGGCCGAATACTGGGCGTAAACCTGATCCACAATAGGAAAAATACGTTGAATCCGCTGTCCGGTTTTAGCCGAAACCGTCGTGATCGGTGCAAAGTTCAGGAACTTGGCCTCCATACGCAGATTCTCCGTGAACCGCTTCAGGGCTTTGCCATCCCGGTTGTCAACCAGATCCCATTTGTTCAGCAGAAAAATCGCTCCGCACCCGCGATCATAGGCGTAGCCGGCCACATGGACATCCTGATCGGAGAGGCCCTGCTCGGCGTCGATGACGATCAGGGCCACATCGCACCGTTCCAGACTGCGCAGGGCCTTGATGATTGAGAATTTTTCCAGACGCAGGGACACCTTTCCCTTTCGGCGAATCCCCGCAGTATCCACGAGCACGTACTTCCGGTCCTGCCAGGTAAAGGCGGCGTCGATGGAATCCCGGGTGGTGCCGGCGACTTCGCTGACCACTAAGCGCTCCTCACCTAAAATGGCATTGATCAGGGAGGATTTGCCGGCATTGGGTTTTCCCACCACCCCAATGCGGATGGCATCGGACTGTTCTTCCTCACCCGTCAGTTCAGCAAAACCGGCGGTCAGTTCATCCAGAAAATCGGGGACCCCGTACCCATGCTCGGCCGATACCGGAAACAGATTATCGATGCCCAGGCTGTAGAAATCGGACAGGCCTTTTTCCTGGCCCTCACCGTCGATCTTGTTGACTACATAAAACACCGGTTTGTCCACGGCGCGCAGCAAATGGATCAGATCGGCATCAAAGGGAGAAATGCCCCCTTTTCCATCGAGGATAAGGACTATCGCATCGGCGTCGGTAATGGCCTGCTCAACCTGCTGGCGGATGTGCGCGGCAAACGCGTCGTCATCTCCTTCGGCGAAGCCGCCGGTATCCACCAGGGTAAAAGCTTTATCGTTCCAGCGGGCGTCCCCGAAATTCCGGTCCCGGGTCACGCCGGGCAGGTCATCCACAATGGCATCCCGGGATCGGGTGATCCGGTTGAAAAGGGTGGATTTCCCCACATTGGGTCTGCCAACAATGGCAACGATGGGTTTCATGGCAAATATCCGACCGGCTGCTCAGTTTGTTAATAGTGAAATTTGCGTTTTTATGTCAGAAAACAAAAGACCAATAGCAAATAAATGGATCATTGATGAGAGGGGTATATCCCAGGAGCGAATCCCGTGTCAAACCTCCAATCAACGATATCATCGGGCAACCTTGAGTCGACTGCCAAATAGGTTTCAACGCAGATCGTTTTGGTGTATGTTGTAGAATCTTTATTGGTAACCGACCCACCGACCAAAGATTCCACCAAAGAGATATCATGCACGCCGAAAGGAGGCGCCCATGCCGGACCTGGCCTATGTGAATGGAGAATTCATGCCCATCGAAAAAGCGGTCGTGCCCATCGAAGATCGGGGTTACCAATTCGGTGACGGGGTCTATGAGTTTGTCGCCAGCTATGAAGGACGCCCGTTTATGCTGGAGGAACATCTGGATCGGCTGGAACGATCCATGCGGGAACTAACCTTCGACCCCATCTCCCGCGCCGACATCAGAAAAGCCGTCCTGGATCTGTTCGCCCTTTCCGGCTACCCACGGGCAGGCTTATACATTCAGATTTCAAGGGGCGTCGCCCCCCGCAACCATGCCTTCAACCCGGGCATGCACCCCCAGATCATCATGACCATCCGGCCGGTCAAGGAGATGCCGGCGGAAAAACGGAAAATCGGAGCGACGGCCATCACCGTTAAAGATACCCGCTGGGGACGCTGTGATATCAAAACCGTTCAACTGCTGTCCAACAGCCTGGCCAAACAGAAGTCGCTGGACGCGGGCTGCGACGATGCCATCTTCGTGTCGGACCAGGGAGTCGTCCGCGAAGGAACCAGTTCGAACCTGTTCATCGTATCCGGAGGTCGGCTGACCACCCATCCGCTGACAGACAACATCCTTCCGGGAATTACCCGTATGGTGGTTCTAAACCTGTGCAAGGCTGCGGACCTGGATGTGGAGGAATCGTTTTTTGGCGTCGACGCGCTGTTGGGTGCCGACGAGGTATTTCTCACCGGAACCGTCACCGAGTTGCTCCCCGTGGTGCGCATCGATGATAAATCCATTGGCCACGGCGCGGTGGGGCCGATCACCCGTCGCCTCTATGATCTGTTGCGGAAACAGGCGAAGGCCGGCAACGGCGCGATATAGCCGTCGCTCATGACTCTCGCGAATTGAACCCTCCCCGCGGCTCGCGGGGAGGGTTCAATAACTGGTTCATCATCTCGCGAACATCCCCAGAATCCAGGCGTTCGCATAGGGCAGAGTACCCGGCAAGGTCAGAAAAAAGCACCGTCACCCGTCTCCGTTCGCTGTTGCTCCCGTATCCATCTTGCCCGGCAGTGGGCGGGCCGGAAACGGGTCGGGCCGAACTTGCCGACACGTCAAGAGAAGGTAAAGGTGTTGAGATGAGGTCCAACGAATGACCGCACGCGCTGCAATATCTGCTGTGGGGCCGGTTGATATTTCGGCACGTGTCGCAGCGCCGGTCAAGCGGGCAACCGCAGAGGTGACAGGCAGCGGCATCGCTATCGACTGCGTTCTGGCAATCAGGGCACTTCATGGAAGGCCGCCACAATTATGAGGATATGAGAACGGCTTGCAACAGCAGCGATAAGCCTACAAGAACAGGCAATCCTGTCAATCGGCACCGCGGTCGTGATGGACGGCGACAACCACGCGCTGAACCCGCCGGGAGACGCCGCAGGTCATCTCATAGGGAATCGAGCCCATGGCTTCGGCCACATCGAGGACCTGGATCTGCCCCTCTTCGGTGTCCCCCCAGATCAAGACATCGTCACCCAGCGCGATCCGATCGTCGCCCACATCCACCATTATTTGGTCCATGGTAATGGTGCCCACCACCGGGTATCGCCGGCCGCCGATCATCACCTGGAGCCGACCGGTCAAATGGCGCCGAACACCGTCCGCATAACCGATAGGAAGCACGGCAATGGTGGTTTCACGTTCAGTTTTCCATCGCCTTCCGTAGCTCACATTATGGCCGGCAGGCAGGCGCCGCAAATGGGCCACAGCCGTCTTGAGGGTCATGACCTGCCTCAAGGATATGGATCGCGAGGTTTCCGTTGACGGGTAATGACCGTAAAGCAGGATCCCCGATCGACAGGCACTGAAATAGCTGTCCGGCATGTCCAGCACCGCCCCGCTGTTGGCCATGTGAACCACGGGCGGAAGCGCGAATTTGGTCTTCAGCCGTTTCATCAGGGTGTTAAAACGATTCAATTGTTCGCGGGCATAGCTTTTATCTGCCTCGTCCGAGGTGGCAAAATGACTGTACAAGCCCTCCCAGACACAACGCCGCGAGCGTCTCAGATGGTCGAAGAATTCCGGTTCCTGGTCGAAAAGCACACCCGCCCGCCCCATGCCGGTTTCCACGTTGACATGCACGCAGGCTGCCTGGCTCCCAGGCACCCGTTCGATCCAGCGGATGTCTTCAACACCGAACAGGGTGATTCGAAAACCCGCCCGTATGGCCTCGGGAAGCTCGTCCGGGAACAGCCGGCCGAAAATCAGGATGGGAACATCGATGCCACTGTCGCGAAGTTCCCGGGCTTCCTGGTACTGGGCAACGGCAAGGAAATCCGCTCCTTCATCGATTAAACATCGGGATACGGGAATGGCGCCGTGGCCGTAGGCGTCGGCCTTGACCACGGGAATCAGGCGGGCCGGAGCGATCTTTTTCCGGATTTCACGAAAGTTGAATCGCAGGCGGTCTAAATGGATCCGGGCGCAGGTTTGCGGGTGCATGGCCAATTCCCGAGAAAGCGGTTGGTGGTGTCAGCAGTTCAATGCAGAATCTGGCTCAAAAACAGCTTGGTGCGATCGTGCTGGGGATTGTCGAAGAACTCCGTGGGTGTATTCTGTTCGACGATCCGGCCGTAGTCCATGAACAACACCCGATGGGCCACGCTCTTGGCAAACCCCATCTCATGGGTCACCACCAGCATGGTCATGCCCTCCTGGGCCAGTTCGATCATGACGTCCAGTACCTCCTTGATCATCTCCGGATCCAGGGCGGAGGTGGGTTCATCGAAAAGCATGACGTTGGGTTTCATGCACAGGCTGCGCGCAATGGCAACCCGCTGCTGCTGCCCGCCGGACAGCTGCCCTGGATATTTGTTAGCCTGCTCGGCAATGTGAACCTTCTCCAAATAATACATGGCCGTCTCATCGGCCTCTTTCTTAGGGGTCTTGCGTACCCAGATGGGGCCCAGGGTGAGGTTTTCGACGATCGTCAGGTGGGGAAAGAGGTTGAAGTGCTGAAACACCATGCCCACCTCGGCCCGAATTTTCTCGATGTTTTTGAGATCATTGATCAGTTCGATTCCGTCGACGATGATCTGGCCGCGTTGATGTTCCTCCAACCGGTTGATACAGCGGATGAGGGTCGATTTTCCCGATCCGGAAGGTCCGCAGATAACGATCCGCTCTTTCTTTTGCACGGTCAGGTTGATGTCCTGCAGGACATGGAACTCGCCGAACCATTTGTGCATCGCTTTGATCTCGATAATGGGTTTGCCGGTCGGCTGCAGCGGGCTGTCAGGTTTGTCCTCACTCATGAGAATCTCTTCAGGCGTAGTTGGGTGCATTTTTTTAACCTGTTTTTCAATGGAAACATAATCCACGCTGGATTAAGAGCAAACGCGTTACCGGTTAAAAACCTCTATCCAGCTCCTTTTCCAAGCGTCTGCTGTAGCTGGACATGAAGTAACAGCAGCCAAAATAGATCAAGGCCACGAAGATGTAAGCCTCCGAAGAAATGTCCCATCCATTGGGGATTCGACAGGACGGACTGGGTTGTCTTGAGCAGATCATACAGGGCGATAATCACCACCAGGGAGGTATCTTTCAACGCCGAGATGAGCTGGCTGACCGTCGGGGGTATCACGATTTTCAGGGCCTGAGGCAGAATCACCAGCCGCATGGTCTGGTAATAGTTGAGCCCCAGCGATTCGGCGGCCTCATACTGGCCTGTGGCCATCCCCTGCAGCCCGCCCCGTACGATTTCCGCGATGTAGGCAGCGGTAAACATGATGATAGCCACTTGCGCCCGTAAAATTACGTTGACGGTAACGCCCTCGGGCAAAAACAGGGGGAAAACGATGGAAGACATGAACAGAAGAGTGATCAGCGGTACGCCCCGGATCATTTCGATATAAACAATACAAAGGCTTTTTACCGCCTTCATTCGCGAGGCGCGTCCCAGCGCCAGGAGAACGCCAAGCGGGTAGGCAGCCGCCAGTCCAAACACCGACAGCAGCAGTGTCAACGGGAGCCCGCCCCACTGGGTGCTTTCAACCGAAGCCAACCCCAAAATCCCGCCCTTCATGAGAAGGCCCATGGTTAAAAGGCCGGCCCCCCAGGCGTATACCAGTGATTTCTTCCAATGGTCTCTGTTCCGGCTGTAAAACAGCAGGCCGATCAGAAGCACCATGGCCACCAGCGGCCGCCACTGCGATTCGTAGGGGAAAAAACCGAAAATCATAAACCGAATGTTGGCTGGAATGATCGACCAGCAGGCCCCTTCAGCGCCTTTGCAGGCTTCACCGGTTGAAAACCACAGGCTGTCGACAAAGGCCCAGCGGATAAAAGGGGGTACGACCTTACCCAACATGTAAATGGTAACCAGCGTCAGAACCGAGTTAAACCAATTGTTGAAGAGGTTGGCCCGCATCCATCCGATGACCCCCACGCTCGTCACCGGCGGTTTGATCGCTTCTTCAATCTGCTTGATATCCGTTCCAGCCATTCGTTTATAAATGCTGTTCGCTAATAAAGTGAGTGTTTGAAGCCTGCCTTGGCTATTGTCGGTTCAAATTAAAACGAAGATGTCGCACTCATACCACCCCGAGGCAATTTTATCTTTCCACCAAGGCCATTTTTTTGTCGTACCAGTTCATGAAGGCCGACGTCAGCAGGCTCAAGGTCAGATAGACGATCATCATCAAAGCCACGCCTTCGATGGCCTGACCGGTCTGATTGATCGTGGTGCCGGCCACGGACACGAAGTCGGGGTATCCGATAGCAACCGCCAGGGAACTGTTCTTGGTCAGGTTCAACATTTGGCTGGTCAAGGGTGGAATGATCACGCGCAGAGCCTGCGGTAAAACCACCAGGTTCAGCACCCGGCTCGGTCTGAGGCCCAGCGACATCGCCGCTTCGGTCTGTCCCTTGCTGACCGACTGAATGCCGGCCCGGACGACTTCGGCCACGAAGGCCGCCGTATAAAAGATCAGCCCCAGCAACAGGGCCGTAAATTCGGGACTGATGTTGGTTCCCCCAATGAAATTGAAGCCTTTCAGCGCAGGCACGTTCATGGCGGTCGGGGCACCGCCGACGGCCCAGGTCACCAGGGGCAACCCGACCACAAGCGCCAGGGATGCACGAAAGATCGGAAAGGGCTGGCCTGTCCGCGCCTGTCTCTCTGTTGCCCACCGACGCAGGAAATAGACAACGACACAGGCGACAACTACAGCGATGCCCATATATTTGTAGACTGGATGCGTCTCCGGCACGGCAAACACCAGACCGCGATTACTCAAGAAGACGCCCATGATCGGATTCAGGGCCTGCCGGGGCGACGGCAGGACATTGTAGAAAAACGCGTACCAGAAAAAAAGCTGTAGAAGTACCGGTATGTCCTGAAACACTTCGATATAGGCGGCCGCCAACTTCGATACCAGCCAGTTGGAAGAGAGTCGTGCAATCCCGATCAAGGTACCGAGTATGACCGAGACAATGATCCCGACAAACGAGACGATCAGCGTATTTAAAAAGCCGACCACCAGGGCACGGCCATAGGTGTCGGCTGCGGAATAGCGAAGGGGTGATTCACCGATTTCAAAGGCGGCCTCTTTCTGCAAAAATCCGAAGCCGGTGGCAATGGACTGTTTTTCAACATTGGTCAGCGTATTGGAAATTAGATAAAAAGCCAGCAGTCCGACCATCAAAAGCGTCGCCATCTGAAACAGAAGCGAACGCTTTTTAGGGTCGTTGTAAAAGGGGACCGTTGCCTGCGGCGCGTCCCCATGGGTCTTGTCCGGGTTGGGCTGCATATACCCCTATCTTAAAACAGGCAGGCTGTCAGGCCGTCGAAAAGTCGACTCGCCGGCCCGACAGCCGGATCATAGGGTGTAACCACACAAATCGTATTTCTTTGGGGCAGGATAGGTGCCAAACCAAAACATACGGTTCAACCTGCCTATTTGAACGGCGGAGAGTACATCAAGCCGCCGTTGGTCCACAGCGCGTTCAAACCGCGTTCGATGCCCAGCGGTGTATTGACACCCACATTTCTTTCAAAGACTTCACCGTAATTGCCGACCTGCTTGACGATGTTGTAAGCCCACTTTTCATCAAGGCCGAGGGCCTTGCCGTTGCCTTCGGTCACACCCAGAAAGCGCATGATTCTAGGGTCTTCGCTCTTGAGCATGTCATCGACATTTTTAGCGGTAATACCGAGTTCTTCGGCCTCGATCATGGCCAACACGCTGTAATTGACGATATCCTTCCACTGGTTGTCACCGTGCCGCACGGCCGGTGCAAGGGGTTCCTTGGAGATGATTTCCGGCAAAATGATGTAATCCTTGGGATTGGGAGCGACTGCGCGCGTACCGGCCAGTTGGGACGCATCCGAGGTCAGGCAGTCGCATCGACCGGCAAAAAAAGCCTTGGCCAGTTCCGCCGTATTTTCGATGACCACCGGTTTCATTTTCATGCCATTGGCCCGAAAGTAATCGGCCACGTTGAGTTCGGTGGTTGTGCCCGGCAGCACGCAAACCGATGCACCGTCGAGCTCTTTGGCGCTTTTGAGACCCAGCTTCTTGGGGACCAGAAAGCCCTGGCCGTCATAGTAGTTGACCTGGGCGAAATCGAGGCCCAGATCGGTATCGCGCCCCAGGGTCTGGGTGCAGTTGCGGGTCAACACATCGATTTCACCGGATTGCAGCGCGGTGAATCGGGTTTTGGCCGTCAACGGCGTATATTTGACCTTGTCGGCATCGCCGAAAACCGCGGCCGCAACGGCCCTGGCCGTATCCACATCCAGGCCTTGCCAGACACCCTTTTCATCCGGTTTGCCGAAACCGAAAAGATCTCCGTTGACTCCCGCCTGTATGAATCCCTTGGCCTTGACATCATCCAGGGTACCGGCCGTGGCAGAACCGATCAACGCGAACACAGCAATCATGGCCAATAGAAAACTAAATCGTTTCATCACATTCTCCTCCCATCAAGCAATCGGTTAATATAACGGTGGACCTGCAGCGGGTCCATTGAAACACTTAAGTTTCATTTAGAATTGGCGGCGGCGGGGAAAAGCATATTCATAAAATATGTGTCTTTTATTGGATTAGAAATACCACGGAAGCTTCCGTTTTGGCAAGTGCATTTGCCGGTTTCGCTGGACACACCATCGCACTGGCTTCGCACCCGGCAACGGTAGGTGCTGACCTGCATTGACAAAGCCCGTGGCGTCATGTAGGCAACAGGTGGTTCTGAATTCCATTTCCGGTTTACATTAAGGAGGGGGTATGGTTCTTAAAAATGTCAAAGGGTGGATTAAATTAACGCTTTTATTGCTGGTGGTCACGGGCTGTTTTGCATGTGCCAAAAAATCCTATATTGATGTTGACTATCGTCTGCCTTCCGTTGCAGACACATTGGCGGGGCGAACCGTTTTTGTTGAAACCCGTGATCTTCGGAGCGACACAGAGATTTTTAATAAACGGGCAAGTGAGAATTTCGAGCATTTTACCGGGCTGTTCTCCCTTTCACTGGTCATGCCGGACGACCAGTCGAAAATAATAGGTGCGTATCCATTGCCGAAGCTGTTTGAAACGGCGCTCACCCAGCGGCTCCAAAAACTGGGCGTAGCGGTCTCTGCTGCGCCCTCGAAGAGCGTACCGGTCTTCCAGATCAATATCAATCAGTTCCACATCAAGCTGGTCGGCCAAAAATGGATGGCGGACATCAGCTATGAAGTCAGCCTGACTCAGGACATGCAGCTGGTTGCACGGGAGGTCGTTTCCGGAAGTGCGGAACGACTGAAGGTGATGGGGAGTGGGGGTGCAGAAACAGTGATCGGCGAGATATTCACGGACATGATCAACCGGCTGAACATAGAAAGGTTATTCCAGCAGGCCAAACTGTAGCGCACAGTTATTCGATACCGTACAATTTCATTTTGCTTAACAGGGAGGGGTGACTGATCTCAAGCATATTCGCCGCATGGGTACGATTACCGCCCGTTTCGGCCAGCGCCCTGCGGATCATCTTGTCCTCCAGTTCTGCTTTGGCGGCTTTCAATGAGAACCCGTCATAGCCGCTGCCCGTTGGATCCGGATTCGACGTCGCTGCTTTGCCAAAAACGAAATTAGCAAGTTCCAGGGTGCTGCCGTCCGCAAGGACGATGGCACGCTCGATGGCATTTTCCAATTCCCTGATGTTACCCGGCCAGTCATGCTGCATCAGTGCAGTCATGGCTGCAGATGAGATATTCGTGATGCTGCTGCCAAGACTCTTATTAAAGCGGTTAATAAAAAATTTACACAGCAGGGGAATATCCTCCGGGCGATGCCGAAGCGGAGGCAACGTTATGGGAACCACGTTGAGGCGGTAGAACAGATCTTCCCTGAAATGGCCCGACGCCATTTCCTTTTCCAAGTCCTTTGACGTCGCCGCAATCACACGCACATCGACGGCTCTGGATTTTCCACCGCCTACCGGCCGGATTTCGCTTTCTTGAAGCACCCGCAGCAGTTTCGGTTGCAGGGAAACCGGAATATCGCCAATCTCATCCAGAAAGAGCGTCCCCCCTTCTGCTATTTCGAAAAGGCCCTTCTTATCTTTATCGGCACCGGTAAACGCACCTTTGAGATGACCGAACAGTTCGCTTTCCATGAGGCTCTCCGGTATGGAGGCACAGTTTACCGGAACCATGGGGCTGGACCGCCGGTCACTTTCCCGATGAATACCCTGGGCCACCAGTTCCTTGCCTGTGCCGCTCTCACCGGTTATCAGCACCGTGCTGTCAAACCGGGCCACTTTCAAGGCCATGGAAAAAACGGTCTGAATGATGGGGCTCCGGCCCACCATGTTTCCAAACGAGAGACTGCCGCCGATACGACGGATTCGGTCTTTGAGTTCAATATTTTCTTTTTTAAGCCGCTCCCGTTCTTCTGCTTTTTTGATGGTCAGGCGGATTTCTTCATTTTTAAATGGTTTTGAAACAAAATCGTAGGCACCGAGTTTCATGGCCTCAATGGCCATGTCGATGCTGCCATAGGCCGACATCATGATTACGGTGGTTGAAAATAGACGATCACGCCCTGCTTTCAGAAATTCCATGCCGGTCATCCGCGGCATTTTCACGTCGCAAAGAACAAAATCAAATTGATGGTCGGTTATTTTTTCAAGCCCGTCGGCGCCATCTTTGGCCGTGTAAATGGTATAACCGTAACGCGTAAGCATCGTTTGAAGCATGTGGCGCATATTTTCTTCATCGTCGATGATCAGAATCTTTTTTTGTTTTTTATTGGTTTCCATAAGCACCTGTCTATCTATCGGTACCGTTTACGTCACCATCCTTGGCCAGCGGCAAGACGACTTGAAAGACGGCCCCCATTTCTTGGCTGCCCGATACGGTGATGTGGCCACCCAGTTTTTCGACGATCATGAATGAAACACTGAGTCCCAACCCCGTGCCTTTGCCGGGCGGTTTGGTGGTAAAAAAGGGATCGAACACCTGGGGTAAATGCGAGGGGAGGATGCCGGACCCACTATCCTGAATCGTCACCTTGATAAAACCACCATTAGATTCGCCGGGCAAATCGCTGTCATCGGTCGTGCAGTCGGTGATCAATTTTATCCGCGCATCCCTGCCTGTATCGCCGCTTACGGCATCGACGGCGTTTAGCAGGATGTTCAAAAAGACCTGTCTGAGCCGATCGGGATCAGCAAAAACAATATCGTCGGTGGCGTCAAGATTCGATTCGAAAACAATGGCATCGGCCGCCGGCTGGTAGTTGAGCACCACAATCAGGTCCTGGAGCAGTTGGTGAATGGACATCGCCTTTGATTCGCGGACGGAAGACCTGGACATGTCGAGCAATTGCCGAATGATATGGTTGATCCGCGTGATCTCCTTCTCCGACCTGGCGATAAAGTCATTTCGTTCCTCAGGTGTCAGATCCGTCTGTTTCAGCAGATCCAGATACCCTAACACAATTCCGATGGGGTTGCCGATTTCGTGGGCGATGCCCGAGGTCAACCGACCCACAGTGGCCAATTTTTCGGCCCGGATGACATCGTTTTGCGCTTTCTTCAGTTCGATATTGGCGGCCTTGAGAGAGCCGATCGTCTCCTTCAGCACGCGCTTGTCCTCGGCAATACGATCCAGCATTTTGTTCAGTGAAGAGGAAAGGACCGAAAACTCGTTGTCTTCTTTTCGGACGGAGAAGAACAGGGTGTCTTCATCTTGATAGCTTTCCGCGCGTTTTGCCAGCCTTTTCAGCGGCCTGAAATAAACCCGGGTAAGTTGGCGGTTTCCGAACAGCGCAAAAAAGAAGCTGTTAATGACCACAAAAATCAAGGATATTTTTTGTATCCGGAGAAAGTCCTGATAGATATTTGTCAGGGAACTCTCGAGGCCGCCGGCAGCGACAGTTGTGCCATTGGATATGATGGGATAGGTAAGAATCACCGATTTATGCTGTAAAAAAAGCAAGCCAACCGTTTTCCCGGCCTTTCGGGTGGTCGCCAGGCCTGTTTTCAGGGTCTCATAGACTGCTTTTTCCAGCGCGTTTGGCATCTCCATCTGATGTCCATCGAGCCTGTGTTAACGCGGACGCCTTTGCAAAAAAAAATCGGTCGCCTTTGGGCAACACGTTTTGGTCCACCGCCAGACTAATAGTCGCCTCGTCCATGGGAAAGCGCCGCTGGTTTTCACAGGCAATCGCCAGGGCAGATCGTTTTTGATCAACATATCGCGAAACGGTTCTTTCGAGAAAAATAAAAAGCACCAAAACATCGATAAAAAGCATGGACAAGAAGAACAATATCCAGAATTGAATAAAGACCCTGTTTTTTATCCCTCGAAAACCCATGTTGAGCCCGATTGGTTGAAAAAATGGTGATCTTTTACAAAGGCATGTAACCGTAAATGATGGTGAGACCTTATCACAGATCGAAAAAAGGAGGAAGATCGGAAAATGGTGGCAGGGTAAAAACGACACAGCCCACTCCCGTTAAGCGCTGGGAGCGGGCTGTGATGAAGAAGATTTTCGGCGGCGTCCTACTCTCCCACACAGCTTCCCGTGCAGTACCATCGGCGCTGAAGAGCTTAACTTCCGTGTTCGGGATGGGAACGGGTGTTGCCTCTTCGCCATCGCCACCGAAAAATCGTTTATGCAAACTTACGGCGCAATTTGGAATGTCGAATTGTTTCTTAATTATTTATGTCAGTTATTTTGTGGCCAAGCCTCACGACTGATTAGTACCAGTAAGCTTAACACATTGCTGTGCTTACACACCTGGCCTATCAACCTCGTCGTCTTCGAGGAGTCTTCAGTTAAGCATGTTTCCACACTTAAGGGATATCTAATCTTGAGGTGGGCTTCCCGCTTAGATGCTTTCAGCGGTTATCCTTTCCGAACTTAGCTACCCAGCCATGCCGCTGGCGCGACAACTGGAACACCATTGGTTCGTCCATTCCGGTCCTCTCGTACTAGGAACAGCTCCTCTCAAATATCCTGCGCCCACGAAAGATAGGGACCAAACTGTCTCACGACGTTTTAAACCCAGCTCACGTACCACTTTAATCGGCGAACAGCCGAACCCTTGGGACCTGCTCCAGCCCCAGGATGTGATGAGCCGACATCGAGGTGCCAAACCGCATCGTCGATGTGAACTCTTGGATGCGATAAGCCTGTTATCCCCGGCGTACCTTTTATCCGTTGAGCGACGGCCCTTCCATTCGGGACCGCCGGATCACTAAGACCTACTTTCGTACCTGCTCGAAATGTCTCTCTCGCAGTCAAGCTCCCTTATGCCTTTACACTCCACGGCTGGTTTCCAATCAGCCTGAGGGAACCTTCGCGCGCCTCCGTTACGCTTTGGGAGGCGACCGCCCCAGTCAAACTACCCACCAGACACTGTCCTTCGCCCGGATAACGGGTCGAGGTTAGAACTCTAAAATAGCAAGGGTGGTATTTCAAGGGTGGCTCCACCGAAACTGGCGTTCCGGCTTCAAAGCCTCCCACCTATCCTACACATACTATTCCAAAATTCAATGTCAAGCTGTAGTAAAGGTGCCGGGGTCTTTCCGTCTTTTCGCGGGTAGACGGCATCTTCACCGCCAATACAATTTCACTGAGTCCCTGGTTGAGACAGTGCGGAAGTCGTTACGCCATTCGTGCAGGTCGGAACTTACCCGACAAGGAATTTCGCTACCTTAGGACCGTTATAGTTACGGCCGCCGTTTACTGGGGCTTCGGTTCAAAGCTTCGGGTTACCCCTAACAAATCCCCTTAACCTTCCAGCACCGGGCAGGCGTCAGACCCTATACATCGTCTTGCGACTTAGCAGAGTCCTATGTTTTTAGTAAACAGTCGCTACCGCCATTTCTCTGCGGCCCCCGTCGGCTCCACATGTAAAACGTTTCACCTAATGAGGGCACACCTTCTCCCGAAGTTACGGTGTTATTTTGCCGAGTTCCTTAACCAGGGTTCTCTCAAGCGCCTTGGGATTTTCTCCCCACCTACCTGTGTCGGTTTGCGGTACGATCACCTGCTTGTCTCGCTAGAGGCTTTTCTTGGCAGCATGGGATCAATCACTTTATGAGGCAAAGCCTCTCGTCATCACCTCTCGGCATTTAAATAAAAGGACGGATTTGCCTGTCCTTTCAGCCTACTGGCTTAAACCACCACTTCCAATCGGTGGATGACCTACCCTTCTGCGTCCCCCCATCACTCAAACGACAAACTGGTGGTACAGGAATATTAACCTGTTTTCCATTACCTACGCCTTTCGGCCTCGGCTTAGGGATCGACTAACCCTGAGCAGATTAGCTTTACTCAGGAAACCTTAGGTTTTCGGCGAGCGGGTTTTTCACCCGCTTTATCGTTACTCATGTCAGCATGGTCTCTTGTGTACAGTCCAGCCGTCCTTACGGTCGACCTTCAACCCGTACACAATGCTCCCCTACCGATGATTCAAAGAATCATCTCGCAGCTTCGGTAAAATGCTTGAGCCCCGTTACATTTTCGGCGCAGACTCACTCGACCAGTGAGCTATTACGCTTTCTTTAAAGGATGGCTGCTTCTAAGCCAACCTCCTGGTTGTCTGTGCATTTCCACATCCTTTCCCACTTAGCATTTATTTAGGGACCTTAGCTGGCGATCTGGGCTGTTTCCCTCTCGACCACGGAACTTAGCTCCCGTAGTCTGACTCCTGCGATAACAGTTAACGGTATTCGGAGTTTGGTTAGGTTTGGTAATCTGGTAGGACCCCTAGCCCATCCAGTGCTCTACCCCCGTTACTGATTGACGCAAGGCTATACCTAAATATATTTCGGGGAGAACCAGCTATTTCCAAGTTTGTTTGGCCTTTCACCCCTATCCACAGCTCATCCGAGCATTTTTCAACATACAACGGTTCGGGCCTTCACGAGATTTTACTCTCGCTTCACCCTGGCCATGGATAGATCACTTGGTTTCGGGTCTACTCCACGCAACTCAATCGCCCTGTTAAGACTCGCTTTCGCTACGGCTACACCTATCGGCTTAACCTTGCTACGTAAAGTAACTCACTGACTCATTATGCAAAAGGCACGCAGTCACACGGAACAGGGCACAAGGCCATGTTCATCGTGCTCCCACTGCTTGTAGGCAAACGGTTTCAGGTACTATTTCACTCCCCTCACCGGGGTACTTTTCACCTTTCCCTCACGGTACTGGTTCACTATCGGTCGTCAAGTAGTATTTAGCCTTGGGAGATGGTCCTCCCGGATTCCCACAGGGTTTCTCGTGTCCCGTGGTACTCAGGTGCCGTCTGTGCCACTTTCGATTTCGGATACGGGGCTATCACCCTCTATGGCCAGGTTTTCCAACCTGCTCTCCTATCTAATCATGGATCACGGTATGACGGTCCTACAACCCCACACGCCCCGAAGGGTGCGTGGTTTGGGCTGTTTCCCGTTCGCTCGCCGCTACTTAGGAAATCACTATTGTTTTCTCTTCCTAGGGTTACTAAGATGTTTCAGTTCACCCCGTTCGCCTCAACAGCCTATGTATTCAGCTGAAGATGTCAGGGCAC
>CAVONM010000036.1:0-254557 GCA_963697225.1 uncultured delta proteobacterium
AAATATCAAGTTCAATGCCAACTCCAATATATTTTAAAAGCGTATCAACCATCAGAAATAGTTATATAAAATAAAATTTTAAGAAACGGAGTGGGCGTGTAAAAAAATCTGACTGTCAGGATCTTTTACAAACTGTAAAGGAGCGAAACAGGGGAAGCGAGAATCGGGTAGGCGTATCAGGAAAGCGGCAACACACCCTGTTTAGGGCGAATGGTAGCCAGCGGAAACCGGTACCGGTGGACGATTTCCAGAACGGCCTCCGGCATCGTCCCTTCTACCGTCACCGCCGCGATTTTACCGTTTTCTACCCTAAATACTGTATCCTTAAATATAACATTGACATAATACTGAAGTGGGCTTAATCACCAACATATCAAAAACGACCGATCAGGAGGCGGCACCGTGTGAAAACTTTCATTGTTGCTCTCGCCGTTGGTGCGAACCTGGTCGCCTGTGCGTCCGTGCCCATGGGCAGTGCGCAGCAAGACGCTATTCTAAAAGAATTTACGGTTGCGGCCGACAAAGCTGGCCTCTTCATCTAATGAGCGAGGAAGAGGGTAAGAAGGGTGTACTGGCCACCAAACTCGCCGAGAGTATGCAGGCTATCGAAGTGCACGTGGAGGCGGATAATCCGGCCTGGCGCGGACCACTGGCGTGTCAGGCATCCAATTGTTTTGGAAACTGGAAATCCGACAGCTCTTCATTGCGCCATTGATAGGTGACATGCCTGCTCGCCAGGTTGGCGTTCTAATCGGATCAGCAATCATCTTGGCAATCGCGTGGGTGTGTATTCGCTGGATCAATGCCAGATCGTTTGCGGAGCAGTTCAGGGTTGGGTTGCTTTGGGTGGTGCTGATAGCCGTCTTTGAATTCAGCCAGGGAGCAGCGCTCGGCTATTCGCAGGCGCGCATGCTTTCTGACTACAACATGGCCGAAGGCGGATTCATGGGTATGGGACTTATATTTATGCTGTTCGCTCCAGCGTTGGCAGCTTGGGCACGTGGATTCGGCCAGTATTCCGGCAACTCAACGGATAGTTAGGATCTTTCATGACCATTGCCTCATCAGGCATTGAAAGACATCCGGTTCCCTTCATCTCCCTCGCGCCATTTCTGCTTTTTTCGTGAGCGCCGCCATTCTGGTTGTCTGGGTCAATCGAAGCACGATGTTCATTAAAGAGGGCGCCATCACAGCGGTTATTCCGCGCGACTGACCAACGGCTTTGTTTCTTGGAAAAGCCTTTATGTCATCCATCCCACAGGAGCAGGCTGAGGATTATCAAGAGAACCAATGAATATGAACGAACGAAAAGTCATTGTCATCGGCGGAGGCCCGGCAGGGTTAATGGCTGCAGGGCAGGCGGCGGAATCAGGCGCGGATACACTTCTGCTTGAAAAAATGCAACGGACCGGCCTCAAGCTCTGTATTACCGGAAAGGGCCGCTGCAATATCACCAATGTTGCCGAGGTGTCAGACTTTGTTTCCCATTTCGGCAAAACGGGCCCTTTTCTTCGGCAAGCCTTTGCCCGCTTTTTCAATACCGAACTCATGGCGTTCTTCAATGCGCTGGGCCTGAAGCTGGTAACCGAAAGAGGCGGACGAGTTTTCCCGGCAAGCGGCAAGGCGCCGGATGTGCATCGCGCACTTGTGCAATGGAGCAAAAAGGCCGGGGTCCGGATCATGGTTTCCGCTCCTGTCGATAACATCCGGACCCTTCATGGACGAATCACCGGTGTGGTTTCTCAGGGCAGGGAAATCGTCTGTGATGCCATTATTCTTGCTTCTGGAGGGGCCTCTTATCCGGCTACCGGCTCAACCGGAGACGGTTACCACCTTTCCGAATCCGCAGGGCATACGGTAATCCCAGTCCGCCAGGCGCTTGTCCCGCTGGTCACATCCGGCGGTGAAGCCAAACAGATGGCCGGGCTCAACCTCCGCAATGTCAACACGCGGATGCTGATCAACGGCAGGAAGAAAAGGGAACATTTTGGTGAGATCATTTTTACCGACTTCGGCATCACCGGACCATCGATTCTTACCCTGAGCGGTGACGCCGTTGACAGTTTGAACAGCGGGCGCGAGGTTGTCTTTTCGATTGATCTCAAACCCGCGCTTGATGAAAAAAAACTGGATGCGCGTCTCCAGCGCGACATTGCTTCTCAGGGGGTCAAACCCATCAGCACTCTCCTGCGGGGGCTGATTCCCCGGGAAATGGTTCCGGTATGCCTGAATTGCATCGATGTCCCTGCAGAGCGCACAGCCTGCCAAATTTCAGCAAAAGAACGCAGGCGCCTCAAGACCTGGCTCAAGGATTTTCGGCTGGAGGTAACGGGATGCCGGCCTTTTGCCGAGGCAATCATTACCGCAGGAGGAGTAGACACCCGAGAGATTGACCCGCGGACAATGGAATCCCGGAAAACCAAGGGGCTCTTTTTTGCCGGAGAGCTGATCGATATTCAGGCCGATACCGGTGGATACAATTTGCAGGCGGCATTCTCAACCGGCTGGCTATCGGGGCGCCGCGCCGCGCAACGTTCCTGACCACCATAAAGGATCACCCGAAAGGATGGATTTGTCTCATCCCTATCACGGGTATCTTGTGTGCTTAAAAAATATCAAGGCCAGATCCTTCTTGATCAATTATAAATCATGATCGACCTGCGTATGTTAATACCAAAGCAAAGACGCATTTGCCCAAGCGCGTATCGCCGCCATGCCTGAACTGCCCGAGGTCCAATGCGTTGTCGATGCCCTGCACGGGAAGAAAATTCCCGGTCTCCGGATTTCCGGCGCAGCGGTGTACTGGCCCAAAACCATCGCAGAACTGGACCCTGCGGACTTCTGTAAAACAATCAAGGGTCGAACGATCCGGCAGATCACTCGCCGCGGCAAATATATCGTGTTTGATCTGTCCGGCTGCCTGACCTTGATGATACACCTGCGCATGACCGGCCGGTTGAACTGGGAGCCCCGGGACCAGCCACGCAACAAACATGAGCATGTGATCCTGGACGTCGGTGAAACGCATTCCCTGCGTTTTCAGGATACCCGCAAGTTCGGTCGTATTTGGCTGACCGCTGCGCCGGAGAAGATTCTGGACCGACTGGGCCCCGAACCGTTGCAAGGAAACTTCACGGTCGAACGGTTTTCGGCGATGCTGCAGACGACGAATCGACAGATCAAACCGCTGCTGCTGGACCAGCATTTTCTCGCCGGTCTGGGCAATATATATGTCGATGAAGCCCTCTGGGAGTCCGGGATTCACCCGCAACGCACCAGCCGTTCGCTCTCCGTTCAGGAGACCGGGGACCTGCATCGGGCGATTCCCCATGTCCTGAACAAAGGGCTGAGGAACCTGGGCACGTCCCTGGGCACGGGCAAGACCAACTTTTACCTGCCGGGCAACCGACCGGGGGGGAACGCCGACGCACTCAACGTCTTTCGCCGCACCGGCAGGGCGTGTCCACGCTGCGGCAGCACGATTCTGCGCATCGTCGTGGCCCAGCGAAGCAGCCATATATGTCCGGATTGTCAGAAAAAACAAAGTTGACGGATCCGTAAGAAGTCCGATATCTGCGTTACGCTTCATCCTTCGTCACTGCGGAGTACGGGTCGTGCGCATCATCCCCTTTATCCGGCAGGATGCATCACTGCGGCGGCTGCGGAAAAAACATCAGTCAGCCTCAAAATGCCGATCACTTTGCTGCCATCCCTAACCAGCAGGGATTGATGACAACCTAATACCAACCGATGAATGGCGTCACCCAAGGTGTCATTTTGGTCGATGAAATCACCCGCCTTGGGTGAGTACATAATTTTCCCGATCGAGATTTGAGCCGCTCGATGACATGCCTCATCAAAGGGTTCTTTAAACAGATTATATTTATCGACCATTGTTTTCAAAATATAGTTGCTGAGTCGATGAATACCCATGTCCCCGTCGATACCCAGTTCTTCGAAGTATTTGGGCTCCAACGCTTTCAATACATTGGTTTGGCTGATTTTGCCGACCACATCGCCCTTTTCATTGACCACCAATACGGCGCGGTGTGGATATCTGGACGGGTTGAACCCCTTCTGGGCCTGAATAAGCGCCCCGACTGCATCCCCCAGGGTTGCGGAAAGCGGTACGGTGGCATATTCCGACAAGGGCACCATCAATTCCGACACTTTTGTGTTTTTCATTTGGATCCCCCTCTTGCGGCCTACTGTGAACGCAGCCGGCGTTACTCCTGATCAAAGACCCGGCTGGGATATCGGGTCAGCTCATGAATCTTCGCATCCCGGATCTTCTTGTCATGGGCCGCCTTTTTTTCAAAGGCCTGGGCCATCTTCATCAGCAGATCGTCAAACTTCATGGGCTTGAGCAGGTAGTCGAATGCGCCCAGTTTCATCCCTTCAATACTGGTTTCCACCGAAGCGTGGCCCGTGAGCAGCAGCACCTCCACCAAGGGCTGGATGCGCTTGATTTCCCGAAGGGTCTCGATACCGTCCATGCCGCCGGGCATTTTGATGTCCAGCAGCACGACGTCGAAGAGCTCATGATGCAACAGGTCCACGGCGGCTTCTCCGCTTGGCACCCCTTTGGCGTCCAGCATGCGCTTGTTGAGGCGGTTGACAAGGGTCTCCACAAAATCCGTTTCGTCATCAACAACCAATACTCTGAAATTATGCATTTTTTCCTCCTTATTTTTTTTCCGGTACAACCACCGGCAGCCACACGACGAACGTTGCGCCATTCCCCTGACTGCTCTCCACGGTGATGCGTCCGCCTAATTTTTCGATGATGCTATAGCTGATGCTCAGTCCCAGCCCGGTCCCTTTGCCGGTGGCCTTGGTGGTGAAGAATGGGTCGAAGATTTTCTTTTTGATCGATTCCGGAATCCCCGGGCCATTGTCTTTAATGGTGATCGTAATATGGCCCTTGTCAAGGCCGGTCTCGATTTCAATTTTACCGTCCGAGCCGATGGCGTCAATGGCATTGTTGATCAGGTTCATGAACACCTGCTGAAGTTGGGATTGGTCACTGGCGATGATCGGAAGGGGCTGCGTAAAATGTTTGTGGATATCGATGTCGTTGATTCGGGCATGATTGGATAAAATATCTATCGTCTGCTCCAGCACCCGATTGACATCCACGTCGTCAAGGCGGGGCTCCATGCGTCGCGCGAACCCCAGCATGTTGTGGGTGATTTTACGGGCCCGATCCACGTGCTCCTCGATTTTGGCAATTGAGGCAGCAAACTCCTGATAGTTTCGGCTGGTCTTGAACTCCTCTTCGGAGAGCAGGTCCTCCATCCAGCCGGCTTTCTCGCCGATCACCGCCAGCGGGTTGTTGATTTCGTGGGCGATGCCGGCAGCCATTTTGCCCAGTGCGGCCAACTTGTCCTGCTGGATGAGCTGGGCGTTGAGTTCGCTCATCTTGAGGTCAGTCTGTTCGAGGTGGCGGACGAGGGCATTGGAGATCAGAACGATGACGATGAATATAATCATGCAGCCACCGGAAATGATCAGAATCTCTGTGTCCCGCACCCGGCTGAGCCAACCGGCCTCCTGTCCGGCAATCTGGCTGATTACCAGCAGCCACTCCCCCTCCTTGAGCCACGATCCGCCCACATAGCGGGTTTCGCCGCCGTCTTGTTTTTTTTCAAGAACCATGGTGCCCTGGCCGAATTCCCGGGGATCGATCTCCGATGGGTCCAGAACGACCCCTTCAAACCGGGGGTCGGTCTGAAAGATGCCGTCACGGTTGACGATATAGGCATCGCCGGCGGTACCCACCTGGACGTTTCTCACCAGGCGGTTGAAAATGTCCGAGTCGATGGTGGCCCGCAGGATCCAGCAGTCGGTCGCGCATGTTCCCTTCAGAGCGATAATGACGTGGGGCACCTTTCGAAAACCCATGAACACATTGCTGATATACTTTCCCCGGCGCAGCACCTCGTCGAACCACGGCTGTTGAAAATAATTGAGATCCTTCAGGTTATAGGGGCCGGCGTAGGCAAGCTGGTTGCCCTGGCTGTCGATGACCCCCAGGTCGACCAGTCCCAATCCTTCGGCCCGCTGGTTGATCTGCTGGAACAGCCGGGTGAGGTTTTCCTGGTCTTTAAGTGATTCGAAGGATTGGGTCTCGACGATCATACCCAGGATAGTGGTGCGCTCTTTCAAAAAAACATCCACGGCATTGCTCTGGGAGCGGGCCAGGTGAGTGATCTGGTCCTTGATGCGTTCTTTGTAGAGCTTGACGAACTGAAAATAGATGGCGGACCCCAGCAGGAGCAGCGGACCGATGGATACCACCATGGTAATGCTGATCAGTTTCAAGCGCAGGTTTTTGTACAAGGCCTGCTTCATCGATCTTCCCTTCAACCTTCCCGGACGCGGTTGGCTACCACGACATCAGCTTCCAGTAACCCAGGACCGTCCAGAACCAGAGCACCAGCCAGGCCAGAATCGTTACGGGCAGCCCGTATTTGACGAAGTCCATGACGTCGAGCAGCCGCTCTCCGGTTTCCGGATCCTTGCCCATGCCGAAGCAGATGGCGTTGTTGGGCGTGCCCACCACCAGAAAATTGGCGAACGAGGAGGAAAAGGAGGTGATCAATCCAACCTTCCAGACACTCACGTTGGCCAGGGTGGCCATGGGCAGGACAATGGGTCCTAATGCCGCAACGGTGGCGCCGTCGCTCATGAAGTTGGTCATGACCCCGGTGAGCAGGCTCACGCCGATGACCAGACCATCTCCTTTGGTGAGAAAATCGGGCAGTACGCTGACAAAGCTGCTGGCCAGCCACAGGGCACCGCCGGTGAATTTCAGGGCCACACCCATGGCGCAGGCAGCAGCATACAGGCCCACCACGTCAAATGCCACGCCGTTCTGGATGTCGTCCCAGCGCAGGATGCGAAACAGGAACATGGCCATCACCGCGTAAAGCGTCGGCCCCCCCAGACCGGCATGTTCGCCGATGATGATCCACGCCGCGACCAGCAGCACCAGGATAACCGCCATGGCGAGCTCCTGGCCGCCGAACTTGGGCATGTCCTGCACTTCGCGCTTGACCACCTCGCTGGGGTTGACATTCTTGACCAGGAATTTGGGTTTGAGGCGCAGGTACATGAACAGGCCGATCACCCAGGACATGATCGGCACGAAGGGCATGCCGGTCTTCATCCACTGCAAGAAGGTGATGGGCATGCCGTAATCGGCCAGGTAGCCCACCATGATGGCATTGCGGCCGCCGGCGGCCGGCGATCCGGGTCCGCCGTGGTTGGCGGCAAAGCAGACGCCCAGCAGCAGGAAGATGGCCAGGGCCCGGTCTTTTTTAACCCCGTGCATCTTGCAGGTGACCTTGTAAATGCCCATCAATACCGGAATGAGCAGGGCCACCAGGGCGTGCTCGGATAAAAAACTCGCCGCAATGGCCAGCATCGGCATGAAGACGAAGGCAAAGGCCTTGGCGCTTTTGATACGGCTGAGCAGGATCAGGCCGATGCGTTTGTCCAGGCCGGTTTTGGCCACCCCCACGGCCACGGCCAGAATGCCGAAGATGAAAAAGACCGCATCGGTCATGTAGGCCCGGGAAATGTCATTGATGGGTAGAATGGCAAAGAGGTATAGCAACACGCCCACCAGGATATCCGTGGCACCGATGGGAAGCGATTCGGTGCCCCACAGGAAGGCGGCCAGAAACAGGATACAGACGGTCAGCTTGGCCATCTGGGCCACCTGATAGGCGGTGAGCAGGGGCTTGATTTTACTGTGTCCACCCTCCTCGGAGGCTGCCGTTTTGGCGGATTTGTCGGCATTGAACGCAGCGGGACGCAGTTTTCTGTTGACTGAATCGGTAATCGTTTTGGTTCCCTTCGGCAGCTCGTAACCGGAGGGATTTTCCGTCTGGACCATCTCCAGCATGCCCTGGGTCGGCGGCATCATGACTACAAAGGTAAAGACCAGGGCCGCAATGATGAACAGGATCGGCTTGTATCCGGGCCTGTTTTTCCATGACCAGGCGCGATCCTCATGGTCTGCGAGAAGCGGGTCGTATGTGTGATCGGTAGTGCTGTGGTTTGACATTTATCCTCCTTGGCGAATCGAAAAAATGGGCAGCCCCATCGTTCATTTCCGTGTCTTCGGATCTGGCCGGTGACCGGTCTTTGACTCGACTATCAACGATTATGCCAAATCGCATTAAATGAAAAAATATTTTAACTGTGCGGAATGGTTTGAAAAGTTTTTTATGGAAACACGATTGCCGGCTTACGACACGCCGCGTTGTCCGGTTTCTTTACAGGATGTAAAGAAAACCGGACAACGCATTGACCTTGCGTGATTACACGTGAACCCACTGATCGCAGCGGGTGACACCGGGCAGCCTGTTATGGACGGCTCACCCCCACCATGCAAGGTGGCTGCGTCCGTCCTGCCGATCAGCGCAACACCCGTTCCATTTCAAAAAACAGGTCCTGCTCGCGGATGACCCCGGCAAGCCGATCGTTTTCCAACACCACCATGCGGCGGCACTGATTCTTGACCATCATATAAGCCGCTTCCATCAGGTTGGCGTCGGCATCGATGGTGGGCGGCGTGGGTGACATCAATTCTCCCACGGGGGTGGCTGCCAATTGATTCACTGCGCGCGTGAACATGCCGGTCCAGAACATGGGGGAATACTGCAGGCTGTCTGCAGTGGAGGGTTTGGGGGCCGACAGATAGCCGGGCATGATGGCATCCAGCAGATCGATGATGGCCAGAATGCCCTTGAGGTTGCCGGCCGCGTCAAACACCAGTAGACTGCGGTGGCCGGTTTCCATGATGCTGCTGGTGTGCAATTGCGGCGTGAAGGATCGCTGGAGTTCCCTGATGCCCTCTGCCACGGTCTGGGTTTCCTGCAGTTTGGTGTACCCTTGCACCGGAATCATGACATCCCGCACTTTGTGTTCGGTATCAGCTATGTCTTCCACAGCGGGCTGTTGGTGGGCATCCAGGATTCGCAGAGCCAGTGTGTCTATGTCGCAAGGTTTGGTCAGAAAATCGAAGGCACCCTGTGCCAGCGCCCTATTAGCGGCTGCCCCCTCACCGTGACCGGTGAGCATGATCACCGGGATGGCTGGTTTTTTACGCTTGATTTCCGCCAGGGTTTCGTTGCCGTCCATTCCGGGCATGCGCATGTCAAGGACGATCACATCCGGTTCATTGGCCAGCTGGGCCAGAGCCTCCTGCCCCGTGGCGGCCATGAGAGTATCGAAACCCTTTTTATCCAGTATTTTTTTTGTGGTTTCACGAAACTGTACTTCATCGTCAACCATCAACACTTTGATCTTATCGTTCATGTTTGTTCTCCATTAGGGACAACCGTCAAGTCATGATTGTTTTGATCGGGGCCGCCTTGGATTGCCCCGTGATTCATTAAACTGCCGGCAGTATGGGTGATCCCAACAGCCGTAGGATCGACAGCATGAGCAGGGTCGTCAGCGAACCGGCGATCAGCAGAATCAGAACGGTCCTCAATTTGCCCATGCCCAGGCCGTAGATCATTCCCAGGGCGACCAACAGCCATCTCCAGGGCTCGGTGAAAAAAAAGGTAAAGGGTATCCAGGCGATCAGCAGGGTGGGGCTAGTGCCGATGGCAAAGACCATCCAGATGCTTGTAAAGCGAATACGTGGCCCGCCGACAACCGCACAGATGAGCCAGGCCATGGCGGCATGCAGCACGGTCATCCCCAGGGCGTTGGCCATCAGAATCCCGGCACGCACCAGCGTGCCTGTGCCCGACAAGGGCAGGGCGCCGGCAGAGGCATAAAACAGACTGGCAAGGAGCAGCATACCGCCCGCCTCGCGCGGGGTGATCCGGGGAAAGGCCTCGGTGAACCAGCGCCTGGGCGACATGGTTAGGGATGTCAGTGCTCCCATCAAGTTCATTTTGGTGAGCATACCGGTTTGACCGGAAGCATGTGTCGCCATCTTACCACACCCCTATTTTGTAAAGGATACCGGCAACCAGCATGACCAGGGTCATGATGAAAAAAACCTGCCGCTCGGTCTTCTTGGTGAACCCGATTCTGCTGCGCCGAAGACTCACCGGGGCTGCGCTTGAATGCATATCCGTCTCTATCGGTTTCATGGCACCTGTCTCCTTATTTAATTCTTTCAGAATACCGGTAACCCGGAAAATCCTCTGAACACCCAGTACAACCCTACCATCGAGATGAGCAGAACCTGGGAAATGATCCACATGGGAAACCCCACCCGCAGGAAATCCTTGGGCCCCAGGTAGCCGCTGGCATAGACAATGGCATTGGGCGGCGTGCCGATGATCAGACAATAGGCGAACGAGGAGCTGATCGCCGTCACCATGGCCATGAAAGGTAGATAGGTGGTCCCGGGATGAGCCAGGCCGGCCATGTTCAGGGTCACAGGACCCACGGCCGCCGCCGCCGGGCCGTCGGCCATCAGGTTGGTAATGATCGCCGTCAGGCCGCTGGCGCTGGCCAGCAGCGGCAGCCCGGAATTGATGCCCAGCGGCTGAAGGAGCTCCAGGGCGCTGCGGGCCATCCAGTAGGCCGTGCCGGTGCTGTCGAGGGTCCGACCGAAGATAATGGCACCGGCGTATAGCCAGACCACACCCCAGTCCACTCTCTCCTGGTAGTCGCGCCAGTTGGTGATGCCGGCAAACAGGTAGGCCACGGCACCCGCCAGGGCGATCACGCCAATGCCCAGACGCACCGGCAGGATCCCACTTTCAAAAAAGGTCTTTTCAGTGAGCCAGCCGAACACCATCACCAGGAAGATGATCAGGGCCACGATCTGGTTGCGGTTCCAGGGGCCCATTTTGCCGATCTCCTGTTCCAGTTGTCGCATCGCCGGCGCCAGGGAGGTGATTTTGGGTTTGAAGCGCATGTTCAACATGAACCAGGTGATCGGGATCGAGATGAAGACAAATGGAAAGCAATAGGTCATCCACTGAAAATAACCGATGTCCAACCCGAACATGTCGTTCAAATAGGTCATCATGATGACGTTGCGCGCGCCGCCCGAAGGTGAACCGGGTCCGCCGATGTTGCAGGCCATGGCAATGGTGATCATCAGCATCTTGCCCAGTTCCGGGTCTTCGGGGATCTCACGGGTCAGACTGTTCTGGTAGAGCAGCATGCCGATGGGCAGGAACATTGCGGCCAGGGCGTGGTCGGAGATGAAAGCGGCCAGAGGGGCAATGATCGCCATGAGGATCAGCGTGATCCAGCGCACATTGGGCACGGCCAGTTTCTTGAACATCATCAGGCAGACCCGTTTGTCCACGCCCGTCTTGACGAAGGCGGCGGCGAACATGAGACTGCCCATGATGAACCAGACGGCGTCGTCCCAGTAGAGCATGGCCACCTCCTTGCGCGAGGTCACCCCGGTAAACACCAGAATCAAGCCGATGCAGAAGGCCACACCGGGCAGGGGGATGCATTCGGTCAGAAAACACAGGACCACGAAGGCGGTCATGGCGATGGCCACCTTGATGTGCCAGGCCCCGACATCCGCATCTTTTTTGTCCTTTTCAGAGAGCGCTTCGTATTTGAGACCATCCTTGCGAAGGGTCAGGGCGTCCTGCATCAACTGCAGGAAGGCCTCATCGGTCACCTGGGTGTCGATAAAGGTGCGGGCCTTGTCGAAATTGGCCTGATCGGCATTGATTTTATAGCTCTTGGCCCATTTGATGTCGCGTTTGAGGTAACGCTCCCGGTTGAGAGCACCCATGGACATGTTCTGCTCCATGATCTGTGCGGCCAGCAACTGCCACTGCTGGGCATCGGTGCGATCAATACCGAACAGCCCCCGGGTGATGTGGTTGACCACCGCCTTGGGGCCGATGCGGTATTCGGTCCCCACGTCTTTCATGCCGTAAGGCGTGGGCATGAATAGGAGCGCAAAAAGCAGCACAACGGGGATACTGAACATCTTCCAGTCTATATATTTATCGTATCCGGTAGTCTTCTTTTCCTGTTTTACCATAGTCAGTTTTTCAACCTCGATGGAGTCGTTCCATCTGATGGAACGGTTTGTTTAGGTACTCATTTCCCCGGTTCCGTCGAACTAATGATCCGGGGATCAACCATATACAAAAATCGGATATCAGCTGTTTTTCAGGATCTCGCTAGGGGTTTTCATCAATCCGCGCATACGGGCCACCCGGATCTTCTCCTCGATCCCGATGCGCCGGCTGAAGGCGTCGTTGGCCTTTTCAAGGATCTGGTCCAGGTCTGCCGGCTTCATCAGGTAATCCACCGCCCCGGTTTTGAGTCCCTCCACCGCCGATTCAACCGTGGCATGGCCGGTCAGCATGATCACCTCCACCATGGGGAACTGCCGCTTGATCTCCCTGAGTGTGGCCACGCCGTCCATGCCTGGCATTTTTACGTCCAAAATCACCACGTGAACGCTGTGGGCCCTCAACTTCTCCAGCGCGTCGGCCCCGCTGGACGCGGTCACCACATCGACCCCTTTTTTTTGGAGGAGCTTTTGCGTTGTCGCCAGAAATCGCTCCTCATCGTCCACGATCATCAATTTGAGCTTTTCCATGCCCTGTTCTCCTTGTCATTTAAGTTGGCCACCGACCGGTCTACCGGTTCTTTCAGTACAGTGTTCCAATATGATGTTGCGGGTGCTCATCGCTTGGGCTTTGCAGCAGGTATCTCCACGGTGAATTCGGTGCCGACGCCTACCTGGCTGGAAACCGCCAGTTTGCCTCCCATCTGCTCGATGATGCCATAGCAGACGGACAACCCCAGACCCGTGCCTTTGCCCACCGGCTTGGTCGTGAAGAAGGGAGCGAAGATTTTTCCCATGTTATCGGGTGCGATCCCGGCACCGTTGTCGCTCACGTCGACGGCCGCCATCCCGTTGTCACCCTCGCGGACACATACCTGGATGAGGCCCCCCGTGCTGCCGCTTTTTTCAATGATGGCGTCCATGGCGTTATTGAACAGGTTCAGCAATACCTGCTGCAGCCGCGCTGGATCAGCCTGGATCGGTATGGGCGCGTCAGGCAGGCGGCGTTCGATCCGGATGCCGTGGACTTCGGCCTTTTTTTGCACCATGGCGATGATTTCAGGCACGATCTTGTCCAACTCCAGAGACTCGACATGGCCGTCTCCCTGACGGCCGAACTTCAGGATGGCCCGCGTGATTTTGGCGCAGCGTTCGATCTGGAGCTTGATTTGGTCCAGGCTGTCGGCAATTTGTTCGTAGTTCTCACCCTTCTGCAGCTGACCCGCCTCGATCATTTCCGCCTCGAGTACCCGGACAAGGGAAAGCTCGGTATTGATCACCTGCAAGGGGTTGTTGATTTCGTGGGCGAAACCGGCGGCCATCTCACCCAGTTCGGCCAGGCGCGAGGCACCTACGAGCTGCTGGCTCAACGACGCTTTTTCAGCGTCGGTTTTTTCCATTTTGCGAACGATGGCGCCGGTCAGGGTGAAGGCCGCCCACACGATGCATGCACCGCCAATCAGCGAGATAAGCGCCACCGGGAGCCAGGAGGCGCGCAGGGCGTGAAAGGCATCCGATTTTTCCAGGCGTACTACCAGCAGCCATTGCTGGTTCTTGAGCCAGGCCGTGGCGTAAAGGAATGTTTCTTGCCCTTCCTGGCCGTGGATCAGGGTATGGATGTCGTCACCCGGCGGGGGTGTCGGAATGGTTTCAGAAGGCTTTTCCATCAACTCACCACCGCTGCGCCGATCCGTCTGAAGCACTCCCTGGCGGTTGAGCAGGTACGCTTCTCCGGTTTTGCCGATGCGCACCGGTCGCACCAGCGTATTGAAGCGCTGGGAGTCCACCGTTGCCCGGATAATCCAAGGACGGTCGTTTTGGGTCCCAGCCACGGCAATGATAAAATGGGGAATGTTTCGATAACCCAGAAATACATCGCTGATGTAGACCCCGTTTTTGATCGTCTCCTGAAACCAGGCAGTGTCCCGGTAGAGCCTGCCGGTTAGATTGTACGGACCGTGATAGGCAACGTGCAGGCCGTTTTCATCGAAGATGCCCAGATCCGAAAACGCGCTCGACGTTTTCTGCAGCTGGGTGAAAATGCCTGCCAGCCGGTCGGCTCGGGTCAGTTCATCGAAACTGACCGTGTTGACGATCAGTTCCAGGTCATTTTTGCGCTCATCCAAAAAAGAGGAAATCATTTGCCGATGATCGCCCACGATGCGTTTCATCGATGCGATGGTGCTGTTTTCGATCGAACGGGAAAAATGATGATAGCCGATACCGATCACGATCAGAAACGGTATGAACGGTACGATGATCATGTTGATCAGCACAAAACGTCTGACACTGGTATATGGGGATTTCTTCATCGGGGTAATCCACTCGCTATTGGGGTCGCTTTTTTCGGTTGAGCAAGGTTGATGCCAAGGTTATTTGAATTGCGGGATATGAAAAATTTGTATTTATTTAAGGTCGTTATCTGTTTTCGACTCAACCTGGAGGCCTTCCTCTCTGTCCGTATTCTTTACAACCTGTAAATCCCGGGTCATCCTGGGTTAAAAGGACTGATCCCTTCCGATCCACAAACCGCTTGCAAGACCAGCACATTTTTTGGATTCACGGATTTGATTGACTGGCTTTGAGATCGATCGTTCAGGGATGACGAGTGCCATCGGATGTGTCAGCGATGCAACTTCAGGGGAGAGGGCGCATGGATTCCGGGATCGGTGAGGATATCCTGGATGACTGCTTTGAGAATCTCGATGCTTTGGCCATTTTTTTCGACTATAAAGACGTTTCGAGCGTTAAAATCGGTAATATCGTCGTCTCCTCGAGTGTAAAAGAGCACCACCGGCAACTGAGGAATCCGATTTGAGATATTTCGGGCCATCTCCATGGACTCCAATCCCGGAACTTCGGGATCCAGAATGAGCAGGTCGATGCGGCTGCGGCTGTAAATCAGCTTCAGCAATTCCTTCCCGTTTTGAACATGGATGATATGGTAACCGCAGGCCGCCAGTTCACGCCTGAGAAATTCCCTGACGTGAGGATTTCGATCGGCGATGAGGATGCTATTGCTTTTTCCCATTTTCAGCACCTTGGATGATTTCCAGCATGCAAGTCCACCGTAGGGATAAAAAAATCGATTTACAGTTCGCTCGCTAACCCCTCCGCAAGCGGCGGGGAATGCACTCGCTATCGCAGTTCAGGCTGAAAAGGAGGTCCCGTTCGGCAACTGGGTCATGTCCAGGGTCAAATCGAACTCACCGGACTGACCGCCACGCTTGATGGTAAAACCAAGCTTGCGGCCCAGAGCCAGCATGCCTTTGTTCTCGGCCAGCACGGTCCCCCAGATGATTCTGAACCGGCGCTCCCGGGCGATGTTGAGGCATGTGGCCAATAGGTGTGCCCCGATGCCCTTGCCGTGCCAGGGGTCTCCCACCAGAACGGCAAATTCCGCATCCTTGAGGTTGTGCTGCAGGATGACGCGGGCGGCCCCCAGCATTTTTTCCGATGGATCCGATTCAGCAACTGCAACCAGAGCGATCTCACGGTCGTAGTCGACCTGGGTGAAACGGGCCAGCATGGTGGGTGAAAGCTGTTTTATAGGAGAGAAGAACCGGTAGTAGATGCTCTGGGTCGACAGGGTGTCGAACAACTCCATCAGCAAGTGGGCGTCATCGGGACGGATGGGGCGAATCAGCAGTTCGCCGATGTCCGCCACGTGTACCCGGGATTCGTACTGGGCCGGATAGGGGCTGACGGCCAGATGCATCGGCGCCGGGACGGTCGCCGGCTTGAGAACCACGCGGGCATCGACGGCGATCGGCTGACCCTTTTGGATGACCATCGGGTTAATGTCCAGTTCGGTAATTTGCGGGAAGTCGGTGGTCAACTGGGCAAGGCGAATCAACACCTCTTCCAGGCGTTCCCGGTCGGCTGGTGGGTGGTTGCGATAGCCTTTGAGCAGCCGGTCGATGCGGGTGCCCTCCATGAGTCGAGTGGCCAGCAGGCGGTTCAAGGGAGGCAGGGCGATGGCACGGTCGCCCAGCAGTTCGGCCAGCACACCTCCCATACCGAACAGGATCACCGGGCCGAAGTCCGGATCCTTCTTGACCCCCAGAATTAACTCACAGTCCGGTGTGCGGATCATGGGCTGTATGGTCACACCCTCGATTACAGCCAGAGGGAAAGCGGCGCGGGCTTTGGTGACCATATCGGTAAAGGTCTTTTTTACCTCGTCAGCAGTCTTCAGATTCAATACGACACCGCCGGCATCCGATTTGTGAATGATCTCACGGGACAGAATTTTCATCACCACCGGAAATCCATACCCATGCGCAATGGCAGCCGCTTCATCGGCTGAAACAGCTGCAACGGTCGGATTCACCGGGATACCGTAGGCCGTGATCAGGGATTTGGCTTCTGTTTCCGTGAGCAGGCCGTTGGCGGATGCCAGACCGTTTTCAACCAGGCGGCCGGCGGCCTCATGGTCTACATGGATCCGGGTGGACAGACGCGGTGGAATCTGTTGGAGCATTTCGATGCCGCGGGCATGGCGATGCAGGTTCATGAACGCACGCACAGCCCGCTCCGGCGTGTCGAAGGTGGCGATACCGGCCTGGTTGAAAAGCTCCCGTCCCTTTTCCACATCGATACCACCCAGCCAGGAGGTAAGCACGGGCATGGTGGCGTTTTGGAGCTGTTCGGAAAGCACCCGAGCCACATCGGTGGCATCGATCATGGCCTGCGGGGCCAGCATGACCAGCAGCCCCTGGACCTCGCGGGCCTTGAGCAGCACCCGGGCTGCATCTGCATAGCGCTGCGCCGTGGCATCGCCGAGGATATCGACAGGGTTTCCACGGCTCCAGTATTCGGGGAGGAGGGCGTCGAGCTGGTCGATGGTATCCGCCGACAAGGCCACGGGTTCTGCCCCGTAGTCGGCCAGTGCATCGGCAGCCATGACACCGGGACCGCCGGCATTGGTGAGGATGGACAATCCGGGCCCACGGGAACGGCCCTTGCGGGAGAGGATCTCGGCCGCGTCGAAAAGTTCTTCGAAGGTTTTAACCCGAACGATGCCGGCCCGCTCGAACGCTGCATCGTAGACCGCATCTTCGCCGGCCATGGCGCCGGTGTGCGAAGCGGCGGCAATCGCGCCGGCCCGGCTTCTTCCGGCCTTTAAGGCGATGATCGGCTTGACCCGGCTCACCGCCCGGGCCGCGCTCATGAAGCTGCGGTGGTGGGTCAGGTTCTCGACGTACATGATGATGCTGCTGACCTTGGGATCGCCGCCTAAATAGTTGATGATGTCAGCGAAATCCACATCCAGCATGGATCCCAGGCTGATGAAATGGCTGAAGCCGATATGTTCTTTTACCGAATAATCCAAAATGGCCGAACAGATGGCGCCACTCTGGGAGATGAAGGCCAGCTTGCCCTCAAGGGGCATGCGGGCGGCAAAGCTGGCATTGAGCCGGGCGGCCGTGCACATGATACCCAAACAGTTGGGGCCGATGATTCTGACCTCGCTGCCCGCTGCTGCCTGACGGATCTGTGCCTCATGCTGTCGGCCGCGTTCGCCTATTTCTTTACCGCCTGCAGAGATTACCACCGCACCGGCGGTTTTGATGCGTCGGCAATCGGCGATGATCTCCGGTACGGTTTCCATGGGGGTTGCCACCACCACCAGATCCACTGGCGTCTCGATGTGGCTCAAGGCGGTATAGGCTTGCTTGCCCATGACCAGCGGATGTCTCGCATTGACCGGGTAGACAGGACCTTCAAATCCACCGTCGATCAGATTGCGCATCACTGCTTGCCCCACCGACCCTGAACGGTCAGAGGCGCCGACAACGGCAATGGACTTGGGGTGAAACATGCAGTGTAGTTGTTCAATACTCATGATCGTACTCCAACCTCAAAGGATGAAAGACACCAAAGGTGCTTTTTTCATTTTTTTAACCTCTTTTAATTTGTTGTAGATTGACCCAATCATTGGTTGTCAAATAAGGTTCGCTTGTTTTCGCGGTGATCCACCATGTATCGCAGTTTGGCCTTGGCCTTGAGAATCTTCAGCATGTCATCGATTCTGTCTCTCGACACACCATAGAATCGAAGGTAGACATTGCGGTACCCCGCCGGCGCCCGCTCGTAGGTGGAGAGGATGCTGGCCATGCGTCCGCCGAATTCCCGTATCACATTGACGATTTCCATGATCGAACCTGGGGTGTCTTCCAGGACGAAGGCCAGGTGAAATCCCCGCTTTTTCAAACCGGTGATGTATAAGGTGGCCTTGAACAGGTCCGTCTGGGTGATGACCCCGCACAATTGGCCTTGATCATCCACCACGGGTGCGCCGGATATTTTGCGCTCAAGCATGAGGTCCGCGGCCTCTTCCACGGTCCAGTCCTGATGCACCGTAACCACATCGCGGGTCATGATGTCGGCAACCTTTATTTTCGATATCAGGTAAAGCAGTTCGTGCACATCCAGGCTGGTGGCATCCGACGCCGATGCCCGCTTCAGGTCACGGTCGCTGAGTATGCCGCAAAGCTTGCCCTTGTCGACCACAGGGAGCAGCCGGATCTGGTTTTCCTTCATCAGTGTGGCCGCCCGTTGCATGGCATCATTTTTTTCTATGGTTACCACCGGCTTGCTCATCCAGTATCTGATCAGCATGGTTTTCTCCTTATTTAATTGTCTGCCGGATCTATCGTAATAAGCGACAAATCGGCGCTTGTCTTATTTCAGGGCAGATCGTTGAAGCCCGCCGGTATCGTCAGCAGCGGAATGGGCGAGCGACGATACAGTTTGCGAGCCGTTGAGCCGACCACCACGTCGGCCAGATTGCTGCGGCCCTTCGTACCGACAATGACCATACCCGGTTTCTCGCCTTCGATCGCCGTGAGCAGTTCCCGGTGGGGAATGCCGGTCTGGACCAGATAGCTGCAATCGACCATGTCCGGATAAACCGCCTCGATGATCGCTTTCATCTTGGTTTCGCGATCCTTGACCTGCTCGGTGAGGTAATTCGGATATGAAAACGCCTCGTAGCCGGCCATGGTTCGCTGAACCATGTCCAGATCACGCTGATTGATCACGTTGACCAGCACCAGGTCGGCATCCAGCCGCATGGCCAGCCACACGCTGTAACGCACAATCGCTGCGGAATAGTCGGACAAATCCACAGCCGCCATGATTTTCATCTTTTGTGCCATGGGTCGCTCCTTTCGATGGTTTCTATAGACGGATAATCGATCTTTTCTCACTACGCCAAACCATTGAGCAATGGACATGCCATTTCAGAACTGTCTGTGCGAAGTTATTAACTTTCTGATTTTAATTGTTATTTAAGAAAAAGGGGGGAGTGAAAAAATTCACTGAAGAAGAAAGGGTGTCGGGCTTTTTGCCAGGGTGTAAAGGGGCCGGGCGTCGATCGGAGGTCGGGAGGGCAGAAGTCAGCGGCGCCGCTGGCCACAGGCGGGGCCAGTTTGATCGGAAAAGAAACTGCTCCATTTTGGCGTAGTTTCATAAGAGGGGGTCGGAACCCAGAACCCAGAACCCAGAAAAAGCAACGCGCGGATGGACGATATCCATCCACGCTTTAAATAAAGGCAAGCCACCCATGTCGGGTGGTGAGATAATGGGAACTATTGGTCGATATTGCAGGCCAGCAGGGCTTTTCTTACCGTTTCGAATATATCGCCGAATCGCAGAACACCGGTGACCGTGTTGCCGTCCTTGACGATCAGGGGCTGGTGAACGTTCATGACGTAGAGGTTCAGCGCTTTTTCGATGGTATCGTTCTCCTGAATGGTTTCAACTTTTTCGGGGACATGCATGACCTCGACGACGCTTTTTTTGCTGCCGCGCTGGCAGATATCCCGCTCCGGCTCCATCCACAGATTGAATTCTTTTACCGCTTTCATGACGAAATCGTTGGTGAGCGTACCGGTCGAACGGCCTTTCATGATTTTCTTATAGCCGGGCTCCAGGGCCCGGAAGATGTCGATCATGGTGATTTTTCCCAGGAACTTACCGCCGTCATCCACGACGATGGCATCCCGATGGGCGTGCGCATTAGCCTGTCGTGCCGTTTCAAGGGCCTGCAGGACGTCAACCAGGGTATCCGTCTTTTTGACGGACACATAGTCGGAGATGGGAATCATCAACTCTTTTACGAATATCTTTTTCATTGGTTTCCCTCGCTGAAATCTAGCTGCGGGTAAAGATGGGAAGCAGCCTTGCCCCCATCGGGGCAAGGCTGCTTCGATGATGTCAAAACGACGATTGCACGTGTCAGCCGCCGGACGTGATGGGCATGCCCATGAGGGGCCAGAGCACCTTGACCGCAAAGGCGGTGACGACCATCAAAATAATGCTGGCCGGAATTCCCCACAGGAAAAATTCACCGGTGGTGAACTGCCTGGAGTCATAGGCGATGGCATTGGGTGCGGCCCCAACGAGAAGGAGGAATGGCATGCCGGCCGTTACCAGGGAGGCGAACAGGATGACCTCGCCGGATACGCCCAGGTAGGGCGCAATGACCAGCGCCACTGGCAAGGAGATGGCGATGGCCGCGACATTCATGATGAAGTTGGTCATGATCATGACGAAAAAGGCGATGCTCATGACGAAGACGAAACCGGTCGACTCTTTGAACATGGTCAGCCAGTTCACGGCCATCCATTCGGCCGCGCCGGTTTGCCAGAGGCAAAATCCGATGCTCATGGCACCGGCAAAGAGCAGGATGATGTTCCAGGGGATCTCTTCCAGGTCATTGATGTCCAACAGCCCGGTGGCAAAGAAGAGGATGGTCGATGTCAGCAGTACAGCGGTCTTGTGGGGCGGTGAAAAGCCGGGCATGGCGGATTGCATGACGGCGGAGACCCCCAAAACCAAAATGGCGGCCCCCACGATGACTGCGGCAGTCAATTCGTCTTTGGATATGCCCCCCATATCCTCGCTCAGCCTTTTGGCTCTCTCGCGCAGACCGGGGATGGTTTTTTTTTCAGGTTTCATGACCAGCATGAAAAAGCCCCACAGGAGAAAGGTCATCAGCCAGCCGATGGGTGCCATATAGTAGGACAGTTCAAAAAAACCCACGGATTTCCCGGCAACTTCATTATAAAAGCCCAGAGCCACGGCCCCGCGGGCGGCGCCCAGCAGGGTGACGATGGAGCCGGCGCCGGCAATGTAGGCCATGCCCATAAAAAGGCCCTTGCCGAATTTGGTCGGCTTGTCACCTTCGCCGTACATGGCGTAGATGGCCACCAGCAGCGGGTAGATGGTGGCGGCCACGGCGGTGTGGGCCATGATGTGGGTCAACGCGGCGGTGAGGACAAAGCACCCCAGGTAGATCATGCTGGTTTTTTCACCGACAATGCCGAGCATCTTATAGGCGATCCGCCGGGTCAAACCGGTTTTGGTAAAAACCAGGCCCACCACGATGGAACCGAAGATGAAAAGCACGCTGGGATCCATGAAATCCTTGAAGGCGTCCTTGGCCGGGCGAATAAAAAAAAGCACCTGCAGGACGCCGATGGTCAGACTGGTTACGCCGATGGGCACCACCTCGAACACCCACCACGTAGCGGCCAGCAGAAAAACCGCCAACGCGCCTTTGCCTTCCGGAGAGAGCGCAAAGGCCTTCCCATCCGGATCGAAGGCAGCCGGCCAGGGCGGTGAATAGTAAACGATGACAAACAAAATGATACCGATGGACATAAACAGATATTTTTTCCAGCCAAGCCCGGTTGCTGGATTTGCTGCCGCGTCGCTACTCATTTATTTCTCCCCTTATTCACAGGTTTTCAGCAGATGGAAAACAGCGGCGAACACGTCGGTAAGCCTTAATACGCCAACGACCTTGCCTGCCTTTTTCACCAGCAGGGACTGGTGATGTCCCATGACCAGCAGATGGATCGCTCGATCCAAGGTTGCGCCCAGGTCGATGAACTCCCCTTCAGAAAGTGTGGACATGAAGTTTTCAACTTTCATTTTGGCGGCTTTCTGGCAGATGTTTTCCAGGGCGCCGTCCAATAAGCTGTACTGCTCCTTAAGATCATTCAGAAAGTTTACACTGAAGCCATAGTGGGCCGCGGATGAATTCGATGACATCTTCAGATACTGGGGCTCGAGCGCCTTCAGGGCGGCATGCTGGCTGATTTTACCGACCACGGTGCCGGTTTTATCCAACACGAGAATGGCTCGATGCCGGTACTTGGTCTGATCGAACTCCTCCTGGGCTTTTTCCAGCGCCAAAATGGCTTCATGAAGCGTGGCCCCGATGGTGACCGTTGCGTACTCCGACAGCGGCACCATCAGGTCGTCAATCCGGTACTTTTTCACCTGCTATCTCCTCTCTCTCTTTTATCTGTTGGGTTGTCCAACCCATTATTTTTATGATTTTATCGTTCGTGGGGAATTTAATTTCGGAACGCCAGCGGGTTGTCTACCATAGGCGGTGGGTAAGATCAAGATAATGGTGTTCACTTTTGATACATTGACGGCTCAACCGACTATGGGCTGCTGGTCGACCAACCTTAAAAACAGCAGGCCTAAGGCACCTCAGAGACAACTTTCCCGACTGATTTGGCGATTATATGGGTTTCGATTGATTTGGCGACAGATTCATGATAGTTACGCCGAAAGTGGCAGCGCATTTCAATTTGATTGGACAGACAGGTTGAAACCCAAAATCGGAGACTCCTTTTGAAGAACTTTTGCGTCAAAGATATGATGGTACCGATCTCGGAGTACGCCACAGTTTCTGAGGATGCGACGCTGTTTGAATCGGTTCTCGCGCTGGAAAAGGCGCAGGAAAAGTTTCAGCAAAGCCGCTACTCCCATCGGGCCGTTTTGATTCTGGACAAGAAAAAACGGGTCATCGGCAGGCTCAGCCAGATGGATTTTCTCCACGCCCTGGAACCCAGGGATGCCAATCTGGATCAAATCCGGAAGTTCAAACAATTCGGGTTTTCCCGCAAAGCCGTTTCCCTGCAGCAGGAAGAATACCTAAAAAGTTCCCCACCGATTCTGGATGTTTATTCCAAAACAGCCAGGTTGAAAGTGACCGATTTCATGCAGCGTCCCACCGAAGGCGAGTTTGTGGATGAAAACACATCCGTGGACAACGCCCTGCACCAGTTGACCAGCGGATCCAATCTGTCGCTGCTGGCCACCCGTGGCACTGATATCGTCGGCGTATTGCGGCTGGCCGATGTATTCGGTGCGGTTTTTAATGCCATGAAGGAATCTGAATCACAACGATCAGGCGAGGCGCAGCGATGAGAGAATTGGAAAAACTCTACGATCGGATCATCCAACGCGTAAACATCAATCTCCGTGAACGGGATTTTGATGTAAATCCATTTGTTTACAACCTTATACCCACGCAGCAGATGACGAAATTCTATGCCTTCTACGGCATTTCCCCCAACCATCCGCTGAATCTGGTGTTCAAACACACCAACCTGTCGGGCAGCTATTTTCTGGGTAAAGTTCGTGTGACCAACTCGTTGCTTTACAAAAGTGACATCCGTGGAGACGAACTGAAAAAAAACGGGGATCTGTTTCAATACCAGGAGTTCAATATCCCGGTGGATCAGGATGAAGAGATCACGATCGATGACTGCTTTCTGATCAAGACCCTGGTGCACAACTTTTCCCATGACCCCGAAACGCTCGAGACGTTTTTTATCCGGGACACGGTTTCCACCCACTATGCCAATATCCATGGATCTCCCTTGGACGGCTGTTATCTGGGGCCCTTTTCGACGGTGGATCTGACCACCATGAGGGACTGCGTCATCGGTGCCTATTCCTATGTGCAAGCCGGGGAAATCAGCCATTTGAGTATCGAACCCGGAACCGTCTGGGTCCGCAAGCCAGGTGATTTCAATTTCATGTACCGCCATCCCATCAATCAACTGAACAACTACATCTATTTTGCCAGCGGCAGCCCGCCCCAAGGCGTATTTATGGACTTTGTGGAGGATCGCAAGGAGGCCTTTCAGCGGGTGTTCAACGTGGTCAACATCGAACATCCGGTGAAGGTCCCCCCCAGTGCGTCTCTGGACCGCTTCGCCGTCATCAAGCCGAAAACCCATATCGGAGACAATGTCCTGGTGGCTCAGCGCGCGTTTCTGCAGAACTCTTCGCTCGGCAGGGGGGCCAATGCCCAGGAGAACTGCTACATCATCAACTCCAAACTCATGGGTAACAATGTCACCGCCCACGGTGCCAAGATTATCGAGGCGGATCTGGCGACCAATGTGTTTGTGGGATTCAATAGTTTTCTCAGAGGGCGACCCAACGCCAGGCTCAGCATCGGCCAGGACAGCATTATCATGCCACACACGATCATCGATGCCCATAATGCGCTGACCATCCCGCCCGGCCATCTGGTATGGGGGTTGATCAATGAAGCCAAGGACCTTGAAACCAACATCATGTCACTCAAGGCCTTTTCAAAGATCGACACCCGTATCTGCAAGGGCAGTATGCTCTTCGAAGGCAGCGGTGGGAGTTTTGTTTCGTTGTTCCAGGAACGGATTCATCATATTCTGGAGGCCAACGGCGCCTTTTACGATGGTAATTTGAATCGCGGGCATGCCCAGCGCAACCAGAATATCTCCTTCAATACCATCCAGCCCTATCCCAAGGGGGATAAGGAAGGGTTGTATCCGACCATCATTATCCAGCCATAATACAAACACCACAGACCCTGTCAAAATGTATCGACAGGGCCTGTGGTGTTTCTTATTTAAAAAAATTTAATAGTGCATGCAAATTGCTCATCGGGTGCGGCGGGCAGCCGGGAATGAACAGGTCCACCGGCAGCATGGTGGCCAGCCCTTCGCTTACCTCTTGACTGCCCCGAAAGGGACCGCCGGACAGGGTACAACTGCCCACGGCGATCACCACCCGGGGTTCGGGGATGGCATCAAAGGTTTGCAGCAGGGCGGTTTTCATGTTGCGGGAAATTGGGCCGGTGACAACGATGCCGTCGGCATGGCGCGGGGAGGCCACGAAGTTGATGCCGAAGCGGGCCAGATCGAAAAACGGGGTGGCCAGCACGTTAAGGTCCGCTTCGCATGCGTTGCAGCCGGCCGCCGACACCTGGCGAAGCTGGAGCGACCGGCCAAAGAGCTTTTTGAAGTGTTGCCGGGAATGCGCGGCGAGGTCCGGGATATCACCTGCGGTGATCAGGTGTTCCTCTTCGGCGACGGCGACCGCAAAGTCCTGGCTGAAGGTGACGAACCCGCCGTTTGACAGGCGTTCGCAGGTTCCGCAGAAGACGCAGCGCCCCATGTCGATGGTCCGGGCCGATGCATCGATGGCCTCCTGGGGGCAGGCTGCCGCACAGGCGTTGGCCACATCCGCCGGTGCATCCCTGTTGATTACCGGCCGGCCCCGGTAGCGGGGCAGCAACTGGACGTCTGCCTTGGGATACGTGGAGGTTTTGCATCCCTGTTCGAATCTGTTTTTCAGGACATTTAGCATGATTCACTCTCTTATAAATCGAACCCGCAGTAGGACAGGTTGTAGCTTTTGTTGTTAAGCGGGAAATCGGAAATACCTGTATCTCTCAAGGACATGGACAGGCCATTCCAATTATGGAACGAAGGGTCCTTTACTTTGTATCGACGGATGCTGCCCTGACTGTCGGTGAGGATACAATGCGACAACTCTCCTCGCCAGGCTTCGTTGAGTGTGACTACAAACGAATCGGGTGCCAGTGCCATTTCAGCTGCGTCGACGATCTCTGTTTCCACCGGTCGGGATAAAAGGATTTCAATGATCCCGATGGACTGCATCACCTCGTCAGCCCTGATTTTGGCCCGGGCATAGACATCTCCAGTGGACTCGGCATTTTCAGGAATGTGCAAGTAGTCATAGCGTTCGCTGGAAAAGCATCGGCGTACATCGTAGACCAACCCACAGGCGCGACCGGCCGGGCCCACCAGCCCCATTTCTTCCGCATCGGACCGGCTCACCGTGCCGCATCCTTCAAAACGGGAACGGACGCTGGAGGTGGAAAAGAGAAGGTCGATCGTATGCTTGACCTGGGGTTTGAGTTCACTGATGCGGGCGGTTAAATCTCGACGGTTGTCGTCGGTCATGGGAAAACGAACACCGCCGGGTCTTACCAGCCCTTTGCCGAAGCGGTTGCCGCACAGGAGCAATGTCATGTTGAGAAAATCACCGCGCATGCGCCCGCAGTAATTGGCCGGCGGCAGAAAGGCCACATCGCCGCTCAAGGCCCCCAGGTCGCCCACATGGTTGGCAAGGCGCTCCAGTTCCAAGCCGATGGTGCGGATGATTTTCGCGCCGTCATCCGTCTGGTTGCCGGAAAGGGACTCCATGGCCTGGGCATGGCACAGGCTGTGGCCGACAGAGGTGTCACCGGCGATGTTCTCGGCAATGAAGGCCAGCCGCTTGTGATCCGCTTTCAGGAGCAGGTCCTCCGCCCCCCGGTGCTGGTACCCCAGTTGGATCTCCAGGTTGAGCACCCGTTCGCCGATGCAGTTGAAGCGAAAATGGCCGGGCTCGATCACGCCTGCATGCACCGGACCCACGGCCACCTCATGGATTTCATCCCCCGCGACCGAGTAATAGTCGTACCGACCGGGGATATCCTCGCTGTATTCGTTGCCGAAGACATCGTCGACACCACGGCAGTTGGCGTGGTAGCGCACCATTTTCAACCACGGGTGGCCTTCGGGCCGGATGCCGTATTGCTCGGCGATCTCCCGCTCGAACATGTGAAAGGGGGAACATTGGGCTGTCAAAGCCGGGTAGCTCTCCGGCGAATCACATGACGCGACCAATAGCGAATCGGTGCGCAGGACCGCCATCAATCGGACGGTGTCGTCGGCCTGGAAAGCGAAACACTGTACCACCTTGCCGCCGCCTGAGACGATCTCTATCGCCTGGGTGGAAAATTCATTGAAGGGGAGATGGGGGATGCTTTCGATGGTTATGGCCTCCCCGTTTGAAATGGTTTTAAAATTCATGGTCATTAAAATCCTCCACCGATGGCGTTCACCGCATGGATAATCGTCTGGTACAAGGTGTCCGGCATCCAGAAACAGAGCAACAGGGAGGTCAACAACAGGGCGTATTGGGGCCAGACCAGACTGGGCGCTTCCTCGATCTGGATGGCAGCATCCGAGGTATTAAAGGAGATCTTCATGATGTTGTTGGCAAAACCGGCGAAGATCACGCACAGGCTGAGGATGAACAAACCGGCGCTCACATAGTTGCCGGTTCGAAACGCACCCATGATAATCAGCAGCTCGCCAATGAAGATGCCAAAGGGCGGGAACCCGGAAATGCCGGCGAAACCGCCAAAAAAAGCCACAAAGGTTTTGGGCATGCGACCCACCAGGTCGCCGGTCCCATCGATGAGCCGGCTGCCGAATCCCAGCAGAATATTGCCTGAGGTGAGAAAGAGGCTGGACTTGATCAGGCTGTGGTGGATCAGGCAGATCATCGCGCCATAGGCGCCCAGTCCGCCGATGCCGGTGCCGAAGGCGATGATACCCATGTTCTCGATGCTGGAATAGGCCAGCATGCGCTTGTATTCGGTCTGTTTGAGAATGAAGGTGGCCGCGGCCATGATGGAGACCAGACCGAAGACGATAAGAATGGGCCCGGAAAAATCGGCCAGCCCGGCGGCGTGCATGATCTTGTTGGTTTTGAAGATCCCCAGATAGGCGCAGTTGAGCAGTACGCCGGAGAGCAGGGCCGAGGCCGGGCTGGGTGCCTCGCTGTGGGCATCGGGCAGCCAGGTGTGCATGGGTGCCAGTCCCATCTTGGTGCCGTAGCCGACCAGGATGAAGACAAAACCGGCCTTCAGCCACATGGGATCCATTCTTCCGGCGACCTCGGTCATGGCCGAAAACGAGATCGGTGCATCCACCTTGCCCACGTCCATGGCCACGGTGACCAGCACCGAACCCAAAAGGGCCATGGCGATGCCAACGGAGCAGATGAGCACATATTTCCAGGTGGCCTCCAGCGATGCTGCCGACCGGTGGGTGTAGATCAGCGGGGCGCTGGCCAGGGTGGTGGCCTCGATGGAGATCCACATCACCATGATATGGTCGGACAAGGTCACCATGGTCATGGTGGATAAAAAGAGCAGCATGGATCCGGTGAAGATGTTTTCCGCATGGATGTCGGAAGCCTTGAGATAGGCGACGGTGTAGATGGAAATCAGAAAAAAGAGCAGGGAAATCACCAGCAGGGAAAGCAATCCTTCCGGCGTGACTGCAAAATAGTCGGGAAGGATCGGCGCCAGGCGACCGGCCCAGACCATCACGGAGAGGATCAGGTGAACGGCACCGGTGAGCACCAGCACGCTTCGCCCGATTTTGGTGGGCAGGAAGAACGCGACGGTGCCGGTAACAAACGGTATCAGAAATACGATCTCAAGCATGAAACCACCACCTATTCCTTTAATGTTCGCAAACGTGCCGTGTCCACGTCGTCAAAGGTCTGTTTGATGTTTTGCAGGATGACGGCCATGATCATTACGCCGGCCAGTACATCCAGCAGGATGCCAAATTCCACGATATGGCGGGCGCGCACGGAGAAAGTGGTGCCCACCAGGTAGATGCCGTTTTCCATCATGATGTAGCCCAGGACCATGGCGATAGCGTTGCGACGGGCCATAAGCAGAAACATGCCGGCACCCAGAAGAGAGATGGCCGCGGGCAGCAACAGGGCGCTGACGCTGCTGTACGGCACATCAATGCGATGGCTGGCAAAGGTGGCGCCGACGATCAGCAGCAGACCGGCCAGGATACTGGCGTGGTAGCCGACGATGGGTTCCACTTCACGTCCAATGGCGACTTTTTTGATGGCCAGGTAGATGCACCCGGGAATGATGATGCCGCGGATGGTCAACGTCACGATGGTGAAGATGACGCCGCCGGTGGACATCTCATGGCCGATCGTCAGGGGCACGATGCTCACCACCACGCCCTGAAAGGCCATTACTTTAATCAGGCCCGGCAGGCGGCTGGACCCGAAGGAGAAGAGGATCGACAACAGCACCAGGGATAGAATGGTATCGACCGGATGAATCATTTTATAAACTCCAGGGTGATAACGGTTGCAAAAAAGGCCAGGGCGAAAGAGGTGAGCACAAACTTGGGCACACGGTCCATGCGGTAGCGTGCCATGACCGATTCCGTGACGCCCACGGCACCATAGACGATCAACAGACCCAGGGAGAATAGCCCCAGATTCAATGCCGGATGGCCCAGCTCAACGGGCAATATCATGCGGGAAACGATCGATGCGTAGAAAAACATTTTCAGAAACGCGCCCATTTCGATGAATCCGAAATCCGGACCACTGTGATCCAGCACCATGACCTCGTGGATCATGGTCAGTTCCAAGTGAGTAGCCGGATCATCCACCGGAACCCGGGCGTTTTCGGTGAGCAGGATGATGAAAAAGGCGATGACCACGAAAAGCATGGGCGATCCGGCCGTCTGCCAGAAACCGAAGGGCTGGCTGCCGGAAAAGTAGGCGGCCAGATTCAGATCGCCGGTCAGCCGGTAGAACAAGATCAGGATCATGAACATGCTGGCTTCGCAGATGATCGGAAAGTAGGCTTCTCTGGCCGCGCCCATGCCCTCGAACGGTGAAGCGGTGTCCATGGCGGCGGCGATGGTGAAAAAGCGGCCGATTCCCAACAGATAAAGGATAAAAATCACATCACCGTTAAAGGTGAGGACAGGCGCATGTCCGGCAATGGGCAAAAATAGCAGCACCGTGGCTGCCGATCCCAATGAGACCAGCGGGCCCAACCGGAAGATGTAGGTGGTGCTTTTGCTGTACACCGATCCTTTTTTAAACAGTTTGATCAGGGTGTAATAGTTGATCAGTACCGGTGACCCTTTACGGCCACCGAAAAAGGCTTTCACCTTGAAAATGATACCGGCGAATAATGGCGCCGCCAGCAGGGCGAACACCCACAGCAATATGGATTTAGTCATTATTTCTTCCGATGATAATTAGGGTAATCGTTCACGGTTACCGGTTCACCGTTTATGGTTTTTTTAATTGCCTTTTGTCTATTAACCGTGAACCGTAAACGGTTAAGATTTCCAATAAACCCTGAACCCCGAACCTCTGAACCTCTCCACCCCTATCAAACAAAAAACAACAGGATGACGATGGCCGCCAGGATATATCCGATGTACAGATGAATGTCTCCGTGCTGAATCCAACGCAGTCTATCGAACAGCCACAGGACAGGGTTGACGATGGCCCGGTTCATGTTCAACTCGATAATGTCGTGCATGCGACTCTGGTAATAGGTCGTTTCCGGAAACAATCCGTTGACCGGTGGATGGGTCTCTTCGAGCGGCGCTGCCGGTTTAAAGAATTCCAGAATCGAAGCGGCATAGGACGTCCCGGTGTATTGCATCCGGGTTGTGGGCTGGGTAAACCCGCAGCCCCACGTGCCGCTGCGTCCGATGGTTTTGCCCTGGTAAAAAAATCGACGAAGGGCCAGAATGATCAGCAACACAGCCAGAAAGAGGGTCGCTCCCAGGGTAATGTTGGCGGACATCTGGGCAAAGGGTTCGATGGGTATGCGGCCATAGCCCAGATTCAGCGCTGCCACCGCTTTTAAGGCCATGAACATGAACGCACCGGGGTAGATGCCGATGACCGCACAGGCGGCTGCCAGGATGACCATGGGTACCAACATGGAGGCTCCTTCTTCGTTGACATTCACAGCGCCCTGGCTTCGGGGTTCGCCCTGAAAGACCACCCCCAACAAACGGGTAAAGCAGGCCAGGGCCAACCCACCGATGACCGCCAGGCTTACGATGGCACAAAGGCTGATGACAAATGCCTGGGAGTCGGCTGCCACCCCCCGGAACCCGCCCATGTATATGTAAAATTCGCCAACAAAACCGTTAAAGGGTGGAAGGCCTGAAATGGCCAAGGCGCCGATGAGAAATGAGGCGCCGGTGATCTTCATGTGTTTAAGCAAACCGCCCAGGGCATTGATGGATTTCGTCCCCGTTTTATGAACCACGACACCGGCGCCCATGAACAGCAACGACTTGAAGATGGAATGGTTCAACACATGCAGCATTCCCCCGCAAAAACCGAGGACTGCCATGATTGGATTGCCCAGCGCCACGCCGATCATGCCAACCCCCAAGCCGATCAATATGATGCCAATGTTTTCAACGCTCGAGTAGGCTAAGAGCCGCTTGATATCATTCTGGCCAAGCGCGTAAACCACACCTAAAATGCCGGTCACCATTCCGGCAATCAAAACGATGCCGCCAATTATCGGTGTGTGCAGGTTCAAGATGGTGTACATTTTTAAGATGCCGTAAATACCGGTTTTAATCATTACGCCGGACATCACGGCAGATATGTGCGAGGGCGCCGCCGGGTGGGCATGAGGCAGCCAGACGTGAAAGGGAAAAACGCCGGCCTTGGAGCCGAAGCCGATAAAGGCAAGTACAAAAATCAAGATCTTGGTCGAATGGGTAATGTCGGCTGCATCGAATCCGAAGCTGCCCGTATGCCCATAGAGGATCGCGAAGGCAGAAAAAATAAACATGGCCCCCACATGGGAAAAAATGAAATAGAGATAGCCGGCTTTTCTGTTATCCGGGTTCTGGTAATCGTAGATGACCAGGAAAAAGGAGGACAGGGACATGATTTCCCATGACAGCAGGAAGGTGATCATATTGTCGGCGACCACCACCAGGGCCATGGAGGCGGTCAAGAGGCTGAAGAAAAAGGTGTTGGTGGCTGTACGAAGGGCCTTCTCTGGCGTGTTCATGTAGTGAAAGCTATAGACGGCGGCCAGCAGGCAAACGGCAAAGATGGCCAACAGAAAAAAAGCGGACAACCCATCGATTTGAAAGGTCAGCGAGAGCGAATTGAGGTATCTTATCGAGGCGCTGGCCGATCCATCGTGGGTCAGCTTGGACAGGGCGTCGAGCATCCCCAGGCAGCAGCCAGTGCCGATTCCCAGCACACCCAGGATTTTCATCAAGGTAAATTGCCTGAACGACAAAAGGGGAAGAATGCCGCCTGCAGCAATGATTAGAATTGACAGAAAAAAAAGGTTCATGTGCTCCCTTTCAGTCCCCTGACCCTAATGCCGGGCTATATCTGGGTGCATATGGCACCCGGTTGTCGATAGTCTATGCCTTTTCTCGCAGGGTATGAAGTTGGTACGGCTAGGTGAACGTTTACAGGATAATTCCCGCGAACCTATTTCAAAACCCTGCTTCAAGTCAATATCGTAATTCAAGATATTGGAGATTGCCCGTATGAATGTTGATCGACAGCGGGTTTGTCCGTATCCATCAGTCGTGTTATACTTTTAAACTATCCGCCTCTGTTTCTTTTTTCTGTGTTCGGCGTTGGGCGACTCGGTTTGCAGCATGAACCTAGCAGGCTACTCTTGCGGTTCAAATTTTGTGTCCCATTTTCCTATGGGTAAATGAAATGCCTGAAAAAGAGAGACTCTTTTTAACCATCGACGAAGCCCTGGGCGCCGTTCGTGGTGATTTCGCGCAATATGATTCCCAACTGAATCTCATTTCCGTGATATGGCCCATGGTTTTTGGTGAAGGGGCCTATGTTCAGCAAAAGGTCGGCAGTCGATCGGTTTGGGCAAAAAAATCCGCTAATTCGAAATTGATGCCATCTATCGAAGATGATCTGAAACGACGGATCCTGGATTGTCTGAATCGATTGACGCCGGATCCGGAACAGCTGGCCCGCATCTGTTCGCGGGTGTTCGGCGCGCATGTGACGGCTGGGTTGGGACCGGAACCGGATGCATCGCCGGGCATCTGGATCGACACCGACATGAATGATTTTATCTGCACCCAGTGCGGCCGCTGCTGCCGGAGGTTGAACTACCATGATGGCTGCAGTGTGCGTGATTATCGACGCTGGCAGGACCTCGGGCGAACCGATATCCTCGATTGGGTAGGTGTCGTTCGACAACGTGGGCTGGTTACTGCTTGCCGAATCTGGGTGACCCCGGGGACCAACGATTTTGCCGAGACGTGTCCCTGGTTGGCCCGGTCATCCGACCAAAACCGATATGTCTGCACCATTCATGACGTCAGGCCTGCGATCTGTCGACATTATCCCGGCAGCCGCAAGCACGCCCGGATGACCGGATGCCGGGGCGTATAAGCCCATTTGCATGCCGTTCATAAATGTTGTATGAAAGTCGCGCGAATGCTGACACGATTTGGAGTTTAAAAATGACAGACGGTACTTTTGAAAAAGTCCAACACTCGGACAGCCGCATGTATGGCGCTCCCAAACTGTTGCTCTGCGGGTTTTCCGTTCCGGCTCAAGCCAAATTCATGGAGGTCCTGAAAATGGCCGGGCTGCAGGCGGTTGACGTCGTATGGGCCAACGAAGAAAATAGAAAAGAGACCCTGGCAGCGCTGCTTGACCTTCCCGACGGTGCCGGAGCGGGCACAGGGTCTGTACTCCCCCGGGCAATCATCGTCTCCGGCATCACGGAAAACCAGCTTCACGGACTGATGACGCTCTGCCGAAAAACGGGGATGCAGCCGTCCCTGTGGGCAGCATTGACGCCGACGTCCGAAACATGGCCGTTGGGGCAACTGCTAAGCGAATTGCAGGCCGAGCGAAAGGCCCTCTCCGAACGCAGGAAAAAATAACCCAATGATCTCCGGATACGCCACACCTGACGGCACACAACAGCTTGCCGACCAGTTTCCAGGCCTCGCCTTCACCGCACTGGGCAGCACCCGGCTTCGGGTGAGCGGCGCCGGGTTTGGCTGCTACCGGGTCAATGCCGGTGTGACCGCCCATGCGAAAGCGTTGAAAAAAGCCCTGACCGAAGGCGTCAACCTCATCGATACCAGCGCCAATTACGCCGATGGGGGTTCGGAACAGCTCGTCGGGGAGGTGCTCAAGCGGCTGATCGAATCGGGCCGGATGAATCGGGAGCAGGTGGTGGTTGTCTCCAAGGGCGGTTATCTCCAGGGAAACAACTATACCCTGAGCCAGCAGCGCAAGAATGACGGCAATCCCTTTGAGAATGTCGTCGAATACGCGGATGGTCTGGAACACTGCATTCACCCGGGGTTTCTCGACGATCAGATTGACCGGTCCCTGAATCGGCTGGGCCTGGAGACCCTTGACGGATATCTGCTGCACAACCCCGAGTATTACCTGGGGTGGGCCCACAAACAGGGGGTGGACCGTGAGCGCGCTGATCAGGAGTACTACCGGCGAATCGAGCGGGCCTTGCGTTATCTTGAAGAAGTGGTGCAGCAGGGGCGCATCCGCTTTTACGGCATCAGTTCCAACACCTTCCCCGCGCCCACGGATGACCCCGAATTCACCGCGTTGCAGCGTGTATGGGAGATTGCCGAATCCATCGGCCGTGACCATCATTGTCGTGTGATCCAGCTCCCCTTCAACCTGTTCGAAACGGGTGCGGCGGTGGAGAAAAACCAGCCGGACCAGCAAACGGTTCTGGATCTGGCCCGGGAAAAAAGGCTCGGCGTGCTGGTCAACCGTCCCCTGAATGCGTTTACTGGCAAACGTATGGTCCGTCTGGCCAGCATCGAGGTGCGCAGCCGGATGGACTACGCGGAGATAATACAATCCATCAAGGACCTGGCCCAAAGTGAAACTCGGCTGTGGCGAAGGATTCTCCCTGATATGGAATCGGTTCCCGGCGGACTGAGCGTCCGTATCAAACAGCAGGGGTGCTTTGCCGAGACGCTCAAACATCACTGGCGGACCTTCGGCTCCTATGAACGCTGGCGGGAGGCCAGGGACGGCATCTTTCTTCCCCGTATTCAGGGTGTGATGGATTTTTTATTGCCGCATGCCGACGACAATCCCGATCTGGCCGCCTGGATCCCATCCCATGAAGAAACCCTCGACCGCGCCTTTACTGCCGTGGCATCCGTTTATGCCGATGATGCGGTGGCCCTGGAGAAGAAAATTCTCAATGTGGTTGGCCAGGCTGACCGGGCGTGGGCCAGACCCGGTACGTTGAGTCAGAAAGCCATTCGTGCGATCGCTTCCACTGCCGGTGTTTCAGCCGTCCTGGTGGGCATGCGCAAGGAAGCCTATGTCTCCGACGTGCTGGCCGAACTTCACCGGCCCACCGACAAGGCTGATCGGACCGACTCGTGGAACCGGCTGCGAAAAGGTGCACTGGATATTTTTTCCGACTGAAGTCGCCTTTGAACGGACAAACCATCCACGATTTGTTCAATCCCTCCGAAGCTCACCTGCGTGCGATTGCGTCGATTTCCGGCCGTCTAACGGTTTGCCCTGCGTAACCGATTTTGATACAACATCTGCATCCTTATTATCCTTCAAACCTGTGCGGTGGAGAATATCTCATGCAAACTGAAAAACACACGATTACCATGCTGGTGGAGAACGAGCCGGGGGTAACTGCCCGGGTGTCCGGGCTTTTTGCCAGTCGGGGTTACAACATCGAGACCATCTGCGGGGCCCCCACCGCCAACCCGGATATGTCCCGCATCACGATTACCACCAATACGAACCCGGACCAGATGGAGCAGATCATGAAACAGGTGCGGCGGCTGATCAACGTGATCAAGGTCAGGGACATGACCGGCCATGAAGCGGTGAGGCGGGAAATGGCCCTGATCTGCGTCAACGCGCCGGAGTCGCACCGATCTGAAATTCAGCGCATCGTAGACAGCTTCAGGGCCCGCATCGTGGATACCGGTCTGACCCACTACATTATCGAGGTGACCGGCCAGATGGAAAAAATCGAAGCCCTGCTGCGGCTGCTGGCGCCCATGGGGATCAAGAAGGTGGCCCGGTCCGGTATACTGGCCCTGTACCGGGAACCCGGTTGAACACGTAGATCTCGCAATTTTCCGGCACTGTTCCACTTGGAACACCTTTTGCGTTGTCTTGATGGACGACCCGTGGACCGATGATGAAAGGAAACGCGCTTAAATGGGGACCAGTGAATTCAGAAGGCGGTACGAACGCAAAAGCTATCACAGCGATGTCGTTTTTTCCCTGAAAGGATATGCCTTTGGCGGAACGCTGAAAGACATCAGCATGGGTGGTGCGTTTGTGCTGACCTTATCGGTCAATCAGGTTCAAAAAGGCGATCTCATCTCCATCAGCATCCCGTTCACCAGTGGTAGGAAAAACGTCAAACGGCAGGCCAGAGTGCTCTGGACCAGCGGCGAAGGGTTCGCCGTCGAGTTTTTATAGACCCTGCCACGTCCGACGGTCCGACACCTGCTTATAGAAACGTCTGCTGCGTTGTCGTGTTTTCAATCGGCAGCAGGCGCTCCAGAATCTGATTCAACACACCCATATTCTTTTCGATACGCTCCCGGGCCCGATTCAACTCATCGGTGACGGCTTCGTGGGTAATAAATGTTCCGTAGATGGTCAAGAATTTCTGGTCGTATTGAATCTCCTTGATGGCCGACGTCAATCCCTTGACATTCAAGGTCAGGTAGTCGCGCATCATTTCAGGACGGATGTAATGGAGCACGGAAAGCTGCTCCCACCGGTGGTGGATCCTGACGGAGGCGTCCTGAACATATAGCGCGGCCTTTTGGATGTAGGCCAATTGCCGGTCATCCGGGTCGAATAGAAACCCTCTTTCCAGGAATTTGATATCCTTGTAAGTCTGATCCAATTCATGCCAGGAGAGGAAAAGCTTTTCGATGTCCGGGGTAAGGATGGCGATGATCGGATCCGTGTCGACCGCCTGCGTCTCGTATCCTTTGGTATGATTATACCGGGTACAACTCGTAATTGCAGCTATCAACAGGATCATGCCCAACCCACCGATAACCTTTAGGCGTCCACTCTTCATCCGTTACCTCTTGAACCGCGATAGCGCTCTCATTCCCCGCCGCTTGCGGCGGGGGGGACAATGGGTCACGCGGCATCCAACCTGGTTGGTATTTCAGGGTAGGTGGTTATTTCCTTTGAAGGCGTTATAGGCTTCCAGAAACGCCCCCATCTCTTGAATAAAAACTTGGATATCCGGTAGATTGTTGGTCAGGATGGAATATAACACTTCATCTGTCACTGCATTGCGCGCCAACGGGCGGGCGATCGCCTTGTACTCAACTGCCGCTTTTCCCGCATGCTTGGCAATGATGTGCCTGCCTATATCGAAAATTGCCTCCAGCGATCGCCTCAGAGCATAAAGCTACCTGCAGCGAGTTTAATCTACTAAGTTTACTCTATTTGTTAGACTGAGACTTGTCAATATAATGAATGGTAGGGCATGCCGTGGGGTGAACCGCAAAGTTCAACTGCCGTTGACCACCCGATAGAGCTTTTGGCTGAATTCGACCATTTCGTAAGGTTTTGCCACGACTTCGCAAAAACCGTATTGCTTGTAGTTTGCAACCACGGGGTTTTCCGAATAGCCGCTGGAAACGATGGCCCTGACCGAGGGGTCAATCTCCTTGAGCCTCTCGATGGTTTCCTGGCCGCCCATGCCGCCTTTGATGGTCAGGTCCAGGATAACCGCATCATAAGGCGCTGAGGCGTCGCGGGCGGCCTGGTATTTTCTCACGGCGCACTGCCCCTCTTCGGCAAAGTCGGCCTCGTAGCCTAAATAATCGAGCATATTCCCGGTCAGTTCGCGGATCATGGCCTCATCGTCCATCACCAGAATTCGACCCTTGCCCAGAACCGGTTTGTCGGGTTTCTCGCGGTTTTCCTCGACCTTCATCGGTCGACCACGATCAGCCGACACTTTCGAGGCGGGAAGCAGGACGTGAAACGTAGTGCCCACGCCAACCCGCGAACAGACCGTAATTTCCCCGCCATGATTGGAAATGATCGAATGGGAAATCGAAAGCCCCAATCCGGTCCCTTTGATGACGCCCTTTGCCTTGGTTGAAAAATAGGGGTCGAATATTTTTTCGATGTGTTCGTCGGAAATGCCCACACCTTGATCCTGGATGGCGATATCGATATATCTGCCGGGAGCCAGGATGCTGTTGGGACTGTCGACAATCGTATTTTCGAAGCTGATGAACACGGTCCCTCCGGAAGGCATGGATTCAGCCGCATTGATCATCAGGTTATGGATGGCCTGGCCGATCTGCTGCGGATCGATGGATGCGGACCAGGTGCCGTTGGACGGTCCCCATTCGCAGCGAATATTGGAACCGCTGAGGGAAAACGCGGCGGTATTTTCGATCACGCTGACAACGTCGGTTGGTTTTTTGGCGGGCTGTCCGCCCTTTGAAAAGGTGATCAGCCGGCGGGTGAGCGCTTTGGCCACACGCGATGCTGCGAGCGCCTGTTCCAGCAGTTCGGATAGTTTGGGATCGGAATTGACATGTTCAAGCGCCAAGGAAATGTTGCCCATGATGGCGGTCAGCAGGTTGTTGTAGTCATGGGCGATACCACCGGACAAGGCCGCGATGGACTCCAACTGGCGGATCCGCCGCTTCAGGTCCTGGTGGTCTGCCGGGCGGTTGCTGTTAACATTCATGAAGCGGTCCACTTTTCGCGAACGGGTTGTTATCCTTTGGTACCTAAATACTTATCGGTCAGCAAATTGAAAACTTGAACCTTCAAGCACCCCTGCAGTGGTGCCCGATATCGTGACTGCCGGCTTGTATTTTCCAAATAAATATCATATCAATCAGTTACCACTTGTCTGGGTGAGACCAGTGCAGTGGTGGTACCCACACATCTTCAAAGAATACCTAAACGCGATCAGGTGCTTACAGTGGATCCCCTTGCGATAAAAAAAGAAGGTCTGTCGAATGCGACATCGATTACCTGTAAGGTCATATCGAAAAAAATAAATTCAATACTGATCCTGGATGATCGAATTGAGGCAGCCTACCTGCTGGGCTCCATTGTCAGTGGCCGATTACATGACCAGAGTGATATCGATCTCGCTATTTTACCCAATACACCTGCCACGTTTTCCACAATTGACCGGCTGTCTCTGGCCTCCCGTCTGCGGGAGGTGTTGCCATACGAGGTTGATATCGGCATTCTGGGAACCCAGGACGTTATCTATGCCTCCCAGGCGATCCTTCATGGCCATTGCATCTTCTTCCGGGATGAATTTAAAAAGGATCTTTTTGCCGCAACCTGTCTGGCCCTTTATGTTGAACTGAAACGGCAGCGAATCGAGGTGGAGCGTGCCTATCAAACCTGATGACGTCATTTTAAGCAAAGGTGCCATAATAGAACGTTGTATCCGCAGGATTCATGAAGAATATCAAGCCGATCCGTCGTTTGCTTCCTTTACCCACATGGATGCCTTGATATTGAATATTGAACGCGCCTGCCAGGCGGCCATCGATTCAGCTATGCACGTCATCGCCAGGAAAAAATTGGGCATTCCGAAGAACAGTGGTGATGCGTTTTCCCTTTTACACCTCGCAGGCCTTTTACCCGATAAGATAACCAAACGCCTCAAAGCCATGACGGGTTTCCGAAATATCGCGGTGCACCAGTACCAGGAAATTGATAAAGAGATTTTACATCACATTGCGAAGGAAGGGTGGAAGGATCTCGTTGCGTTCTGCACCCATCTCGGATTGAAAATCGATCCCGATGCATCGGGCGGACGCACCCAATAGGATCAATCCAATCCAAACCCCTTCCCGAAAATGACCCCATACAACGTAAACCGGACATTTCTTTTGCCCGCAGCGAGCTCCAATGGCAACCCGCCATCACCTTGGATGAAGGGCTAAGCAAGACCATTCAGTACTTTAACCGGATGGTTACGGGCTGATCTCTATTGCATTCCGCCCTTTGAAAAGGTGATCAGCCGGCGGGTGAGTAGTTTCTGCTAAAGAAAACCGCAATGGTACCGATAACGGTGTCAGGACCACACCAACAATGGACGACGACAATGGATTGGTTGGCTTCGGCATCACTGAACAACACATTTTATGATTCTGGATCAGGGGTCTTTGGCGAAAAAGACCCTTCCGCCATTTTCGATGCGCTGTTGCAGCGACAAAACGGCATGGAAACACTGTCCAGCCAGTTCCTGCAGGCCGGGATCGATCAATATTTGAACAAAGACTACACAAAAGCGGCCAAATCCTTTGCGGCGGCCGTCAGCCTGTCGCCCAATTCCGCCTATAACGTGGACTCCTCCAAATATCTCGTGCAGACCTACCTCAAGCTGGAAGAGACGGACAAGGCCATCGACACATACAAGGCAGCCATTCAACGCAATCCGGATCGGGATGATCTTCGATCCGCCTTGGGTCAGCTGTACTATTCCGAAGAGAGATACGACGAAGCGGTGGAGCAATACCGAGGTGCGGTGCAGGTGTATCCCGGGGCCACCAACCGCTATTCCTACGGTGAGGCGCTGATCAAAGTCGAAAACTTCAGCGAGGCTGAATACCAGTTCCGGGAGGTGAAACGGCTCGAGCCGAAAAGCCATGTCGGCGATTACGGCCTGGGAAAAATGTATGCCCAGACCGGTGACCATGACAAGGCCATTGCGCACTTTGAAGAGGCCCTGGATTTGCGGCCCGATTTTTATGATGCGCTGGCCGAGATCGGCTATACCTATGCGGATATGGGTGAAATCGATAAGGCCAGGGGGGTTGAGGAACGGCTGGACGAAGCGGATGAGGGCCTGTCCCTGACGCTAAAATCCTACATCAACGAAAAAGAGCCGCCAAAGATCGCCTTTGCATTTGCGACCAGCTCATTTCCCTACAGCAGTTCCAAGGGGTATCTGGTCTCTGCCATCGATTCCTATCTGGTAAATGCCGGCGCCCAAAAAAGTGTGACCATGGAGTTCCGTTTTACCAAAGCGATGGATCCGGCTTCGGTTGAAGACCGGTTCAACTGGAACATCTCGAGAGCCCTGAACAGCAATATCGCCAGAACTTACAACTTTGGTGACGAGATTCCACCCACGGAAATAAACCTCGAGCCCTTTCCGGACTATGTCATCTACGATCGGGATGCACTCACGGCAACCGTCGGTTTTACGATTCGCCAAAATGAGACCGCTGACGGCACCATCGACCCCTCCCACATTATTTTCAAATTCGATGGCGAGGACGTTTATGGCGTCTCCATGGATCCGGACGGTGACGAGTACAGCGGGTTTTCCAGATCCGCTTGATGTTCGGGCATGTTCCGAGTTGCAGTCATTATCCTGGCTGCTTCATATTAGGGTGATACAAAAACATTATACCATTGCATTGTGGAAATATGAAAAGGTATTTAAATTTTTCCATTGACAAATTGAGATATAGTTCATTCTGTGAAAAAATACTAAAAGCCGTTTTCCCAAGCAGGAAGACGGCTTTCTTATCATAAAGCATCAATAGACGGCGGAATTTTATTGGCTCCTTAACCCCGCGGCGATATTTTCGTTGATTTTGATTATAATATTCAGCTTTTCAGATTCTGGCGATGCCATTACTTCGAAGATGCGTTTATCGATGAAGCTGCTGAGGCGAAGCAAGTCGAGTTTGATGCGGTCCGGCAAGGGGTTGTCTTCACGCCCGAGTTCGGTTTGAAATATCGTCCAAATGCGCTGGTTGTATTTCAGGGCTTCGTCGAGCATCTCTGGCCTGCCATTGTCTGACCATTTTTTTTGACAAAGCCTCAGCTTTATAGCGCCTTCCGTCAACACCCTGGCTTCGGTTTCCCGGCCTGACACAGTCGCTTGTTCGACGGATTTATAGGCATTGAGCGCGTTATTGAACACTGGCCATGACCTCCTCTTCATATGCGATTAGCTTTTTACAGGTTTTGAGTGCCTGGTAGTAGCTGCCGTTAAGTATCTCTTCACTGATCCTGTCGATAATGCCCAGTCCACTGGGTGCCGCATCTAAAAATGCTTTTACCAGTTTCCAGTATAGTTTGTGGTGTGCCGCCAGGTTTTTTTCATCGATATACATCAGCTGGATGGAAAAATAAATTCTTCGGGCAGGCGTTTTGGCGTTTTCGGTACTTAAAATATCCTTTTCACGAAGGATGGGAACGGTATTCTCAACTATAAAATTGCTCTTCGTGCCAGCGTTGGTGATGACGGCACCACCGATGATCATCCGCTCCCCGGGTTTCAATGTTATTTTCAGTCCCATAATCAATCGATTCTTTTCTGAAATTTAGGTTACGTTCAACTATTAATTAGAATGGGGGGGTGAAACGGCCGTGTTTTTTTTTAATCGCTGAATATTGATCCTGCCTACCTTAATTTGCGGAAAATGGGCAAGGGGCTTTTAACCCCCTGCCCATTTTTCTTGTCCTTAAGAATCTTGGCAGCTTAGAACAGCCTTAAAACGGACTGGGCTGCCTGGGATGCCAGACTCAGAGATGTCGTACCCAGACTCTGACGGGTCTGCAGCATCAACATGTTGGCGCCTTCCTCATTCATGTCGGCCAGGACCAGGTTGTCACCACCGACGTTAAGGGTGTTGACCATATCACTGGTAAAGTCGGCTCGGATCTGGATCGTCGAGAGGCTTGACGAGAGCGTCTGGGCTTCGGTCCGGAGGGCATTGATCGCAGCGTCAATTTCGGTAAGGGCGGTTGCTATTTCAGTACCGGCTCGATCAAAATCAGTTGCATCAGTAATAACCTCAGTTGCAATTGTATTTGCGACGTTCGAGGTAGCAGTGAGTCCCGTCAACTGTGAGGCTAGTCGTCGCCAGCTTCGTTGAAAACAACCTCGATGGAATCTCCAGCGAGCAGGTTCTGGCCGCCGTAACCTGAATCGTCTGCCAAAGTCGCTATTTGGGCAATAATTTCATTGTACTGATCTGCCAATCCAGCTCCATTGCTTGAAGTTTTTGCGGCCGAGGCCAGGGACTTCATCTGGTTGAGCAGGGCTTCGATGTTTTCGATACCGGTGTTGGCGGCCTCGATGACCTTAATGGCCTCGCCCATGCCGTCTTTCAGACGCCGACAGGTCGGAGGCACGGTTGTGGTGGTCCTGCGCCTTGAAGAAGTTGACCGGATCGTCCAACGCCGAGTTGACCCGTTTGCCGGTGGACAGACGATTCTGGGTGGTGGTCATCATTTTGTCGACGCCCTGAAGCGCGAGCAGATTGTTTCTCATTCCTGAGGTCAGTGCGATTGCCATGGTAATTCTCCTTTTCTAGGTTTTGGGTTCGGCGTTCTTGCCTTATGGTTTGCTCGGTATGCGCATTTTTGTTGCGGTCTTGCTCCGCCTCCTTTCGATCTTTATTTGCGCTGTACAACCCTATTATCGACTTGGATGGTTTTTACTTTAGAAAAAAGTTCAGGCTTTTCATTTGCCAGGATATGGCACAACGATCCATATGCAAAATGCAAAAATTTGCAAAATGCAATTACCCTCATTGTTTCCATTGCAACGGCGATAGTGGTATTCAACCGACCGGTTCAGACACCAGATGCGGTTTCCAAAAAATAGAATTCCACCATCAGGGGTATGACCGGTTATGATGATGCACAAATTAGGCTGCTCATGGGCAAAATTACGCCTTTTGCAAATTGCAAAATAATGATCTTTGCTTAAGCCATCAATCGCTGAAATATGATTCGTGATTTCGATAAATTCTTATTTTAATGAAAAAATACTATATATGGGGTAGTACAACGGATAAGGTTCAAAGAAGAAAATTTATCTATATGTTGTGTCATGGGCATCTGTCCCTAATAAATGAGCCGGTGAAATTAAAAAAAAAGGTTGGAGACCCGTCGATTTCGGCAGCGAAATTGCTGATCAATACGGCATCCCTCGATTCTCTTTACGAATTATATTGTTAAAGCAGGAGGTATGTGCGTGCAGAATTCAGCAATGATCGGCGACGGTGAAACATGCGCGGTGGTTGAGGATTCAGCTTCACCATCCAAACAGATTGACCCTTTTAAAGGAATCGTTGGTGAAAGCGCACGGATGCAGAAGATTTTCCGCCTGGTTGAACGGGTGGCCGACAGCGACAGCACCATTTTAATCAACGGAGAAACGGGAACCGGGAAGGGGTTGATCGCCAACGCCATCCACATGCAGTCCTATAGAAAGGATCAACCCTTTGTCTCGATCAATTGCGGCGCCATTCCGGAAAACCTGCTGGAGAGCGAGTTATTCGGCCACTTGAAGGGCGCCTTCACCGGTGCCACGGCCAATAAAGTCGGCAAGTTCGAAGCCGCCAACGGTGGAACCATCTTTCTGGATGAAATCGGCGATATGAGCCAGGACCTTCAGGTGAAGATCCTGAAGGTGCTCGAAGAACGCTGCTTCGAGCCGGTTGGTAGTTGTAAGACGGTAACGGTGGATGTACGAATCGTTGCCGCCACGCATCGGGATCTGGAAGAGGAAGTGCAGAAGGGCAACTTTCGCGAGGACCTTTTTTACCGCCTTTTCGTGATCCCGATCGCGCTTCCTTCCCTGCGAGAACGGCGATCGGATATCCCTCATTTCGTGGCCCATTTTTTAGATGGTCTCAACCAAACAAAAAAGACCCATGTCACATCGATCTCAGATGAGGCGCTGAATGTACTGATGAAGCACCCATGGCCCGGAAATGTCAGGGAACTATCCAACTTGATAGAACGGGTGGTGGTCATTAAAGGGGAAGGGGAGATCGAGATCAATGATCTGCCTGGAAAAATGAAAAACCAATCGCCGGCAGACAGCTTTTGCGCACCGGAAATTACCGGTGATGGGCTCTGCTTGAATACGGCGGTCAGTGAATTCGAAAAACAGCTGATCTACCAGTCTCTGGAAAAAACCAAGTGGGTAAAAAACAGAGCCGCTCAGTTGCTTCAGGTGAAACGCACCACGCTGGTGGAAAAAATCAAGCGGTATGAGTTGCAAAAATGTGCATAACTGACATCGACGGATTCGTAAAAACGCCGATATCTGCGTTACGCTTCATCCCTCATCACTGCGGAGTACCATAAGTACGCCTCATTCCTCTGGATTCGCAAGCCTTGATCTCGGCGTTTTTACGAATCCGTCGGAAACCGGTTTTTTTCGCGTTCATCAACATTTATTGCGAAGGATTGGGTCTAATACCCCGTCGCTTGCGACGATAAAAAGATCCAATCTTTCGTTGATACCCCGCTGCTTGCGGCGGGGTAGTTCATTCTTTAAAATACAATATCTGCGTTTTGCTTCACCCCCATTCATAATGGACGGTCCCTTCCGACCGATACCCGCCTTTCCGCTGTCTTAAACCGCGCGGACTGCAAAAACCAATCTCTATCTGGACCCATGTCAACCGGCTGACATCGGTCGATTGAATTGACGCCCGATCAACTGCCTTTTCTCAGGTCCCCGAACGCGGTTCCTATCCTTATTAGAAGATAATAAAAGATAAAAAAACAAAACGTTAGACATTGTATTTCGATGAATCGGGTCGTTTTTTCTTCCGTGGCAGCCAATTTGCAGTCAATGCTGAAGCGCTTGCCATATCGACTGGGTTTAAATCACCCAGTCACATCGGACCGCGCACATAAGCCGTGCCAAGGTGAACCCGAACGTGGAATGAAATGCATTAACGCCTGGTTTAACCCAAAGACACATGATGAAACCCATTTCTGCCCTGCTTGTTGTTAAAGATTCGAATCTGCGCAGACATCTTGCCTGTGTACTCGAAAAAAACAGCGCACTGCAGGTCGAATCCTGCTCAGATGCACAAAAGGCGATGGAAATTCTGCACGCCCGGCCATTTCAGATCATATACGCTGATTTGATTCCCGAAGATATATCCGGCCTTGATTTGACCGAGCAGGTAAAGCACCACTTCCCATCCATCCAGGTCCTGATCGGCTCGGCGGTGGCTACAGCCCAGGACGTGATTTCCGTCATGCAGGCGGGTGCGTCCGATTTCATCATCGATCCAATGGAAACGGAACTGATCGAAAATGCATTTGAGAAGGCGGCCCGGGATATCCTGAACCCGTCGGGGTCCAACCCAATCCATCCGGTCAAGCCCAAATCATTCATCACCCAGGATAACGCGCTTCTCGGTGTCCTCGACATGGCCAGAAAAGTTGCCCCTAGCACGGCAACCATAATGGTTACCGGTGAAAGCGGTACCGGCAAAGAATTGCTGGCTTCATTCATTCATGCAAACAGCAGCCGTGAAAATGAACCCTATGTAGCCATTAATTGTGCCGCGCTGCCGGAACAGCTGGCAGAAGGTGAACTGTTCGGTCATGAAAAAGGGGCATTCACCGGGGCTATTTCCCGAAAAATCGGGAAATTCGAAAGCGCTGGAAAAGGGACGTTGGTCCTGGACGAAATCACTGAAATGGCATTGCCGCTTCAAGCCAAACTGCTGCGTGCGCTGCAGGAGAGAGAAATTGTCAGGCTGGGAAGCAGCCGGTCGATTCCGATTGATGCACGGGTGATCGCCATCAGCAACCAGAATCTGAAAATGGCGGTCAAATCCAATTCTTTCCGCGAGGACCTCTACTACCGGCTAAACGTCATTCCTTTGACGATTCCGCCGCTGCGGGAACGAAAAAACGACATTCCCCTGCTTGCCGACTATTTTTTTAAGCGCTTTTGCAGCCGTAATGCCAAGGCAATGCAGGGCATTTCCGATCAGGCCATGGACCTGATGGTCAAGCAATCCTGGCCGGGAAATGTTCGCGAACTTGAAAACACCATCGAACGCGGTGTCCTGATCGGCAGCGGCGAAAAACTTCTGCCAGAGCATCTGATATTGGAAGCAGGCTTTGAAAAAACGTCCCGCCAGCCTTCACTGAGCGCGGGGATGACCGTTCGGGAAATGGAAAAAGAACTGATTATCAATACGTTGAGTGAAGTGGGCGACAATCGGACGCATGCCGCAAAAATGTTGGGGATCAGTATCCGGACCCTGCGAAACAAGTTGAATGAATACCGAGAAGAAATGGACATGTCTGTGGAATGAGAACGGGTTTGCCGCACGCGACCAACGGTGCTCAAACGCCTGTAAAGAGAAGGAGGCCGGCGCTTTTCGTGCCGGATTCCTCAAATGAATGCAAATCAAATGTGTGTGCTGGTACATAATTTGCTCATCTACAAACAGAATCAATAAAGTGAGGCCTGTCATGGACAACCATCCAGTTAATCTATTCGGCGGTGCGATTTCGACCTTGACCCGGTCATTGGATCTGCGGGCACGCAACCATGAGCTGATCCTCAACAATGTGGCCAACGCAGACACGCCCAACTTCAAGCCATTTTCGATGAATGTCGAAGAAGCGCTTCAAAGGGACTTGCCGACGGCTGCGTCGACGCAGTTAACACAGACAGATGGACAGCATCTGCCCGGCGCGCCCATGCCCGATGACCCATCAGCCATTGCACGGCAGTCAGCCGATGATCCGCTCCTGTTTCGCGGGGATCGAAACGGTGTCGACATCGACCGTGAAATGACGGCTTTGGCAAAAAACAGCCTGCTTTACAAAGCGTCAGCGCAGATTGTCGCCTCGAAGTTCAGCGGGCTGAAACAGGCGATTACAGGAGGATCCAAATAAGATGAATTTTCTCGACAGCCTGGCCATCAGTTCGACCGGATTAAGCGCCCAACGACTCAGAATGAATCTCATTTCGAGCAACATGGCCAATGTGAACACGACGCGGACGGAAACCGGAGAGCCATACAAACGCAAGGATGTCATCTTCGAAGCGGTTCAAACAGGGGGGTTCAAGGAGGTGCTGGATGAGCGGCTGGGTGAAGGGGCCGGCGGCGTCAAGGTGGCGCGTGTCATCGAGGACAACAAGCCATTTGTGGAAAAATATGATCCCGGTCATCCGGATGCCGACGAAAACGGTTATATCCGGATGCCGAATGTCAATATCGTCGAAGAGATGGTCAACATGATTTCCGCCACTAGAAGCTTCGAGGCCAATGCCACAGCGGTACGCGCCACGAAGGACATGACGGCGATCGCACTGGAGATAGGGAAAACCACATGAACGATCTGACGATTTCGAATTTGCAGACGATCCTGCCGGAAATGGATGCGCCACAAAAACAGATGCCCGAAGCGTCGTCGACACCGTTCAGTGACTATGTCAAGCGCTCGTTGACAGAGGTCAACGGGCAGATGCTGAACGCGGATCAAGCCATCAACGATCTGGCCACCGGCAAGAACCAGGATATTCACAGCACGATGATCTCGATGAAAAAAGCGGAGATTTCCTTTGAATTGGTGTTGCAGATCCGCAACAAGCTCATGACCGCCTTCGACGAAATTCGTCGAATGTCCATATAATAGACTGACAGTTCAAAGCTGAAAGCCGAAAGCTGAACCCGGAAGGCGGAAGGCGGAACCCGGAAGGGTGAGCAGTGAGCAGTAAGCAGAAAGTAGTGAGCAGTAAGCAGTGAACCACCAACTACGAAGACCAGAGACCAGAAGTCGGAACCCAGAACGCTGAACCCAGAACCTCTTTACCTCTGAACCGTCAAACGGAGTAGCGATGGCCTTTTCATTGTCCACACTGCCGCAACAACTAAAAATGGCCCTCAAGGGGCTCTCTACGGGAAAGCTGGTGGCCATGGCCATCCTGGTCGGCGGCACCGTGGCCGGGTTGGCCTTTTTATTGACCTGGTCGGAAACCGGAGACCTGCACCCCCTGTACAGCAATCTGGCGCCGGAAGATGCCGCTGAAATCGTCAGTCAGCTGAAAGACAAACAGATCCCTTACCAGCTTACCATGGATGGCACGGGTGTGCGCATCCCCTATGAGAAGCTCTACGAAACGCGGCTGGAACTGGCCTCGCAGGGATTGCCACGGGGCACCGGTATCGGATTCGAGGTGTTTGACGACACGCAACTGGGTATGACCGAGTTCGTTCAGAATGTAAATTACCAGCGGGCGCTTCAAGGGGAACTGAGCAGAACCATCAATACCTTGATGGAGGTGGAAAGCTCCCGGGTGCACATCGTGATGCCTGCCCGATCCCTTTTTATCGAAGAGGAGGATCCGGCAACCGCCTCCGTCATTCTCAAGCTGAGGCGCGGCAAATATCTGAGCAAAGAGCAGGTCCAGGGCATCGTTCACCTGATTTCTTCCAGTGTATCCCGCTTGAGTCCGGAAGATGTCACCGTTATTGACAACAGCGGGAAAATGCTGGCCGGTTTCAAGGAAAAATCCACCGTCAGTCAGATTACGTCCAACCAACTGGCCTTTCAGGAGAAAAAAGAACGGCTCCTGGAAAGCCGCGTCAAAACCATGCTGGAGAGCGTTCTGGGCCAGGATAAGGCCATCGTCCGGGTATCGTGTCTGCTCAATTTCACCCAACAGGAAAAAACTGAGGAGCTTTTCCTGCCGGAAAATTCGGTGATTCGGAGCGAACAGGCATCCAGCTCGGTTGCCAATGATTCCACCGGAACCGCAGCCGGCGTTCCCGGTCTTCAGACCAACGTGGTTCCCGGCAACACGGCATCGGCGGGGATCGGTGGTGCCGGCAACAATCAAAGACAGCAGTTTACGAAGAATTATGAAGTGGGCAAACTGACCAATCGCCAAATCATGCCCATTGGAAGCATCCAGCGCCTTTCCGTGGCCGTGGTGGTAGACGGCACCTACCAGCAGCCTGAAGAGGGCGCTGAAGGGGAGCAGGCGCAGTATGTTCCCCGAGCAACGGAGGAAATGACCAAGCTTGAGAATATCGTCAAAAGTGCCGTGGATTACGATGCTGGTAGAGGCGATAAAATAGAAGTGGTGAATATTCCCTTTGAAGTGGAACTGGCCTCCGATATGACTGCGTTGCCGGAACCGCCTGGGTGGATGGAGACCATCAAGACGCACCAGAGCCTGATCAAGTATGCGGCGGCGGCAATCTTCTTCCTCTTGTCCTTCATAATGATCATCAAACCGCTGGCACGCTGGCTGACGTCGACACCCATTGATGAAATCCAGATGCTGGAGCAGCTTCCGCAAACCATCAAGGAGTTGGAGCGACGCTATGCCGAGTCAGACAAAGACAACAGTTACACGCGACAGATAGAACATGCGATCAATGAAAATCGCTCCGGTTCTACGCAGCTCATGAAAGCATGGCTCAAAGAAACGTGACGAAAAAACAGCTGATAAGCTCATAAGCTGTTGAGTCATTGGCTGAAAGCTGAAAGCTCAAGGCCAGTACTCTGAACCCGGAATGGTGAGCAGTAAGCAGTGAGCATTGAACCCAGAACCCAGAACGCCGAATCCAAAACCAAACAACATGGACCCAAGAAATCTAATCGGATCGATAAAAGCAGCCATCCTTGTTCAGGCATTGGGCTGGGACACCGTCGCCCCGGTGATGGATCAGCTCAGCAAGGGGGAGCGAAATTTGATATTCAAACTCCAGTCCAAGCTGGGTTCGGTATCCCCTGCGCTGGTTGAAGGGGTTGCCAGGGAATTTCTTGAGAAAGCACAGCCACCCAAGCAAATTGAAAGCAGAGAGAAGGACAGGAGACACGAAGGGGCAGGGGGCGGTTTAGATGACCGGCGGGAGAACCAACTCAAAGCCATTCAATCCATTGCGCCTGATCTGCTGATTCAGTTGATTCAGAATGAACATCCGCAGACGATTGCCCTGATCATTGCTCACCTGAAACCCCACATGGCCAGCGAAGTGATGGCGCTTCTGCCCGACGAATCGCGACCCGATGTCGCATACCGCATCGCCAATTTAGATAAGGTGGCCTCCGGGATGTTAGCGGAGATCGACCACATATTTGAAGAAATCCTGTCCAACAAGGAAACCGGCGGCACTCAAAAAGCAGGCGGTGTGCCGCGCCTGGCTGAAATACTGAACATGATCGATGGGACTGCTGCGGAGCAGATTATCGAGGAGATCGAGGAGAACGACCCCGAACTGGCTGATGAAATCCGCCAGAACATGTTCGTTTTCGACGATATCATTCTCGTGGATGACCGGGGGCTGCAGAAAGTGCTGCGTTCCGTCGATTCCCAGGAGCTGGCTGTCGCGCTCAAGGCGACGACGGACGAAGTAAAAGAGAAAATTTTCAGCAATATGTCGGAACGGGCGGCGGGCATACTCAAGGAGGAAATGGACGTGTCCGGTGCGGTCAGGATCAAAGATGTTACGGATGCGCAACAGAAAATATCCAAAATCGTCCAGGATATGGAAAGAAAGGGTGAATTGGTCGTCAGCGGACGGGGAGGGGAGGAATTTGTTGGCTAACTCGCCCAAAGATAACCCATTGTCTTCGTCCGGGTCCTGCGCACTCTACTATTTCCCGGAAATTCCCGGCAGTCAGGAAGAAGGCAGTGCAACGGTATCCACCCATGGACAATTTGTGGGTGGTGCACTTGATCGAAGGGATGACCGTTCCGGCGTGGGCGCACAGCATCATGAAAAAGAACAGATTCAACAACTGACTGAAGCGGCCTTCGACAAAGGAAGGGATCAGGGCCGGGCCGAGATGATTGCCGAACAGCAAGAAAAAATCGATCAAGGTGCCGCTGCGCTCAAGCGCGCGGTGGAAGAGGTCGCCCGCATCCGACAGCAGGATGTCGATCGGATGGAGATCGAAACGGTTCGGCTGGCGCTGGCAATCGCCAAAAAGGTCATCGGCCATGAAACCGAGCATGGCCCGGTCATTCAACACGTGCTCAAAGCGGCGATGAAAAAGGTGGTCGACCCCCGTCATCTGACCGTACGACTGAATCCAAAAGATATCGACACGGTCAATGGTTTTAAGCAGGAATTGTTCCTTGCCGATGACTTTGGTGCGCTTCTGCGTCTCGAAGCGGATGAAATGATCCAACGGGGCGGTTGCATGATCGAGACCAAACTCGGGGATCTGGATGCACGGATCGAACAACAGATCAAGATCATCGAAGACCTGCTGAAAGACCAACTGCCCAAACATTCAACCAACGCCTGAGCCCATCAACATGTTCCAGCCATTTTGCATCGACAAATACCATGACATGCTGGCGTCCGTGGTCCCCGTGAGGGCCAACGGACGTGTACAAAAAATCGTCGGCCTGGTGATCGAAGCCAGCGGACCGGCGTCTCAGATCGGATGTGTGTGCGATATCACCACCGAGGGGGGAACCGGCACGGTCAGTGCTGAAGTGCTGGGGTTCCGGGAAGACTCGGTATTGTTGATGCCTTTGGAAGATATTCGAGCCCTGGGTCCCGGATGCAAGGTAGAGGCGCGCAAAGAAAAGGCGCATGTGGGTGTGGGCCGGGCACTCTTGGGCAGGGTGATTGACGGGTTGGGCAATCCCATTGACGGGAAAGGGCCGATCGAGACTGACGATGAGTATCCCATATACGCCAATCCGGTGAACCCCCTGCTCAGAAACCGTATTCAGCAGCCGCTGGATCTGGGTATCCGAGCCATCAACGGTTTGCTGACGGTGGGTTGCGGCCAGCGGATGGGGATTTTTTCGGGTTCCGGCGTCGGCAAAAGTGTTCTGCTGGGAATGATTGCCCGGCACACCTCGGCAGATGTGAACATCATTGCACTGATCGGTGAGCGGGGAAGGGAACTCAACGAGTTTATCCAGAAGGATCTCGGAGAGGAGGGACTTAAGAAATCCGTGGTCGTCGTCGCTACGTCAGATCATCTGCCGCTGGTCAGGTTGCGGGGGGGATTCATCGCCACCACCATTGCCGAGTACTTCCGGGACCAGGGCAACCACGTCAACCTGATGATGGATTCGGTTACCCGACTGGCCATGGCACAACGGGAAATCGGCCTGTCCCTGGGTGAACCCCCCACCACCAAGGGTTATACGCCCTCGGTATTTTCACTGCTTCCCAAATTGCTGGAGCGGGCAGGCACGTCGTCACATCGCGGAACAATTACCGGGCTCTACACCGTTCTTGTGGAAGGCGACGACATGAACGAGCCGATCGCCGATGCGGCGCGCTCGATTCTCGACGGCCACATCGTGCTCACCCGGGATCTGGCCAACCAAAACCACTATCCGGCGATCGACATATTAAAGAGCATCAGCCGTGTGATGGAAGACATCACCGATCTTGATCACAAACACCATGCCGGCCGGATCAAGGAAGCGCTGGCGACCTACCGAAAGGCCGAAGACCTCATCAACATCGGCGCTTATGCGGCAGGCAGCAATCCCCAGATCGACTTTGCCATCCAGATGATTAACCCCATCAATCAATATCTTCGACAGGGTATTCACGAGGCGGCCACTTTTGAAGAGAGTCTCGATGCCCTGAAATGCATGATGGCATAATGGTTTTCTTTGCATACACATTCCAGTTCAAGGAAAAAAACGCCGGTGGCGGTAATTGTTGCCCACCTGATGGTTTACGCAAAAACACGTACCGGGGCGTGACGTTGAAAATTAAAAGTAAAAACAAATAGATGCCAAAAAAAAAGAACTGGCATAGTGGTTGCTATAAAACTTGCAATAGATTGGATCGGCGTGTCGGAAAGAGTCCGGTTCGAACCTCCCCGATAAAGGTTCAGGTAACAGGATAACCATGTACAGGTTCAGCATGCAAACGGTTCTCGATCATCGGCAATTTATCGAAGACAAACTGAAAAAGGATCTTGCCGATATTCGTCAACAGGTGATGGCGGTCCACCAGCAGATGAAATTGCTCGAAAGAAAAGAAGCGGATACACGCACCGCATTGAAACAGGAACAGGCAGCGGGCGTTTCCAGCCATCAGGTAGTGGCTTACCACGCCTATCTCAAACGGCTCTCCGACCGCATGGCCAGGCAGGTGACGGTAATCAGCGAGATCAGGGACCGGGAATCGGAAAAACAGGAGGAGTTGCTCGAAGCCATGAAGAAGCGCCAGATTCTGGAAAAACTCAAGGATCAAAGCCTCGATCGATATCATCAGATGATGCTAAAAAAAGATATGAATTTCATCGATGAGATGGCGATCAATCAGTTTGTCAGAAAAACGATCCAAAAAAGCAGAGAGGGCCAATGAACCCATTCAGCGGATTCATGCAGGCGGTCACCGGTTTGGTGCCCGGATTCGGGGACAAGGCCGGCAGTATCGGGAAGGGTCCTCACCGTCTGCCATTCGGTGACGATACCATGATGTCTGCCGATGAGAACACCCAGTCTTTCCTGGCATGGGTGCAAAATTTTATGGATACCGCTGCTGGCGCGGACGCGCACGGCGAAAGCGTCTTCAATTTTCAACCCAGCGAACTGGACCCCGATCTGTCTACCCTCGATCAAATGCAGGCGCTGATGGCAGACGCAGAGGATCAATTCTTACAAGATCAACAGGGTCCCCGCCCGCTGAACGGCGGCAGTCTCGACAATGGATACGTCCCGCTTCCACAAGGGATAATCAATGCCATTATCGCCCATCATGCGCGCAGCCATGCTGCCGACATTCCCACCCATGACGTGCTGCCCGATAATCCAGAAATGAGGGTCGCAAAGGAAAACACGCCGGCATTCGGGCAAGCCCAAGCCAGCGAAGACCCACTTTTTCAGACGGCTGGTTCAGGCGTTCCCACCCAGGTCGGAAAAGGCGATGCGCGTCAGATTAAAGAAGGCGCGCCGGCAGTCGGGCAAATCGTCAACGCCGCCGTCAACGGTCCACAATTTCAGGCGGTTGTCTCTGGCGTTCCCGCCCAGGCAGGAAAGGCCGATGATACCCAGGTTAAAGAAGACACGCCTGCATCTGGACCACACAAACCCACCGCCTCGGGCGTTCCCACTCAGGTCGGAAAAGTCGAAGATAGCCAGATTAATAAGCGTACGCCTGAATGGGTGATGAAGGAAAACCGGCCAGCAGAAGGGTTTGAAAAGGCGGACGCACGCGTTTTGTTCAAACCGGCAGTGCCTGACGGCGATGACGGACAAGCTCACACCAACCGCTTGATTCAGGAGCGATTGCCCGCCGACCCGGGAATTGCTGGAAAAGCGAACGAACCCGCAGCCCCCCAACTGCAACCCGCTGCCGGCCAGACCAGGGATTCGCAATCCATGGTAACGGGTTTAACGGGTCAAGGATCGGCTCACCCAGAGGATGATACGGCCGGTTTCCGGGGCAAAGACCCACACCATCCGGCCCAGCGAGTCGAACTGGCGGATGTCGATGAAGAGGAGTGGCAAAAAGGCCAGTCATCGGATGCGGTGAAAGGCACGGTTGCCGAACAGGCCAAACCCCATCCCTCCTTCCAGGACACGGCCAAAGCCATGGCAGGGGACCAGCCGACGAATATGGCCGTCAAGCCGGCCGCCGGCCAGGCAACCACCTTGACGCGGACGGAAGACGCGGCGGTGAAAACCTTCCAGGCCACAGTGATGGATCAAATCGTGGACAAAGCGGCCATGCGCTCCATCCATGGCCGGTCGGAAGTCCAGATCCGGCTGAAACCCGAATTTCTCGGCAATGTGCAGATGAATATCACTGCGGACAAGGAACAACTGGTGGTGCGCATCATCACCGACCGCCCGGTGGTAAAGGAGATCATTGAAACCCATCTGCACCATTTGAAAACGGAACTGCAGAATCAGGGGCTGACCATCGAGAAATTCGAGGTCATGGTCAATCCGGATGGGAATCAACAGCACAGCCGCGAGCAATTCGCAGGGATGTTTAAGCACCATTTTTCTCAAAACGGCCGGCGACAGCAGCATGAGCAGGACCCGGAAACCTTGAATCGGGACGGCGGCAATAGCCCCGACGATGGTCGGCCCAACCGTGATGGGGTCAACTACTTTGCCTGATCCAAATGCCGGTGGCCCTGACGACGACACAATTATTCTCGGAGGTGAAGGACAATGACAGTCATGAGTGTATCCGATGTATACAGTCAAGCCAGCACCCCAAAAACCCAGGACAACAGCGTGATGGGTAAAGACGATTTTCTGAAACTGCTGGTGGCCCAACTGCAGCACCAGGACCCACTGAGCCCAGCCGAAAGTACCGAATTCACCGCGCAGCTGGCCCAGTTCAGCTCCCTCGAGCAGCTGCAGAACATCGAGACCACGCTGAATGGGTTTGAAGTCTATCAATCCACATTGAACAACATCCAGTCTTCCGGATTTATCGGCAAATCGGTTACCGCCACCGGCAGTGGGTTCGGTGTCAACGGCGGCAACCCGGATCCCATCCGTTTCGATCTGGTTAACGACGCGGACAGTGTATACATCCAGATCTATGACAATTTCGGGGGGTTCGTGACCGATATCCAGTCCGGCGCCCGACAAGCGGGCGAGCAGCAGGTGGCCTGGGACGGACGGGATTCAAATGGCGCGGTCGTGGCCGATGGCGCTTACACCTATACCGTCATGGCCATGAGCGCCGATGGCAAGATCGTCAGCTCAAACAGCTACACCACCGGTATCGTCACCGGCGTCGACTACAAAACCGGCGCCACGAACCTATTGATCAATGACCGTGAAGTTCCCATTTCCTCAGTGATCCGCATCGAGGAAACGGGGAACCAAAGAGAATAGTTAATCAACAAAACCGTCCAAAAAGGAGAACACCATGATCGGTTCACTGTACTCAGGCATTTCGGGATTAAAGGCCAACACCAGCGCCATGGCGGTCATCGGCGACAACATCGCCAATGTCGATACCACCGGGTTCAAGGCATCACGCGTATCCTTTGCAAACATCTTCAGTGCATCGTTGAGCCAGAGCAGTCTTCAGATCGGGCGTGGTGTGACATTAAACGATGTGAATCCCCAGTGGCAGGCGGGTTCCCTCGAAAACACCAATAGCGCTACGGATCTTTCCATCAACGGTGCAGGCCTTTTCATGGTTGACGACCCCACCAGCGGCATTCCCTATTACTCGCGGGCCGGCCAGTTCGAGTGGGATAAGGATGGGAATCTGGTCACCCCGGACGGCTTCATCGCCCAAGGGTATGCGCTCGATCCGGTGACTGGCGCCCCCGGCAATATAGATGACATTATCCTCCCCAACGGCACCAGTGCGCCCAATTCCACACAAAATATTACTTTTGGAATGAACCTGAACAGTGATGCGGCTGTCGGGGATGTGTTTATGAACTCCATCACCACCTACGATTCGCTGGGCTCGGAAGCGGTTTTGAACATCGAATTCACACGCACGGCTGTCGGGTGGAACTGGGCGGTGCCGGCCGTGGATCACACTAACCCTGCTGCAACTAGTGTATCAAACGGGTCCTTGGTATTCGATGCGGTCGGTAACCTGGACCCTGCTGCTTCCTCACCGGCCAATTCGAATGCTCCGATTGTGGTAACCGGTATCGGCCCGGCCGCAGATATAAACCTAACCTGGAACTATCTCGATGCTGCCGGTGCTTCCGATGGCAGCATCACCGGGTACAGCTCGGAATCCAGCAAGACCGCCCAAAGCCAGGACGGATATCCTTCCGGAACCCTGCAATCGGTGTCTGTGGATGAAGATGGTTATTTTACCGGCATCTATTCCAACGGGTCGATGATCCCCTTTGCGCAGCTCGCCCTGGCAAATTTCGCCAGCTATTCGGGACTGGCCAAGCAGGGCAGCAACCTGTACGCGGAGTCTCTGACCTCCGGGCAAGCCCTTATCGGACCGCCAAACTCAGCGGGGAGAGGCTCGATTGCTTCCAGCACCCTTGAGATGTCCAACGTGGACCTGGGCACCGAATTTGTCGAGATGATCACCACCCAGCGGGCGTTCCAGGCCAATTCCAAGGTCATTACCACCAGTGACGAGATCCTGGCTGAATTGCTGAATATCAAGCGTTAACATTCGTTAAACATCAGCCTGCCGGCTGTGGACAATCGCCTTTATCCGCATTGTCCGCAGCCGGCAGAACCTCCATATTTTTGGTACCCGGCTTAAATTTCCCCGTTTCATGACGGCGACAGTCCGCTGTCAACGCCTTGACTCTTTCCTGCGATTATTGACACTCTCTCCGCCCTTCAGGATCTTTTCAGCACCGCTTCTTTTTTATCACCCCGGGGTTACGCACCGAATTTTGAGGCGATGGTGCCATACAGACCGGTCCAACAGCTTGCATCGCCCAGCGGGCCCGTGTCGCTTTCATCCTGCCGATTCCTTAACGATGTGAAATAAAATGGCATGCAACATGCTTATTCTCTTCATCATTAATCCTTCATTCAGTACTATCGAGAAATTTATAACCATTCGACGGAGGGTGACGAATGTCGAAAAAAGTGTTGATCATCATCATTGCGATAGCCGTGCTCCTCATGGGGATGGTGGGTGCTGGCTTTTTCATCCTTTGGAACAAGATTTCCCAGATGCCCCTGGACCCGTCGAAGGTTGCTGAGGTGCCCGTTGAAGAAGATGAAAATGTGATTGGCCCCCTGTATACGCTGGATACCATGATCGTGAACCTGGCGGGCAACGGAGGCAAGCGATACCTCCGGGTCACCATGGCTTTAGAACTCAGCGAACCGGAATCGGTGGCCACGATTGAAAGCCGGCTGCCCCAAATTCGGGATGTCGTTTTGATGATCCTGGCCACCAAGACCTATGACGATGTCAGTACCACCGACGGGAAAATAGCCCTGCGCAACCAAATCATGGAAAAAATCAATACCCTGATGACCAAGGGCCGGGTAAACAACATTTACTTCACTGAGTTTGTCGTACAATAGGAATCGACCATGGCCGACCAGATCCTGTCACAAGAGGAAATCGATGCGCTGCTTTCGGCAATGGACAGCGGGGAGATCGATGTCGCCGAAGAGACGCAGGAAGCCGCCGTCGAGGTTCGTCCCTATGACCTCACCGCTCAGAACATCATGCAGCGCGGGCAGTTCGACGCGCTGGAAGAAGTGTACGACAAGTTTGTCAATTTGTTCCAAGGATCCCTGTCCAGCCTTTTTCAACGGACCATCACCGTTAAGGCCATCTCACGGGAAACCGTCAAATTCGGGGAACTCATCAAGGCTTTTTCGAATCCCACCGGATTTATCATTTTCGGCATGGATCCCCTGATTGGATCTGCGCTCATGGCCTTTGAACCCAACCTGGTTTTCTCCCTGATCGACTGTATGTTCGGTGGTGATGGAAAGCCGATGGAAAAAATTCGTGAATTCACCCTGATTGAGCGGCGGATGCTGCAGCGGATTGCCATGGCCGTGTTAAAAGATCTGGAAACCGCCTGGGCAGCCGCTTATCGCGTCCGTCTGGCATTGCGAAAAATTGAAACCAAACCTGAGTTCGTTTATCTGGTCAATCCCGGCGATCAACTGGTCATCGTGGTCTTCGCGATCAGCACGGAAGGGTTTTCGGGCAATATCCACCTGTGTCTGCCCTATCTCATGCTCGAACCCATCAAGGAGCAGTTGAGTTCAAGCTACCTTCGGGAGAAAGACCGGGCCAGTTCCTTTGGTGATGAGATCCGCAAACTGCTCGGACGAACAGAGGTGAACATCGTCGCGGAATTGGGGAAAACCGTCTATTCGGTGGAGGATATATTAAATTTCGAAGTCGATGACATTCTTCGATTAAACACCGGTCCCCAGAACAACGTGACCGTGAACATTGAACGCGTTCCCAAATATCTGGGGATGCCTGGTGTCGTCAAGGGAAGCAAGGCCGTTCAGATCACCGAAGTGATCGATCAGGACCAGGGAAAGGGATAATCGATGGCAGAAAAAAAGAAGCATGCACCGTCCGGGTTTGCCACCGGCGGAAACCCAGCGGGTTCGCCGGCCGCAGCGGCTGGCATCTTCGAGCGGTCCAGCACCGGTGCCAAGGGACCTGCAGGCGTAAATGACAACCTGGACCTGCTGCTGGACATCCCTTTGGAAATCACCATCGAGCTGGGGCGAACGAAAATGTTGATCAATGATTTGCTCAAACTGGGCCAGGGATCTGTCATTGAATTGCCCAAGGAGTCCGGCGATACGCTTGATATTCTGGCCAACAACCGGTTGGTTGCCAAGGGTGACGTGGTGGTGGTGAATAAGAAGTACGGTATTCGTCTCACCGAAGTGATCAGCCCCGTCGAACGGGTGGAGAAATTAGGATGAACGGGACACCTGACATGATTACCGCCGGGTTGAAAATGATCGCCTCGCTGGGCGTGGTGCTGGCGATGATCCTTCTGCTTTTGTACGGGATCAGGCGGCTGAGCAGCCAGCGAATGGGCGCTGCCGGTGGGAAACGGATACAGGTGCTGGAAAGCCATTACATGGGGGTCAAAAAGACCATTTCACTGGTTCGCGTACCGGGAAAGGTTTTGGTACTAGGCATTTCCGGTGATCGCATCAATTTGCTGGAAACGCTGGACGAAGACATCGTCCAGCAGGAGGCGCCGCCTGGTGCGTCGACATCTTTCGGGCCGATACTATCCGATCGATTGAAAAAAATCGGCAACGGGTTCAGGAGAAAGGAAGACCTGTGATAAAGACGCACACCCTGCGGCAGGTCCATAAACGGCACCGGAGAAAAAAAATAGCCATCCTGCTTGGCCTGCTGGCAGTCATGCTGTTTGGTTTTGTCACCGCGGCTGGCAGTGCATGGGGGCAGACGCCGGCACCGCTGATCAGCATCGGTTTGGACCAGGAGGGAGATCAGGGCCAGGTGGCTGTGGTCATGCAGTTGTTTCTACTCATGACAGTGCTCTCCCTGGCGCCATCGATCCTGATCATGCTTACCTCGTTTACCCGCATCGCCATTGTTTTTTCCTTGCTTCGCCAGGCCATGGGGACCAACCAGCTGCCGCCCAACCAGGTGGTGATCGGCCTGTCGCTCTTCCTGACATTTTACGTGATGGCCCCGGTTTGGCAGCAGGTGAACCAGGATGCCCTCCAGCCGCTCATCACCAAGGAGATCAATCAGATGCAGGCTCTGGACAGGGCATTGGGGCCAATCCGCAAGTTCATGATTTCCCAGACTCGGGAAAAGGATCTGGCCCTGCTGGTCAACGTGGCCAAGATTCAGCGTCCGGCCAACGTCGGCGAGGTTCCCACCACGGTGCTGATTCCATCTTTTATCATCAGTGAGTTGAAGACCGCCTTTCAGATCGGCTTCATGCTCTACGTACCCTTTTTGATCATCGACATGGTGGTGGCCAGCGTTCTGCTCTCCATGGGCATGATGATGCTGCCGCCCATCATGGTCTCTTTGCCTTTCAAGTTGATGATTTTTGTGCTTGCCGACGGCTGGCACCTGATCGTCGGATCACTGGTAAAAAGCTTTTCCTGAAGGAGTGTTCTCCCATGACCCCTGAATTCATAACCGGTTTTTTCATGCAGGCCATCAAAACAGCCATCTATCTTGCTTCACCCATGCTGGCGGTGGGCCTGATCGCAGGCGTGCTGGTGAGCATGTTCCAGGCGGCCACCCAGATCAATGAAATGACCCTGGTGTTTGTACCCAAGATGTTGGGCGTCGCGCTGGCGCTGTTGTTTTTTTTCCCCTGGATGCTGAAAATTATCGTCGGCTATACGCAGAACCTGTTCATCAATCTGCCCACCTACATCCGATGAACATGGAAAACAACCATGGCGACGCTTAACATCCCCGTTGACGCATTCTACGGGGTGATGCTGATTTTTCTCAGGGTTGCCGCCATCGTTTTCAGTGCACCGGTTCTGGATACCGGCACCATCCCGGCGGTTTTCAAAGCGGGGCTTGCCCTGGCCGTCAGTGTTCTGCTGCTCCCGGCGGTGGACACGGTCGTTACCATAAGGGATCTGAGCCTGATGACGTTTGTCATCGGCGTTTTCTCCGAAATCGCCATTGGTGTGACCATCGGGCTTTCGGTGAAACTGCTGTTCGCCGGTATTCAACTGGCCGGGCAGATCGTCGGTTATCAGATGGGCTTTGCCGTGGCCAATGTGGTCGACCCGGCCACCAGCGCCCAGATCCCAATTTTAGCGCAATTTTACAATTTGACGGCGATGCTCGTATTTTTGGCTATCAACGCCCACCATATGTTCTTTTCGGCATTGGTGGACAGCTATACGATACTGCCGCCCCTGTCCATGCACATCAGTTCGCAGCTGACAGGGATGATGATGCGGCTGGCCGCAAACATGTTTGTCGTGGCCGTTAAAGTCGGCGCCCCCCTGATCGCGGTCATGCTCATGGTCAGCGTCGCCCTTGGCATGGTGGCCAGAACCGTTCCCCAGATTCATATTTTCATCGTGGCCATGCCGATGAAAATCATCATCGGGCTGGTTTTTTTGTTTATGGTCAGCCCTTATCTCACGGCTTATTTGATCGATCTGTTTTCATCCTATCAGGTGACATTGTTTGACCTGATACGGTTGATGGCATTGGCAAGGTGACCCATGGCCGGTGATCAGAGTCAGGATAAAACCGAACAACCCACCGGCAAGAAGCTTGCCGATGCCCGCCAGAAGGGAAATGTGGCCCAAAGCCGGGAGATTCCTTCCGTGTTGATTCTCACCGGCAGTCTCGGCGTTCTCTTTTTTGCCGGCTCATGGATGCTCGGGCGCCTGACATCGGTCATGCGAGCCATGTATCAGCGGGCCGGAACCCTGAGCATGCTGCCCGAAACCATGCATACCCTGTTTTGGGAAATTTTTCTCAGTGGCATTGTTATCCTTGTCCCGCTGATGCTGGCGGTCATGACTGCCGCGGTTGTTGGCAATGTCGCTCAGTTCGGTTTTCTCATCACCGGAGAAAAACTTTCGCCCAATCTGGCCAAACTCAATCCCATCAGCGGTCTCAAGAAGTTGATTTCCCTCAGATCGCTGGTGGAACTGGCCAAATCCATCATAAAACTCGTCATTATCAGTGGGGTCGCCTATATCGTCATCCATCGCTATCTGGATCAGATTCCCGGCCTCATGCAATTGAGCATCGGCAACATCATCCGGTTTATCGGTCAGGTGTCATTCCAGATATGTCTGTATACCTGCATGGTTCTTTTCATTATGGCAGCGCTCGATTTTGCCTACACCCGATGGCAGCATCAGCAGGATTTAAAAATGACCAAGCAGGAGGTCAAGGACGAATACAAGCAGCGCGAAGGTGATCCGTCGGTAAAGGCCAGGATCCGGTCCGTCCAACGGGAAATGGCCAGACGGCGGATGATGGAGGCGGTGCCTGAAGCCACCGTGGTCATTACCAACCCCACCCACTTGGCCATCGCGCTGAAATATGAAGAAGGGATGCATGCACCCACCGTCGTTGCCAAGGGCGCCGGTTTCATCGCCCAGAAGATTAAAACCATCGCCATCGAAAACGACATTCCCCTGGTGGAGAACAAACCGCTGGCCAGAGCCATGTTCAAATCTACGGAGATCGGCGACTTTATTCCCGCAGAACTATACCGGGCCATCGCTGAAATTCTTGCCTATGTCTTCCGCCTCAAAGGCCTCGTCAACCCCTGATCAGTTTCGGATGCCGGCTTTGAACCTCCCCCGCGGCATGCCGCGGGGAAGGTTCACCGTAAGGATGAATAACGATTTCCAGTTCGCTCGTTAACCCCGCCGCAATCGGCGGGGAAGGCACTCGCTATCGCGGTTCGACTGCTACCGGCGTCATCGGACAGGCCCTATTTCATCCGCTTTGGATGCTTCCGTCTTTCCCGGACAATAAATTGACGCTTTATTAAACCGCATGCCGGTTCCCGTCGGTCAATTCGAGGTGGGGAATGTATCCCAGTAAATTAAAAAGATGAAATTTGTAATATTAACGAAAACTTCGATTTTGTCAGCGCGGTGCGTCGGCAGAAAGTATCCATAAGCAATGAATAGGCATGAAATGTGCTATTTCCAAGTTGCATGACCCCGTTTTAGTAATCAAGGAGCGTCAAACCGCATCATGGAACTTGCCGAACGCAAACAGCATTTAAACCGGTTCGCCTTCGTGGCCAACAATTCCGATGTGTTAATGGGATTTGCCGCCATGTCTATACTCATGGTCATGGTCATTCCCATTCCGGCAATCCTTCTCGATCTGTTCCTCTCCTTCAATATCACCTTGTCACTGATCATTCTTCTGGTGGGCATGTACATCCTTAAACCACTGGATCTGTCTTCTTTTCCTTCGCTGTTGTTGCTGTCCACCCTGTTCCGGCTTTCCTTGAACGTGGCCTCCACGAGAATGATTCTTCTTCATGGAAACGAGGGTACCCATGCCGCCGGCAAGGTGATCATGGCTTTCGGCAACTTTGTGGTCGGCGGCAACTATATCGTGGGATTTATCGTTTTTATCATCCTGGTGGTGATCAACTTCATGGTGATCACCAAAGGCGCCGGCAGAATCGCCGAAGTGGCCGCCCGGTTTACCCTGGACGCCATGCCCGGTAAGCAGATGAGCATCGATGCCGACCTGAACGCCGGTCTCATCGATGAAGCCCAGGCCAGGGAGCGGCGTGGTCAGATCAGCCGCGAGGCGGAGTACTACGGTGCCATGGATGGTGCCAACAAGTTTGTGCGCGGCGATGCCATTGCCGGCATTATTATCACCTTGGTCAATATCCTGGCCGGTCTGGCCATCGGTGTATTCCAAAAAGAGATGAACTTCATCGATGCCGCCCAGACCTACACCCTGCTCACCGTCGGCGACGGATTGGTAAGCCAGATCCCTGCACTGATTATCTCTACCGCTGCCGGCATCGTCGTCAGCAGGGCCGGCGCCGAAAAAAATCTGGGGCTTGAAATCGGAAGCCAACTGCTGGTTCAACCCCGGGCCTTCGTGGTTGCTTCAATTATCCTTTTTGGTTTCGGTTTGGTTCCAGGGATGCCGACCCTTCCGTTTTTGATTTTATCCGCTACGGCTGGATTGGTGGCCTATCTGGTGTTTCAAACCGAGCGGGCCAAACAGGAAAATGCGCGCGAGGTCGCCCTGCAGCAAACGAAAAGGGCCGAAGAAAAACTGCCGGAAGCCTTCAAACCCTTACCGCCCATCGATGTACTGGCCCTTGAAGTCGGTTATGGCCTGATCCCGCTGGTGGACGTAGAACAGGACGGTGAGTTGCTCGAGCGCATCAAATCCATTCGGCGGCAAATCGCCCAGGAGATCGGCATCGTGGTACCGTCCATTCACATCCAGGACAACATGAAACTCAAACCGGGCGCCTATTCCATATTGTTGAAAGGCATTGAAGTCGCCAGCGGCGACCTGATGATCAACCATCTCCTGGCCATGAATTCGGGTAAAGCCGATGCGAAGATCAGCGGCATCGCCACACGGGAACCAACCTATGGACTGGGGGCATTCTGGATCAACCCGGCGGCCCGTGAGGATGCCAATTCAAAAGGATATACGGTCGTGGATCTGGCCACGATCATGACCACGCATCTCTCCGATGTGATCCGCCGCCATGCACACGAATTGGTGGGTCGACAGGAAATTCAGAAAATGCTCGACGGCATCAAGAGCAGTCATCCCAAGGTGGTGGAAGAACTGGTTCCCAATCTCATGAGCCTGGGGGGGGTGGTCCGGGTGATCCAGAACCTTCTGCAGGAACAGGTTCCCGTTCGGGATCTGCTCACTATTCTGGAGACCCTGGCAGACTGGACCCCCACCACCAAAAAACTGGAAATCCTGACCGAACACGTGCGTCAGGCCCTTGCCAGGACGATTACCAGTTTTTACCAGGCGGACGATGGCAAGCTGCATGTGCTTACGTTGGATCAGCGGGTTGAGAAAAAGGTCGCCGAGTCGCTTCAACAAACCGATCAGGGATCTTTTCTGGCCATCGACCCCGCCTTTGCAAAAACCATCATGGATGACATGAGCGTTAAAATGGAGGATTATAAATCCCTGGGGGTTCAACCCCTGCTCGTCTGCTCGGCCCAGATCCGGAGCCATTTTAAAAAACTGGTTGATCGTTTCATCCCCGGGCTGGCAGTGCTTTCCTATGATGAGATCGTCAGCAGTGCCAAGATACAGATAGTGGGAAACGTGGAGGCCTCAGATGCAGATTAAGCGCTTTGAAGCGGCCGATATGACAGAAGCCCTTCGTTTGGTTAAACGTGAGTTTGGCGACGATGCCGTGATTTTGTCGGCCAAAGAAGTTCGACCGGGTGGTTTTTTCAATGCGTTGAGAAAAAAGAGTGTCGAGATCACCGCAGCCACCGATTATCCGGTGGACGAAGCCGGAAAAACCAACGATTTTTCAGGACTGTTGACGAAACATCTCAATACAGAGGTGGAAACGGATCGGGTTTCCTTATCGTCATCGCCTCAGCCCCCAATGCCAGCTGTCTGGCGCTTCCGGCCGATGTCGCGTGTGCAGCCGGTATCGGAAGAACTGCATCCACTCGTGGATGGAAGACCGCCGATACTGGCTCCGGCAGCCATTTCGCAAGACGTGAAATCCGACACCGAGACCACGCGCGGAGGTGGGGCAGGGGAGGGCGCAATGGCACATGCGTTTCGACACGCGCAGCGCAATCTCCCCAGAGCCGAACCCTTTTATCGAGATCCGGCAGTGCAGAAGGTCATTGCGTTGGTGGGGCCGTGCGGGGCGGGAAAAACCACCACGGTGGCCAAACTGGCCTGGCATTGTCAGGTGGTCCAAAAGAAACGGACCGGGTTGATCAGCCTCGATCGCTTTCGAATCGGGGCCAACGGAACGCTGGCAAGGGTTGCGCGCATCATGAATCTGCCGCTTCGCATCGTTCACGACGCCGAACAGCTGCAGTCTGCGCTAACCGATCTGACGGACGTCGATGCGGTCCTGATCGATACCCCGGGTATGAGCGGCAAGGACACATCCATGATGATCGAGGTTTGCTCACTGCTCCGAATCGCCGAACCGGACGAGACCCATTTGGTGGCCAATGTAACCGTCCGGGAAGAGGTGTTTGACGCCTGTGTGGCAACTTATGCGCCCCTGGGGGTAAATCGTTTGCTTCCCACTCATATGGATGAGCATATCGATGAGGCCGCCGGTTTGAATCTGGTTAAGAGATGCGGGCTTCCGTCATCTTTTTTTGGTGACGGGGTGGATCTGTCCGATGGCCTTCATGAATTTACGGCCGACAAGCTCACCGGGACGCCTTCTCCTTGTGAGCCTGCGGATGGACCGGTGGCGCTTTTCTCCAGAAAACGAGGTCAGGTAAAAACCGATTCTGTAAACAGCGATGCGGCCGGCGATTCAGTCCACTATGTGGCCAACCGTAATTCCGAGCTGTTTCATCATCCCGCCTGCAAGTCGGTAAAACGGATCAACGCAGAGAATATTACCGCCTTCAACAGTATTGAACAAGCCGTGGACGAAGGCTTCAAACCGTGCCGGGCATGCTGCGATATCAGCATGATCAGGAAAATGGTGTCGGAAGGCTTTGGTTATCAGCGTGCGCATGTCATGTAACCTTGGAGAACGAACCGTAATGTCAAATTTTGAAAAGACCGGACAGATCATCAGCCTGAACCAGAAAAGAAGACAGAGACAGTCGATGATGAAAAAGGGTGCCGCGCCACCGTCGCCGGCCAGGGTCATCGCCATCACCAGCGGCAAGGGGGGCGTTGGCAAAACCAATATCGTCGCCAATTTAGGCTACGCCTTGTGCAAGTCGGGAAAACGGGTGCTCATCTTCGACGCAGACCTGGGCCTCGGAAACCTGGATGTGCTTTTGGGCCTGACGCCCCAGTTCAATCTATCCCATGTGGTCGAAGGCAAGAAGAGATTGTCGGAAATCATCATCAGCGGGCCGGGGAATCTGAAGATACTGCCTGCTTCGTCGGGGATTCAGGAGCTGACCAAGTTAACATTTGCTCAGAAATTAGAGATATTCAATGAATTGAACACACTCTTGTGTGAATTTGACATCGTGCTGATCGACACGGCTGCCGGTATTTCCTCCAACGTACTCTATTTCAATGCCTCCGCCAATGAGATCATGGTGGTCGTCACCCCTGAGCCGACTTCCATTACCGATGCATACGCGTTGATGAAAATCCTTTCCGTCAAATACCAGGAGAAGCATTTCCGGCTGATTGTCAATCTGGCAAACAATGCAAAAGAAGCGGATGATGTAAGCCGACAGCTCTGTCTGGTGGCCAATCGGTTCCTGGATGTCTCCATCGAGTATTTCGGAAATGTGCTCTCGGACGACAAGGTGAAAGCCGGCGTTCGCAAACAGAAAGTCGTCAGTGAAATGGCTCCCATGACCCAGGCGAGTCGAAACTTCGCCGAGCTGGCCCATAAACTCGTTCGATCTCAACCGATGATTAACCGCCTGGAGAGCCGGCCATTGATCTGGCGGGATATCGTTTAAACCAATAAGCACAACGGAAGAATTCCTAAACGTGGAGCAATGATATGGATCTGGCCCAATCAAGAGAAGAAAATTTTGGAAAAGAGAGCCATTTGCTGCGAAATCAGATTATCAACGAATACCTTCCCTACGTGAAGCGTATCGTGAATCGGATCGCGGTTCATCTGCCGTCCACCATCGAGGTGGATGACCTGGTCAATGTGGGAATTATCGGATTGATTCAGGCCATTGAGCGGTATGACCCGACCCGGGACAATAAATTTATCACTTACGCCGTCTTTCGTATCAAGGGCGCCGTGTTGAGCGAACTGCGATCGCGCGACTTTCTGGGTCGCACCACACGAAGAAAGATCCGGGATCTGGAAAAGGCTTATGTGAAGCTGGAACAGAAATTGGGTCGGGACGTGGCCGACGAGGAGGTGGCCGAAGAGATGAACATGGATCTAGAGCAGTTTTATAAAGTCAAGCGGATGTCCAGCATCTCCTTCGTCAGCTTCGAGGAGGTGGGTCAGGCAACGCGAAGCGACACGGCGACAATTGCCAGTTCTCTGGCGCATGGTGATGCCGATGATGCGCTGTCCATGACCACCATGAAAGAAATCAAATCCACCATCGCCCAAAATATCGACTTGCTGCCGGAAAAGGAAAAGCTTGTCGTCTCGCTTTATTATTCCGATGAATTGACCATGAAGGAGATCGGCAAAGTCATGGATATTACCGAATCCCGGGTTTCGCAGATCCATGCGCAGGCCATTATTCATTTGAGAAGCAAACTGCGCCGGGAGGGGTTGCTTGAGGATTGACCGGGATCTTCGGGCACCGACCTGCATGATCGGGTGTGTTGATCGAAAGGAAAAGAGGTGAACATGTTACATGCCAGCTATGGAATTTGGGGAGTCTCCGTCATCGTGCTGCTGATCGGTTTCTGGATCGTCAAACGGTGTATCTTCGGAAAACGTCCTGAAACAGTCAGTGGGTTGGATCGCGCGACGTTCAATACCACCTGCCGGGATCATGATATCGATCATCGGGCGCTCATGTTTCTGATGGCCCAGAAAACCGATTCCATGCTGGCCGCCCTGGTGCGTACCATCAAGCAGGAACGACAAAAACTGGGCGGTGTCGTCAGAAATCCGTCGATGATCGAAGCCGTGGATGCATTTCAGGCAGCAGCGATACCCGTCTCGACCAGGCATCAATCGTCCTATGACCGGATTCTGCCCATGGCCCACGACGGGGTCGCGGTTGCGACGATTGCCCGTCAGCTGCAATTGCCCGAAGCGGAGGTCTGCATGGTCATGCGGCTGAATGCCGCCTGACCGGACGGCCGGCGTCGTTTTTTAGGAAAAAAAGACCGGTAAGGCACTTGTTGCCTACCGGTTTATTGTTTTTAGCCGGTTCAGCCAGTCCTCTTGTCGCGTGAGCGGCCTAAAATAGAGAAGGTGCGGAAAGTATGGGTTGTGGCACACAGGTTGCAAGAAAAATCTGTCAGCCATGAATGAGCCCAACACAACCCATCAGGAGTCAACCCCATGAGTGGTGGAATGTACCTTGCCGCAGCCGGCGCCCTCGTTCAGCAGTTACGACTGGAGGTGCTTGCCAACAATGTGGCCAACATCAGCACTGTCGGCTATAAAGGCGATCGATCCATATTCCAGATTCCGCAAGAGACCGAACCCCAGACATTCGAGACATCCATCGAAGGGGTTCAAACCCTATCCCCTTATGCACCGCCTTTTGCTACCGTCATTGATTTCAGCCAGGGAGCGATTCGTCAGACCGGCAACCCCTTGGATGTGGCCATTAACGGCAGCGGTTTTTTCTCAATCCAGACGCCCGACGGGGTCCAGTATACCCGACAGGGGAATTTCACGCTGGACAGCAATGGCGTGCTGATTACACCCGACGGCTATCCGGTGCTGGGTGAAGGCGGTGAAATCACCCTGGAGGAAGGAACCGTCGAAATCGACCTTCAGGGAGGCGTTTACCTGGATGGTGACGAGGTGGGCCGACTGCAGATCACCGATTTTTCCAATAGCGAGACACTGAAAAAGGCCGGTAACGGGCGATTTGTCGGATCGGAGGGAACGACCGTGGGCGAACGCCCGGAAGACACCACCTTGAGCCAGGGGTATCTGGAGGCTGCCAACGTCAATCCGGTAAGGGCCATGACCGAGATGATCGAGACGTCACGGGCCTTTGAAGCCTATCAGAAAGTGATCCAAAGCGCAGATGAAGCCACATCCAAGAGCATCAACGATGTGGGTAAAAGCAATTAAGAACAGATGAGGAGGAAACCATGATCAGAAGTCTATGGTCCGCGGCGACCGGAATGCAGGCGCAGACATTGAACATCGATGTAATTTCAAACAACCTGGCCAATGTCGGTACCTCCGGATTCAAGAAAAGCCGGGCCGATTTCCAGGATCTGCTTTACCAGACGCTCCGATCGCCGGGGGTGTCATCCTCCGCAGATACCCAAGTGCCCACCGGTATCCAGGTGGGGCACGGCGTTCGCCCCGCCGCCACCCAGAAGATGTTCACCCAGGGGGAGTTCAACCACACCCAGAATCAATTGGACATGGCCATCGAGGGCGGCGGATTCTTTCAGGTGATTCAGCCCAACGGAGAAACCGGGTATACCCGGGCGGGCACATTCAAGCTGGACAGCGCCGGCCGGGTGGTGACGTCGGACGGGTTTCCCATGGAGCCGGAACTGACCATCCCGGCCGATTCGGTTGCCGTTTCCATCGGGACCGACGGTACGGTTTCCGTCCTGCTGGCCGGAGAAAACCAACCCTCGGAAATCGGCAACATTGAACTGGCCAACTTTGTGAATCCGGCTGGTTTGAGGAGTATCGGCAGAAATCTTTTCACCCCGTCCGCTTCATCGGGAGATGCCACCACCGGTATACCGGGTGAGGATGGATACGGAACCCTTGCACAGGGGTATCTGGAGATGTCCAACGTGAGTGTGGTGGATGAGATGGTCAACATGATCGTGGCCCAACGGGCCTACGAAACCAACAGCAAGACCATTCAGGCCTCGGATGAAATGCTTCAGACAGCAACCAACCTGCGAAGATAGGTCCGATGATGAGATATGGAATCAACCGATTTGAACCTATGCGCAAGCCGGTTATAAGCCTCATCATCATGGTCGTGGTGTGTCTGATTTCACCGGCTGCTTATTCCTCGGATGGCACCTGCCTCACACTCAAGGCGGAGTCCCTGGTCGAGCAAGAGCCGGTTCGCCTGTCCGACATTGCCACCTTGACCGGCCCGTCGGAGAACCAATTGATGACTTTGGGCGCAACCATTGTGGCCAGGGCCCCTCAGCCCGGTCAGACCCGGTTCGTGGGCATCGACTATATTCGCATCCGTCTCAAACAAGCCGGTGTCGATACATCGTCGATGATTTTCAAGGGTCCATCGGATGTGCGGATTACCCGCCAGGCAGCCATGTTGCCCACCCAACAGATACAGCATGCGGTCGAAATGGCGATCCGCAGCCGGATGCCATGGAAAAACGAGGATGTGACCATCAGCGAGATCGCATGGGATGAAACCGTCCAGCTTCCCACGGGGAGATTGACTTACCGGGTCGAGCCCGCCCGCAACGAAGACTATCTGGGCCGTACGATTGTGGCCCTGCACCTTTTCGTGGATGCCGAGCCAGTGCGGAAAGTCTGGGTTAATGCGACCATTTCCGTCATGGCGGATGTGGTCACCGTGATCCGACCTCTGGGAAAGCATGCGTACATCCAACTGGCAGACCTGTCGGTTGAGCGCGGTGATCTGTCGGATCTGTCCTCGGATACGGTCAGGCGTATCGAGGACGCCCTGGGAAACCGGACGACGCGGGCCATCTATCCCCACACCGTCCTCCAATCGAGCATGTTTGCCTCACCGCCTCTGGTCCGGAGGGGTGACATCGTCAAGATTGTCGCCAACTCCGGCCCGATGATTATCACTGCCACCGGCATGGTCAAGCAACAGGGGTGCAAGGGTGAGATGGTTCGGGTGGTGAATACGGATTCCAACCGCATGATTACCGCCCGGGTCACCGGACCGGGTGCTGTTGAAGTAAACTTTTAGCGAGGTACCCCATGGCCCTTCCATTCATAGCTGACGTCGCCCGCAGATCTCGGTCTTGGGTGATTATATTTTTTTTGGGGATCGGTATGGCCGGCTGCGCCAATGGTTTTTCCGGCATGGGTAAGCCGGTTCAGTCCAAAGCGCCCAGCTATGGACCCGGCCAGCAGGAAGCCTTGCCATCCCCATTGGCGGCCGTCCCCCAATCCCATGCAGACGGTTCATTGTGGCAGGATGACGCACCCTTGCTGGCCATGTTTGCCGACCAGAAGGCCCGAACCGTGGGTGACATCGTTACCATAAAAATTGCCGAATCGTCTGAGGCCACCAACAAGGCCAGCACGGCGACGGATCGTTCGTCTTCCCTGAGCGCCAGTGTGGATGCGTTCTTCAATGCAGAAAAACGGTTTCCTGCCGATCAGCCGTTTTTCAACCCCTTTGCCAAAGTGGCCGGCGGTATGGAAAGTGATTTCCAGGGCAATGGAACCACCAAACGGAGCGGAGACCTGAACGCATACATTACCGCCCTGGTGACACAGGTGCTGCCCAATGGCAATCTGGTCGTCACCGGATCGCGCGAGGTGTTGATCAACAACGAAAACCAGATCATCCAATTGACCGGTGTGGTTCGGCCACGCGATATCAACGCAGACAACCAGGTGCTTTCCACCTATATTGCCGACGCCAGGATCTCTTACAGCGGCAGCGGTGTGGTCAATGACCGGCAAAAACCCGGCTGGCTGACCTCGATTGTCATGAAGGTATGGCCCTTTTAGGAATTAAATCACAATATCCAAAAACCAAATGACAAATAAATCACAATATCCAAATTCAAAATTCCAAACCTTGAAGGTTTTTAAGCAAGGGCATTCCAATCATCAAAAAAGGGTTTAAATGAAAATAAAACGCATAGTACTCATCGCCCTGTTGGTGGTCGTCGGCCTGGGGTGGCATGGCGATGCCGGTGCGGCCAGGCTCAAGGACATCGCCGAGATCAACGGGGTGCGCATGAACCAACTGGTGGGCTATGGTCTCGTCGTCGGGCTTGACGGGTCCGGGGACGGGAAAAAAGCCACCTTTACGGTTCAATCCATGGCCTCCATGTTGGAAAAAATGGGCGTGACCGTCGACCAGAGGGACATTCAGGTGAAAAATGTGGCTGCGGTCATGGTGACGGCCAAACTGCCGCCCTTTGCCAAACGGGGAAACCGCATCGACGTGCTGGTCAGCTCCATCGGCGATGCAGACAACCTTCAAGGTGGAACGCTCATGCTGACGCCGCTCAAAGGTATCGACGGCCAGATATACGCGGTGGCACAGGGCCCGGTGAACACCGGTGGTTTCGGTGCCGGTGGAACGGCCTCCACGGTGGTAAAGAACTTTCCTACCGTGGGGCGCGTGCTGTCCGGAGCCATTATCGAACGGGAAGTCCCCAACGATTTTGGCGATAGTGACAGCCTGCAGTTCAGTCTGCACAACCCTGATGTCAATACTGTTGTGCGGGTGGTCGATGTGATCAATGCCCAATTTGCGCAACCGGTTGCCCGTGCTAAGGATGCCGGCACCATTGAAATTATCGTCCCTGACCAACACAAGGGAAACATGATTTCTCTGTTGGCTTCACTGAGCACGCTCGAGGTGCAGCCGGACAATGACGCCAAGGTGGTGATCAATGAACGGACCGGCACCGTGGTCATGGGAGAGCAGGTGCGCATTTCTACGATCGCCATCGCACACGGGAATTTGAGCATCGTTGTCAAAGAAAACTTCAATGTCTCCCAGCCGCTGCCCTTTTCTGAAGGTCAGACGGTGGCGTCGCCCAGTACCCAGATCAATGTCCAGGAGGATGCCAATCAACTGGTGGTCGTTCCTAACGGGGTGAGTATCGGGGAAGTGGTCAATGCCCTGAATGCCTTGGGGGTTACCCCCAGGGACCTGATCGCTATATTCCAGGCCATCAAGGCGGCGGGTGCGCTCCAGGCGGACCTAGAGGTGATTTGATGGCCGATGCCAACCGGATGGATATGGACGCCGCGATGTTTCAGCTGCGTGCGTCCAGTGCTGACAACACACTTTCGACCGCCGAGTCAAAGATGCGGTACGACGGACATTCAGATGACGAACTCGAAAATGCCAGCAAGCAGTTCGAGTCCCTGCTGCTCAATTTCATGATTCGTGAAATGCGGGCGACGGTGCCTGAATCCACACTGTTTCCCCCATCCATGGCGGAAGAAATTTTTACGGACATGATGGATGAACAAATTGCCGGAGATATGGCGCAAAACGGCGGAATCGGCATTTCCCGCATGATTTTCAATCAGCTCAAGGGGCAAAAATAGTCCCGCAACAGTTCAGCGAGCAAATTCGCCGACTCGGGAAATTAAAGCCTTCGCTGCAAAGGACCGATAAGAAGGGGAAACGGACCATGATCGGTGATCATGGAAAACGAGATCAGCTGTGTTCAGGAGATCTTAAATGGAAATTCCCGAAAAAGGCCCCTTGCAATTCCTGCCCGCCCAGAACCGGTTGGTTGACGATGTGACCCGGCCGCCCACCGAATCGACCGGGGGGCAGCGCAGCGCCGCAGAAAAGGATACTGTCAGCCTCACGGAAAGAGGCCGTGCGTTCAAGGCGGCCGCCGAACATGCGCATTTACTGCCTGAAATCCGTGAAGACCGGGTAATGCAATTAAAACGACAACTTGAAGAAGGAACCTACCGCGTGACAGGCGATCGTATTGCAGCGAACTTGATCAACGAAACCCTTGAAAATAACCAGGTGCTTGACCACATCGACACCCAGGCATGACCGCAAGCCACAGGACAACACCATGAATGTGAAGATCAACGAACTGCTGGACATCCTGGATGAAGAGGCGGCCTGTTACCAGGAGATGCAACGGGTCCTGACCGATGAGGAAAGATCGATTTCCTTTTCGAGAAAGGAACGTTTCGACCAAGTTCAGCATGAAAAGGAATTACTGGTGGTCGAGCTGCAACGGCATGAAGAAAAGAGAGAAATGCTGGTCGGTCGACTGTCGGAAGCATACCGGACAGGTTGTGACGCCATGACGATCAGCCAACTGGCGCATGTGGTCGAGCCGCCAGCCCGACAGCATCTGCTGGATCGCGCCAATCGTTTACGATCGATCATCGGCGATGTGCATGAGAAGAACAGGCATAACCAGCTGATGATCAATCAATATCTGGACCTGATCAACGGATCGTTGAAACTGCTGACCCATCTCATTGAAGACAGCTCGGTTTATCAAAAACCCGGGACCCATCAACCTTCGGTCGGTTATCCGACCGGCGGGGGGCGATTCATTTGCGGAAGCGCTTGACCATCCGTAGCGGATAGCAGAGGCACAAGCCATGGCAAACATCATATACGGCATGTTGAACGTCGCCCGGACGGCACTGATCACTCAGCAAAAGGCGCTGGACATCACGGCCAACAACATCGCCAATGTGAACACCGAGGGCTACACGCGGCAGCGGCTCAATATGGAGCAGAATGAACCGGTCCGGTACGAGGGGGGAACCCTGGGCACTGGCGTCCGGGCCAACCGGACGATTCAGCGGATTTATGACCGGTTTCTGGCGGCACAGATTGCCGGCGCCGCCGCTAAGGAGGGGCGTTGGGATGCCCAGCTTGAGACACTGGAAAAAGCCGAATTAATGTTTGACGATGCCTCCGGTTACGGCTTGAATGGTGCGATGACTGAATTTTGGAATTCTTGGCAGGATGTGGCCAACAATCCTTCCGGGTACACGGAGCGGGCGACGCTGCTGGCCAATACCGAAAACCTGACCCTGGTATTCAATAAATTGTCCCGTGACCTGAGCCAGGTTCAAGGGGATAGTGATGTCAGCATCAAAGGGGCGGTGGATAGTATCAACAGCCTGACCGGTGAGATCGCCAGTTTGAATCTGAAAATCGCTGAAGTCGAGGCTGGCAACGAACACAGTGCCAATGAATTCAGGGATCAGCGGGATCTGAAACTTAAGGCGCTTTCCAGTCTGGTCGACGTGAACAGTTTCGAAGATGCCGACGGATACCTTACCATCCTTACCGCCAACGGCCGCACCCTGGTGGACCGGACACGTTCGTGGGACCTGACCACCGATACCAATGCGAACGGATTTCAGGATGTCTTTTGGGAAAGCAGCAGCGGCGCCCGGCAAAACATTACCAGCGACCTTTCAACCGGAAAGCTTAAGGGCTGGATTGAAGCCAGGGATGTCATCATCCCGGAATATCTGACCCGGTTGGACGATATGGCCGTTGCCATGGCCAACGCAGTCAACACGCAGCACAATGGTGGCCTTGACCTCAATGGAAATCCCGGGTTGGATTTTTTTTCACCCTTTACCGGGGCTTCAGATATCACCGTCAACGGCCTGATCGGCGACGATACCAATTTGATTGCCGCTGCCGCCAATACAGAAGGGGTGCCGGGTGGCAACAGCAATGCCATCGCCGTGGCCGAGATCCAGAACCGGTTGCTGATGAGCGGCGGCAGTGCCACCATTGATGATTTTTACAATGGTCTGGTCAGCGATGTGGGCTGGTTCGTCTCTCAGGCCAAGGTAAACATGGACCATCAATCCACAGTGTCATTGCAGCTGGCCACCTACCGGGAGGAGGTATCCGGTGTATCCATGGATGAGGAGATGGTCAACATGGTTCAGTTTCAAAGCGCATACAATGCTGCCGCCAAGCTGGTGTCCACGGTGGATGAAATGCTCGATGCGCTTATCGCCATGGTGTAAAAAAATTACAGGAGGTAACGATGCGAATCAGCGCTAAAATAATGGCCGACCATATCAAGGCCAACCTTGCCAAGCAGAGCACCCAACTCATGGAGACACAGCTTAAACTGGCCTCCGGAAAGCGGATCAATAAACCTTCGGATGATCCCATCGGGATCGGCAAGGTCCTCGACTATCGAACAACCCTTAAAACCGTCGATCAATATCGAGAAAATATTTTGGAGTCCAGAACCCGGGTCCAGTTTACTGAAGCGGTGCTTGGCCAGATCAGTGAGTTCATCGAGGATGCCAAGAAGCTGGCCGCCAACCCGGACATTGAAGATAAAACGGCCTTTGCACAGGAGATCGACAATATCCGTCAGCAGGTCCTCGGCCTGGCCAACTCAAAATACGGCCCCAATTATCTTTTTTCTGGCCATCGCAGCGATACGGCGCCCTTCGACCTGGCACCCCCCTATGGCTATAACGGTGACAGCGGTTCCCACCGTGTTGTCGTGGGGGAGGGAATCACCGTTCCGATCGAAGCGGACGGCAGCCAGATGTTCATCGATGGCGCAGACAACCTGTTTCAGGTTCTTGATGACCTGGAAACGGCCTTGCTCGCCGCTCCTTATGACCCCGCGGCGGTCCGAAATACGGTTGATCCGCTATACCGGATCGCCGACCGTGTTAAACTGGCCCGCAGCGGTTTGGCCACCGATTATAAACGCCTGGAGCGGACAGACGATTATTGGAAGAATTTCGGCAATGCGGTAGAAACCATGCGCCAGACCGTTGAAGATGCCGATATCACCAAGACCGCCATCGATATGCAGGTCCAGCAGACAGCCTACGAAGTCCTGCTGGCGACCGCTGCTCAGGTGGTTCAACCCACCCTGGTGGATTTTCTCCGATAGGTCATTCGTAATTCGCCATGCCTTGTGGACGGGGAATGGTGCCGACAATGATTTCCACCCGTCGATTTTTGCGTCGGCCCCGTTCAACGTCGTTCTCCGCGATGGGTCGGAATTCTCCAAAGCCCATGGTGGACAGGCGCTTGGGATCGATGGTGGTCTGGTCCAAAAGGAACTGGGCCACCGTGGCGGCGCGGGCGATGGAGAGTTTGAGGTTGGATTGAAACGGGCCGCCCGTGACGGGAACATTATCGGTATGGCCGGCAATGACGATGTCGCCGGCGGTTTCGCTTGTCAGAATCTGGCCGATTCGAAGGATCAAAGGTTTGAGTTCGGGCTTGATGTCGGCTTTTCCCGAGTCAAATGTGCTCTCTCCCATCATGCGAATGACCAATTGGTCTTTCTTGGCTTCGATTTCAATGTCGTCTTCAATTTTCCGGTAAAGCTCATCGAAATTCTCTTCCAGCTCTCGACCGATAAATTCCTTTACCCGCGTGGCAATCGCCTCCTGATCGAAATCCTTGGCGATCATCTTCAGGCCATGGCGGGGCGATTCGGAAACATTCTTTTTCCGTTGCATCCCAAAGGCTTTTTCCATGGATCCGGCGACCTGTTTGTACTTCTGGCGATCGATCTCGGAAAAGGAGAGCAGCAGCACGAAGAAACAAAGCAGCAGGCTCATCAGATCGCCGAAGGTGGTCACCCACATGGGTGCGCCTTTTACGCATGGTGGGCATTCCTGTATATCGTTACTCATCGTTTACCTGCTACTCGGTGTTTTTAGATTCAGCTTCAGACTGTTGCCGCTCTTTGGGAGAGAGGAAAATCTTCAGGGATTCTTCCAGCACCATGGGGGAGACACCCCGGTTGATCGCAATGGCCGCCTCCACGATGATGCTTTTGTTCAACCGCTCCTGCTCACTTCTCAGGGCCAGCTTGTCGGCGATGGGCAGGGCGATGAGATTGGCGATGACTGCGCCGTACAAGGTGGTCAACAGCGCCACAGCCATCGACGGCCCGATGCTGGACGGGTCCGCCATGGAGGACAGCATCTGGACCAGACCGATGAGCGTCCCGACCATACCGAATGCCGGCGCGGAATCGCCCATGCCTTTAAACACATTCTGGCCGGTGGTATGCCGCTGACCCATCAACCGTATATCCTTGTGGAGCATATCGGCGATCAGACCTTCATCATAACCGTCAGACAGGTATCTCAGCGCCTTTACGGAAAAGGCATCCGATGGGTTCTCTTTCTCCAGGGCGATCAGCCCCTCTTTTTTTGCAATGCGGGTGAAGTCCACCATCTCCTTGATGATATTTTCCGGCGCTTCCATTTTTACCAGAAAAGCTTTCATGGCCACATTGATGGAGCCGATGACATCGGACATCGTGAATTTGATGAAGGTGGCTGCCAGGGTTCCGCCGACAACGATCAGCAGGCCGGGGATGTTGATAAAAACCAGGGCGCTGCCGCCGATGACGATGGAGACCAGAATCAGAACGGTTCCGCTGACCAGGCCGATGATGGTTGCAAGATCCATTTAGCGCCTCACGGTAGATTTGCGAATCAGTACCTTGTTGGAGATGGCACCAATGTTTTGATAATGTTTGAGTTTGTCGATGCTGTAGTCGTCCAGTTCGGTGTCGGCAGCCATGACAAAGGCACCGGTTTTCATGCGCACGTTGGCTGCGATCACCATACCGGCCGTCAGGTCGTCCAGTTCCCGTTCATCTGCCACACTTCTTGCCAGCTCATGCTGTTGCGCCGCGTTGATTTCAAGCAGCAACGCCACCACCTCAGGCGACAACTGGTACCCCCTGATCCGCTGCAGGCGTTCTGGGATGCTGTCGAGGGCGATCTTGCCCTTGTGGATCATGTTGTCGTAAATGGAGGCCGCCGAAATAAGTTGGGCCCCGACAGGAATTTCATCACCGGCCAGTCCACCAGGGAAACCCTTGCCATTGTATTGTTCGTGGTGCATGCGCACCAGCAGGGCGGCTGGCTTCATGATCGCTATTTCACCGATGATGCGGGCGCCCATAGTGGCGTGGGATTGGTATAATTGACGTTCGTTTTCAACCATTTCCGTGCGACGTTTGTTTAAGATGGATTTGGGAATGCCCACCATGCCGATGTCGTGGAGCAGGGCCGCCGTTTCGATGATGAGTGTTTCCGCGTCGCCCACACCGGGATGAAGACCAGCCAGCTTGACGGCCAGGGCCGCCGTCCGGCGGCAGTGTCCCCCCAGTTCATCGTCAACAACTTCCATCATTCGAGAGAACATGCGGATGGTCTGGATGTGGTTGGCGGTGATGATCTCGATCTTGCGGTTGAGCGTCCGCTCCAGGTTGACGATACGCGCGCCAATTTCGACTCTGGCGTGCAAGGCGTCCATGTCAATGGGTTTGGTGATATAGTCGTCAACGCCGCTTTTAAGGCCGCGCACAATGTCCACTTTGGAATCATGGGCACTGATCAGTATCAGGTAAATATAACCGGATTCGTGACGTTCCCGGATTCGGCGGCACAATCCAAGCCCGTCCATTCCAGGCATCATCCAGTCGCTGATGACCATATCGACGGGCGTGCCGCAAATGGTTTCCCAGGCTGTGTTGCCATCGGCAGCCTGATGCACCGCGTGGCCCCACGCAGCCAGGCGTGATGCCAATAGCTTCAAGGTGACGGGGTCGTCGTCTGCAATCAGGATGTTCATGGTGTTATATGCTTGAATACATACTGCATGGGTCTATTGTAAAAATTGGCCTCAATTCAGATCTGGAGGCTTTGCCTGTGGTGTTTTGAAGCATATCGCCGAAAGCCCGCTCTGCTGTTAGTTCATATCGGCAGCGCCAATTAAAACTTAAGCAATGAATCTCGGGGATTTTGATCGTTTTTGCCGAACGGTTGTCCACTGAAGAAATAGTGGTTCTTCAGGGGTAAATGTCTGCTTGACAAGGTTGCCGCTGAACCGGTAGGAACAGAATTTCTGAGCCCGTTTTCCACCCACCCGAATTATTCCACTGCTTGCGATAACAGGCGATGGAATAGCCACAGGAGGCACTTTCCATGGAAAAAGATTGCCTTTTCTGCAAAATTTCTCACGGCCAGATGGGAACCGACTTGCTGTTCGAGAACGACCAACTAGTCGTTTTCCGTGACATCAACCCGCACGCCCCCGTCCATCTGTTGATCGTTCCCAAACGGCATATCCGCAGCATCAACGACCTTACCAACTCGGACAATGAGATCCTGGCAGAAATGATCGTCACCGCCAGACAGATGGCCAACAAGGAGAAGGTAAATGTCTCGGGTTACAAGCTTCTTTTCAATGTAGAGAAAGGCGGCGGACAGGTGATCTTTCATCTCCACCTGCACCTGATCGGGGGATGGAACAAATGACTGAAAGGGTTATCTAAATGCGGGTAGTGGTGATCATCCCATCGCGCTACGGTTCTATTCGATTTGACGGTAAACCGCTGGCCAACATCTGCGGCAAACCGATGATCCAGTGGGTCTGTCAACGGGCCATGCAGGCCAAATGCATCCAATCTGTTCACGTGGCCACCGACGACAGCCGGATCCGGGAGGCGGTAAACCGCTTTGGCGGCAGCGTCGTCATGACCTCCTCCAGATGCCGGTCCGGCTCCGACCGGGTGGCCGAAGCCGCCGAACGGCTCGGTCTGGATCCGGGTGACATCGTGGTCAATATCCAGGGAGACCAGCCCCTGGTGGATCCACGATGCTTTGACGCCGTGGTACAGCCATTTTACGAGGACACGACGGTAAAAATGAGCACGCTGGCCTTTGCCATTGTGGACAAGCGTGAGATCATTGATCCCAAGGATGTCAAGGTCACCTTCGACAAGACTGGCGATGCACTCTATTTCTCCAGGGCGACCATTCCCCATGGCCGGGACGGGTTGACCGGTTACGAAACCTACAAGCATCTGGGTGTCTATGCCTATACGCAAGAATTTCTGCAGTGCTTCAAGGGGCTCTCGCCCGGGCGGTTGGAAGAGATCGAAAAGCTCGAACAGCTTCGGGCCATGGAGCACGGCCACCGTATTCGGGTGGTGGTGACGCCTTATGATTCTCCCGAGGTGGACCTGCCGGTGGACATCCGGCGCATTGAGGAGAAGATGGCGGGCATGGGGTTATGCTGATCAGCTTCTCAATTGATCGTCTGTTCCACGATATTTGTGGAACCGGAATCGGGAGCGGGCGGCAGGGACGGCATCGGTGAGAGCCTTGGTGGGGGTGCCGTGGCTGAGCCTGCCGACGATGACGGAGATGCTTTCTGCGCCTGCGCATCCAGTCGCTGGTGCAATGCATCAATCTGCTTGCTAAAGGCCGCCAGTTTTTTCTCAACTTCACGAATTCGATCCTTGACCATCTCCTGAAGACCCAGTCGCTCGAGGCCCATCGCCAGATCCATCGACTCCTTGCTCAGCTTTTCCAGGTCAAGCCGCTGGGCTTTCTTTTCGATCTCGGCAAGCCGCCCCTGATCCTTTTTCAGGCCCTCCGCCATCAGCAGAATCTGGGCGGCCAACTCCTCGTCGAATTTGCTGAACGCAGCGTTGAGGTCTGTCATGTCTTTTTGCAAGGTGGCGACGGAGGCTTCTGTTTTGTTGGATATGGCAGCCAACGCGGATCGATCCGCCTTGTCGTCGGTAAACTGTTTAAATTCGGTGGTGGCTTTTTTAAGGTTGATCTGCAGCGCGGCGGTGGCGGTTTCCAGAGCTTTGGACATCTCGGTGAGTTGTTCCTCCATCTTTGCCTGTTTGAGGGAGAGGTTGGAAAAACGGGATTCCAGGTCCTTGGATAGATTCTGGACGCCCATGGAGCCGGAAGTCTGTGTGTTGATGACCCGGTTTTTTATATCCAGATAGGCGATGACCAGAACAACCACCAACAGGCAGGGGATGAGCACGGCCACCAGTGTGACCCGCGTACCCAATTTCTCGATACGCAGATTGTCCGCATCCGCCATATAAAGGGCATCAGGCTCCGCTTGCGCACCGCGGATGGTGAACCGGGAGGTATCGTCTTGATGATTCATGGCGTGGCTATTCCCATTCGATTGTGCTTGGTGGTTTGGAACTGATGTCGTATACGACGCGGTTGACGCCCCTGACTTCGTTGATGATCCGGTTGGAAATTTTGCCCAGCAGCCGGTGGGGGAGCTTGGCCCAGTCCGCGGTCATGGCGTCTTTGCTGGTGACTGCCCGAATGGCAACGATGTTTTCATAGGTGCGTCCGTCTCCCATGATACCGACGCTTTTGATGGGCAACAAAACGGCAAAGGACTGCCAGAGCTTACGGTAATACCCGGATGCGCGAATCTCTTCCTGGAGTACTGAATCCACTTCCCGCAGCACAGCCAGGCGCCTTTTGGTGACCTCACCGATAACCCGGATGGCCAGCCCCGGGCCGGGAAACGGCTGTCTCCAAACCAAATCGTCGTCCAACCCCAATGTTTTGCCCAGTTTGCGCACTTCATCCTTAAACAGATACTTTAAGGGTTCCACCAGCTTGAGCTTCATTTTTTTCGGCAGTCCCCCCACATTGTGGTGGGATTTGATTACTGCCGTGGGTCCGCCAAAAGCCGATTGGGATTCGATGATATCCGGGTAAAGCGTACCTTGAGCCAGAAAATCGGCATTATTTATTTTCAAGGCTTCCGCCTCGAAAACATCCATGAACTCCTTGCCGATGATTTTGCGTTTTCGTTCCGGATCGGACACGTTGGAAAGGGCCTTGAGAAAACGCGAGGCGGCCTTGACGAAGCGGATGTTGATCTTCAGGTGGCTTTTGAGTTTTTCTTTCAGCTGGACCGCCTCGTCTTTTCGCAGCAGGCCGTTATCTACGAAGATGCAAGTCAGGTTCTTGCCGATGGCTTGGTGAATCAAAAGAGCTGTCACGGATGAGTCGACGCCGCCTGAAAGGCCGAGAATCACGTTTTTATCACCCACTGTTTTTCTGATTTGGCTGACGGTGTCCCGGGCAAAGGATTTCATGGTCCAGGATGCTTTGCAACCGCAGATGTCAAAAAGAAAGTTGTGGATCATTTTCGGTCCTTTGGCGGTATGTGCCACTTCAGGATGAAATTGAACACCGAAGAACTGTTTGCGGATGTTGGCCATTGCGGCCACTTTGGTGTTGGCCGTCGATGCACTTACGGAGAAGCCTTCGGGCAGGTCGTCGATGGAATCACCGTGGCTCATCCAGGTGACCGTCTCTTTGCCGATGCCGGAAAAAAGCCCTTTTTGCTGCCTGGCGGTCAGGGAGGCAAAACCGTATTCACGTTTGTCGGCTTTCTTGACTTTGCCACCGAGGGTGTCAACCATAAAATGCATGCCATAGCAGATGCCCAGCACCGGAATGCCGAGGTCGAAAATGCCTGCGTCCACCCGAGGGCTGTCCTTTTCATAGATGCTGGATGGTCCACCGGAAAGGATAATGCCTTCGGGTGCCCAGGACCGAATCTGGTCTGCGCTGACAGTCGGTGGCTCGATCTGGCAGTAAACGCGGCATTCGCGCACTCGCCGGGCGATCAACTGGTTGAATTGGGATCCGAAATCGATGATGACAATCATGGTTGGTCTCCGGGCTAAAACGTTGCAAATACCCTACAATTCAACAAATAGACAGGTTTCGGGGGGTAATACCATTATCAATTAAAAAAGGCAACCGGGCGCTGGTGCTTGTCGCTGACCAGGGAGCAGGGGACGGGCCGGCCGCCGGGTTGTCCATGGGGACAGGCTGCCGGTTGGACCGGGGAAGATGTGGGCGCGGTTCGGGTTGATAAATTCGACAGCCCGGATTATAAATTGCGACGAAAACATCGCTTCGATGTTGAACGGACGACCAGCAGATTCACTGGACCTGCGATGCAAACCATGAAATCGATTGGTTGAACCGTGATAGCGAGACCATTCCCCGCCGTCTGCGGCGGGGTTGGCAAGCGAGCTGAAAATCGATTCATTAATCCTTACGGTGAACCCTCCCCGCGGCTCGCCGCAGGGAGGGTTCAATATGCGTGTTGGCAAGCTGCGAGAAATTGGGTGCTGTCTGGCAATGCTCATCGTGATTTCAGGATGCGATTCCCCCCTGACGCAAAATGATCTCGAAGCGCTGCTGTCCAGGGGCGAAATCGTGCTGATTACGCGCAACAATTCTGCATGCTATTATGAGGGCCCCCATGGCCCTGTTGGATTTGAGTACGATCTGGCAAAGGCTTTTGCCGATCATCTGGGCGTAGACCTCCGCGTATCGATCGTTGAAGATGAAATCGATATGATTGCCGTCCTTAAAGCCGGTCGGGGCGATATCATTGCCCCCGGGGTTCCCTTTGGCAGCCAGTCGGCCCGACTGCTTTCCCTGGGTCCGGGGTATCTGGAGGTGGAACAGCAGGTGGTGGGTCATCGCGGCGGTCCGGACATCCAAAGCAAGAAGGCGCTCGAGGCATACACGCTCTGGATGACCGGCAGCAGCGCCCGTATCGAATATCTGGAGGAATTGCGCCACATCTATCCCGGCGTCAACTGGCAGATCCTGACGGCATACAGTGACGAGGATCTGCTCCAGATGGTGTGGAACCGCTCCCTGCCGCTTACGGTCGTGGACTCTAACATCATGTCTATGAACCACCACTATTATCCGGAACTGACCATCAAGCTCACCCTGGGCCAACCCCAGAAACTGACATGGGCCACGGATCCCCGCAACCGTCGATTGAAGCAGGCAATCGCCACGTGGTTTGACCGGAAAAAGACCCGGGAGATCATCAATGGCCTTGTCGAGCACTATTACAGCCATCTGGAATCCTTCGATTATGTAGATCTGGCCAGGTACCGTCGCCGAATCAAAGTCCGGCTTCCCAAATATCGGGCCTATTTCGAGGCGGCGGCCAAAAAATACAAGCTGGACTGGAAACTCGTCGCTGCCCAGTCGTATCAGGAGTCGCATTGGAACCCTCGTGCAAAGAGCTATACGGGGGTGCGGGGGATGATGATGCTCACCCGCGAAACGGCGGCGTCCATGGATCTGGAAAACCGAATGGATGTTGAGGCGTCAATTTTTGCCGGCGTCCGCTATCTGGCCCGTCTGCACCGCCAGGTCGGCACGTCAGTTCCCGAACCTGATCGCACGCTCATGGCCTTGGCCGCCTACAACATTGGATTCGGCCACCTGCAGGACGCCAAGCAATTGGCCCGCCGCCTGGGCAAGCCGGAAAACAGCTGGCATGGCGTCCGGTCGGTATTCCCGCTGTTACAGCAGAAAAAATATTACGGTACCCTTGAGCATCGTTACGCGCGTGGAAATGAAGCGGTCATGTATGTAGACCGTATCCGGACCTATTACAAAATGCTGCAACCGAATTTAGATGCCTTGGCCGCCGATTCGGTCAAGACTGACGGGCCACCGGTATTTCCTTGAGAAAGCCTCAATACACCTTTTACCGGCTATCTCATCCCGGCGATCAGCGACCGGTGATACGATTTGCACAAAGGCCATGAATGTGATAAAGACGGCCACCGGCGGCACACGTACTGGACGTTTAACTATTCAGGAATGCTCAAGATAATGCCAGGCAGCATCGTTCAGATATATGAAATCCAGACGCCGGACGAAGCCCGGGCCATGATCGGATTGGGTGTGGATCACATCGGCAGCGTGATCACCTCGTGTGATGATCGGCACGACCCGGTTGTCCGCGAAACCGTGGCCGTGGTTAGGAAGATGGGGGCTGTCAGCAGCCTGATTCCGCTCTATTCAGACCCGGAGGCGGTTTTCGATACCCTGGACTATTATCGGCCCCACATCGTCCATTTTTGTGACCGGCTGAATGACCCCGGCGGCAGTTCGGTCCAGGCGGCGCTTCACTTACAGGCGGCGGTCAAACGACGGTTTCCAGACATTCATATTATGCGCTCCATCCCCATCGGGCAAACGGCGGAAACGAACCGTGATGCCGTGATGGCGCTGGCTGACCGGCTGGAACCACTGAGCGACTATTTTTTGACCGACACGATAATCGTCGGGGAGTCGGGTGCGGCCGATGACGACCAACCGGTGGCCGGATTCGTCGGCATCACCGGGCTTACCTGCGACTGGTCGGTGGCTGCAGAGTTGGTGGCCAGGAGCCGAATCCCGGTGATTCTGGCCGGGGGCATCTCACCGGAAAATGTAGCCGACGGCATTCTGCAGGTTCGGCCTTTTGGGGTGGACAGCTGCACCTGCACCAATGCCGTGGACGAATCCGGACGGCACATTCGTTTTAAAAAGGATCCGGCACGGATCAAGGCCCTGGTATCTGAAACCCACCGGGCAGATGCCATGCCCATGGACGGGAACCGGATAACAACGACATGATGTTGCTTGGTAACGGATAAACCGGGGATCTGAGCACCGATGTGCACGTAAGCCGGACCCTGCCATTCACGAACCCCAAGAAAGGTTGAAAACCATATGTACGAGAGCAGTGATTTACGAAAAGGACTGAAGATAGAGATCGACGGTGATCCATATGTGATCATCCAGTTTGAATTTGTGAAACCGGGAAAGGGGCAGGCCCTTTACAAATGCCGGCTCAAGAACATGATTTCCGGTTCGCAGTTCGATAAGACCTACCGGTCCGGTGAAAAATTCAAGGAAGCCAATCTGGAGGCGGTGGAGATGGAGTATCTCTACTTCGATGGGAACACGTATTGTTTCATGAACACGTCAAACTATGAACAGGAATTCCTGACCGAGGAGCAACTGGGTGACGCCAAGGCCTTTCTCAAGGAAAACACCGTGTGCAACGTCCTCATGTTCGATAAAAAGGCCCTGGATATCTCGCTGCCCAATTTTGTGGAGTTGACCATCACCGAGGCCGAACCCTGGGCCAAAGGGGATACCGCTGCCGGGTCCACCAAACCGGCCACCCTGGAAACCGGTCATGTGGTTCAGGTGCCGCCGTTTGTCAACGAGGGCGAAACCATCCGCATTGACACACGTACCGGGCAGTACGTGGAGCGCGTAAAGTAAAATCGATCACTCTGCCTTGGATGAGGGGGCCTGCACCAGGTAGCGTTTGATCCGATTGCCATCCATCTCCATCACCACCACCTGGTGGCCGTCGATGGTGAAGGCTTCATCTTCTTCCGGGATTCTTCCGATCTTGTCTAGAATAAACCCGGAGAACGTGTCGTATTCCCTGGATTCGGGGATATGCATGCCGATCTTGTCGTTGACCTCTTCGATTTCCGATTTGCCCAGCACCATCCACTCTTTGGCTTTTTTGCTGATGATGTGGGGCTCCTCTTTGTCGGTTTCGTCACGGATTTCCCCCACCAGCTCCTCCAGGGCATCCTCAAGCGTGATCAATCCGGAGACGCCGCCATACTCATCGACGATGATGGCCATGTGGTTTTTGCGGGCCTTGAACTGGTGCAGCATCCGGTCCAGCTTTTTGTTTTCCGGAACGAAATAGGGCGGGCGCATGATGCCCCTGACGTTCACAGGGGTCTCCGATGTGGCCTGATGCATGAAGATGTCCTTGATATTCAAAATACCCACCACGTGATCGATGTCGCCTTCGATCACCGGAATGCGGGTAAACCCGGATTCGGCAATGACCTTGAAATCGAGCGGCGCGTCGGCATCCACCACGAACATGTCGGCCCGCGGGGTCATGATCTCCGACGTGTTGGTGTCGTCCAGTTCGAAGACGTTGTGGATCATCTCACGCTCTTCTTCCTTGATTTCTCCCTGCTCTTCCACCACTTCAACAAATGTGATCAACTCCTCTTCGGTGGCTGACGGCGTCTTGCTCATCCTTCCGGTGATGCGGGGAATGAAATTGAGAAACACGATGATCGGGAAAAAAAGGATCGACATCCAGTAGATGGGAAAGATCGTCAGTTTGGCCAGGAGGATGTTGTTGCGGGTGGCAAAGGATTTGGGAATCACTTCGCCGAACACGAGAATCAGAAAGGTCATTATGCCGGTGGACAGTCCCACGGCATAATTGGCGGACATGTTGATGGTCAGCGATGTGGCGATTGCCGATGCGGCCACATTGACCACGTTGTTGCCGATCAGGATGGTGGTCAGCAGCTTGTGGGGATCATCTTTCATGCGCTTGATCAATTGGTGAGATCGGATGTTCTCCTTGGCCATGTGCCTGGCTCGGGTTTGGCTGATCGAGAACAGGGCGGTCTCCGCCGATGAAAAAAATCCGGAGAGCAGCAACAGGACGAAAAGCAGAAGAAACTGATTCACCATCATCTGTTGACTCCTGCAACAGCGATCTGGTCGTTCGGATGACTGCGGTTCCGGTGGGTTAAATGAAAACTACGAGAGGTGAAACAAGCACGGAGATCACCCAGGAATCCGGAACCTGGGCCGGGTAAAAAAGGGTCGTCCAACGTTATGGCCTTCCTCTTGAAATGGGAGATGAAGTCATGCGATAGTGGTCCTTCCCCGCAAAGGGTGGGACCTTTTTTCGGTGAGGTGTTGTCAATCGCTGCCTTTAGGGTTAACCAATGCGGGCCATTCACGGCCAACAAGTCAATACTATAGCGTATTTTTTCAGTTTTTCAAGCCCCTATGCACACAAAAATGAAATATGAGGTCAGATTGCGGTGATCGAACCATGACCGAAGGCTCACTGATCGACGATTACATCAGCGCACTCAAGGCTGCCGGCGCAGTTGACGGCCAGGTGGTCTATCACCGTGAGTTTACGGCCAGCGAGCCCACCTTCGGGGAAACCCAAAGGCCCTGGCCGAAACCGATTGACCACCTGCTCGAAGCCATGGGAATCGATCGGCTGTATGCCCACCAGGCCCAGACCATCGACCGGGTGCGGGCGGGGATTCATACGGTAGCCGCCACCCGGACCGCCTCCGGCAAGACCCTGATCTATTCACTTCCGGTTTTCGAGGCCGTTGTTGAGGATGCATCCGCCTGCGCCCTGTTCATCTATCCCCTGAAAGCCCTGGCCCAGGATCAACTCAAAGCCATCGACAGCATGTCCGCCCTCCTGCCCGACGTCAAGCTTCGGGCGGACATATACGACGGCGACACATCATCCTATCGGCGCAAGAAGATCCGTGACAAACCGCCTCACATCCTGATGACCAATCCTGAAATGGTTCATCTTTCGGTTTTGCCCTATCACCAGCGATGGTCCGGCCTGCTCTCCAGAATCCGGTTCGTGGTGGTCGACGAGGTGCACACTTACCGGGGAATCCTGGGTTCGCATATGGCCCAGGTATTTCGGCGCCTGCGACGCATGTGCAGCCATTACGGTGCATCGCCCACCTTCGTTTTCACGTCGGCCACCGTTGCCAATCCGGACGAACTGGCCAGGCAGTTGACCGGATTGCGCGTTGAAACCGTTACCCGGAGCACAGCCGGCAACGGGCGGCGTCACCTGATCGTGATGGATCCGGTGGACGGATCATTGACGGCAACGCTGATGCTGCTCAATTCGGCCGTGACCCGGGGACTTCGCACCATCGTTTACACCCAGTCCCGCAAGCTAGCGGAGCTGCTGGCCATCTGGGCCCAACGCCGCTCCGGTCCACTCGCCGATCGCATCAGTGCCTACCGCGCCGGATTTCTGCCTGAAGAGCGGCGCGACATCGAGTCCAAACTGGCCTCCGGAGAACTGCTGGCGGTGATCAGCACCAGTGCCCTGGAACTGGGCATCGATATCGGTAGTCTGGATCTATGCATTTTGGTCGGGTACCCCGGTTCCATTGTTGCCACCTGGCAACGCGGGGGCCGGGTGGGGCGGAACGGTCAGGACTCGGCAGTGGTACTGGTGGCCGGAGAGGATGCCCTGGATCATTATTTTATCAGCAATCCGGAACAACTGGTGGTGCGCCAGCCGGAAGCGGCCGTGATCAATCCCTATAACCCGGACGTCCTGTCACGGCATCTGGTTTGCGCTGCAGCTGAACTGCCCTTGATGATCAGTGACCCCATGCTGGCACCTGAACCGATGAAAGCCTGCCTGCGGCAGACCATCGCCGAAGGTGGGCTTTATCTGAGCGCCGACGGAACAACTTGTTTTTCGCCGATGAAAAATCCGCACCGCTTTGTGGATCTGCGGGGGGCGGGCGCCCGGTATGCCATCATCGAGGCGGCCAGCAACACCTCGTTAGGTGAAATCGACGGAATCCGCGTTTACCGGGAAACCCATCCCGGTGCCGTCTATCTGCATCGAGGCCAATCCTTTATGGTGGAATCCCTGGATCCGGAAAACCGTAAGGTTGTTGTCGCGCACACCCGGGTTGATTTTCACACCCGCGTGAGATCTCACAAAGAGACCCGGATTCTCGAGGTGATTGACCAAAAGCCGGTCTACGGAACCGTGATGGCCCTTGGACGCCTTCGGGTCACCGAGCAGGTCACCGGCTATGACCGCATACAAACCCGAACCGGCAACGTGCTGGAGCGGGTCCCGCTCGATCTGCCGCCCATGGTTTTCGAAACCCAGGGCCTGTGGTTTGCGGTTCCGGAGGCAGTGACCGCCCTGGGGGAAAAGGCCTGGATCCACATCATGGGGGGGCTGCATGCCTTAGAGCATGCGGCCATCGGCGTCTTTCCCCTTCTGGTGCTCGCCGACCGAAACGATCTGGGGGGCATTTCAACCCCTTTTCATCCCCAGTTGGAGAGTGCCGGCATCTTTATCTATGATGGCTTGCCCGGGGGCAGCGGGCTCTGCACCCAGGCCTTCACCAATGGGACCGGTCTGCTGGAAGCCACCCTTTCGGCCATATCCATATGCCCTTGTGAAACCGGCTGTCCCAGCTGTGTCCATTCTCCCAAATGCGGTTCGGGCAACCGTCCTATCGATAAGGCGGGGGCGATTTTTTTATTGAAGACCCTGCTTTCCGCAGAGGCCTCGCCCGCCCCCGCGTTGGTCCCCGGGCAGATGGTTGTCGCGGAAGAGAAGGCGGCGGATGACGCCCCCTTGGTTAAGGGTTCCATGCATGAGACCATTCGCTACGGAGTACTGGACATTGAAACCCAGCTGTCGGCCCAGGAGGTGGGCGGTTGGCATCATGCATCGCGGATGCGGGTCAGTTGTGTCGTGCTTTACGATTCACAGTCGAACAATTACTTCGAGTTCGTCGAAGGTCAGGTTCCCATGTTGCTGGATCACCTTAAACAGGTGGACCTGGTGATCGGTTTCAACATCAAACGTTTCGATTACCGGGTGCTCTCCGCATACACCGAGCTTGATTTTCGGCAGATTCCCACCCTGGATATCCTGGAAAAGGTGAAAGATCATCTGGGGTACCGGCTCTCCTTGGACCACCTGGCATCAGTTACCCTGGATGTCGGAAAAACAGCGGACGGACTGGATGCCCTGAGGTGGTGGCGTGAAGGAAAAATGGCCAAAATTCTTGAATACTGCCGATCGGATGTGGCCATCACCCGCGATCTGTACAGGTTCGGCCGGAACAACCGATACCTGCTGTTTCAGAATAAAGCCAAACAAATTGTGCGGTTGCCGGTGAGCTGGTAGAATTGGCTTCATAACGCCGTCTAAGGTCCGATGGCGGCGTTGCACGCCTCCTTAAAATGCTCACATATTATATATATGCTCCGCTTTTGCGTCGGCCTGCGCCTTGCCCGCGAACCTGATCCAACGTTTTGAAACCAATTCTATTTACATGGGCTCGGCTCACCCGGGGATCCAGGCGGCGGAAAAAGCCAGCAGAAACTGGGCGACATAGTACAGGGGCAATCCTACAACGCGGTTGATATGGGCACCGACCACGAAGCGCTGCCGGGCCACGAAAAGATCTGAAATATAGAACAGGATGGCGCCGACAAACAGACTGCCGCGGGCACGAACCGGGATGGTCGGATCACCGGCGATTCCGAAGGCGCCGCAAACCATAATGCTGATAACCACGATATAGGCCAGCACCGGGGTGCGCATATTTCCCAGGTGGGGTTCCAGCCATGGCCAGACCAAGGCGGCTGCTGTCATTAGCAGAATGACGCCCACCGCCATGGCAGGGCCAACCGAACCCACCACAAAAAAGGCGGCGGCATATATCACGTGCCCCAACAGAAAGCTGACCAGCCCGAGAAGAAAGGTGCCACGGGAACCGAAGGCCAGCAGGATGTCTCCGCCCAGGCAGAACACCAGGGCAAGGAGAATAAGACCGGCAAAGCGCGCATCCAGTGCCGGCTGCAGGGTCCAGGCAACGATGAACAACAGGGACAGCGGTGTCTTGAATACGAGAATCCATTTGGGTTTTTCCGTCTTCTCCGCGTTGACCAGCCCCACCAGAAGCACCGCGGCAAGTCCCAGAACAATATAGATAATCATAAGTAAATATTGCCTTAATCATTAACCATATGTTTTTAATGCCAAAAAAATAGACAAATTCCGATCACAAAAAACCAAATCACAATGCATAAAATTCAAAATTGCAAACAATTGGCGGTTGGACCTGTTTGATAATTGAACATTGAATTTTGGAATTTATTTGTAATTTGGTGCTTGAAGTTTGTTATTTCGTTTTGGTGGTTGCACATTGATGGAACTGGCTCCCCTGCGTGAAAATTACACTGTCACCGAGGCACATAGGCTGTCGGGTCGGGTACGCCGGCAGCCGCAAACCCGTTTCTGCGAAGGATGCACGAATCGCAGCCACCGCAGGCCAATCCCTGGGGAGACGGGTCATAACAGCTGTGGGTCATTCCGTAGTCCACGCCCAGGGCGGTTCCTGCAAGGATAATCTGGGCCTTGGTCATGTCGATCAGCGGCGTGTGGATGCGATAGCGTCCCTTGTCCTCGATGGCGGACTTGGTGGCCAGGTTGGCCATGGTTTCAAATGCCTGGATATATTCCGGCCGACAGTCGGGGTATCCACTGTAATCCACGGCGTTGACGCCGATAAAAATATCCCAGGCACCCAGTACCTCGGCCCAGGCAAGGGCGTATGACAGGAATATCGTGTTGCGTGCCGGCACATAGGTGACGGGAATCGCTCGTGCCATAAGGGATTCACTGCGGGCTTTGGGCACGGCGATGTCGTCGGTCAGGGCCGAACCACCGATCGGCCTCAGATCCACCCGGGTAACCAGGTGGCGTTGTGCACCTGCAGCAGCAGCCACTTTTTCGGCTGCCCGGAGCTCGCATGCGTGTCGCTGCCCGTAGTCGAAGCTGAGGCTGTATATCGCAAACCCCTGGTCGGCAGCCATGGCCAGCACAGTGCTGGAATCCAGGCCTCCGCTGGACAGTACAACTGCTAATTCTTTTTCAATCATAAGTACATATATTATTTTTTATAATGTGTAAGATTAACTATGGGTTCGCCCTCAAACCCCCCGCTCCTGATCCGGCCAGATCAACCGGTGCAGTTGCAGCTGCAGCCGGGCCTCGATTCGGGCCTCAAGCATCCAGGCTGCCAGCCGATCCGGTGGCAACCTGCCGGATACGGCCGAGAACAATATGCGATCCGCCGGCAGGATCGCCGGTAGACGGGGCAACTGCCGGGTTGCGAAAAGAAAGTCATCGTGATCACCGATGACGAATTTGACTTGATCATGGGCGGTCAGCCGCTGCAGATTGGCCGTATCGTTTTTCGTATGTTCTCCACTGGACGGGCACTTGATGTCCATGATCCGGCTGCAGCGGCGATCCACCCGATCGATGTCCATGGAACCGTTGGTTTCCATCAACAGGTGATAACCGTCGCCAAGCAGGGCATTCACCAGAGCCGGTGTTTCGTTCTGGGCCAGGGGCTCTCCACCGGTTATTTCAACCCGGTGGCAACCGAATGTAGCCACCTGATCGACAATCTGGGCAACGGTCATGGCGTTGCCCGCATCGAATGCATATCGGGTGTCGCAATAGTGACAGCGCAGGTTGCATCCGGTCAGACGCACGAACACACAGGGCAGCCCGGCATATATGGACTCGCCTTGAATACTGTAAAAGATTTCATTGATTGTAAGGATCATGCTATTAACGGTTCCACACCTTTTTTCTGCGCTGTGCACTGCCGACCATCTATAGCAAGGTGATTGGCGTTAGTAAACCATCCTCTGACGATGAGATTGAGGTCAAGCATGCGGATTTACCGTCTCGACAACGTGATTCAACCCTATGTCTGGGGATCGAAAACAGCCATAGCCCGGATGATCGGTCAGCCCAACCCCGCCCAACAGCCCCAGGCGGAACTGTGGATGGGCACCCACCCCAAAGGTCCTTCCATGGTGGTTGCCGGCGAGGATCGGGTTCCGCTCCAGCAGTTGATCGATCGACAACCCATTGATATTTTAGGCCGGTATGTCGTCAGGCGCTTCGGGCATGTCCTGCCGTTCCTCTTCAAGGTGCTGGCTGCCGCTCAACCCCTTTCCATACAGGCGCATCCCAGCAAACGCCGGGCGATAGAGGGGTTTAACAGGGAAAATCGTGAAGGCAAGGCCTTGGATGCACCGGACCGCAACTACCGGGATGACAACCACAAACCGGAAATCATCTGCGCGCTGACTCCATTTTGGGGATTGAACGGATTTCGGCCGCCGGCTGAAGCCGCCGACCTGTTGACGCCGGTATGCCCCCAGGACCTCAATCATGCGCTCCAGCATCTGAAAACGCACCAGGGCCAGGGGATGAAAACTTTTTTCGAAGCCATGATGACACTCACCGCCGATGTGCGCAAGTCTGCGGCCCAGGAGGTGCTTTGCAAGGCCAGGCCTTTGGCGGGCACATCGCCGATCTTCCGGTGGATGGTCGAACTGGCCCGCGCCTATCCGGCGGATATGGGGGTCCTGTCCCCGGCGCTATTGAACATGGTCTGCCTTGAACCCGGGCAGGCCATGTATCTGCCTGCCGGCCAGCTCCACGCCTACCTGGACGGCGTGGGAATTGAACTGATGGCCAATTCGGACAATGTGCTCCGGGGCGGGTTGACGCCCAAGCATATAGACGTGCCAGAACTGCTCAGCGTTGTCCGGTTTGAAGAAACCGCCATCCAGATTCTCGACCCGATGCCGGTGGGGCCGGCTGCATCGGGCTACGATTGCCCGGCCGAGGAGTATTCACTCACCGTCATCCGGCCCGCGAACGGCCAGCCATACGTTTCGCCCGCCGTCAGAAGTGTGGAGATGCTTTTGTGCACAGCCGGAGAAGGACGAATTGAAGCGGGTGGTCAAGGGGAGCGCCTGACCATCAAAAAAGGAGACAGCTTCCTGATCCCTGCCGGCCTCCCATCTTATGCAATTGGCGGAAACGTCATCGTTTACAGGGCGGCCGTTCCGCTGTTGAACCGATAATTACCCACATCCCGGGCAAACGCGTCGAAGCCTTTTTCCCGAAGGAAGATTGAGATCAGGGCGGCCAGCGTGTCGGCCGTGTCCACCCGATGCCGTCCGTTTTCATCCGGCCCGGCCATCTTTTTTGAATTGGCCACCACCGCCTGAAGGGATGCCGCGTACAGTTCAATATTCACGTGAACCCTTACCAACTGGCTGTTTTCCGACATGGCTAATCCTCGTTCGTCACCGGTTGCTCCGGTCCTGGCTTTGTAATGGTTAAAATGCGGGCGATGGACAGCGTTCCCAGATCAGGGTGGGGTTGACCGGTTCCGGTTGCCTGTGGAAGGTCCGAGAGCCGGGTGAAAAAGTTACGCAAAAACCGGCCTTGGCGATCTATACCCACCACCACCCGGTCGATGAGTTTTCTGGGCAATTGGGCAACGGCATTTCTGGTGATCCAGATTTCCCCTTTGCCGGCAACGGTGGACAAGTGAGAAGATTGATCAAAAGTCCCGCCGGGGAGCGTGGATTCCATGCAGCCGGTCGGCGCTGAAGTCGTCAGTTCATCAGTGCCGTGGCTGATGCCCATATTCATGCGGATCTCATCAGCCCATCCCTGCTGCGCCTTAAGCGTTTCTTCCATCACACGCATCTGTCGGTTCATCCGGGTTGCGCAGCAGATGGCGCTGAAGATGGGGTTTCTTCCCGCGTTTTTAGTAAACAGGTAGTCGATTTGCGCACCACCGCAGCCCGCCCGTTTGCCACCGAAGGAACTGACGACGCTATCGCTTTCATCCCAGATTCGATGCATCAATTTGAAGAAAACCGCGGGAAGCATGCTCTCTGCGATGCGGTGAGAATCGTTGAGTCGTGCCGACAATATGCAGATGGTTTCTTTTTCATCACCGGGTTCGATGTCGGTGACGGCAGGTTCAGTTTCCCCGTGGATGGTCGCCGCAGCGTGCCATGGATCCTGCCGGAGCAGAAAGAGTGACCCTTCCTTGAATTCCATGCCGAACATGCGCAGGGCGGCTTGGCTGGCCTCGTCTTTTTGTCCGATGATGCAGCTGTCGACCAGAAACGGGTGGATGGAAGGGGCATGGGCAGTCTCGACGTCTGTGGCGGGGAGGTGATTCCTGGAGATGAAGACGGTTTCGCGATCAAACGTATCCTTTGCGGTGGAACGACGCAGCAGGATATAGACGAATGAAAACAACGCCTGCCAGTCGCCAATCGAATCCTTGATGGCCGGCCTGAGGAGCAGTTCGAAGATATTTCCTGCGCCTGCGGAACGCAATTCCTGAGCCAGGGCAAGGGAAAAGGCATCTGTGCCGCCGGGGTTCATCCACACCACGGAGAGTTTCTTGTCTACGAAAAACGACGGCGCTTCAATCTGGTCCGGTGAAAGGGACAGCGGACCAAATATTGCGGTCTGGGTCAATTGACCTTCGGAACCCTTTCTACCGGCGGTTTCCGATGGCATCTGATTATGCGCAGGTTTGGCAGACGCTTTAAATTGCTCTGCGATCTGATCCATGGGATGACCGGTCGGTCCATCGTGTTCTGACATGCGGTTGTTTCCTGTATGGTATTGGCGGTGTCTGGATCCGTATCCGGTCTCTCGGATCATGAGAAAGAAGACCGCGGCATCGGGTCAATTTATCCGGGAATCGGAGAAAATCGTCAAGGGAAAAAGATCGCAGAACGTCGTCCCATTATTCCAGCAGCATCGGCATCGCATTGACAATCAACAGGTTATCTCGTAAACACGGAACTGCATATTTATTGCCGCCAGTGTTAATGTGGATCCCCAGGCCTTGAAGATGAACGAATACCAGCAGGAACAACTCGACGCCTTGAAAACCGTCAGACGCGGTCTCGGGCAACTCGGCGACGAAAAACGGATTGAACTCATCGAAACCATCGATGATTACATGCAATTCAGACAATCGACGGATCGCTTTTTAAACCGCTATTTCAGCGACGTGTGCACCCACACCTGCTACCTGAGCCACACCAGCGCCTGCTGTTCCAAGGATGGCGTCATCACTTTTTTTGCCGACACGGTGGTCAACGTGCTGTACGCCACATCGGCTAAACTAGATCGGTTGGAGACGGTTTTGAACCGGGTCAACAGGGGGCATCGATGCGTCTATCTGGGCAGCCATGGCTGCATGTGGACGGTTCGACCGGTGGTCTGCGCCATGTTTCTCTGCGACCGGGCCATGCGGGCTGTTTTCAGCGATGACCCAACAGCGAGAAAGGCCTGGGCGTCGCTTCGCCGGCAGGAGAAATTGTTCAAGTGGCCGGACCGGCCGGTCTTGTTCGATCACTTGGAAAAGGTTTTTCTTGATCTGGGCTGCCGCTCCACGCTCATGCACCTGAACCTGAGCCCGGGCCTGCTGAGAATAAAAAGAAATGCCGGGCTCCCATAAAATCAGGCGACCCGATCAGAATGGGCCGCCTGAACCGCGATAGCGAGCGCCCACCCCGCGGCTTGCCGCGTGGTGGGTTCAAATGTTCTTATCTTCAACCGTCGGTTAGTCGGTTGCCTCTGCTATCATTTTGCGAATCACGCAAGGAAGAATTCCGCCGTTTTCGAAATACTCTACATCCACCTCCGTGTCCAGCCGTGAGGTGACCGTAAAATTGATTTTCCTGCCATCTGCCTTGACGGCATTGACGGTCAGCTGCTTTCGGGGCGTCATGCTGCCGATCCCGGAGATGGTGTAGGTTTCCGAACCATCCAGCCCAAGGCTTTGCGCGCTGTCCCCGTCGGCGAACACCAGGGGAAGCACCCCCATGCCCACCAGGTTGTTGCGATGGATGCGCTCATACGACTGAACGATGACCGCCTTGATGCCCAGCAGGGTGGTGCCCTTGGCCGCCCAGTCCCGGGAGGATCCGGTGCCGTATTCCTTTCCGCCCAATACGACCAGCGGGGTGCCTTCAGCCGCGTAGGCCATGGCCGCGTCGTAGTTGGTCATTTCCGTCTTTTCGGGATATTTGAGGGTGAAACTGCCCTGTTTGGGATCCACCAGCTGGTTTTTGATGCGGATGTTGCCGAAGGTCCCGCGCATCATGACTTCATGGTTGCCCCGGCGGGAACCGTATGAATTGAACTGGTCCGCGGCAACGCCGTTTTCGATCAGGTACCGGCCTGCCGGGTACTCTTCCGGAATAGCCCCTGCCGGTGAGATGTGGTCGGTGGTGACCGTATCCCCCAGCAGCAGAAAGCAACGGGCGTCGGTGATATCACCCGGTCGTTGCGGTGTCAGGGAGAATCCCTCGAAATAGGGCGGGTTTTTAATGTAGGTGGAGGCGTCGTTCCATGCAAAGGTGGTGCTTCGGGCGATGTTCAGGGCTTCCCAGAAACGATCGCCGTCGAAGATGCGTGCGTATTCTTTTTCGTAAAACGCTTTTTTAACGTGGGTTTTGGTCAACTCGGCGATTTGATCGTCTGACGGCCACAGGTCTTCCAGATAGACGGGTTCGCCGTTGGGATCGATGCCCACCGGCTCAATGGTCAAGTCAATATCTACCCGGCCGGCCAGTGCAAATATGACGACGAGCATGGGTGACGCCAGGAAATTGGATTTGATCCTCTGGTGAATGCGGGCTTCGAAATTGCGGTTGCCGGAAAGCACTGCCGCCACGTTCAGATCTTTTTCCGAGATGATCCGCTCGATGTCGGGATGCAGCGGGCCGCTGTTGCCGATGCAGGTGGTGCAACCGAAAGCAGCCAGATGAAAGCCTAAAGCGTCGAAGTAAGGCACCAGGCCGGCTGCTTCCAGATAATTCATGACCACCTTGGATCCCGGCGCCAGGGAGGTTTTGACAAAGGGCGGCACCTTGAGGCCTTTTGCAACGGCGTTTTTGGCGATGAGGCCGGCACCCATGAGCACGTGGGGGTTGGACGTGTTGGTGCACGAGGTGATGGCGGCAATGACGATGTTGCCGTCACCGATTTTCAATGGCTGTCCATTGAGCTCCATGTCGAACTGGCGTTGGGTCACCGGGTGGCAGCGTTTGGCACGCACGGTTTTGCAGCCGGATTCATCGTGAAATTCAGAAATGCGCTTGACTTCGGCATCCCGGTCGTATTCGCAGCCGAGGATATCGGCAAAGGTTTTTTTAAGATCGGGCAGGGAGATGCGGTCCTGGGGGCGGGCAGGGCCGGCCACCGATGGCTGGACCGTTGCCAGATCAAGCGTCACCACCTGGGTGAACGACGGGTCCGTTTCACCGGTGTAGAACATGCCGGTGGCCTTGGTATAGGCTTCGACGATCCGTGCACGGTCGCCTCTGCCGGTCAACGCGAGATAGTCGAGGGTCTTCTCGTCGACTGGGAAAAATCCCAGGGTGGCCCCGTATTCCGGTGTCATGTTGGCGATGGTGGCACGATCGGTCACCGACAGGCTTTTCATGCCTGGACCGAAATACTCCACGAATTTTTCTACCACATTGACCTTGCGCAGCATTTGGGTGATGGTGAGAACCAGGTCCGTGGCTGTGACGCCCGCTTTCAATGTTCCGGTGAGCTGGACACCGATCACTTCTGGGATTGACATGTAGTAGGGCTGGCCCAGCATGACAGCCTCGGCTTCAATGCCGCCTACGCCCCATCCCATTACGCCGATCCCGTTGATCATGGGGGTGTGGGAGTCGGTGCCCACCAGCGTATCCGGATAGGCGATCGTATTGCCGCCCGCGTTCTGGGTGATGACCACCCGGCCGAGGTTCTCCAGGTTCACCTGGTGGCAGATGCCGGAGTTGGGGGGCACCACCTTGAAATTGGAAAAGCTTTTCTGGGCCCATTTAAGCAATTCATACCGTTCGCTGTTGCGGCTGTATTCCAAGGCCACGTTTTTCTCCAGGGAGTCGTCGGTGCCGAAGCAGTCCACCTGGATGGAGTGATCCACCACCAGTTCCGTGGGGACCAGGGGGTTGACCCATGCGGGGTCCTTGCCCAAGGCTTTCACCGCATCGCGCATGGCGGCCAGGTCCACCACCGCGGGTACGCCGGTAAAGTCCTGCATGAGCACGCGTGCCGGGTGATAGGGGATTTCAACCGGCGACGCATAGGTCTTTTGCCAGCCGACGATATTGGCCAGGTCCGCTTCCGTGACCACTCGTCCGTCGAGTTTTCGCAGCAGGTTCTCCACCAGGATCTTGATGGAAAAGGGCAGTTTCTCAATGGATGCACCGGTGTCGGCGGCAAACTGATTGAAATCAAAGAAAGTGATGGTTTTACCATCGACATGGAGCGCCTTCGAATAATCCGTGTTTTTCATGGCAAGGTCCTTTTCGGAGGTTGAAGGGAATTCGAATATGATCGAATGAAAAAAAAGGAACGAATGGTACCCAACGATATCGTTCTGGAAATGGGCGACCGATAACATTCGGTCATGTTCATCTAAACTAAAGAAATTCGATTGGCAGGGCAAGAAAAAAACGGAAGAAAAAGAACCGACAGGAACGCAGAGCCGATGCACGAGAATTGAACCCTCTCCGCGGCAAGTCGCAGAAAGGTTCCCCGTAAGGATGAAAATCGATTTGCAGTTCGCTCGCATTCCCCGCCGCAAGCGGCGGGGAACGCCCTCGCTATCGCGGTTCAAGCAGACCGTTTTAAAGGCCACCAAGGGCATTGGCCCTTGACAAAAGCTCACCCATGGAACATGTGGATGTCCCGTCCCCGTTCAGGGGTTCAGAGGTTTAATGGTTCAGGGTTTACCGAGGACTTCATCCAAGTTGACCGTCAACGATTAAGCCTAATGCGCTGAACGGTGAACGCTGAACCTATAAACGATTAGAGGTCTTTACATGACCGTCAAGAAAAAACAGATTGTCGAATGCGACATCATCGATGTGGCCTTTGGGGGAAAGGGGCTGGCCAAGATCGACGGCCTTGCCGTATTCATCGATCAGACCGTTACCGGTGACCAGGTGGCCGCCCGCATCATCAGAAAAAAGCGCAACTATGCCGAAGCCGTCGTACAGGAGCTGCTGACACCATCACCCTCACGTGTGGATCCACCATGCCCCTACAGCGGATATTGCGGCGGCTGCAAGTGGCAGTTCATCGACTATCCGCACCAACTGTCGTTGAAACGCCGCCACGTCGCCGAATCATTGGAACACATCGCGCTGATGGGCGGAACGGCCGTTCACCCGACGCTGCCGTCCGACACGATTTTCGGGTACCGCAACAAAATGGAGTTTTCCTGCTCGGACCGGCGCTGGCTGATGCCCCAGGAAATGGGCAGCGATGCGGATGTCAGCTTCGCACTGGGACTGCATGTGCCCGGCACCTTTCACAAGGTGCTGGATACCCGGGCATGCCTGCTGCAGCCGGAAGCGGGAAACCGCATTCTGGATGCCGTGCGCACCTACATGCGTTCGTCGGACCGGCCGGTTTACGGGCTTCGCAGCCATGAAGGCTTCTGGCGCTTTCTCATGCTGCGGCACTCGGCGGCCCATGACCAGTGGATGGTCAATATCGTTACGGCCAGCGAGGACCGCGACGCGGTCATGCCACTGGCCGATATGATCATAGACAGATTTCCGGAAGTGGTCTCCGTGGTCAACAACATTACGGCCAGGCGTTCCGGCGTGGCCATCGGGGAGCGGGAAATCCACCTGACCGGCAAACCGGTGTTGACGGACCGGATCGGCGGATTCTCGTTCGAGATCTCAGCCAACTCCTTTTTCCAGACCAACACCCGCGGTGCGCAAAAACTTTACGAAACCGTCGGTCGATTCGCTGCTTTAAGGGGGCACGAGAGGGTGCTGGATCTATATTGCGGCACCGGAACCATCGCCATCTGCCTGGCCAAACAGGCCGGGGAAGTGATCGGCCTGGAACTGGTCGAGAGCGCCGTGGGTGATGCCCGCAAGAATTGTCGCCTGAATGGCATCGACAACTGCCGATTTATCCTTGGGGATATCAAGGATACTCTGGAAACCGTCGCTGCGGCACCGGACCTGCTGGTAATCGATCCCCCGCGCGCCGGCATGCACAAAGCGGTGGTCAAACAGGTGCTCAGGCTGGGCCCGGAGAAAATTGTCTATGTGTCCTGCAACCCGGCCACCCTGGCAAGGGACCTCCTCGAACTCAAGGAGGCGTATGATGTTGAAGAAGTCCAGCCGGTTGACATGTTCCCCCACACCTTTCACATCGAATCGGTGGCCCGGCTGATAAAAAAAAGGGATTGAATTGATGGGTCAACGCTTCGATGATGTCCGATCCGCCGACACATCGCGGCATGGGGTTCACTGAAAAGGGACAGGGGTTGTTAATTCAAGTTAACTGCGTTAATGAATTCGACGGTAATCTTTGAACATGCAGGAGCCCAACCATGTCGACGTTTCAGAAGTTACGCAAAGAAGAACGCGAAACACGCAAAAACCTCATTGTCAATGCCGCCATGGATTTGTTCAGTCAGAAAGATTTTCACAAGATCGGCATGCGCGACATTGCCAAACGGGCTGGCATTTCAGCTGCTGCGATTTACCGCTATTTCCCCAGCCGGGATGATGTATTCGTCGAGGCACTGGTCCGCCACATGCAAGTGGTGGAGGAGTTGTTTGAAAAAAATGTGAAGGCGGGGCGAACCTCTTTAGAGGAACTGGCCATGGGCAGTGTGGACTACCTTTTAGAGAATGAATCCGTGTTCCAGATGATGGGCCATTTCATGATTACCGGGCAGATCCAGTTGAAGGCATTGGAACGGTATAATGCGATGCAGCGCAACTTTTTAGATATATTGGAAAAGGTAAACAATCAAACCGATATCGGTATGAACAATCGTCTGGTAACCCACGCCATATATGCATCGGTTACCGGTGTCGTCATGTCCTTCAAGAACTATCCGGGTCGTTCCCCCGAGGAGATTAAACGCCATATTCACCGGTTGGTCCGCATCATCAGCAGTGTCTTCACGACAGGAACAATTCCAGAAAGCCTGTGTGAAATACCTGGGCCGGAGGCTTCTCGTCCGACCTGAATAACGATGTGCAGATTGAACCCTCCCCGCGACAAGCCGCGGGGAGGGTTCACCGTAGAGATGAAAATCTATTTTCAGTTCGCTCGCTAACCCCGTCGCAAGCAACGGGGAATGCGCTTGCCATCGCGGTTCAAGTCCGGAACGATAACAGGATCCCTTATGACCGTCAAACGCTGGATATTATTGGGTTCGATATCGCTGGCAGCCATGGCCTGCTCGCCGAAATCCCTGATTGTGAGCCAGATTGCCGATTTGGTGGATCACGGGATGATTGCCTATGAGCGTGATGACGATTGGGAATTGATGGAAAAGGCGTTCCCGGCCAATATCAAACTGCTTGAAAGCGTGCTGGCAAACTCGCCCGATGATCGTCAATTGCTGACCATGTTGTCCCGGATGTATGCAAGCTATTCCTTCGGATTTGTGGAAACCCGGCTTGATGAGACGCATTATCTCGTCGATCCTTCGGACAGTCGGGTTAAGGAGATGGCGTTATTGAAAGATCGAGTGAATCGATACTATGAAAAAGGTGTCGGTTATGCCCTGATGGCACTGGAAAAAAGTGCACCGGGTGCGACGGTGGCCTTCCAAAAGGTCGGCAGCATCACCCCCTATCTGAATAAACTGGGTAGGCAGGAAGTAGCCCCGCTCTTCTGGTACGGGTTCAACCTGGGAGCCTGGGTCAGCCGCAACCTCGATTCTGTCCGAGCCGTATCCCAGGCACATGTGGCCCGTAAGGTCATGGAACGGGTGCTCGAACTGGATCCTGAGTATAATCATGGGGGTGCGCATCTATTCCTGCTGGCGTACTTCGGCTCCCGGTCGCCAATGATAGGAGGAAGCCAGGAAAAGGCCCTTGTCCATTATCAACAGGTGAAAGCGATCGCCGGGGACAATTATCTTCTGCCGGATCTTTTTTATGGTCGTTTCTGCCTGCATCAACAACAGGACCGAAAAGGGTTTGTCGACATGATGCAGCGGATCGTCGACCATCCCGCCGGCGAGAATGAAGTGGCCTTGTACAATGCCATTGCCGGTCGTCGGGCCGCTGCTTATCTGACTGCAGTGGATACCCTGTTTGAATAGACCGTGCATCACCCCATTGACCCACTAACCCTTATAAGCCATTCAACCCATGAAACGAACGAAACCAATCATTGCGCGGCTCGCCATTGCTGCCCTGGCGGTGTGTGCTTTTGCCTGTGCCGGGCTCGCCGGGCCGACCGAGATAAAAATTGCCGTGGTGATGCCCGAGGGCAGCACGTGGACCAATACCCTGCATGAATTAGCCGATGCGACCATAAAAGAGACCGGCGGCGATGTGGCATTTAAGATTTATGCCGGCGGGGTCAGCGGTGACGAGGTGGATGTCCTGAGAAAAATGCGCGTCAACCACCTCCACGCCGGCGGGTTCTCAGGAGTGGGATTGGGGCTTGTCCTGCCGGAGATAAGGGTTTTCGAAGCGCCACTGCTGTTTAACACCTATGAAGAGATCGATTACGTCAAACAAAAGATGTTCGACGGCTTCGCCGGCCGATTTGAAGAAAAGGGGTATGTCCTGCTGGGGTTTGCCGAAGCCGGATTCGTTTACCTTTTTTCAAAACAGCCCATAGACACGATGGACCGTCTGCAGCAAACCCGGATGTGGGTGTGGAAAGGGGATCGGGTGGCCGAAAATTTTCTGGACGCCTTCGGCGTGCAGGGCTATCCGCTCCAGCTTTCGGATGTGAATACTGGACTGGAGACGGGGATGATCGATTCATTTTATTCTCCACCACTTGCAGCAGTTGCCTTCCAGTGGTACGCGAGGGTGCAGTACATGCTCGATTTCCCCATGGTCAACGCTACCGGTGCCCTGTTGATGAACAAACGAACCTTTTACGCGTTGGCCCCCGAGAACCGGGAGATCGTCAGCCGGCTGGTCAGGCAATACGCTGAAAGACTGGTCCAGTTGACCCGCAAGGATAACGCCGAAGCACTTCAGGTGCTCAGCGAAGCGGGTATTACGCTGATCCCGCCCACACCCGAACAAACTGCTTCGTTCAAACGAAACGCCGAAAAGAATTACCAGATGAGCATACCTTCCCTTTACTCAAAGGAGCTGTTCGATCAGGTTCGTGGTTTGATCGCGGAGCACCGGAATCGGATAAAATGAAAATATGATCAAAGCCATCATACGCGTGGACGATGCACTGGCGCTTTTCGAAAAAAGTCTTATCGTGCTTTGCTTTTCACTGCTGGTTTTTTTTATTTTTTTCAATATCCTTTCACGCAATTTCTTTCATCTGCCATCCCATAAAATTTTTGAGGCCGGCCCCAATCTGGTTCTGTGGATAGCCCTGCTGGGCGCATCGCTGGCCCTGAAGCGGCAACGGCACATCCGACTCGAACTGATCCTGCGCTATTGCAGTGGCCGCATCCGATTGTGGGCTGCCGTAGTGGTGAATCTGTTTGGCGCCCTGGTGATGGGAATCCTTCTTGTCACCTCCTTTCAATTCGTTGGCAATGAAATTACCATGTTCGGCAACTGGGGCCGGCTGTCGATAATCTTTCCCTTTTTTTTCTGCCTGGCTGCGTTTCGTTACCTGGCTGCGCTGCTCTACCGGTTTGCGTCCCCGCCAACGGCGGAAACCATCCGACGGGCCAAGCCGACCCAATGAACCCACTCACCCTTGTTATCGTTGCCATTCTGGTCCTGGCGCTTCTGGAAACGCCCTTGTTTACTGTGATTGCCGCCTTGTCCATTGCCTGTCTCTACCTGGTGGCGCATGATTGGTTGGCGCTTCAGGTGATCCTGATCGAGATGAACCGTCTGGGGTCTATGCCGGTGTTGGTGGCGCTTCCGCTGTTCACCTTTGTGGGTTGCCTGCTCACCGAGACGCGGTCGCCTCAGCGTCTCATGAATTTGATTGACGCCCTCATGGGATGGCTGCCCGGCGGACTGGCCATGGCGGCCTTGTGTGCCTGCGCTTTTTTTACCGCCCTGACCGGTGCCAGCGGCGTGACCATTGTGGCGCTGGGCAGCATCCTTTATCCGGTGATGCGCAATAAAGGATACGGAGATGAGTTCTCTCTGGGCCTGTTGACCACCTCGGGAAGCCTTGGGCTGCTTTTCCCGCCGAGCCTGCCTGTCATCCTTTACGGGGTCGTCGCCCAGGTGGATATCGGCAAGATTTTTAAAGCGGCACTCGTCCCGGGCCTGCTTCTCATCGGCGTGCTCTGCGTCTACGCCTTTTTCAAACAGGCGGCCGCCGGCCGTCGGCGCGTCCCCATCGTCGGCATCTCCTTCCAACGGGTAAAAACCGCCTTTTTGGACGGGATCTGGGACTGGCCCGTGATCGGCATCATCCTGGCAGGTGTGTACGGTGGGTTTGTCACGATCGCGGAGGTGTCTGCCGTTGTACTGATATATGTGGTCGTGGTGGAGTGCTTCGTCTTGAAAGAGATCTCTTTTTTCAACGCGCTGCCGTCGATTATCGTTGAAAGTGCAGTTCTGTCCGGCGCCATTATCGTCATTTTGGGGGTCGCACTGGGGTTTACCGGTTTTCTGGTGGATCAACAGATTCCCAATCGGATCCTTGAATGGCTGACCGCATTTAGCGACAGCAAGCTGCTCTTTCTGGCCGGATTGAACATTTTCCTGCTGGCGGTGGGCTGCATCATGGATATTTTTTCCGCCATCGTTATCGTGGTGCCCATTATTGTGCCCATTGCCCTGTCATACGGCGTCGATCCAATCCACTTGTGCATCATTTTTCTGGTGAACCTGGAGATCGGCTACTCCACACCACCGGTGGGCATCAACCTTTTCATTTCCAGTCTGAAATTCGAAAAGCCCGTGACCCTGCTCTACCGGTCGTCGTTGCCGTACTTGTTAATTTTATTGGGGGTGCTCGTCGTCATCACCTATTTTCCCTGGCTGAGCCTGTTTTTTGTTTAACCGGTTAAGTAGTCGAATCATTCTGGTGCATGCAGGTTTATGCGCCTAAACTACGGAGCGTTGAGGCATGAACAACCATGACGATCTTGAAAAGAGCCGTACACGGCTGAAAAAAGAGGCCACAGCCCTTCAGAAGATGGGGGAGAAACTGGTTTTGCTCTCCGACGACCAGCTCGACCGGATGGAATTGCCCACGCGCTTGCTGGATGCCATCCAGGGCGTACGAGCCATAAAAACGCATGGGGCCCGGCGGCGTCAAATGCAGTATATTGGCTCGCTGATGCGCAGCGTGGATGCCGAACCGATCGAACAGGCGCTCTTGGCGATCGAACAGGGCGCTTACGGGCAGGCCAAAGCATTCCATCGGATCGAAGCCTGGCGGGACCAACTGGTTGACGGGGACGATGACCCCTTCCACGACATTCTGGATGCCTTCCCGGATGCAGATCGCCGTCGTTTAGGGCAACTGGTGCGCAACGCACGCAAGGAAAAGGAAAAAAACGCACCGCCGAAATCCGCCCGCAACCTGTTCCGCTATCTCAAATCCTTGGCTGCCGGGAAGTGATTTTAGATCGGAGACTAAAACGCGCCGAGTTGACAGCTTGAAATTTTAACTTCCATGGCTTCGCAGGCCGATGATACTTCCAGCCTCGTCAGGCTCATTTTTTTGGCCAGGTCCCAGGCTGCCTGACAGGTGATGCAGTCGCCATCCATGGCCTTACGGATAGCGGTCTTGAGGGTTTTTGTCACCATGGCTGCCGGTTTTACTGCTTTCTTCTTTTTCAGATCATAACCGAACAACCCCAGCTGACAGCGGCGGATTCGCTTTTCCAGCAGATCGACGTTCATGCCCACCACCTTCGGGGAACAGGCCAGTTTTTTAGCAATGGCGTGGGCTGCCACGCAGGTGACGCGCCCCTCTTTTTCCTTGCCGGCAATGGCGGCGGCAATGGCCTTGTCGATTTTAGCGCCGGGATGTTTGGCTGCATAGTGTCCGGCATCTTCGTGTGCCATGGAAAACCCCTTTCCTTATAGATGGTGATTGATCGGTGGTCAGCGCCCAACTCGGTCGCGTGTTCAGCCTGTGTGATGGGTTGTCTTTTCAGCGGTTACTACTTTAGCGCTTGTTTTTGATTCCGGCAAGCACCCACTTGATACTCCATCCGACCGCCACCGGCCCGATCCCCACTGCGGCGAAGGGTATAAGATTCTGCTGCCAGGGCCTGAAGTAAAGCGCACAGGCAACCGGCCATAGGGTAGATAGAATGACGGCCAGGCGAAGCACCCAGGAAAGCTTTAGGGGCCCACGGCGCATTACTACCTTCCGGGGGGCCGGCCGGGGGGTCATCATCCGGGGAACCAGAAATATCCCCGAAATGATCAGCACGATAATCAAAATTTCCTGTATTCCTGAAAACATGGTAGCCTTCACCGGTTCATGCTGACACGTGGGTTGCAAGGGCATTTGGTGTAGCATAAACTTAAAAGTTAGGCAAACATTGGACACAGACAACTACAACGATGACCGGTTTCATCCGCCGATCAACCGATGGTTTAAGGCCCGGATCGGTCGGCCCACCCGGTGGTCGAACCGGATGCTTTGTCTTGTTCGACCACCTGTTGGGCCGCCATATCGATCCGTTGCGATCGATCACCGTTGAAACCATCAACGGTCAAGATGCGGCATATAGCCCTTATCTTGACGTTTTGCGCGATCGGTTCGATACTATCTTAGAGACACGCGCTGTTACCGTTTACCGACGCGTGGCACCCTGACCGGAGGATTGACGCATGGACATCCAGTGGGTGTTGCCAATGCCGCAGCAGATGTCAGAATCGGGAAAAAACATGCCGACGCCTTTGTCGCTGCGGGCCGGGGATCTGTTGACCGCATCGGTCCTGGATGTGGAAAAAGGCTACGATGCCCTGCTTTCCATCGGCCCGTTCAAGGCGTATGCCCGTCTGCCCCTGCCGGTTGTCACCGGCCAGGCTATCCAGATTCGCGTGGAAGCAGCCGGAGAGTCGCTTCACATGGTCATGGTGCCAAGAAGCGACCCGGCAGCGAGCGACCCGGCCGGCGAGCGTTTACCGATTCACCTGTTCGAACCCGTATCCGACAAGCCCTCTCTTTCCGACCATTCGCGCTCGCTGGTTCCCGGTGAGTCACTCCAGGCCAGAATTACCGGGTTTGAAAAAGATGGGTTGATGCTGGTGGATTTCGGTAAATTCAAAGCCTTTGCCAAAATCGACATCCCGGTTCGTCAGGGTCAGACCGTTCCGCTCACCGTAGTGAAAAACGACAATGGGATCGCCTTTGCTATAGGACCAAAGGCGCCAGCCATCGGTTCCGCCAGTCTGCCTCCTGCCACTGCAGTCGAGGTAACCCCCCGAGGCCAAAATGGGGTGGCCGGACAGTCACCGGCAGCATCACCGACACCTCACGCGCAGCCGGAAATGATTTCAGGCCGACCGGCTCAATCGTCGGTGATTCCGGCCGGTGGGTCTCAACCTCCGGCTGCTCCGGAAATGGCGGCGTTGAGGGCGCAGATTCAGCGTTTGCTCGATGGGCGAATTCAGCTTGAGAAAGATCCTTCGGCCTCCCTGCCCACCCCGGCGAGAGGGGCGCTGATCAACCTGCAGCAGGCACTGACCCCGGCATCGTCGAGCGGCGATATGGCCACGCTGGTGGTCAGGGTCAGGGATTTTGTCGAAAACTCAGGCGTTTATTTCGAAAAACGCCTTGAGCGGGCAATCCTTGACCTTCAATCCCTGTCTGGGTCAATGACACCCTCTGAATTGGCCCGGCAACCGGTCATCCGTGACATCATGATCAATGACGTGAAACCCAACCTGTTGATCCTGAAAGAATTTCTGGATGCGCAACCGCCGGATTCACGGGGGGGGGACCGTCACATGCTGGAAACGTTGAAAAGCGTGGTTCAGCGAGCGGTGTCCCACATCGAGCAGCAGCAGTTCATGGCCACGGAAAAGCCGGTTGATCCGGACCTGTTTCAGGCTTTTTCACACCTGCTGTTTCTGACCGACTCGCATCGCAATGCCCGCCTGAAGGTATACTACGCCAAAAAGGGGCGCGACGATGCCCTCAAAAACCCCCGGGTTTCTCTCTTGCTGGACATGGACCGCATGGGAACGGTGCGCACCGATTTGTGGATGGTGGGCAAGGATCTGAACGTCACTTTCTTCGTCCAGGAAGCGCATGTTAAAGCGGCCATCGAAAGCGAACATTACCGCATCGCAGAGATGCTCAACGATACCTTCAACACCGTTGCCGTCAGCGTGGTGGTCAACGTGAAAAAAATTGCAGAATTTGAAGGCGAAGATCTGACCCTTTCAAAACGTCGGCAGGTGGACCTGAGCATATGAACGACAAACAGATGAAAAAAGCGGCTGCCCTCAAATATGACCAGGCCACGAATATGGCACCCCGGGTGGTGGCCAAGGGAAAGGGCCACATTGCCGCGCAGATTGTCCAGGTGGCCCGGGAAAACGACGTCCCTCTGCTTAAAGACCGCAACCTGGCCAATGTGCTGGAGGCCATGGAACTGGCGTCTGAAATCCCCGCCGAACTCTATCGGGCTGTTGCCGAAGTGCTGGTGTTCATCTACCGGCTCAACGGCAAGTTATAGGCGTTAAGATAATCGATTTGGACTGCGTTATCGGTCGTCGCAGTATCACCCATCCGGCTTCCTCCCTCCAGCCTTGCCAAATTAATTGTCTAATGGCCTATATGATTTTCAGTCGAAAAGTCTCAATTGACCAGTTTTAGGCCTTGGGATTGCCTTGGGGACGATTGCAGGCTGACCCATGGCCGGCGCATCGGGCATCTCATAGCTAACCTGGAAATGGTTATTGGCGGTTTCCTGAATGGCCGCGGGCAGCGGAATCATCAGTTCGATCTCCTGACGGGTGATCACCGGGAAACCATAAACCTGGTTGGTGTGTTTGATGGCCTTTCCTGCAGCCTGCCGGTCGCGCACAAATTGCAGATGCCCGTCAAACCGCTCGCCGATGCGGCGGCGACCCTGTTCGATGGCCGGTTGGCATCCTTGGCCGATCATCGGCGCAAAGGCCTTATCTAACTCGTAACCCACAGTGTTGCGGCAAGCGGTGGCAGCGGCGAATAATGTAGTCCCGGTGCCTAAAAACGGGTCCAGCACGGTATCGCCCATGACGGAAAACATGCAAATCAGGCGGTAGGCCAATTCAAAGGGGTAGGCACCACTGCGTTTTCGTAGCTGTTTGTCGCCGGTTTTCTGCCTTGTTCCCTTCAGATCCATCCAGACGTCGGAAAACCACTGATTGCGCTCCTCCCAGAAAAAGGCACTTTGCCGCCGGTTGGCTTTCTCCGCCGGGCTCTTGAACAGCCGTTTGTCTCCCTTGCGGAATATCAGGATGTATTCGTGCTCGAGGGTCACATAGGCACCGGGCGGCATCATGCCCGATCCCATGAACTTATTGGGTGCGTTGGTCTGCTTGCGCCACAGGATATTCGGCAGGTTGATAAACCCGAGCGATAGCATGTGGGAGAGGATGCGGCTGTGGTTTGGGTAAAGGGCGAACTCGCCGTCCAGGGTGCGGGTGGCATCGCCGATGTTGATGCAGGCGATGCCGCCGGGAACCAGTACCCGCTGGAGTTCATCCCACACCCCATCCAACTGACGATGCATAAGCTCGAAGGCCTCTTTGCCAACCGGCCTTTTCAATGCTTTTTGTATAGCTGCCTGCCGGCAGAACTGGTCATCCCACATCTCTATCATGGGATAGGGTGGAGAGGTCACCACCAGGTGGACGCTTTGGGAGGCGACGTCGGTCATTTTTTTTGCATCGGCAAAGCGGATGCGATGGTCGGACAGCATTGGGATTCATTTTCCTTTCTCATCGAACCCTCACTTTTCACATGAAGCCTCGTTTTTTTCAATATGGAATGTTGGGCTTCGCCGGTTGGCGAAGGCTTGGATGCCGCTGACGGGCAGTGCGCTGCAAGCCGGTTGATCGAATCAGCAAACCCGATGAAAAATTCTTCCTCAAACCTGCCAAATAATATTTTAACCTATTTAAAATAATAATGATTACTTGTTGACGAAAAACGCATTATCTCTCTTGCAGCTTGACTTTCCTTTGAAAATCAAAGAAATATATCGATTGTTCAACGGCATGCAAAAAACGCATTCATCCGACAGTGTGACGCTCAACCGGCTGGAGAAGGAGAAAAGTAATGATCAAGGTGCTTGTCAGCGATGCTCTCGGCGACGCGGGAATTCAGATATTTCGCGAGACCGAGGGAATCGATGTTGACGTAAAAACGGGACTGGCGCCCCAGGCGCTCAAGGAGACGATCGGTGACTACGACGCGCTGGTGATTCGCAGTGCCACGCGGGTGACCGAGGAGATACTCGAGGCCGGGAAAAAACTGAAAGTGGTCGGGCGAGCCGGCATCGGCCTTGACAATGTGGACATCCCTGCCGCCACCAAACGCGGTATCGTCGTCATGAATACACCAACGGGTAACGTGGTGACCACCGCGGAACATGCCATTGCCATGATGATGGCCCTGACCCGGAATATCCCCCAGGGCACCCTCTCTTTGAAAGCCGGCCGCTGGGACAAGAAAAAACTGCAGGGGCGGGAGGTGTTCAAGAAAACCCTGGGTGTCCTCGGTTTCGGCAAAATCGGCTCTATCGTAGCCGACCGGGCCAAGGGACTGCGGATGCAGGTGGTGGTTTACGATCCCTTTGTGGCGCCTGAGCAGATCGAAAAATGCGGTTTCGAAAGTGTGACCCTGGATGAACTCTACCAGCGATCCGACTACATTTCGATTCACGTGCCGAAACTCAAGGAAACCACGGGTCTGCTGAACAAGGCGGCCTTTGAAAAGATGAAAGACGGCGTGATGATCATGAACTGCGCCAGGGGCGGCATCGTCAACGAAGACGATTTGCAGGCGGCCATGAGATCCGGAAAGGTCGCTGGTGCCGCGCTGGATGTTTTCGAGATCGAACCGCCCGGTGAGTGCCGACTGTTCGAACTGGATCGAATCATCTGTACGCCCCATCTGGGCGCATCCACCCAGGAAGCCCAGACCAATGTGGCCGTGGCCGTGGCCCGGCAGATCATCGACTACCTGATCAACGGCACCATCGTCAACGCAGTCAATGTCCCGTCTGTGGCCGGGGATCTATTACAAAAAATCGGCCCCTACATGGCGGTGGGCGATCGGATGGGGTGTCTGCAGGCCCAACTGGCAGGCGGACCGGTCAAAGCGGTGACCATCGAATATACAGGCGATTTCAAAGGCATGGACATGGCCCCGGTGTCCACTGCGATCCTCAAGGGTTTACTTACCCCCATGGTCAAAAACGCGGTCAACTTCGTCAACGCCCCGGTGGTGGCCAAAGAGATGGGCATCAAAGTAACTGAATCCACGACATCCGAAGCCGAAGACTACACCCACCTGATCACGCTGCGGGTGAGCACGGACAACGGTGAGAACCTGGTTGCCGGCACCATCATCGGCCGAAGCGATATCAAGGTGGTGAAGATCAATAATTTTCGCCTGGAACTGGTACCCGAAGGACATATTCTGTTGATCTTTAATCAGGATCGACCAGGGGCGATCGGCGGCATCGGAACCACGTTGGGGCGGCACAGCATCAATATCGGGCGGATGTACGTGGGACAGGAAAAAGACGGCGATCACAATATCATATTTCTGCAGACCGATACCCCGGTCCCCCCCGATGTACTCGAAGAACTGCGTTCGGCGGAGATGGTCAGCTCCGTGACGTCGCTGGAGCTGTGATATTTAATCAGACCGTTTCATCAATAACGGTGTTTTTCAATACCCCGATATGTTCGATCTCCACTTCGACGGTGTCGCCATGGCTCAAGGGCCCAACGCCTGACGGGGTGCCGGTGAGGATGATGTCGCCGGGCATCAGGGTGAAGTTTTTGGAGACGAAGGCGATGATCTCGGGAATCTTGAATATCATCTGGCGGGTATTGCCTTCCTGAACGGTCTCCCCGTTGAGCCGGCAGCAGATGTCCAGATGCTGGGGGTCGGGCAGGTCCCGGGCCAGCACCACCTGCGGGCCGATGGGGCCGAAGGTGTCGAATGATTTTCCCCGGTACCATCCGGTGCGGTCACTGTTCTGGATATTCCGCTGACTGACGTCGTTCATGCAGGTGTAGCCGAAAATCTGACCCCAGGCATCAGCAGTTGGTACATCCTTACACCGGTTGCCGATGATCAGCGCCAGTTCAGCCTCGTAATCGGTCCGCAGGGTCTTGAATCCGTATTGGTTTAAAAATTGTGGAATGACGATGGCCTGATCCGGCCCGACCAGCACGTTGGGTGTTTTGGGGAAAAGCAGGGGCTCGATGGGTACCTCGTCGGTGAAGCCCTTGACTTTCACCGAAACGCTTTCGGCGATGTGGGCCCGGTAGTTCAACCCCAAGGCAATCAGCTTGGTCGGATTGACGGTGTAGGTGTCACGACGGTTTTTAACAGGTAGTTCGATCATTGCATATGCGCTTTCAAAACAGGCTTTAATATATTTTCTTTAAAGGCATGGATGAGTGATTCATCGACGGTGGCCTCGTAGCCGGTCAGGGTCGCCACCACCTGTCGATCGTCGTCCAAAAAGGTGAAATCGGCAATCATTTTGCGATGGCTGGCAGCGGTCACCGACATGACCGCCGTCACGCCGGATGCCGGGAACGCCGGACGATATTGGCGGTAGGCCCGGGCATAGCTGGGCAGGCAAACCTTTCCGGATTGCTCGAAGCACCAGACGATGGCCATCTGAAAGGCGCCGTCTAAAACCATGGGATCGGCCATCCAGCATCCCTTGATGGGATCCTGCATCCACGCCTCGGGTTTCGGTGCGCCGGTCAGACGGGCCGTCATGCCATGGTCGGAATAGTCTTCAATGGCTTCGATCGCTCGCAGGTGGTCTCCGTGAAACAGGATCGGCCCATAAACGGCATCTAAATCACGGGGGTAGGCGCGACGGCCGTTCTTGCCGTTGCCGGTGAAGACCGGGGCGGCGGGAAACCGGTCAACCAGCAGCGCGCGTGCCCGGGTATGAATCACATCCTTGCCGTTCTTCACGCCGTTTCTCAGCTCAACATCCACTTGCACAGAATTGCCGGTTTTTCTTGCCTTGCCGGCCATGAGGCGGACCAGTTTTTTCTCTTGTTCGATGCGGATGCCGCTGAGCAAACGCAAATCGTCGATGCCGTGTAAGGAATAACCCGGGTTTTCCTTGAGCGCACCATGGCCGATCCACTCGGTAATCAGGGCAAAGGGCACCACCGGTCTGCCGCCGATGATATGGGAGGCAAGCACCGGGTAGCGCTGAAGATCCAATTCGCGGCGTTCCAGCAGCGCCATGGGCGCATCCGGGAATTCGGCCGATTCGTCGTCGGCCTGGCTGGCCAGCATGCTGCCGATGAGGACTTCCACAGGGCCGGGATCGGCATTGTTCATTTCAGCCGCCATCAGGCGCGCACCGGTGTCGACGGGAATCAGTTGGATGTTTTTCGCGTCAAAGGCTTTTTTAAGGGCAGGTGTCACCATGCCGCCGTCCCACGGTCCCCAGTTAATGGCGGTAACCCGGCATGCAGGACGATTCAAGGCTTGCACCCGGGCCATCTTGTTGAGCGCCTCGTTGGCCATGGCATAGTCGCACTGGCCGATGTTTCCCGTACGGGCGCTGACCGATGAAAACAGGACCAGGTGACGGATGTCGTTTGATTGGGTGACGGACAGTAGATTTTTCAACCCATCCACTTTGGTGGCGTAGACCTGCCGGAACTGCTCGACGGATTTGTCCACGATGAGTCGATCGTGAAGCACGCCGGCGCCATGGACCAGACCGGTGATGGGACCCAGCTGGTTTTCAATGGCGTCGACCGCCTTATGCAGGCTCTCCCGATCGGTAACGTCTGCGCTGAAATAGCCGGCATTGACGCCCGAGGCCTCAAGTGCATCGATGGTCATGGTGATGGAGAGGTTGGCCGCATGTTTTCGATATGCCGCCTCCAGTGATTGCGGTGTGGGTGTGGAAGCAGCAAACGCATTCTCAAGGATGGTTTTTTTCATTGCCGCTTCGTCCTGGAGACCTTCGAGCCAATCGGGAGCTTTGAAAGGCGGTGCCGATCGACCGATCAGGGCGATGGAAACACCAGTCTTCCGGGCCAGGTAAAGGGCGCAATCGGCCGTTACGCCGCGGGCGCCGCCGGTGACGACAATCACATCATTTTTATCCAGGAAGATAGGCGGACCCTCAGCGACCTGGGCGGGAACCGGCTTCAACGTCACCCGGCCATCAGGGCGCAAACCGATCTCCACCGGATCGTTGTCAAAGACCTCCGTCAGTTCCGCAACGACCTGATGTGCGGCTGCATCCGGGTCTGCAAAATCAGGGGAAAAGTCGATGGCCCGGCAGACCACTGTATCCCATTCAAGGGCGGCGGTCTTGACCAAGCCCGCCAGCGCTCCCTGTTCGGGATGGTCGAAGGCGTTTCCCGTAAAACCGAAGGCACCATCCATGCCGGTGGTCACTGCAAACAGGGCATCACCGTGTGCCGAGGCGCTGAACAGTTCCGCAGCGGCGTGCTTTGCTGCCAGAAAAGCGGTTTCCGGATCGGTCAAACCGCAGAGGATCAAACCCGCCGTCCCGGCAAAGTTCGCCGCGTTGTCCGCTGCATCGGCGGCAAGCAGGCGAGCTTCTATTTTCATGTTGGCCAATTCGCTGACCATGGATTGCGCCATGGGGGAGTTGTCGCTCAGGACCCCTATCCAGCGACCCGATTCGATATGCAGTGTGCGACCCGGCTTTTTCGAAGACTCGACCACTTCGATGATCCGGCGGGGTATGGTCTCCGATGGCTCCCGATGCGCCGACACCGACTGAATTGGCGCACATGGGCGGGTGCCGATTGCCGGCTCGTCATCGCCCGCGGAAAGGTAGGCGCAAATCTGGCCCAGGGTCTTCAGCGTGCCTACCAGGTCCGGTGTGACCTGGGGCAGGTGGGGCATGCGTTCCTCCATGGCGGAGAGAATCTCCACCCGCTTGATGGAGTCGATGCCCAGGTCCGCCTCGATGTCCATCTCCACCCCCAGCATGTCGACAGGATAGCCGGTCAATTCAGAAACGATCGATATCAAGGTATGTTCAACACGCGGAGCCGCGTTGTCAGTCGAAGGGACCGCTTCACAGGGCTGACTGCATGCCGATTTGTCGGGGTCAATCTCTGCCGTCAGAAAATCACAGATCTGGCCCAGGGTTGTCAGGGTGCCCACCAGGTCCGGTGTGACCTGGGGCAGGTGGGGCATGCGTTCCTCCATGGCGGAGAGAATCTCCACCCGCTTGATGGAGTCGATGCCCAGGTCCGCTTCGATGTCCATCTCCAACCCCAGCAAATCGGCAGGATAGCCGGTCAGTTCAGAAACGATCGAAATCATCGTCTCTTGAACCAATCGTGAATCGCCAGCCGCCGGTTTTTCGGCGGTGTCCGTTGGGGAGGCGCCGAGGGTTGCCGACGGGGTATCGGCAGCGAGAAAATCACAGATCTGGCCCAGGGTCTTTAAGGTGCCCACCATGTCCGGTGTGACCTGGGGCAGGTGGGGCATGCGTTCCTCCATGGCGGAAAGAATCTCCACCCGCTTGATGGAGTCGATGCCCAGGTCCGCTTCGATGTCCATCTCCAGGCCCAGCATGTCGGCAGGATAGCCGGTCAGCGCCGAAACGATGTCGATCAGCGACCTGGATATCACTACGGCGGCGATGGTCGGCCCGGCATGTGGCGACCCTGCCGTCGACGGATGTTTAAACGACAAGGAGTCAGCAGGATCTGTGGTTTCTGGCATAACCACCGGATCGACAGCGGCGGCAACCGCTGTGGCCGACGAGGAGAGGGGGCCCATTACCGGCGGCTGGGGCGAAACCGGATCCGGATGAACAACTTGCGCCCGAATCTCCGCAGCAGCCGGCATGGCGGTTCCCAAGGCCGATCCCATATACAGCCGGGTGCTTTTGATCATTTCCTGGAGGGTGCGGCTGGCCTGCGTCTGGGTCTCCAGAAATTTCTGATGCGCCTGCGCCGTTTGTTGCTGAAGCGACTGGATCGATTCCAGTCCTTTCTGGACAATGGCCAGCGCCTGGTTCATGTCGGCGGTGACGGTCGGATTTAAATTCCGGTCTTGGACGACCCGCTTTTGGTTCGGGCCTGGTCCTGCGGCCGCATGCATTGGCTTTGGGGTATCCACGTGCGTGGGCGGTTCGACCACGGCTCGGTTCAGTGACCTGGCAGGCTCGTGTCCCGCCTGGTGGGGGTGAGCCGTGACCGGTTGGTCGGTTGTCGGTGTCGATTTCGTTTGTCGGGGTGCCCGGTAGTTGGTTCCGGATAGCGGGATGGTCATTTTCTGCGGTCGGACGGCCGGGGCTTCGGTTTCCCATCGGTTCAGGTCGAGGTCAACGCCAAGGGCAGCCAGATGGCCGATGGCGTGGGCCAGATCCATGATGCCCGAGGCTTTTCCGGAGGAGCGGTCAAGGGCGATGACCGTGATGTTCCTCTCTTTGAGGGTCGATCGAACGAGCCCGGAAAGCACCGTCTTGGGGCCCACCTCGACGAATGTGCGCACGCCGAATTCATAGAGGTGTTCGACCGTTTCTTGAAACCGGACCGTAGAAGTCAATTGTCGGCCAAGCAAATCGGCGCACCGTGAAGGGTCGGCCGGGTAGGGCGCCGCCGTCACATTGGCGTAAACCGGTATTCGGGTAGGGGTGAACGCTGCCTTGCCGGCGGCCATGCCAAATGGCTTTTGGGCACTTTCCACGAGCGGGCTGTGAAAGGCAGCCGAAACCGGCAGGGAGATCGTTCGGTATCCCTTTTCAGCACATCTTGCCGTTGCCTGTGCAATGGCTTCTGTCGTCCCGGAAAGCACACCCTGGTCGGGGCTGTTGAGGTTGGCCAGCACCACGCCGGGTATCTTATCGGCCAGTGTCTGCAAGCGGTCGATCGGTGCTTTTACGGCCAGCATGGTCCCGGCATCGCCGTTCCTGCCGGCATCGGCCATCAGACGTCCGCGCGTGACGCTCAACGCCAACAGGGTTTCCCGGGTGATCCAACCGGCTGCATACAGGGCAGGCAGTTCCCCGTAACTGTGACCGCAGGTCGCATCCGGTCGCACATTGAAGTAGGCCAGCGCCGACAGCATGGCCAGACTGACCCCTCCGATGGCGGGCTGGGCTACATCAGTCCGGCGAAGGGCGTCCGCCTGCATCTGCCGCTGGTCGTCGGAAAGGGCAGGGCGCGGATACAGGATCTCCCACAGTTGCCGATCCTGATCAAATCGCTGACCGGCAGCTTGGACGGCTTCCATGGCACCGGGAAAACAGCACACCAGATCCCTGCCCATATGGGGATATTGGCTTCCCTGGCCGGGAAACATGAAGGCGATTTTTCCGGCCGCGTGCGGTGCCGGATCGTAATAAATCCCTTTAACGGCTATGACTGCGGGTTTGTCCTCGGTGACAACCGCCATGGCCTGTTGCAGCCGTTCTTTCAGATCGCCGCCGTCAAGGGCGGTGTCTGCCACCAGGATCAACCGGTAACGATGGTCGGGCGAAAAAGCAGTCCGAAGTCTCCTCGCCGTCCGCGACAGCGCTGCCGTGTCGAAGGCGTCGCCAAGACGTTCATGAAGCTGGAAAAGCCTATCGGTGATTGCAGCTGTGTCCGGTCCCGAGAAAGCCAGAATTTCCACCGAACCGTCCCAGGCGATCTCTTTTTTGTCAGGCTGATACTCTTCGAGCACCACATGAAAATTGCTGCCACCGAATCCAAAGGAACTGACACCGCCGCGACGCGGGGTGCCATTGGGGGTAAACCAGGGCCGCGGAGCGGTATTGAGGTAAAAGGGACTGGACTCGATTCCCAGTTTCGGGTCGGGTTTGCCTGCCTTGAGCGTGGGCGGGAGAACCTTGTTGTAGAGGGAAAGCGCGGATTTAATCAGCCCGGCAGCGCCGGCTGCCGCTTTGGTGTGGCCAATCATGGACTTTACCGACCCCAGTGCGCAGTGGTTGCCGTTGGGATTGATCGCACCGAAGACTTTTTTCAGGGCGATGAATTCCATCTCGTCACCCACCCGGGTGCCGGTGCCGTGGGCCTCTACCAATTCCACCGTTTCAGGCGAAATGCCGGCATTTCGATACGCCTCGATCAGCGCCCGGGCCTGGCCTTCGGGTCGCGGCGCGTAGATGCTTTGCGATTTCCCGTCGCTGGAAGAGCCGATGCCCCGGATGACTGCATAGATCCGGTCTGCGTCACGCTCGGCATCTTCGAGGCGCTTCAATATCAATATGCCGATGCCCTCGCCCAGAACCGTGCCGTCGGCATCGGAGGAAAAAGGGCGGGCGTCGCCGGTGTGAGACAGGACGCCGGTCTTGGAAAAGCACATGTGCATGAAGATATCGTTGATGGTGTCCACGCCACCGGTGACAACCATGTTGCTTTTACCGGCAGCCAGTTCCATCAGTCCCAAATGAATGGCACCCAGGCTGCTGGCACAGGCTGCATCCACGACGCAGTTGGTTCCACCAAGATTCAGTCGGTTGCAGATCCGGCCGGCCACCACATTGCCCAACAGTCCGGGGAAGGAATTTTCCTGCCAGGGTACATAACTGTCCGAAATATCTTCGATGATTGACGTCTTCTGCTGGTCGCTGAGCCCCTTGTTATCGAGCGCCTTACGCCACAAGGGATGGCCCAGGCGTGATCCCAGGGAAATAACCAGCTCCTGCGTGCCGGTAACGCCAAGGATGACCGAGGTATGCTCACGGTCGAATTCACGATCGTCTCCATATCCTGCATCTGTCAGGGCCATTTTGGCGGCCACCAAACCCAACAGCTGGGAGGTATCCGTGGCCTCGAGGGATGCCGGCGGAATTCCGAATTCAGTGGGATCGAAAGGCACCGACGGAAGAAACCCGCCGCGGTTGCAGTAAATATGGTCCGGCTTTTTGGGGTCGGTATCAAAATAGTCGTTCAACTGCCGATGGGTCGCCGGTGGATCAGAAATGCAGTCGATGCCGTTGAGCAAGATCCGCCAATACTCCTTTAAATTTCTTGATTTGGCAAACATGCCGCCCATGCCGATGATGGCAACCGGCTGGTGAACAAGATTCATATTCGTTGTCATTTTATGTGGTTTGGAAACAATTCATGTTGGTTTCGTCGAGGGGCCGAGTGCGCAGGATGTCTTGCGCTTACAGCGGCCGTGCATCTGCCGGAAAAATAAGATACTAAATATAATTCATTGAAGCCTAAAAAACAAGGGATTGACTAAAGAGTTATGACTTGTTAGGTTGGTATTACAACTAGCCAGGTTAAGCGCTGATGATTCATTACTATACCAATCGGGAAATATCGGAAAAACTGGGGATCAATCTCGCCCGCTGGAAACGCTGGTCCAGGTCTTTTCTCCCGCCGGACCCGCTGGGGGGGATGCAATCGGGCTTCGCGAGGCAGTATGCCTTCAAAGATCTTTTCAAAGTCTATCTGGGCGGTCATCTGCTGTCCCATCTGAAATTGTCGCTGCCGGACAGCCAGCAGGTGTTAAACGATTTGTCGCCGTGGATGAAAAAAAATGGTTTTTTAGAATTGAATGGCGCAAATGGGGTGGCAACGGAAATAAGTGGTCAATCAAATGGATATCGCATCTATTTCTGTCCGGTCAGGGCATCTGGTGCCAAAAAAGGATCAGGTTTTTGCTATCTCATCCGAAACATCGTTGGCATGCAATCGAATGAACTGACGACCGGTCTGAAAATTGAAGAAACCATTCAAGAGACAATCATCCATACCGATTTAATGGACAGCTGTTTTTTTCTTCAGGACCCGCATGTGCGTATGATCAATTTTTCACCGCTGTTCGCCGCGTTAGTCAACACACTTTACCACCGACCCCATTGAAGTCGCGATGGCATAAGGACATCAGCTGCGCGTCGGTGATGGGGGCAACCATACCCGGCGCTACTGACAGATCGATTCCCTGGTTTTTAATGCCATTCAGTCGCGAGATCACGGCGGCGCCGTAGAGGAGATTCAGGGCGACGGTCACCGTTTTACGGTTTTGCGGCGATTCCAGAACCGATCCCTTGACCCACTCGTTGAAGGCACCCATGGCTGGACCACACCAGATCTGATAGTCGATGGCCCGATCCAGCACGCCGCTTTTGGCCCAGAGCGACGCCTGCCCCAGATACGAGCGGAATACCAGGGCCATTTTGTGTTTCGGATCCTTTTGTGCCCGTTCAACCTGGACCGGGTCCCGTCGACTGAAATAGGCCCGTGTATTTTCCCACGCCTTCTCGAATGTGCTTTTCAGGAAGGATTCTTCCACCAGTTTTCGCTGCTCTTCAGGTACATCTTCGAACCGGTCGTGGGTCCGATAAATATCGTAAAGCCTGGAACCACGCATGGAGAACATGGTTCCGCGCTTGAGCACCTGAACTTTGACACCCATCTCGAACATGTCCGCTGCCGGTGCCATGATGACATCCGCCTGACGCGCCTCGGCCAACATTTTTTTTACCAACGGGGAGGTGTCGGCCTCTACGCAGGATTGGTTGACCGAACCGGTGAGGATGTAGGCCGCTCCCATGGCAAAGGCGGCCGCGGCGGACTCGGGGGTGGCGATGCCCCCGGCAAGCCCCACGCGCAGGGGGATGCCGTAGTCGTGCTGCCTGGCCATCTCGTCGCGAAGAACCTTCATGGTAGGAAACAGGCACAGGGCCGGGCGGTTGTCGGTGTGGCCGCCCGAGTCGGCTTCGGCGGTCAGGTCCTGTGCCATGGGTATCTGACGGGCCATTTCTGCCTGCGCGTCGGTGACCTTACCCTGCTCCTTCAGGCGTTGAAGCATTTTTTCCGCCGGTGGGGAAAAGAATTTCCGGGCGACCTCTTCGCGGGACACCTTGGCGACAATTCGATTGGGACAGACGATCTTCCCCTGATTGTTTCGATGAATGCCGTGGATGCGGTATTGAACCAGGGGCATCGTTAGATCCAGGTATGCGGATGCAGAAACCAGTCGGATTCCCTTGGCCAGGTAGAGGTCAACGGTTTTCTGTTCCTGTTCCATATCGTTGGGGCTGTGGATCAGGTTGAAGCCGAAGGGTAGGCTGCCGAGGTTCTTTTGCAGGGTGTCGATGGCCGATTCAATCTGTTCGATGGGCAGTCCACCGGCTCCGAAAAAGCCGATCATGCCGGCCCGGCCAGCCGCCTCCACCATGGCCGTTGAGGTGATGCCGTTGGCCATGGCCCCGCAGATATAGGCGAAATTCAAACCATGATCCGATTTAAAGCCAGGGTCTCCGAGCGACGTCAAGGCAAAGCAAGGCGACCATCCCAGCAGGCGGTAACAGTTGGATGCCGGTGGCGCGTGCGTTCCGAGGCTGGCCATTCCATCCTGGGCCACACCGATCTGGCCGTTGATGTCCACCACATAGAAGGGTTGCGAAAGATGGCGCAGCGCTTCGCTTAAGGCCTTTTCTCCGGTGCGTGGCAAGTGCTGGTCGGGTTTCCAGAACCCGTGGGACTTCAATGTCGTATCCGTATGGGTCAAACTGCTGCCCCCTGTTGGTGGAACGCGGTTAATGAACGGTAATTGTTTTCGAATAAATTTATCAAAACATGTTCCCTTATCCAAGCCGCAGGTGTCTGTCAACCCGATCCAAATCAGGAAATATGCCCTGTGTTTACCCGGTGAGGGCAATCTTGGAAAAGCAGTCCCCCTGGTCAGGTCTTGCCGATACCGCTTCGTCCAGCCGATCCGAGATGACGCCAATCGCATGGCGCAAGATGCGGTCATCGGGCAGTGAACGGGCGATTGCGGCCAGATCTCCTCTTTTTTGGGCCTGGGTAAATGTTTCGGGAAAATGCAGATCGAATATCCAGCTGAGCTGGAGCAGTTTGAAATCATTCAGGCTTTTCATGTCCTGAAATCGTGCCATGCGCTTATCCGTGATGGCTTTGACGATCTTTTCCTCCCATGTCGGCAGCTCCGGCAGGTGATGGATGATGGCTGGTTCGGGGCGCCGGTGATGCCGGTAGTAATCGGCAAAGATCTTCCAGATATCCAGTTTGTCGGCATCCCGAATCAATCGCATGAAAACCATAGATGCCGGGGGCTGGTTGGCGGGCAGCCGCGGGGCGTTGTGAAAGCGGATGGCGTCGATGATCGCGGCTTTTTCACCGGCCGGAAGCGGGTCCAGCACGGCGGTGTGATTTAACACATCGATGCTCAATCGTGCGTGGTTGGCCGATTGTCGGTCGTTGAATGTCCGGTAGCGGCGATATTGCTCAAAACGCCCCAGGTCATGAAACAGGCCGATGGTCTCGGCCAAACACAATTGACCGTCGGTCAGATCGAGGGAACGGCCCAACTGGCAGATGTTGTCGCAGACCCTTGCCGTATGCTCGATTTTCAATTCCAATGGACTGTCTAGTGGCGTTTTACCTGTCATGAATGACCGGGTGTAAGACGCGAACCACACCTTCAGACGCAATACATGATCGGGTTTCATGATCGACATTTACCCTCTGGGGTGGTATTTTTTGTGGGCCTCAACCAATTGCCGATGGGCGACATGGGTATAGATCTGGGTGGTGGAGATGTCTGCGTGACCCAGCATCATCTGCACGGCACGAAGGTCGGCACCCCCTTCGAGCAAATGCGTCGCGAAGGAGTGTCTTAGGCTGTGAGGGGTGACCTTTTTCTTTAACTTTGCCAGCCGGCCGTACCGGCCCACCAGGTTCCAGAAACTCTGACGGGTCATGGCGCTGCCCCGCCGGGTGACAAACAGATCCGCGCTGGAACGGTTTTTCAACAGCAGCGGACGCGAGCGGTCCAGATACTCGCGGATGGCGTTCAGGGCCATCCGGCCGACGGGAACCACCCGCTCTTTGGATCCTTTGCCGAAGACCCTGACGAATCCTGCCTCCAGGTTGATGCCGGTCATCGCCAGTCGGATCAGTTCCGATACCCGCAAACCGGCTCCGTAAAGCAGTTCCAGCATGGCAGCGTCCCGCAATCCTTCCGCTTGGCTTCGATCCGGAGCATCGATCAGAGCCTCTACATCGCTTACGCTTAATACGTCGGGAAGCCGCAATCCGGTTTTTGGCAGGTCGACCTGCTGGGCCGGATTTTTTTCGATGATTTTTTCAGCGGTCAGAAACTTGAAAAAGCCCCTCAGGCTGACCAGGTGACGGGCTCGGGAGCGTGCCCGCAATCCCCGATTTCTCAGGTGGATCAGATAGGCCAGGATCAGTCCCGTGTCGATTTGGGAGACGGACGTCGCCTTTTTCTTTTCCAGAAACTGGCAGAATCGCATCAGGTCCGTACTGTAGGCGGCGAGGGTCTTTTCGCTCAGGCCTTTTTCGATCACCAAAAAGGTCTGATACTGATCCATGCGCTGGAGAAAGTCGGATGTGCTGTCCATCGGCTACACCCTTACCCGGGGATCAAATGGCGCGGCATCGTTAAGTATCTGGGCCCCATCCTGGCGGACCACGACCTGGTTTTCCATGCGGATTCCCCCCCAGTCCGGCAGATAAACGCCCGGCTCCACGGTAACGACCATCCCCGCTTCCAACCGGTCGTCTTTGATCGGACTCAACCGGGGACCCTCATGAACCGCCAGGCCGGTGCCGTGGCCCAGGCTGTGGCCGAATTTGCCCGCATAACCCTTTCGGTCGATATGGTCCCGGGCAACCTTGTCCACCTGGGTGCCGCTGACGCCTGCCTTGATGGCGGCAATGGCCATATCCCTGGCCGTGACAACCGTGTCGAACACTTTTTTGAAGCGGTCATCCGGTTCACCGATCACCACCGTTCGGGTGGTGTCCGAGCAGTATTCATTCAACCGGGCGCCCCAGTCGAAGAGGATGGGCTCCCCCCTGCCCAGCATGCGGTCCGTGGGTACGGCGTGGGGCAGTGCGCTGTTGGGGCCCGAAGCCACGATAACGGGAAACGACAACCCCTGTGCGCCGGTTTCGCGCATGGCTTTTTCCATGGCCCAGGCCGCCTGCCTTTCCGTCATGCCCGGCCGGATGGTATCCCTAACTACAGAGAAAGCCTGTTCGGCCAACCGCAGGGCGTTGGTGATTCGTTGGATTTCGTCTTCAGATTTGATTTGGCGAAGTGTTTCCACCAAGTTTTCCATGGGAACCAGCTCGACCGGCGGCTTCTGCTTGCCCAGTGCGTCGGCGTAGGCCGAGTGAGTTTTATGGGAAAGGCGCACACTCTCGAAACCGAGCCGCTGAATGCCCAACGATTTGGTGATCTCCGGCAGCTCTTTTTCAAGGCCGCTTTTATGGCAGACAATCTCAAATCCGGCTGCCTCGGCTTGCGCCTGCAATTCATAGCGGCTGTCGGTGGCAAGTACCAGGTGGCGATGGGATATGATCAGCACGCCGGCAGTTTCATCGAACTGGGTGTCCTCTGCGGAAAAGCCGCTCAGATAATAGCGATTCTCCTGGACCGATACCATCAGGGCGTCCAGTTCCTTTTCAGCCAGACATTGCCTGATTGCGGTGATGCGCTTCAGTACAATTGAATTCAAAGCCACTCCTTTCCTAAGATCATGACGGTTCCCGCTTGCAAACGATTGACAGCATTACTCTCTTTTTATTATGATCAAAACTTCTTTTCAAGCCACGCCGTCATCAATCAACTGTTTCAATTTCCACTGATTCGGGCAGTGTAGCTGTCTGAAACGCTTCTGGAGGTCTGGATGAAAATCGACACGCATTGCCATATCGATCAGTCCCTGTGCGGCAAACCACTGTTCGTGGATGGCGGGAACAGCCAGGTTGAACTCGTTACCACGCCGCAAATGGCCGCCGACGAGCAAGGATTGGTCCACGGTGGATTTATCTTCGGTGCCGCGGATTATGCAGCCATGATAGCTGTGAATCATCCCCATGTGGTCCTCGGGGCCTCGGATATAAAATTTCTCAAACCGGTGCGGGTCGGTGAGACAGTGATCGCACGGGCGCAGGTCCGGGAGGTCAAGGGCAAGAAATACTGGGTCTCCGTGAGCGTGACCAAAGATGGTGAGGAGCTCTTTCAAGGTATGTTCACCTGTTTTGTTCTGGACAAACACGTACTGGAATAATAGTACGCCCCATATGTAACAGACAACGAAAGGAATTCAAATGGCCAAAAAAATTGGTGTGTTATTGTCCGGATGCGGCGTTTTCGACGGTTCGGAGATCCATGAGGCGGTGCTGACCCTCCTTTTCCTGGATCGAGCGGGGGCATCGGTCCTGTGCATGGCGCCGAATGTGGATCAACTGCATGTCATCAACCATTTGACCCAGCAGGAAGCGGATGAACGGCGAAATGTGCTGGTGGAGTCCGCGCGCATCGCCAGGGGCGAGATCCAGGATGTCGCTTCGGTCAGCGCCGACGATATGGATGCCCTGATCATTCCCGGCGGGTTCGGTGCCGCCAAAAACCTCAGTGATTTTGCGGTTAAGGGACCCGAGGCCAAGGTCCATTCCCAAGTGCAACGACTTCTTGAAGACATGGCAGATCGATCAAAACCCATCGGTGCCTTATGCATTGCCCCGGCAACACTGACACGTGCACTGTCCAAACGCTCTCCCCGGGTAACCATCGGCAACGATGTCGGCACCGCAGCGGCCATCGAATCCATGGGGGGGGTGCATTCGGTTTGCAGCGTGTCGAATATCTGCGTGGATGAAAAAAACCGAATCGTCACCACACCGGCCTATATGCTGGGACCCGGTATCAAGGACGTGGCCGCCGGCATTGAAAAACTGGTCGCCAAAATTCTATCCCTAACATGAAAACAATCGTCGGAACCAGCAACCGGATTGTCCAGGTCAACCTGTCGACCGGCCAGGTGACTGAATTTCAAGTGGATGCGGATGACCGTCGACGTTTTCTGGGCGGCAAGGGGCTGGGCCTCAAATTACTCTATGACCGAATGGATCGTGGGATCGACCCGCTGGGTGAGGAGAACTGGCTGGCATTCATGATGGGCGTGCTCATGGGCACCGGTGCACCGTGTTCGGGACGCTTTTCGGCCATCACCAAATCGCCGCTGACCGGCATTATGCTGCATTCATCCTGCGGCGGACCATTCGGAATGGCTTACAAGACTGCCGGCTATGACGGCTTGCTGATCTCCGGCAGGGCACCATCACCGGTGGTGATCGATATCGATGAAAACGACGTTCGTATTGTGGACGGTGCCGACTGCTGGGGATTGGATACCCAAGCGGTCCAGAGACAGCTGAACCCGGATGGAAAGGCCGGCGTGCTTGCGATCGGACCGGCCGGCGAAAACCAGGTTCTGATTGCCAATGTGGCCTCCGGCCATCGGTTTCTGGGTCGCGGCGGCCTGGGGGCGGTGATGGGTTCCAAAAACCTCAAGGCCATCGTTGCCCGGGGAAGAGCCTTCAAAATCGTCCCGGCCAATCAAAAACTGTTCAATCGGGCCAAAAAAAGGGCGGCCGGTTATATCGAAAAAAATCCGGTGACCGCCGATGACTACCGCAACTACGGCACCAGCAGTCATGTCAACTGGTGCAACGACGGCGGCATCCTGCCGGTGAAAAATTTTCAGGAAGGCAGCCATCCCCAGGCTGATCAAGTATCGGGGGAAACCATGCGGCAGCGTTACCAGGCCACAACCCGCACCTGCAAACCCTGTTCGATCATGTGTGGACACAAGGGCACCCTGGCCGACGGCAGCGTCCACCAGATTCCTGAATATGAAACCGTCGGTCTGCTGGGCCCCAACCTGGGCATCTTCGAACCGGACACCATCACCGTATTCAGCGATCGATGCGGCCTGTTGGGGATGGACACCATCTCAGCCGGTTCCGTTCTCGCCTGGTGCATGGAAGCCGGTGAGAAGGGCTTGATCGCCACCGGTTTAAAGTTTGGTGTCGCCGAGGGTATTGCCCAGGCCCTGGATGATATGGCCTGGCGACGGGGGTTCGGCGACGACATGGCCGACGGCACGCGATCGCTGTCCAAACGGTACGGCGGCGCGGATTTTGCCATCCAGGTCAAGGGGCTTGAAATGCCGGCCTACGATCCCAGGGGAGCGTGGGGGCAGGGGCTGGCCTATGCCGTTGCCAACCGGGGTGCCTGTCACCTGTCCGCCGCCACCTTTGCCCTGGAAGTGGCCTTCGGTTTTCTCAACCCCTACACCACCCGCGCCAAAGCACGATTCGTCGCGTTTTTTGAAAATCTGTATGCTGCGGTCAACTCCCTGCACACCTGCCAGTTTACCTCATACGCCTATGTACTCGAGCCGCCCATCGTCAAATACACCCCCAAATTTCTGCTGCGCCTGATTATGCAGTACCTGCCGGCAGTCGCCATCATGCTCATGGACATCAGCATTTTTTCCAAGCTATGGCGGTCGGTGACCGGTCTGCGGTTGAACCAATGGCAGATGCTCAAGGCTGGTGCACGTATCCATGTGCTCGAGCGCACCATGAACACCGGCGAAGGCATATCACGCAAAGACGACACCCTGCCGAGACGATTTCTCACTGAAGGACGCGGGTGTGACCTCAAAAAACGGACGGTTCCCCTGCAGCCCATGCTCGATACCTATTATCGGCTTCGGGGATACAACCCCCACGGCATTCCAACCGAAAAAACGCTGGGGCGGCTGGGAATAAATCCCAAATGGGACATGCTGACCGACCCCCGGCTGGACTATTTCAAGATGGTGTCACCCGGCGGCAAACCGGTCAAACAGTTATATCTGTCGATGATGCTTTGGTTTATGGGGAGGGCCATCCAGGCGGCCGCCCGGGTGGATCGGGAGGTGCGCAAGGCTTTCGACACCATCCCCGACGGATTCACCTTCGCCCTGACCGTTGCACCGGACGGTCCGGCCATGGTCGTTGGCAAGGATAAAGCCGGCAAAGTCAGATATCTGGGTGCCAATCCCAAAGCGCGTTATATCGATCTGAAGCTGACCGTTAAAAACATCGAGGCGGCGATCCTACTTTTTACCTTTCAGGAGGCCACGGTCACGGCGGCGGCCAGGGACCGGCTGATTGTGGACGGGGAATTTCCCGCCGCATGTACGGTGGTTCGTATTCTGGACATGGTGGAGGTATTCCTATTGCCCAGGCGACTGGCTTCCCTGGCGGTCCGGCGATACCCTCAGTGGCCACCCTTTCGAAAATATGTTGGCCGTACACTGATCTATCTGCGAGCGGTGGTGGGACTCTAATTCCCTCGGGATTTGAAAGTGACTCCGTTTTGATCGATCGAGGAGAGACCGATGCGTTTGCCCGATGATTTTGCTTTTTTTTGTCCCCTGAAAACAAACTGCGGCAGCCATGCACTATCGCACTTACCCATGGAACTCGCCACCCTCAATGCCCACGCACCGCTGATTCTGGCCAACCACGACCAGATTGGCAAAAAGCGGATCAACACCGTAATCAATGCCTTTAAAACGTCGGGGCTGACCCTGGGAATATACGACCGCCTACCGGATCACTTGCAACCGGACTTGATGCCGGTGTTGACGCGAATCTACCGGGATGGGGGCTGCGACAGCATCATTGCCGTCGGCAGTGGTTCGGTGGTGGATGCGGCCAAGTGCCTGAACATGCTGGTTTCTACTGGCGATCATGGGATGCAGGATGATTCCGGCAGGGAGATGTCCGCCCCCGGGCCGCTGCGACCGTTGATGTTGGTAGCCACCGCCGGTGGTAACGGTGACGAGGCCACCGGGTATGCCAGTGACGGTGGGCGGCGGTTGGGTTCCCCCCGGTTGATTCCTAACGTCGTATTCATCGATCCGGTAATGATGGGGAAAGGTGATGATCCGGATGTGGTGAATGGTGCGTTGATTGCACTGGCTCACGCTGTGGAGGCTTTTCTCGATGATTCCGCCGGGCCCATGTGTCGCGCATATGCCCACACTGCCATCGGTTTGATCATGAATTACTTGCCCGGTGCCCTTCGAAAATCAGACTGGAGAAATGATCTCTGTGCCGTGATCAACGGCCAGATGGCAGCCGGCTGCGCATTTTTTGCCTCCGCGCCGGGCATCTGTCATGTTCTGGGCACTGGGTTAAAGGAATGGACCGATCTCCCCAGTGGTTTTTTAATGGCGATTCTGCTGCCCCATCTGCTGCGTGAGGCCGGCGCTCTGCAACCGGAGCGGGTGGGTGAACTGCTCTACCCCATTGCAGGGACGGACATCTTCGCCCTGACTGCCGCCGACTTTAAAACACCACGCACGATTGCGCTTTTTTTGGAGTTTTTCGATGCTGTCAACACTGAATTGGTATTGAAAATCCCATCGTCTCTGGAAGATGCCGGGCTGACGGATGAACAGATCGAACGCGTCCAATCCCGGGTGGGCAACGGTCCTGCCGACGATCATATGGCACGTATTATATATGGGGCCAGGCAAAGTGCACCTTGATGACCGGGAAAAGTCGTCCGCAGCTGACAAAACCCGATCTACCAAATTCTTTCAGAGGAGCTGATCATGTACGTCCCGAGATACTACGAATTTTCCTGCCCCGTAAAAATTGTTGCCGGCCATCAGGCCTTGGAAAAGATTCCCCGTTTGCTCGGCGACCTGAATGCCAGCCACCCCATGATCATCACGGACAAGGGAGTCGTTGCTGCCGGGCTTGTGGATATTCTCATGGCAGCCATCACACCGGGAGTCCGCATCGGCGCCGTTGAGGACGATGTGCCGCCGGATTCGGACTTGAAGACCGTCTACCGTCTCGCCGGGGTTTATCGGGAAATGGGCTGCGATGCGCTTGTTGCCGTCGGTGGCGGTTCGGTGATGGATACGGCCAAAGGGGTCAACATCGTCGTGTCGGAAAATGTGGACGACTTGATGCAGTTTTCCGGTGCCGGAAACCTGACCCGGCCACTGAAGCCTCTGGTGGCCATTCCCACCACCGCCGGAACGGGGTCGGAGGTGACCCTGGTGGCGGTTATCGCCGACCACGTCCGAAATCTGAAAATGACGTTTACCTCCTTTTTTCTTTTTCCGGACATTGCTGTGTTGGATCCGCGCATGACGTTGACGCTGCCGTCGGCAATCACCGCCGCCACCGCAATGGATGCCCTGACCCACGCCGTAGAGGCCTATACCTGCCTGGCCAAAAACCCGCTCAGTGACACCCATGCGCTGTTGGCCATTGAATTGATTGGCCAAAATTTGCTGAAGGTGATAAAGGAACCGGAAAATACAGACAGGCGTCTGGCACTGGCCGTGGCCGCAACCCTGGCTGGCGTGGCCTTCTCCAATGCCATGGTGGGCATGGTCCATACCTTGGGTCATTCAGTGGGTGCGGTCTGCGGTATACCCCACGGCACCTGTATGGCAATTTTGCTCCCCTATGGCCTGGAGTACAATATGCATAAAAACGGTCATTTCACCGCCCAGTTGCTGCTGCCGCTGTCCGGCGCGCGCGTCTATGCGCAGACACCTGCCCATCTGCGGGCTCAGCATGCCATTGCCGCCATACGACAGCTGAACCAGCGCCTCCACCAGGAGACCGGCGGTCGACACGCCAGGTTTTTCAAGGAGATTACCAGCCCGGACGGTAGTGCCCGGGTGCCGGCGGATAGCATCGAGGCCATAGCGGACAAAGCACTGGGTGACGGTACCATTTTATGCAATCCCGAGGAACTGGACCGCGATGACCTGCTGATGGTCATGTCCCACGCCTGGGCGGGTACGCCTCTGGATCGGAACCTCGTTAAAAAGGGCGGGCTGCAAATACGATGACCACCGGCCGAGAAAACGCATACCAACGTACCTATCCCATTTCATGGGAGCAATTGCACCGGGACGCCCGGGCGATGTCCTGGCGCCTGATCGAACTGGGTCCCTGGCGCGGCATCATCGCCATCACCCGGGGCGGCCTGGTCCCCGCCGCCATCATCGCTCGGGAACTGGATATCCGACTGGTTGACACCGTCTGCATTGCAAGTTACGCTGGCCGGAATCAGGGCCAGATTCAGGTGCTCAAATCCACGACCGGCGCCGGCGCCGGCTGGCTGCTGATTGACGATCTGGTGGATACGGGCAAAACGGCTAAATTGGTTCGTGAAATGGTTCCCAGGGCCCACTTCGCCACGGTTTACGCCAAACCGGCCGGCCGGCCACTGGTCGACACATATATGACCGAGGTGAGCCAGGATACCTGGATACTGTTTCCCTGGGATTCGGAAATTCAGTTTGCACAACCCATTGCGGGACAAAAACGGCAGGATCACCAAGCATGATCCCCGTACCACGGAAGAAGGAGATTGGTGTAATGCGAATCGGGGTGGTCGTTTTCATCGCAGCGTTTATGCTGACCGCTTGTGTCCATCTGGACATCAACGAAAACATCAGCGCCTTAAAAAAAATTCAGCCAGGAGACTCCCAGGAAGTCGTTTACGAGGCCCTGGGCCCGCCGGATCTGCGAAATGATATCAGCGACCAGCGTTTTGTGGTCTATTATCAAACAACAGCCGGGGATTCATCGAATGCACCGGTGACAGCGGCGTTGTGCACACCGATCGCTTTTGAAAGCGGACAGGTGGTTGCCGTCGGCGGTGATTTTGCCGAACGCTGGGCCCGGGAAGAAGAAGAACGGGTCCGCCAGGCGGCGATTGCCGAAACCGAGCGACGACAGGCTGAATTGGCCGAAGCCGCGGCGCAGCGTGCAAAGGCGGCGCGTCAGGAAAAAATCGCGGCCCTCGAAAACGAAGTCAAGCCTGTTCCGGTCTCCGATTCTGCCCTTAACTTGAAACTGTACCGCCAATTGCTGGCACTGGATCCCGATAATTCGCGTTATCAGAAAAAGGTGGCCCTTTACGAGGATCGGCTGACCCAACAAAAAAAGGCGGATCAAGCACGCGCCGTTCGTGCCGCTAAAGCCAAACGCCGGCAGGCGTGGGATCAGGCTCGTGAGGGGCGCAACACCCGGTTGAGGCAATACACCGGTAACGGAATCGCAGAGATGGCTGTGCACGACATGGGCAACGGTTCGCTTTATGTCTGGGTGAAAAATGTCAGCAGACAAATTATCACCACCCATCCCGACCATTTTACCCTGTTGGACAGTGAAAACAACAAGGTGACGTGCGAGATCAGCGAGAGCTTGGACAGCGTACTGGAACCGGGCAGTATTTCACACGGCAAAATTGAATACAGCCGTGACATCGAACCCAAAGAACTCATCTTCCAAAACCGGGAGTCGGGCCGGATATCCAAATCATTCGAGTAACCGACAATGCACGTAAAAAGAAAACCGCACGATCCGGATAGCCCACGTGCGGTTTTTTCGTTCCACCCCATGAGATGGCGAATTATTTCATCCATCCCGGTAGAAACAAGGCTATCAGGCGAAAGGCTTTTTGGAAAAATGGCCGCCCCGTTTTACGTTGGCATGGGTTTCCGGTTTGCACGACAATAGAGGTCGAATGAAAAGACCCACATACCCCATCACCCAGGCCATACGGTTCCTGCGCGCAGAGCGGGTGGATTTTCAGGTTTTCATATACACCTATACCGACCGCGGTGGTGCTCGCCAGGCTGCCATGGAATTAGGGGTTCCCGAGCATCGGGTGGTGAAAACCCTGGTGATGGAGACCGAGGATCAGTTGCCCGTGCTGGTACTCATGCATGGCGATCAGGCGGTTTCAACCCGGAAACTGGCCCGTGTCATCGGTACGAAAAAGGTGCTTCCGGTACGGCCAGAAAAAGCCTTGAACTATACCGGATACCAGGTCGGCGGCATCAGTCCTTTCGGTACCCGGCACAACATGCCGGTTTATGTACAGACCACTATTCTGGAACTAAAAACGATCTACATCAACGGCGGCAAACGTGGGTTTATCGTGGCTGTCGACCCGAATGTGCTGTTGAAGACCTTGTCCGCCGTCCCTGTTTCTGTGGCGGCTCTTTCCTAATGACCCGGTTTTGGGAAACCATGTTGCCCGTGAAGAAAATAACCCATCGGACGCCGGTTTGTGGGCTTACGGTTGGCTAATGCTTGCCAAAGAGAGACCGGTTGCTTTATATTCGAAGCAATTTCAATTTCCACTGACCTGCCATGAATGCTGCCTCGAAAAAGGAATGGCGATAATGGCAGGCATTCGCATCAAAGGGAAGGAATCCCATGCCACCAAACGATCTGGAAGTCCTGGAAAGCATCTGCCAACGCATCAGCCTTAACATTCCTGAAACCTGCCCGTGGCGGTGGGACAAAGAGTTCAACCTGGCGCTGGCGGTAATCGACCGTCAGGATGAGATCACGGTTGAGCTTCCGTTGTCGCTTGAATTTACACACAAATGGGACTTTACCACCATTAACGACGCCGATGCACCTGTCCGCGATCATTTCCAGTCCGGTTTCGGCATCGTTCCGGGCCAGAAGGTGTTTACCATGGATCCCGTAAACGGGGTGGTGCTCTATGCGGCGTGGTGGCCGTGGGGGGACGATGAACGGATCTCCCTCCGTTTGGGGCTGGTTTCCGTGTCCGACAATAAACTGGAAAACGCAGAGATAAAAAAATTGATCTGCCGCTGGTTGAAACTGGAATAAACGGATCAGACTGATTATGATTGTGGTTCAACCGTATTGCGTTCAACCGTTCTTATGGGCGCCAATCCAGTCACCCAGAATGTGATCATGGCACAACGACGAATCTTGAATATGATACGAACCATATGGCCCAGTTTTGCTGTTTGCGCAGCCGTGATCTTTTTTGGCGTGCTGTCTCCTCGTATTACTGTGGCCCAGGAGATCAATGATGACAGGTTGCTCGCGGCACTCAAGCTGGAACAGCCGGTTGTGCTGTGTAGCGAAACGGTGCCTGTGGATGACCCGCAGGTGCTGGAGCGTTTTGAAAAGGAGATGTTGGTCTCTTTAGGGAACCGTCCCCAGGTAATTCTATGGCTCAAACGGACCACCCGGTATTTTCCGTACATCGAACAGATGCTCAGGGAAAATGGGCTTCCCGATGACCTCAAGTATCTCGCCATCGCTGAGAGTGCCCTTCGAATGCACGCTGGGTCCAATAAAGGGGCCATGGGGGTCTGGCAGCTGATGCCCCAAACTGCCAGAAAATATGGATTGGTCGTGGATGTCAACTTTGACGAGCGGCGCAATCTTTATTTGAGCACGCCGGCGGTGGTGACATATCTTAAGGCGCTCTACGAACGATTTGGTTCCTGGAGCCTTTCCCTGGCAGCCTACAACATGGGGGAAGAGGGCCTCGAAGCGGAAATCCTGGAGCAGGGCGTCACCAACTATTACCAACTCTACCTTCCCCTGGAAACCCAGCGTTTCGTTTTTCGTATCCTGGCCATCAAACGCATCGTCGAAGCACCCAAGGATCATGGATTTATCCTTTCTCCAGGCGATCTCTATGCTCCGGAGACGTTTTCAACGGTTCGGGTCAATGCCTTCACGGATCTTCCCCTCCGTCTGATCGCCAATGCGGCTAAAACCGATTTTAAAACAATCAAAGATTTCAACCCGGAAATAAGGGGTCACTATCTGGCTGCCGGGACACGCGCCGTAAACATTCCAAACGATGGTGATGGGGGGTTCGAGGGCCGTCTGACAGCCCTGATTGAAGCGGATACCAAAATTCGCAACCAGCGTGTTTACGTGGTCAAGGAAGGAGACAGCCTTACGGGCATCGCCCAGAAATTCGAGGTGCCCCTTGCCGCGCTGCTAATCTGGAACCGCATCGGCTTGAGCAACGTGATCCATCCCGGTCAGCGATTGGTTATTTTCCCCGCATCAGGGGGCAGGAAAAGCGACCTGAAAGACATCGAGGGAGATGAGAACGGATGATTGAGAAAATCATTTCCAGCGGGAAGCCCGGTGCTGCCTTGGCCGCCCTGGAGATAGCCGTAAAGCTGGGGCTGGCATATGGCGGGTGGTGCCGTGAAAGTGAACCGGTTCCGGACAAATTCCGCCTCGATCGGCTGCCTGACGCCTCCAATCGATCGGCCACGGAAAAGGCAGTCGAGGCCAGTCACGGCTCAGTTTTTTTCACTGCCGGCGAAACGGCCTCCATTGGACTGGAAACAGCCAGAAAAATTGCTCTGCACTTGAACAAGCCACTCCTGATTCAAGATCTTGACGGGGAAAACGGGTTTTCCGCATCCCGGCGAATCGCCGTGTGGATCGCCGACAATCGAATTAAGGTGCTGCATGTGGACGGGGAGGGTGAAGGCCAGGTCGTCGATTCGGTTGCAGACAAGGTCTCCAAAATCCTTGAGTCGACCTTTTTTCTGTCAATGATCGAGACTGATATCAGCGCGCCGCTACAGTCAGTCGTCGAGCGGGAGCGTCTGCCTCAACCGGAAAATCCACCGGAAACCTTAGCGGCGGCGGTGAATCATTTAGAGCGGACGCTGTCGCTGAAAGACAAAGCCGCCATTGCCAACATGACTTCAGACGAACTGGTTTCGCTGCATTTTACACTGGGAAGCTACATCAACAACCATTTCAATCTGTTCACCGTCAACACCGGCTTGCTGACAGACTGTCAACGCCGGTCCGGCCAGTGGAGCCTGGCGCCCAAGGACGTGGCTGCTGTAATTATCCGGGCCCTTTGGGACCGGTTGCGTGCCACCTGCCGGATTCGAATCGTCAAGTGAGCCCGGCAACATCATTGGATACCGTCATGCCAGCACTGCCCCGATCATCCGAATCGCTCATCCGTCTCGTGCAGGAACGCCTTCACCGTCCGTCTCCGGCAACCTTTACCTTCAATACCAATGGCGATCTGAGTCTGAACTCTGCAGTCCTTTTCCTTTTGGGGACCGGCTCCGGCGGAGAACCGTTTTTGATTTTAAACAAACGTTCCCAGCGTGTCCGCCAAGGCGGTGACCTGTGTTGCCCGGGTGGCGGCATTGCGCCGGTCATCGACCGTATGCTGGCCAGATGGCTCAATCTGCCGAGAATGCCATTGTCCCGGTGGCCCCATGGTTCGTGGTGGCGGCGATACCGAAAGACAGATTTCCCGAAGCTGGCCCTGCTTTTGGCGGCTGCCTTGCGGGAAGGATTCGAAGAGATGCGGCTCAATCCACTCGGGGTGAGATTTTTAGGCCCCATGCCCGCCCAGCACCTGGTCATGTTCAAACGGGCCATTTACCCGATGGTCGGATGGGTGAATCGCCAGAAACGGTTTTTCCCCAACTGGGAAGTGGAAAAAATCGTCTACATCCCTGTGGCGGCGTTTTTTGACGCCGCCAATTATGCACGGTATCGGATCTCGTTCAAGACCGGCACCCCCGGTGCACCGGACATGCCATATCGGGATATGCCTTGTTTCATTCATCGCCATAATGGTGACAAAGAATTGCTGTGGGGCGCAACCTACCGGATCACCGAACGGTTTTTGAAAACGATATTCGGCTACGTCCCGCCCCCGATGACATCATTGCCGCTCGTCCACCGCCGATTGGGCCGGCACTACCTCGAAGGTGCTTCACCCCAATGATACGCCTGCGTCGTGCCGGCGGTGCTGCCCGGGTGGTTGATTTTGAAGGAATGCTGGTGTAGATGACCTTTTCAGGTGATGGCCACGATGTGGCGCTTGAATGAATCATAGGAACCCAGCTGATGCAGACACCTTCTTGTAAGACGATTTTCAAACAATCCTTACTGGACGACATCTTCCCGCCGAGCCGTGCGGATCGATTTTTCGCCGCCCTTTTGGGTGATGCGTCAGAGGGCGCCTATGATATCACGCTCGCCTTTGCCGGGGAAACGGACGATCAGATTGATTTCGAATTTAAGCTCAAACAGCGCCCCGGAAAGTGTCTGGCCTGCAACCTGACCTACGGCCTGCCCGAGGTGTTCATGCGGCACCCGGTCATCGATGTCGCCGGCGTGGTCCGGCAGATCGATTCGCGGATGATCGATGGAAAGCAATGCGGTGAATGGACGTTGGGCCGCACCCGGGAAGTGTCCCGCGACATGCATGTATTGCCCCTGACCGTCAAATTGACTCCCGGTAAACCCTTAGCAGGGTGACTGCCGCATGCTTTACGAAAGTTCGGGGTATGGCCGGTAAATAGATGGTAACTGTGTTGTGCCTTGGCTCACCTGCCTTTTCACATCGATGATGCCGCCGTGGTTCTTGAGGACACCAAACGCCGAGGCAAGCCCCAGGCAGGATCCATGCTTTCCGATTTCCAAATTGCCGGTGACACCTTACGATTTGTGGAGGGATAATGAAAAAAACGATATCTATTATCTTGATGGTGATGGTGATCGGTCTTCCGGGGTGCTCCGTAGAGCCAATCGGAAGTGGGAATCCATCCGGCGTCGGGGTGATGTTTGACGGTGAACCGCTGATTTTCGATTCCTCGGTGGTTTTCCTGGGGACCGTGGTGGGCCAAATTCTTTCCCAAGAAACGGGCAATGGCGTTACCCGTGTATCCATCGCCCTGGACGGTCAGTATGACGACCTGAAAAAAAACAACCTGGCGGCGGTGGTGAAAAACGGTCGGCTGCACCTGAACATGTTTTCCGGATATGGCGATCCGCTGCCTGCAGGTGGATATATCACCGGATTCATAAATACTGCTTCATATCGATGGTTTAAATTTAGCCATATCATCAATAACATTAATTTGTCCGCCGACCGACGAGCCCAACGCCTGCTGGTTCGATCCGGTTGGGCGGGATAGCCCCAGCGATCATGCCAGCAGAGACACCGGCCATCCAGGGACGAGTGCTTTTGGTTTCCGCGCCCTGGGCGCTATTTAACCGTCCATCCTTGCCGCTGGGAACATTGAAAGCTTACCTGAGCGCAACGCTGCCGCACATTCAGACGGACACCTGCCACCTTTTCCTGCAGGTGGCACAAGCATTGGGATACGGCCGTTATCAAGGCGTTTCCCGGCGGGTCTGGCGGGCCGAGGCCGTCTTCTCGGCACTGCTCTATCCCGAGCATGCCCATCTGGCCGAATTATTATACACTGGGACGCTAAAACGGGGGGACGCGGGGACCGATGATTTTCAGCAGGTGGTCGGCGAGGTGAAAACCGTCGTCCGTGACTGGCTCCAACGAATCAATTGGTCTGGACTCGACCTGGTCGGGTTTACCATTTCGTTTTGCCAGGTGACCGCTTCCCTTTACCTGATTTCACAAATCAAGGCCATCTGCCCTTCGCTGCCCGTGGTTGTGGGTGGCTCTTCCTTCTCGGGGGAGCGGTCTGCCGACCTGCTGAATGTTTTCCCTCATATCGATTACCTGGTGGTAGGGGAGGGCGAGCGTCCCCTGGCCGGCCTGCTGCGCCATCTGACCGACCCTCGCTTCCGGTCCACACCGCAGCTACCCGACGGCGTTTTTTCCCCGGATACCAGGCCCGGTGAAACGGATCGGTTTTCCCAACTGAGTCGATTGGACCGCCTGCCTGTGCCGGACTACGATGACTACTTCGACATGCTGGCCGGGTTTTCTCCACAACACCGGTTCTTTCCTGTTCTCCCTGTTGAAGCCTCTCGGGGATGCTGGTGGCACCGGCAGGATGCCGCGGGCCAGTACAAGGGGTGCGCCTTCTGCAATCTGAACCTGCAGTGGCAGGGATATCGCACCAAAGGTCCGCAGCAGGTGGTCCGGGAGGTGGATTACCTCGTTCAACGGCATCAGGTCCTTTCCCTGACCTTTGCCGATAACGCCTTCCCGATGAAAGAGGCCTCGTCGATCTTCGATGGTATCCGGGGATTGGACCGGAACCTGTCCATCTTCACCGAACTGCGGGCCAATACCCCTCCCGCGCTGCTTCGGAAAATGAAACAGGCCGGCGTGGATACGGTCCAGGTGGGCATCGAAGCCCTGTCCAGCCAACTGTTGGCCAAGATGAACAAGGGGGTGCGGGTCATCGACAACCTGAGCCTGATGAAGCATTGTGAGGCTTTGGGCATCGTCAACGCATCCAATCTGATGCTTCATTTCCCCGGCAGCGATGACCGAGATGTCAATGAAACCCTTAATTCGTTAGCATTTGCCCGCTGGTACCGGCCGCTTAAAACGGTCAGTTTCTGGCTGGGCCTGGAAAGTCCGATATATCGGCTTGCCAGGCGGTTTCACATCCGGTCTGTTTTCAATCATCCCAATTTGGAAAAACTGTTTCCGGAGCCGGTGACCGTGGGCATCCGGTTCATGATTCAGGGCTATCGCGGCGACCGGACCCGCCAACTGAAATTGTGGCGAATAGTCGAAAAGGAAACCCGTAAATGGCAAAAAGAATATGACACCATGCAGCGGCAGACCGGTGGCAAACCGGCACTGGCCTTTCGTGATGGCGGCCGTTTTATCATCATCGACCAGCATCTACCCATGCAGGCCACCGTCAGGCACCGGCTCATCGGGATCTCGGCAGAGATCTACCGCTATTGTTATACGCCCCGTGCACTCAAACAGGTGACCGGGAGGTTTGCCGCCCACAGCCCGGAACAGATCCACGTTTTTTTCAAATCTATGGTTAAAAAGCGGCTGATTTTCGAAGAGGGCGATTGTTACCTGAGTTTGGCAGCACCCGCTTCGTGGCTGCAATGACGATGAAACACCTGATTCTCGCCCCGTTGCGCGGCTTTACCGATGCAGTATTCAGGAATGCCTTTAAACGCCATTTTAAAGGCGTTGACGAGGCGGTGGCACCCTTTGTCACATCCATAAAGGGGCGCTGCATCAAACCCTCCCACCTGCGGGATCTGATGCCGGCCGACAATCGAGCCATGCCGGTCGTCCCCCAGATTCTGAGTAACAACCCGGACGAGTTTATCTGTCTGGCCAACGCGCTTTTCGATCTGGGCTACCGGGAAATCAACTGGAACCTGGGGTGTCCGTTCTCCATGGTGGCCAAAAAAATGCGGGGTTCCGGGCTGCTGCCGCACCCGGATGTGATTGACCGAATGCTCGACAAAACGCTGCATGGAATTTCCGGCAATCTGTCCATCAAGACCCGCTTGGGGCGTTTTTCAGGCGATGAAATGGATCGGCTTATCCCGGTTTTCAACCGCTACCCGCTATCCCGGGTGATTGTTCACCCGCGTACCGGGGTGCAGATGTATGCGGGAAGGGTAGATCTGAAGGCTTTTGAAGTCTGTCTGGCAAGGATCTCCCACCCCGTGGTCTACAACGGGGATATCAACGACCTGGCCATGTTTCAATTGCTGGAATCGCGATTTCCCTCACTATCCGGCTGGATGCTGGGGCGGGGGCTTATCGCCAACCCGTTTCTGCCTGAAATGATCCAATCGGGGACCCGGCTGATCGGCCACCGGAACGCACGCTTTGAGACATTCCACGACGATCTGGTGGTCGGATACTGTCGCCAGTTTTCCGGGCCTGGCCATGTTCTGGACCGGATGAAAGGATTCTGGCGCTATTTTGCTGCCGATTTCCCGGATAGTCGGCGAATCGTCAAACGAATCCGCAAAGCGGATTCCCTTGACCGCTATCGTCAGGCGGTAACGGCAGTGTTTGACGGTCTGGACCGATGGGGCTGACCACTTACCCGTGCCGCGAAAACGTGGTATCTTTGGATTGTGCATCCATCCAAAATCTACTATACTGAGACCCACGTCATATTGTCGGAACAATTACCACTATCTATCCTTCGGGAGCAATCGAATGCGTCGAAAAACAATTCTCATTGTGGATGACGAATTGAGCATTCTGGTGCCGCTGCAATTCCTCATGGAAAAGGAAGGATACGTGCCCAAGCTGGCCCAGAGCGGTAAAGAAGCCATCGAAAAAATCGTCGAGGTTCATCCCGATCTGATCCTTCTTGATATCATGCTTCCGGATCTGGATGGATATGAGATCTACCAGATGATTCGACAGCGAACCGAATGGGAATCGATCCGAGTCATTTTCCTCACGGCCAAAAACCGGGATGCCGATATGGCCAAGGGAATCGCCATGGGGGCCGATGCCTACATCACCAAACCGTTTTCCAATGCACAACTGGTAGAAAAGATTCGCGAACTCATTGGGCCGGCCTAACCGTCATTGACGTTCAATCCTTACACCAGGGTCATCAGGTAGTCGCGAAGTTGGATCCGCTGATTGGTCAACCCCAGTTTTTTGCGCAGGCGGTTGCGGTGGGCCTCGATGGTTTTTGCAGAGGCGCTCAGGATTTGTGCAATCTCCTTCGTGGTTTTATCTTTGCGAACCAGATCGGCAATTTGAATTTCCGTGGGGGTCAGATCGAAAAACTTCATCGGGATCTGGCGCAGAAAAGGGGACACGATATTGGAAATATTGGCCTGGATGATGTCCACGTAGGTGACCTGCTTTTCATCCAGCTGGCTTTGAGCGAGCTTCTCTATAAACGGCAGCACAAGATCCTTGAAATTGGCCACAATTGTGTCCTCCATGTGAACCTGGTCTTCCTCCCTGTTTTTCAGCAGCACATTCAGTGCGGTGTTGACCTCTTTTAAGGCGATGCTTTTGTCCTTCAGCTCTTTTTCATTTTTTTTAAGCTTCTTTTCCGCCCGCTTTCGTTCGGCAATTTCACGATTGGCCTGCTCGAAAAGGTGGGCATTTTCGATGGCGGTCGCCGCCGCGTCGGCCAGTGCGTCAAGCACCATCTTGTGGGATTGATCAAACCGGCCAACCTGCTTGTCCACCACTTGCAGGGCGCCGATGACCGTCCCCTTAACCCGCATGGGCACGCTGATGATGGAACGCAATTCGACCTCCATCGTATCGGCGACCTTTCGAAAATGGCGCCTGTCATCCCGGGTGTCCGGTAAAATGACGCTTTCACCATAAGCGCTGACCCATCCGGCGATTCCTTCACCGGGTGCCAGGCGCCAGCCTTTGACGACATTGCGCTGGAAGCCTGCTGCCTGACGGCACACCACCTCACCGGTAGCATGATCTTTCAGCCAGATGGAACTGCCAACGACACCGAACAGATTTTTGATCGCCTCTAATATTGTAGACAGCACACGATCCAACGCGAGACTGGAATTGATTGATAGAAAAGACTGGATGATCAGGTCCAGCTCACGGTTTCTCTTTTTCAATGCCGCGTTTTTTTGACGTATCTTCCGGTTTTCGGATTCCAGTCGCTTGGCATTCAATGTCTTTGTCGATGTGGGCGAAACCGTCGAGGGTGATTTGACTTTAGGCATTAATGGACCTGTATGTTCACATGGGGTTTGAAAGCGATGATCGGAAATGACCCATTGGATGGCGCGTCAAAAAGTGGACCATCATCTGATAGACAAGTCAATGAAAATATGATTGTTACGATTTTCGGAGAGTCTTGATGGGCAGCCGCCTGCGTTGTTTTTGGGCACGGTTTGGGTTACCGTCTCCCTGTTCGACTCCTTCGACGCCGCTGATTGATAATCGGAAGGTCTGCAGACCCACCAACTCATACTGGATCGAAAGGATCAGGTAGACATGAAAACCATGATGGATCCCGAGATACAAAAAACGATGATCGCCCAGGCCATCTCGGCCCGGCCCACCCAATAAGATGGCCTCCTTCGACGGCGGCTTGGCTGCAGGTATCGCTGCAATTACCGACGATCTGGTGGCAAGCGTCCGGCGGCTGGCATTTTCGGCTCCCGTGACCCACACCTATCATCCCCTGATCTATGCCAGGAGTGGTTATGACCGTTATGTGGCCTGTTTTGGCGACACAGTCAAAGCGGTGGTGCTGGTAGGTATGAACCCCGGTCCGTTTGGTATGGCCCAGACCGGTGTGCCATTTGGGGACGTGGAGATGGTGAAGGGGTGGATGGGCATCAACACCCTGATTTTGCAGCCGCCCGACGTCCACCCCAAACGGCCGATTTCAGGTTTTTCATGTACGCGCAGGGAGGTGAGCGGTCAACGCCTGTGGGGATGGGCCAAACAGCGGTATGGGAGCCCGGGCACCTTTTTTAAACAGTTTTTCGTACTCAACTACTGCCCGCTGGTGTTCATGGAAGCCAGCGGCCGCAACCGCACACCCGACAAGCTGCCGGCGGGTGAAAAAAAGCGGCTTTTCCAAATTTGTGACCAAGCGCTTCAACGATCCATTGACCTTTTGAAGCCACGGTGGGTGGTAGGGATCGGTGGTTTTGCTGAAAAACGGATTAAGCATGCATTGAAGGGCAAACACTTGAAAACCGGCAGAATTACTCACCCTAGTCCGGCCAACCCCAAAGCCAATCAAGGCTGGGCGCTGCGGGTGGAAACGGAACTGGTGGCCATGGGAATCGGCCTGCCTGACGGAAAATAAAGTCCGGCTTGACAGCCGGCCTTTTTCTTCAAACGTGAACTTTCCCGAACCGGGAAAGCGGGATTAAATGCCTCAGCCGCCGGCAGACGGTTTGCAGGGCGGAGGCTGGAAACCGCCGGAACCGGTGGGAATGCCATGGGGCCGGACGGCACCGGCTGACATCAGCTTTTCCACGTCTCCACAATTGCACGCGGGACATAAAACAGACTCGGTGTCCGATGAGAACACCAGTTGCTCAAATTGATTGCAGCAGGTCTTGCATTGGTACTCGAAGATCGGCATAATTGCGCTCCTTTTTCTTGGGCAATACAATAATGGCAACGCACCTCAAGTCAAGCCTCTGTTTCACATTTGCTCATAAAGCGGTGGCACAATCCCTTTTTCGCCGCATTCCCCATTGGAAAAAGCGTTTGACAATCACGATGATGGATGCCATATCCAAACCATTCCTTCTCATTGAGTAACCATTAGGAAAAGCAGAAGAACATGAACATCTCAATCATAGGAAAGGTAAGGTTGTGGTGGTGGCGGTCACCCATCGGGTGCGCCTGCCGGATCCCCATTGCATGAGATGTGTTTCGTGTCGATGACAAGCAAACGGACCCACGAGCGATCATCCGGCGGTCCGTTTTCAATTTAAGGGGCCGCGGGGTTGATCCGGGCCCTTTTTTTCTGGCCGGGGTGACAAACCCGGGTCCCAATTACCAAAGGAGGCATATCATGCTGGTGGTGATGGATAAAACGGCGACACCCGAGCAGATCGAACAGGTGATCAAGGTCATTGAAGGACGAGGATGCACGGCCAGGCCTATTCCCGGTGGTGATCGCGTCTCCATTGGTGTGCTGAACAACAAAGGTCCCGTGGATGTGGCCCTGTTTATCGGCCTGCCCGGGGTCAAGGAGGCAGTACCCATCACCAAGCCCTATAAACTGGTCAGTCGGGAAACAAAAGCCGAAGACACGCTGATTCAGGTGGGTGAAGTCACCATCGGAAAAAGTAATCTGACCATCATTGCCGGCCCCTGTGCCATCGAGAGTGAAGACCAGGCCTTGACTATCGCCGGGCATATCAAAAAAGCCGGTGCACATCTGTTCCGGGGCGGTGCTTTCAAGCCGCGAACCTCGCCTTATTCCTTCCAGGGACTTGGAGAAGAGGGACTCAAAATATTGGCCAGAGTCAGAGAGCGTTTTGGCCTGCCGGTGGTCACCGAAGTGATGGATTTTCAGACCTTCGACCTGGTGGAGCATTATGCCGACGTGGTCCAGATTGGTACCCGGAACATGCAGAATTTCAGCCTGCTCAAGCGGGCCGGCGAGTCCTACCGGCCGATCCTGCTCAAACGGGGCATGGCCGCCACCATTGACGAGTGGCTCATGGCTGCCGAATACATCATGGCCCAGGGAAACCACCAGGTGATCCTGTGTGAGCGGGGAGTGCGCACCTTCGTCCACCACAGCCGCAACACCCTGGACCTGTCCGCCGTGCCGGTGGTAAAAAAGGAGAGCCATCTGCCCATTGTGGTGGACCCCAGCCACGCCGCCGGTCGACGGGATCAGGTGCTGCCCCTGTCCCGTGCGGCTGTGGCTGCCAATGCACACGGGTTGATGGTGGAGGTCCACCATCAACCGGAAGAGGCCTTGAGCGACGGTGCCCAGAGCCTCTACCCTGAACAATTCGACTTGCTCTGCCGACAGGTCATGGCGATATTCAAGGTTTGCGGCGAAGCGGAGACGATCTAGTAACGTTTTAAAATGAATCAGGAGCAACCCCTCATGAAGGCATTAATGAAAACAGTTGCCGTGCTGGCTGTGCTGATGGCGATGGCCTGCACCCAGGAGTCACAGAACAAGATCGGTCGGTCCATTCAGAACTGGACCGGCACGGACGGGGTGCTGGAGATTTACGCCGGCGAGAAGTTGGTGCGCCGCTTCATCAACATCGACAAATTATCCACGGCATACGGCACCTCGGACAACAACCCGCGACCCTATCGTTTCGGGTACGGATACCTGGACGTCAACTTGAACATGGTCAAGGATCCCGACGAGCGAAAGGTTTACTTCGAGTTTTCCGATTATTCCACAAGCTACGTCTTTTTCGAAAATCCCCGGTAGGCGGCCTTTACTTTTTAGCGCCCCGCTGCGCGTAGCGGGCTTTGAGACCCAACGTTACCTTACGCAGCCGGATGGACTTGGGTGTGATTTCCACCCGCTCGTCCTCCCGGATAAAGTTGATCGCCTGCTCCAGGGTCATCGGCCGGATGGGGGCCAGGATTACGTTTTCGTCCTTGCCGGACGCGCGCATGTTGGTCAGTTTTTTTTCTTTGGTGGGATTGACGTTGATGTCCGTTTCCCGGTTGTGCTCGCCAACCACCATTCCTTCGTAAACCGTTTCACCGGGCAGGATGAGCAGCCGGCCCCGCGGCTCGAGATTATACAGGGCATAGGGCACCGCATGACCCTGACGGTCCGATACGATCGATCCGGTAAAACGGCTGGGAAAGTCGCCACGGTATGGCTCGTAACCCAGAAAGTAGGAATTCATGATACCCGTTCCCCGGGTGTCGGTGAGAAACTCGTCCCGATAGCCGATCAGGGCCCGCGAGGGAATTGAAAATTCGATGCGCACCCGTCCGGTGCCGGTATTGGAGAGGTTCATCATCTTTCCTTTGCGCACGGAAAGCTTTTCGGTCACCACCCCCATGAAAGTTTCACCGCAGTCTATGAAAAGCCGTTCGACGGGCTCTTTGACGATCCCATCCTCCCGCTTCAGGATCACTTCAGGGCGCCCCACGCAAAATTCAAACCCTTCCCGGCGCATGGTCTCGATGAGGATGGCCAATTGAAACTCCCCGCGTCCTTTGACCACCACAGAATCTCTGTCCAGGGTGGTTTCCACCTGGATGGCCACATTGAGCAGGGTCTCTTTGAGCAATCGTTCCCTAATTTTCGCCGACTGCACATAGCGGCCTTCCTTGCCGCCCAGCGGGCCGTCGTTGATCGTGAACAGCATGGAAACCGTCGGCGGGTCGACGGTGATGCGGGGTAGGGCGAAGGGCGCATCTTCAGTGCAGATGGTATCGCCGATGGTTACCTCTTCGATGCCGGACAGGATAGCTATTTCACCGGCGCTCACCGTAGTTACCGGTGTGATATCCATGCCCTCGTAAATTTGCAGGCGGGTGACTTTCAAGGGACGCTGGTTACCGTCGGCGTCGATGCGGATGAGCCGGTGTCTGGATTCGGCCTTGCCGCCCACCACGCGTCCCACTGCCAGGCGGCCAAGATAGTCAGAATAGCCCAGGTCGGAGACCAGCATTTGAAACGGTGAGTCAGTGTCGAACCGGGGCGGGGGAATTTCCCTGACAATGGCGTCAAAAAGCAGATGGAGGTCATCGGCCAGCTGGTCCGAGGCGGTCCCCGCAACGCCGTCGCGACCGATGGCGTATAGCAATGGAAACTCCAGCTGGTCTTCATCGGCATCCAGGTCGATGAGCAGATCATACACCTGATCCAGCACCGCAGAAGACCTGGCATCCTTGCGGTCGATCTTGTTTATCACCACGATGATTTTCAATTTGGACTTCAGCGCTTTTTGCAGCACGAAACGGGTTTGGGGCAAAGGGCCTTCGGAGGCATCCACCAGGAGTAAGGCGCCGTCCACCATGGACAGGGCCCGCTCCACTTCTCCGCCGAAATCGGCATGGCCCGGTGTGTCCACGATGTTGATTTTTACGCCCTGGTATACCACGGAGCAGTTTTTAGCGGCAATGGTGATACCACGCTCCCGTTCCAGGTCCATGCTGTCCATGACCCTTTCGTCCATTTGCTGGCCATGCCGAAACAGGCCGCTCTGGCGGAACATGGCATCCACCAGGGTGGTCTTGCCATGGTCGACATGGGCGATAATGGCGATATTGCGAATTTTCTCGTTGGTTAGGATAGCGGACATATCTTCTCGTTTCGTGTAGTTGGGTTTTTTTACAAGTGCCAATATAGACATCCGGCCGTTCAATACAAGGTGATGCAGCCGCATATTTTGGGTTGCACCGGACAATGTAGCTTTAATGTAGTTAAAAAATAGCCTTGACCCTGTGCAGCAAGGGTGAGATAAAAAGAGGCGATTCAGTCTTGCCGGTATAAAAATATTTACATAACTAATAAAATTTATAGACTATTTATAGCGACCACCACCATTGCATCGAAGCAATGGGCAGGCACGTCACGTTAACGGAAAAGGAGGAGAAATGGCGAAAATAGAGACCGTGGGGATCGTTGGATTCGGCGTCATGGGTGCGGCCATTGGACTAAATGCTGCATCGTCCGGGTACCGCGTCATTTTCAAGGAGCTGAATGACGAGCTGGTTCGTTCCATGTATGATCGATGGGTGAAAGCAGCCCTTGATAAACGGGTAGCCAAAGGTAAAATGAGCCAGCAGGAGATGGACCAGGTGGCCGGGATGATTTCGGGAACCGCCAGCTATCGAGACCTTGCACCGTGTGACCTGGTCATTGAGGCGGCAGTCGAAAAAATGGATTTGAAAATCCAGATCTTCAAGGATCTGGACAAGGTATGCCGTCCGGATGCCATTTTGGTCAGCAACACCTCCACTTTTCTCATTGAGCGGCTGATGGCATCGGTTTCCAACCCTTCCCGGACCGCCGGTCTGCATTATTTTTTTCCAGCCAACATCAACAGGCTGGTTGAGGTGATCCGGCAGAAGGAGACCAGTGACGAGACTTTTTCTTCCCTGATGGCATTTGCGGAAAAAAACCGCAAAGTGCCCATTGCAGTAATGGATTTCCCCGGTTTTGCCATCAATCCCGTGTTCATCTCCAGCTACATGATGCTCGACTCATTTTATGGCGACACATACAATGTGGCCACCTTGGAGCGTATTTCCCAGCTGGCACTGAGTGTGCGCTTCGGGATCATGTGGGTGCAAAACGGATCCGGTCTGGGCACCTGCTACCACGCCGCCGTTTCCATGAACGACTATCTGGCCGATACCGATGTTGGGTATCCGGCGGTGCCGGATCAGCTCAAAATCCAGTTCGAGAGCGGCAACGCCTGGAATCTGGAGGACGGACCCATGGCCGACGACCCGGCCTTGCTTGACGTCGTCAAAGACCGGCTGCTGGGTTCCATCTTCACCATTTCCACCCATCTTATCGAAAAAGAGGTGGTCTCCATTAAAGACCTGGAACTGGGGATCTGCACGTCACTGGCCTGGCCCAAGGGGCCCTTTGCCATGATGAACACCATGGGAATGGAAGAATCTGCCCGCCTGGTGAAACTCACGGTGGAGACCGGCGAGTTTAAAATGCCCAAAACGTTTGCCGGCGCGGTTCCATCGCCATGGAAGCTGTAGTCAACAAACATTCAGCGCGATATCTATTTTTTTGACTGAAACGGAATGGGTGCTCACCGGCGTGTTAATCGACAGATCCCCTTGGGGGAGTGGCTGGGAAGAGACCCGGTCGTCGTGTCCAGCAGGTTGTCCATGACTGCCGGCCGGGGGCTGTTGCCCTTTTCCTTGGCAATCTGCTCACGCTGTTCCGCCATCAACAAGGGCGGATCGATGGTGCAGTGAAGGCGCAGACAGGTAAGGTCGTTTTCTTCTCGTATCACCATGCCATTCACCGGTGCCGTCCGGCCGCTGCCAAAGATAATTTCCCCATTAACCGTTTGCCCGTGCGCGTAAATACCCTTACAGACCAGGCTGATGCCTGTTTCCGAGATATCACGGACAGGGCAGGTGAACTGGGTAACCGCATGATGATCGTCGGCTCTCTGAACGAAAAAGACATTTGACGATTCATCAAATTGGATCCGATAGTGCTGGCGGTGCCGCTCGGGCGCAGCCTGATCTGCATCGTCAGCCGATATCGGCCGGTAGTGACGAAACCGGAGCCATCGGAACAAGGTGATCCCTGTCATGACGCAACTGATGATCTGGATGGCCGTCAAATAATAGCGTCCATGCGGCGACGCGCTGAATGCAAATGCCTGTTGCGCCCCTACTGCAGCCATCAACACAATCGAACTGATTACCAGGGTGATCAGGTTGAATTTCACTTTTTTGATCCTAATTTCCTTAGCATGCATGATAGACTGCTATTCGGCGCTTTTCCAGAATGCTTGAGCGTATCCGTCGACAATTTGAACGGGTATGGGTTGTAACGATTTTTTCTGCCGGCTGTTTTTGGCATCGCCAACTGCCGATTCGTGACTATACTGTTACTTGCTCATGCAAGGGGTGTTAAATCAATTTTTCAAAAGGAAAAACGGGCATATGGCACCAAAGGACTACTACCGGATACTTGGCGTTGATCAACACGCAGAGGCGAAAAAGATCAAGGAGGCATATCGGGAACTGGCCTTTAAATATCATCCGGACCGCAACGAAAAGAATCCGGATAGTTCAGAAATGATGAAGTCTGTCAACGAGGCATACGCGGTTTTGTCCAATCTGGAAAAACGTCGCGCATACGATGCCATGCGCAGCCATTTAGGCGATAACGCCTACAGTCAGTTCAGAAACACCTATACCGAACAGGATATCTTCAACGGCTCCGATGTTCATGAGATTTTCGAGGAGATGGCACGCTCGTTCGGCCTTCGCGGTGTGGACGCAATATTCAGCGACTTTTACGGCTCCGGGTACAAGCGCTTTACCTTCAGGCAGCATGGTCTTCACGGCAGCGGATTCATCTATCGTGGAGGGTTCGGCAAGCGTCGGGGAAAAGCCACGGCATCCGGCACTTCTTTGGGTGTGAGGCGGTTTGCCGGATATCTATTGCAGAAAGTTACCGGATTGAGCCTGCCGCAAATGGGGCAGGATATTCGAGACACCATCTACTTGACACCGGAATTTGCCAGATCCGGGGGCCCCTATCCCTATGATCACAGTCGGCGTTCTAAAAAGCTGGTGGTCAGCATTCCTGCCGGTACGAAGGACGGCCAGCAAATTCGTCTTTCCCAGATGGGCGCAGCAGGTAAAAACGGCGGCCCAGATGGAGATCTGTTCCTGAAGGTGAAATTCAAGAAACCGTTGTTGGAAAAAGCGAAGGATTTTATTGTCTCGGCTTTCAGCCGATGATACACTGTTTGGACAGACTGATTCGCGTTTCGGCTGATCGTCATTGGTCATCGAAAGAAGGCATTGCCGTTTTTAACCGAATCAACAAGCCATCAACCTCCCCGCCGGTCCATAAAGACAAGGGGATTGCATAAACAGTGGTGAATGGACCGGACAACCGCCAAAGGAGGACGTGATATGCAAATACTGGTTACCTTCAAAGGTGTAGACTCCTCAGACTACCTGAAATCCTACCTTGAAGAAAAGCTCGAGCGTCTTGACAAAATCATGCCCCATTCCGGAACCGCCGATGTGGTTTTCCAGGAAGAAAAATTAAGAAAAATCGTGGATATCAACCTCAGTGGAAAGGGGTTTGATGTCCATGCCAAAGAAGCGAGCGGTGCCTGGAATGAAGCCATCGATCTGGTGGTCGACAAAGCCAAAAAACAGCTGATCAAAAACAAGGAAAAAATCCAGTCACACCGTGCAGAAGTTTACCCGTCCGAATCGCTCTAATTGAAGCATCCATAAATTCCAAAATTGAGCTCTCCCGCGGCGAGCCTCGGGCAGGGCTCACTTTTTTGTTTCCCGAACAGCCGCCACTGGCTCAAGATCGGTATAGGTCAATGTCTATGAAATGACAGAACGCCGGAAGGTGATCGAACTACTTCCTGATCAGGTGCTGGAGTTCCGGCCGGTCAAGGTTGGCTGCATCCACCCGCATCATGCCGTCCGCACCGGCACGGCCAGACAGACGGCCGGTCTTGAGCCATTGGCGAACCCCCTTTTCAGTCAAATAGGTCATTTGGACAAACGCATCGACATCGTATGTTTCAGGGGCGGCCGTCGGCGCATGGTCAATGGGTGTCATGTCGGCCGATTTCCCCCCGGGATCTTTTTGGGTCACAACGGCCGTATGTTGGAGCTCGCTTTCGTAAATGGCCCACTTCCCGCCGCGTTTTTTTCCTCGAATCGTTTGCAGTCTCAGCATACGGGTAATCGTGGAAACGGCGATGCCCGTTATTTGTGAAAATTCAGTGGTAGTCAGCATTTTTCCATTATCGGCCATGCAATCTGCTCCTTTTAAAAAATAGTCGCTTATGCCATGCTCTGGGTAATCTGGCTAACGGCTTCGATCATCGCTTTGTTGTACATGGCCAAGTCCTCTTCATCCAAAGAGAGAAACGCCAGTGCTTCCGGGTCCAATTCATACAGGGTTGCATCGAAGCTGCTGCCAATCCCGCTCTGCTGGGCGATATGATTGGCGGTATGGATGATGTAGGCCAGTTGGTTGCCCTTGGATGCGCCGGGGTCGTGGTGAAATCGCATAGCGCTCACATGATTCTCCGGCAGCTTCCATTTGGCGCAGAGCTCAGAGGCCAGTTCCGTGTGGTCGAAACCGAGCACCTGCTTTTCCACTTCCAGAAAATTGACACCGGCAGCGAGCACTTGGTCTACCTGGGTTTTTCGTTCCAGGAGATAGCGATCCAGGGCCAGCTTTCCGGCATCGTGGATCAGCCCGACGGAAAAGGCGTCATTTTCAAGTGTCGGCGCCCGGTCTTTGGCGATCAATCGCGAACACAGGGCCACAGCCAATGAATGCTGCCACAGCGTGCCGGACCCCATCCGATAGCCTTTGAGATGGTTTCCCAGCAGACTGGTGGCAGAAACCATGGTGATGACCTGCTCCAATACTTTATGGCCCAGAACAACTGTGGCCTGGTGGATCGAAGAGACCATCCCGGACATACCGTAATATGCCGAGTTGGCCACCTGAAGGACTTTGGCGGCAATAGCCTGATCGGTTTCGATAACCTCGGCAATTTCCTTGAACCCGGACATGGGGTTACCCATGATCTCCCGTGCCTTGTAGATTATTTTTGGCATCGCCGGCAGATCTCTGATCCGGTTCAAAATTTTGCGTTTCAGATCGGTGCCTTCCAGGTCATCTGTTGATTTTTCAGAAATCGGGGTGATAACTACCTTTCCGGTGGATTCATCGGGCGTTGTATTCAGCGGTTCGGGCGCCGGCTCACGTTTCTCCCTGAGATCCAGCGTAATTTTAGATTTGCAGCTGGGGCAGGGGAATGAGACCTTTTTCCCAGTGGGAAGGCGGTCATCGGGAAGCTCGAACGCTTTGCTGCAGTTTTCGCATGCCACTTTCATGGGAACACCTTTCTCGTAAGATTCAAGGGTCCTGTCAATTCGATTACTCTGTGCCATGTTATAGACTTCCAGATAAGGATGTTGGCAAGGCAAAGCGAGAAGGTCGCAACCACGATATGTCGAGGCGCGATAACTGAGTCCAAAATCCTTATCTGGAAGTTTATATATCGTTTTCTGTTGATTTTGGCCACCATCAAATTGTTGATTGGCCAGTGCGAGAGGGGACCAAAGCCCCGGCACACTTCTTCATCGGCCATTTGATCGAATACTTTATGGCTACCCTTTGTATTTTAAGTGGCTTGTTTTTATGATAAGGAGAGTCCAGCATGCTGCAATCTTTGCTGTCATTTTAAATCAGGGAACCCACCGCCATGCATGTCTGTCTGATGGTTGCCATTACCGTTGATGGAAAGATCGCCAGAGCTGCGGATCACTACCCCGACTGGACCGGCAAGGCCGACAAACAGCTGTACGTCAAGATTACCAAAAAAGCCGGTGTCATGATCATGGGCTCGACGACTTTCGACACGATCGGGCGGGTGCTGCCCGACCGCAAAACCATCGTCTTGACACGCAACCCGGATCGCCGATCCGACCGGGACGATCTGGTTTATACCCAGGCGCCTCCAGAGCAGATCCTATCCGATCTGGCCTCCCAGGGCTACGAGGAAGCCGTGGTCGTGGGCGGCGCGAAGATCAACCAGCTCTTTGCCGCAAAGGGGCTGATAGACGAGTTGATCCTCACGCTATCCCCCTTTGCCTTTGGCTCCGGGCTGTCCATCTTTTCAGGTGCCGTGGACCTGAAACTGGCCTTGAAAAAATTTTGTCAGATAGACGAGAACACGTTGTGCATCCGTTACCGGGTCATCCATTCGTAATATTGAGCTGCGATCGTCCATTCGCCAATTTATCGAATTGATGCCTTGCGATTCATGGCCGACAATACCTTGAACAACCCCTGGGTGCCCAGGTCTTCCCATCCCATGGCCATGGCCGCCACGTAGAACTGGTGGACCAGGGCCAACCCGGGCAGCGACAGTCGCATCCGCCGCGCCTCTTCCAGGGCGATGCCCATATCCTTGACAAAGTGCTTGATGTAGAAACCGGGGTTGAAGTCGCTGTCCGCAATTCTGCGCCCCAGGGTGTTGATGGACCACGAACTGGCGGCTCCTTTGCCGATCACATCGATAATTTGGTGGGCATCCATGCCGGCCCGCTGAGCATACAAAAGGGATTCAACCACGCCGATCATGGTACCGGCAATCAGAATCTGGTTGGTCATTTTGGTGTGCTGGCCGGCGCCTTGACCGCCCATCAAGGCGATGGTTTTGCCCAGAATATCGAACAGCGGCTTCACCCCATCGAACACTGGCTTGTCACCGCCCACCATGATCGCCAGGGTGGCTTCCCGGGCTCCCACGTCGCCGCCGGAAACCGGTGCATCCAATGCCTTTACCCCTTTTTTGGCGGATTCATGGTAAATGGTGCGGGCCAGGTCAGGGCTGGATGTGGTCATGTCGACGATCGTGTCGCCGGCTTTGGTTCCCGCCAGGACGCCCGCATCCCCTAAAACAACCTCCCGGACATCATCCGGAAAACCGACCATGGTAAAAACAGTATCGCTGTTCTGTGCCACGGCTTTAGGCGTTTCGGCCCAGGCCGCCCCTTTTTCAAGAAGCCTGAGCGCTTTGTCTCGGGTTCGGCTGAAAACGGTCAGCCGGTGTCCAGCGGTTAAAAGGTGCCCGCACATGGACGCGCCCATGACGCCCGTCCCGATCCATCCGATGCGCTGGTTGGTCATGTGATCCTCCTTAAATATGAACGATTGACAGATTTGGAAAATGAAAAAGGGGCACGATTAGTCAACCGTAACCCCTTTCAACCATGATGGTCGGGACAGCAGGATTTGAACCTTCGACCCCAGCGTCCCGAACGCTTGCCATTTATAATTCATAATTCTTGCTACCCTGTTTAACATACTTTAATTAGCCTTTATTTACGATTACTTTCGTCATTTATTCATGCTACCTAACGCTTAGGTCACTTTAACGGAATTTAACCTATCTACCCTCTTTTTTAAGCTTTAGGGTAGCAATAGGGTAGCAAGAAACAGCGTCAACCATCATTACCGGGGGGGGTAAAAATGGCAAAAAAGCGCAGACGGGTAGATCCTATCAAATGGCCGGGAGTGTATCAATACAAACTGAAGGTGATCAGGGGCAAACCTGACCTGGCGTATTACATCACTTTCAAGGATGGTACGAAAAAGGTCTGGGAAAAGGTCGGCACCAAATCCGAAGGCATGACCCCTCAAATTGCCGATGACATCCGCAAGGAGCGAACCCTCACAGCAAGGCATGGCGAAAGGGTGATGACGGCCAAGCAGCTCAAGCGCGAGAGGGCACTTACCAACAAGACCCTGGATGCCGTGGCCGATGCCTACCTTGAACAGCGCGGCGGAAAAAAAATGTGGGGCAAGTATGACCGATACCGCTACGACAAGCACGTCCAACCCATCCTTGGGAAAAAACCAGTGGCTGCCATCACCGTGTTGGACATCCAAAAGGTTAAAAACAGAATGTCCGTACTATCAGCCGCAACGGTATGGGGAGCCCTGGAGCTTATCCGGCGGTTTTCCAATTATGGGCGCAAGGTGGGGTTGACCCCTGGACTCAAATTTACCATCGAAATGCCCAAGCGTGACAATGAGGTGGTGCAATACCTGACCCCCGAAGAAGCCGCACGGCTGCTGAAAACCCTGGATGAATGGAAATCACCGGATGTTGCCAACATGCTGCGGTTGGCGATGTTTTCTGGTGCCAGGCGCGGGGAAATATTCAAACTTCAAGACTGTGATCTGGACTTTGACAACCACCTTGTCACGCTGCAAGACCCCAAGGGTGGAAAAACGGTCAAGATTCCCATGAACCCAATCGTTGAAAAAATCCTCCGAAACCAAATCAAATGGCGTGATGGATTAAAAAACGAAACCCGGAAAAACAGCCCCTATCTATTTCCGAACGGGCAGGGCGGTCAGCGCACGGACTCCAACGCGGTGAGCCGGCTCAAAGCCAAGGCCAAGCTGCCAAAGGATTTTCGGATATTTCATGGCCTCCGCCATCATTACGCCGTCACATTGGCTAACAGCGGTGAATTTTCCCTTGATATGATCGGTGAGTTACTCACCCATAAAAGCCCTGAAATGACAAAGCGGTACGCGGCATATATCCCAGAGACCATGCAGAAGGCCGGTAACCGGGCGGCCGAAGTGCTTCAACAGCATGTGGAAACGACAAGCGAAAAAGAGGGCACAAATGATAATTAGTGATCCGCAATCAACGCATGAATTTCTTGTATTAAAGTGGCTTGATTTATTCAAAAAGACTGGGAATCCTATCTATGCTTGGCGCACATATCAAAACGCAAGACGGCTGCGCCTACTTGTGCCAGACGAAATAATGCAATACTTTGACGGCGTAGCTGATGGCATTATCCGGAGCATCAAAACACCAGCAAAAAACAGACCGGCTAAAATTACACAGGCACTTGGGCTTGGTAAAAAAGGGGCCGGGCGGGGGTCCCCTATTGAAGACAATCAAAAATGGATGGATGGCCGCCGGATGGCAATAAAAACCCATTCTGAGTTAGAAGATCATGGCAAGAGGTATATAGTTTTCGAAGGATTCGCTGATAAATATAAAATTGGTAAATCAACAGTGGAGCGAAACTATAATTCTCATTTAGAAAGATGGGAACGCGAAGCACAATATTTGCTTGATGCTGGCCTTGTAAGCCAAAAAAAAGACGGTAGCTGGCGACTCGTCAAGCCTTTTTGCGGCGATGCCGACGACATGCGCGAAGTGGCAATAATCCTATCCTTTCTTCCTACTATTGATTGAACCCACCTGGCAAAAGCCATTTTAAAAACGGACCTAAGTTTTTCCAATAATTCCGTAATTTATGAAAATTCAATTAGTTGAACCTTTTTAATCCACCCTGTATTCTCCTATCAGACTTAATTTACTTTTAACTGATAGGAGATTTTTTATGCGTACTCAATCCAGAGCACTCAACACCCCACAAGCATCAGCATACCTTGAAGAAATTGGTTTGCCTTTTTCCCCTGGAACACTTGAAGTCTGGCGTTGCCAAGGCCGTGGACCGCGATATCGGAAGGTCTGCAACCGCGTTGTCTATATGCCTAAAGACCTGGATCGCTTTGCAGACGGTCAGGTAGTTGAAACCATCGATAGTCGGCAGGTATGCCTGCCAGAACCCAACCGAAATAAGGGCAACCAACCAGGAAATAGAAGACAACATAAAAAAGGTATTGAAAGACCAGAACGTCGGACACATGAACCAGGCCGAACTTATCGACGCTGTGAAGGGTCCGGGCCGGTCTTATCATCGTGTTCGAAGTGCGCTGAAACGTATATCAGTTCCGGCCGACCAGGCGAACGGAATCAGCGGACAGGTATTTTTCGCGCAAGGGACGCGCCGGGCCGTCACTTATGGCATAACCAACTGATATTGTTTTATTCTTCAATACTTCAGGGAGAAATGGCTATTTTTCAGTTTAAATTTCAGAAAAAGTCACACACACTTATAACCGTATTAATGGTTTTAACTATATTGACTATTTTAACTATTTTGAAGAATAGAGTCATATCAAAGACTTGGGAACCTGACCGCGAAAAAGCCTGTTTTTTAAATTTCAATACCTCAATAATACAGGGAGCGACTTTTTGAAATTAAAAACCGAAAAAAACAACAACAGACCGGCTTCTGGCTGGTCAAAGCCAGATCAAAACGGTCACCATTTCTGACCCTGGCGAAACTGAAAGATTGAAAAAACGATCTTATTCGACGGGAACGCAGGTGAAGGGGAACCCATTGCAACCAAAATCGAATAGGAACTTGAACAATGATCGAAAACAACGTTCCACCGCCTGGCTGGAATAGATACTGGCGGGACAATTGGAAAACACATCCGGCAAGGGTAGCCGACGGGACACCATTTGTCGACTTCTTCCCGGCCTGGCTGGGTCCAGCGCTTCAGGAAATTATCAGGGGGAAAATGTCTATGCCGATTCGTTCACCATATCCGCTTCGGGTCCTTGACATGGCGGCCAGTCAATGGCTTCTGGAAAACGGGATACCATGCACAGTCTGTAAGCTGGCGGCGACCCATTACAAACGACGTGACCTGGAACCCGGACAAACGCTGTTGAACTCTATCTGTAAATTTTGCGGCGACCTGGGCGACATTGTCCTGAACGAAATCTTCGAACCGTTTAAACAGCCGGACCGCGAAGACTTCCGCCACAAGCAACCCATAAGGCTGGAGGTGGAATGAAACTACTATCATCAGACCGGCTATGGTGGCGGCCTGTCCAGATCGCCAAGGACCTGAACTTGAGCCGGTCCAGCGTTTACGAATTGATCGCCGCTGGTCGTTTATTCTGCCGGACCCGTCCCAGCCGACGGTCCGCTGGTTCGGGGCGCCTGGTTCGCGTGTCGGAAAGGATATGCTCAACTTGTCAATCCTGTGGATACAACAAAAAAAATCCCAGCACAGACGGCGCGCCAACACCGAACAGGTCGAACGCATACACAGCCATGCACCCGGCCTGGTCGGTCGCCACGACAACGCCTGAAGCGCTGTCACAGCCGGCAGGCCTGGCCGCGGTCGCTGGCTTCGCGCGCGGACAGGCTGCGCCGAATGTTTGTAAGTCTCTGTTACCACAGGCGAATGGGTCCTTCTGAGCATATTGGACGCCATACGGAGCGGTGAGGCCCAACTTCGAGGGACTTACCAACCCCAAAAAAGTCTTGTTAGAGCTCGAAAACACTCGGTTTTTCATCGCCCCATAAAATGATCGAACCGGCCGAACCCCGAAAAACCAAGGATAGGACGGAGTTTGGCCCCATTCGATAGGTATTGTGAAAGGATCTCCATGAAAACAATGACGTTGACACAATACGCCAAGCGTATCGGCGTTTCGCAACAACGGGTTAGTCAATACAAGCGCGACGGCCTGCTTGATGGTTGCTACGTCATGCAGGGGCGGTGCTGCCTTATCGATGTCCAGGCCGCCGATGAAAGGCTTCGCGGCTGTCTGGATCCAGGGCAACCAGCCAGGAAGGCACGGCCACCAAAACCGAACCCTGACCTGGCGGAATGGTGCGACCGCATGAACGCGGCGTTATACGAAATCTATGCTTTAGCGGAAGCCTTGCGACAGCCAAAGCGGCGCGACGTTCGGTCGCATGTCGAAGCGATTGGCGGTCTTTTTCGCGCGGAATGACCCAACTCCTTCGATCACGTGGCTCAACTGGACGACCAATTCCTATCCAATATTTGACACACCTTTTTTTCTTGGATAATCTCAATACATCACCACGCCATCGATTTATCAGATATATTCATTTCCTGGTGTGTAATCACCACCCACCCAAAATGTCGTCTGACCACAAGATGTAGCGGTGCTTGATATTAGCCTCGATCCAAGCTTTTGGAAAGATACCAGTCTCTATAACTCATTACCTCAATATATAACATTTTGTGTTTGATCATCAAACCCATTATGGTCACTTTTCTTGGAACGTCCCTTGGTTTCTACCCAAACCACCTCCTCCAAGTTCAAAGGAGTCTTATCATCCTGTAATTGTCTAATTTTTTTAAAGTTTATTGATGAATAGCCGACAATAAAATGAGTGTACATCACCATAAAATATAGGTTTGTCTGTCAGATAAGATAAGATCAGCAGGAGTTCTAATGAAGTTTACAAATAGTATAGTAGGTCATTTCCAACGATTTCAAACATTCGCTATAAACAGGATGGTCCCTTCCTCACTCCCGGAAGAAGATGGCCTGACTTATTGGCGCATACGTATTTTATTCGCTGTTATTTTTACAGGGGTATTGATAGGCTTCTTTACCTTGGTACCTGTCGTCACCCTTGTGATCAAAGGAAAATTGTGGGGCCTGCTGATTTTTGATGGGGCTTTATGGATAATTTCCGTTGGTCTCCTGCTTATGCGGGGTCTGAAATATAATATACGCTCAGGGATAGCTCTGCTGATCGTATATTCTATGGGGTTGGGCATAATTATTTCTGTTGGACTCCTGAGCGGCGGCCCCGTATCGCTTTTTACATTTGCAGTTCTCGCTGGGGTCCTGCTGGGATCAAAAGCTGCCATTAAAGCTTTAATAGTTAACGCTTTAACTTTATCGGTTATTGGCTGGCTTATCAACATAGGTCTATTCGGCCAGACATTTCCATTTTTCAACAACATTGAATCGATGATAGCTGCAGGTTCTACATTCATGCTTTTGAACACGATTGCTGCGATGTCCGTGGCAGTGCTGGTTAAAGGCCTTATCTCGACGCTTCAAAAAGAAAGAGATTTTGCCAGCATTTTGAAAATAGAGCAATCGCACCTTTTAGAAGTAAAGAATGAACTAGAATCGGAAATTGTGGTACGCAAGCAGGCTGAGGAGAAGTTGCGCGAGACGCAGGAATTTCTTGAGGCGGCCGTGGAGCAATCTCCCTCGGGTATCCTGATTGCTGATGCGCCGAATGTCAACATCAGATTGGCCAACCAGGCAGCCTTCAGCATCCGTGGGGGAGACTCGAGGGTCTTGACGGGCATGGATGTGGCGCAGCACGCCGAAAAGTGGCAAACATTACATTCAGACGGTTCACTCTATCCGTCTGATCAACTCCCATTATCGCGTGCAGTGCTGCAGGGTGAAGTAACACAAAATGAGGAAGTCATCATCCGTGACCAAGAGGGAAACGACCATTGGGTTAGCGTAAATGCCGCTCCCATCCTCGACTCTAAAGAACAAATCATTGCGGGAATTGTCGTCTTCCATGACATCACCGAACACAAGCAAGCGCAGGAGGCTCTGAGGAAGAGTGAGGAAAAATATCGTCTATTGGCAGAAAACGTCAATGACGTGATTTGGACCATGGATATGGACCTGAACTATACTTACATCAGTCCAGCCATCGAAAAAATTCAGGGCTGGAACGTAGAAGAAGCTGCTTCACTAACCATCAATGATGTTCTTACACCTCAATCTCTTGAAATTACCCTTAAACGCTTGGAGTCCCATATGACCAATGGCGCTAAAACAGGTAATTACAACATATCTGACAGGTTTGAACTCGAAATGTACTGCAAGGGTGGTTCCACGATTTGGACAGAAATTATAGCTTCCCCTATTCTGGGCGAGGATGGCAAACCCGTTGGAATTTTAGGTGTTACACGAGATATTACTGAAAGAAAAAAACTTGAAACCCAACTCCAGCGTGCTCAGAAAATGGAAGCCATTGGTACTTTAGCAGGTGGTGTAGCTCACGACCTTAACAACGTTTTGAGTGCCCAGGTAAGTTATCCGGATCTAATATTGATGGATTTACCTGAGGACAGTCCTTTAAGAAAACCTATTTTAACAATTAAAAAATCGGGGGAAAAAGCTGCCGCTATTGTACAGGACTTATTGACCTTGGCAAGAAGAGGGGTTGTTGCTACAGAAGTTGTGAACCTTAATAATGTAATAGACGACTATATAGGATCACCAGAATGTGAAAACCTAAGGAAGTTTCATACCGATGTTAATATTAAAACCGACCTTGAACCCTACTTGCTGAATATTATGGGCTCATCTGTACACCTTTCGACTACCGTAATGAACATGGTTTCTAATGCAGCAGAGGCAATGCCTGGTGGCGGGAATATATTCATATCAACGCGAAGCAAATATATTGATAAACCAATAGGGGGTTATGATGATGTAAAAGAAGGGGATTATGTTGTCTTTACGGTATCAGACAGCGGGACAGGTATTTCATCCAGAGATTTGGAGAAAATATTTGAGCCTTTCTATACGAAAAAGGTAATGGGTAGAAGTGGAACAGGGTTAGGCATGGCTGTCGTTTGGGGAACTGTAAAAGACCATAAAGGGTATATTGATGTTCAAAGTATTGAAGGGAAAGGAACAACATTCACTATTTATTTCCCCGTCACCAGGAAGGAAATAGGTATAAAGGAAGAAGCCTTGCTAATGGAAGAATACATCGGTAAAAAAGAGTCCATTTTAGTGGTCGATGATATTGTTGAACAGCGCGAAATAGCATTTAGAATACTTAATAAACTGAATTACTCTGTCACCTCTGTTTCAAGTGGTGAAGAAGCGGTTGATTATCTGAAAAACAATTCAGCCGACCTGTTGGTTTTGGATATGATAATGGATCCTGGAATTAATGGGCTTGCGACTTATAAAAAAATTTTGGATCTTAATCCAAAGCAGAAAGCGATAATTACAAGTGGATTTTCGGAAACAAGCTTGGTCAAGGAAGTTCAAAAATTGGGTGCTGGGAAATATATAAAAAAGCCTTATACCTTGGAAAAAATAGGGTTGTCCGTTAAAGAGGAATTGGAAAAATAGCAATCGCAGACTCTCATATTAAAAATGCCGATTTTTATGTTGTAGTCCTATTTTGCCATTTTGTGAAACCCATAATATCTGGGGGTTGGGCGCTTTCAGAAATTAGGTGACTTTCGATTTGCTATCACAGAGAAAAATCGGGCATTGATTCATTGGATGCCTCCAACTAGTCCCCAGTCAAGCCTGATAACAGATAGCCACATTCCTGGGGTCTGAAATCGATCAAGCGGCGGCACAGACTACAATACCGTACTACCATCGCACAGCTGTCCAAGTAACGTCTGGCTATGACCGGTTTGCGTCAATGATTCAATTGGGGTGGATCCATTTAGCGACTCCACCCCAATTGCTTTATCCGTAAATGTTCTCAATCCATCTGATCGCTTCCACATCGCTGATCGTTCCCAGATACCTTTGTGTGGTCGAAAGATTCGCGTGCCGGAGGATAACTTTTGAAATGATTTCAATAGGTACGCCAGATCGAGATGCAAAAGTTGCCGAATGCCGCCTCAGATCATGCGGCCGGAGTTTAACACCTACCATTTTACCGGATTTGATCACCATGATTCTGGCTGCTTCGTAGGAAATCGGAAATATTCGATCACTGGGTTCGTTGCACACCTGCAGCGCGTATTCACGCAGCCGATCCGCCACTTTCTGTGGGATGAACACAAACTCGTATTCCCTGCCGCTTTTGGGTTCGCGCAGGATTAGTTTTCGGTCCTGAAGATCTCTCAATCGGAGTTTAAGGACTTCCCCAATCCGCATGCCGCCGCGAGCCATCAATTCAAGTATCAACCGATTACGAGCATTGGTTGTGCGAAAGATGATTTCGTCGATGGTTTCCTTTTCGATGATTTTCCACCTCAAAGGCACCCTTTTCCGATACAGCTTGCGGATCATGGGCCTGTCGCACGGGTTACGAAGCTCGGGATCGATATTGTTGCGGACGAAATTGAAAAAAGATGAGATCTGGGAATAGCGGATTCGCTTGGTGTAGGGTTTGTTTCCTTCGGTGGGTCGGTTCAGGAATGTAAGGATTTGTTCCGGGGATACTTGCTCGACGGGGCCGTCACCGAATTCATGGATAAACCGTTCAATGATGGCCCGATAGGATCGCACCGTATTCTTTTTTCGAATGGGTCTTGTGGTAATCGATCCAGATTTTGGCAGCTTTGGAAAGTTTCATGGCCTTCCTCCTTGGGTTAAAGGGTTAACGATACGGCTGACACCCAAGGTAAGCGTATGATATCCAGTTGCTAAATGCAAATCCTATGTCTTGTCTGGTACTTATGGGGGCTGGCAAGCAACCACAAGGTTTGAAGATGTTCATTTACATGAGATAGCCATTCGGTACCTTGATACCAATCCTTATACTCAACATAGCGCCCAACTAATGATCCATTCGTAAAAAGCCAACCTTAAGTGAATAGCGAACTTCCAGCAATTTATTCGCAGAAATGGATTAACCTGTTCATTATTGCATCATCATCTGTCTTACGTTATATTGCAGCATAAAAATGCTATAATATCGACCACATTCTCGACAGAACCGAAACCGTAACACGATGCCCCTACCCATCTTACGTACAAAACTGCACCGCCCGCCAATTGATGGGGTTCATCTGCACCGTGGACATTTATTGGACAGGCTTAACCAGAGCCGGCATCGACCGCTGGCCCTGGTCTCGGCGCCGGCCGGCTACGGCAAGAGCACCCTGGTGAGCTGCTGGCTGCAGGCCTGCGATGTCCCCAGCGCATGGGTGTCCCTAGACAAGGATGACAACGATCTCGGGCTCTTCCTCTCCTATCTCGTCTCTGCAATCCAACGCGTCTTCCCTGCCACCTGCGGTGCCACCCTGTCCATGCTCAAGGTGGCTCATTTGCCTCCGGTATCCGTATTGGCCAGAAGTCTGATCAACGAACTGGATCAGATTGAAAAAGAGTTTATCCTGGCCCTGGACGACTATCACCTTATCAAGGACAAAAGCGTTCACGGGTTGATTACCAAACTCCTGGGGCATCCTTCGGCCTTCATGCACCTTGTTTTGATTGGCCGACGCGATCCACCGCTGCCGCTGACCGCTCTGCGGGCCAAGGGGCAAATGGTCGAGATACGAACCCAGGATCTGCGCTTTTCACTGGATGAAACAGTCGCTTTTTTACAACAAATGACAAGGGTGCCAATCGACAACGCTGTCGCCGCCATCCTGGAGAAAAAAACCGAAGGCTGGGTGACCGGTCTGCGCCTGGCCGCCCTGTCATTGATTCATCGCAAAGACATAAAGGGTATTTTGACCGGTCTGCCGGTGGGAAACCGTTATGTCATGGAGTATGTCGTCACCGAGATCATCTCCCAGCATCCGCCGGCCATACAGGAATATCTGTTGAAAACCTCGGTTCTAAGTCGCTTTTGTGCGCCCCTTTGCGATGCGGTTTGTTGTTCAGTTGCGGATTCAGGTGGAAGCGCCCTGGATGGCCGCGAATTTGTGGAACTGTTGGAGAACGCCGACCTGTTTGTCATCTCCTTGGACGATGAGCGGAAATGGTTTCGCTATCACCACCTGTTTCAGGAGCTGCTGAAACGCCAACTTAAAAAACGGCTTAACGCGGAGGAAATCGTTAAGCTCCATCAACGGGCCAGTGCCTGGTTCGCCGAAAATGGCTATATCGAAGAGGCCCTGTCGCATGCCCATGAGATCGGGGATATAGAGGCCGCTGCGCGGTTGGTAAAACACCATCGGCACGATATGATGAACCGGGAGAAATGGTACCAGTTGAGCCGCTGGTTACAACAATTTCCACCCGATTTTATTCAGCAACACCCCGATTTGCAGTTGGCCAAGGCGTGGACGTACCAGCGACAGGCCCGTTATTCCGAGCTGTTTGATATTTTGAATGTCATCGAACAGACCGTATCCATCAGCAATAAAAGATCCACCGACAACAGTATCCTTTGGGGGGAAGTACAGGCCTTAAAAAGCTTTCAGTATTACGCAACCGGCCGGGGCGATCTATCCGAAACCGCGGCCCGGGAGGCCTTGATCCGCCTTCCTGCCCATTATCACAGCGCCCGTGGCGTGGCTCTTAGGATTCTGTCAGCAGCGCTTCAAATGCAGGGAGACCCGGGACCATCCCAGCGTGTGGTGTTGGAAGCCCTGCAGCAGGAAGCGGCATCGATCAGCGTATATAAGACCGGGTTGCTGGCCGGTCTATGTTTTACGAGCTGGATCGCCGCCGACTTGAACAGCCTGAAACAGACGGCAGCCCAGTTGCTGAAACACGGTCAGAAGCATGACCTGCAGGAATCCATCGCCGTCGGCCGCTTTTTTAACGGTATCCTCCATTATCAGCGCAACGACCTGGATCTGGCCGAGCGATTTTTGGCACCGGTTGTCGGAGACCCGGGAGACGGCGAACTGTTCATCCCGACTGTCGTAACGTACTGTCAAAGTTCGTTTGCCCTGTCTTTGACATACCAGGCGATGGGCCGTGCCGAAAAGGCCAGCCGGATCATCGAATCAGTGATCGGTTATATGCTGGAAACCGGCAATAGCGATCTGCTGGAACTCTGCCAGGTGTTTCAGGCCAACCTGGCGCTGCGTCAGGGACATGTTGCCGCAGCTGATCTCTGGGCCCTGAATAACCACCCCAAAACTCTGGCACCCGAATACCGTTTTTTTACCCCCCATTTAACCCTGCCCAGGGTCCTCCTTGCCAGGCGGACGAAAAAGAACCTGAGCGAAGCAGATGCCTTGCTTTCCCGAATGCATGATTATTATACGTCGATCAACAGCACCCGCGTGCTGATCGATGTTCTCGTTTTGCAGGCGCTGGTACATGTGGCGCAGGGCGACGAATCGCAGGCGCTCGAAAAGCTCGCGGAGGCGCTTGCCCTGGCCGAACCGGGAGGCTTCATTCGTCCTTTCCTGGATGAGGGGCAGGAAATAGCGGATCTCTTGGGCCGTCTCGTAAAGAAAAATCCCACGCTACGATATGCTGGGGAAATCCTCGAGGCCTTTGGGGACGGGAAGACCAATTTTTTTGGCCGTCGCGCGGATGATCGAAATAAACCAGGCGCATCATTTCCTGGCGCGCCGCTGATTGAACCGCTGACAAACCGTGAAATAGAAGTGTTGAGGAAGCTGGTTAAAGGATTGAGCAACAATAAAATTGCCGATTGCCTGTTTATCTCAACCGAGACAGTCAAAAAGCATCTGTACACCATTTACCGCAAGCTGGACGTAAAAAACCGTCACCAGGCGGTTATCAGTGCCAAATCAATTGGGATTTTGTGATATCCCACATTCCATTACCCACTTCATCCAAATCCATCGCTCAAATACCCAATCCAGATTGAAAAATACCACTTTTTTTACCACTTTCGGGGGATGACGCCGTCCACTGGAAAGGTTAATGTTATTGTTAAAATCATTTGTATGGATGTTGCTCGTGACATGTAGGAAGCAAGTGTTGGTCTGATGAGCTTAAATCGACCCGCAACACTTGCTATTTGAAGCTTTTGAACACCCCGGTCAGTACCAACTAATTTAAAGGAATAAAGGAGACCACCATGAGAAAAGCATCGTTCATCCTCGCCACCCTTGCCGGCCTGCTTCTGATCAGCACGGCCACGACCCAGGCATTCGAGATCATCACGCGTGACATGGTCGAAAAGGAGGTGGTGACGAAAACCGACCTCATTAAAACCGCCGACAATTTCATCGTGCTGTTCGATACTTCCGGTTCGAGCAATGAAATGGTGCCCGGTGAGAACATCACCAAGATCGCGGCCACCAAGGCACTCTTGCAGGAGCGCAATGCCTGGCTGCCCGACCTGGGTTATCAGGCCGGCCTTTACGTTTACACCAATGAGAGGACCCTGACCGGCACCCTCGAAGAAATTTACCCGGTCCAGCCCTACGAACGGGCCAGCTATGCCGCGGCCATCGACAAGCTGCCGGAGAAGGGTTCCGGACCGACGATGCTGCAGGCGGGGTTGAGTGGGTTGCGCGACGTGGTGGCCAAGCTGAACGGCAAGACCGCGGTGATCCTGTTCACGGACGGGACGGCCACGCGGGTGCGCGGCCCCAAGAGCGCCCTGCAGATCGCCAAGGAGATCGCCCAGGATCACGACGTCTGTTATTACCTGATCAGCAGCGCCACCGACGATGTCAATACCAAGCTGCTGGAGACGGTCTCCAAGGTCAACGCCTGCTCCCGGGTCATCCCCCTGACGGCATTTATGGACAACCCGCTGTACCTGTCCGGTGCGCTGTTCACGGTCAAGACCTCCTCCTATGTGCGCCTGAAGCCCACCACCCAGGTGGTTGGTGTGGTTGCCGATAACATGCTCTTCGATTACAACAGCTCGGCCATTCGCAGTGAATATAATGAAAAACTGGATATGCTGGGGGATTATCTGCAGAAGAACCCGGATGCCTATGTGGTTGCCGGCGGATTTGCCGACAGTACTGGCGATGAGGAATACAATCTGGCTCTTTCGGAACGTCGGGCCGCCAGTGTCAAAGACTACCTGGTAAACACGTTCAGCGTCGATGCCAATCGGATCGTGACCTTGTGGTTTGGCGAGCTCAACCCGGTCGCCGACAACGCGACCGACGAAGGCCGGCAACTGAACCGGCGGGTTGAAATTGCCGTGGGCGGTGTGAATTAGCCCTCTGCCCGTCGTTCAGTTGGCAATCATCAGGAGATCGGCCAGCTAACCGGTAATTTTAGACGCAGCTCAACTGTCGGGTTTCATATGTGGCCTTCGGAACCCGACAGTTGAAAACCATAATTTAATTTTTCAGGAGGCGTTATCATGAAAATTTTTCGATGGGTAGTTTTGCCAGTTTTTATGGTGGTGGCAGCGGCCGGTTTCAACCTGGCCCATGCCGATCAATTTACGGATACCGTTGCCGTTTTTGCCAAATCGCCGGCGGTGAAGCCCTTTATCGACAATTGCTATGGCTATGCGGTTTTTCCAACAGTGGGCAAAGGGGGATTCGTTGTCGGGGGTTCATACGGCACCGGCCAGGTATATGCCCACGGCAAGGTCACCGGCACCGCCAAACTGATCAAGGCGACTATCGGTTTCCAGGCCGGCGGGCAGGCCTTCAGCCAGATGGTTTTCTTTGAGGACAAGCGGTCTTATGAGGAATTCACCAGCGGCAGCTTCGAATTGGGTGCCGATGCGTCCGCGGTTGCCATTACCGCCGGTGTGCAGGCCAGTGCCGGTACCGGAGGCGCCAGTGCCGGCGCCAGCGCCGGCCCGGCCACTGGCGCTCAAGCCAAAACGAGTTACCACAAGGGGATGGCCGTGTTCGTTCACGCCAAAGGCGGGTTGATGTATGAAGCCGCCGTGGGCGGGCAGAAGTTCAGCTTCGAGCCCAAGAAGTAGCCTTCAGGTGGTGGCCCAACCGGAGGTAGCAGCGTTGTCATTCGTGCGGCCATCAATTGGCAATCCGTTCAGGACAGGGTAGGCGTGCAGTTCAAGCCGACAACCAAAAGGAGAGGAATAATGAGAACAAAAATAGTCGCATTGGCACTTGTCATTGCTGTTCTGATTTGAATTTCTGCTTGCGGTAGCGGGTACTACAGGGTCAAAGACCTGGCTGTGGTAGAGCGGTGGCCTGTAAATTCACTTGAGACAGGAAAATAAACCTTTCATTAAAACTTTCTGGTGATGACACTATCCGACTGCAAGGCCGATGGTGGTTTTTAAAGTTTTTTATAGAGATTTTGCTGGTAACACCAGTTCGAGAGGTAAACATCATGAAAGTCGAGCCGTTTGGAAAGAATCTGAGATTTGAAAAACCAGCGACCTATCGGATTCGGGTAATTGGCCACATAGATGACAGCCTGTCGGATCAGTTGGGAGGAATGATCGTCACCCGCGCGTTCACGGCAGACAGCCACCCAATAACTGTTCTGGTCGGTCATATGCGTGATCAGGCGGCTCTGTCCGGTGTGCTCAACGAACTCTACGAATTGCACCTGCCGCTGCTCACGGTCGAGTCCCTGTAGTCGGTGAGGTAATCAGGGAGGGGAAGGAAAACCGATTCTGGGAACACGCTACGTCAGCATCGATACAGATTACCAAGAGATTCAATCTTTGATGGTAAGCGGTGAAGGTTCACTATATCATCAGGCGGGTTAATCTCGACCAATAGCTTTTACAAATGTGTTCACTGTCGTTTAGGCCGTAAAGGACGACCTGAAAATCAGACATAGGTTGTTACAACCCAATCAAAAGGAGAAAAAGATCATGAAGACCATTTCCATTTTCAGTATCGCTGTCTGTGTGACCCTTCTATTTGCGCTCTCAGTCGGGGCTCAGGAGAGCCTGGTGGATTCTGTGGCCAACGGCTGCAAGACCGAACTCGACACCTACTGCAAGGATGTCACACCTGGTGAAGGCCGTGTGCTGGCCTGTCTGTACGCGCGCAGCGACAAATTGTCCGGCAAATGTGAATACGCCCTTTATGATGCCGCCGCACAACTGGAGCGAGCCGTGGCCGCGCTGTCCTATGTGGTCAATGAGTGCGCCGACGATTTGGATCAGTTCTGCATGGATGTTCCCGCCGGAGAAGGGCGGCTAATGGATTGCCTTGAAAAAAACGACGCAAAGGTCAGCTCACGTTGCAAGGATGCAATCAAGCAAGTCGGATTGAAATAGTCGTTATCGATCACTGATGCCGAGATGTGAGGAGTGGTACCGGCGGTCTTGTCTTTGATACCTTTTTGGTTTTCGAGGGTGCGATCGCCGGGATCGATAAACCGAGAAGGTAAGCCGCTTATTGATTTTGCGATCCATCAACCGTCGATGGATTGTCTCTTCCTCATCAACTAAAAAGGAGAAACTCCATGAAAGAGAAAATTGAAGGCAAGCCTGGAAGAGAAATTGGAAGACATCAAGGCTCTGGCGCAAAAGTCGAAGGCTACCGTCGAATATTCCTATCAGAGTGCGAAGGGCGATGCCCAGGAAACCATGGAAAAAGTCAAGTCGGAGTTGGCTGAGAAAAAGGCGACCGCCGAGAAACTGATGAAGGAGATGGAAGCGCGGTTCGGCGAAACCCGTGACAAGGTCGAAAACAAAGTAGATGATATCAAAGAGGATATCGCCGACCGGCGTTCAGAAAAGGCAATCGAAAAAGCGTTCAAGAAGGCCGATAAGGCACAGGCACGAGCCGAGAAGCGATGCGCCGATGCGGTGGTAGCCATTCTGGACGCGGAACTCGCCGGGCTTGAGGCTACTGACGCCTTTGCCGACGCCTTGCAGCTTGCCGCCGAGGATTCTTGATCTCTGGGATGGCATGCCGCGCAAGGACCTGACTACCCTTGGTGAAGTGCTCGACGATGGGCAGATTGGGCTCATCATCGACGGTGGATGAGGTCGTCGAAAAGGCGCATAGGCGGGCGGCGAAGCGGATCCGAAAAGTCGCCAAGGATAGCCTGGCCGACCTCGATCGCGAACTCGGCGCGTCGGATTTTTAAATGAGCAAGCGAACCAAACTTGTGGAGATCATACCGGGTGCGGCCAAAACCCCCATGGATCAGTTCAGGGGCCGCCTCGATGAGTTCCCTCGGGACCGCGAGACCTAAATCATCTGCCGTTCCGCTCAGCGTGCCTATTACGCGACGCGCATCCTTGTACAGAACGGATTCAAAGCCAAAAATATCTCCGGCGGTATGCTGTCACGCGCGATGTATTCTCTGGGTGAATTGATCTATTGAACAAGCGCTTCGTGGCGACCACGAAGGTTATCATTGATTACTCGGAAGGAGGCAACCAACCGCCATGCCATCGCGGCCTTTCGCAAGGAAACGGGGCAAGCGGCGCCTGAAATTTCAAAGGAATGAAATGAACCCTTTAGGATAGAAAAGGAGGCGATGAAAATGAATGAACGCAACGCAGAAACGTTTAAGCGCTGTTTCGCGGGCAAATGGGCTTTGGTGTGCCTGTTCCTGGTTGCTGCCATCTACTTCTCGGCCACTGCGAGCGCTGTTGGCGCAGAGAAGGCGAAGCCCGCTTCCACGGCAGCGGACTACCAGCTTCCTGAACGTAAACAAACCACCCTTGGTCTCTATATGACCGCCGCGCAGGCCTACGAAAAGTGGAAAGCCGCACCAGACAAAGTGAAGATCATCGACGTGCGAACCCCTGAGGAGTACGCCTTCATCGGCCATCCGGAGATGGCGTGGGACATTCCCTTTGCTTTTGTGACTTATCAAAGAAAGGAGGGCAAAACCGAATACGGCCCGAAGATGAATCCGGATTTCGTCGCCGAAGTAAAAAAAATAGCCGGGCTGACCGACACCCTTCTGGTAATCTGCCGGTCAGGTGACCGCAGCGCCAGGGCGGTCGACATGCTCGCGGCAGCCGGCTTTAATAACGCCTATACCATCGTCGATGGATTTGAAGGCGACAAGGTAACGGATCCCGAGAGTGTCTTTTTTGGGAAGCGGATGAAAAACGGCTGGAAGAACTCGGCCCCCTGGGTCTATGACATTGACCCCGAGAAAATCATCCTTGAAGAATATGCATCTAAGCAAAAACAATAGTGGTGCGTGTGTTATCGGATGCCCGATCATACGAACGAGCTGTTGACAGCAGCATGCAATAAACCAGGTTTATCCAGGCGACCGGAACTGGATATTAGCAAACTGCCCTCACCGTCGACATGGTGAGGCAACAAGAAAAGAGAGGAGTATCTGAATCATGGCTAAATCAAAATCGTCAACGAGCACCAAGGGTGGAGGAACTCGAAAGAAATCAACCAAGCACCCCAAAGCGGACGCGGGCAATTCAGCTCCGATGGATTTGCAGGAAGGGCTTTCGAAAATTGCTGCCCTGCTGGGAACCCAACCACACTTAAAAGAAGAACTGGGTGAAATTGTCGAGTTGGTCAGTGACAAGCTCGCTGAAACTAAGACATCGCCCCCACAAGCCAAGGTTAAAAAACCAAGGGCGGCCAAGAACACACAAAAAAGTGAGGATCTGCCTGTTACCACATATGAAAACACAAAATTAAACACGGTCAAATTGAACTGGAAAGAGGTGTATTACACCAATTGTCCCCTCGTGTCCGCCAGCAATGTCGACCAGGAACTGGGTTGGACCCGGGAAGAATTCAAGAAGATTGGCGTGAAATACGGTTTCATGCGATCCGTTAAAGAGAACGACTGGTACCCGCACTATATTCACAACCTGGACAACCTCATCCGCTTTGGCGGTCTTTTTCCCCCCATCGCTGTTCACGCGGATATCCGCAGGACCCGGCTCCTGGGGTTGACCCATGCACCACACGAAGGCGGGTGCCTGATGGTGCGCGCCAGGGACGACATCTACCGGATGGCCGACATGAAGGGCAAAAAGATCGGGCTGTCGAAGAGCCTGAACACCATCAAGAATGACTGGTGGAGAATCCAGGAAGAGCAGGGCATCGAGCTGATGCTCAGGATAAACGGCATGACCCGCGACGACGTGGAGATCGTGGAATTCCCCTACGCGGACAACTGGTACAACGATCCCGCAATGGTGGGTCCACCGATAGAAAACCCCTCTGAATTGTGGCTCAAGCGTGACCACAAGCACGACCTGGCCTTTCGTCCACTGGAGAAAGCGCTGGAAGAAGGCGTGATAGATGCCTGCTATACCCAGAGCAAACCCCTGCAGCAGCTTTCGGAGGCGACGGGCAAGTTCAAGGCCATCGAGGACCTGTCCCGGCACCCGGACTGGACCCTGCAGGTAGCCAACATCCCCGCCGCCATCACCTGCACCACAGAGATGGCTGAAAAGCACCCCGAGCTCGTCGTCACGTTCATGAGGGGCATGATCAAGGTGGGTACCTGGGCAAACGAGCACAAGCACGCTGCCGCGGTAATCCTCGACAAGCAAACGTTCTACAAGGACATCGAACATACCTACAGGGGCATCAAGCACATCGACATGGTACCGAACCTGTCACCCCAGAACCTGGCCTCCGTCGAAATCGGCAAGGACTTCATGCTGAGCCACGGCTACATCAAGAACGACTTCGACGTGCACGCGTGGGCTGCGCCGGAATTCCATGAACAGGCGGCCAGAGACCTGATTGAAGAGATATTCACCAAGCGCAAAAAGGAACGGCTTTCGATAGACTCAGGCGCGATACGGGTCGGATAGCCTGGAGGAAGACTCCCACACCTATGAGGAGAATAGACTATGAAACGTCCTCTTTCTTTAAAAAAAGCAGCGGAAAGCAGAATAAGACCTCAAGGCCTGCGCAACTGGCGAGCCTTGATGGTGGCCGTGGTGTTCACCGCCGTGATGATCGCAGGCCTGGCCCGTGTGTCATTGGCTCAGTCATCGGCCGACCCATGGCGCTTTGAGATCACCCCCTATTTCTGGTTTATCAACCTTGAAGGGGACCTGAGATACAATCCGATCCCAGGCGGCAGCCCGCATGTGGAAATCAGCAATAGTGACCTCCTGGACAGCCTCGACTTCGGTTTCATGCTCTCAGGAGAGGCGCGCAAGGGCAGGTGGTCGATCTTCACCGACGTGATCTATTTCGACCTCTCCTCAATAGAAAGCCGGGTGAAGGCCATCGACTTCAACCTCGGCGGTCCCAGCAATCCAACCAACGCTAATTTAGACACCGGGACGTCGTCATCCTTGACGGCCTGGATATGGACGCTTGCCGGAAGTGTCGGAGTCGTCGAGAAACCGGCGGTGACCCTCGAGGTTCTCGGCGGCTTTCGCTACCTTGCGGCAGACGCAACCACCGACTGGCGGTTGACCGCCACGGTCACCGGCCCGGGCCCGGGCCAGGTATTCCAACGGACGGGGAGCATCTCGCAGTCCGAGGATGTTTGGGACGCCATTGTCGGCGTGCGGGGCCGGGTGCGGCTTGGGGGTAGCAAATGGACCCTTCCCTATTACCTGGACATCGGGACCGGGAATTCCGACCTTACCTGGCAGGGCATCCTGGGATTGTCATACGGGTTCGATTGGGGCGAGATCTTCATCAACTATCGATACCTGGATTACGATATGGATGAAGGTGGACTTTTTGAAGATTTGAGCTTTGAAGGTCCGGGATTCGGAATAACCGGTCGATTTTGACACCCTGGTGCCATTGCTACCCGGGGAAAGCGAATTGTTATGAAAAAAATCGGTATCATTATCGGAACCGTATTACTTCTGGTCATCGTGCTCTTCGGGTGGTGGTTTTTCAGTCGCCCGGAACGCGGGACAACGGGATCGATCAACACGAAATTCAGATGGCTCGGCCCCGATGATAAGATCGTGGTCGACGGTTTCGACGACCCCAAAGTCAAGGGTGTCGCCTGCCATATCTCCCGGGCCCAGACCGGCGGGATGAAAGGCGCCGCAGGCGTGGCGGAGGACACGAGTGACGCCAGCATCGCCTGTCGCCAGATCGGTCCGATTGAGTTCCTTGGCGAGATCAAAGACGGCGAGCGTGTCTTCGACGAACGACGCAGCTTCGTGTTCAAGTCGCTTCAGGTCGTGCGCTTCTTCGACTCTGAACGCAATGTGCTGGTCTACGTGTCCTACAGCGACCGGGTCATCGAGGGTAGCCCGAAAAACAGCATCAGCACGGTTCCCATCATGCATTGGCCGGCACCATAGCCTTTGATCGAAAGGGCAATCCAAATTAACACACTTCGGGATAAGGGGAGACCGGAAAAAATGTCGTCTCAACCAAAATACCCCGGTACCAATTCCTAAAGGCAGCCGGACAAAGTGGTTACGAAAGAATTTCCCATGCAGCACGGAACGATGCGCCCGATAAACCGAAATTATCTGCGTAACGCCGTCAGAGGGCTCTGTGTTTTTACTACCGTGGTAGTCGCCGGATTTGCGGTCGTCCCGATGGTCTGCGCAGATAAGGGCGTTACGGAAGAGATCCTGGAAATCTTGAAAGAAAGTGATCAAATCAGCGCGGACCAATACGATGACATGAAGAAACGCGCCGAGAGAGAAAAAAACAGTGATTGGGCGGTGTACTGGAAAAATGGCACCCATATCGAGAGCAGAGACGGTGAACATCGCATCGTTTTCGGTGGTCGCATGTTGCTCGACTGGGCAGCCATCACCGCCGATGATCCAATGAATGCGCAGATTGAATCCGCAGAGGGCCAAACACTGAGTGGAAACGGTGTCGAGTTCCGCCAGGCACGGCTGTTCGTTCAGGGTACTGTATTCGAGGATTTCGAATTCAAAGTTCAGTACGACTTCGCAGGCCAAAAAACCACCCTTGACGACGCCTACGCCGGGCTTCGTAACCTGCCCGTACTTGGAAACGTCCGGGTCGGGCACATGAAGGAGCCGATGTCTATTGAGCGCTTGACCAGCGCCAAATTTATCACGTTTATGGAAAACCCGCTTCCGGTACAGGCATTCGCACCTGGCCGCAACACGGGTATCATGGCGTTTAACAATGCTATCGCTGAGCGCCTTTATTGGGGCATCGGGGCCTTTTATGATGTGGGTGACGTTGGTGACCAATTCAAGTCCAACAGCCAGGTAAATGTCACCGCCAGAATCACCGGACTGCCGTGGTACGTGGATGAGGGAAAAAAACTGCTTCATCTCGGCATGGGGTACAGCCGCAAAATCCGAGACGCGGCCAATGATTCGCTTCGCTTTCGCTCCCGGCCGGAATCCCATATTACAGATGCCCGGACCGTCGATACAGGCAATTTTTTCTGCAGTGGCACGGACATCATGAATTATGAGGCCGCGCTGGTCTATGGACCCTTCTCGCTACAAGGAGAGTATTTCCATACAACGACCGATGCGCCAGCGACAGGTGATCCCGTGTTCAGCGGCGCTTATATTTTCGGAAGCTGGTTTGTCACTGGCGAGAATAGAAAATATAAACGTTCCGACGCTGTTTTCGATCGCGTTACGCCAAAAACCAATTTTAGTTTTTCAGATGCGGGTTGGGGGGCCGTGGAACTCGCGCTCCGCTGGTCTTCAGTGGATCTGAACGACGGTTCCGTGGCCGGAGGGAAAGAAGGCAATGTTACTGCAGGGATCAACTGGTATCTGACCTCGAACGTCCGTCTAATGGTCAATTATATCCAGGGTGATATCAGAGAGCGTGCAGGCGTGCAAAATGGCACCCTAAATATCCTTCAAAGTCGGTTTCAAATCGATTTCTGAATTGGGACACACGAACGTAAGGGGAATGCGCACAGAAAGGAGGTTTCAGTAAAAAGACGCACCAGTTTATTTTAGAGTCAAGAGATGCCAATCAACAATAAAACGACAGGTAGTCAATAGGAGAATCCAATGGGCACAAACGATCTATTTGTTTACGCAGCGGTATATGATGATGAGGCAGACGCACTTTCCGATTTAGAGACATTTTACGAGCTGGCCTTGGTCGGTGCTGTCGGTAAATACGACACTGCGGTAATAACCAAGGGTGAAGATGATAAAGTCCACGTCGAAAAGCATGGCACCGGCACTAAAAGCGGCGCATGGAAGGGCGCGATTGCCGGAGGAATTGTGGGGCTCCTCTTTCCGCCGACAATACTAGTTGGCAGCCTTGTGGGCGGTGCCACGGGTGGGCTGCTAGGTAAGCTCTGGGGGGGCATGTCCCGCGCCAATCTTAAGGAGCTCGGTGAGGCGCTTGACGAACACGAGACTGGGCTTGTCATCGTGGGTGAATCCACCGTTGACGCGTTGATCGAGAAGACACTGAAAAAAGCAAAAAAACGTATCCGCAAGGAGTTGAAGGCCACATTGAAAGACATTGAAAAAGAGATTCAATAGGGTTGAAGTCTCTTTTTATGGACAAATACCATCGATCTATTTGAGGATAGAAACGCCGAGAAATCTCATTGATCGATGGTACATCTCCCACAAATAGAAGATGGGGAGGTGAGCGAGCCAGTTGGGTGTAGCTCGCGGAGTCTAACCAACTCTATCTGTGGTGGACAGATGAAGCCTCGCTCGCTCTACTGGCAGTGAATAATATGCTCCCTTATTGAAATTATTCATAGCACCTATGCGTCGTTTAACGAGAATACACTTACTTTGTCGAAAGTCATTTCAGTTCCCTGATCCGCGGGTTCGATGCGGCGTGGAAATTGAATATTTGGGGCAGGTTCCGTCGTTCGGCGCAATCCAGAGTCGCCAACCTTCAGGATACCGTCACCAGCTATGACAACATTCTCGTATCGCTGACGGCTGAAGTCGCGGGCACGTATATAGTGATCCGCACGTTGGAGAAACGGTTGGCGATCGCCGAGAAAAATGTCAGGCTACAGGCGCAATCCCTGCGGATTGCCGACGTCCGATGCAAAGAGGTCGCCGTTTAGGAGCTGGATGTAACTCAGGCCAAGATGTTGTTGGCCGATAGGAGTGTTCCTACATGAAAGATTGCAACGATTCTTCAGTTGATCAGGTGTTTGTAGCCAATGCACTCGAGGCCACAATCCGTATCGTCGTACTCGGTCTTCTCTTGGTTTGGTGTTTCAAGATCGGCCGACCGTTCATCGAGCCAATCACTTGGGGCATCATCATCGCCGTCGCGATCGACCCGCTCCACCGCAGGCTGACGTCGGCGCTCGGTGGACGTGGTGGTCTTGCAGCGACCCTGATCACTCTCTTTGCCCTGGCCATCCTGGTCATTCCGACCATTCTGCTGGGTGGGTCTTTAACTGACACGGCGCAACATCTTTCGGCGCAGTTCAAAATGGGCGCCCTGAATGTTCCCGCACCGCCAGAGAGCGTCAAAACCTGGCCGGTGGTCGGCGAACATCTATACGAATTCTGGGTTCTGGCAGCAGACAACCTCGAGGCCACCTTGAGCAAAATGGGTCCACAGATCAAGATGGTGGGCGAATGGCTGTTGACGACTGCGAAAAGCGTCGCAGCCGGAATTGTAAAGTTCATCGTTTCGATCATCATCTCCGGTGCTCTGCTGGTACATTCTATCGCTGGTCAACGGTTTGCCCGGTCAATCGCCACACGGCTGGCAGGCGAACGGGGAATAGAATTGGCGGATCTCGCGGGGGCTACGGTGCGAAGCGTTGCGCAAGGTGTTTTAGGGGTTGCGATCATCCAGGCGATCCTCGCGGGGATCGGTTTGCTTGCGGCAAACGTGCCCGGCGCAGGCTTTTGGGCCCTGCTGGTTTTGTTTTGCGCGGTGGTCCAGATTCCACCCCTGCTCGTATTGGGGCCGATTATTGTTTATGTGTTCTCAACCTCCGGCACAACGACAGCGGTTGTTTTCGCGATTTGGAGTATTTTCGTCGGTACCAGCGACACCTTTCTGAAACCACTCTTGTTTGGTCGAAGTGTTCAGGTCCCCATGCTTGTTGTGCTCTTAGGGGCCATCGGGGGAATGATGCTTTCGGGCATCATGGGCCTTTTTTTAGGGCCCGTCATTCTTGTGCTCGGTTACCAGTTGTTCGAGGCATGGCTGAAACAGGGTTCTCGGAATATGGATGAACAGGGAGTGTCTAACCCATCCTCGGCCGATGCACCCCTCAAACCGGATAATGAGTGAAACCAAATAGGCCGGATAGCGTAACTTGCTAAACCCGAGTCCAGTTGGGAACCGAGAGGGAGCCGGATTGCCGGACAAGAAACCACCAGAATCGGAGGGGTTCGTTTTCATGAGATAGCCATTCGGTACCTTTTTGAGTCGATAAGGATCTGAAAGAGGCACCTAAGAATGAAGCCCGTAAAGAAACAACCCGTTACTCGCGCCGGGGCATCTTGAAGGGATCCACCGCGCTTCTCGCGGGGGAGAATCGCGGGGTGCGTGGGCAGCGCCTATACGGCGCCTAAACCCCAAGCCGCCCCGGCGCCGCCCCTTCCCTGGAAGTGGGCCCAGCTCGACCCGAATGAGGCCGGCAGGCGGCCCTATCGAAACTATCTCGAGCACAAAAGCTGAGTCAACGGCACATGGCTGGGGGTCTCCAGCCTTCTGAAAGAAAAGTCGGTTACCCCTGGACGACCTTGCCGGACTACATGTTCGAACACGCCGGGCACGGCACGTTGTGCGGCACCCTGGGAGTCGCCTGTTGGCTCACGCGCCACGACGGGCAGAGTCGCTCCGTGAGAAGGTTGGTCGGCGCAACTGGGTGAGATTCGACATGAGTTCACTATAGGCCAGCACGAAAGGGCATCGTCGAGCCGTTAGCGATTTAATAAGATCTGTGATAGGTCGTCCTATGAAGGCAGGCTCAGTCGGGTGCCAGCTAGTAAGCGTTTGACGAAACAAAGGTAGATCTCACGCCCATGGTCCTCTCCAGAAAAGCCAAAGAAGCCATCAAAACTGCCCTGGCCATGACCCTCTCCTACGGCATCGCCCTGTCATTGGGGTGGGACAAGCCATATTGGGCAGGGTTCTCGGTGGCATTTATCAGTCTGGCAACCTCCGGTCAGTCGCTAAACAAGGGTGCCTATCGCATGCTCGGCACACTGATGGCAGGGGCCGTTTCCCTGGCGATCATCGCACTTGCGCCCCAGAACCGGTGGCTGTTTATCACACTGCTTTCCGCCTGGATGGGCTTTTGCACCTATATGACGTGGGGCAAGAGACACCCGGTTTTCTGGGGTTACAGCGGGTATGTCTGCGCCGTCGTCAGCATGGCAGCGGGACCGGATCCCGTCAATGCCTTTAACACCGCCGTACTGCGTGCGCAGGAGACTGGGCTGGGCATCCTGGTTTATAGCCTTTTGGCCATACTTCTTTGGCCGGTCAACAGTCGCCCCAAATTCGAAGCCGCCGCGGCCAAACTCGCCGCTACCCAGCAGCAACTGCTGCAGACCGGTATGGATTGGATGGCCGGGCAAGGAGACCAGGCAGCTGCCCAGAAATTAAGGGCTCAGGAAATGCAGGAACAAAATCAGTTCAGCCAGCTTTTCGCCGCAGCCGAGACAGACAGTTACGAAATCTGGGAACTGCGCCACCAATGGCATTCATATCAAGACCGGGTAGCGGGACTGTCCGAGGCCATGGCACGCTGGCGGGAAAATCTTACCGGGACGCAATCACTCCATCTGCCGGCTCTAATGCCCAATTTAAACGGCTTTGCGGCTGAACTGGACGTCCGACTGACCCAAATCGGCCGCATGCTGGCCAATCAAGAACCCGGACAGCAGCCATCTGCAGTCGATCTTGAATTGGATGATACACAGGTCCGGCATCTGTCCCATTTCCATAAAGCGGCCCTGATCGTCATCCGGGACCAGCTGCGGCGCATGGAATCGCTGACCCGTTCCCTATTTGACCTTGCGGGCTATATCAAGGGATTCAGCCCAGCGGCGCCCGAATTGGACGACAAGCTCCCTGCGACCGAGGGGGTCGGGCTGCCGGACCCGGATCGGGCGGCAGGTGCCGTCCGGGTGATGCTGATCATGTGGATCGCTTATCTTGGCATGATCTATATTGACCGTTTCCCCGCTGGAGCCGATGCCGTCGCCGTAGCCGGTACCTTTGGGTTGGTCATCGCCGGTATTCCACAGGTATCGATCTGGCTGCTGTTCCTGCCCGCGTTTCTCAGCGCCCTCGCTACCGGTCTGATATACTTCTTGGTGATGCCGCAAATGTCAAGTTTTCTGGGCCTTTGTGCACTCCTGTTCACGGTCACCTTCGCCATCTATTATCTGTTGGCCGCACCCAAGCTGAATGTGGCCAAACTGTTGGCAATCAGCATGTTCATCACCGTTATCTCCGTCTCCAATCACCAAGGCTACCATTTTCTGGTTGTCTCCACCACGGCCCTCATGCTGCCCGTGGTCTTTATCTGCATGGGCGTTACGGCCTACTTTCCCGTTGACCTGCGTCCCAGACAGTCCTTTCTGCGACTCCTCGGACGCTATTTCCAAAGTTGTGAATACCTGATGAACGCCTTGTCCCAGGGTCCGCAAAAGAGCGAATCGCGCCTTGCCCGCTTGAGAAAAGCGTTTCATCTGCGTGAAATTTCCAGTTTGCCGACCAAACAGGGTGCCTGGTCAAAAGTCCTGAGCATGAAGGCCCTGCCCGGCACATCACCACAACAGATCACGGCCATGGTCACCGCCTTGCAGGGACTCAGCTATCGGATGCAGCAACTGGTCGAGGACCGTGGTCACCCGCAAGCACCGTTTCTGGTACAGGAACTGCGCAGCGATGTTACGACCTGGAGCTCGAAAATGACGGAATCCTTTCGATGCCTGGCCGGGGAACCATCCGTGGAGAATCAAGACCGGTTCCATACGGAATTGACCGGCATCATGGAGCGGTTGAACCTGCGCATCGAAGAGGCCGTGGATAAAGCGGCCGGAAATATTAGCGGCCGGGACGGTGAAAACTTCTACCGCCTGCTGAGCGCCTGTCAAGGGGTTGCGGATGCGCTGGCCGATTATGTGGCCAGCGCCGGCGCCATAAACTGGGCCCCATGGCGTGAGGAAAGGTTTTATTAATTTACAGGGGAGCGATTGATATGAATACCATGCCCCATGAACTCGCCGTCGGCGGGGTCTATCTGCCGCCGCTGCTCGTTGCGGCCACCCTCGCCACGATCGCAGCGGTTCTGACGGCCCTTTTACTCAACCGGATTCGACTGTCCAGATATTTTTTTTACCCGCCGCTGGTATTCTTGGCGCTGTTCATCATTTACACTGTTCTTTTGGGAACATTTATTGTCAGGATATAGAAAATGAAAAAATATGGGAAACTCCTGCTGACCGGTATCGTTGTCCTCATCGCCGCCGGTGCCATGCTTTTCAAGTATTGGGATTACGTCGCAAATCCCTGGACCCGCAACGGGCAGGTACGCGCCAGCGTCATTCAGATCACCTCACGGGTGTCCGGCCCGGTCATCACCCTGCCGATCCGTAGTAACCAGTTCGTCAAGGCCGGTGACCTGCTCTACGAGATCGACCCGCGAACGTTCCAGGCCAGCCTCGACCAGGCGCGCGCACAGCTCGATCAGACCGGGGGCAATGTCCAGGCCCTCGAAAGCCAGGTCGAGGCGGCCAAGGCAGGGGTCAATTCATCGCGGGCCGCCATCGAGCAGGCCAAGAGCACGATCGCTCAGCTTGAGGCCACGATCGTTAAAAACAAGGCCGATTACGATCGCAAGCAGGAACTGTTGCCCAAGCAGGCCACCTCACAACGCTCATTGCAATGGTCCAAGGCCAATTACGAAGTTTCCCTGCAGCAGAAAAACGCCGCGATGGCCGCGCTCAACCAGGCACGGGCCGCCCTGGCCAAATCCCAGGCGACCCTGGCCCAAACGCAGGCCCAACTGGGTGCGATGGGCGCAGCCAACCCGCAGTTCAGAGGGGCAGTGGCCGCGGTCCAGCAGGCCGAGCTCAACCTGGAGTTCACCCAGGTGCATTCGCCGGTGGACGGTTACATCACCAATCTCAACCTCCGGTTGGGCGGCCAGGCCGTCGCCAACCAGCCGGTGCTGGCCCTGGTCGACGTGAACAGCTATTGGATTGACGGATACTTCAAGGAGAATACGATTGCCGACATCCACAGCGGCGACCGGGCGGTGGTCACCCTGATGACCTACCCTGACAGCCCAATCGAGGCCCGTGTCGACAGCATCGGCTGGGGCATCTCCCAGCAGGACGGCAGCACGGGTTTTGAACTGCTGCCCAACATCAGTCCGACCTTCGAGTGGATCCGGCTGGCCCAACGGGTGCCGGTACGGGTACACCTCACCGATGTGCCCGAAAGCATCCAGTTGCGTGTGGGAACGACCTGTTCGGTCCTGGTGATGGCCGGCAGGGGGGATGGCGGTCACGACCAACCGGTACCTGCCGCGCCCAAGGCACTCCAGTAAGGATATAACAATGAAAAATCCGTTGAGATTTCTCGCCATGTCCATCCTGATCGCGCTGCTTGCCGGTGGCTGTGCGACGGTGGGCCCCGATTATCAGTCGCCGACGGCTCCGGTCCAGGATGACTGGCTCGAATACGAGGACCCCCAGCTTGACAGCACCGCACCGGTGATACCGGAATGGTGGAAGACGGCCTTCAATGATCCCATCCTCGACGGGCTTGTGGAGACTGCCTTGGCGCAGAACTACTCCCTGCGCTCGGCGGGGCTGCGGGTGCTGCAGGCGCGCCAGCGGCTGGCCATCGCCATCGGCAACCAGTATCCCCAACAGCAGCAGCTCAATGGTCAGGCGGGCATCGCGGGGGTCAGCAGTTCTGCGGCTTACGAGATCTACGACCTGGGTTTCAATCTGACTTGGGAGGCCGACGTCTGGGGTCGTTTCAAGCGCCAGATCGAATCGGCTACGGCCGCGCTCGAGGCCAGCGTCGGCAGTTACGACGGGATCATGGTCTCGTTGATCGCCGAGGTCGCTCGGACCTACCTGCTCATTCGCACCACTCAGCAGCGCCTTGCGGCGGCCGAACACAACCTCGCGCTTCAGCAGAAAAGCGTGCGGATCACCACTGCCAAGTTCGAAGGCGGCGAGGTCGATTCCCTCGATGTCGACCAGGCCCAGACCCTGTTCTACAACACCCAGGCGTCCGTGACGTCGCTCGAGTTATCGCTGCAGCAATTCAAGAACTCGCTGGCGATCCTCCTCGGCCGACCGCCGCATGACATGCGCACCATGCTCGGGCCGGTGCAGCCGGTGCCGGCTGTATCGCCGACAGTTGCGGTGGGCATGCCCCAGAACCTAATCCGCCGCCGGCCCGACATCCGCATTGCCGAGCGCCAGCTGGCCGCCCAGAGCGCCCAGATCGGTTTCGCTGTCAGCGACCTCTATCCGCATTTCGCGTTGGGCGGATCCATCGGCACCAATGTGACGACCAACGGAGGCCTGAACGCCAGCGACCTTTTCCGCCCCGAAACCATCGGTTACAGCCTCTTCGGTGCCTTTCAATGGAACGTCTTCCAATACGGACGGCTGAGGAGCAACATTCGGCTGCAGGACGCCATCTTCCAGCAGTTGCTGGAGGACTACCGCCAGACGGTGCTGCAGGCGCAGGGCGAGGTCGAGAACGCCATCGTCGCCTTTTTCAAGTCCCAGCAGCAGCTCGTGTCCCTGCAATCGGCAGCGTCAGCCGCCCAGCGAGCGACCGACGTGTCTACCGTGCAATACGAGGAGGGGGAGGTGCCCTACAACACGGTGATCACTACCCTACAGGCGCTCGTTGCCCAGCAGGATCAGCTTGCCGCGATCCAAGGTACGGTCACCACGAATCTCGTCGCTCTCTTCAGGGCCCTCGGCGGCGGCTGGGAGGCTCGGATCAGCCCGGACCCCCTCAACCTGATCGACGGTCAGACCCGGCAGGAGATGCTCGAACGCACCGATTACTGGAACAAAACCTTTGAACAGGAGTGAATCGGTGGCGGTGACCATAACTGAAAAACAGATGGAGAAGCGGGCATGCTGTTGAACATCACCATCGCTGCGTTAATGATGATGGCCACAACCGCCATTCATGCCGGCGGGATCAGCCTGGTGGTCATTTTTTTCCGGAATCAATCAGCACATTGGGCGACCAGACACCCACTCGTTCGGTTGCGGGCGATCAGCAGCGTTGTCCTGCTGATGTTTGCCCTCTCACTGGTGGAGATGGCCACATGGGCGGTTGTTTACCTTTATGTCGATGCGCTTGGCGACTTTGAAACCGCCCTCTATTTCTCCACGGTTACTTTCACCACCTTGGGATACGGGGATATCCTTCTCGATGCCAACTGGCGGCTGCTGGCTGCCTTCGAATCCGCCAACGGCATCATCATTTTCGGATTGACAACGGCCGTTGTCGTCTCCGCTGTGCAGCTTGTGTATTTTCCCAAGCCCACGCAGGATGATACGTGACAACCCAGGGGAGTATTGAAGAAGATACCGTGGTAAGGAGCCATAGAGCGTGCGCTTGCTAAAAGAACTTATATTGATCTTATGTGTCATCATTTGTTGTTTGTTCTTGATTCTCGGCTGTTCTGATTTACCGAAGGATATCAACCGCCAACCGTCCTCCGCCATCAGTGACGGTCGCGAAACCGCCCTTGGCCGGGCATTCGACAGCCAGCGTACGGGTCACCCGGGTCAGTCCGGGGTTTTTTTGCTGAGTCACGGCCTGGATGCGTTTGTCGGCCGTGCGCTTCTATCAAACCTGGCCGAGCGCAGCATCGATGTGCAGTATTACATGTTTCACCAGGATACGGTCGGGCAACTGCTCATCGATCAATTGATCAAGGCCGCCGACCGAGGTGTGCGCGTGCGCATGCTCATCGATGACATCTACGGTGACGAAGCGGACGCTGTCTGGACGGCACTGGATGCTCATCCAAAGATGGAAGTGCGCCTGTTCAATCCTTTTGTCCGCGGCGCGTCCAAGAATCTGCAGTGGATCACCCGGTTCAGGGACGTCAACTACCGCATGCACAGCAAGTCCTTTACCGTGGATAATCAGGCGACCATCGTGGGTGGCCGAAATATCGGCAACGAGTACTTCGATGCCGATCCGAATTTGGCTTTTGCCGATCTCGACCTTCTGGCCATTGGACCGGTCGTACCCGAAGTGTCCGACGCCTTTGATCAATACTGGAACAGCGACTATGCCTATTCCGCATCCGCGTTGACACAACCCGCTACAACCGAGCAGCTGAGCAACCTCAAGGAACGAATGGACCGTGTGCCACGGCAGACGGAGGCCGCCGCATACGTCGAGGCGTTGAAAAACTCGGAGCTGGCCGACGCCCTGCGCTCCGGCAGCGCCCATTTCAAATGGGCCGAGGCCTCAGTTATCCACGATTCCTCAGAAAAAAAAGCCAGAGGTGAGAACTGGCAGGCGGAGCTGCTGATTTCACAGCTGTGGCCCTACATGCAGAAAACGACCGATGAGTTGATCATCGTGTCGCCCTATTTCGTTCCCGGGAAAAGGGGGGCGGACGCATTGTGCGCGCTCAGTGAAAAAGGGGTCAAGGTGCGCATCCTGACCAATTCCCTGGCCTCCAATGACGTCTTCGCGGTTCACGCCGGCTACTCCAAGTACCGTAAGCAGCTGCTCAAGGCCGGGGTGGTGCTCTACGAACTGGACGAGGAGGTCAAAAAAACGGTACAAAGAAAATTCACCTGGCTGCCGGGGCTGAGCAAATCGAGCCTGCATGCCAAAACCATGGTGCTCGACAAAAAGGCCATGTTCGTGGGGTCCATGAACCTGGACCAGCGCTCCCTGCACATCAACAACGAGATCGGCATCCTGTTCCTGAACCCGGAGACCGCCGGTAAAAGCACCGAAACCTTTGACCACAACATCGAGAAGTTGGCCTTTAGGCTGGAACTCCACACCGACAACAATGGCAGCGAATCCATTCGCTGGCACCTTAAAAAAACCGACGGAGAAGTTGTCTATGATTCGGAGCCTTACGTCGGTTTCTGGAAGAAGTTCGGTGTTTGGGTGGTCCGGTCGTTGCCGCTGGAATCCTTGCTATAGCGAAGACAGCAATTCGAAAAGACGGGAACAATAAAGGAAACTCACCATGCATAAAACAATCTCCAATCGCTGTTTGTCGGTCCTGATGCTTCTGCTCGTCGCCGGCGGCTGCGCCACGCTGCCCGATAATGTCCAGCGTGAAGCGTCTACGGCTTACCTGGATACGCACGACACCCGAATCGGCAGGCGTGTGCAGACCGAGATGCAAATGCATCCTGGAGAATCAGGTTATCTGCTGCTGGGCAACGGACTGGATGCCTTCGTGGCACGCATACTGCTCGCTCAGTTTGCCGAACGAAGCATCGACACTCAGTATTACATGATCCACGATGATGTCGTCGGCAGCCTGTTCGTCGATCAGCTATACAAGGCTGCCGAGCGCGGGGTTCGCGTGCGGCTGCTGGTTGACGACATCGACCAGGAGGGCCGGGATGCCGGTACGGCCATACTGGACAGCCATCCCAACGTCGAGGTGCGCATTTTCAATCCTTTTGCCCGCAACGCCGGACGAATCGGCCAGTACCTCACCGGATTCGGCAAACAGACCCGCCGGGCGCACAACAAGTCCTTCACGGTAGACAACCAGGCCACGATCCTCGGCGGGCGAAACATCGGCGATGAGTACTTCGAGGCGGACCCGACGCTGGCTTTCGTCGACCTGGATGTGCTGGCGGAAGGACCCGTTGCCGGAGAGGTCTCCGCATCCTTCGACCAGTATTGGAACAGCGAACTGAGTTATCCCATCTCGGCCCTGGTGGAAAACCCGCCGACACCCCGGGAGATCGACCGGCGCAAGCAGGAATTTGACGATTTCATTGCCCGCCAGGCCGATTCCGAATACCTGCAGCACCTACACAACTCCGATCTGGCCAACCGTCTCCGGCAGGACCGGGTGACCTTTCATTGGGGCGTCGGGACGGTTGTCGCCGATGACCCTGAGAAACTGACCCACGACACCGCTGAAACCAAGTATCGCTTGACGGAACAACTGGCGCCATACATGGCCGGCATCCAGCAGGAGCTGATCATTTTTTCACCGTATTTTGTGCCCGGGAAATCCGGTGTGGCCTTTTTTCAACAGCTGCGCGACAAGGGTGTTCAGGTAAAAATCCTGACCAACTCCCTGGCTTCGACGGATGTCGGCGTTGTCCACGCCGGCTATGCCCGTTATCGCAAAGCCCTTCTGCGCATGGGGGTGGAATTGTACGAATTGAACCGCAACCTCAGTCGGGAAGAGCGCAAAGCGGTCAAAAACGGGATCATCGGCCGATCCAAGTCAAGTCTGCATGCCAAATGTTTCGTGCTCGACCGGGAAACGGCATTTATCGGCTCGCTCAACCTGGACCCCCGCTCCGTCGTGCAGAACACGGAAATCGGTGTGGTCTTCATGTCATCCCCCATTGCAGGCCATATCGCCGACCAGTTCGACCGGCAGATTGACCAGGTTGCATTTCGGCTGGAATTGCGAAAAGAGAAGAACAGCACCGAACGACTATTGTGGCACGGCCTCGTGGATGGCGAAAAACAGACCTTTGACCATGACCCCTACACCGGTTTCTGGAAACGATTCGGGATTGGTTTCATGCGACTCATGCCCATCGAATCACAGATTTAAGGCCGTCACCAAATGGATGGAAACGGTGATGATCCGCCCATTCTATAAGAACCTTAACCCTCATTAGTATAAATAAAAATGAAAGTTGAGGCTTATGTGATGACCTATTCAAAGCAATCATCACAGAACACGATGTACAAAAACACGAGCTACGGGAAAAGCAATGAAGCGACGTGGATGATGAAATTGATTGATATCGTATTTTTCCGTGGAATTATTTGGAAGATGGAGAAATCCAGCAAATAGTAAGTTTTGATAATTGGGAATCTTAAAACCGAAAGGAGATAACAATGAATGTTTTGTCCCTTGGAACGACCGGTATGCTGTTAGTCGTGTTGATTCTTGGATGTGCTGCACCACAATATAGTGATCGCGAAACCCAAAAAAGCCTACACGTTATTGAAGAACTCAATCTTGAAAATCCTGCGCAATACTTTGAACCCACACATGCAGAGTTGGATCTAAACAATGATGGCGTCATAACCATTGATGAATACACCGCGAGATTCCCTGAACGTGGCGCTGAAATTTTTCCGTACTTCGACTATGATAAGGATGGAAAAATATACATAAAGGACCTCGAAGTGTTGCAGGAAGCATTTGATTCGAGATACGGGCACTAGCAGGCTTTTAAGGTACTGTAGCACTCAGGTTTTTCTGCCTTTCCGTCGGAGGGGATTGGAGACTGCATGTAAAGAATGTACCTTGGGCAACCTGGAAAACCCGCCTGGGCAGGCTGAGAGTTTTTGGCGGTTTTTCGCATGATGCCAGCGTTGAAAAGCAGGTTCACGAAGACTACCCATTATTTTATAGAAAGGAAGCGCCATGCAATCGAAAAAAAAGACAAACGTCCTGTCAATTAGCTTTTTTCAGTGCTGGCCGTCTTGTTGACCTTTTCTCAAGCGAACGCAACCCAGGAGAATTCAGCCGGCGACTCCCCATGGGAAACGTTCGGCGCCAATCTGGGTGTATTCGTTTCTGCTACGGACACCAGTTTTCGCATCGGCACCGGCATCGGGGTAAGCATCGATGCGGAGCAGGCGCTGAATTTGCACGCGAACAATACCGTTTTCCGTGCCGATGCCTTGTGGCGCTTTACCAACAACAAGCGCCACCGTCTGGATTTCACCTGGTTCTCGCTCAAAAGAGACGCCACAAGGCGGATCGGTCAGGACATCACCATCGAAGATTAAGGATGGCAACTTGATTACGATCGACGCCGGCACCACCGTCGAATCCAACTTTGATTTTGACATTTATGAACTGGCCTACAGCTATTCCTTCTTCCAGGATGATCGCATCGACCTGGCGGCGGGAATCGGCCTGTTCATCATGCCCTTGGACTTCGGCATAAGGTCCACTGGCGTCGTCGAGGAGGACGGGTCCGCCAGTTTTACCGCCCCCTTGCCTGCTTTGGGACTGCGCATGGATGTCGCCCTGACCCCCAAGTGGTTCCTGCGAACCGGGTCGCAGGTGTTTTATCTGGAATACGAAAATTTCACCGGATCGTTATTGGAATTCAAGGTGGCGGTCGAGTATAATCCATGGGAGCATGTGGGCATGGGACTGGGGTTTGACGCCCTGAAAGCAAAACTTGAAGCGGATGGGGAAAACTGGCCGTCAATCGATTTCAAAGGCAACGTGGATTTCGCGTACACGGGGTTGCAGTTGTACCTGCGTTATTTTTTTTAGGAAATGGGCTGAATGACCTTTTTTGCCTGGGGTAATTGATTCGCATACCATCAAAACGCCCCTGGTCGGCATCCGATTACCACACAAGGATTCGACATGCAGATTCAACCTTCGAAGTATGTTTTAACGAGTCTGATCATCCTGCTATGCTTATCTTGTATGATATGCGTAGCTGCTGAAACCAACCCCACGCGTTTTTCCCTGGCCATCAGCGGCGGCGCCAGTAAGGGCGCCTATGAGGCCGGGCTGATTTGGGGCATGATCGAAGTGCTTCGCCAGGTGCAAAACGCCGAGAACGGATCGCTGGGCGCTGAGCCGCGGCCCATCGAGATTGCCAGCATTGCCGGAACATCGGCGGGCGGGATCAACACCCTGCTCGCCGCGATGGCCTGGTCGGTCAAACCGGAACGCGACGGCGGCTTCGCCAATCGCATCGATGAGAATATTTTCCGGGACGTCTGGCTGACCCCCGATGTGAACCGGCTGTTGCCCATCGAACCCGATTCCCCCCAGTACATGCCCGACGACGCCATGCTGTCCCGCAGAGATCTCGTCACGGTCGCTCGGGAACTTAGCGAAAAGTGGCGCCGGCCGGGAGCGTTTCGCGCCGAGATGCGGTTGCCCATCGGGATCACGGTAACCCGGACCAAACCGGACACCCTTTACGTCAATGGCGTTGCCGTGAGCAACCAGCGCTTTTACATCCCCTTTGAAATGCGCACGCAGGCGGATGGCAGCGCTGCATTCTTTTTCGACCCCCACGACTATCCCGCCCTGTCCGACCCGGCGATGATCCCCATGCCCTGGCAGTCCGGCGATGCACCCTATACGGTTTCCGACCAGCAGGTCCAGGACGCGTTGTTGACGACCAGCGCCTTCCCCATCGGTTTCGGTCGAAAGCGCCTGCAATATTGCCGACGCACGGAGTTAACGTTCGATGCGGCCAAGGCTGAAGAGTTCCCGGAGGGAAACGGTTCAGGCGAACCCACACGCTTGTGCCCGGACGGGTACGAACTGGCAGAGGCCGAATTTGCCGACGGCGGCCTGTTCGACAACTTGCCCATCGGCCTGGCCCGCACGCTGGCCGAATCCAGTGCGCTGCACAAGAATGAGCCTGTGCCGATCAAGTACATTTATGTCGACCCAAACCGTGAACGGTATCAAACACATGCGGCGCAAGAAAAACGGGCCTGCGACGGCGACACCCCGCCGGAAGCTTGTCGGACCCTGACCTTCGACCTGGGGTCCGAATCGGTGGTTTTGGGCGGCGCCATCGGAACGGCCCGCAAATATGAGCTTTACCGCGAACTGACCGGTGACAACTGGCGGCTCAACCTTTCCCAACTGGCCCGCCGGATGGCCGATACCATCGATGCCGAGGCAATTGACGTGAAATGCGACGCCGACCTGCCCTATTTTGAAGACCAACCGGCGTGCAGCGATCGGCTGCGCCATGCCGCCCGCCTCCTGGAGCTCGCCCACAGTTACCGCATGGCGCCTGTATTTTCCCCCCTTTCGGGCCAGGCCCTGCTTCAGGCAGGCATTGCCGGGACATGCCGCCCGACTGCATCGCCGATGCAAGGTGGCTACGATGCCGAATGCGCCATCGACGCCAAAGGCCTGAGAAAGCACCTGGCCAAGGTGCTCACGGATCTTTCCGCCCAAGTCCTGCCCGAGGAGGAGGACCTCGCTAAAGAGATCCGGCGGTCGGCCCTTTCCACCGATTCAGACCGCCAGATGCAGGTGACCAGCCGCGGCGGTCCCGTTACCGGCACCCTGCTCGACGACTTCGGCGCGTTTCTGGACTACAAATTCCGTGAATACGACTACTACGTAGGCGTTTACGACGCTGTCACGACCATTACTAACGGCCAGTGTACGCAGAATTTCCCCGCTCAGGATCAGGGGAACCAGCGCCTGAGCTGCCGTGACCGCCTGAGCGAACAGCTCTACCGGCTGATCGGAGTCGCCGACAACCCCAGGAGCCGGTATGTATTTGCCATGATGGCCAGGCAGGAATTCGGTCAGGAAGGGGGGCTGCGCTATGCCTACGCGCCCATGCCGCCCGAAGACCGTGATATGCGCATCATCTTCGAAGGCCTCGATCTGGCATACCTGGCCCCCGGTCGAGGCGATCTCCCGACCGAGGAGCTTCTCTCGACCGAACAGGCCTTTTTCGAGCACCTCAAGGCCGAGGGTTTCGCGCCCACACCATCTCCCAAAGGGGAAACCTCTCTGCTGACCCTGATCATGGACGATCCGGAATACTGGGCCCACGAACTGGTCAACCGGGTAACCAACCGCCTGGTCTACCTCGAACAGCAGGCGGATGCCATTTACCAGGCCCGTGAACCGGATCCTGAAAAACGGGATCAGGCCAATCCAACCCTCATGGGGGCCGGTGCATTGACGCTCCGGACCGCCACCTACAAGTACCCGGATTTCACCTTTTCGCCGTCGACGGCCCCTGAATCCTGGTTCTGGCGCAACATCATTCCCTATGAAGCGTCATTCGATTTCATGGACGGCGATGTCGTGTTCTATTGGCAGCCGACCTGGAATTTCGACCGCATCAATGCAGGCCTGCGATTAGGGTTGGGATTCACCGGCGGTCTGTTCAATTCCAATGGGGATGAAAAGCGCGAAAATTACGGGGTCCTGGGTCTGGATTTTACGCGGATTGAAAAAACGGCCCTTTTCTCGGGGTGGGGCATCACGCCGGCCGTCTACCATAACTGGACCAATCCGGAGGATGCCGACCAGACGACTTTCGGCCTGGATGTGCATGTCAATTTTATCAAGAACCGGGTGCGAGTCAGCCTGGGTGCCCGCGATATCATCAACGACGCGGGTGACACCGTCTTCTTGACCATCGGCATCGCCGATCTGCCCGGCTTGTTTTATTGGTTGATTCGCTGATACCAGCAAGATGATTAAAACGATGCCTCGTGTGATATGCTCAACAAACTTGGAAGATAAAAAAAACTTTGATAGCTGCTATCAAATCCCGCCCAGATGAAAAAATGACCGACCACAATACCTGGTGGTTGGCCTTTTCTCCAAATATGTTGGCTTTAAGATTGATATCGCAGGTGAAAAGTGGTTGCAGATTTTTCTTATGCCTCCGACTAATCGCCAAACCGATCCGCTAAATATGCGGCCAGATGATCGAAACGTTGTCCGCCGTTTTTGACGGGCCGTGCATGGATAGTTGTGAAAAGGCGATTTGTTGAAATTATAACCGGCTTGGGCGATGCCTGGGCCGGTTTTTTTCAGTGCTACCCAATAGGGGGTAGCAAGACCTTCCGGGTAGCAATAGGGTATAAAATTAAAAAGGGTTACAAGCTTTATGCTTTGTAACCCTTTGTTTTCATTGGTCGGGACAGCAGGATTTGAACCTGCGACCCCAGCGTCCCGAACGCTGTGCTCTACCAGACTGAGCCATGTCCCGATGGGTGGTCCTTGTATGTCAAGGCTTGTAAAAAGTCAATAGATTGAAGCGCGTTTGTGATAGCCTTTTTTAACGGGTGAAGGGGTTGTCCAGAACGATGGTTTCATCTCTTCCCGGTCCCACCGAGACGATCTGAATGGGTACGCCGGTCAAGTCCGCGATGCGGGCCAGGTATTGACGGGCGAGCTCGGGCAGGTCCTGGTAGCGCCGAATCGCTCGAATATCCTGGCGCCAGCCGACAAGGGTTTCATATACCGGCTTGCAAGCAGCCAGGTGATTCAAATTGGCCGGAACGTCGCTGATGCGTTGGCCGTTGTGTTCATAAGCGGTACAGATTTTGAGTTCGTCCAACTCGCCGAGCACATCCAGTTTGGTAATGGCCAGACCGGTTAGTCCGTTCAACCTGACCGCATTATTCAGGATGACGGCATCCAGCCAGCCGCAACGCCGCCGACGGCCGGTGGTGGCGCCGAATTCAGCGCCGGTCTTTTGAATCCGGTTACCAATATCGTCAAACAGTTCCGACGGGAAGGGACCGGCGCCCACACGGGTGGTGTATGCCTTGACGATCCCGACGACGCCGTGGATATCTTTCGGACCTACGCCGCTGCCGCAGCAGGCATTGCCGGAGGCGGTGTTGGAAGAGGTGACGTAGGGGTATGTGCCGTGATCGATATCCAGATGGGTGCCCTGGGCGCCTTCGAACAAAATCTGTTTTCCGGCGTCAGCGGCTTTTTGCAAGGCCACGGAAACGTTGGTGACGAAAGGCTTCAGTCGATTGGCGAATTGCGTATACTGATCACGTATCGACTCGAGATCCACCTTGTCGGTGCCCAGAAATTTTTCCAGGTAAAAATTCTTTTCAGGAACGATGGCCTGCAGGCGCTCGTCCAAGGATTCGGGGTCGATCAGGTCCACAAAACGTACCCCGCGCCGGGTGGCCTTGTCTTCGTAACTGGGTCCGATACCCCGGCCGGTGGTGCCGATCTTCTTATCGCCCTTCATCCGTTCACGACCGTGGTCGATCAGTTTGTGATAGGGCATGATCACGTGGGCCCGGTCGCTGATCATGAGAATGTCTGGATCTACGGCAAATCCTTTGGATTCCAGGTAATCGATCTCCTCGATCAAGACCTCGGGGTCTACGACGACCCCGTTGCCAATCACGCAGATTTTTTTCTGAAGGATTCCGGACGGGATCAGGTGGCTGATAAACTGTTCGCCATCCACAACCATAGTGTGGCCGGCATTGTTGCCACCCTGGAACCGCACCACCACGTCGGCGTCAGCGGCCAGAAGATCGACGATTTTTCCTTTTCCCTCATCACCCCACTGGGTGCCAACAATCACGATATTTGCCAAGAGATGCTCCTTCATCAATATTATCAAGCGAAAGGCGTAAATAAATGTTTGCCGTGTGATTCAATACGCTTTGCGCCGTTTGCGGAAAAACTCCTGGATCACCAACCGGCAACGATTCGCACAAATTCCCTGAATTATCTCGACCTGATGGTTGAGTCGCGAGTCCTGACCGAGGTGGTAAAGGCTTACGGCCGCGCCCCATTTCGGATCTGATGCCCCGAACACGACGGTTTTTACCCGGGCGTGGACAATGGCCCCCATGCACATGGCACAAGGTTCAATGCTAACATAGAGCGTAGTGCTTAACAAACGATAATTTTTAATCTGACGGGCGGCTGAACGAAGGACATTAATCTCCGCATGGGCCGATGGATCGCAGCTGCTTACGGTTCGGTTGTGGTCTCGTGCGATAACTTGGTTGTCGACATTTACCATGACCGCGCCTACCGGTACTTCGCCCATTTCACCGGCGACAATGGCCTGATCGATAGCCATTTGCATGAAGTGTTCGTGAGGGGGTGCCATGGTTGGACAGTCTACTTTTTTTTGGCGTTGATCAATACATTTTTAAAACGGGGGAAAAAATGAAGACTCAGGGTCGGGTTCAAGGCACGTCGACCAAATCAACAGTAAGCGTATGGTCCTATTTAAAGAATTCATTGACATGCTCCTCCGTTTGGCTTAAAAAGCAGTCCAACTTTTTAGCGCCCGTAGCTCAGCTGGATAGAGTGCCGGACTACGAATCCGTAGGTCGCAGGTTCGAATCCTGCCGGGCGCGCCAGTAAATTCAAGGGGTTACAGGCATTGACCGGTAGCCCCTTTTTAATTTTTACCGATTTTGTCCCCGTTTTGTCCCCATTTTAAAAAAGCATAAAAAAAGGGGGGACAACCCGGCCGCGCTGTCCCGACATGCCAAACCGCGCCGTGTTAATGGTCGTCGCGGCAGTTTCCGCGATAACCGACCGGCTGAGCCGCCCCAAGTTCGACGATCTATCGTCGGCGAATGTTAAGGGCCGGACGGCGATTCAAGGAGTTGCGGCCGGGCCGGGTGGATTCGGAATAAAAAACCGGCCCATAGGCTTCCCCATGTCCGGCTTAATTTCATCAAATCGCTTTTCCGCAACTATCCATGAGCGGCCCCGTCAAAAAAGACGGACAACGTTTCGATTATCTTGCCGCATATTTGGCGGCGCGGCTTGGTGATTAGTTGGAGGTATCACATGTTGTAGAATTTCAAACCAATGCATTAATAGGATCGTTTTATACGGTTGCTACTCCGGGATTCCAGCTTTTCGATATGCTTCAAATATGCGCTTTCTAAGTTCGTCATTTTTAAAAGTCAATTGTTTCACCATTTCCATAGAATAAGTTGGTTTAATCCGCAAAACTTCAGCAGCAGCTTCACGTGCTTTGATCTCATCACCCGACATTTGATACGCACCTGTTAGCCCTACATAGGCAAAGAGATAATCGGGATTAAGTTCTATAGTCTTATTCCACAATGGTATCGCCTCTTCATACTGTTCATTATAAAAATAGGCCCATCCAAGCATATTTAGGTAAGTTATGGGTGTAACTGGATTAAGGCGGATTGCCTTTTTCAAAATTGGAATTGCTTCATCATTGCGCCCTGCAAACCTTAACACCATTCCATAAACAAAATAGGATTGTGCTGAGTTAGGGCTTAATTCGATAGCCTTCTGTATCTCGATGATGGCTTTATCGTATTGTTTTCTTAGCATGAATATAGAGCTAAGCAATCGAAGATTAAAGTCATCTTGACCCGTCAGTTCGATGGCCTTTTGAGCCAACTGTTCGGCTTTTTGCAACGATTTAGCACGATCCTTGGTTCGATGGAACCAGATATCGTCCAGGTATGTGTGTCCCAGCATAGCATAGGCAGCCCCATATTCGGGGTCCAGGGCAATTACTTCTTCGAATATTTTTCTGGCATGAAGGATATTTTCTTCTGTTCTACGAAAATAGATCTCAAAACCTTTTAGAAATTTCTCATAGGCTTTAATATTTTTTGTTTGTATTGGAGAAGATTGCCCCAGGCTTTGATATCCAATATTTACTTGCAGTTCAGCCATGATTTTCATGGCTATTTCATCTTGCAAGGCAAAGATTTCCTTTAGCTTTCGGTCGTAATTTTCGGCCCATTTATGGTGCCCGGAAATGGCATCTATCAACTGTACCGTAATACGCAGGCTGTCATTAGACCGTTGAATACTGCCCTCTAATACATATCGGACACCAAGTTCTTCGGCAATTTGGTTGATTTTTACCGCTTTGCCTTTGTATGCAAATGTGGAATTACGAGCAATCACAAAAAGATACGGGACTTTTGACAAAGATGTAATGATATGCTCGGTAAAACCGTCGCTGAAATATTCCTGTTCGGGGTCACCACTCATATTGACAAAGGGAAGAACCGCAATGGATGGCTTCTCCGGGAGGTCGTAAGCCATTTTTTCGACTGATGCAGGCTCGATTTTGGTTCCCGCTATTTCCTGATAAACATGATACCCTATGAGCGCCAAAATGATGGCAGCAACGACAACAGTCGGCCAGATCCACTTACCTGCTGAAACTTTCGGCTCCAGGCCGACCAGCTTGCCAGCATCCTCAGGTGCGGTAAGCAGTTTGTAGACCTTTACCGGATTGGTAATGTTCTTGACCTGATGTTCGCCCTGATATTCGTAACCGAAAGGCAGTTTGTTGCGCACTTGATTGAAAACAGTTCTTGAAATAGATACGCCCCCCGGCTCCGCCAAGGCCTCGATACGTGCGGCAATGTTCACACCATCGCCGTAAATGGCATCTTCGCTTTGGATAACGTCTCCGAGATTGATACCGATGCGAAAGACCATCTTGCGGTTGTCTGGCAATTCTGCGTTTCGGTCATTAAGCTGATTCTGGATTTCCACGGCACACTGGACCGCAGACACGACACTGGGAAACTCGGCCAGTATTGAGTCACCGGGGGCGTTAACCACTCGACCTCCGTGGTTTTGGATATTCTCGGCAAACAATTTCCGGCATTCTTTCAGGGCACCGACCGTGTATGATTCGTCTTCGCCCATCAGTTTGCTGTAACCTTTGACATCCGCACAAAGGATTGCCGCTAATTTTCGGTGATCTGCATTTTCCGCCATAAGATTCTCCTGGAATTGCCGAAGGGAGCATCGTCAAATTAGCAAAAAATCGGGATTGCGTTTGCTTAAGGCGCTTTTCGATATAATTGAGCAGAGTTAGAACAAGGAGGGAGGTACCATCAACTATTCCCGATAGTTATAAATAGAATGGATTGGCGTGGAGGGTCAAGTGCCGATTCAAGATCTGCCAAATGTATTGTGACCACTTTGTGTTGTGGTTGGCATTTTGGTCGCTTGAGTGGTGATTACATACCAGGTAATTTAGATATCAAGTTTTTCTGGTGACTTGTGATTTATTGAGACGATCTTAGTAACTGGATTTTATATAAAATTTACTGATATGCTATGGTGATCCCCACGTTACCATATGAACCGCTATTCTGGCAAGATTTGGTCCGTTGTGATTATTTTTCCGAATCGGAGGAAAATGTCGGGCCTGATATCTACAAGGTAGTTGGAGAGCTATCTGCAACGGAGCCATCAGCGGCGTTAGGTACGAGTGTTCGTTTGCATAGCATTGTTAAGTGAATGTTTGTCCGCACGGCTTCACTTGCTCATGTGAATCGGACCATGCTCTATGTCAGGATCCATTCTCAGCACCATTCGGCCGCCAGAAAACACGCGCACGTTGCCGTCGGTAGCTGAGACGACGACCCCTGTGGCAGCGGTGCGGGCTGTGACAGATGCGGCCGCCGCATGCCGAGCTCCCAAGCCGATGGGCAGCTCCACGTCAACCTTGAAGGCTGCCAGGAACACCCCGGCTGTTTGGATGAAGCCATCGCCACGGACGACAAACGCGCCATCGAGCTTGGACAGCTCGACTATAGCGTCGTGGATGTCCAGGTTCAGGAGTGTCCGGTTGGCCTTGTCGTGTCCCTTGAATGGATTGGGAATGAGTTGCTTGGAGCCTTCAAGCACCTCCAGGGAATCGCCAATCATAATCATGGCGCCGATCCTCTTCCCACGTCGGGCCGCACGGCCAATCTTGCAGGCAATGGCGACAGCACAGTCGAGGGCTTTGGGCCGAATCCCGTCCGTGAGCTTCACGAGATCGGTAATGACCAGTTCTTCGAGGTCCGGTTCCACCTCAGTCACAACAACCAGGTCTGCCTCGCCGGGGTAGACGTCTTGGCCCACTGCACAGACGACCAGTTCCCCGGCCGAAACGCTCTTCGATTTGAGCGCAACAGAGAGGACATGGCGAATCTGTCTGTGTTTGTCGATCGCGTGAAGTGGCAGGCGAAGTGTCACTATACCGGCTTCTGTTAGGGCATCGTATGTTTCGGGCGTCGCCGTGGCGGCAATGATACGGCATTGACCGGGAGAGCCTATAAGGTGTTGCGCAAGGGCCCCACGTTCGGTTACACAAATGATGGTATGAGCCTGGGCCGCTTCGGCTATGCGGACGACCATTCGAGCCCGGTCCACGTCAGAACCGATGGATTTCTCAGGATAATCAACTTTGGTCATAATTCCCTCACCAGAGACGTGCTACGCAGCAGGTCATTCACTTAACAAGTAATTTTACGGATCTGGATATCATGTCATTTTAGATGTTATCCAGACAAAATTCAGCCCATGGAGCAATAAAGATACATTGAGATAATATTTGGCCTGGTCACCCTTGTCAAATGTTGTGATAGATGACCTTCGGCATCCCCGCTGGAATTTTCGTAAGTGTACAGATTTGTAATGGCATCCAACGAAAGCAGGTTCCAACGAAACCTGCACTACATCCAACGAACCGCAAACATCGGTCCCTGGCGTTTCTGCTGTCTATACCAATGGCGCAGGGTCCAGAACGCTTGTGTTTCCATCTATAAGGAAAGCGCTGCAGCCTCCTCAGGATTTGGCCAGGACAAACTAATCCAGGTCACCGGCTCACCATCCCAACCTTCATCCGCAGACACTTTCCCTATATTCCGAAATTCCGGGTCGCCCCCCGCGAGTTTTATAGTCGAGGATCCCTGGTGGATTTTTCGGCAATACGGATCGCCTGGCCATAATTTTGAAAAAGCTGCCATTAAAGTCCGGTCACTTTGTTCCTTCCCGAATTTTTTGACTGGTACAGTGCTTCGTCTGCCCGGTTTACAAATTCCTCAGCGGCTTCACCCTTTTTGTAGTTGGCCACGCCAAAGGAGAGGGTGATCTTTCCCAGGCTCTCCCCGGTGCTTTTCTTTTTCAAATCCAGCCGCTCAAAGGCAAGGCGCATATCGTTGGCCAGTTTCATGGCTCCGTCAAAGGGTGTGTCAGGCAACAGAATGGCAAACTCTTCGCCGCCCACACGTGCTGCCAGGTCCCTTCCCTTGATAGATTCCTTGATTGTGGCTGCAACCATTCGCAGCACGTTGTCACCTACCAGATGGCCGTGGGTATCATTGACTTTCTTAAAGTGATCGATGTCGGCAATAATCAGGCAAAGGGAAGTTCCATCGGTTCTGGCTTTGCTTATTGTTTCCTTCAGCTTTTTTCCAAATCCACGACGATTATCAATTCGGGTCAAGGGGTCCTTGAGCGCTTCATCGCGGTAACGGGCTAACTTGGTTTTCAGCTGATCGATTTCATGGGTCGCCTGTTCGAGTTGTTCTTTGAAAGATCCACTGGAGGATTCCAGACTTTTTATTTCATGCTTGATTTGATCGACGATCCGTTCCAGATCCGACTCCGACAGGTTAGATACTATTGATTCATTGATTGTTCCCAGATTGTTTTCGGACTGGGAAAAATGCTGATTCGTGGTTTTAATTGCGCCGATGATTTCAGCAAAAACTTTATTCAGTTCTTCGCGAACCAGCGTGGTTACCGTTTCCGCTTCACCGGCGATATATTGATTGAAAAGCTGACGACAGATTTCTTCGGAGAAAGCACCGTTGCTTTGCAGATGATTGTCTATCGCGGTGTTCAGCTCTTTATTTTTGCCGGATGCATATTCATACCAGATGCAGTAGTTCAGCGGGTCCGTGGGAAGACCATGTTTGCCAATCATTTCCAGGGCGAGGCGCAGATACTGCCGGGAATTATCAACACTGTCATCATATTGCATAACACGATCTTCTTTCTGCAAGGGGGTGGTAACCACATTCTTCCAGGGGTATTGATAACCCAGGTGCTTGTGCTGCGGGATAGGGAACACCCATTCCCGATTTCAGTTAGTCGGTAGGTTGTTCTTTCTTAGAGGGACAGGGAAAAACAGTCAATAGAAATGATGGGAAACAGACACTGATGAATGGGTATCCCGTATTCATCGCACAACATGCGACCGCAACCCCTACTGTCGTGGATGTCTTGAAAAAAGTATCGGATTGAAGGGCCGGTGCTTTTCAAATATGAAATAGGGTTGTAATGGGAATCAAAGGTTTTGACACTATTGATTTTATTAGGGTACACTTAGCATGAACGAATAAATACAGCGATATATTGAACTCAGGTTTTCATTTGGGAGCGAGCTTGTCTTAAAATTTTACCACTGTTTTTTTATACGACTGTTAAGCCACAATGGATAAATAGCCCTTAGTAGCACACTCCAGGAGGTTATTATGAATGGTCGTGAAGAAAAAGAGCATACGAACGGCGACAATATTCCCTACCCATTGAGATTTCATCTATCAACAAAGGAAATGGCTTGAGTGCGCAGTCGCTGAATCATTGTGAGGGTGGCATGTGTTTCGATTCAGATCTTCCCTTTCAACCTGGGTCAACCCTGAATATCAGGGTTAAGGAATTCCATCCCCACGGACCCTGTACTGGCGTCTGTGAAGAGCTGCGTTCTATTACCTTGGCAGAAGTGAAATGGTGTAGTGAGGTTACAGTTGCGGACGTTGCTCACTATCAAGTTGGCATCCAATTCTATGCCCCGGTTTACTGAAAAATTTACCTCTCCACGTCACCATCTCCCCATCCCATTGCTTCAAACGCAGACACTTTCCCGTAATTCCGGGTTGCCCCGCGAGGTATTCAATCTGGGACCTCAGCCAATATCTTGACAACGGAGCATCAGTTCGTAATGTATGATATTAGGGAAATCGTTACTATACTTATCCGGCTGATATTAAGTGACATCCTTGTACAAATTCTGAGATACGCCTTTTTCCCCTTTCTCGGTTCATGTTGATCCCTATATCCTTCAGTTGAGCATCGCGCTCGTAGTAATTTTCTACTGCAAACTAAAGTTTCCATTACTTGCCCTGTGCCTGGCTACGACCAATGAATGTCGAGCGTATTCGACGAAAAATAGTTTGGCGAGCTGAAAGGAGGTGCTTCTTGCCAAATGAAGCAGAAACATAAAGCAATCTTCCAATTCAAACATCAACCAATTAGATAAGGAGATGGGAACATGCCGACTTACATCACATTAGTCAACTACACCCAAAAAGGCATCGAGAATATCAAAGAGAGTCCTGCGAGACTGGACAGGGTTAAAGCAGCCATGAAAGCTGCAGGGGGTAAATTCAAAGCATTTTATCTTACATTGGGGCATTATGACATGGTGGTTATCAGTGAAGCTCCCAATGACGAGGCATACGCTACCACCATGCTTGCCATTGGTGCCGCAGGAGCTGTCCGCTCTGAAACCCTTAAGGCATTTACGGAAGAGGAATATAAAAAGATAATTTCCGCGTTACCGTGATCATTATGTGGTAAAGTATTAACCTAATTTCTGATGCGCATCATTAGGGTCATATTAACAGGAGCTGTGCCTTTTAGAATATCTGCAAACCATCATTATAAAAAATGTCCCTCTCAGGCAAGACCCTAATAACCAAATACGGGTCTTGCCTTTTTTCTTTCCATCCAAAGCATACCATGGCATCTTCACCTGTATTATCAACCGTCTTTTTTGACGAACATCAATTGGAAATAGAAATCACATGCTCCCCAAAATCATAGGCATAATATTCGGCTTTCTGGCAGTGGGAATCTTCGCTTGGAAATTCAAAGAGACACCCCTATGTCGGCCATGAATAATGGTGCAGTTGGGTCTCGCGTCAGGTAGGCAAGTTCAACCATAATGCGATTTGAAAAAAGCTTCGAAACTTCATAACGATTGGTTTGACGATGAAAAATGGATTCGGACCGGATTATGCGTCTTCTGAGGATCAGAATTTTATACCCACATACCTTGCCCGTTGCCTTTGCGGGGCGGTTCAATACGAGGTGTGTGCGGATCCCGTGGATGCCAAAATCTGCCATTGTCTGGTGTGTCAGAAACTGCACGGCGCACCCATGCAGTGGGCAGCCATTTTTCATAAGCGGGACGTCAGAATAACTGCAGGGATCGATCACCTGAGATTCTTCAACAGCGAACGCCTCAAGTATGAGCGAGTCCTGCCGTGCAAAGTCAGCTGCGGCCACTGTGGAACGCCGATCGCCGACGAGGGACGCCGGATGTGGCTCGCGTTTCCGTCCCTTTTCGACTTTGGGAATGTCTCTAAATTCCCGGCTTCATTCAAACCAACCTGCCATATTTTTTACAGCCTGCGGGTTGTCGACGTAAACGACGACTTGCCCAAATGGTCCGGTCATAAGAATAGCTCCGACCTCCTGTAGTATCCTATATTTATTCTCCGGTCATGGCAGGAATATATGGATTAGGACAGTTTTTTCCTTCGAAACTCCCACGGCGGCAATGGATTTGGATGCGACCATAGACCGATATCCCCATCTATGGCCATTGATTCCAATTCCAACCAGCTCCCGCAGATCTCCATCGTACAATATTTCCGGTATACCCAGGCCAGACCACTTTCAACCAGTGATTCATTCACACAGACATCTCCCACGTGGAACATCCCGGCAGTGCGGCCATAGCGATCGATAGCCGACGCCTTTGTAAAGGCTGGAGCCCCAGGAAAACCGACTGAATATTATAGAATATTAAAGGAAGACCGGATCAACGGACAGGAGGTTAAATCGCTTCTTTTCGGTCGTAAGATTTTTGGAATCGCCATGTCAACAGGTAAGCCGATTGGGTGGGAATGGACAGACAATGGGGAATTTAAATTCATTATGGGTAAGTTTAAAACTATTGGGAATAGCTGGATTGAAGGGGATGTCTTTTTCATCCAATTTGAGAAAATGTTTGGCGGTTTTCCATATGGTACGGTTATTTATAAAAACCCAGATGGCTCAAGTGAAAGCAAGAATCAATATTTGATGGTTAGTGATATAGGATCAATTACCCGCTTTGCTCTCGCCGATTGATATCCGCGAAGTGGGTAAATGACCAACTATGCAAATGGCCTTATACAATATATTGTGTATGGCCATTTCAGGAAAAAGTACAGATTAGTCGATGTATCATTACCAATAAATTACCATCCGGAAGTTGGACTACAGCTCCAACGAATCTTTAGTAATCGAGCTCGGTAACCCAGAGGGTAATCTGCACCATCAGACTGGCCCGGTATCTGGATAAAAAAGGCGTCATTCCCAATCGCTATTATTGGCCATTTCAAACAGCTGGGTTCTGAACTTGATCTGGCTTCTCATTTCATCAAGGGAAAACACCACCAACATGCTTCCCGGCTTGTTCGAATCTGGCATAAACAGGCCAAACTCCTGACGGAACTTTTCCATCCGCTTCAGCATCTCCAGATAATCGTTACATACATATTCGAGATTTTCCACCAGCAAGTGTTCCGGGTAAAATTGTATCTTCAAATCCATCCGGTGGTCGTTGAACAATAGCGGCGTATGAATTTGAGCCACATGGCCGCAGGCGGTGCAGGTAAGGACGTTTATTTCCCTGACCATCAGCTTTTGCACCAATTCCGGGTTCTCCATGGCATTGATGGTCTGGTAAACGTCAACTGCCTGTTTCTTTTGGCATGCCGGGCATGCGATGGTTTCTGTTTCTGACATTGTCATGGGTGTCTGCCCTTGGTTTCATGGATTCCGATTGGCAAAATGTGATAGCTGTAACATAGGATCTATGCTTGAAAAGGAAAGCCCCTGCAGTGGTGTGAACCACAGGGGCTTGGGGAGGTTTGGGTGGAATGAAGGTAGATGGCAATTCCACTGTATGCCTTAAGAATTTCTTTACGCCTGATTCACGCCGGCGTGTCAAAAAGGATAGGGCAAAACCTAAGGTGCAGCATTTGCCGAAATTGGAGAACTATTTTTGCCCCTTGACCAATATAACGAATTTATTCTATTCATAATTAGCAGCTCTTATTCACTCCTTCCGTTTTCCAAAGCAATTGTGAGAAACTGCAGCCAATATCAACGGCTGATCATTTGACTGTCCAATATCGGTGGTTCCGTCGTTTTATTTCAGTCCGAAAGGAACGGACACAGATTTACTTAAACCGAGTCAAGGAATACGGTGCCTACACTGGCCGAAATCCAAAACCGGGTGAACGGGTTAAGATCTATCCGAAGAGGCTACCATTTTTTAAGGCGGGGACGGAATTGAAGGGGCGGGTGGACCGGTGAATTTGAAATCTGGATTTACTTCATGGGACCAAGAATCCACACATTATGAATTGATAGAGACAAGAATTTATTGAAAAAAATCGGAGCTAAAATGCAAGACCTACTAAAAAATTATCCTGTGGTAATCGAAATACCAATAGCATGGGGTGACATGGATGCCTTCCAGCATGTTAACAATATTATGTATTTCAAATACTTTGAAAGTGCTCGCATTGCATATTTTGAAAAACTTAATTTTCACGAACAAATGATAAAAAGCGGTATTGGGCCCATTCTCGCCAACACGCAGTGCAAGTTCAAAATCCCGTTGACTTATCCCGATCAAGTAAGCGTCGGAGCAAAAGTGGATGTAATAGAAAAAGACCGTTTCTTAATGAAGTACTTGGTGGTTAGTCATAAACATAAAAATATTGATGCGTTAGGGAAAGGTATGCTTGTTTCATTTAACTATCATGAAAATAAAAAAGCACCCATCCCTGATGAAATAAGAACACGGATTACCGATCTTGAAAAAAAAGTTAACCAAGATTTTCAAGGGGGATAGTGGTGATTTGTCAAAAGGCGAAGGTCACCCAACAACCCCTCGAAACAAGATTTACTTGACTCGAAAAGCTCGAACTGTGCCATCGTAATTTAACCGTCCGGGGAATGATCTCAATATGTCGTGATTGGCTAATATTTGTTTTTCCGTTGTAATATCCCAAATATTGTATTACCAATATTTAAAGCGTGTTAAATCCAATCTATAAATTACTATCATTTCCTATTTCTTCAGCAACCCCCAGCAATAAAGTCTAAAGGAGGGCCTATGGGTGCGTTTCAAGAATACGACCAGTACGACGGATTGGGTTTAGCGAAATTGGTGAAAGAAAAGGAAATCTCACCGGATGAAATATGTGAGGAGGCCATTGCGCGCATTGAAAAAATCAATCCTCAGCTCAACGCAGTTGTCACCCCGATTTATGATATCGCCCGCAATTATATTGCAGAAAATCCTCTCGATGGAGCCTTCACAGGGGTTCCTTTTCTGTTAAAAGACTTACTCGAAGTTTACGCCGGGGTATTGGAAACAAAAGGATCAAAGGCCTACAGAAATAACATTTCGGATCATGATAGCGAGATTGTAAAAAGATATAAAAAAGCCGGTCTTGTCATACTGGGAAAGACAAACACCCCGGAATTTGGATTGTTGGGAATAACCGAGCCGGAACTACACGGGCCGACTCGTAATCCCTGGAATCTTGACCATACTCCAGGTGGATCGAGCGGCGGATCTGCCGCGGCTGTGGCTAGCGGTATGGTCCCGGTGTCCTCAGGTAATGATGGTGGAGGATCGATTCGCATACCCGCCTCATGTTGTGGTATTTTTGGTTTAAAAGTAAGCCGAGGCCGGAATCCTACCGGACCAGATCATGGTGCACTCTGGCAAGGAGCAGCGGTTGAACATGTCCTTACTCGTTCAGTTCGGGATAGTGCTGGTATTTTAGACGCAACGCATGGCCCTGATGTAGGGGCACCGTATACTATCATTCCCCCCTCACAGCCCTATCTTAAGGAAATAGAACAAAAACCGGGTCGTCTTAGAGTTGCTTTTAATTCGCATTCCCCCATTGATACACCGGTACACCAGGATTGTGTAAAGGCGGTGGAGCATACAGCCAGTTTGCTCGAAAAATTAGGGCATGATGTTGAAGAAATTAGGCCGAAGATAGATGGCCTACTTTTAGCAAAAAGTTTTTTTACCATGTGTTTCGGTGAAGTATCCGCTGATATCAAAGAATTGAGCTTGTTCCTCGGAAGAAAGGCAAAACCTTCAGATGTAGAACCATTAACTTGGACTCTCGGTTTGTTGGGCCAAGCTTTTTCCGCCGGCGAATTTGTAAAAATCATCCGTGAATGGGATAAGGCCGCCCGTGTTATGGGACACTTTCATGAGACCTATGATGTTTATCTCACACCCACAATGGCTTACCCCCCAGTAAAAATCGGCGAATTGCAGCCCAAACCTGCTGAAAGAGTTTTACTGAAGGTTGTGAATACGTTGGGGTTGGGTGGGTTGTTAAAAGTCTCCGGAATTGTTGACAAGCTCGCCACTGAGAGCTTATCAAAAACCCCCTTTACTCAGCTTGCAAACTTTACAGGTCAACCAGCAATGTCCGTACCTCTTTATTGGTCATCAGAGGGGCTGCCCTGTGGGTCACAGTTTATTGGCCGCTTTGGAGATGAAGCTACTTTATTCCGACTTGCAGCACAGCTCGAAAAAGAGCAGCCTTGGTTTAATAAACGCCCACCAGTTTTTGCCTAAAAAGCAATACTGCCAAGGTACGACTATCTGGCAAAATAGGACATGCCAACTTAGAGTAAGGCACAAGAGAATGTTATATATCGGCAACATCTAACCTCAATCTGGGTGTTAGATACCAACGGTCGCTTGGATACGATAATGCCTGAAACCACATGTTCCGGAGGTGACTCTAAATAAAAGGTGCCCACGGAAATTTTTGTTTTCACATCCAGGATGATCGGGTAAATTGCTTTCCAATTAATATAGAACCATGGTTTGACATGGGTCTCCGCCGTAGTTGTTCCGATTAAATCTGAATGGCTACCCTTTGATCCAGGCCAGATAAAAGTGGATGGCACCAATTTTACCGGCAAAATGGACTTGATCCATGCTTGTATAGGTCCCAAACAAATCCGCGAAAGCTGCGTAGTCTTCAAACCAATTGTACGTTGGGCTAAATGAATGAACGAGCATGGCGGCCGTTAATGCCTTGAACCGTTTCGCTTCCAATATTGCTGAAGCGGTTCGATGCAAGAGTTGGTAACGGACGCCTTGGACTTGGTCTTTGTCCAGTCCCAGTGTTTGACACAGGAAATTCAATCGCTTCACCTTACCAGGTGACGGGTCATCATACCATTCACTAACAAGCGGTCCAAAAGGTTCGTTGGCTTTACCCTCAACCATGATGCTCACAAGACCTTGCCGGTTTCTTGCAAGGCAGAATATGTCGTTCTGCGAAGCAACCCCGCCCCCTGGGAGGCTGACCTTGTACTCCGGGATCGCCAAGAGCAACTCAACATCTTCAAGTGCCGGAACCGACTCTAAAGCCTCCTTAATCTCGCTGGGGAAACCATTGGCAGCCTCCCACCGGTGAGCCAGCGCATATGCAGCGTGTCCTGCTTTCCAGTGCAGATCAGGATCTGCCAGCAGGTCCTTCCAGTCCTCCGGGCCTTTCGTTGGAATCAGTATCATCGCCGTCCATTCACCTTCTTTCTTAACGCGCCAGAACACTTAACCGTAACCACCAACGCGGCTTGCCGCAGGGAGGGTTCAATTGTTGATCCATCGTCGTTACAGACCGGGCACCACCACATGATATCGTAATCGATATTTTAGGGCATACCCGCCCAAACTACAAGGCACGCCCAACAGGGATATTACTGACGCTCATTGTACTCCCATGGTCATTAATTGGAAAATTGCCCACCAAGCGATACACAACAGTCGATCAGAAAACTTCAAACCGGTCGATAAATAGCAGGAGAATGATTTGAAATTGATTAATGAGAGAGAATCGGAAAATGGCTGGTGAAATTTTGACGAGTGCAAAACCGCCCGTTAAAAAGGATTTATAAAACAGGAGATGGTTTCATTGGAGGAATTTCTTAAGACCAACAATGGCCGACTTTACAACTTGGAACCCCATGGCGGATCAATTTCGATTCAAAAAAAATAGATGGAAATCCTTTTTACATTTCAAAGGTTTTCCACACCATATCGTCGCCGTCATCGAGAGGCTCATCTGACCACGAAGTAAAGGCGTCGCAGCACCTTTCCGCCGGACGTGGCGATATCGACTCGCCATTCGCCCCGATAACGATCATCAGAAATATTCTTGAAGCTCCATGTCCGCCAAGTGGTGGACCGGACATCCAGGGCGACATCACTGATTTTCTGCCCATTAAAATAATAGATATGCCGGATTTCGGATGGTACCTGTTTGGCTTCAATCTCGCTCCACACAAAAACCCGTTGGGTGGATGTGGAAAAAGAGGTATCGACACCAGCCGGCATTCGGTTTTTTATTTCTGCGCAGACGCTGGCCTGCAAGACGTTTAGCTCAGCATCGGCTGTCGTCGGCTCCGCTGATGGATCGGTCGTCAACTCGCTTTGTTCCGATTGCACCTGCCTTTCAGTACCGGCGGTGGTTCGGGTCGAGTCGGCACCCGCTGCTGTTGAAGATGAACCGGATAACGGGGTGCGGGCCTGTGTGACAGGACTGGACGTGCCGGATGAGTTATCGGCTTCTGACTCGGTTCGGGGTATCGCTGTGTCGGCATCGGTGGACGACGTTGCCGCCTGTTTTTTAGCCTCAGTCGGGCTGGTAGGCTCAGGGTGCTTTTGATTGTTGGCAGGTTCGTCCAGTTGATCGGCAGTTGGGGCTGCATCTGTGGATTCTGAAGGTAAAACCGACCTTTCAGGACCACTGCCAGGCAGCGACCCTGCGTCCTTGTCTTGCACCTGCTGCAATGGGGCAACTGACAATGGATTGGGGTCATAGATGAACAGATGGTAGAATCCAAATCCGGCAAACGCTATAATGGCGATGCCAAAGAGAGCAATGCAAGCATACAGCCAGGACCAAGATAAAGCGATATTCTTAAAAAACGAAACACCGGTATCGAGCCAGTTCCTGTTAATTCGTACCGACGATCCGAGTTTCTTGATTGCGGTCCCCGCGGCGTTGAATGAAAAATTTTTTATCGGTCCGGATGATATGACGGCATTGAATAGCGATTTAACCCCGTCCAGCCGAGGCTTCTTCGGTTTCTTGAGATCCTTCTTTTTGGGCTTTTTAGGTATGCCGTTCCCACCACTTTGCGTCGAGGTGTCGGGTGAAATCTCCTCGGTTTGAATCTGCTTTCTATGTAAGGCCTCATACAAGGTAATAGCCTGCTCGACGTTACCCCCAATCAACCTGGAATAAGACGCAATATATCCTTTGATATAAGGGCCTTGTGGAAGTTTATCGAACTTATCTTTTTCTATGAATTCCAGATATAATTCTGATATTTTAGTTAACTGGGACAGTTCACGCAAACTGATATTCTTGGATTCCCGTTCTTTTTTTAGGTAACTACCAACAGTTTCCATCATACCGTTCCGACTGGTAGGGGGTCGTTAAAAAACCCATACATTTAAAGGCTCAACATTGGGAAAGATTAAATACGTTTGACACAACGCTCAATGATAAAGGTATCGGAATATTTGAATCTGTACAAGGGCAATACATTTGAAGCCGTTCAGACTTGATCTGGCACCACTTTTTGAAAACCGCTCAACGGCATCGATATCGATTCGATAGTGTTCATAACAAAATGGTATTTTTGCAAAAACCGAACATGCAACGGGTGCTTATCTCCCGGACCACGGCTTCGGGAACGGACAGCTGCCACGGCCCGGGCCCTTTTTGGACCTGCTCGAGGATCGCTTCCGGCCAGATATGCATATGGGCGGCATTATATTTTTCAACCGGTAGAATTTTATTGTTTGCCCGCAGGTGGGTATAAAAGTGTTTCAGATGCTCGGGGACGGGAAAGTTGTCGGTGGTCACCAGGTCGTCAGGGTTGCCGTCCCGGTACATGGGGTATACAAATATTAGCGTGTCGCGGTCGAAAAGGGCGCCAAACGCGCCGATGATGCCCCCTTTCAGACCGTCATAATAGGCGTCGTCAAACAGGGTCTCCAGGTTGGGGATCCCCATGACGAAGGCCACCTTGCCATTGGTATACCGGCCTAAATAGTCGGACAGGCGAAAATAGCGCAGGTAGTTGGAAACGATGACGGGATAATTCAGAATGTTCAGGCAGTCGACGCGATCGAGGATGTCCTGCATGTCATAGCTGTTTTGTTTGCGCATCTCGGCGACCGAGATTTCCGGAACGATAATGGGGGGGGCGGATCTGGCCTCGCACAACCGGGAGAACAATTCCATGCCGCCGGCCATCATGTCAACGTTAACATGGGTCACCGGCCTGAACATGGCGCGCATGACCATCACATCCCGATTGTAGAACAACTCCGATGGATGTACCAGGGTTTTCCGGTCGGCACCGTAGACAACGGCATCGGTCAATTCCGTCTGGACCAGTTTTAAGGCCATGAAACGATTGTCGATACCGGCAAAGTAGCTCCCGCTGAAACGGATCAGGTCGACCTCCAACCGTCCCCAATCCAGGTTGTCACCCAGGGATTGGATCAGGCGCTCCGGGCGGGAATGAAAGTGAAAGGCACCATAGATCAGGTTGACACCCAATATGCCTACGGCTTCCTGCTGCTGGTCATTGCTTTCATCCAGCATGCGGATATGAATCAGAATTTCACAAGGTTCAGCACCGGGTGTCACTTGTAATCGAATCCCCATCCAGCCATGGCATTCACCCTGTTGGCTATAGCTTCGAGCGGTCACCGTATCGGCAAAGGCAAAATAGGTCGAGGTCTTGGGACGTTTGTCGCCGACCCGATGCAGAACCAAGTCGAATTCCTTGTCGAGCATTTTTTTTACTCGACTTTCGGTAACGTAACGCTTGTCCTTCTCCTCGCCATATATGGCATCGCTGAACGACATATCGTAGGCCGATATGGTTTTGGCGATGGTACCGGCCGCACCGCCGGCCCGAAAAAAACAGCGTGAGACCTCCTGGCCGGCACCAATTTCAGCAATGGTGCCGTACTTGTCGTGGTCCATGTTAAAGGCAAAGGCCTTTTGCAGGGTGGTGAGGGTCGCTTCGTCCATGACCATTCTCCGTGCGGGTTGTTTTTTATTGGAATGACGGGTAGGCAATGCAATAAAACAGTGTTCAGGAACAGTCCAAAAAGAACGGAAAAGAGGCTGACCACATTGTGGCAGGATCAGCCTTTTTTGATTTAACGATGGAAATGCCACACCCTGGTTTATTCCTCCTGTAACCCATGTCCTGTGGGTTGAGGTGCCTTTGTTCAAACCCAGTCTGAAAAAGGGTGTCCAACCCAAAGATGTCAGCTTATGAAGTCCTGCGCCTGACGGCCTGTTTGGACTTATGCGGCGAAAGGAAGGCAAAGGCTCCCTTGCTCGACCGTCCATTGCCTCTGGGCTTGGGTGCTTTCCGCTCGATCACGGGATGCGGTCGGTTTGCCCGGGTGTTGACCTTTTTCCCGTGTGATACCGATAGCGCATCATAATTGAAATCCGAAAGTGTGCGCTGCTCCACAGGTCTGCCGATGGCGCCATTGATGGCCCTGACCATCTGGGTATCTTCCGCAGTGATCAGGGTGAAGGCATCCCCGCTGCGTTCGGCCCGCCCGGTGCGGCCGATGCGGTGTATATATGCCTCGGGGGTGGAAGGAACATCGAAATTGATCACATGGGATACATTGGAGACATCGATGCCGCGGGCCGCGATATCCGTAGCCACCAGGATTTGATACGCTCCGGAGCGGAAGCCGTTCAGCGCTGCCTGGCGCCGCCCCTGAGACAGGTTGCCCTGCAGTGAGGTCGAGCGATAGCCGGCCTTAGACAGTTTCTCCCCCAGGCTCTTGGCTCTGTGCTTGGTGCGTGTGAACACGAGGACCGGGCCGGTCGTGGTATCGCCCAGCAATTTTATCAGCAACGCCGTCTTCAAATGCTGGGCGACCGGGAAGAGGGCATGACTGACCGTCTCCGCCGGAGCGGTGGTGCCGATCTGGACCGTAATCGGATCTTGCAGGACATCATTGGCCAGGCGTCGGATCTCTTTGGGCATGGTGGCCGAAAAGAGCAGGGTCTGGCGTTTTTTGGCGGGGACGTGAGCCAGAATGCGACGAATGTCCGGGAAAAAACCCATGTCGAACATCATATCGGCTTCGTCGATTACCAGCACGTCCAGCCGGGAAAGATCAACGGTCCGCCGGCCGATATGATCCAGCAGCCGGCCGGGGCAGGCCACCACGATATCCGCACGTTTGAGATCCTGGATCTGGGGATTGATTCCCACGCCGCCATAAACCACAGCGCTGCGCAGGCGTGTCTGGCGGCCCAGGATCTTGAATTCGCCATGAATCTGTTCGGCCAATTCACGGGTGGGAGCGATGACCAGTGCACCCACCCGATTGCGTGGGCCATCGATCAGACGATTGAGAATGGGTAATACAAAAGCGGCCGTTTTACCCGTGCCGGTCTGGGCCAGCCCCACTACATCGCGTCCCTTCATGACCTCGGGAATGCCTTTGGCCTGAATGGGCGTGGGCGTGGTATAACCTGCTTGCGTTGCACCTTCGGCAACAGTGGGGTGAAATGAAAAAATATTAAAATTCAAAAGATTATGTTCCTTGTTTGAGTTTACTGCAAATAAATACCGTCGAGCCTCTGCGGGATCACCGTTCCCACGCTCCTGCATGGGAATGCGTCCGCAAACGCAATACATAAAAAACCCGCGGACAATTCCGGGGTTTACAATTTTTAAGGGTTGTAATCTGGGATTTTCGCGGTGGGAGTTTTAAGGGGCGGCCACCCTATATCGGGTGGTCTGCCCCGTTTTTACACAGATACCGATTCAGCTGACCGTGACGTTGACGGCGGAAGGTCCTTTTGGACCTTGCTCCAAGTCAAAACTCACCCTGTCACCTTCGCTCAGGCTTTTAAAACCGGTTGCGTTGATGCCTGAATGATGCACAAACACGTCCGGCCCGTCTTCCTGCTCGATGAAGCCGAAACCTTTTTGGTCGTTAAACCATTTTACAATGCCATTGGCCATGATAACATCCTCCTTTCTTTTATTTATTCAAAATCTTAAATCTGGAGGATGCTTCATTGGAGTACTGAATTTTCCTGCAGAAAAAATCGTCCCGCATGACGAAGGCGAGATCTCATTGAATTTCGGTTATAATAAACCTATTTGGGTTGAAAGCAAGTTAATTGTTGAAATATATAAAAATATGTCTTGCACAGCCTCGAGCCGCGTTGAGGCGTCAGGTCGCCAAACACAATGGAAAAGCCGTCGGGTTTTTAATGAAACCGATGGACAAAAAGGAAATCAATGCTATGGTTCGGTTCTGAACACCGATCGGATCGTTCACATGACCCTATTCCCCATCAATTGGTTCTCATTGCCTGCCCGGCAGACCACGACCGGCACACCGGCGCCATGAAAACTATCGTTCGCGTTACCGCTGCAATCATCGTCAGTGATGGTCGTATTTTGATCGCCCAGCGTCATGCGAATGATCGGCTGGCCGGACGATGGGAATTTCCCGGCGGCAAGGTTGAAGCGGGGGAGACTCCGGACCAATGCCTAAAACGCGAACTTTGGGAGGAACTGGAAATGGATGCTGTCATTGGTGACTACCTCGGGTCCAGCATTTATCACTACGATCATATCTCTATCGAACTGATGGCCTACCGGGCATTTTGGAACGGCGCCTCCTTCCGGTTGGTTTTCCACCAAGCCTGCCAATGGGTAAGGCCGGATCAATTATCCGATTTTGCCTTTACGCCTGCGGATCTGCCCTTTGTGCAACGGTTGACCAGCGGGGAAATTGACCTCGGTTGATTGGATACCGACCATGACTTCAACGACGATGGCCTATCGTGTGGGATGGCTGATCGACGGGACCGGCAAACCGGCTGTCGAAAACCGGATTGTCACCGTCGACGGCAGTCGGATCCAGGCAATCCTGGCCCCCGGTGACCCGCAACCGGCAGGCATGACAATCATCGATTGGCCAAACTGCACGGTGTTTCCTGCACTGATCGACAGTCACGTCCATCTGGTGATGTCCGGCTCGACCGAACTGTCTATTCGCCAGGCTCAGCTAAAGCGCCTCTACACGGACAGTCTTAAAACGATTGGGGAACATTTGCGCCAGCACCTGGCCTGCGGTGTGCTGGCCGTTCGTGACGGTGGTGACCACAATGGCGACATCCTGCGCTATAAACGAGACACCGCCGCTCATCCCCCGACGCTGGTGACCATCGCTTCAGCCGGCCGTGCCCGGAATGCGCCGGGCCGATACGGGAAACTCATCGGCATCCCGGTGGAGGCGGGCATGACCCTGGTGCAGAGTGCCTTTGGGACAAACCAACAGCGAGATCACTTGAAACTGGTCAATTCCGGCCTCAACAGCCTGACCCAATTCGGTGTGGAAACTCAGCCCCAGTTCAGTGAAAATGAACTGGCCACAGCCGTTGCGGCAGCCCGGCGGCGCGGCCAGCCCACCATGGTCCACGCCAATGGTTACCTGCCGGTGAAACTGGCTGTCGATGCCGGTTGCGCCAGTATCGAGCATGGTTTTTTCATGGGCAGGGAAAATATATGCCGCATGGCCGATCACGGCGTGGTCTGGGTGCCCACGGCCGTGACCATGAAGGCCTACGGCGATTACTTGAAGGCTCAGGGACACCGCAGCGATGGTTCTTTTGCCGAGGTATCCCTGAAAAACCTGGAACACCAGCTGGAGCAAATCGCCATCGCCAGGCAACTGGGGGTGACCCTTGCCGTGGGGACCGATGCCGGCAGCCCGGGGGTTCATCACGGTCAATCGTTGAAAGAGGAACTTCAACTCTTTGTCGCCGCCGGATTCAGCGTGGAGGGTGCCATCCGATGTGCCAGCCGCAATGGGGCATTACTCATGGGGCTGCCTGAAAGAGGGAAGATCGCACCTGGAATGCGGGCGGATTTTATGGCTGTAGAAGCGTCTCCGGAACATGTGCCGGACGCACTCCACCAGATCGTTCACCGAGTCGTCGAGGGACGTGTGATCGATTCGGACCCAGCCTTATAAATGCAGCCTAACGCCGTTTTAGCATCCCGCTTCCTTTACGTGCCTGTTTTTGCGGGAGCGCGCTTTCTAAATCAGGCGTTTGAGCGGGACAGTCATCAGGGTCAGGCTGGATTCGCGTCGGCGAAAAATCTCCTCCAATGAAAGATGGGGGGTCCTTTGCCGGGCTTCTCAGGTAGCGACGCAGGGCAACCAGCCGGTTTTTGATCTCTTTTTCCGGATGAAGCGGAGAGCAGTTGGTGATGAATGGTATACTTGTCCAGAAACTCGCCCAGCAGACGCGCGGTGCTGACCTTGGGGTCCATATCCTGCAAGTAGCTTTAAAACCGCTTCATAGTGTTCCATAAATCGATCGGGAGCGCCCCGAACAGTGGTTTTCACCTGGTTCTGATCGTCTAAAGCCTCCAGGATACCACAATCATTCAACCATGAAAAAAGGTGGTTTCAAGAGAAAAACCGCTCATCGATCGACGGTGGATCTGCCTGTATGAGAATTACAGATTGCCCGCCAAACCAAGCTGGTTTTGATTGACGGCGATGTTGAAGGTCGGCTGGACCAGATCGTGGTGGCGGATTTCAAAGGGAAGATAAGCCAGTTGACAGCGACTTGGCTTGACCTGGATTCGGGCAATACGATCTTCAACTATTTTTTTAGGGCGCAGGAGTCCGGCCAGGTTCAGTTTAAGGGCCTCGACGGATTCGGATACCGGTAGGGTCACCGGATGCATGCTTCCTTTCGGCACTTGGGCGATCAGATGATTCCGGGGCTGGGAAAGGGTGATGTGGTGGGTTAAACGCAGAAAACTGCGAGGGCGGATCTTGAAGGCCGGGCCCCAGAAGTGGAAGGGGATTCGGTCCCATCCGGGTTGGATCGCTTTGGGTAGATTCGCCGCTTGCACCAGATCGGCATAACTGTCGAGATCGATGCCGAACACCTCGGCCTTGATGCGCCAGAAGGGCAGGTAGATGATGTTCTCACTTTCAGGATTCGGCAGATGGGCCACGTTGACCCGTGACATTCCCTGTTTTGACGCCTGCCACAGGGACTCACAATTTTTGCAGTGAAGCACCAGGGCGTCTCGACGTCCCTGCATGTCCCAACCGCAGTTCGGGCAGAGCGTGGGGAGGAAGCGGATGCGCCAGTCCGCCGGTCCACCGGGGAAACGGCTTAATTCAAAGGGTTCATCCAGCGCTCCGGACGCCGGTTGATTGAGCACAGCATCCATTAGCCGTTTGCCAACGTAAAAGGGGGCGTAGATCAGGCTCAAAGATTCACCGATGTGGCTTTGGTGGAGAATTGGCCCGGGCATGTCGCGGTTGAAGCGGGTGAGAAACGTTTCCATCAGCCGACGAAAGGGCAGGGTTGGCTTGATGAAATACCCCCCGGTCTCCGGGCTGACAAAACGCAGCTTCATGGCCTGGCAGCGCAGACCGACAGATACGGGGAAATGCGCCGATGGCACAGCCTGCCGGCTGACATCCAGAAATCGATTCTGGATGCCGTTCGGCAGACAGGAAAAAATCATGCCCTTGAAACGCCAATAGGGAAAGTAAACGATTTCCTGGTTCTCGGGGGCATTGTGGGGCAGTAAATAACGAAAGTAGCTGCGTTCCATGAGATAGGAACTCACTTTGCAGAAAGCACACTGAAACAGCCGATCCGTTTCGCTGAGCGATGCCGGTGCCCCGCACTGAGGGCATTGATGATCGATGAGAAAATTAATACGGTTCTCCACACTGGGTGCAGAATGTGGATCCGGCCAGATTTTCGGCCCCGCATTTTGCACAAAAGACGGGTTTGGGCTTTTCTTCAACCGGATGACCGCAGCGGGAACAGAAGTTCGCATTGGGTGCCAGGTTTTTTCCGCAATGGCCGCATTCGATAAAAACCAACTGCTGGTGACCGCACATGGGGCAGAACTTGGCCGACACCGGGACGTTGCATTGGCACTCCTGGCAGGTTGCCTGTACCGCCACGGGTGCTGGCGTTCCACCTGCCTGCGGGCCTTTTCCCGGCGCATTGAAATACTGGGCAAACATGGCCGGCATCATCAATCCCAGACTGGTGCCCATGCCCATGCTGCCATCGCCCTCGGCTTCGGATGCCTTTTCCATGGCCATGGCGGACTTCATCTGCATGAGCTTGTTCATGTCGTCGATAACCCCCATTCGACTGCGGTCATCGATGGCTTTTTGCACCTCCGGCGGTGGGGTGATGGCATTCATGTAAAGATGGGTCAGGCCCAGACCGAAATGCCTGAAATCGTCCTGGAGCCGTTTGGACAGACCGTCGGAAAGCTCATCGTATTTTGCCGGCAGGTTAAGGATTGAGTCTATGGTTTCGCCCATGAAGTCGTTAAATCGGGAAACGATGACCCGGTTCAGGTACTCTTCGATCGCGTCGGTGGTGAACATGCCCTGGGTGCCCACCATGGTGTTGATGAACAGTACCGGCTGGATCACTCGCAGGTTGAAGACCCCAAATGCCCGCAGTCGGACCAGCCCCAGTTCGCTATCCTTGAAAGCAACCGGATCACGGGTCCCCCATTTCAGGTTGGTGAAGACCTTCATGTTGACAAAATACATTTCAGCCCGCAGCGGACTGGTCATGCCCCAGGGCAAACTGACGATTTTGGTAAGAATGGGGATGTTGCCGGTTTTAAGCGTATGACGGCCGGCCCCGAACGCTTCGACCGCCTTGCCTTTGTAAAAAAAGACACCCGCCTGACTATCCCGGACGGTGAGTTGTGCCCCCCATTTAATCTCCCCGGACCCCTTTTCAGGCAATCGATGGACCAGTTCCTTGCCACTTTCGTCAAACCATTCCAGATTTTCCAGAAAAACCAGGTTGTCAGCTTTCATAGGCCGATTCTCCTTATTTAATTTTCAGATTTGGTTTTAATATCGGTTGTGATTGGTAAAACCTGAGCAGTGGACGCGGGAATTATCGGATGCTTGCGTCAATTCACCCTTTTACCCTGCCGGGAAAGCCTGAGGCGCCCAGACCTGCGTTGCCAAGGGAACGCAGTAAATACCTACGGCCTTACCCTTGGCGCCTTGGCTCTGACCCCCTCAGGCTTTTGCCATTTTAAGGTTGAGGTAGTTGATCTAATCGGCGGCAGGAGCGGCCGTTGCCGGAGGCGCTTTCGGTGAGTCCGTTATTGTCTCTTCGGTCACCTGGGGCGTGCCGTCGGGAGGCTGAGGGGCAGTTGCCGGGAGCGTTGTCGTGACGACCGGTTTGTCGGGTTTCACGGCAGACGGCGCCGGCGTCTGGTTCGCTGAGGATTCCGGTGCGATCGTGGCCGGTGTGTCGGTCGGTGCGGGTAGGGGGGCCGGCGGTGCCATGGCAGATTCGTTTTGCTGCGGGATGGATGGAGACGGAGACGCTTGAGGTGAGATGGTTTCGGTGGATGGCGCAACTGCCGGCGGGATGACCGTTTCGGTTGCTGGTATGGTTGATGTCGGTTGCACCGGAACCGTTGATTTGAGTTTGGAGATGGTCTGGTTCGCGCTGGCCAAATCAGCCCTGGCCTTTTCAAGATCCTTCATGACGCCGGCAAGCTGTCGACGAAGCTGTTCCGCCGCTGCTTTTTCTCCGTCCAAACGCTTCTGCGTGGTTTCAATCGTATCCGTGGCCGTTTTAAGCGTGGCCTCCATGCCTTGGATCGACGCCGCTTCGGATGTAACAGTTGCTATTTCTGCCGTCAGGAACCTGGTTTGTAGCGTGGAAAGCCGGTTGCCAAGGATTATTGAAAGTAACGCAAACACCAGCGTCAGTGCGGCAAAAACCAAGGTAAGCGTATGCAGCATGGTGCTGGAACCGGTGTGTTTGTTCTGAGTGGCGATAGCAGCAGTGGTCATTGGCGCTTTCCCGAATTTTTTAGTTGATATCAAGGTCGACGTTGGCGCGCGATCGTTCAGCCCTCAATGGTACCCACGATGATGGTCAAGGACCATTCCCTGTATTTATTATCCACTATGGCTGACACCTCAATTCCAATGGTTGAAAAGACACGTTGCAAAAAAGAAGCGTATGAAGGTGCCGTCTCCTTGCTGTTCACGGCCAGTACGAGACCTTTCGGCGGGTTGGAGAACGCGCTTTGGGCCACACCGTTGGTCTTCCAGCCATCTGCGGTCAGGACTTCTTCCAACTGCTTGGCGGTCATTTCAGACATTGCATCATCCATCACGCAGAAAATATCCACATTCCCTTTTGGGCCCGGGTCGAGCAGATCGATCAGCTGTTCGCGTTGACTTTCCGATAGGCCGCCCTCCGGTTCCAGTTCCAGTTCCAGGTATTCAGTGGTTTCCGATGTGTCACCACTTTTCTTCTCTTGTTCCCGGTGGGCTTTAATGGCGGCTTCGGCAATTTCCATCCGCTTTCTGGCATCTAACAGTGCCTGGGTCAACTCCTTGGCAGAAGACTTGCTCGTTTTCAATTTAAGTTGATTGATATCCTGGTGTTGCTGGGTTTGGAGCAACTCTTTGCGGATTTCTTCAGCCGTTTTTTCAAGGGATTTGACTCGTTTGTGAGAAGTTTCGAGATCTTCGAAGAGCCCGCTGATGCGTTTTTTTGATTTTCCGACAGTCAGAAAAACCATGATGCCCGTCAGTGCTGCAAAAACCAGCGTCGCCGTCAGCATCCAACCGTTCAGTGCAGCAACCGATTCCATGTTGGTCCACCAAGATAACATGCGCGACAGCCTTTCGTGGAATGGTGATGGGAAAAATACGCAGGGATCATTGAATGTTGATGATACAAAGAAAATGAATATAATTCAAGCCCTTTCTGACCGTTCTACGGCTTTTCAGGCTATCCATCCGACAGTTGGCAAGCCTGACGGAATGTGCTACGGGGTGTTGACTATCGGTATTGATGATGAATAGGGACTGTGAAAACGAACTGCAACAGGAGAACTGCTTCATGGGATGGATGGGAAAACTGGTTGGCGGAACCATCGGGTTTGCACTTGGCGGGCCGCTGGGAGCTATATTCGGAGCAGCCTTCGGGCATGCCTTTGATACGGGATCCGAGCTCGATAAGACCGGCAATCGTCCCCGGTTGTCAACGGTCGAGCAGCATCAGCTGACCTTTTTTGTGGCGGCCTTTTCCATGCTGGCCAAGCTGGCCCAGGCGGATGGACAGGTGACCCGGGAAGAGGTAGATTCCATCGAGAGTTTCATGGAGAAGGACCTGAGACTGAACCCGGAGAGCCGGAATGCCGCCGTAAATATTTTTCGAACGGCCTTGAATGCACCGGGGACCTTTACCGATTTTGCCCGCCAGTTTTACCAACAGTTCCGCGATCAGCCCCAGATGCTGGAGCTCATGATCGACATCCTGTTGCGGGTAGCGGTGTCTGACGGAAGCCTCGCCCAGGGCGAGGAATCGCTGATCCTTTCCGCCGTAAACACGTTTAATTTCAGCACCGGTCGTTACGAGCAGATGAAGTCTCAGTATATCCATACTGCGGATAAGGCTTACGCGGTGCTGGGCTGCAGCCCGAACGATGACAACGATCAGGTAAAACGCTGCTATCGCCAGCGGGTACAGGAGTATCATCCAGACAAGATCGCCGCAAAAGGACTGCCAGACGAGTTCACCCGTTTCGCTCAAGACAAATTTCGTGAAATTCAGGAAGCGTGGGAGCAGGTCAAAGCCGCACGGGGTATCAAATAGCAGCACGGATGGCGGAACGAATCATGTTGGCGAAACTGGCATTGCCCATGGTGACGAATTTAACGAACCGGTCCTCGCGGTGATCCATTCGACGGATGATTTCCTTTTCCGGCACTCCCCTGGTTAACAACAAGCTTACCGCACCGGCGATATCCTCGAGGTAGGCTAGTTTGCGGCGCAACCGTGTCCGGCCATTTTTCAAAACAGGATTGTGGGCGCAGAAAAGCGATTCAAAATCGTGTTGCAGTACGATTTGAAGGGACTGGATTTGTTGATCGATTTTTTCATCGGACCTGAAAAATTTGATCCGGTCTCCCAGGTAAAGGTCGCCGGAAAAAAGCCAGCCGTTTTGCGCTTCCAGATAGACGGTATGATCCTTGCTGTGACCCGGCGTATGAATGGGCAGGAAGTGAAACCCTTCTGACGCCACCACCGCGGGCAGGGGAGATACGACGACCTCCCTGGATTGTCCCCAAACCAGATGTTGATAGGGTAAAATGGGTCGGATGTGGCCCATTTTGTGGGCCGTCAACGGATGGCCCATGACAAGGGCGCCACATGACCTTGCGATCATGGCCGCGTTGCCGCAGTGATCTTCATGGTGGTGGGTCAGCAGGAGCCGCTCGATTCGATGGGCCAGGACGAATGATTTCATTTCACCGGCCATTCTGGCCTGGCCGCAATCGATGAGCGTGCCGCCGATGAGATAGCAATAGACATTCATCAACGGGCGACCGATGATGCCGTATCCCAATTTCAGCGCCGTCACCCGGGCGTTGAATCGCTGCTTGTTGACGATCTTCATATCAGACGTCTATCTCCGTTTATTACCGGCCATTGCTATTCATAAATCTTTTCATCCACCGCATCCGCCTGGGCCGCGTCCAGTTCCCAGTTTCGGGCATCGGCGCCCGCCTTCTGCATGGCATGGTTCCGATACCATTCATTGGCAATGATCATGGACATGACTTCATTGGTGCCGGTCCAGATGGAAGCCAGCCGCAGATCACGGACGATGCGTTCCACGGGGAAGACATTGGTGTATCCAATGCCACCCATGACCTGCATGGCATTGTGGGCCACCCGTTGGCAGGATTCGGTTACAAATTTCTTGGTTTGGGAGACCATCCGCCGAATGGTTGCATGGGATTCGCCGCAATCCACCGCCGTACAGGTCGCATAAACCATTGCACGCGATGCATCCAGCAGCATGGCGGCGTCGGCGATCTGGAAACTGACGCCCTGAAAGGCGTTGATGGTGGTGCCAAAGGCTTTTCTACGGCTGGAATAGCCGGTTGCCACATCCAGGGCCGGTCTGGCGGCGCCGATGGTCATGGCGGCTGTTCCCAGTCTTTCAGGAATCATCATGGTCTTGAAGACCGCATAGGCACCGTTGACGGTTCCCACCACATTGCTTCTGGGAACCCGCACATCCTTGAATACGATCCGGCCGGCGCCACCGCCGCGGCAGCCCATGAGTCCGTATAGATATTTGGTTTCCACCCCCGGACCGCGGTCGACGATGAAGCAGGTGATTGCCTCGTGGGGTTTGGCATCAGGGTCTGTCTTCGCATACACCAGAAAGAAATCGGCTCCTTCCGCCCCAACGATGAAGCGCTTCTGGCCATTGATAAGAAAACCGTCTCCATCTTCGACGGCTGTGGTGGTGGTCCCAAAAAAATCGGATCCACCCCGTGGTTCGGTGAGGCATTCGGCGGCAAACAGTTCGCCTTTGAGCAGCGGCTTGACGTATCTTTCTTTTTGATCATGGCTGCCGTGGCGAATAATGGCATCGCAGACCAGTTCAGCGCCGACACCGAATACACAGGCAAAAATGTATCCCAGGGTTCCCACCTCCTCCATGGCCATGGCGGTTGTCACCCAATCCATACCCCGGCCGCCCCACTGTTCGGGGTATCGACAGCCCATGAGGTTGCGCATGCCGGCTTCTTTCAAAAACGCCTTGGGAAATTGAATGCGGTCCTGATCCATGTCCAGAATCATCTGCCGGGGAACCCATTTCACCAGATCTCTGACTTCCTCACGAAAAGCTTTCGCCTCAGCCGACAAAAGATGGTCAAACATCGTTTTCTCCCTTTTCCAGTGTTTAGAGACGGCCAATCATTTTTGCGATTTCGCCCAACGAATAGCCAAATCGTTTTCCCCGGAGGATGAGCTTTAAAACGTTAAGGATAACTTTTAAAATGAACATCGTCCATCGGTCAAGGAGAAGCCAGATGGAAAGACCTACACATGCCCGGGTTAATTTTCAGCCGTGGAATATTAAAGTTCGAATCAATCGTTTCGCATTACTCGAAGAACAGTGAGGTTGTGGGAGGGATGACCGGGTCGAGCGACACACCGAAAATGCTTTCAGAGATCGATGCGATGTTGATGGTTTCAGACGATGAAACACCGGCGAGGTTATTTCCATCAGGCATTCGTTCTGCCTGTACATACCTGTCCAACCGTGCCGGCGGGATACCTTTGGCGGAAAAGGTGCAATCCTGAGCCCAGTCAATGTGTATGGGACCGGGGCGCATCCTGTGAGCATCTTTTCCTAAATCGCTGCACAGCAGCTCGCTGAGAAGCCTGCGTTTCGTGTAAGGTTCGGCATCGGGGTTGAACGGGACCTCTCTTTTTGTCAGTATAAGATCCATGATGCCTTCCTCGAGGGTGGCCAAGATGGCGTCCGGAGAGGCATAGCGTGAACGTTTGCCTTTTTCAGACGATTCGAGGGAGAGAATGGAGTAACCCATTTTAAAACTGGTGTAGTTGACGATCGCTTTTATCCCGCGTGTCGATCGATCTTCCTGGGACACAAGATCCGTCACCGAAGGATAAAAGGTGGGTCTGGGCAACGGTACACCGGATCGAGCAGCCATGGCTTTATAGGACAAGCCGTAGCGCCCAGTGGGACTCCATATCGACCAACTGCAGCCCGATGCGTTCTCGATGCCATCGAACTGGGCGTTGATTTGTTGCGGTGAATACCAAAACCCTTGAATCCATGGCCGAATCGGCTTGCCTGTGCGATTCATCATGCTGCGCATGCTGGATTCCATAATCATTTCAGGGAAGTCCCCCGGCGATCGTTTGCCCAGAAAACCGCGGGGGAAATGGGACGGATAAAACATGGGGCAGATGACGTCCAGATGAGGGGCCATTTTCTCTAACACCTGCCCGACACCGAAGTCATCAGTTTTCCAGGCAGTCAACCCGAAAATGTCTGCAGAGATGCTCACCCCTAAAGGGTTTAATTCGTCGTGCGCCTTTTCCAGGAAGGACGCGATGCAGTTGGACTTTGAAAAACCGGGCAGGGTGTTCGGGTAGCTTAATATGGAAAGGTCCCCATCACTGGGAAAACGAACGTAGTCAAACTGAATCTCATCGAACCCCATGCCGGCCAATTCTTTGGAAAGGGCGATGTTGTATTCCCAGACCCGACTGTCACTGGGATTGGCCCAATGAAGATCGTTGGCGTCTGTCCAAGGTGTATCTGAAGACTTGTCTATTACACTTAACTCCGGCATAATCGCCGCCAGTTGATGATCAGCAAAAACATCCAGTTTGGCAATGGTGTGGATGTTGTCTTTTTTCAGTCTGGCCACGTGCTTTTCCAATCCTGCGTGCTTGGCTCCGACACCCAGCCGAATGGCCATGGCATTCTCAGACGGCCACAATAGTTTTCCTTTGGGGCTTTTGACGTGCAACACGACCGCATTGATCGGTGTTAAGGTTGCGTAATGGACGATTTCATCAAATGTTCGTTGAGTGATCTTATGAGGCGGAATGTACAATGCGTTGAAAAAGTCCTTGGTTGTCCCGGCTATTGATAAACTGTTGAATGCGGTTGCGGCCAAAAAGAAGGCCAAGGCGGCCAGAATTGCTGCGCGGTGTAGGCGGGTGTATAAATTCAAATGCTCAATCTTCCTTTCTCAGCCCCTAAGGTCTGCTCCCGGCTGATTGGGTAGCGGTGCACTTTCATCGTGCTGGGTTGACACCATTTGACTATCGGCATTTTTTTGATTTCATGAAGTCGGAAAACGAAAATCTGGTTTTACCTGCTATCCAATCGTATCGAGGAGGGTGCCAAGAATTTCATCATATGACTGGATCGTCTTGAGATTGGCCTTGTATCCCGCTTGCATCGATATCGGATCGGTGACTTCTTCTTTATTGCCAATTGAATATGGCGGTGTTGACAGAGAAAGGCACGCGCCGCCATCAGATGGCAAAAACTGCCGATGAGGGAGTTAATACCTGCCGGATAGGGGAGCTGGAGTGGCTTGTTTCGTCGATTAACCTCAAACGATGGGTGGGTTGTTTCTGGTGGGGCTTCAATCGGGCAGATATCAGCGCCGGATGGAAGGCCGGACGTAATTTTCTCGATATGTCATAATAATCGTAAAATTTACAATTCGTTATGCAATATGCGGTCACTGTTTTTTAAAAAGGTACATCGTCGTGAACGGAGGTGTACACGTGGATGGCTAAAAAAATAACGAAGCCACATGTTTTTTTTAATATTTTGCATGATCATTGCTTTAGGTTGTGATGTCGTTCGTTGGCGGCGAGTTGTCCCATTATCGCTTAATTGAAATGGAAACCAGGACGGCAAAGAAAAAACGGCACCGGGTTGCGTGGCACCTCAAGCAACATCCCAACACGGTAAACACGGTCGATGCGAATAAATAGAAATTAGGAGGGCCTCGTGGAAATCATTGATCCCAACAAACCGATTGTGAATGTCGCCGGACACAATAAGGCAGAAAGTCAATCAAAAGTAAAAAAGGGCGAATTTGATGCGATTTTTCGGCAAGCGGTTGATTCAACTGAATTCAAGCGCCCTAAGACGGAATCGGCACCTTTTCTTTCCGATATTCGTCCAGCTCAATTTTCATCTGAATCAATACCGTCAGAAAACATGCTCGTTGAACGGGTCCAGCGGTTGATCGACACGATGGGTGCCTATCAGCAAATATTGATAGACAGCGGCGCTTCATTAAAAGACATCCAATCGCTGGTTCAAAAGATGGCAACTGAAAATGAATCCCTCAGCGCTGCATCAAACGCCGTGGAGGGTCAGAAAAGGTTGAAAACAATTGCCGATCAGTCAATGACGCTCGCATCAATGGAGATCGCCAAATTCAACAGCGGATACTACAATGGTGGATGAGTTGCGCCATCTTGACCCCATCGTTGCATAAAAAACAAGGATTTTAAAACCAAGCAATTAAAAATTGGCAATGCTTTTGGCGAACTCCGGGTCCTTGAATATCCTTTTGGCAAATTTCAAGTACTTCTCGGCAATGGCACGAACGGCCAGCTGCAGCGCATAAGGTTTGACTGGCTTTTCCAGCAGATGATTGACATCGGACGCGACGCACATGTTCACAATGTCGTCACTGGCGTTGCCGGTGATAATAATTGCATCCGCATGGGCAGTGGGGAATTTTTTATCAATGGCGTCGAGGAAAAAAAAGCCGCTGGCCCCGCCAAGAAAGACATCCACCACAAAAATGGCTACCCCGATATCCCTGCCGAGGCAATAGGTCGTAGCCGCCTCGGAGTCCGTGAATGACAACACGTTTCCCCAGGTATAAAACCGCTTGATCGTCGTGGAAACCAGTTCACAAACATCCGGGTCGTCATCGACGACGATTACATCCAATCCTTCAGGCATTTTTCGTTACCCTCCATCTATGTATCGATAATATTGTATTTTGCCATTTTTCGATAGACCGTGGTTGTATTGATGCCGAGCAGTTTAGCCGCTTCCGCCTTGTTTCCCTCCGCCCTTTGAAGCGCGTGTCGGATGGTTTTTTCCTCGATCGTTTTTAAATTACAATTCACATCCGCAGGCATCCATCCATTTGGTTGTTGGCCGATTTCATTGGGCAGGTCCTGCACATGAAGCACATCTTTGACGCCCAGCGCAAAGGCTCTTTCAAAAACGTTTTCAAGTTGCCTGACATTTCCGGGCCAGTGATACCCCATCAACAGAGCCATCGCTTCCGGGCTGACTTCCGGTACCGTTGAAGAAGCCTTACGCCTGTGTTTCTTGATGAGGTGGCTGATCAGCAAAGGGATGTCTTCCCGGATTTCCCGTAAGGGAGGCATCGTAATGGAAATGACATTGAGCCGGTAATACAGATCTTCTCTGAAGGTTTTATTTTTGATTGCTTCTTCCAATTTCTTGTTGGTGGCGGCAATCACGCGGACATTTACTTCCGTTTCCCGGGTGTCTCCAACAGGACGGACCTTTTTTTCCTGCAATACCCGAAGCAAACTGACTTGAACCGCCGTTGAAACCTCCCCAATCTCGTCTAAAAAAATGGTGCCACCATCAGCGGCTTTGAAAAGGCCGATGGAATCTTTCGATGCGCCGGTAAATGCGCCTCTTACGTGCCCGAAAAGTTCACTTTCCAGAAGGCTTTCCGCGATAGCGCCGCAGTTGACGGGAATAAAAGGGCCTTCTGCTCGGTCACTGTTGTTGTGAATGACCTTGGCCGTGAGTTCTTTTCCGGTACCGCTGTCTCCTTCGATCAGCACCGTTGGGCTGCCGAAGCTAATTTTATCGATGATTTTGTATATGTGTTGCATTTTAGGGGACATGCCCACCAGCTCATCATATTTGTACCGTTCTTTCAGTCGGTTCCGAATCAGCTGATTCTCTTCCTTGAGCTTTTGTTTTTCGATGATACGATCGATCAGGATTTTGAAGCGGTCGAAATTAATCGGTTTTTGAAGGAAATCGTAGCTGCCCAATTTCATCGCCTGGATGGCTGTTTCGATGGTGCCATAGCCGGAAACAATGATGACCTCCGTGTCGGAAGAGACCATTTTGATCTGTTTCAGCAATTCCATGCCACTGATCTCGGGCATGTTCAGGTCGGTAAACACAACACAGAAATGGTTCTCCCGAACCATGTCGATGGCCTTTTGACCGTTTGACTCGGTGGTGACGTTGAAACCGCAGCGACTCAAAAACTGTTCAACAATGGACAGAATCTGTGGGTCATCGTCAACGAAGAGAATTTTATAATTTTTCATAAATTTTTATTGTGAGTGGTCAAATTTGTAGACAGTTCGTTCCGACGCATCCGACGGTCTAAAAATATTTCCGCTTAATCTATAAACAGATACAACTTTCTATTATTAATAGGTAAAATAAATATAACCGTTTATGTCACGAACATCAAAAGAAAGTCAAGGTGCCAGAAGAACCGTGTATTAATATTTTTTGTCTGCCTGGTATTGAACATGCATTTCAGTCCTCCAGTTTTTAGCTGTTTACCAACTGGATCGGCATCGAACTGAGCAGCATTCCTTCTTCTGAACTGAACTGACCGCCCATTGCGTCTTTCCATCGTTCGTCTTTAGATCACGCAGGCGATCCACAGCCCGTCGCTTGTTGAAATCAAGCACTGGTCCCGATTATCGGGAAGGCAGGGGGCGAACGAATAAGGGCTCACGCAAAAATAAGTTCACATTTTCAACGTCGATTCAACCCGCCCGGCGGCGTTGCGAAAACGTCGGAATAGTCCAACTATGCCTTACGTTTTCGCGCCTTGCCGGACAGGCGACTCGACGCCTAATTCTGCGAACTAATTTTTGTGCGAACCCTAAGGATATTTCACTTGCGTTTTGCCATGATCGGCATGGCAAAACAAAAAAAGCTCGTCCGATGGAAAGGATTTTCGTTAACGAGCAAGGCATGCAAAAAATTTCAGCACAACGCATGATTAGCATGCATCGGATGAAATTTTGAGCACGCCTTTGAAATCGAACGAAATACCACTTTGGATGGGCCCATGAGAACCTTTAGCATTAGGAGGGTGTATGAATCATTTCAGGAAGCAAAGTTTTCTGGCCGTTCTGGTTACGCTTGCCATCATCTTAACTGGAACATGCTATGTAAACGCCATGGACAAAGTCAACATCAATACCGCTCCTGTTGAACAATTGAGTGAACTCGACCGGGTGGGCGCCAAATATGCCCAGCGAATTGTTGAATACCGGGAAAAGAACGGTCCTTTCAAAGCGCCTGAGGAGATCATGAACGTCAAGGGCATCGGCAAAAAGACCTGGGAGGCGAACAAAGACCGAATTGTCGTCTGAGACCCAACCTTCGAAAATTTCTGTTAACCTTGCAACCTTGGTCCACGATTGTCGAATCATATGATGCAGTCAGGCCTGCTTGCCCTTCCATTGATGGCCGGGCAGGCAGGCCAATCTTCAGTATATTATTTGCTATCTTTACGATTGACTCCCGCCTGCTTTTATGTTCAATAGATGAACGCGTCAACGACCTTGCCCATTTAATTTCGTATTTTCCTTCCCTTCAAAAGGCACATCGGCAGATGTAATCCACGCGGCGGAGCTATAGGCGATCAGCTTATAATGGAATCGAAAAATCTTAAAACATTGCGGCTATTGGAGGCCATCGCTGTGGATAGGCCGACTTCACAGCGTGAATTGTCGGACATCCTGCAAATATCATTGGGACTGGTGAATTCTTTCATCAAGCGGTTGGTAAAAAAAGGGTACTGCAAGATAACCACCGTACCTAAAAATCGGGTCAAATACATGCTGACCCCTGCGGGGGCGATGGAAAAAACACGCCTGACGTATGAGTATATTTCAAGTTCGTACCACTATTTCAAGGCTGCCAAAAACAGAGTTGAAGACCTCTATTCGAATTTGCATAGCGAAGGTGCGACTCGGGTCGTTTTCTATGGGGCCGGTGAACTCGCTGACATTGCGCTGCTTTCAATGGCCGGAACCGGTGTACGGCTGATCGATGTCGTAGACCCGACGAAGGAAGGAGAGATGTTTGCCGATTTCATCGTGAAGGCGACATCAAGGCTTCGACAGATTGACTATGACGCCATTCTGGTCACACTCGTGGACAACCACGAAACCGTTTTGAATGATATCAAAGGTGTGGGTGTACCGTCGGATATGATACGGTTCTTTTAACCCTTGGTTGGGGACTGACTGCCACCATTGAACCCTCCCCGCGGTAAGCCGCGGGGAATGTGTTCGCTATTGCGGTTCAAGTTGAGTGGGTCGACGATATTGCCTAACCAATCCGTTTTATGGGGAGACAAGCGATGGCATACAATGGGCCCTTTGTAGCGGTAATCGGGTCAGGTTACTGGGGGAAAAACCTGATCAGAAATCACCATGAAATCGGATCGCTGAAACTGATTTGCGATAAGAACGAGACCGTGCTAGAAGCCTTTAAGGAGCAATACCATGGCCTGGCTACCTGCCTGGCGGTAAACGAGGTATACGGCGATCAACGCATCGATGGTGTTGTCATCGCCACTCCCGCTGAAACCCACTACGCCATTGCCCGCGAAGCCCTCCTGGCGAACAAGCATGTTTACGTTGAAAAACCGCTGGTTTTAGATGAAACAGAAGCCGAAGAACTCATTCAGCTCGCCAAAGAACGGAAGCTGATTTTAATGGTTGGCCACCTGCTTCAATATCATCCGATTTTTTTGAAATTGAAGGAGATGACATTAAGCGGAGAACTGGGCCGAATCAATTATATTTATTCAAATCGACTCAACTTAGGAAAAATCCGTCGTGAAGAGAATATCCTCTGGTCATTTGCACCGCATGACATTTCAATGATCCTCGCTTTGGCCGACGACGAGCCGGAATCGGTGCTTGCAACCGGCGGCTATTACCTTCACAAAAAAATTGCGGACGTCACGACGACCCATCTTGAATTCAAATCCGGAATGCAGGCACATATCCTCGTGTCCTGGCTGCATCCGTTCAAAGAACAGAAATTGGTGGTGGTCGGCGATCGTAAAATGGCCGTGTTTAACGACACCAAGCCCTGGCAGGACAAGCTCTGGTTGTATCCCCACGAAATAAAATGGGAACACAACATTCCCGTTCCAGCCAAAGCCGATCCTGAAAAAGTCGATGTTCAGCAACAAGAGCCACTGAGACAGGAATGTGAACATTTTCTCCACTGCATCAGTTCCGGTGAACAGCCGATTACCGACGGGAACGAAGGCCTTCGGGTGCTGCGGGTGTTGAAGGCCAGCCAGCGCTCTTTGGATGCCAAGGGGACTCCTTTTCAACTCGTATCGACTTCGCAAACGGATCGCCGTCCGGTTGCTTCACCAACAGATACAGACTATTTTGCGCATGATACGGCGGTTATCGATGATGGCGTCTCCATAGGGAAGGGGACCAAAATCTGGCATTTTTCACATGTTTTGAAGGGCTCGAAAGTCGGCGCGACGTGCAATATCGGCCAGAACGTGGTGATCGGTCCGGATGTCACCATCGGCAAGGCATGTAAAATACAGAACAATGTCTCTGTTTACAAAGGGGTTACCCTGGAAGACGGTGTATTCTGCGGTCCCAGCATGGTGTTTACCAATATCTACAACCCTCGTGCGGAAATCCGCAAAATGGACCAGGTGCGCCCGACGCTTGTCAAACAGGGTGCGACGATAGGAGCCAACTCGACGATTGTCTGCGGCACGACCCTCGGCCGATACGCATTTGTGGGCGCGGGTGCCGTGGTCAACAAAAACGTTCCGGACCATGCACTGGTGGTTGGCAACCCGGCTAAGCAGATAGGTTGGGTATGCACCTGCGGGGAAAGACTTTCAGACGATCTAAAGTGTCTCGCATGTGAAAGAGGGTACGAAAAATCAGACGGCAACCTCAAAGAAAACCATTGAACCCTCCCCGCGCGAGGCCGCGGGGAATGTGCTGCCTGCAACGGCAGTGCTGCACAGCACCGTACGGATAAAAAATCGATTTCCAGTTCGCTCGCTGTCGCGGTTCATTAATCCCCTGAATTCTATAGCGTCATACAGAAGCGCGTGAATGAGGATATTGTGGTTAAAGAGACGCGATAAGGAAGGCGTTTCAACTGAATTTGATCGATGATGGCGAAAACTGGATGGATATGCTCATCAGCCGGAACAGAACTTCACATACCTACAACAAAGAAACCGCTGACGAAATATGTCGAGCGGTGAAAAATGTATATTTTTCGCTATTCCAGAATTTTGATAAAAAAATGAGTCAATTGAAATTAGAGTCCGATCAGGCTTGATTCCTATGCAAAACGGGCTGAAAAAGGAAACCATCCAAAAGATTCTCGACATATTTAAGCGATATGATGAAATTGAAGAGGCAGTATTGTATGGCTCCCGGGCAAAAGGCAATTTTAAACCCGGGTCTGATATTGATCTCACGCTGATTGGAAAAGGCTTGAACCTGACGGTTCTCAACAAAATCAGTCTTGAACTGGATGACCTGCTGCTGCCTTTTACATTTGACCTTTCCCTGTACCATCATATCAAGCAACCGGATTTGATCGATCATATTCAACGAGTTGGCAAGGTTTTTTATTCCAAGAGGAATTGATGCCCATGAAAAAGAAAACCGCTCTTATTACAGGAATCACCGGGCAGGATGGTGCCTATCTGGCCGAATTGCTGCTCGAAAAGGGGTACGAGGTCCACGGCATAAAGCGCCGGGCCTCGTTGTTCAACACCGACCGGATCGATCATCTTTACGAAGATCCACATGAAAAGGGACGAAAGTTGATCCTGCACTACGGGGACCTTACGGACGCCACGAATCTTATCCGCGTGCTGCAGCAGGTTCAGCCGGACGAGGTTTACAACCTGGCCGCCCAAAGCCACGTTCAGGTGTCATTCGAGACGCCTGAGTACACGGCGGATGTGGATGCACTAGGTGCGATGCGTCTGCTCGAGGGGATCCGTTTGTTGGGACTCGAGAAGAAAACCCGATTTTACCAGGCCTCCACGTCTGAATTATACGGCAAGGTACAGGAGATCCCCCAGACCGAAAAAACGCCTTTTTATCCCCGATCGCCTTACGCATGCGCGAAGCTCTATGCCTACTGGATAACGGTGAACTATCGTGAGGCGTATAACATATATGCGTGTAACGGCATTCTGTTCAATCACGAATCCCCCATCCGGGGAGAAACCTTCGTTACCCGAAAAATCACACGGGCGCTCTCCCGGATTTATCTGGGCTTGCAGGACTGCCTGTATATCGGAAACCTGAATGCCTTCCGTGACTGGGGGCATGCCCGAGATTACGTGAAGATGCAGTGGCTCATGCTCCAGCAGGAAACCCCCGAGGATTTCGTTATCGCCACTGGTGAGCAGCATTCGGTGCGGGAATTCATCGAATTGGCAGGCAAGGAATTGGGCCTGGCAATCAAATGGGAAGGCGAGGGGGTTGATGAAAAGGGGATCAACCCTGCCAACGGCAAAACCATCGTCTCCGTTGATCCCACCTATTTCCGACCTACCGAAGTCGAAACACTGCTCGGTGATCCGACCAAGGCAAAAGAAAAACTGGGATGGGAACCGGTAATTACCTTTGAAGCCCTCGTTCGAGAGATGGTCAAGGCAGATCTGGAGGAGGCCAAACGGGACGAATTGCTCCATCGGGCAGGGTTCCAGGTGAATCAGCATAATGAATAACCGGACATCATTGTGATAAGGATTGGTAAACCATGATTCATAAAAATAGAACTATCAAAGGTGATAATTCATTTTCGTTCGCAGGAAAAAGAACCTGGATAACTGGCCACCGTGGAATGCTCGGTTCTGCCTTGGTTCGCAGACTCAGCAAAGAAGGCGCTGAATTATTGCTCGCATCGAGTCAGGAGCTTGACTTGCGAAACCAAAATGATGTTCTTGCTTGGGTGAAAGACAACCGGCCAGAACTTGTTTTTCATGCCGGTGCAAAAGTTGGTGGTATACATGCTAACGCTACGCTTAGTGCTAATTTTTTATATGACAACCTGATGATTCAAACGAACGTCATCGATGCTGCGCATAAATTCGGCGTTCATAAATTGTTGTTCGTTGCCTCGAATTGCATCTACCCAAAAGAATCCGATCAACCGATCTCCGAGGACGCTTTATTGACAGGGCCTCTCGAAGAAAATATCCGCTCTTATGCAATCGGGAAGATTGCAGGGATAGAGATGTGCCGTGCATATCGTAAGCAATATGGCTGCGATTTCATCACAGTCGTCCCGCCTAATTTATACGGCCCTGGTGACAACTACCATCCTCAGCATAGCCACGTTGTCGCCGGTATCCTCCGACGCGCGCACGAAGCTAAAATGGCGGGGCAGCATGAATTAGTTGTCTGGGGCGACGGGACAGCTAGACGTGAAATTTTGTATGTGGATGATTTGGCCAGTGCCATGAAGTGCCTGATGGAAGCCAAAGTTACAGGCGATTTGTTCAATGTAGGATGCGGCCATGACCTGTCAATTGGGGAATTGGCTGCTCTTATTTCCGATGTGGTTGGCTTTGATGAATGCATCGTCTATGACAAAAACAAACCGAATGGGACTATGAAAAAGCTGCTCGATAGTTCTCGCATCCAAGCCATTGGTTGGCGACCGAAAACAGATGAAAGAACAGGATTGCAAGGCGCTTATCGCGATTTCCTGTCGCAACTTAAAAAGCAGGAGCATAGCGAATAATCGTGACACAAATATTTTTCAAGGTTGCATTTACTCATCCCTTTCACTATTGAAAAAAGGCAGGTAATGGAGCAAGGTTTTGTTTTGCCGGCAGGACTTATCGGGCGATTTGCCGTTGTTAAGCTGTGGCCTGAAATCAAAACAGCAGAGGACGAGTGTATTGCTCGGCTTAAAATTGCCGCTTCCGCCCTTGGCTTGGAGTGCGTCGAAATTCACGCTGATGGCCGCTTGCTGGAAACCACAGATAAATTCATGACAAAAAAGGATGTGGATTTCGTCCTTCATCTTCATTACGACACGCCAAAGCTTTATGATGCTTTTTCATTTGCGGCCCTGTGGAATCCGCTTCGGTTTTATCATGAGTGGGGTTATTCTCGCACTTCACGAAATCTGCTGACCCACGATGATTTCTTAAGTTGCAGCTCAACACCTGCTGACGATCATGTTGGCCGAATGATACGTAACACAGAGACGCATCTACCACCTTTTTTTAACCTTTATCACTCCATCGCGGATATTGTTCATCCGCCATCACTGGGCGACCAGAAGTTGTTCTATGCCGGCATAAACTGGGATGCACTTCGTGGCGGGGTCTCTCGTCATCAAGTGCTGTTGAAACGTTTAGATAATACTGGAAACCTCCGCATCTTCGGGCCGCGAATATTTCAAGGTGTAAAGGTCTGGAAGGGATATAACAGTTACGTCCGTGAAATCCCATTTGATGGGGTTTCAATGATAGACGAAATCGCTAAAGCAGGTGTCTCCCTGGTTCTATCGTCACAGGCACACAGAGAATCTGAATTAATGTCAAACCGTATGTTTGAAAGTGTGGCGGCCGGCGCACTTGTGATTTGCGATGAGAATAAATTTGGCAAGAAGTTTTTCGGCGAATCATTACTATACATCGATAGTCGATGTGATGTTGAAGAGATTTATAATACCATCGAAAATCATCTGGCTTGGATTAAAAACAATCCAAATGATGCATTGCAAATGGTGACAAAAGCACAGGAAATATTCAGGGAGAAATTTGCTTTAAAGAAAAATTTGAGCGATCTGTATCGTGGTCTTCCCAATAGAAAACTAAAATTGATTGAATGTCTGCAGTCAGCGACCAGTGAAAAAATTAAAGTTTGTTTATTTCTCCTGTTGCCCGAATATTCAGAGACCGTTATGAATGCGCATATTGCCAGTGTCGTCGCACAGGAATATGAAGGTTTCTCACCGGTGCTGATCATTGACAAGGCAGTCGCCAAACAAAATCGGCCCGACATTGAAATCGCTCTTGCACAATCACATGTACAGGTCGAGGTAATGGAAGTCGATTTCTATGACTATGGCATTAATGAAAAAATTAAAACTTTACGTAAAATGGGGGCGATCATAGCAGAAATTTTGGCGCTGACCTTGCAGGCCGATGCCGTGGTTTTTGTCGCACCCAATGAAAAATTATTTTCCAATCATCTTCAGGTGCTCGCTGGAAGTTTGATGCGGGATCCACACACGAATTGTGCAGCAACAGCTGCTATTTTAAAACAAGGCGATCAACCTATCCACAGTGTTCATGAAAGAATAAATTTTCAGCAATTCGATCCTTCTTATCCGATCGGGTATGCGCGTTTTATTTTTCGTGTTTCTACGTTGCCAAAAGACTTGAAACTTGCCCTACCATATCTGGATAGAAAAACGATGGCAATATTGGTGGGTGACACCGCGATTACTCAGGAACTTCATTCGACCGTTATTATAGATGTGACGACCGAATTCCCATCTGGCCCTTGGGATGAAGATCAAGAGAATAATCTTATTGAAAGTTTTTCCCCTAACGCATTCGCCATATCGACAGGCCACGAGATTATTCTGCCACCGCTACAGCACCCCTCTACACAAAATTTTGTGGCCTCTCCCATAATTAAACGATTGAGCTGGAATTGGATGGTTGCTCAAATAAACGCACTGCGTGTGCATGGCCTATCAGCAAGACTAAAAGTGCTGAAAAGTAAAGTCAAAGGCAGTCCGGTTTAAATCGTAATCGTTAATCTTCATGAACCCAAAATATTGATGAATCCCCACACTCCACAACCCATTTCAATAAACTCACTGCTATCCAGCTTGTGGCGAAATCGTCAGCTTATTTTTCAGATGACCAAACGCGAGGTGATAGGCCGCTACAAGGGCTCGGTCATGGGTGTTATGTGGTCCTTCTTCAATCCGCTGATCCTGTTGGGTATATATAGCTTTGTATTCTCTGTTGTTTTCAAGGCTCGATGGGGTGGCGGACTCCCGGAAAGCAAGTCCCAGTTTGCCATTTTGTTGTTTGCCGGCATGATCATACACAGCTTGTTCGCCGAAACATTGAACCGTGCGCCAGGGCTTATCCTTTCTAATGTCAGTTATGTGAAGAAAATCGTTTTCCCACTTGAAATTTTGCCGGTCATTGCCATTGGTGCGTCGTTATTTCATGCACTCGTCAGCGTATCCGTGCTGGTGGTTGCTTCCTTAATGATCAATGGGTCTGTACAGTGGACCACCATTTTTCTACCGCTGGTACTGCTTCCTCTGGTCGTGTTGACCTTGGGGGCGGCATGGGGGCTGGCATCGTTAGGTGTTTTCCTGCGAGATGTAGCCCAGCCAATCGGTATGATCATGACTGTATTGCTGTTCGCATCCCCTGTGTTTTATCCCATCACCGCCCTGCCCGAACACATCAGGCCATGGCTGATGCTAAATCCGCTGACCTTCATCATCGAACAAGCACGGGCGATACTGATTTTCGGACAAATACCCGATTTTGTTGGTTTGGCAATCTACAGTTTGGCGTCTGGATTAATTGGGTGGGTTGGATATGCCTGGTTCCAGAAAACCCGCAAGGGATTTGCGAATGTCCTTTGACGATATTGCCATCACGGTCGAGAACGTGTCGAAGCGTTACGAACTATACGAAAAACCCAGCGATCAACTTAAACAGTATGTGCTTCCACGCGTTCAGCGTCTCCTAAAACGAACGCAGAAACAATACTTCCGTGAATTCTGGGCATTAAAAGATGTGTCATTCAATGTAAAGAGAGGCGAGGCATTCGGTGTCGTTGGCCGCAACGGAAGTGGAAAAAGTACATTACTCCAAATTATCACCGGCACTCTATCGCCGACCACTGGAGACGTCTCGACAAATGGACGAGTTGCCGCCCTACTTGAATTGGGCTCGGGGTTCAATCCTGAATTCACCGGACGCGAGAATGTTTACATGAATGGTGCATTACTGGGCTTTGGCCGTGATGAGATGGACCAAAAATTCGACGCAATCGCGTCGTTCGCTGACATTGGTACTTACCTGGATCAGCCTATTAAGGCTTATTCAAGTGGAATGGTGGTACGTCTCGCAATGGCCGTACAGACTCAGGTTGAGCCTGACATTCTAATCGTTGACGAGGCTTTGGCAGTTGGAGATGCACTCTTTCAAAAGCGCTGCTATCGACAGATTGAAAAACTGCTTAACAATGGGTGCACCTTGCTTTTTGTGTCGCATGATCAGGAAATCGTTCGAACACTGACCAGTAGGTCTGTTTTTTTGAAATCGGGACATGCTGCTAAGTGCGGAGCAAGCACAGACGTGCTGTTCGCATATAGAGAATATCTTCAAAAACAAGAGGAAGCCGCGTTTCTGGACCTCCAACACAGATCAAAGCAGGCGTTAATATCTCAAGATACTAAGAAATCTTATGGCAACCGCGCCGTAGAAATACTGAACGTTGACATTCTTGCGTCTAACAAGAGGCGGCAGAGTGTGTATTATGCTGGCGACGAAATAACGATTGCGATTTCCTGTGTCTGCCATACCGATATAGATAACCTGAATGTCGCATTTCGAATATATACGAAAGAAGGGGTCAAAGTTACAACTTGGGGAACCTTAAATGAGGATATGGAAAAATTTGTACAAAACTCTGCCGAGACTTTTTGGAGTAGACGTTTTACCAAGGGAGACCGATTCAAAGTGAGCTTTTCGGGTAACTGTAAGCTAGGCGCGAACCTCTACGAAGTTCAAATTGTAGTTGCCCAAGAGCACGATCGGTATTATGGGAACCAACAAGTGCTACACTGGATGGACGAAGCTGGACATTTTACTGTCATTCTCAAAGGCAAAGAATATGTGTTCGATGGGGTTTGTGACTTGGGCCTTAGGTCTATCATTGAATTGGAATATTGCCCCCCGGATGTTGAGTATAACGCAGGATCTAACACCTTTTGACAAATATGGTTTTTATGAAAAATGGCATTCGCTCTTTCCTAAGTCAATTGAAGCATTCGTTTCAAAATGTTATAAAAATGACAGATCAGGTGTATGCTACCCAGTCCTTGGTCCGAACAGTCGAAGAGCGTTCAAGAACACTCGAATCCCAAATGGATACCACCCTGTCTTTGTTGCGTGCAGTCGAAGAGCGTTCAAGAACACTCGAATCCCAAATGGATGCCACCCTGTCTTTGTTGCGTGCAGTCGAAGAGCGTTCAAGAACACTCGAATATATGGATAGGCAGTCAGTCGCTGCCACGCAATATCAAATAGACCTAATGCATAAACTCTATGTAGAGTCGATACCAAGTTTGCTGGACTTGAACCATCAGGACGCCTTCAATGCTTCCCGAAAATTATTTTTAAAGACAGATTATCCAATTGCTGTGGGCAGTTATGACCACATTAACCCAGATTCTACTACAGAAGGCGTTTCCCGACCGACATTTTTCGTTCAAAACTGTATTAGTGTATTAGGTCAGAAAATAAAGTGCCTTGATGTCGGTTCTGGTGCGGCGGGACTTGTTTTTGAGTATGCGATGAATCAGGTGCTTGCTGTCGGCGTAGACGGTTCAGATTTCTGCCGGTTAAATCGGATCGGTTACTGGCCCCTTTTACCGAACAACTTGTTCACCTGCGATATTACAAGACCATTTAGTTTCCTGTCGCGAGATGACCAAACTATGATTGACTATGATGTCGTAACGATGTGGGAGGTGCTAGAACACATCGCTGAAGACGATCTGCCGACTTTATTTAGCAATGTCAATCGCCATCTTGGTAGCAACAGCTATTTCATTGGATCTATTTCGCTCGTTGAATATGCAGACAGTCTTGGAAATCCCTATCACCTGACGCTAAGGCCCCGAACTTGGTGGAAGGCGAAGTTCAAAGAAAACGGTCTCGTCATGCTCGATAAACATCCCTTCAATGAAAAATTTTTTTGCCGGGGCAATGGCCAACGCTTTCAGGACTTACATAACTACAAGCGAAACCCGAATGAAGGTTTCTGGTTTGTTGCGCAAAAATCATCGAATAGTGCTCAGGCATGAATTTCATCAAAACAGTTGTTGGCTGGGAACATTTAAAATACTGTCGCATAAGTTAGAGAGGTCAATATATGGTCAAACCGGTTTTGTCGTTTGTGGTGCCATGCTACAACGAAGAGGATGGCTTGTTAGAGTTTCACCGGCGTGTTAGCGCCGTATGCCATGACTGTGTAAGTGATCCTTATGAATTGGTCCTCGTCAACGATGGATCCTACGATGCCACCTGGAAGATCATGTGCGAACTTTCTGAAATCGACAAACACGTAGTAGCCGTCAACCTCTCGCGTAACCATGGCCACCAACTTGCCCTGTCGGCCGGCTTGCAGATGTGCCGGGGAGAACGCATCTTCATCCTTGATGCCGACCTGCAGGATCCTCCCGAGTTGCTACCAAAGATGATGGAGTCCATGGACAGCGGTTGTGACGTGGTGTTTGGTCAACGCATCAATCGTGAAGGCGAGACCGCATTTAAAAAGGTTTCCGCACTGGCCTTTTACCGCCTACTCAATCGTATGGCGGACATCAGCATCCCAAGAGATACCGGCGACTTCAGATTAATGAGCCGACGTGCGGTAGACATCTTGAACAGCATGCCCGAGCATCACCGCTTCATCCGTGGTATGGTAAGTTGGATTGGTATGCGCCAGGAAGCGTTGCCCTATGAACGAGCATCGCGTTATGCAGGCGAGACCAAATACCCCCTTTCCAAAATGATCCGGTTTGCAATGGACGCTATCACCGGATTCTCCGTTCGGCCACTTCGAATGGCTTCTTACCTTGGCATCTGCTTTGGCATTGCCACACTGTTGTTGCTGGTATATGTGCTCGTGAACTATTTTCTTGGCAAAACGGTTGAAGGATGGACATCTCTGGCAGTCATCATTCTCGCATTGGGAAGCGTACAGCTGTTTGTCGTTGGCGTCATGGGTGAATATTTGGGAAGGCTTTACATGGAATCCAAAGGTCGTCCGCTCTTCGTTATCCAGGATGTCATTTGTTCGAATGAGTTTGTCCATGAGAATACTTCGCCAAGTTCAAAGGCTTAATCATCATGAATAAAGACAATGCGAGCCAAAGTCCTGGCAAAGATAGGATGCAGGCTGAGTTTGATATGTTGGCCGACGAATATACAGTACTACACAGGGAAAATATCCACATCACTGGCGAGTCTCCGGAGTATTTCGCAGAATACAAAATTGCAGACTTGGCTGAGTTGTTAATTAGCTTAAAACTACCACGCAAAAGAATTCTTAGATTTTGGCAGCGGCATCGGTAATTCGCTTCCTTACTTTCGCAAATATTTTCTTGGCAGCGAAATATGCTGTGCAGACGTTTCGACCCATAGTATTGAAATCGCGCAAATTCGCTTTCCGGGGAAAGAAGACTATGTGCAGATCGACAAAAATATTCCATTGCCCGCAGATAGTCTAGACGTAGTTTTTTCTGCATGTGTATTTCATCACATTCCACACAGAGAACATTCGTACTGGTTGGACGAACTTCGCCGGATTACTAAGCCTGGGGGGCTATTGGCCATCTATGAACACAATCCGTTGAATCCGCTGACAGTACGCGCCGTCAATACCTGTCCGCTCGATGTGAATGCCCGGCTAATCAGCAGCCGCAAAATGCGCCAACGCGCAGTGGATGGTGGGTGGGAAGATGCAACGGTTAACTACAAACTATTTTTCCCTGCCATTCTATCTGCACTGCGGCCCATAGAGCGCCATCTTGAATGGTGCGGTCTCGGTGCCCAGTATCGGATGATAGCCCGGAAACCGGTATGCGTAACTTGATTCACCAGTCGTTTCGTTTCGGTGTGGTTGGCTTAGTGAACACGGCGATTGGGCTATTGGCTATTTATACGGTCATTTTTTTCTTTGACGCTGGCCCAGCTATAGCCAACGCAATCGGGTATGCGATTGGACTATCTGTTAGCTTTGCACTTAATCGCATTTGGACTTTTGGTGACAAACGCTCATATGGAAAGATGCTACCACGCTTCCTGCTGGTTGCGGCTATTTCCTACCTGTTGAACCTGTCCGTTGTGCTGCTGAGCACACATCATTTCGGCGTGGGACCTTATCTGGTCCAGTTATTAGGAATCGGGGTGTACACCGTGGCGATGTTCGCGGGGTGCAAGTGGCTTGTCTTCCAGGCGCCAACGTATCGTGATGGGCCTTTAAAATCGTAGTTCAAAGGTTTCGAATTGTACAAATGCAAAGGCTCTGAAGTCAGTCCTGCCAGAAGCCGTCAGGTGCTGAGCAAATTTCTTGTTCTGACCTTGGTCGGGATAATTCCGATTTTGCTCGCCATGAGTTTCATGAACTTATGGCAGTGGGACCTTTCAATCCCGCTTGTTTACCTTGAAAAAAATGGTGATGAAACTTGGCAGCTCATTTTGACCAAGGCGCTGGTCGATACAGGATGGATCCTGAATAATCCGTTTTTGGGGGCGCCAGACGTTGCTCATTGGCACAACAACCCGGCTGCACAAGCAAGCGCTTTGCATTCGATCCTGATGCTCGGCCTCTCCAAACTGCTACATGACCCGATAAAGGTTCAACAAGTCTATTACTTGCTGAATTTCGGGCTAATCTCCTTGGCTTCATTTATCTCTTGCAGGTTGCTGGGGTTAGCACGACTTCCCGCTTTCTGCATTGGCATATTGTTTTCGCTTTTAGGCTACCGATTTAATTTTATCATTTACGCCTTCCTTTCGAGTTACTTCACAATTCCCTTAGCACTGGTCGCGGTTTTCTGGATCATGGCGGGTGACTTCTCAAGATTGTTTTCGAACCCTGCCGAGTCTATCAAAAAAAAACTTAAAGAAGTACTGTCATCGTCAAAGTTTTTTTTGGGGTTTTTTTTTACCGTGCTTATCGCTATATCGGATGGCTATTACGCATTTTTTACGCTGCTGCTGCTTAGTTTCGCGATCGTTGTAAGAGCCCTTTCCGGCGACATAAAAAAACCTGCCAGTTTGCTGGTGCCGGCGATCTATATTGCAACCCTTATGGTAGTGGTGCTCGTGGTGACTTGGCCGCTCGGGGTTTACAAACGCAGCCATCCTGAAGAATTTGCGCCCAATGGTGTTCACGACCCGGCGCTAATCAGGCAGGCCCATGAGGCTGAAGTTTACGCAAGCAGTCTAAAACTATTGATAGCTCCACCACCTAATCATCGTGTCGAATGGCTTGCCGATCTTGGTAAAATGATACTCCAATCTAGTGAAGCGGCCCGTAAATTCAATTTTGGATCGCATGGTGTTGGTCTCGGCATCCTGGGATCGATCCTTTTTGCCACTGCCCTGGCATTATTGACAGTACCGTCATTACGCAAAGCTCTGAATGGTAGCGCTTCAAACGACGGCCCCGTGCCGGAAGATCAGCTGCTTTGGTCTTCAATTGTGCTGGCCCTATTTATCTTTCTTTGTTCAATCTCGGGCGGTATAGGGACGTTGATCGCATTGTTGTACCCCACCATCCGGGCGTATGACCGGTTCCCGATCTTCCTCCTCTTTGTCCTCTATGTAGGCGCCGGAGCTACTGTGACAGCGGCAATTAAGCGGGCGCATGGTAGAAGGTGGTGGGTTTTGGTTAGCTTGATTACATTGGTCACAATCTTGAGCCTTTATGACCAAGTTCCACAAGATGTTGCCAAAGGCAGAACGGAGGTTCGAAGTCGATTCTTGGCTGAGAAGGATTTTGTCAAGACGATTGAAAAAAAACTCGCTCCGGGCGCAATGGTTTACCAGTATCCGTACTCGCAATGGCTTGCTGACAGCGACTATTACGGATGGGGTGGTTTGGGCCACATTCGGCTCTATTTGCACTCTGCTGCATTGCGATGGAGCAATGGTGCATCCAAAAATAGCCCTGTCGATGATTGGCACTTGCGCTTGTCGCGCATGCCAATCGATCAACTGCTTACAGAGGTGCAAGCCGTCGGCTTCAATGCAGTCATTGTGGATAGGCGGGTGGTGTCGCCCGCCGAATACCTGCGAGTGCGAAAGGCCCTGCTTGAGCACACGAGTGTCGCTCCAATCGAAGATTCAGCCAGCAGACTCGCATTTTTTAGATTTGATGATCCAGGATACCGCCTTGTATATGATTCTTCCTACAAAGATGTCGAAAAGTTGGAAATCTATAACTTGTTTAGGATGACCACAAACACACTGTCGCGAATGGTCAATCCACTGTCGCTGAATAAGCTTCTCGAAAAGTACAGCGAAAAAGGCACAATGGTCTTTGAACGGACGGCGCATCCTGAATTGTTCTTTACCTCAGCCGAGTTGGATCGGGGTAGCGGAGAAAAACCTATATCCCCACTTAGCGAAATGCAAGGGAAGTTTCAGTGTGCTGTCTTGTCAACAGCGCCAACCAACCCAGCCAACGACACATTGGTGATGAAACTCACAAATAATAGCGATTTTGACTGGACGTTCAATCAAGGTAATTTTCCCTTGCGGATTGGAGCTCATCTTCGCAGTCTGGATGGGGAGTTGCTTAGATGGGACGACGGTTGGAGACTTTTGACTGGACCCCCTGGCTACGTAACTGGCAAAATTACCCGCAACGAGCCTCTTTCGATACCACGTGGAAAGACGAAACAGTTTCGGTTTCCACTTTCACAACTCAATCTGCTGGGAGTTGGAGGGGAGGACCAAGACCTGATTGCAGATTTCCGTATGGTGCAAGATGGCCATGCATGGTTTGAACATATCGGATGTCAAGTAATCGTAAGGAATTAGCCAAATACATGCATTAGAGCAAATCCAAGGATTCTACAAGACTGACGACCTGCGAACTTTAACCGCTTTCCCGGGAAACGCGAACACCTTTATTATAATCATAATGAGAGCTTTGGAAAATTGATACTCCCTTTCATTTTAAGTGATCTGTCAATTTTAAAAAAAGTATCAAGGACTATGCTTCTTTTTTTCACAAATTGGTTCGAATCTCCTGGTTCAGCTCAAAATAAGCCTCATTTGACTCATTATGTAAAACACGAAGATAGAGCATGCATCTAAAAATTGTATAACAGACTGATTATGGATAAAAAAATATATTTGCGGCACAGCAGGTGAAGCGGGCCAACTTATGACCCGATTTTTCGAGCGTTGGGCAAAAGTCTCGCTTCGAGCGCGGTGAGGCGCAATGGCAGATATGAATATTGTATGAATATAACCCCATATTTTATTAGGAATCAGGAGTATGCATATGGTGGCGGGTATTATTCAGAATAAAAGAATTTATTTTCTCGACTACCTGCGAGGACTTGCTGTTCTGTTAGTTATGTGGGGACATATATTCTTAGTGGGGATTAACGACCCCAAAACTGTCGGCATCTGGATTCCAACGGTAAAGGGCTTTATATTTGGCGAAGAATCAATCCCAAACATCCATGGCAAATTACATATATTTGTCGCGCATAAAACAGGAATTACGTCGGGGCCACTTGGCGTTGCAATCTTCTTTTTGATCAGTGGCTTCGTTATTTTAAAAACAGTTGACTCTTCGCCACCCATTTATTTTTTAGTGCGTAGATTTTTTCGAATCATTCCCCTGTGCGGATTCGTCGTTCTTGCCACAGCGCTCGTTACAGCCGCGTTTTGCACTACAAACGGAATAGATCAACCAAACTCCATTTCCAGTGTGTTGACATCCACTTTTGCGTTGAACTATTTCAACAGCACATTTTCAACGATTCCCGTTTTGTGGACCCTTGAGGTGGAAATGGCTTTTTACCTGGTCATTGCACTCGCAGCAGGAACAGTTGGGCGCATTGGATTTAAATCCATTATTTTTATGGCTTTGTTTTGTGCTCTCTACAATACCCTGATAGAAACATCTTTAGTGGCCAAGCTTTTGTCTCCCGCGGGTTTTGACCGACTTGTTCATCTTGGCGGTTTATTGGTACACATCAATTTTATGCTTGTCGGATCTGTCCTTTTCCGTGGATTTTCAGATAAAAAACCACGAGTGGCACTTCTCGTTGGAACTGTTGTACTTGGATTATATTTCGCAAGCTTCAAAATTTTCCAAGCTGTGAGTAACGGACGCAACATAGGTGTAGCTCTACCTGACATTTGTCTTTCCCTATGTATTTTTCTCATCGCGTTCTGGGCTGGTATGCGCGGCCCAAAACTCAACTCACTTCAATGGATTGGCAGAATCAGCTATCCGCTCTACCTGATCCATGTTCCATTGGCCTGGGGATTGCTGGCTTTGCTTGGTGGGCGTGGTTGGAACATGAACGTGGCCGCCATAATAAGTGTCATTGTTGTGACTGTGTTAGCCTGGACCCTCCACTTCACTATTGAATTGCCAACTCATAACATGGGGAAAAAAGTCGTAAATTTTTTGCGCCTAAAAAGTTACCCCTTGGAAGAGAAAGGTTGATCTTGTTCCTGAAAAACATACTCCGAAGTTATGCAATTATTGCGGTGCAATTGAACCGCTATAGCGCGCGCATTCCCCGCCGCTTGCGGCGGGGAATGCGCGCGAACTGGAAATCGTTTTTTTTATCCTTCCGGTGCTGCGCAGCAATGCCGTTACAGGCAGAACCTTCCCCGCGGCTTGCCGCGGGGAAGGTTCAATCCTTTCGCATGATACCGTCGGCGATGTTGTTGGTGGCAAGGTGGTATGACGAATTCTTCTATTTTTTCTCCAAATCAGATAACAAGTGCAATTGATGAAAAATAGGAATATATGCCCTATGGCTTCCGCGAATGGTTCTTTAAAATTTAATTCAAAAATTTACGTGGCTGGACATGCCGGGATGGTAGGGTCGGCTATCGCTCGACGGCTTAAGGCGTCAGGCTACACAAATTTTGTCACAAAGACTCATGCAGAACTGGATTTACTGAATCAGGCAGCAACTGTTGATTATTTGTCGGAAGAGAAGCCAGCTTTTATTTTTTTGGCAGCCGCCAAAGTCGGAGGAATATATGCTAACAATGCTTTCCCTGCAGATTTTATTTACCAGAATCTGATGATTCAGGCCAATGTAATCCATTCGGCATATCAAGCAGGTGTAAAGCGTATGCTATTTTTGGGATCAAGCTGTATTTATCCGCGTGATTGTCCTCAGCCGATTAAAGAGGAATACATGCTTACCGGTCCACTTGAACAGACCAATGCGCCTTACGCGATTTCCAAAATCGCCGGAATAAAAATGTGTGAAAGTTACAACCGACAATACGGCACCCAGTATGTTTCGGTGATGCCCGCCAATTTGTTCGGACTCAATGACAACTACGACCTGAACAACTGCCATGTCCTGCCGGCGTTGATTCGCAAAGCCCATGAAGCCAAAGTGGGAGGGAGGAAGGAGTTGGTGGTGTGGGGTACTGGTAAACCGATGCGTGAATTTTTATACGTTGACGACATGGCAGATGCATGTGTGTTTTTAATGGAGAACAACATCAACGAGGGAATGTTTAACGTAGGTACAGGTGAAGATGTGACGATACGCGAGCTGGCCGAGACCGTAATGAGCGTTGTCGGATTTGATGGCGAACTTCTGTTTGATACCGGAAAACCGGATGGTACGCCTCGCAAGCTGTTGAATGTCGATCAGATGCGTGGATTGGGTTGGCAGGCAAGAACCTCACTGCGTGATGGAATAGCCAAGACCTATGCTGATTTTCTAAACAAGGCGGCCCAGTAGGCTATGCTGGAGCCAGTGGTAACGATTGCCGTGCCCTCTTTTAATCAGGGACGATTCCTGAATGATGCGCTGATTTCTATTTTTCAACAGGAAGTTTCTTCTGAGGTGTTTGTACTAGACGGCGGATCTTCGGACAACTCTCTTGAAATCATCCGTAAATGGGAACATCGACTGACCGGGTGGCGCAGTCATGTCGATGATGGGCAGGCGGCCTCAATTAACGAAGGCATTTCGCAGGGTCGGGCGCCGTATGTGTGCTGGCTGAACAGCGACGATTGGTTCTTGCGGGGTGGATTGGTAAAACTACATGGCGAATTGGAAAAATTCCCGGATGCGTCCGCCATTTATGGCCGTTCGTGGAATGTAGTCGAGACATCCGGAAGGCAATACCCGGTATGGGTAGAGCCATTCAATGAACGCCGGTTAGCGTTGCGCTGCATTATTTCACAGCCTGCAACCTTGATACGGCGTTCTGCCTGGGAGGCCGTCGGCGGGGTCGATGAAAAGCTGCATATGGCGATGGACTACGATTTGTGGTGGCGATTGTTCAAGCAGGCAGGACCGTTGCAGTTTTTGGACGATTTTGTGGCGGTGAATCGCGAGCACGGAGACACCAAGACAAAAAACCAGCGTCGCCGCCACTACCGAGAAGCGATGCGAGTCGTTCGCAAATACTATGGCCGAGTGCCATTGAAATGGTGGCTCGCTCAGCCCTACGCCGTTTGGTATAAATCAATAACAAGCTGATCTAAAAAGATAATATATTTTGAAAATCCTGCATGTTTATAAAGATTATTATCCACCTGTAAAAGGTGGAATAGAATGCCATATCAACCTGCTTGCCAACGGATTAAAGGCTAAAGGAGTTGATGTTCAGGTACTTGTTTCTAATACTAAAAACAAACACCAAATAGAACAGATTAATGGTATAACTGTTTCCAAAGCGCCACAATGGAGTCGGTTTTATTCTGCACCATTGACACCAACTTTTTTTATGTATCTGAGACAATACGGAAAAAACGCTGACATCATTCACTTCCATTATCCCAACCCTACATCAGAACTTTCATATTTCTTAACCAACTTGAAAAAAAAGTTAGTTCTAACTTATCACAGTGATATCATCAGGCAAGATAAACTTGGAAAACTGTATTCGCCTTTCAGAAAGATGTTTTTGGAAAAAACCGACAGAATTATCGTTACGTCTCCCAACTATATTCAATCTTCCAATGTATTGAAACATTTTAAGCATAAGTGTACCGTCATCCCGCTTGGAACTGACATCGAAAGGTTCTTGTCTGATACGGACTCAACCCAAATTGAAAAGATAAAGAGGGAAAATGGCCCCACACCGTTAATTCTGTTTGTCGGATGTTTACGTTATTACAAAGGATTGCATCTTCTAATATCGGCGATGAAAGGCGTTCAAGCCAAGCTTCTATTGATAGGTGCTGGCCCGGAAGGACTGAGACTTCGCAAGCTTGTTGAAAGAAACAACTTGAGCGGAAAAATCCTTTTTCTGGGTGAACTGCCTGACCAGGCGGTCAATGCTTATTATAAAGCGTGCGATATTTTTGTGTTACCTTCTCATCTCAGGAGCGAAGCGTTCGGCTTGGTTCAACTTGAAGCCATGTGTTGCAAGAAACCCGTTATCAGCACAGAGCTTGGGACTGGAACCAGTTTCGTAAATATTAATGGAAAAACTGGGATCACAGTCAGGCCCAATGATGTCATCGCGATATCCAATGCGATAAATTATCTTATCGATCACCCTGAAAAAAGAATTCAATATGGGAAGTGTGGTTACAAGCGAGTTAATCAGTTTTTTACGGCTGACAGAATGGTCAAAAAAACCATTGAATTATACGGAGAAGTAATTAATGGAGATCAGCCTGTTATACCGAGCTCTTTTGAAAGAAATAGGATTAAAGGCCTTAATAACAAAAAAGTTAAGATATTGCGTGTCATTTCTCGATTGAATATCGGAGGGTCCTCCGTACATGTGAAGAACCTGACGGAAAATTTGAATCCTGAAAAATTTTCTACCCGGCTCATTACGGGTACCGTATCTCCTGGGGAAGGAGACATGGGGTACATTACCAATTTTAAGCATAACGTAAGAATTGTTATCCCGGAACTTCAGCGAGAGATCTCACCATATCGCGATCTTAAATCATTATTAAAAGTCATCAAAGAAATATATCGTTTTAAACCTGATATTATCGATTCCCACACATCAAAGGCAGGCGCAATCTCTCGCATCGCGGCATTTATTTGCAATATTTTTCGAACCAGGAAAATTATTATCATTCACACCTTTCATGGGAATGTACTTTCCGACTATTTCAGCAGAGCCAAATCTTTCATTTTTTTAATGGCAGAAAGATTGTTGGCAAAGTTTACGGATATGATAATCGCTATCAGCCAAACCCAAAAATGGGAACTGTTAAATAAATATAAAATCGGTTCTTCAAAAAAAATATCGATTGTTAAACTTGGATTTAACCTGGAACCGTTTCAATCGGCTTATCGTCATAAAGGGACGTTAAGAAAAAAACTTTGTATTTCTGAGGAGACGTTGTTGATCGGTATGGTTGGCCGAATGGCACCCATCAAAAACCATCGAATGTTTTTAGAGGCAGGAAAACTGCTAATTGAAAATCAAGCCGATAAAAAAATAACACTTCTCCTTGTCGGCGATGGTGAAGAGCGCCAACAGTATGGAGGACTACACTGATAGCTTAGGTATCAGAGAGAACGTGGTGTTTTACGGATGGGAAAAGAACATCACAATGATTTACGCTGACATCGACATCCTGGCCCTGACTTCATTGAATGAAGGCACGCCGGTCTCGGTCATCGAAGCCATGGCGTCCTCCGTACCGGTTATAACCACAGGCGTTGGCGGCGTTAAAGACCTTTTGGGACCAATTCGCCCTGAGCAACCCAATGATAGCGAATTTTCGTGTCTGTGAGCGTGGCATCTTGTGCCCGAAGAAACGATCCAGTCATCTTTGCCCACGGGTTTAATTACATGTTGGACAGTAACTATTTAAGCGAAAAAAATCGATTTGATAAAGCGCGTAACTATGTCCTGAAGAACTATTCGATGGAACGCTTGGTGAACGATATGGAATCCTTGTATGCAAAATTGGTCGCGTGACTGTGCAGCGTCGCGTTGTATGGAAAATGAAAATAGGGCTGGCCATCAGACCAGCTTCTTTTTTTTTGTAACGATGCTTA
>CAVONM010000037.1:0-58504 GCA_963697225.1 uncultured delta proteobacterium
AAAATCATATAGGTGACGGAGGCGATAATCACCGGTCCAATGGCCAGGCCGTCCAGACCGTCGGTCAGGTTTACAGCATTGGACGCCCCCACGATGACCAGGGCCGCGAAAAAAATATATCCCCATCCCGGATCCGGGGTCAGCCGTTTGAAAAACGGTACACTGAGTTTGGTCGAGAACTCGGGCACCATGTATGCCAGGAGTCCGACCAGCAGTGCCAGAAATACCTGCAGCAGCAGTTTCTGGCGGGCCGTCAGGCCCAGGCTGCGCTTTTTCACCTGCATCAGGTAGTCGTCGGCAAACCCGATGGCGCCGAACCCCAGGGTGGCCAGCAGGGCGATCCACACATAGCGGTTGGTCAGATCGGTCCACAACAGGGTCGAACCGGCTACCGCGAAAATGATCAGCACGCCGCCCATGGTGGGTGTGCCGGCCTTTTTGTAGTGATCCTTGGGTCCGTCCTCCCGGATGTACTGCCCCACCTGCAACATGGAAAGGCGCCGGATCACCCAAGGCCCAAGCAGAAAACAGATCAAAAAGGCCGTCAGGCTGGCGTAGATGGTCCGGAAGGTAATGTACCGGAACACGTTGAAGGCGGCAAAGGTCGTATGCAGCGGATATAGCAGATGATAGATCATCGTTTGTCCGCCCAACTGACGATAGCCGCCACAACCTCCTCCATGGCCATGCCGCGGGACCCTTTCACCAGGATCAGGTCGCCGGTTTGTAGGTCGCGGTTCAACTGCTCGATGACCCCCGCCTTGGTTCCGCAATAGATTCGGTCGGTTTTCATCTTCCGGTCCATGGCACCGTCGGCTACGGCGGCGGCGAAATTGCCGGCAATGTACAGGCGATCGATCCCGGCATCGCCGGCAGCCCGGCCAATTTCCCGGTGCAGGTCAGCCGATTGCGGTCCCAACTCCAGCATGTCCCCGAGCACGGCAATGGTGCGACGGTTGCCATGCATTGATACCAGGGTCTCGATGGCCGCAACCATGGAACCGGGGTTGGCGTTGTAAGCGTCGTCCACCAGCCGGATGTCACCGCCCAGCACACGGATCCCCATGCGCCCGGCCTGGGGGCAAAAGGCTTCCAGGCCCGCCTGAATATGATTAAGGGGCACGCCCATGACCTCGCCGGCAGCCGCCGCCGCCAGGGCGTTAGACACCATCACCCGTGCCGGTGTGGCCAACGTCACCGGCGTGCTGCCCGACGGCGTGGTCAAAGTAAAGGTCATGCCCGATTCGGTGTGATGGATATCGTCCGCCCGAACCTGTGCCGCACCGGCACTGCCGAATAAAATCACTGGACAGTTTAGGCTGTCAGCCAAATCCGCGACAAGCGGATCGTCGGCGTTAAGAATGGCCGTGCCGCCGGGACGGATGGTGTTAAGCAGTTCCCCCTTGGCCCGGGCGACGTTTTCGATGGTGCCCAGCCCTTCCAAATGGGCCGGCCCCACATTGGTGATCACGCCCACATCCGGCTCGCAGATGCGTCCCAGGCGGGTGATTTCACCGGCATGGTTCATGCCCAGTTCCAGCACGGCGGCCTGGTGTCCCGGCGTCAGCCGGAACAGCGTCAGCGGCAGACCGATGTGGTTGTTCAGGTTGCCGCTGGTGCTCAGTGTCGAGAACGTCCTGGATATCACCTGCTCCATGAGCATGCGGGTTGACGTTTTGCCATTGGATCCGGTGATGGCCAGCACCTTGAGGTTTCCCCGGTTGCGGTTGAAGCGGGCCATCGCACCCAGGGCCCGGGTGGTGTCGGCCACCGCAACACAGGTAACGTTGGCAGCGGCCATTCGTGCCATGGGCAGGTTGGTCAGCTGGTCGTCGGCGGCCACCACACCTTGGACGCCGCGGTCGAGCACTTCGGCCACAAAACGGTGCCCGTCGTGTGATTCACCAGCAATGGCCACAAACAGATCATCCAGACCGATCGTACGTGAATCGATACCGATGCCGGCAAAGGCCGTGTCCGCCGATCCCGACATCCGGGATCCACCGGTTGCCGTCAGCACCTGTTCAGTCGTCCAACCGAATGGCCTCATGGTTTCATGCTCCGGCCTCGTTCATGGCTGCCAGCACCTGGCGAGCCACTTCCCGGTCGTCGAAATGGATGGTTTCGCCGGCCATGATCTGATAGGTTTCGTGTCCTTTGCCGGCAATCAGCACGGCATCGCCTGCCTGGGCCGCCGCGATCGCCGAGGAGATGGCCGCCCGCCGGTCCGGTTCCACCAGATAGCCTTTTTTCTGCCACCCGGTCGTCAATGCATCGGCCGACAGTCGTCGGGTGCAAACCTCCCGCACGCCTGACTCCACCTGGGCAATGATCGTGAGTGGGTCCTCTGATCGCGGGTTGTCCGAAGTCACCACGATAAGGTCGCTGAGCCTGGCGGCGATTTCTCCCATTACCGGTCGTTTGGAGCGATCCCGATCCCCACCACATCCGAAAACGGTGATCAGGCGTCCAGACGTGAGCGCCCGCAGGGCCGAGATGGCATTTTCCAGCGCGGCCGGCTTGTGCGAATAATCCACGAAAATATACCGTTCGTTCCCCTCCGGGATCCGCTCCAGCCGTCCGGGCACACATCCGGTGGCGTCGATGCCCGCGGCAATCGCAGCCGTCGGAATACCCAAGGCCAGTGCCGCACCGACGGCACTGAGAATATTTTCAAGGTTGAAATCCCCCACAAGCGGTGAATCGAAGGGGATCGCGCCATGCGTCGTGGCAATGCTGCCGCGAATGCCCGAAAGGTCCCGAACCACGCCCAGAGGTACGATGTCTCCGTCTCCGGATACAGCGGTTCGCAGGACCCCGGCCCCCAGGGCTGTGGCCAGTTCGCTTCCCTTGGGATCGTCCGTATTGACCACGGCGCGAACCGGATTATCGCTGTCAGCCGGTTTCAGATAGTCGCTGAACAGCCGTTTCTTGCTGCGCCAATAGCGGTCCATGGTGCCGTGATGATCCAGATGGTCATGGGACAGATTGGTGAAAACCGCCACATCGTAATGACAGCCGTCGACACGATGCAGGTCCAGAGAATGGGAAGAGACCTCCATGACGACATGGGTGGTCCCGCTGTCCGCCATTTGCCGAAGTATCTCCTGAAGCTCGAGGGATTCGGGCGTGGTAACCGGATTCGTGAACGCCTGGCCGGCATAGCGGGTGTTGATCGTCCCCACCACACCCGGTCGATGACCGGCCTTTTCCAAGATTTGCTCCAACAGGTAGGTGACGGTGGTCTTGCCGCTGGTGCCGGTCACGCCCACCAGTGTCAGCCGGTCTGCAGGCTGGCCGTAGAATCGGCAGGACAACTGAGCCAGCGCCGCCCGGGGATCCGCCACACGAATCACCACCGCGTCGACCGCCACCGGTTTGCGGCATATCACGGCTACCGCGCCCTGCTTGACGGCCTCCGGGATAAAGCGATGCCCGTCTGCGGCAAACCCCTCGATGGCCACAAACACTGCCCCCGGGGCCACTTTGCGCGAATCGTAGCAGATGGCGGTAACATCCGGATCCTCAGACGGGTGCGCACCGGTTGTCTCCTGGACGCTCAGCTGATCCGTAAGCAATGAAAGCTTCATCCGTTAGCCCTGTTTCCCCGGGATACCCGCAGCCGATCCGCATCGGGTCCAGGCGGGATATTGAGATAGCTCAACGTTTCCAGTGCGATCTGACGAAAGGCGGGTGCCGCCACGATGCCGCCGTAGGACTTGACCGTTGGTTCGTCCAAAATCACCAGGATGGCCAGTTCCGGTTGATCTGCCGGGACAAGGCCCAAAAAGGATGATAGATACCGCCCCTTTGCATAAGTCCCGCTGCTGTCGATCTTCTGGGCGGTACCGGTTTTACCGCACACGGAATAACCCTCCAGGGCCGCATTCACCCCGGTGCCACCCTCGGTGATCACCGTTTTGAGGATCCGCCGCACGGTGGTGGCGGTGTGGGAAGAAACCACGTGCCGAACCGGTTCCGGAGAAAAACGTTTCACCGTCACGCCGTTGCGGTCCGTAATTTCTCTGACCAGCATCGGTTTCATGAGCAGCCCGTCGTTGGCAATGGCCGATGCCGCCGCAACCAACTGGATCGCAGACACCGAGACGCCCTGCCCAAATGAGATGGCCCCCGCATCGATGGCGGACCAGGACTTGAACGGGCTGAGACTGCCGGCGGTTTCACCGGGACAGGTGATACCGGAACGCCGGCCGAAGCCAAAAGCGTTCAAATACGCATGAAGCTGACGGGCCCCAAGCTTTTCAGTCATTTTTACCGAGCCGATGTTGCTCGAGTACTTGACAATCTGTTGCAATGACAGCCACCCGTGGGACTTGGTGTCGTGGATGGTGTTCCTGCCGATCCGGTATTCCCCGTTTTCGCAGTAAAAGATGGTCGACGGTGAACAGACGCCGCTGTCGATGGCCGCCGCCACGCTGAATATCTTCATCGTGGAACCGGGCTCGAACGGATCGGTGATCGCCCGGTTTCGCCACAACTCCCGCTCGAAAGAGCCGTAATTGTTGGGATTGAAAAAGGGATAGTGCGCCAGGGCAAGCACTTCACCGGTGGCCGGCGCCATGACGATGGCCATGCCCGACTGAGCGCCGTACTGGGTCGCGGAGGCATCCAGGGCTTTCTGGACGATGTGCTGGATGGTGCGGTCGATGGTCAGCACCACATTGTTGCCACCGGCCAGATCCAGCGGCATCCCTGCCCCCTCAAACCGCCGTCCCAGGGCATCCTTGAGAATGGTGATCTCCTGCTCACCACCCTTCAAGGTGGCGTCGAAATAAAATTCCATTCCTTCCAGGCCGTGGCCGTCGATACCGGAAAACCCCACCAGCTGAGCCGCCAGTGTTTTGTTGGGATAATAGCGGCTGTGCTCGGTGATAAAGTCGACCCCCTTGATCCCCAGCGCTTGAACCGTTTCCGCCTGGCGAGGCGTAGCCTGGCGCTTGAGCCACACGAAGGAGCGCTCGGGATCCAGCTTCCGGGCCACCTCCCGAAGCGGCTGATTCAGAGCTCTGGCCAGCTGCTTAGCCGCCGCCTGGCGATCCGTCATCTGGCGTGGATAGGCGGCAATCGACGGACTGTCGATGCTCACAGCCAGCGGACTGCCGTTTCGATCGGTGATGGCGCCCCGCTTGCCCTGAACCATCAAGGCACGCTCGTACTCGCGGGCCGCCCGCTCGGAAAGCCACGCGCCCTCGAATACATGCAGACGGATCGCCTGCGCACTGATGGCCAGAAGGGCCGTCAGAAAAAGCGCCCCGACGATGCCGGTCCGCAGTCGAGTCCGTAAGGTTGCCACTGTAGTCATGGAAGCATCACCTTTTGTTGCACATCAGGCATGACCAGCCCCAAACGGGTCCGGGCAATGGTTTCGATCCGCTCCGGCGATTTGAGCCGGGCCAATTCAATTCTCAGGGTGTTCCGCTCCTTGATCAATGCCTGATGCCGACTGTTTTCCCTGTCGATGCCGTATCCGGCATTGACGCACTGAACCCGGCACCACGCGTAAAACAGGGCTTCCACGAAAAACAGGACCATCAAAACAATCCAGAGGCCGGTCATGGTTTTACTCGCCGGTCTCAACTTCCGGTTACGGCTGCTGCCCTGCCCCCCCCGGGCCCTGATTTCCATCCCGGGGCGACTGGTTTTGCTTGCCGCCGCCATCATAACGCTTCCACGGCCCTGAGCCGCGTGCTGCGGGCCATGGGATTTTTCCGGATCTCCGCATCAGCGGGGCGCAGCACCTTGCGGGTCAGCAACCGCACCCTGGCCTGACGGCCGCACACACACCGGGGAAACGTCGGCGGACACGTGCACGGGCGCGCCAGGGTCCGGAACCGGTGTTTGACCATCCGGTCTTCCAGGGAATGGAAGGAGAGCACACACAGGCGGCCTCCCGGAGTGAGCAGGTCCACGGCCGTTTCCAGAAATCGATCCAGCACCTCCAGTTCGCGGTTCACGGCGATACGAAGGGCCATGAAAACCCGGGTGGCGGGATGAATCTTCTGTTTGCGCGCCGCGGCGGCCGGAACCGCTTCCGACACCAGGCGGGCCAGCTGGCCACTGGTGGTCACCGCAAGGGTCTTGCGCTGCGCGACCAGGTGCCGGGCGATGCGTAAGGCCCAGCGTTCTTCACCGTAACGGCTGAACGTCTGCGCCAGTTCCCGTTCATCCATGGATGCCAATAGATCGGCCGCCGTCATGTCGGACCGGACATCCATGCGCATGTCCAGGGGTTCATCCCGGTTGAAACTGAAACCGCGGCCACTGGCCTCGATCTGATGCAGGGAAAGCCCGATGTCAATGAGAATACCGTCCACGGCCCCGATACCCAATTGAGAAAGAAACAATGGCAGGTCTGCAAAATTGCCGTGAACGATATGGATCCGGCGTTCGTCGGCGGGAAGGACCCTGTGGGCCCGGTCAATGGCGTCCTTGTCCTGGTCGATACCGATAAAAACGCCGCCGGGGCCGATGTGCTCACAGATTCGCCTGGCGTGGCCGGAGCCGCCGAGGGTGCCGTCCACGATGATCTTGCCCGGCCGGCATGCCAGCATGTCCACCGCTTCTTCGAGCATGGCGGTGACATGATAGTCGGACATGGGCTAAATCCCCAGCCGGGCGATCTCGCGCCGAACCTGGTCGTCGCGCATGTCCTTTTCCATCAATTCGTTTTCCCGATCCCAGTTTTCACGCGACCAGATCTCAAAGCGGGCCGTTACACCAACCAGGACGATCTCCTTCTCAAGTTTGGAATACTGCTTCAGAAAAGGCGGAATCAGCACACGCCCCTGGGCGTCACACTTGCAGTCGTGGGCCCCGCCAATAAATGTGCGCTGAAACCGACGCATGGCCTCGCTTTTTTCGGGCAGATCGAGTATTTTCTGTTCCAGTTTGCCCCATTGGTCGTGGGTGTACGCAAAAAGGCTGCGGTCCATGCGGGTAATCATGATGCTGTCGATGCCGCTGGCCTTGATTACATCCCGAAACCGCGTCGGAATGATAATCCGCCCTTTTGGGTCAATGGTATGAAAGGAGCTTCCCCGAAACATTTTTCACCAATATTATCCACTTTGGTCCACTATTCTGGATAAAAGTACAAAAAGGCTGATTAGTCAAGAAAAAAAACGTTTTTAGGATGTAATATTTTACTAATAATTTTTGATTGTTAAACACAAAAAAACCGAATCGTCAACAAGGTGGAGTAAAGTGGGTCAATTGGTCAGCCATAACCTGCTTGGGCGCTAACCTCCCGGACATTGCCCCGCAGACGACCAGCAACGCTTTTTTTGTTGCCTGGACTCGCAGTTTAATATATCGATATCAATGCAGAATCCATTTCTGCTCCGGCATAAACCCACGGCGGACATCAGCCCATTGAAAATCAAGCAATTTTTTTACGGCGGCGACAACCTGGGATATCTCCTGTATGCCGGCACCCGTGCGCTGGCCATCGACGGCGGTGCCGTGGATGACATCGTGGCCTTTGTCCGGCAAAAAGGCCTGACATTGGAGACAGTCACCAACACCCATGGCCACGGCGACCATACCACCGGCACCCGGCAACTGGCGAAAGCAACAGGGGCCGCCCATCTCGACCATCGCCGGTTCGCCGATGGCAAGCCCCTCATCCTGGCGGGCGAAACCGTGACCGTCCGCCTGACCCCGGGCCACACCGCCGATTCAGTGACCTTTGCCGCCGATGGTTTTCTGGTCACCGGCGACACCCTGTTCAACGGCACGGTGGGCAATTGCTTCTCCGGTGACGTGAAGGCCTTTTTCCGGTCCATTCGTCTGCTCATGGGCTATCCGGGATCCACCCGCGTTTATGCCGGCCACGATTACGTCGCGGCCTCATTGGCCTTTGCCCGGCACTTGACCCCGGACAACCGCGCCATCGAAGCCTACGCCGACCGCTACGACAAAAACCATGTGACCTCCACCCTGGACGACGAACGAGCCGTCAACCCGTACCTGCGGTTCAACGACCCGGAAATCATCCGTCTGCTGGAATCGAAAGGATTGCCGACAGACACTGAGTACCAGCGGTGGGAAGGAATCATGTCCCTCGAATGAGACGAGAAGAAGAAGCGTTTGCGGCTGCTTTGAAAAAACCACCGGTGGGCCGACCGTCCGAATGCGACCCGAACACGCCCGAACCGGCGATGCACGGATCATGACCGAATCCGCTGACCCCATCCTGTCATTCATCCGGAAACAGGCCCGGGCTCACTTCTCTCAGGCCAAAGGGAGCCACGACTGGGACCATACCTTGAGGGTGCACCGGCTTTGCCGACGCATCGGTGCGGCCGAAGGGGCCGACCTGCTGGTCACGGAAGCGGCCGCCTACCTTCACGACATCGGCCGTGGGCATCAGGACCGGGCCAACGGCACGCTCTGCCACGCGGAAAAAGGCGCCGCCATGGCCCGGGAGATGCTGAGTGCCTGCCCCCTGCCCGCCGAACGCAGGGAGAACATCATCCACTGCATCGCCGCCCACCGGTTTCGCCGGGGCGACACCCCCCGGACCGTGGAGGCCAGAGTGCTGTTCGATGCGGACAAACTGGATGCCATCGGTGCCGTGGGCGTGGCCCGGGCCTTCTTGTTTGCCGGTGAACTGGGCGCCAGACTGCACAGCCCGGAGGTGGACGTGGCCCAGGCAAAGGCATACTCCATCGACGACACGGGATACCGCGAATACGTGGTGAAACTCTCCATGATCCGGGACCGCATACTTACCGTTACAGGCCGGCGCCTGGCCGACGAGCGGCACCGGTTCATGGCCGAATTTTTCGACCGGTTTCTGGAAGAATACGAAGGAGAAAGGTAAAACAAAATGACGATGAACAAGGTAGAGAAAATTGACGACCGGGTGCGCGTGAACCACGTGCTGATCAGTGTTTCCGATAAACGCGGCCTGGAGACCTTTGTCCCTCGGCTGCTGGTGATCAACCCCGGCATACGGATCTTTTCCACCGGCGGCACCTTTGCCCGGATTCGTGAAATCCTGGGAGAAAAAGCTGACAGCTGTCTCACGCAGGTGGCCGACTATACCGGTCAGCCGGAGACTCAGGGCGGACTGGTGAAAACCCTTGATTTCAAGATCTACCTGGGGCTTCTCACCGAAACCTACAATGATGCGCATCAGTCCGATCTGGAACGAACCGGGGGCCTACCCATCGACATGGTGGTGGTGAATCTCTACCCGTTCAAAGAGACCATTGCCAAAGCCGACGTCACACCGGAGCAGGCCCGCGGCAACATCGACATCGGTGGACCATGCATGATCCGCGCCTCGGCCAAAAACTTCATCCGGGTCGCATCGGTGGTGGATCCCGGCGACTACGCGCAGATTGTCGACGGGCTGACTGCCGGCAGAGGGAGCATCGGCCTGGCCCTACGCTACCGGCTGGCCCGCAAGGCTTTCGCCCACACCGCCGCCTACGACGCAGCCATTGCCGCATATCTGGCCGAAACGGCGTTTGCGGATGTCGAGAAAGAATACCAACTGGAGAATGGATGAGTTTGTTGAGTTTGTTGGGTTCGTTGGGTTCCCTTGAACCCTTGAACCCTCGACCCCTTGGACCCTTTTTAAACAAGGAGAATTGCCATGCCTGAAGATCTGAAAAAAATGTACCGCACCATCATGGACGACCATTTTCCACCGAAAATGGAGATCAGCTTTGTGGATCAGGACCGGCGGCAGACAATCTTCTACGAAAAAGTCACCTGGACCATCGACGCTGTCCAGAAGGGGTTGCGCTATGGAGAGAACCCCGGCCAGGAGGCGGCCCTGTACCGCATGGTCAACGGCAACCTCGCACTCGGCGAGACCGAGACCATCCAGCCCGGCCAGTACCTGGCTTCGGACATCGAGCTGCTCCAGTCCGGCAAGCACCCGGGCAAGACCAACCTGACCGATGCGGACAATTCTCTCAATATCCTGAGGTATTTTACAGACCGGCCCACGGCGGTGATCGTCAAGCACAACAACCCCTGTGGCGTCGCCCAGGCCGAGACGCTGGAGCGGGCCTATGTCAAAGCCAACCTCGCCGATCGGGTGGCTGCTTTCGGCGGCTGCATTGCCGTGAACCGCAGTGTGGACATGGCTGCCGCCGAAGCCATTTGCAGTCAATACGCCGAGGTGGTCGTGGCGCCGGATTTCGAGCCCGGAGTCATGGCGGTCTTCTCCCGCAAGAAAAACCTGCGGGTGATACGCATCGGCAACATCAGCAGGCTTCAGGATTTCGTCGGCAAACGCTGTGTGGAGTTCAAGAGCCTCATCGACGGCGGTATCATCGCCCAGTGGTCCTTTGTACCCCAGGCACGAACCCGGGCCGACCTGAAGCCCGCCCGGTGCGAGGCCAACGGAAAAGTGTATCAGACCAACCGGATGCCCACCGACCGGGAGGCCGAGGACCTGCTCTTCGGCTGGCTGGTCGAGTCGGGCGTCACGTCCAATTCGGTGCTCTACGTCAAAGACCTGACCACCGTGGGTATCGGCACCGGGGAGCAGGACCGGGTCGGCGTGGCGGAGATCGCCCGGGACAAGGCCTACCGCAAATTGGCCGACCGCTATAGCTTCGAAGCCTGGCAGACGCCCTACAATGACCTGAAAGATGCGCATCGTAAAACGGAGATTGATGCCCGCGTGGCAGCCGAAAAAGGCGGACTCATCGGTGCATGCATGGTCAGCGACGCTTTCTTTCCTTTCCGTGATGGCGTGGATGTAGGTATCCGTGAAGGGATCACCGCGGTGGTTCAGCCCGGCGGATCGAACAACGACTACCAGTCTATCGAGGCGTGCAATGCGTCCGATGTGGCCATGGTTTACACCGGACAGCGCAGTTTCAAGCATTGAAGTTCGATTTCTTCTTCCAAACCCTTGTTTCATGCGGTTTCGCTGTTGACACGGCCAAATAATTGCTGTAATGCCAAAAACAAGCTTAACTATTAGGTTCCTATTTCACACCCATCAAAGGAGGAAACGATGACAAAAGCTGAATTAGTTGAGAAGATGGCAGAAGAGTCAGGCATCACCAAAGTCGCCGCTGCTGCCGCGCTGGATTCTTTCACCGCCAACGTCGCCAAAGCCTTGAAGAAAAAGGACGGGAAAGTGACTTTGGTGGGTTTCGGAACCTTCATGAAAGTTCGCCGCAAAGCCCGCAAGGGACGCAATCCCCAAACCGGCGAAGTGATCAAGATCAAAGCTGCCAACGTGGTAAAGTTCAAACCCGGAAAGAAATTGAGAGACGCCGTTTAATCTTCCGCCCCATCGATTTTAAAAGGCGGGCTGCCGGTTCAGATGAAACCGGCAGCCCGCCTTTTTCTGTAGGCGTTCATAGGTTCAAAGGTTGATGATCGACCGAACACAAGTAACCCTGAACGGTGAACCTTGAACCCGGAACCTTTCTTACTTCATGACCCGGCTGAATACGGCCAGCGCCCGCTGCACATCGGCAGGGGTCACATGGTAGTTGAGCACCGCCCGCATCTGATCCTTTGCTGTCGGCAGCACACGGACCCCTGAAGCGCCCAGTTGCGCCACCATCGTCGGCGCGTCCATCCCGTTTTTTGCCACGCGGAAGTAAACAATATTGGTAGCAATGGCATCGGGATCGATCAGCAACCCCGGGATTTCCGCCAATCCCACTGCCAGGGCCTTGGCGTTGGCGTGGTCCTCGGCCAGCCGGTCCACCATCTCGGTCAGCGCCACGATGCCGGCCGCAGCGATGATACCCGCCTGCCGCATGCCGCCCCCCACGGATTTTCGCATTCTTCTCGCCCGGGCGATGAAGGCCTCATCACCGCAGACGACCGATCCAACCGGTGCGGCCAACCCCTTGCTCAGGCAGAAGGTCACCGAGTCCGCCGGTGCGGTCAGCTCGGCGACATCCACGCCCAGGGCCACGGCAGCATTGAAAATACGGGCACCGTCGATGTGAAGTTTCAATCCATGCCGTTTGACCAGCCGGCCAACCGCTGTCGTATAGGCAGGTTTCAGAGGCGTCCCGCTGCAGCGGTTGTGGGTGTTCTCCAGAATGACCAGCCGCGATATCGGAAAATGCACATCATTGGGTCGGATGGCCGCCTCGATCTTCTCCAGGACAATGGTGCCGTCCGGTTCGTTGGCAAGGGTCCGCGGATGGATGCCGCCCAGGGCGGAAGCCCCACCCTGTTCGTAGAAGAACACGTGGGACTGGTCCCCCAGGATCGTCTCGTCACCCCGACCGCAGTGGGACAATTGGGATACCAGATTGCCCATGGTCCCCGACCCCACCAGCAGTGCGGCGGGTTTTCCCACCCGTTGGGCCGCCATCTCCTCCAGGCGGTTGACGGTGGGGTCCTCCTTGAAGACGTCGTCCCCCACCTCGGCCTCTGCCATGGCTTTTCTCATGGCCGCTGTGGGCCGGGTGATGGTATCCGATCTCAGGTCGATGATGCCCATGACTAAAATTATCCTTTTTTATTAAGGCGGACCTGTATTGCATTGGCGTGGGCACCGAGTCCTTCGACGGTGGCCAGGCAGATAATATCGCGGGCCTCCTTCCTGAATGCCGCTTGTGAATAGCGGATCAGACTCGTTTTTTTCATGAAATGGTCCACCGACAGGGCTGAAGAATAGCGTGCCGTACCGGCGGTCGGCAGCACATGGTTGGGACCGGCCATATAGTCTCCCACCGGTTCAGGGGTGTAGGGTCCCAGAAAAATCGCACCGGCATTGCGGATCCTCGGCGCCACATCCATGGGTTCCGCCACCTGGAGCTCCAGGTGTTCCGGGGCGATGTGATTGGCCAGCTCGATGGCGACATCCAAATTCTCCACAACCATAATGGCCCCGAAAACGGACAGGCTCTGCCGGGCGATGTCGACGCGGGACAGGGCCGCCAGCTGAGTCTCGACAGCGGCTTTTACTGACTGGGCCAGTTCCGCAGAATCGGTGACCAGGATGGCTGACGCCAGGGGATCGTGCTCCGCCTGGCTGAGAAGATCGGCGGCGATGTATTCAGGATCCGCCGCTGCATCGGCGAGAATCAGGATTTCGCTGGGGCCGGCGATCATATCGATGCCCACCGTCCCGGCGACGATTTTCTTGGCCAGGGTGACGAAGATGTTTCCGGGCCCCACGATGACGTTGACTTTGGGCAGGGTCTCCGTACCGTATGCCAGCGCGCCGATGGCCCAGGCGCTGCCCAGCTTGTAGACGGCATCCACGCCCACTTTTTTGGCGGCCACGAGAAGATGGGGGGCCACCTCCCCCGAAGGCATGGGCGGGGTGACCATCACCACTTTCGGCACACCGGCAATTTTGGCCGGAATGGCGCCCATGAGCACCGAGGAGACCAGCGGGGTATTGCCGCCCTTGCCGCCCGGCACATACACGCCGGCTGCATCGACCGGATTGACCATCTGCCCCAAAAGGGTGCCGGGCCGTCGGGTGTCGATCCACGATTTGGGCAGCTGTTGACGGTGAAAACCGTCGATCTGCGCCACGGCACGGTTCAGCGCCCGCATGAACGCCCGGTCTACCTTGCTGCGGGCTCCCGCCATCTCTTCGGGCGTAACCGCAAGCGTCTCGATGGTCATATGGGGTGCATCGAACGCCTGGCAATATCGGATCAACGCATTGTCCCCATTCCGTTTGACGTCGTTGAGGATCCGCGTGACGGCCTGGAGGTCGGCTTTCTTGAAATCGATGTCCCGGCCGATGATGGTCCTCATCTTTTTATCGGCGGCCACAGAAGGGTAGCGTAGGATTTTCATTACATGTTTTCCTTTCTCCTGAGTCGTCCCCCTTTATTGCGGATTGTCGGGGTTTGTCAATAGAGGCAAAGGACGGTGCCAATCCGGGCATCCGCGTGAAGGACGCGGTTCACAGCCTTGGGGGGCCAACTGAGCAGCTGCTGAACTGCAATCATTATATAATTGATGTTACCCGTTGACAGAATGGTTTCTATCTGTAGAAATATAAAGCCGTTGACCGGTGTCGGCTGAAAAACTGCCTCGGCACCGGCCCTACCCGACACATTCCAATTGGAGGTTTTACGATGCAAGCGGACCGAATCCACAATTTCAATGCCGGACCGGCAGCCCTGCCCCTCCCGGTTTTGGAAGAAATCCAGGAATCCTTTCTCAATTTTGCCGGCTCGGGCATGTCGGTCACTGAAATCAGTCACCGGTCAACATGGTTCGACGATGTGATCAATGACGCCGTGGCGCGGGTCAGGCGAATCCTGAAGCTGGACAACCGCTATCACGTGCTCTTTCTCCAGGGCGGTGCCAGCATGCAGTTCTGCATGGTGCCCATGAACCTGTTGGGCGCCGCAGATTCAGCCGATTACGTCAACACCGGTACCTGGTCGACAAAAGCCATCAAGGAGGTCAGGCTCCAGGGTAAAACCGTCAACGTGGTGGCCTCTTCCGAGGACCGCAATTTTAGCTATATCCCCCAATCAATCGTTTTCAACCCCGATGCGGTCTATGCCCACGTCACCTCCAACAACACCATCAAGGGCACCCAGTGGGCGCAGTTTCCGGAAACCGGCGGCGTCCCCATCGTGTCGGACATGAGTTCGGACATCTTCTCCAGGCCCCTCGAGATGGAACGGTTCGGGCTGATCTACGCCGGCGCCCAGAAAAACATGGGACCGGCCGGTGTATGCCTGGTGATCATTCGCGACGACCTGCTGGCCCGCACCCCCGGGCACATCCCCACCATGCTCCGCTACACCACCTATGCCGAAAAGAACTCCATGTACAACACGCCGCCCTGCTTTGCCATTTATACGGTTCAACTGGTGCTCAAATGGCTGGAAGAGACCGTTGGCGGACTGGAGGAGATGGCGGCGTTGAACCGGAAAAAAGCCGGCCTGCTTTACGACACCATTGACCGGAGCGGCTTTTTCCAGGGGACGGCGGAAAAGGCAAGCCGCTCGCTGATGAACGTCACCTTCCGCCTGCCCAGCGAAGATCTGGAGAAAACCTTCGTGGCCGAGGCCATGAAAAACGGCATGGGTGGTTTAAAAGGCCACCGCAGTGTGGGCGGATGCCGGGCCTCCATTTACAATCCGACGCCCTTGTCAGCTGTTGAAGCACTGGTGGATTTCATGAAGGTTTTTCAAGGCAAACACGACTAGTTCCTCAACCGATAAATCCGGTGTATTCGATCCATAAGGAAAAAACCGGCCCCCATAACCCGCTCAGCACCGATCCTGAATCATTTGGCCAATCTGATCGGTGGACAGCGGCAGCGGATGGTTCTTATGGGAAGCCGCGTGCACCAATAAACCGACATGGGCAAGGGTCAGTCCGAACTGCCCCAACCGGGGGATGTCCAACTGATCGAGCCATCGGTATAGGCAGTCCACCAGATGTCGACAGCAATCCAGGCGGGTTTCATGCTTGGCACCGAATAGTTTGCCGATGCGGGCAAATTTGTCGATGACGGCGTCGGCGCGCTGGGAATGCTCGGCGGTGAGATTGCCGACGGTGGCCTTCACCGCATAGGGCAACAAATTGGCGCAGGCGACGCCGTGGGGGATGGACAAGATGCCACCCATGGGCCCAGCCACGCCGTGCACCACGCCCAATCCCGCATTTGCCAGAGTGACACCGGAGAGAAACGCCCCGTAGGCCACGGCACCGCGGCAGCCGATATCGGTAGCACCACTTCCACAGGCAACAGGTAGTGCCGGGATCAGGTGGCGCATGCCGTCCATGGCCAGGGCGTCAGTCAAAGGCGAGGCCTGGGTGGAAACATAGGATTCGATCAGTTGGGTCAGGGCATCCATTCCGCAGGCCGCGGTCACCGACGGCGGGGAAGACACACATAGCGTCGGATCCAGGATGGCCAGCCGGGGAATGTAGTTGTCGTGCCGCAGGGATTTCTTGAATCCACCGCTTCCCACCCGGGATAAAACCGCGTTCTTGGTGGCCTCGCTGCCGGTCCCCGAGGTGGTGGGCACCGCCACCACAGGCACGGATTCACCCAAGGGGGTTCGTTGGCCGACCCCTTCCAGAAAATCGACGACCGATCCATCTTCCATGAGCATGGCGGCAATGGCTTTTCCCGCATCCAGCACACTGCCACCGCCGACGGCCAAAACCACATCCACCCCAATTCCCTTCCAATCAGTTACCACCTGGTCCACCACGGCGGGGGACGGTTCACCGGCAATGCGGCAGCGATGCACCTGCAAACCGCCGTTTCCCAGATTTGTCAGTATTCGACCAATATGCCCGGCGCGCTCGAGCGCAGCCGAACCGCTGACCAGAAGCACCGTCTTGCCAAAGGGCGCGACGAGTTCTGCGAGCCTGTCGGTGGCTCCCGGACCGAAGAGCAGTCTGGGCATGGGGCTGAAGGAGAAAGCATGTTGCATAATCGGCAATAAACGACAGGATACTGGGTTGAATTGATCGCAATGATCATAAAAACGATAACATCAGAAACGAGTACCCAAGTGGACGCTACGCCAATCCTAAAGAAAAGTCAAAATTTCCCGATAACTGATAGAAATAATCGGCACCATGAAGGTTGGTTTCTGAAGAAGACAATAAGGCAGGGACAGGCATGAAACAATATTGTAAATACCACCCCACCCGTCCGGCCCACTGGCATTGCGACAAATGCAACACGGCACGCTGCCCGGAATGTGTGGAGGCCCGGGAGATGGGCGGCCACCATCAGGGTGAGAAGTTGCACATGTGCCCCAACTGCAATCTCGCCGTCCAGTGGCTGGGCGTTGAAAATATCATCGACCCGTTCTGGAAGCGGTTGCCGCGGTTCTTCCTCTACCCGATTTCCGTTCGTCCGTTATTGTTGATGACAGGACTGTCTGCAGTTGCAGCCTTGTTGGCACGACCTGGAATCATCGGTCTGCTGGCCCTGATTGCGGTTTGGGGGGTTGCCTTCAAGTACGCCTACGCCATCTTGCAATCCACAGCCGGCGGCAATCTGACCACCCCGAAGCTTGATGCGCAGACCCTTTACGAAAATTTTGGGCCGGTGGTCAAGCAGGTGGGTATCTACGTGGCCATCATTTTTGCGGCGGGAACGATGTTTGCCAAGCTGGGTATGGCCGGTGGAGTCTTGTTTAGCATCCTGGCAACGGTCTTCCTGCCGGCCATGATCATTCTCCTGGTGACCACCGAATCCCTGGTCCAGGCAGTTAATCCGGTGATGTTCGTCAGCTTGGCAGTCAGAATCGGATGGGGCTATCTGCTGATGTATTTCTTTTATTCCATTCTCGGCGGGGCGCCGGCCCTGCTCGGCCGCCATGCGATTCAACACCTTCCGCCGATGCTGCACGTTTTTTTGTTCACCCTGGTTAGAATCTACTATACCTTCATTTCTTACCACCTCATGGGCTATGTGATCCTGCAGTACCATCAGGATATTGGCTACCGCGTGGACTTCGATGACTTCAAGGATGATGAAACGAAAGCCGATCAAGCCATGGCCGCGGCGGACGACCCCGCCAGCCGGCTGCTCAGCCGCGTCAAGCAACTCATCAAGGACGGTAATCACGAAGGCGCGATAGCGGAAATTGAAAGCGAAACGGGTAAACAGAAAATCGCCGATCCGCTGATTTTAGAACGCTACTTTACGTTGCTTAAGATGACCGGTGCGACGGGCAAGATTGGAAACCATGGTATCGACCACCTGGACATGCTGGTACGCGGGGACAAAAAGACCCTATCCGTTGATGTCTACCTTCAATGCCTGTCATCGGATCCCGAATTCTCACCGAATGCGGGTGCCCTGTTCAGGGTGGCCGGGTGGCTCAGCGAAACCGGGCGCAACAAGGAGGCCATGGGCGCATATAACAAGCTGACCAAAGCCTATCCCCAAAACCCCCTGGTGCCCAAATCCTATTTTCGGGCTGCGCAGATATTCAACGACCGATTGATGAACCCTCAAAAAGCCAGAAAAATACTCATGAGTCTGATGAAAAAATACCCTGGACACGATATCATCCCCTTCGTTGAACGCTACCTGGACCAGATGGGATGAAAAACGCATCAAAGGACCGGTGGGATGCATAATTGCCGCATCGACGCGCTATTCAGTGCTCATCCCTAAGTAGCCAATCTGTCTATGTCTGGACGAAGACTGATCGGGAATCAACCGGATGCATCCGTTTTCACGACAATGCCCGCCTCCACCGAATCCGGATAGCATTTGCAGACCAACCGTCGGTAGGCTTCCCAGCGATCCATCCGGCCGTTCTTGCGAAATGCCTGGGCAAGCTTGATCATGCTCGACGGCAGACCGGCAGATCTGGGCTTCTTCTTTAAAATGGCCCGTATGATCTTCTCGGCCCCCTCGACCTTTCCCGCCGCTGCCATGACGCCGGCAATCTGAAGATAGGTTTGGATCGAAAGGGCCGGACGGCGGGTCAGGCTTGCGTAGGTTTCGTAACAGGTCAGGACCGCCGGATGATCGGTGGGATTGCGGAGCAGAATCCCAAGCAACCGTTTGGTAATGCCATGGAATTCTTTGGATTCAGGATCCAGCTTGTGGATGTTGAACAGGTGGGTCAGGGCATCATGATTGTCCGGTGACAGGTCCAGGACCTGGTCGAACAAGGCCTGGGCCTGTCGCATGTCCAGGCTCCCCAGATGGTCCATGGCCTGATGCATTAGCGGACTCACCTTGTCTTCCGGGGCCGCTTCGAAGCTGTCCCGGTCGACCCCCACCAGACGTTCTCCAGCCCAAGCCAGCAAGGCACCAGCGGCAATCCCGCCCATGTGCGCCACATAGGCCACATGGCTGGCGCCGGTGAAAAACAGCTGGTAGCACTCATTGGCCAGCCAGACCGGCAGCAGGATAATGGCCGGGACGGTGGCCGTATTGAAAAAAAAGCCCAGTGAATAAAAAATGCTGACTTTTTTGGAGCCATACAGCACTGTGTAGGCCCCCATGAGTCCGGCAATGGCACCGGAAGCACCTACCAGGGGGATCGTGCTCGACGGGTATACCGCATAAAAAAGCCCGGCAGCTGCCAACCCGCTGCTTAGATACATGGCAGTAAAGAGCAACCGCCCCGATCCGATCTCCAACATGCACCCCAGAATCCACAAAAAGACCATGTTACCCACCAGGTGCCCCACGCCACCATGCAGAAACATGTAGGAAAAGAAGGTGGACACGCGATGATAAGCCGGGCGGAGCCCGTATGCAAAGGCGACGCTTTTATCGCGTTTCTCCTCGTAGTCCCGGCGCAGCGCCAACCAATTTTCATATTCCGGATTCTGGGGAAGGATAACCTGGCCGTCCATCAACCGCGAGATGAAATCGAAATCAGCCTCCATCTCGAAATGAGCCGCCATGAGGTCCTGCTCATCCATGCCTTCACTTTCGGCAGGCCTGTCGGCTGTCTTTCCGGTTGACTTTAGATAATCGATATAGCGGGGCACCTCGATGGCAGCCAGCCCGGAAGTCAGGTAAAACTGCTCGGCGGCCATCCGGGATTCGTCATCGTTAACCTGGAGCAGAAAAAAGACCAGGCAGTTGACGACCAGCAGCGCCAGTGTCACCACTGGCGGGTTTTTCCAACCGATTTTTCCGGAGACGGGAACAACGAGCATGATCGCTACTCTTGAAGGTCGCGAATAAATTCGCCCAGTGCGGCGACGCCCTGATCTTCTACCAGCCGCAACGCCTGTGTGCCGATGACAGCAATATCGGCCTTTCCCTCGAGGAACTTGATATCGGATTTATCTTTAACCCCAAACCCCAGCGCCAGCGGCAAATGCGTGGCCGCTCGGCAGCGGCTCAGGTAATCGCCGATCTGCCGGGAGAACGCCGTCCGGTCGCCGGTGACCCCTTTACGGGCCACACAATAGACAAAACCGTCGGCCACCCGGGCGATGGTTTTCATGCGCGTATCGGAGGTGGTGGGCGAGTAGATGAAGATGGGAGATAATCTATTACGGCTCATGGCATCCAAATAATCCGCGGCCTCTTCCGGAGGAAGGTCCGGCACGATGGCCCCTTGCAGGCCAGCCGCCTGCACACCCTCGGCAAAACGGTCCACGCCGTGTTTAAACAAGATGTTGTAGTAGGTCATGTATAAAAAGGGAATCGGGAACTGCCTGGCCACCGCTTGTCCGAATTCCAGGCACTGGTCCACCGTCACCCCGTTGGCCAGAGCGGCCTGGTTGGCTTTTAAGATCACCGGACCGTCGGCAATAGGCTCGGAAAAGGGAATCTGCAGTTCCATCAGGTCCACACCGGCATGGACCATGGTGCGCACGATCTCGAGCGAGGCCTCCAGGGTGGGGTAGCCGATAACGATGTGGGTCATCAGCAGGATCTGCCGATCGGCCAGTCTAGCGCGAATGTAGGTTTCAAGCATGGTATTGTCTGGCCTTTTCAATGATAAATTGTTTCCATTTGAGATCGTCGAAGGCATCTGCGATGGTGAAGATGTCCTTGTCTCCCCGGCCGGACTGGTTGATCAGGATAATGTCGTCAGGTGACATCTGCGGCGCCTCCTTGAAGGCCCGGGCAAAGGCATGGGCCGACTCCAGGGCCGGGATGACGCCCTCTTTTTTCATGGTCAGACGCAGGGCCTCGATCACCTCCCGATCCGTGGCCGCTTCGAAGCGCACCCGCCCCTTTTCCTTGAGATCCGACAGGATCGGAGAAACACCGACGTAGTCCAGGCCGGCGGCAATGGAGTGGGTCTCTCTCATCTGGCCGTCGCCGTCCTGCAGGAAATAGGTCTTGTACCCCTGGGCCACACCCACGCTGGCGTCGCCCGAGCAGAGCCGGGAGGCATGTTCACCGGTATCCAGCCCCCGGCCGGCAGCCTCCACGCCCACCAGTTCGACATCGTCATCGAAAAATCCGCTGAAGATGCCCATGGCGTTGGATCCGCCGCCCACGCAGGCAAACACCCGCGAGGGCAGCCGCCCTTCCCGCGCTATCATCTGCCGGCGGGCCTCCTTGCCGACAATGGACTGAAACCAGGAGACCATTTCGGGAAAGGGATGCGGTCCGCAGGCGGTGCCCAGCACGTAGTGGGTGGAATCCATATTGGTCACCCAGTCCCGGAAGGCCTCATTGATGGCGTCCTTCAAGATCCGCGTGCCATCAGTCACCGGCACCACCGTTGCCCCCAGTTGCTCCATCCAGAACACATTGGGCCGCTGGCGCCCGACGTCGACCTCACCCATGTAGATGGTGCAGTCGAAGCCGAAACGGGCGGCCATGGTGGCCGTGGCCACCCCGTGCTGGCCGGCCCCGGTTTCAGCGATCACCCGGGTCTTGCCCATGCGTTTGACCAGCAGCCCCTGCCCCATGACGTTGTTGGCCTTGTGGGCACCGGTGTGGTTGAGGTCCTCGCGTTTGATGAAAATGCGTGCCCCGCCGAAGTGGTGCGTCAGGTTCTGGGCATCGGTGATCGGTGTCGGCCGGCAGGAGTAACTGGACATGAGCTGTTCGTAATCATGCCAGAAGATGGGGTCGCTCTTGGCCTCGTTGAACGCCCCTTCCAGTTCATCGAAGGTGGCAACCAGGATCTCGGGCAGAAACGCCCCGCCGAAGTCGCCGTAATAGCCCCGCTTAATCATGGCTTGCGCCTCCAATCTGCTGAGAAAAAACAAAGGTATCTGTATTGCAGTATAGAATCGAAAACACTGCGTTGGTCGCCTGCTTGAAATTGAGGAACCGATGGACCACCAACACCGGCGTGTCGGCAGTTATATCCATGACCGCCGCTTTTGGGGCATCGAGACAGCCGATGCGAAAGGTCTGCCGCCCCCCTACCGGTCGCATGTAGAAACTGGATTCAACCACCTGGGACAGGGAGCGTCCAGATAGTTCCACGCGTTCGATGCCCTTGAACAGCACTGGGTGCAGATAGATCGCTTCCAGCAGGACCGGCGACCCGCCAACCCGGTTCAACCGGGACAGGTAAAAGGCAGTCCCCCCGGCAAAAGGGTTCTCCGCATCAGCCGGAACGTTTACCCGCCTGGTGTTTTGAAGCAGTTGAACGTCAACAGCGATCCCTTTTTTATGAAAGGCCGAACTGGTGCCGGCCAGGGAAAACAGGTCGATCTCCTGCTCCGGTGCGCGTACATAGGTCCCCGACCCCCGTCGCCGCGACAGCAGGCGCTTTCGCACCAGGACATCGATGGCCTGACGGACCGTCGGCCGGCCGATGCCATAGTCTTTGGCCAGCTGCGGTTCCGATGGAATCCGGTCGCCCGGCGGATAGTCGCCGGACCGGATGCCCGCCATGAGGATCTCGGCCAGTTGGCGGTAGAGCGGGACGGGGGATTGGGTGTTGAGCATGAAACAACCGGGTTCTGGGTTCTGGGTTCTGGGTTCAGGATAGCAAAGTGTCACCTATTTGTAAAGTTGTCAATACAAATAAAGCACCATGCAAATCGAATCATCTCCCATTTGATCCTTCGTGATGCTCGAAGCAGTTCAACCTATCGCAGCTTCGGGGCTTACGCGGAAGGCATCAGTTTCAAGGCCCACCGGTTCAACTTACCTTGATCGGCCCCTGCATGATCCGATACGTTTAATCTCCAAAGACCGTTAATCGTCTCTCCGCGTAATATCTGCAGATGCGGCGTATTTTCACCGGTGTAGGTTTTAATGATGTTGTTTGCAGAACCGCCGGTGCGATTATGGAGCAACACATGTGTGTCGCTGGGGGAAACGAGTTCGACGCGTAAATCGCCGATGTAAGTGTGCGTGATATCGAGTTCGGCTTGAATATCGTCAAGATGCCCGCTATTGGCAACATTTAGGGATCGTGATATCCCACCCGGGATATTGTCCGGAATGATAATTCCGGGGGTTTCCTCGACATCGAACGCCGATTGCGTTTGTCCGCTGATCTCCAGCAGCCAACGTTTTAAACGGCCACGGTCTTGAGCCGCCAAATCCTGAACATGAATCATCCAGGCGCCCTCGACCGGTTCGTCTAAGAAAGCAAGCAGCGCAGGCGTGGAACGGATATTGAATTCGATGTGTATATCGTTGGCGCTGCCACCGGCACGGTCATGGAGCGTCACCGAGGTACCGGATGGTGAAATCAAGGCGATACGCAGATCTCCAACATAGGTGTGCGTGATATCCACATGAACCTCTAATGAACGGAGTGTGAAAGCTTGATCACACACGATTTTGTCTTTAATCCCCCTTGAATTGTTATCCGGAATGCTTTTGTCCGGTAATGAGTCGCTCTGGAAAGTTAAATCACCTGGTCGTACGCCGCGTCTCATGGCCTCCGCTACAGCAGCAGCGGCATCGACCCGTCCGTGCCCAAACCAGGGGCTCCATGTGCCGTCATCGTCACCCACATCGCTGAAGTCACCATTATCGAAAGGTGGGATGGGTGATATATCCCAGCTTGTATCGGGATCGAAAGCGGCGGATGGCGTGCGGGGATAAGCCTGGAAATCGAGATCCTTTGAAGCGGTCTGCTTGAGAATGGAAACGATTTCCAGCGCAGTCAGGTCAGGATTCGCTGAAACGATCAGGGCGGCAATGCCGGCCACCAAGGGGGTTGCACTTGAGGTACCACCGAATTCGTGGGTAACGCCACCCGGTTGCCCGGTTGTCGTGGTAACGCCCAATCCCCTGACATCCATGCGATAGTAAGCATGGCCATTACTGCTGGGCGCACATAGGGAAATCCCCGGTCCATAATTGGAATAGTGACTCCGCCGCGCCGTACTTGCCAGTGCCGCGATATTCATGACTCCCGGAATTGCAACCAAATTTCTATCAAACTGTCTCACCGTATCAACGCCGATCCATTCCGCAGAGCCATCATTGTATACACGCCATCCATGGGTAAATGGCACATCTACGGCTGCCGTGTGGCTGATGGGACAATTGTCATTACCGGCTGCCCATAAAAACACGATGCCCTTCCCTCGCCTTCCGCCGCTCTGCGCAAGTTCGGTTAGGCGATTTACAACCGGAAGGGCTAGTACGAAGGTCGGTACCCCACTCCATGAATTGGACATCACATCCACCTTGTCCGCTATGAAACTCAACGCGGTCAGCAGTTTTGAATCACTGATATACAAAGAAGGACCATCTGACTCCCACTGGATGGGGAGCAGACTGCATCCTGGCGCTGCCCCGACTGTCAGCAAAGCGTCTACTTCGCCGGCAACAACACCGGCACAAGATGTGCCGTGATTGGAACCGGGTTGATACATTTCACCCGGATCAGCATCGATATCACCCGAAGTGATCAAGCGTTCTCCACGGAAATACCCCCAGTCGGAAAATTTGTCAGGGGAATCGAAATCATGGTGGTCCAGCTTGCAGCCATCATCAGTAACCGCGACGACGACATTCCCGCTGCCGAAATGGTCCAGCAAGCGCCATGCATCCTCACATTGCGAGCATGCGCGCGTGTCATAATCCGGATCATTCAGATCCGTATGCAAGTGCCATTCACGCCCATATTGCGGATCTATAGGGACAGCGAATTGACTGGTGGCCACGCGCTGGTCCAGATCATGCTCGGCCACTTCAACCAGCGGATCGTCTTCGGTCAGTTTCACGACCAGCTTAACCGGGTTGATACCGGTATGCGTGGTCAGTTGAAATAAATAATCACGCTCACTGTAAACCGCCTTTTTAACGAGGCCGTAGCGACCGGCAAATGCATCGACCTCCTCGGGGGACGGCGGTGTTTTGAATACTACAAAAATTCGATCGGTAATCAAAAACTCGGCTCCGGTTTGTGCCTCAAAATAAGCATGGTGCGTCGGTGCAACCACTCGGCTTCGACGCATCACCGATTCCAGATTTGTCGAAGTTGTCGTTATCAGCGTCGAACCAGATGATACCTGCTGCTCGTCGACAATCGCATCATCATCCAAGCTGCCCGGCAAGGCTCGGACAACCAATTGGACGAGGCTCTTATTGAGCTCAATTTTCTTCCCGGATCGATACGTGTATGTTTTTTCTGTTGCACTCATAATTTTGTTCCTTCCTGACGATTTTTAGTTCTATGTTCGAGCATTTGTGGCCAGTCTGATCATTTCCTCGAGTCTGATGACAAACATTTGATCATCCTTCCCGGTCCCCGTTTCTCCGGTAATAAGGATTGTGCTGTCGACGATTGACACCCGCCGTGAATGTTTTTTGAGTTCGGTCATGAATTGATTGTGGTAATGTCGGCTGGAAGGGAACACCCCTGGCGGGTGTCTAACATGCATGCACAGCAGTGATCGGATCAGCAGGCGAAACAAACAGCAAGAATGGTAAACGGTTAGCCATATCAATGCAGTTTTTAAATGATAATTGAGTTTTCCGTAACAGTCAAGTCCTGGGGTGGGTGGCGCCCGCACAGTGGATTATTGACGATACGACGGGAATTTCATATGATGACTATCACCGCTTAGCAAGGAAAGCTGATCGCCATGACAACCGCCGACGGCTGGCCCGTCCTGATCATCGATGATGAACAAGACATCCGCGACGTCACCGCCCTGACCCTCATGGATGCAGGGTACCGGGTCGAAACCGCGGCCGACGGCGCCGAGGGGCTGGCCCGTTGCGAACAGTTCTCCCCCCGCATCGTCATCACCGACATCCGCATGCCCGGCATGGACGGCATCCAGGTGCTGGAAACGATCAAGCAGCGATTTCCGGACACCGAGGTCATCGTGGCCACGGCCTTCGGCGAGATGGAGACCGCCATCCGCGCCCTGCAGCTGGACGCCTCAGACTTCATCACCAAGCCCATTCACACCGAGGCCATGATGGTGGCCCTGGAGCGCGCCCGCCACCGCTATGCCACCCGTCAGCAGCTCAAGGACTACACCCGGCACCTGGAAAAAGGGCTCTCCCGCACCACCCGGCAGCTGGAGGAGACCGTCGCCTTTCAGGATCGGCTCATCGAAAGCTCCATGGACGGCATTCTGGGCTGTGACGGCAGCGGCAAGGTTGTCACCTTCAACCGGGGCATGGAGCAGATGCTGGGGTTCGATCGCACCGAGGTGCTGAATCGGGCCACCCTGGAACATTTTTTCAGCCAGGCGGAATACCGCCGCTTCCAGGAAGATCTTGCCGCATCCGGACACGGTGGCCCCAATCGGCTGATGCTCTACGAAACCTGCCTGCTGGATCACCGTCAACAACCGGTGCCGGTGCAGTTGTCGGCAACCGTGCTGATGGATGAATACGAATCCGCCGGCCGCGTCTGCTTTTTCCGCGACCTGCGGCGCATCCATCGCCTGGAACAGGAGATGACCGATCAGGCCCGCCTGCTGCACCAGGACAAGATGATGTCTTTAGGCCGGCTGGCCGCCAGTGTGGCCCATGAGATCAACAACCCGCTGTCCGGTATTCTCAACTACATCCGCCTGATGCTGCGCACCCTCAAAAAAGGTCCCCTGCCCCGAGACAAGCAAGCGCAGTTCGCCCGCTACCTGGCGCTGGTGGAAACAGAGACCGACCGCTGCTCGAAAATCGTATCCAGCCTGCTCACCTTTTCCCGTCGCTCACCGGTATCGGTCGGTCCGGTGTCGATCAACGAGATATTGGATCGCAGCATCGTGCTGGCCCGGCACCGCCTCGAACTGGGCAAGGTCAGCCTGGCCACCCGCATCGCGGACGGTCTGCCCGACATCAGCGGTGACGCCAACCAGCTCCAGCAATGCCTGCTCAACTTGATTTTCAATGCCGTGGATGCCATGCCCGACGGCGGTACGCTGACGCTCGGCGCAGCATTGGAGCCCAACCCCGAAACCGTGGTCATCCGTGTGACCGACACCGGCCACGGCATCCGCGAAGCGGACATGGGGCACCTCTTCGAACCGTTTTACACGACCAAGCAGGAAGGCCACGGCCTCGGCCTGGGGCTGTCCACCACCTACGGCATCATCGACCGTCACGGCGGCAGCCTGACGGCCGCCAGCCAGCCGGACCGGGAAACCACCTTTGAAATCAGACTGCCGGTCCAGACGTCCAGTTTAACTTCTCCCGGAGGTGCGGCATGACCATGGCCATGGCGCCACCCCATCACCACCTGGGCATCCGCTGTGACCACTGGCTGGACGTCATGGACGAGTTGAACATCGGCGCGTTCGTTGCCGACGGCAGCCGGCGGATCACTGCCATCAATCTCAGCGCCCAGGCCCTGATTGGAATGCGCGAGCAGGAGGTGGTCGACCGGGACTGCCGTGAAGTGTTCACCGGCGTGCCCTGCACGGTCGAATGCGTGATGCACCATCCGGAAACTGCAGGGGACCTGGACCCGGACATGGAGGTCACCGATGAGGAGAACCGGCGCCACCTGATCACCCGCATGGCCACGCCCATCTACAACCGCCGGGGCGAGATCGCCGGTTGCATGACCATCCTGCAGGACCACTCCCCCATCACCCAGCTCATCGACAGGCTGCACTACGAGGAGAGAAGCCTCAAGATTATCCTGGACAACCTGGATGTGGGCATCTTCACCGTGAACCGGGGCGGACTGATCAATTTTTTCAACCGGGCGGCCGAAACCATCTCCGGCTACGACCGGCATCAGGTCCTGGGCCAGTCCTGCGCCATGATCTTCTCCGGCGAGCGGGCCCCGGACGTCTGCTTGTTAAAGGAATCCATCGCATCGGGGGAGACCCGCAGCAGCCAACAGGGCCGCATGACCGACAGGGACGGTATCACCATCCCCATCCGTGCCAACTACATGGCCCTGAGAAATGAGAAGAACGTCATCGTTGGCGGCCTGGCCACTTTTCACGACATGACCCTGGCCCACCAGTTGAACCGTGCCATCAGCAACAGATATACCTTCCACGACATGATCGGCAAAGACCCGTCCATGCGAAAGATTTTCGAGATGGTGGCGGTCGTGGCCCCCAGCCAGGCCACCGTGCTGGTCGAAGGGGCCACGGGGACAGGCAAGGACCTGCTGGCCAGGGTGATCCATTCGGCCAGCCCGCGGGCCGCCAGACCACTGGTGAAGGTCAACTGCGCCGCCATTCCGGAAAATCTCATCGAATCGGAGATCTTCGGCTACGTCAAAGGGGCCTTTACCGGGGCGGACCGGGACAAACCGGGCCGGTTCTCCGATGCCGAGGGCGGCACCATCTTCCTGGACGAAATCGGCGACCTGCCGCTCTCCCTCCAGGCCAAGCTGCTGCGGGTGCTCGAGGACAGGGAATTTTACCCGTTGGGCTCCCGCCGCACCCGCAAGGTGGACGTGCGCATCATCTCGGCCACCAACCGGCAGCTCAACGACCTGGTGGAGCAGGGGCTGTTTCGCGAAGATCTGTTCTACCGACTCAACGTCATGCGCATCGAACTGCCCCCGCTGAGGCAGCGAAGAGGGGATCTGCCCCTGCTTATCCGCCACATCGCCCGCAGCCTGTGCGCCACCCGGGCGGTGGCTCCGCCGACCATCTCCAGAACGGCCATGCAGATCCTTCTCAACTACGACTATCCGGGAAATGTCCGGGAACTGGAGAATATCCTGGAGCATGCCCTGATCATCTGCCGCGAAGCCATGATCCTGCCGGATCACCTCCCGGGTTATGTCAGGCAAGACCAATTATCCTGTGCCGCGACCGACCCTGCCGCCACCCCGGCAGGGTCGAACAATCAGGAGCGTCAACGAATACTGGCGGCTTTGAAGAAATCCGGCGGCCACCGCGGCAAAGCCGCCCGGGAACTCAGCGTGGAGCGCACCACCCTGTGGCGAAAAATGAAAAAACACGGCATCGGTAAAAAACCACCGGTTTGAAATTTTTGAAAAATTTTGGTATTTCTGTGAACACGTGCATGCTGCCGCATTCAGCGTTTGGTTTACAAATTGGAATGTTTTTGGATAGAATAGTCGCCATGAAGAACCGGAGGATTTGGAACCGCAGACAACTGGTGCTTGTTGCCGCTTTTTTCATCACCGGCATTCTACTTTTACCCGCTTTGTCTGCCGCTTTCACCCATTCAGACCGCGAGACGTTTCAGCGCGCTATCGTCGATTTCCGCCCGCGGTTGAATCCCAGATTCAAAAAAGTCAGCCGCAAAAATACAACCTACATTATTGTCCACACCTCAGAACTCGGGCTTGAATCGACGCTGAGAGTTGTCTCCAAAGGAAAACTTTTCCCCAACGGTCGACGCACCGATGGCGGTCATACCCATTATGTCATTGCCCGCAACGGTCGCACGTATCGCATCATGGACAAGACCGATGTGGCCGATCACGCCGGGCGCAGCATGTGGAATGGTGAGATGGACCTGAGCAACATATCGATCGGTATTGAGCTGGTCGGTTACCATTACGCGCCCATCTCTGACCAACAGTATCGATCGTTAGGCATGCTGATTGACATACTGCAGGGCGTCTACAACCTGGACGATCGAGCCGTTTTGACGCACAGTCAGGTAGCCTATGGGGTACCCAACCGCTGGTTTAGAGAAAATCATCGTGGTCGAAAGCGCTGCGCTAAAAATTTTATACGTGCCAAGGCTGGACTGGGGTCGGCCTGGAGTTATGATCCCGACGTGAATGCCGGTCGACTCATGGCTGACGCCCAGCTGGCTGATGTGTTTTATGGCCGGCTCAACATAGATGCGCAGTCTGATGAAGCGAATATCATTTCCAAGCTCAACACGGCGTGGGTCATCGCTGGCGAAGATTATGACAGCAGCACCACGGTCTACCAATTCCCCAACGGCAGCCTATACACCGGTGCGCAAATTGCCGGAAAAATCGGTTGGAACCGAATACCTGCGAAAACGGTCGTATTGCTGAACCAGGAGAGCAAGGTTGAGTTGTTAAAGGACAACGGCCCGGTAAAGACCATATCGGACGGGATCACGGCATGGTCGCTTGCCGGAAAATCGTATAATCATGATACCACCATCTATTTTTTACCATCCGGTCACATCAAACCAGGTTCAATGATTTCTGACTGGGATGATCTGCCGATGAGAACGAAAATGATTATCGGATACAAAGGGCCTTACCCGCTGCGCAAAGACAATTCTGCCTTTCGCATCGCCGGCAGCAGCTACAAGGATCAACAAACGCTTTACTACCTGCCATCAAAAAAATTACTGGGTGGCAATGAGATAAAAGATTTTAGCCAGATCCAAAGCGGAACGCTCGTTTTTCTTCCTGCGACACTCTAACAACAGCGCATATCGTGCAGCTCTCATCGCACTTAAAATGGTCGCGGCCAACCGCCAGATCCGGCGGTTGGCCGTGCTCATCGATTCCGACGCCTCAACACCGTTCTACAATTCGATGCGCGTACCCAGCACCATTAGGAACTTGGCCAGCCACTGGGGATGGGCCGGCCAGGCCGGGGCGGTGACCAGGTTGCCGTCCACGTGAGCCTGGTCCACGGCGATATCCGCATAGGTGCCGCCGGCAGACCCGATATCCGGCCCGACGGCCGGATAGGCCGAACAGCTTCTTCCTTCGAGAACACCGGCGGCGGCCAGCACCTGGGCGCCATGACAGACAGCGGCAATGGGCTTGCCCGACTGGGAAAAGTGACGGACGATGTCCAGCACCTTGGGGTTGAGCCGGATATATTCCGGGGCCCGGCCGCCGGGAATCACCAGGGCATCGTAGTCTTCAGCCCTGATTTCGTCGAAGGTGGCGTTGAGCCCGAAGTTGTGTCCCGGCTTCTCGGTGTAGGTCTGGTCCCCTTCAAAGTCGTGAACCGCGGTCCGCACCGTCTCTCCCGCCTTTTTGTCCGGACAGACCGCGTGGACCGTGTGCCCTACCATGCTCAGGGCCTGAAAAGGAACCATTGCCTCGTAGTCTTCAACGAAATCACCCACTAGCATGAGAATTTTCTTGGCTGCCATAATTGCCTCCTTGGGTTGACGGGGTAAATGAATTGCTGATGGGATTGGTGCCGCACATGCAACTGATTATAGAAAAAACGGCCACGCTCCCTCCAGGCCAAACCGCTGCGGGTGCGCAATGATTTTGTTGGCTTCCCACCGGCGGTTAAATTTCCGGTTACTGGTGGTCGCTGTGGCTCGGGCTGCTTTCCGGATCGCTTTCTGCCTGCGGTGTTCCCATCATCGGGCAGCCACCTTTGGCGCCTCGGCCTTGCTTCCCTTGCATTCGGCCCATGCCGCAGCCCATACCCATCATGCCTTTGTCATCCTTCATGGAACCCTCCCCCAGCATGGGAAAGTGCGATTTGATCTTAGCGAAGCGCTCAGCGCCCAAGAGGTTGCGAACCGCCATTCGGTAGTTAAACCTTTCGGCCTCTATATCGGCGCGGGCTTTCTGCATTTTATTAAACTGATCCCGGAAGCCAGGCCCATCGACTTCCTTTTGGTCGTCCAATACCTCCAGTTCAAATTTTTCGGCGTTCAAACTGCCCTTCAACGCAATCATCTTGCGGCGGTGTTGGACCCACTGGCCACTCATTTGGTCCGTCTCTTCAGCAGATAGGTTGATCATTTCGGCGACTGCCGGATTTTGCCACCAATTATTTCCATGGTGCATGCCACCGCCGTGCATGCCACCATCGTGATGCATGGCAAAACCAGCGGTGCTCAGTACAAGCACAAATCCCAGTGAAAAAATAAGAACTCGCTTCATATTTTTCTCCATTCCAGGCCTAACGCCTTAAATTGTTTATTTTATTGGTTAACCACAACCGGTTGTTTTCCGTTGCTTCCTGTTGTGCAACCAAGGATAAGCATACTGTGAATAGAAAACAATATAACCATCTCGATCCGCAACATGCAGAGCCAAGCGGCCAATAACGCCTCGATCATTTCGAGGGCGCCGGCCCATGCAGCCCCCTCATTCAGGCCCACGGCCGGATAGGTCGAATAGCTTATTCCCGAATGACATCGGCCCCGTTTTACGTTCGGTTTACCTCCACGGTCACATGCACAAATTTAAAATCGGATGGGATCAGCTGCTTGTAGTATTCCGGCGGTTTGGGGATTTCTGTGACCACCGAGACGATGGCTGCGTAGATGTCGGGCCCGACGGTCCACAGGTGAAGGTCAACGACCCGATTATCGCCATTTTTTTGGATGCCGGCAACCACTTTTTGCTGGATGCCGACCGGTGCCTGCCGATCCAGCAGCACGTGGCTGGTACCTATCAAAAGACCAATGGACCAGCGCGAGACCATGATGGCGCCCACGATTCCCATGAGCGGGTCCATCCAGATCAGGCCGAAGTATTTGGCGGCAAGCAGAGCGAAAATGGCCAGAAACGAGGTGAGTGCATCGGCCAGGACATGCAGATAGGCGGAGCGCAGATTGTGGTCGTGGTGATGATGATCATGATCGTGCCCGTGGTCATGGCCGTGGTGGGATTCGTCCCTGTGGCCCAGGATGAACATGGACAGTCCGTTGACCACCAGACCGATGATGGCTACGAAGATGGCTTGGTTAAAGGCGATCGCCACGGGATTGAACAGCCTCACGACACTCTCCACCGCCATCAGAATCGCAAATACCGCCAGCAGGACCGCGCCGGAAAATCCGCCCAAAGCGTTCACTTTTCCGGTGCCGAAGCTGAAGCGTTCATCGTGGGCATGGCGGCGGGCGTAAATATAGGCAAAGGCGTTGATGGAAAGGGCCGCCGTGTGCGACGCCATGTGCAGGCCGTCGGCCAGCAGGGCCATGGATCCGAAAAGAGCCCCGGCGGCGATCTCCACCACCATCATGGCAGCGGTAACCCCAATGACGATGATGGTGCGGCTTTCCCCCGGCCGTTTGAGGTCCTGGCCGAAGCCGTGACTGTGGTTCAAACCCGCTTCATCCTTCGGTATCATCGGCAGAAATCATCTCCTCCGGAATGGTCAGAAGAAACCGCGGATGACAGGCAAAAAGAGCTCGTCATCTGCGCGCGTATTGGTCAAGGTTTTAAAAAGCATAATCATCCGGCAACGGTTTGGCCAGAACCCATCACGGATATTACATGCCGTAATTATTTGAACTGCTGTGACCGCATCTGTCACAACCGGATGATACACCATCGCCATGCAAACGTTGACCCTGCATTTTGATTTCTCCACGGATCCCCCACCCGACGATCCTGACATGTCTCGATTCCGACATGACCTGTCCCGCAGTCTGGAAACGGTCTTGAAGGCGTCGGGATCCGGTCGCTGGCGGGGAGGCCGATATGCCCGGGGCGTGGTGACCATCTTCATCGAGGTGCCCGACGCCCAATTGGCGATCGGTCAGGTGCACGCGATGCTGGCGTCCCGCGGGCTGGCCGACAGGCTGACCATCGGCGGTGGCAGCTGCCTGTCAACAGCCAAATGACCGTTGAAGGAACTTCTCGTCGATATGTCCGGCCGCTGGCGCTCCTTTTTCTTGACAGCATGCACGCGTTAACCCTAAAGTCCTACCATTCAACGGCGATTCCCCGAACCTGAAAAGTCGACCTGTTTATTTTCTGTAGAATCCATCATAACCCGCTTGCCGACCATCAAAGGAGGACCGTCATGCCCGTCAAACTCATCCCCCCGACCCCTTCGGCCTATGGATTTCCCCTGCTGATCAAAAACATCCTGCGCACCCCGCTGACCTATTACCCGGACCGGGAGATCGTCTACCGGGACAAGATGAAGTACACCTACGTCGAGTTGAACCTGCGCGTGCAGCGCCTGGCCAATGCCTTGGAAACCCTGGGCGTGAAACCGGGGGACACGGTGGCGGTGATGGACTGGGACAGCCACCGCTATTTGGAATGCTTCTTCGCCGTACCCATGATGGGGGCGGTACTGCACACCATCAACATCCGCCTGTCGCCGGAGCAGCTGGTCTACACGATCAACCATGCCAAGGACGACATCATCCTGGTCAATGCCGATTTTCTGCCTCTGCTGGCCGCGGTCAAAGACCAGATGAAAACCGTTAAAAAGATCGTTCTGCTCACCGACGAAACGACCCGCCCTGAGACCCCGGTGGTCCTGGATGGCGAATACGAAAACCTGCTGGCCGCGGCAGCACCTGCTTACGCGTTTCCCGATTTTGACGAAAACGCCATGGCCACCACCTTTTACACCACCGGCACCACTGGCCTTCCCAAGGGGGTCTACTTCAGCCACCGCCAGATCATGCTGCACACCTACGGACTCATGTCCGGGTTGTGCGCCTACGAATCCCAGGCGAGCATCAATTCGGGCGATGTCTACATGCCCATGACCCCCATGTTTCACGTCCACGCCTGGGGGATTCCCTACCTGTGCACCATGCTGGGCACCAAGCAGGTCTATCCGGGCAAATACGAACCGGAAATGCTGCTCAAGCTCATCGTCTCCCAGAAAGTGACCTTCTCCCACTGCGTGCCCACGATCATCCACATGCTGGTCTCCAGCCCGGTCATCAAAAATCTGGACCTATCGCGCTGGAAGGTGGTCATCGGCGGCAGCGCCCTTTCCAGGGGCCTTTGCAAAGCCGGCTTGGAAAACGGCATCAACCTTTACACCGCCTATGGCATGAGCGAAACCTGCCCCTTGCTCACCGTGTCCAACCTCAAGCCCCACATGCTCACGTGGGATGCGGAGCGACAGGTGGAAATACGTTGCCGCACGGGCCTGCCCGTACCCAACGTGCTGTTGGAGGTGGTGGACATCGAGGGCAACCCCCTGCCCCACGACGGCAAAACCGCAGGCGAGGTGGTGGTGCGCTCGCCCTGGCTGACCCAGGGATACATCCAGGATCCGGAAAAGAGCGCGGAGCTGTGGAAAAACGGCTGGCTGCACACCGGTGATATCGGCTTTATCGACGCGGAAGGCTATCTGCAGATCACCGATCGTGTCAAAGATGTGATCAAGACCGGCGGTGAATGGATCTCATCGCTGGCCTTGGAAGACATGATCAGCCGCCATCCGGCCGTGAGCGAAGCGGCCGTGATCGGTGTGCCGGATCCCAAATGGGGCGAACGGCCCTTGGCCCTGGTGGTGCTCAAACCCGGGGCGGAGAAAGAGACCAGCCCGGAAGAGCTGAAGGCCTTTTTCGCCAAGTTTGCCGAAACGGGCGTGATTCCCAAGTACGGCGTGCCGGACCGGGTGCACATCGTCGAGACCATCGCCAAGACCAGCGTGGGCAAGATCAACAAGAAGCAGCTGCGCAAGGATTTCAAATAAACAAAAAGGCCGGGCCCCCCGTTGCCTGGGCCCGGCCTTTTCCCCGTGACACCGGGGCGATGACCATATTTGGTTGATGGATCTATTCCAGATGGCTGATAATGGAATCGGTGAGTGAATCGTCATCCTTTTTGAAAAAGGGAATCAGTTCGGCTGCCACCTCTTTGAGCGATTTGATATTCTTTTCCTTCATTACGCCCTGAATGGTTTCCACGCCCTCTTCGATCAGCCTGAGACCTTCAGCGATCCTGATGACATCCTGTTTTTCCATGTTTGACTCCTCCAGTTCTTTATGGCAGTTGGCCATACTGTATCCAGGTAGAACAGTCTAAACGCTTTGCACTGGGGTGACAAGCTCTTTTTGACACTCTGTTAATGTTGAAGAACTAGTAAAAAGTCGTATTTCCGACGGGTTCGTAAAAAGTTCGAGATCAAGGCTTGCGAATTTCGAGGAATGAGGCGTACTTATGGTACGCCGCAGTGACGAGGGATGAAGCGTAACGCAGATATCGGATTTTTACGAACCCGTCAGAGTTCGATGCGGTTGCGGCCGGCCGCCTTGGCCGCCAGGAGTTTCTCATCGGCCTGGTAGATGAGCGCCTTGACGTCAGCATCCACCTCCCTTCCCATATGACCATGGGCAATTCCGATGCTGACGGTGACGGATGCACGCGTGTCGGGCATCGTCTCAATGGCCCGCCGGATCTTTTCTCCCACTTCTCCCAGCGACACCGGCTCCACGCGAGGCAGGAAGACCAGGAATTCCTCGCCGCCGTATCGCCCGAGAACGTCCGACGCACGGACGCTCTCGCGGATGCTTCCAGCCACTCGGCGCAGCATGTCGTCACCATACTGATGGCCGAAGTTGTCGTTGATGGTCTTGAAATGGTCGATATCGATCATCAGCACGCCAACGGTATTCTCATTGCGCTGGGCCAGGTGGGCCAGGTGGGTGATCGCATTGAACAGCCCCCGGCGGTTGAAAATACCGGTCAACTCATCGTAGTTGCTTAAAAAGGCCATCCGCCGGTTCTCTTTCCACAGGCGGTGGATGACCTCGCCGACCAGTTCCAACTCCAGTGTGCCCAATTCATTTTGCTGGAGGGCGTCAAAAAGCCGGTTCACAAAACGCTCATAGGAGAAGTCCGACCCGGCATCGCCGTTGAAGGTGGCCACATATTGGGAAAGGGTCTCGAAAACCGGATGCAGCAGGTAAAATTCCAGTTTGAAGGCCATGGTGAAGGCCTTTTTTTTGCGGCGCACCTGCTTACAGCTGTCGGCCAGGTCATATACTTTATCTTCCAGCCCCGTTAACTCATCCAGGGTCTTTCGCGTGTCATCGAACAGGTTGTTGAGCATCCCCTTGTCGGCCCAATTGAGCAGCCGATCCCAGTAGCGCAGGTGCTGCTCGTTTTTAGCGGCAATATCCTGCCAGAATCCTTTCAAATCCTGGGTTTCGGCATTTCGGGCCAAGCTCAGGTATAGGCGGGAAGCGTGGTTGTCCAGGCGGAGGCATAATTCAACGATCCGGTTCATTGCGGTGGCGTTCATGTTCAGCTCCATTGGCGCGAAAACGAGTCAGGTTGAATGGTTACCATACGCCGGGTAATTACCGAAAACGGGTGGGATGTCGCCAGGCGACGAATGTACGCGATTATGGTACGTCAGGCCGTTTGTAATTGGCAACATAATAATCACCGATAAGCTGCCTCGTTTTCAGGTCCTCTCCCACCGTCCTGGCATCAGCCTTGGACTTGAAATGAGAAATGCGCACCTGATACCAGGTTTTGCTGGAACCGGACGCCCGGGTCCAGTAGGCGTCCAATCCCCGGCTTTTCAGCTGATCCACATAACGCCGGGCATCGGTCTCGTTCAGATAAGCCGCCACCTGAAGGGTAAAGGGATCGGTGACCGGGGCAACCACCGGTACCGGCGCTTTTTCCACCGTTTTAAAAGTATCGGCAAAATGAATGGCGGTATTGGTTACCAACCACCCCACACCGATCATGAACAACCCCATGGCCGACCATTTCAGCACCAATTTGGCCCGCCTGGATGATAATCCCCCCCGGGTCTTTCGCAATTGGTCGGAAACGACGGCGACAAACCCGAAAGTCAACTTCCTCGATCCGGTCCATGTGTTGCGGATCATCGGACCGATGGCCGGCCGCTTAATCCGGCGCCCCCTGGCCGATCGCCCCGATCCGGGTTCGGTCGTTTCAGGCATAAATGCGGCCGCCATTTCACTGCGCCGGGACGAGTCGATGCCGGACAGCGCCTCATCAGCCCTTTCCAGCAGGCACAAGGTCAGCGGGCTGGGATGGACCATCCGGCGGCAGGCGGCAATGCCCGGTAGCAGGCGTTTGTCACGTCCACCGCGGTGGTAAATGTCCAGGTAGACCTTCAGGGCAAGACTGTCCGGGCGCTGCTCGGCAAGGAAGAGATCAGCGATGTCGCCGATCAAGCTGTCCGGCAGGGGTTCTCCGGCATCCATCAACAGCTCGTAAGTTTGCAGGGCGGCAAAGTCACCGCGCCGCTCGGCGAGGTAAAACTGGGCCAGCATCCGCTGGATGGCCATATCCTCTGGATGAGCTGCCCCGATCCTGGCTGCGATGTCATGGGATTGATGGTTCAACGCCCTTCCGGCCAGCACGCCGTCCAGCCATTTGATGGCGACGTCCCGGTCATTGGGAAAAGTGCGCAAATAGGCGCCGAAAATAGCATCAGATGACGATCCAGGTGCTGCCTGAGCCATCTGAAAACGAGCCGTTTGGGCCAGCAGGCGCCCGGCCGGCATTCTTCGGGAAAATGGGGAGAAAAAGAAGCTGTCCACCATGGCCGCAGCCCGGGCAAGGGCCTGGCGCACCTCCCGGGGCATACCGGCCCGCTCCCATACGGTGGCCTCGCCAAGCAGGCGCTCCAGTCGGCGACGCCCCATGGCAGCAAAAGCCACGCCCGTAAACCAGTATGCGGCGGCAAGCAGGCCAAGGCCGGGCACGATCATCCATCCGGGTCCCACGGCACCTGCAAAAGGCGGCAGCACCACCAGGGCGGCCAGGCTGCCGATGGCCAGGGCCATCCAGAGTCGAACGGCCAAATGTTTAAATAAGTATCCCATATCCCTTAGGCGTGTTTTTTTCTCATGGCCACAGTCACCGGGTCGCGCGTCCAGAAACCGGCCAACGACCCGGTTTCAGGATTCACTTTCTTGAAATAGATATCCGGCGGTGCCATGAAAGCCCTTGGCGGCTCCCCATCCGTCGCTTGTTTCATGAACTGGGTCCAGATGGGCGCTGCACCGCGACCGCCGGTAATGCCTGCGCCGTTTTTATCCCGCATGCCCTGGCCCCGATCAAACCCCACCCAGACCGATGTGCTCAGGTTGGGGGTAAAACCGGTAAACCAGGCATCGTTGTAATCGTTGGTGGTGCCGGTTTTTCCGGCGGATGGCAGGGCAAAGCCCATTCGCCGGACCACATTGCCCGTGCCATCATCGATAACGCCGGCCATCATGTCCACCAGCTGGAAATTGATCGACTCATTCAGAACCCGCTCACCGGTGATAATGTGCTCCTCCAGCACCCGGCCGCTCACATCCTCCACCCGACGGATCCAGTAAGGTGGGTGTCGTACGCCTCCTGAGGCAAAGGTGGCATAGGCGGCGGCCATCTCCAGCGGGCTGACCCCGAAAGTGCCCAACGCCACGGAATAGACAGGGTTCAAAGGGCTGGTAATGCCGCAGCGCCGGGCGGTGTGGATCACTGCTTCGGGACCGACGGCAGAGACCAGTTGGGCCGCAACGGTGTTAACGGACTCCGTAAAGGCCTTTTTGATCACCATGGGCCCGTCGTAGGTGCGTTTGAAATTGCGCGGCTTCCATGGCGGCTTGCCGGCCACGGGAATGGAAACCGGTTGATCGACCATCACATCGGCTGGCGTCTTGTCCAGGCTTTCCAACACGCTGTAGTAAAGGAATGGCTTGAAACCGGAGCCCGGCTGTCGATTGTCCTGCAATGCGCGGTTAAATGGGGTTTGAAAGAAATCCCGTCCTCCGACCAATGCCTTCACTGCCCCGGTATTGACATCCACAGCAACCAGTGCGCCCTGCAGCCCGTTGTCACCTTCCACCGCCGTGTCCTCGGCCCGCTGGGTCATATCCATCTGGGATTCCAGCTCGGCAATGCCCTGTTGCAGAGCTTTTTCAGCCTGCTGCTGCATGCCAGCGTCCAGGGTCGTGTAGACCCGCAGTCCGCCGTGGTAGACGACCTCGGGGCTGTAGGTCTCTTCCAGCGACTTCATCACCGCGTCCAGAAAATAGCTGTCCACCCGCAGTGAACGCCCCTGGGTGCGCAGGTCAACCGACACGGCTTCGGCTTCAATGGCCTCATCGTGACTGATCATTCCGGCGGTGACCATTCGTTGTAAGACCACTAACTGCCGGGCCCGGGCGCGCTCCGGGTAACGAAAGGGGTTGTAACGGGTTGGCGATTTGGGCAGGCCGGCCAACAGGGACGCTTCGGCCAGAGTCAGTTCCCCGGCCGATTTACCAAAAAAGGTACGCGCCGCCTCGCCGATCCCGTAGGCACCGACGCCGAAGGGGATCTGGTTGACATACGCCTCCAGGATCTCCTGCTTGGAAAACTGGGCTTCGATCTGAAGGGCCACCAGCAATTCCCGAAACTTACGCAGCCAGGTGCGCTCGAAACTGAAAAACAGGTTTTTGGACAGCTGTTGGGTGATGGTGGACGCGCCCTGAATTTTTCCCGATTCGAACAGGGTGATCCACAAGGCCTTGACGGTGCGCATCTTGTTGACGCCCCGATGCTCCCAGAACCGGTGGTCTTCGGTGGCCAGAATGGCCTGAATGAATGGATATGAGACGTCATCCAGGGCAACAGTTTCCCGTCCGCCGATGGTCAGGATGCGCTGTCCGTCGGCACTGAAGATTTCAGTGGCCGGCGTGTCGTTGATGCGGCCGATGGGTTCGGGGACCCGGGGCAAATCCCTGACCGCCACCAAGAACAGGCAAAACAGACCCATTCCCGCCAGTGCACCCACCGTCGCCATCAGATAAATAAAGGCGGTCACGGCCCGGAAGAAGCGCAGGCAAAATGTCATCGCTCCTCCCTGCTGAGGGGCCAGCGCATCTTGCTGGAAGGGGGTTTGGAAAGCCGGGGTTCAAGCAGCATGCGAACCTGCCAGACAGCCCACTCCTGACCCATGGCCAATACGATCTGCCGCCCCTGGGGGGTATCCATCTCAACGCCGATGCGAATCATATCGGCGTTGACTTCATCACTAACCCCCACACGCAAAGGGGTCCCTTGCGCGGACAGCAGGGTACCCGGTTGAGAGAGCACCCCCCGTTGGGTCTCCGGAGCAAGGGTGTCCAAGGCCATGAAAAACCGATCCGCCGGATAGATACGGCCGGCAAACTCCGGCTGCGCATCCAGGGTTCCAGCCAGGATGTGCGGTTCCGTGCCGGTGGATTTGAGCTGCTGGTCGGTCAGGGTCTTATAGCTGAGCACATTGTTGCTGCGATCCAGCAGGTAGATGCCTACCTGGCCGTTTTCCCGCTCCAAATACACCCGATCCCAGCTCTTTTCGGCGCTGATGCGCAGCATGAGGATGGGTGAAAACAGGTTCCGGGCGGTCGCTTCGGGGATCTGAATGTAAAGGCTTTTAAACTGCGCTGCGGAGATCATGGCCCCTTGGGACGAGGAAAGACCATCGATGAGTTGAGCCAGCGAGCTTGCCTCGTGGGCTTCACGCTGGGCGGTGAGCTGTTGGGTCACCATCTGCTCCAAGGTCTGGGTGGCTACCTGCTTTAAACGGCCCTGCTCCCACACGCTGCCCGATTCCGGCCGGTGGCTGTTGGTGACCGCCAGATAGCGTCCCACCAGAACCTCCACCCAGCTGAAGCGCACTTCGGAAAGAAGGATGGCCAGAACAGATAGGAACAGGACTGTTCCTCGGAGGCTCAGCCCCCGCGCCATCCATGTCTTCAAATCCTGTGGTTCCGACCAGGCCGGCATAAGGCACCTTTATCGTTGTGCATGTTCACCGCAATCCGGCGATCATGTGTCCTTTTCCTGATGCACAGCCTTTTACACCATTTAGAACGATTGATAAAGAGACGATGCTTTTGGCAACACACAGACTATAGCGGCCGGCCAAGCTGGATTACAAACTTGGTGCCATTGTCTTTGACATATTCCGGATAAACGAGGGGCCAGGCCATACCTATCCGGAATTCGGAAAAACCGCCCCAGGCGATTTCTGCCGACATGAGGATTTCAAAACCCGCCCCGACCAGCCAATCGTCAGACTGGAATGCGTCTCCGGCAATCCCGGCATCGACAAAGGTCCCCAGCCTCAGGCGATGCAGAAAGAGCGGCAGCGTGGCGTACCCCATCTGGAGATTGGCCAGGGGCCAGAACACTTCGATACCGCCGGCGGCAGCTTTGGGGGCTTCAATCAGGCTGGAGCTAAAGCCACGTATCGGAAACAACTTGGGGGGCAAACGGGTGAAATACCCTTCGGACACATTGCCGCCAACCCGGAACGCGGTATGTCCCAGGTCCGGCGCGTCGCCCCATGCCCTGCCGAGGAGCAGGTGAACCGATGTCAGTGTTTTTTCGCCATAGAGCAGACGCCCACCCAAGGTGAGCGACTGGCGGTCTTCCGAGAATAGCTCCAGACTGCTCCATATGCTCAAGAGTTCGAATTGCTTGGCCAATCCGATGCCAAGCCAGGCTTCATCGCCCGGGGAGGCGGCCGATGGGTCCGGCGTTCTGGTATTTAGCGGCTCCCATGTACGCCAGTTCAATGACAGCTCGAGCCCGTCAAAACGGTCCAGCCCATCCGATGCGCGAAGCAGGTTGTCCGTTTCAGGTCGCTCCAGCTCCAAAGGCCGCCAGAACAGTCTGGCCTCATGGCGGGACTCATTGACGGTCTGATCGACATCGGTGCTGTATGAAACCGGGTAGCGGGTGAACTGCGTACCCAGTGTTTTGGCCTGGGCGCCAACCCTCAGGGCAAAATAGTCCGTGTCGAAGGTGTAACGCAGCCCGGCATTTAATCGATAATCACCGCTGACGTCATGACTTTTGGTCGCAAGGCCGAGCTGTAGGTCTGAAATGTCGGCAAACAGGTCGGGTCGGATGTAATTGGGCCAAATGCTTTTCAAGGGGGAATACGGCTGGGCGTTCAGTTCTGGCGCCTCGGAGCCAAGATACGCAGGCGCTGGCGGCGGGTATACGGGCGCTTCAAAAGCGGACCGGGCGATTTTATAGTTGCCGATGCGCCATCCATTTGTGGCCAGTTGAAGGAAATTGCCGTGCCGGGGAAGCAGGGCCATGTTGTCGACAGCGGTGATCGGTCCTCGGTCGGGGGCGTGGATCTGAAATCGACCGGTGGCATTCGAGGCGTACACCAGGGTATCGCCCTCCCACCAGGGATCCAATTCGATGGAGGGTGTTTGGGTGAGCTGCATCCAACCGTTGTCATAGACCCAGATATCCCAGTTTCCCTGGATATTGGCTGCCACGGCAATGGCACCCCGTTCGTTGCGGACTGGGCCGGACAGTGCTATCACGCCTTGCGGGGCTTCAATCATGGTCGGTTCATCGGTGGTCGTGCTGTCGATTTGACGGAACCCCCCTTTACCATCATCGGGCAAGACCATCAGGTAGGGACACCGACCGATGCGGCTAACGGCCACGCGCCCGGGCCCCGGATCCCAGATGTGTTCACGCGACGTAGATACAACGCGGCCCCCGGAATATCCTATAAGCTTGACGCTGTGATTGAATTCCGAGAGCCACAGCGTTCCGTCCGCGTCTACGACGCCGTATCGTCCGCGGTTCCTGATTTGAAGCTTGCCGGGAAAAACCCCGGCACGATTCCAGTAGACAAAAGGTTCGGCCCAGTATCCCCTGGCCAGGATAGCCGGGGGCGCCGGGGGCGATAGCCCCGGCTGAGCATACGGGCGCTGGAAGTCCCGCCACAGCGCAGAAAACGTTTTTCCGAAGACCTCGCGGGCTTTCAGATCGATTTCGATGGGAATCAGGCCACCGCCGTGGATTTGCAGAAACGCCAGGATCGTCGACCAGCCGTATTCCTGACAGATCCAGGCGATAAAGGGTTTTCCGTATATGCGGGAGGCAAAATAGCCTGGCCAGATTTGCGGGTGGTGGCTGATAATTTCCAGGTCCGGAGGCGGGGTCGATCGGAACAGCGCGGCCTCAAAAGGATCCTGAATCGCCTTGTTCATATACTGGGCATACAGCAAATTGCATATGCCGCCGTCGATCCAGGGAGGTAAAACGACGTTGGGGGAAACGATGGCACCGAAACCCTTGTAAAGCAACCCGGGGACACCTGCCCGCAGTCCGTAAATCCCCTGAAGGCACAATCCTTTGAACAAAAAATAGGTCCAGGGGTCGGCTTCCGTATATCCTTCTTGCAATACACCGGGGGCACGCAGGGGTATGCGGATTTCCAGGTGGGGGATGACGTGGTCCTGAACGTCGGGCTCGTCCTGGTTCTCGTCCAGGATGATATGAAGCGGTCGTTGAACCGGCAGGCCCTTTTTCTGCAGAAAGATCAGGATCTCGGCAAGGTTGTGGGTCAACCGTGCTGCAATCTCTTCCTCACCATCCGGGAAGTAGAGCAGCACGCCATCGGCTTCAAGGGTTACCATGGCGAACGAGCTGGAACACCCACTCCACGTGAGGGCGAATGAAAACATCAGCACAAGAACAACGCGCATCAAATTCTCCAATAAACGATAGTGTGGACAGGGTGCCAGGCGCTTTTTCACGCTGCCCGGGTTTTACACCATTCGGATCAAATGATAAACAGGGGGAAAAGGAGGACAATGCCCAATCCCAACGGCTAAATGAAAGATTTTAGGCCTATTTCTGAAAGCGGGGGGCCACCGGTAAAAAAAAAGTGCCGGTAAAGGTTGTAGCGTGGGGATGTGTTTGAGGCATCAAGGCGAGGTTTCGTTGATTGCTTTGATAACGCCCTGGTCGTATAGCGATCGGAACGTATCGATGACGCCTGCATCGAACTGGGTGCCGGAACCGCCATACATGATCTCGAGAATCTTGGCCTCTTCCATCCGCTTGCGGTAGGCACGATCAGAGGCGATGGCATCGTATACGTCGGCAACGGAGAGGATCCGGGCCAGCATGGGGATATTTTCGCCGGCCAGGCCGTCGGGGTATCCTTTGCCGTCAAAACGCTCGTGGTGGCATCTGATGATGTTCTTTTCCCGGTCCCACAAGCCTAATCGCTCCACGATATTGGCGCCGATTACCGGGTGTTCCTTGATGATGCGAAACTCTTCGTCGGTCAGGCGGCCGGGCTTTAGCAAGATGTCATCCCGGATACCGATTTTGCCGATGTCGTGAAGCTGCCCGGCGACGTTTAGAATATCCTGCTCCTCCTGACTGCCGCCCATTCCCCGGCACAGGGCGATGGCAATCCGGGTGACCCGGTTGGAATGCTGCTCGGTGTAGGGGTCACGCGCTTCAATGGCCCCTACGAAAGCGTACAGGGTGGCCAGCAGGTTTTCGTAAATGTTTTCGTAGAGGGCGACGTTTTCGATCGCATAGGCCGCCTTGTTGGTCATGAACGACATGTAGTACAGGTCTTTTTCCGAAAAGCGGACATCCCCGTTCAGCGACGACACGGCCAAGACGCCGAACACTTTTTTGCGGATGTTCAAGGGAACCAGCATCAGGGACCGGATGGCTTCGGGCACCCCTGGCACGTTGCTGTTTTCATGGACCAGCAGAGGCTTGTCCTCATCGCAATTGTCCAGGATCAACTGGCTGATATCCTTGTTGCAGGTACACTGCCCGTCACCTGGCGCAGTTGAACGGTCGTGCTGTGTCTGTGGCCCCCCGTTTCCACCGGCAACCGACCGGGCCACCTGCACCGGCCGTTGAATCGCTTCGTTGATCACATAAAAACAGGCCTCGTCAGCATGGGTCAGTTCGGTGGACAGGTCGACCACCCGCTTGAACAGGTCGAAGCTGGAATCAATGATGGCAAAGTCAGTCATGATGCGGTTGAGGGTGTTGAGTTCTTCGACTTTGTAAGTTAGCTCCCGATTGAGCTTCTCGATCCGGTGCTTCCCCTCCACCTCCTGGGTCAGGAAAATGTTTTTGATAAACAGCTGCCGCTCCCGCAGCACCCGTTTGACACAGATCTCCAGTTGATTCAGGTTCACCGGCTTGATCAGAAAGTCGACCACACCGTTTTTCAAGGTACGGATGGTGTTGTCCAAGGACGGATAACCGGTCATGATGATAACCGGAATGGTGTTGTCTACCAAACGAATGTATTCGGCCAGTTCAAGCCCGTCCATTTCGGGCATGTTGATGTCCGTGAAGCAGCAGTCGATTTTCTCTTTTTCGATGATGTCGACGGCAATGCGGCCGTTTTCAGCAGTCAGGATGTGGTACCCTTTTGCCATAAAATATTCCGAGGCCACCTCCAGAATACTTTCCTCGTCATCCACAAACAATAGGGTCTCTTTGGGTGCGTCTGTCATTGGGGTCATGGTTGATCGAATTTCTATGAATGAATCTGGTTTCGGAACCCCGCCGCAAATCGGCGGTTACCGTCAAAGCCACTTGCCTGACATGTTCCAAATATCGGCATGCCGATTTTAAACTAAAGGGATTCAGTTAAAAAAAGGAGCGGCGGGCAATCCGATCTAAATCGATTCACGCAGTGTTTGAAAGGTTGTCACACGGTGCATCCGGCCGGGGAAGGATTTTAAAAAAAACGCCTCCATGTCGCGGGAAACAGCACCCACTCGACGATAGTCCACACCGGTATGAATCCCCAGGTGTTCCAGCAGGTGAACGGTGTCTTCTGTGCAGATATTGCCGGCGGCGCCAGGGACAAAGGGACATCCGCCCATACCGGCCAGGGCGGTGTCAAAAATCGAAACGCCGTATTTCAATGCGGCCATCAGGTTAACCAGTCCCAGGCCGCGCGTGTCGTGAAGGTGCAAAGCCAGCGGCAACCGGCCGGCCAGGGGAAGCACCGCATCCAGAACCCCTTCGATCAGCGGCGGCGATCCCATACCGGTGGTGTCTGCCAGAGCCAGCACATGGACCCCGTGTTCGACAAACCGCCGGACAATGCCGGCAATGCGGGTGGCAGGGACCTGCCCTTCATCGACGCAGCCAAAGGCGCACTGGACACTGGCTCGGACGTGAAGACCGGCGGATATCGCCTGATCAATCATGCGCAGCCCCTGATCCAGTGCGTCGCCATGGGCCATGCCGGCATTTTTTCGGCTGTGGGAATCACTGGCGGAAAGGGAGATTTCCACGGCCGCGATACCCGACGCCATGGCGCGTTCCAACCCCCGCCGGTTGAGCACCAATGCCGTGTAAACCACCCCGTCCTGGCGGGGAAGCTGTCTGATCAATGTGTCGGCATCGGCCATCTGGGGCACCTTTTCCGGATGAACGAAGGAAGCCACCTGAATCTGTTTCAGCCCGGCCGCGACCAACCGGGCGATGACGGACAGTTTCCGGTGGGTGGGAACCACGGTCTGTTCGAACTGGAAACCATCGCGCGGCCCCACCTCCACCAGCGTCACTGCATCGGGCATCGTCATGTCCACGGGTCCTCCTTATAATACCACTGTTGGTTACCTGTCACCATATACCTTTGCCGCAAGGCGGACAATGCCCTATTGGATTGCCAATCGATCTCGATCCATACATGAAAACACTTGACGTTGGCCACAGCCGGGCGGTAAGTGGTTCTATTTTGCCAAGTGGGAAGGAGTACCGGTAAAACGGTTATGAATAGCAGCCTGGAACGCCCCCTCAATATCTGCCTGCTGAGCTACCGGAGCAATCCCCACTGCGGCGGTCAGGGTGTTTACCTGAAAAACCTGAGCCGGGCACTCAAAGATATCGGCCACCACGTCGAAGTCGTTTCAGGCCCACCGGACCCCGGTCTGGACCCGGACATTCCGATCCACCGGCCGGCCTGCCTGGACCTGTACAATCCGGAGAGTTTGTTTCGGGTTCCCACCCTCAGGGAGTTGTCAGACCCGGTCAATATCATGGAATGGGCGGGTGTTTCGACCATGGGTTTTCCCGAGCCATTTACCTTCGGCATCCGCGCCCAGCGTTTTTTGCGCACCCGGATGCGGCGCTATGACATCGTTCACGACAATCAGAGTCTCTCTTACGGCATCTGGTCCATCGCCAAACAGATTCCCACCGTGGCCACCATCCACCACCCTATCACCGTGGACCGGGACATCGCCGTGCGTTCGGTGCGGCCGTTTTGGAAAAAGCTCAAGCACCTTCGCTGGTTCTCCTTCGTCGGCATGCAAAAGCGTGTATCGCGGACCCTGCGGCGGATCATCACCGTCTCCGAGTGCGCCCGGGAGGACATCGCCCGTGATTTCAGGATTCCCCGGGAGCGCTTTACCGTCGTCCCCAACGGCATCAACACCAAACTCTTCTATCCCATTCCCGAAATTCAGCGGGAGCCGGGCCGCATCATCGTCACCAACAGCTCCGACGTTCCGCTTAAAGGGCTCTACTACCTGCTGCATGCGGTAGCAGAAGTGGCCAAAAAAAGGACCATCAGACTGGTCGTGGTCGGGACACCCAAAAAAAACGGCGGCATCAGCCGGTTGATCCGACGCCTGGGCATCGGTGGTTTGATCGTTTTTACCGGTCGCATCAGCGATGCGGAATTTGTCCGCCAGTATGCCCGGGCGGCCATGGCGGTGATCTCATCCGTCTATGAGGGGTTCGGCTTGCCGGCGGGCGAGGCCATGGCCTGCGGTGTGCCGGTGATCAGCACCACAGGCGGCGCCCTGCCCGAGGTGGTAGGTGATGCAGGGATTCTGGTCCCTCCGAAAGACCACATGTCACTGGCCCGGGCCATAGTCGACATGCTGGATCAACCGGAGCACGCCAATGGGCTTGGCCGCCGCGGATACCAGCGGGTGCAGCAGCACTTTACCTGGCAGCGGGCAGCCGAAAAGACCGCTGACGCCTATCGGGAGACCATCCTTGATTACCGTTAATTTCTCCCGCCTGGCTGTCCATCCCGGCGATCGCGTCCTGGACATCGGCTGCGGGTCAGGCCGCCACACCTGTGCGGCCTACCGGCTGAAGGGAGTAAGGGTGACCGGTGCAGACCTGAACCCGACAGATCTGAAGGAAGCGCGTGAGCGGCTCTGCCTGCATGACCGGCTGGGCGAACATGGGGGCGGCATCTGGAGCCTTTCCGCGGCCGACGTGACCTGCCTGCCCTTCCCCGACGACTGCTTCGACCTGGTCGTCTGCAGTGAGGTGCTGGAGCACATTCCGGATCATGAATCGGCCATGCGAGAGATCATCCGGGTACTCAAACCCGGCAAATCGCTGGTGGTCAGCGTTCCCCGCTACCTGCCCGAGCGCATCTGCTGGGCTTTGTCTGATGAATATTTCAACGCCAACCAGGGGCATGTGCGCATCTACCGCAAAAGCGAATTGATCGACTGGCTGGAGCGGGCGGGCGCCCGCTTTCTGGGGCATCATTACGCCCACAGCATCCATGCCCCCTACTGGTGGCTCAAGTGTTTTGTTGGTCCCACACGAACGAACTCGGCAGCGGTCAACCTTTACCATCGCCTACTGGTCTGGGATATTATGAAAAAGCCATGGGTGACCCGGTGGATCGATCGTCTGCTCAATCCTCTGCTGGGAAAAAGTGTGGTGTTGTACCTGCAAAAAGATCAGGTGAATCGCTGTACAGGTTGAAGACCGTCAGGGCTGGGACCGCCTCTACCGAGGCCAGATCAGACGCATATCGTCAAATCCATCAGCACATCCAGTGGCACAGACAATTGTACTCGGAAAGAAAGGGGCGTCAAGGGTAGCAAACAAATATAAATTCGGCATGTTAGAAACCGTTAAAAAGCAGAAAATCAAAGATGGAGGCCACAACTCCCGGGCCAAAAAAGCCCTTGACATTCAAATCATGGTCGACTAATTAGGACGCTTCTTTAGTCGTCACCACGGCAAAAGAAACCTTATAATCCCCAGTAGCTCAGTCGGCAGAGCAAGTGGCTGTTAACCACTGGGTCCGCGGTTCAAGTCCGTGCTGGGGAGCCAAACAAATCAAGGGGTTAGCTCGAAAGGGTTAACCCCTTTTTCTTTTTGTGTGGGGTTTTGTGTGGGACTTTTCCATCGCAGACAAAATTGATTCACGTTTTTTATTCCTTATAGCCCTTCATCCACTTCCTGACAGCGTTGTCGCTCACCCCATACTTGCGGCCAACTGCTGAATACCCGTTCGATGGCCTGGGCCATGGGAATGTTCATTGCCCAAGCAATGCGACGAAGGGTGCGGGATGAATTGAGGGACAGTTCGGGTGTGTAAGCCATAGGCGGCTCTCCTTTTTTCGGGCGCAAAAAAAGCGACCTGTCGTGGGAACGGGGTCGCCTGGGGGTTGGATGAATGGATTGTATGGTTACAGGGGGTTCAGGTCTTGGGATATTACGGTGCTATGAATTGTAATCGTATGATTTTGGAGAGTTATGGCACGGCAGGTTGCCTGTTATCTTTAAAATTGAACAATGAAACTCCAAACGTTCTGATATCAATCTGCGCTTTTAACGCCGGAGCATGATTAACCCCTCCATAACGTCCATGTTAAATCGCCTTTATTCGTACTGTGAGTGAACTTTGATTTACATGTTAGGCACAGATAATCCTGTTCCTTGAATCCGTTAAAAATGCGCGGATTTTCCACTTTCTTTAAATCTTCATGCGGTCTACCACTACTGACTTTTTTTGATTGTTTCATACACAAAGCGCATCTTTCCATTGTAATCCCTTCTATCTGGTTTCGGATAAAAAATAGTTTCGATTCGCTCACACAAAGTGGAGCATCGTGCCTGGCAGCCATTATTCAGGCTTTGGCCTGGCTTAAAATGTAACAGGTTTGAAAATAGACAATAACTGGTGACCTGCTCATACCGAGGTTGAAGGGATGTATAGGTCAGAAAAACGGCTACGATTTAGGTGGATCGCATATCTTGGAACTTTTTGTTCTTTTCGATATTTACACCTTAATCTCTGAGCATTCTTGCATTTTTTGCCACTTCACACAAGACGATTGCAGGACAAGATAGTATTTGTGACAATGGCGCATTTTGTACCCCCCAATTCAACCGACGGCCTTATCGCAATTTACCAAAAACAATTTTTCCTTGTATCGGTATTCCGATCTCCCTGACAGACACCCACCCTTCACTCCAATTTTGCATTTCCCACTATTTTTACCAGAAAGCCGGTATAACCATCCAATATAAAATAACATAATCACGTTTTTGCAAATCGATTTACCCTTTAAGTAATCGCCACTGTGCGCTGTTTACCACAATACCGGTGTCATTACCCAGGGATGGCAGGGACCACCCATCAGTTGATGGATGGCCCCCAGTTTATTTGACCGCCATATAATAAGGAGAGCCCGGCCTTCCACCAAAGGCCACCAGGCTGCAGTCCTGCAAATGCATCAATACACAAGGAGGGAATGGAAGATGGGAAAACGAAAAAGGAAGTGGCCGAAAGGCAAAAAGCCCAAGCTTCACCAGGGAGGCGTGCTAAACGAAAGCTGCAAGCTCAGCATAGATGACGTGATACCGAAAGTCGAGCGGGCGGGGAGAAGATTTACCACCAGGCTGGTTGACAGTGCTGACCCGTATAATCTGCGAAGGAAATATTGAGGCGGGATGCCGGCGGGAAAATGTCAGCCGAGGTCAGCATACATCCTGGCGATGGTGCCATGGTCGGCAAAACTGTAATAGCGGTCATTCTCCATGCTGATGATGAGATGCTCGTGAACCTGAATTCCGACAATTTCAGCCGCCTGGATAATTTTCTTGGTGATGGCGATGTCTTCAGGGGAAGGTTGGAGATCGTTGGAGGGATGGTTGTGGCACAGAATCATTGCCGCTGAATTGGCCAGGATGGCGGGTTTTAAGACTTCACGAGGATGAACAGGAGCGGACGATAGAGCCCCTACGGACACGATGTTTAGACCGATAAGCTCATTCTTGGCATTGAGCAGGGCCACGACGAACTGCTCTCTATCAGGCTGTCCTTTGGTTAGGATGAGGTTTTGGGCCTCCTGGGAGTTGGCCAGACGGACATTGCCAAAAGACACGGATTCATCTTTGACAAGGGAAACTCGGTAAACGGAGATGGATCGGCTGCCTGGTGGGTCCGGTGAAGCGGGGAATAGGTCTCGTTGAATGTAGGGCTTGGCGTTGAGTATGGATTTTGGCTGTCTCATGAATAGGCCTCCTTTCAAACGCAAATAGGCGACCTGCCTTGATGACAGACCACCTCGGATGGTGGGAAAATGGATTGTTTGGCTAAGGGTGAATCAAATCTTGGGATGCTAACGCATTTCGTTTGGTAACTACACGATTACAAGGATTGTATGGTTCGGCAAGTGCCATTACATATCTTGATTTTCACGAAACACCCGGCAGGCTTACTTAGGGCGTCTATCACAATATTTGACAGGGCTGGCAGACACAAGGTAATCTCAATACATCACCACCCGACCGATTTATCAGATATGTTCAATGACTGGTGTGTAATCACGACCTCATTGACAAATCACCAAGTGCCCAGATAAAAATCTATCAAGGAAAGCATGATGGCCCTTAAATTCTCATATTAGGAGCGAATACGATTCGCCAAGATCAAAATCGACGGAAATCAAGTTTTTTTATACCCCATGCCTATGGTACTGGTTGGTGCGATTGTAAATGACCGGGCTAATTTTATGGCGGCCGCATGGGTCTGCAGGGTAAATCAAAAACCGCCCATGTTCTCCATCGCATTGGGCCACCACCACACTAACAAGGGAATTGAGGAGAACAAAGAATTTAGCATTAATATCCCAGATATATCAATGATTGAAAAGACCGACTATTGCGGGCTCGTATCAGGAGCTAAGACCGACAAGTCCGGCCTCTTCGATGTCTTTTACGGAGAGCTGAAAAAAGCGCCGATGATTGCTGAATGTCCGGTCACTATTGCATGCTCTGTTTACACAGAGGTAAGGCTGCCCTTTGATACGCTCTATATCGGAGAACCAAAAGAGGTTTTCACGGAAGAAAGATTCCTGACGGAGAAAAAATTGGATATCAAGAAGATCAGACCATTCAGCTTGACGATGCCGGACAATAATTATTGGTCCGTTAGTTCCTTCGTCGGCAAGGCCTGGAATATCGGCAAAGTCCTTAAAAAGTAATGGCGAACCTTGTGATAAGGTCGATGTATCAGCGTATAAAATTCCACCCCGATTCCGTTGATTGCTCCAACAACCTTGTAGATATCAGCCTCTCCAATTTCCAACGATGTTTGAAAATAATCACAATGGGCTAAATCTTGCGCCGGTACCTGTTCCCATGGTACGTTCAAGATGTCCAAAACACATCGGCAATAAATCCTATGATTCCTATTGGTAAGTTGATCTCAATGTATTGCTCCATGGGCTGAATTTTGTCTGGATAACATCTAAAATGACATGATATCCAGATCCGTAAAATTACTTGTTAAGTGAATGACCTGCTGCGTAGCACGTCTCTGGTGAGGGAATTATGACCAAAGTTGATTATCCTGAGAAATCCATCGGTTCTGACGTGGACCGGGCTCGAATGGTCGTCCGCATAGCCGAAGCGGCCCAGGCTCATACCATCATTTGTGTAACCGAACGTGGAGCCCTTGCGCAACACCTTATAGGCTCTCCCGGTCAATGCCGTATCATTGCCGCCACGGCGACGCCCGAAACATACGATGCCCTAACAGAAGCCGGTATAGTGACACTTCGCCTGCCACTTCACGCGATCGACAAACACAGACAGATTCGCCATGTCCTCTCTGTTGCGCTCAAATCGAAGAGCGTTTCGGCCGGGGAACTGGTCGTCTGTGCAGTGGGCCAAGACGTCTACCCCGGCGAGGCAGACCTGGTTGTTGTGACCTGAGGTGGAACCGGACCTCGAAGAACTGGTCATTACCGATCTCGTGAAGCTCACGGACGGGATTCGGCCCAAAGCCCTCGACTGTGCTGTCGCCATTGCCTGCAAGATTGGCCGTGCGGCCCGACGTGGGAAGAGGATCGGCGCCATGATTATGATTGGCGATTCATTAGAGGTGCTTGAAGGCTCCAAGCAACTCATCCCCAATCCATTCAAGGGACATGACAAGGCCAACCGGACACTCCTGAACCTGGACATCCACGACGCTATAGTCGAGCTGTCCAAGCTCGATGGCGCGTTTGTCGTCCGTGGCGATGGCTTCATCCAAACAGCCGGGGTGTTCCTGGCAGCCTTCAAGGTTGACGTGGAGCTGCCCATCGGCTTGGGAGCTCGGCATGCGGCGGCCGCATCTGTCACAGCCCGCACCGCTGCCACAGGGGTCGTCGTCTCAGCTACCGACGGCAACGTGCGCGTGTTTTCTGGCGGCCGAATGGTGCTGAGAATGGATCCTGACATAGAGCATGGTCCGATTCACATGAGCAAGTGAAGCCGTGCGGACAAACATTCACTTAACAATGCTATGCAAACGAACACTCGTACCTAACGCCGCTGATGGCTCCGTTGCAGATAGCTTACAAGGGTTTTATCCATCGTCCCGCCGTAATAACCCCATGTTATTGTTGAAACTACCATCGGGATGCGGGATCAATGCAATATGAGAGATGGCCGGGCGGGATGATTGATAAAACTAAGATGTACGAAGCCGTCTGCCGTACGCTCGGCACGAACTTTCTATATGGGTTTTGTAATCATTTGAAGGACCGTTCTTGGATTGCCATTTAGAACGGTTGAGACTTGATAACCGTTTTTTCGGATAATTGTTCATCTCGTGGACACCTTGTGAACGATGTTTTGATTCTTTTTCTCACCATTCAAAGAGAATTTACTCGGATCGGGCCGCAATTCACCCGCGGATTCATCAAGAACCGATTCGACTTTCCTTCCATCTGACTATGCGGCGGCGTAAAATAACGGATTGGGGGGTCGTGCCATGCCCTTGGGGATCTTTTGGAACAGATGCATGCTCCCTTTTTGGCAGCAAGGACAGACGGTAATGTCAATGCCTGTCAGTTGCCGGAGGATCCCTTCAACCGTCTCCACGCCTTGATCTGATGGGTCGGATAATCCCATCAATTGCCGAATAGCGGATAAATTGGCTGAACGATTGCGGTTGGCCAAAAAACCGTAATGCCGGATGCGGACAAAGCGCTTGGGTAGACTGTGAAGCAGGAACCGACGGATGAACTCCACGGCCGTGATCGTGAGCGCTTCCGTTCGCGCTTTCTTACGATTCTTGTAAGTGAAGGTCACCATCCCATCCTTAAGCGCCTTGATGCGGCTGTTGGCAATGGCCACCCGGTGGGTATAGCGGGCCAGATATTCCAGCACGTGCTGTGGATTTTTAACCGGATCGCGCACATCGACGATCCACGGTTTTCCATACAGCCGGGCTTTCAACGGGTTGTAGTCCTCACCGGCAAGCTTGAGATCCTGGCGCTGACAGGCCTGTTTCATCCGCTCCATGAACTTGCCCCGAAACACCAGCGACAACGCCCGCGCATTGAACAGATAGTTACCTTTGCAGGGTGTCCAGCCTAACTTGTCTGGTGAGACCGCACCACCGGCCACCAAACAATGCAGGTGAAAGTGCGCATTGAGTTTCTGGTCCCAGGTGTGCAGTGTGGCAATAAAGCCCAGTTTCCCGCCAAGTGTATTTTCACCAAAGGTCAGCAGCGTTTGAGCGGCGGCTTTAAACAGGATCGTGAGCATCACCTTTTTGTTGTTGAGCACAATAGGGTTGAGCGCATGTGGCAGGGTAAAGACGACATGGAAGTAGTCGGTGGATAGAATCTCGCGTTTTCTCTGTTCCAGCCAACGTTCACGGGGCATATGCTGGCATGTGGGGCAATGGCGGTTCCGGCATGAATGATAGGCGATGCGCATGGCGCCGCAATGGTCGCAGCGATCGATATGGCCGCCAAGATAGGGTGTTCGGCAGTTCAGCAGGTCATAGACGATTTTGCGGTGTTGGGGCCACAGCGGGTACTGGTTCTGATAATCGACAATGTGCGTTCTAAAAATGGGGACGACACCCAGGCGTCTTGTTTCAGGTGTGATGACGGGTGCCATGGCTGCTGTCCTTTTCTGTTTCATGGCCGGTGGCAATCATGTCCAAGGGACTGGGAACCTTGGACAGGGTTTCACGGCTGACATGCAGGTAGATCATGGTGGTGGACAGTTTCGTGTGGCCCAGCAAAACCTGGATTTTGCGGATATCGTACCCGGCCTCCAACAGATGGGTGGCAAAGCTGTGGCGCAGCGTGTGAATGCCAACGCCGTTTTTAACCCCTGCCTTTTTACGCGCTTTTTCATAGGTGCAGCGCAACGCTTCATAGGATAGTGGCTGTTCTTTTCTCTTTTTAATCGCCGATGGAAACAGATAGGTTTTGGGTCGACAGGCTTGATAATAGCGGCGCAGTTCCTCCAACAGCATTCTCGACAGCATGGTGTAGCGGTCTTTGCATCCTTTTCCGCCGACCACTTTGATCAACATGCGCTTGCTGTCGATGTGCTCGGGCTTCAATCGCCTGGTTTCACCAGCCCTGAGTCCGGCCGCGTAAGTGGTCATCAGCATCAGCTTGTGTTTGAGGTTCTTTGGGACGCTGATGATTTTCCAGACCTGCTCTTTGGTGAGAACGGTGGGAAGCCTGCGAGGGTGTTTGGTCAGGTGGAAGCCGACCTCGATCTCCTGGTCCATAATATGTTTGTAGAAAAAGCGCAGGCCGGTCAGAACCAGGCAGCAACTGGCCGGCGCATTGCCCTTTTCGTTTTTCAGATACAACAGGTAATCCTCGATCATCTCCTTGGTGATGGCTTCCGGCGACTGCTGGTAGTGTTTGGTTAGGCCAGTTACGGCGTTAAGGTAGGAACGCCTGGTGTGAGGGGAAAGGTTCTTTAAATCCATCTCCCTGATCATCTGTTGACGCAGCGGTGTCATAGTCTACCTCCTTGGTTTGGGGTTAAACAAACTCAAAAAGGTAGTTTACACGATTAGGTGATGGGGAATGAGGGCGTGGGAGGCTCGGTGGAAAAACAACTACGGTGGATCAGGATGGTAAGCTGCCGCGGAGCGGCTTCGTACATCTTGCCATGAAGACAAATAGCATTTAACGACAGTAAGTTACATATACGATTTGGATAGATGAACAGTTTACGAAGCAGAGTGAATACGAATGATTTCTTACCGGATTCAATAAATTTCACGTAAGGTAGGCCGAAATCAAAATTTAAGGAAGAAATCCGTTAAATGACTTAGCGTACGAGATAGAAACATTCTGGTATCAAAAATTAAAGCAGGATCATTTTTAATGACCCTGCTCAGCCGATGTCCCTCTAAGGTGCCGTTATTATCTCTCGAAAAGATGCACGCACACCCGAGAAAGGTTTTAGATGTTACCCAGCACTTCCTTTTTAAAGTATAGCCTTTGGAGGTTGTTAAACCATCCGGTGGCCTATCATCGCTTGTTGAAGCAGGGTTCCATCTGCTATAAAATGCAGCAGGTATTTGCCTTTGTCAAGGCCTTAACGGAGTCTGATAAAGATTAATAATTGGATATCCATACGTTCACTTTATGTGATTTTTTTGTTAATCGTTCAACTGCTTCTTTTACTTTTGTTATATGCGATAAATATGCGATTGTGCAGCCAGGAACGTTCTAAAACTCGTTTAAACTCGCATAAACTAACATTCAATTCAGTAACTTACTGTAATCATTCACCATCAGGCTATTCCCGCCCTCGGCACCAAAATTATACTATAAAAACGGGGTTTTACGTAAACGTAAGCCCCGTTTTTTGTTGGCCAGATGTTGGCCAACTTTTTCTCATAAAAATCTTCCCTACCACTACAATTCAGCAACCATCATCAAATGCTTTCTTGAATTTCATTTTGTCCTAAAAATTATCCAGCTTGCACCAAATTTATAATTCAGGCCGAAGTGTGCGTCATCGGCCCTCTATCTCCCACGATTACGGTCTGCCATCAATTAAGGTGTGCCCAACTCGTCACTCCCCTACCCTATTCTGAATTCGGCGCAAATCGGATGCTGACCTGCCTCCGCTATCGTTTTACCATTTGTGTCAGACTGTTTTTTGCCTCATCACAGTTGCCTATCCATGTGAATGAACGAACTGGGTTTGCATCATGCAAGAAACCCCTGTAAATTCATCGAAAATTGTTCTTTATCGATAGCTTCAGAAATAATCCACTTAAGAAAATTGTATAAAGTGCAGATACAATAACATTACGTATCTCGCAGATATCATAGAAAACCGTTCCACTACGGGCCTCAATAACCAGCTGGATGGCCAATTCCGGTTTGGTGAAAAATTCGACGAATTCGTCCGGAATGCCCGCTTCGGCACATCTGATTTTGTCGCCAACCCAGCATTCAGGCAAGTATAAACGGAAACCGATAGGTGCAAAATGTTCACCGCGGCACAAAGTCGAATAGACACCAACTTGGCAATTGTCTGTCTTTCCAAGCTGCCCACACCATTGCCGGGAAACACCGACAGATTTGTCTCCTTTTTTCGGCATACTGGATTCGTCCAAAAGCAGACAACTATTGTCGCGGCCACCAAGAAGCGCGTTGGCATCATGAGCAACCTGTTCGACCACCCGTTGATCGTCCCAGGGCGAGTTGGTCAGAAAATGCTGGTAAACTTGGTCGTTGGAATCTGGAACGGCTTCGGCCATTCGCTCCATATTTTTTTTGGTTGCCTGAATCAAACCCTTCAAATATTGGCCGGAAACGGGATTCACATTTCTTGTACGTAGCTGAAATATTGGAGAAAATCTGCGATGGAAATCGACAAAATGAGAACCTACGCCCCCGAAGGGGCTGTTGTCATGAGTAGCTCCTTTGCGTTCTGTTCGATTGGGTTGGTGGGCTATTTACGCGAAGTTCAATACCCCATTGACTTCGTTTTCTCATAGCCCCTATATGACATATTTTAACAATTGTTTCAATAGGTTAAATGAATTTTTACCGAAATTTTTAATGTGACAAAGTAGAATTATTACGATCGTTCTTGCTTTGCCCATTTCATAATCTACCGTCCCTGGTGTCTTCCCTTCTTTCAGCCGCCGCATTTGGTAGTATTTCAGATCGGATAGTTTAATTGAACTGACGATACGATCAACCCCCATCTAAGGAATCTGAACTCTTTCACGGCATTCAGATTATTGACGCCACTACCTTCATTCAAAGGATAAAAGGCGAAAAAAA
>CAVONM010000038.1:0-47747 GCA_963697225.1 uncultured delta proteobacterium
AGCAGGGCAAATCCCAGGCAGGCGACACTCTTAACCAGAAACTGGCGATCGATAGTGACGGCCATAAAATCGAACTCGATTTTTTCAATCAAGAGCTGGACGGAAAAGAGTTTGGTCAGGTCATCGTCGATGGATTTGAAGCTGTTGCGGTTGGAGGCCCAGAAATAGGCGATAACGCTCACGGTGGAGAGCACCACCGGGATGAACAGGTAGCCGGCGAATTGATTGAAGGTCAGCCCCACTTTGGATCCGATGATGATGTTGGGCGGATCGCCGACCAAGGTGGCCGTGCCACCCAGGTTTGAGGCCATGGCCAGGGCCACCACATATATTTTGGGATCCAGGCCCATGCCGCGGGTCAGCTCGATGATGATGGGAACCATGATCAGCACCGTGGTGACATTGTCCAGGAAGGCGGAGATGATCGCGGTGACGGCGCAAAAGAGAATCAGGATCCGCAGCGGCTGCCCGCCGGTTAGCTGAGCAATCCGCACCGTGATCATGGCGAAGAAGCCTGTCTTTTTCAACACCGCCACGATTCCCATCATGCCGATCAGCAGCATGATGGTTTCATAGTCGATGAAACCGGCTGCCGCGTGTTCGTCGATCACCCCCAGAATCAACAGGGCCATCACCCCCAGCAGGGCGGCAATGGCTTTGTTCAGCCATTCGAAGGCGATGAACACGTAAACAGCCAGGAAAACGATGACGGTGATCAAGGCATCCGGACCCATGCTCGCTCCAATTTTGGATATTGCCCAATCGTATTTTCAGCGGGGGGCGGTGTCAATCGATGAGGGAGGACTGCTTCGAGATTAGCCATTTTGCCGATTCCAGTCAACGGTAATATGCGCATGGGGCGCTGCGCCAACAAGTGGCCCCGATGCTTGCTGTATTGCCGGTCACCACGACCTTTTTTCAGAATGGTTTAAAACGCTTTCCTTCAGTTCGCCATACGCAGACGGGCTTCAAGCCGCCGCACCATCCAGGATGCCACCAGGATCAGCAGCAGGTATTCGACGACCAGCACCGAGTAAATCTCCAGCGGCCGGTAGACCGTAACCGTGAGTTCGTTGGCGCGGCGCGTCAATTCCTGCAGGCCGATCACCGATACCAATGAGGACATCTTTAGCATGTATACAAACTGGTTGCCCAGCGGGGGAAGTATCCTGCGAATGGCCTGGGGCAGGATAACCAGTCGCATTTTCTGGTAATAATTCAGGCCCAGCGAGTCGGCGGCCTCGATCTGCCCCTGCTCGATGGATTGGATGCCGCCGCGAAACACCTCGGCCTCGAAGGCGCTGTCGCATAGGGTCAATGCCAGGATGCCGGCCGCAAACGGGCCAAGGGCCAGGCCGATCACGACGGGAAAACCATAATAGACCCACAGGATCATGACCAGCACCGGGATGGACCGGAAGGTTTCCACATAAATCCGGTTGAAGGCCCGAAGCCACGGCTGCCTGGCCAGCCCGGGCAGGGCCACCAGCAGTCCGAGGATGATCGACGCAGTCAATGAAATCGTCGACAGGGTAATGGTCAGGCCAAGCCCGGCCAGCAGAAACTTCAGGTGAGCCGCACCCTGGGGGGTTGTGGGAAGAACCTCATACCAGCCCCACTGATAATACTGCCGGCTGCAGCCGGCGGCCGCAACCATCACCAGGGCCACAAGCAGCCATGACGGGCGAATTTTCATTTATATTTCCTCGGCTCAGTGGTCGTGTTCATTAATACGACCACTTAGGGCATCCAACGCTCCTGCAGTTCCAGGAAAAACCCCTGATTGGCTTTGATGGTGATCCAGTGATCGAGGTAATTGATCCAGACCTGATCGGTTTGCGGCGTGATGAACGCCAGGTCTGCCGGGCTGCGCGGCTTGTCTACCGGCACAATGGCCAGCTGCGGGTAAGTCCGGACCAACTGGGAGGCTTCCAGGTTGCTGGTGATCGACACCTGGGCACGCCCGCTGAGGACTTCCTGAAAATCGCGGGCCGGGGCTTCGACTGCCTTGATGTCGGCTTTGGGGAAAAACTGTTTGACCTGCTGTTCGAATGAGGTGCCCAGCGTAACGGCCACACGAACATCGGGCCGATTGATGTCTTCCCAGCCGTTGAACCTGGCAATTTCCTTTTTCAATGTCAGGGGTACGGTGCCGACCTGGTAATAGGACCGCGTGAAGCCGACGGTTCGAATGCGCGATGGGGTCACCGATGCACTGGTGCTGATGTCGTATTTGCCGGCCACCATGCCGCTGACCAGCGTTTTCCATTCGGTGGAAACGAAGACCAGCCGCACGCCGAGATCCGTTGCCAGTTCGGTCACCACGTCGATGTCAAAGCCCTGGTAGGTGTTGCTGGCCGGATCGCGGACCGTCATCGGGTTCCAGTCGCCGGTGGTGCCGACCCGGATTTCTCCGGCTTCGAGGATGCGGTGCAGCGTTGACTGGGCCGCAGCTGCCGCCGGGCTTGCCACCATCGCGGCAATCACCATCGTTATGGCAAGTATGCTAACGAAACGTTTCATACGACCTCCTTGGTAGTTTTACCGGCGGTCATATCAATGGCGGGGATCAGTCGTGATGCATTGCGGACATGGTGTCCGTTGGCCGGTAAGCGCTCTTTATTGCAGGATTGTTGATTGGTAATGAATGCATGTTTCCTTCGCATTAAGGGCATCCGCTCTGCGCGGATAGTTACGTACTATGGTAAGGCGGGCTTTGGGCGTGTCAACCGCCGCCACGGGAATCCGGCCAGGATTTATCGGGGATAAGTTCGTTATCGCATCAGGTGAAAAAATGAAAGACGATGTCCGTTCATGAAAAAAAATAGAACCCACGATGTGCTTCCGGCCGGCTAATGTTATCATGAAGCAGGGCGATAACTTCCATATGCGCTAAACGACAAAATACCCGACATCATTCAATATAAGGAGCTTCCTATCTATGAATAAAAAGTGCCTGATTGCAGCGTTGATCCTTCTTTTGGTTTTTGCTTTTTCGTCAAAATTGGTCCATGCCGCATGGCCGGTTTTGAATGAGAAGAATATGCAACAATTTATGCATACTTTTCCGGGCATGTATCGGCAGTATAAGGCACTGGGGCAGCTTGCTGCAACTGCTTCAGGTTCCCGCACCACTGCTCAACCCCCTGATGTTCCAGATAACAATACTATTCCACCGCGTCCCCCAAGCTTACCGATACGAGGTCAGAATCCCATGGTCCACCAAGATGGGGCCCGTATCGTCGATGGCCAGGCACGCCCCTTAAAACTCAGGGGCGTATTGTTGGAAGGATGGTTGATGTGGAATGGTACTTTATGGGGTGCCGGTTTAACTTCCGAGACAAAAATCACACAAAAATTGCGGGAGTTGGTCGGCCAGCAGGAGGCAGAACGCTTCCGTAATCAGATTTATCAAACCTTCATTAGAGAAGACGATATCGAGATGATAGCTAAAATGGGTTTTAACGTTATCCGCCTACCGTTCAATCATAGGATACTGGAAGATGATGCGCGGCCCTTTCAATACAAAAACTCAGGTTGGCAGATATTGAATCGTCTTCTTGCATGGTGTGAGAAATATGGTGTCTATGTGGTTCTCGATATGCATTAGGCGCCGGGCGGGCAATCAACCGTGTTTGTCAACGACCCTGATGGCTCAGATTTTTACAAGTCGGAAAAGAATATTGAGCAAACCGTCGCGCTATGGAAGGAAATTGCTAAAAAATATAAAGATCGAGAAATCATTGCCGGCTATGACCTTCTTAACGAGCCGCAGATTCCTTTGTTTAATCCGCCTGAGACATTGACCGACGTTTATACTCGGATTGTTAAAGCGGTTCGAGAAATTGACGCAAATCATATGATATTTCTTGCAGGTGCAGGTTTTTTCTCTGAGGATTTAACCATTTTTAAAAAGGTCATCGACAACAACCAGACACTAACCTTTCATTACCTATAACTTATTGACTTCAGAGATCGGTGAAAAGGAACATATGGCGCTCACCAAAATCTCCAAGCAGCTGGATGTGCCAATTTGGAATGGAGAGATAGGGGCCCATAAAATCGAATGGGTGGGTGCGGTGATCAACATGTTTGAAGACCCAAGTTACAACGTGAGCGGCTGGATATTCTGGCCCTGGAAGAGAGTGCCTGAGCCAGGCAAACGTTATCGACATTTGATGGAAATCAAGTCTACACCGAAATGGGATATGGTACGAAATTGGGTCGCCGGTGTTATATTCGCGCCCAAGCCCAGTCGTCAGGATGCACTTGAGGGTATGCGCGGATTTATTGAAGCGATTATAACCGAGAAATTAATCGTTGATGAAGATATGAAGAACGTTCTTACTGCGTTCAAAGGCAATTAGTTGAGCCATGAATTCCCGACAGAAATGCAAAAGGGTTTATGAGTAAGATCGTTCAACTTTTGATCAGTGTTCACAGTAGATCGGATCATTCCGGTTGGTTTCTCAAATAAAGGGATTTTTGCGTACATTCTAAATGAAAATTCCTGTCGGGGCGCAGTGGACGGCGACCAGGATATTTCTTGGATCGCAATTTATTACGGGGCCTCCAGCCTTGATCCGTTCACGCTGATCTGCTATTTCGAGCCGATCCAAAAGGGCATAAAACGATCATGAACCCAAGCGATAACATAGACAGCGGCGAAATCGCCCGTTTTTCGGCCATGGCCGACATCTGGTGGGACAGGGGCGGTGAGTTCAAGGCCCTTCACGACATTAACCCGGTGCGCCTGGCCTATGTGCGCGATCGGTGCGCCGGCCTCGAAGGAAAAAAGGTGCTCGACGTGGGCTGCGGGGGTGGACTACTCGCCGAAGCCCTGGCCGCCAGCGGTGGCCAGGTGACCGGCATCGACATGGCCGAGGCATCCCTGGTCGTGGCCCGCGCCCACATGCAGCCCAGCAGTCTGGCCATCGACTACCGCCGGACTACGGCCGAGGCCCATGCCGAGGAAAAACCGGGACGCTACGACGTGGTGGTCTGCATGGAACTGCTCGAGCATGTCCCCCGGCCGGCTTCGATCATCGATGCCTGTGCGCGCCTGGCAAGGCCCGGTGGGGACCTGTTTTTCGCCACGGTGAACCGCACCTTGCTTTCCTGGCTGCTGGTGATCGTCGCCGCCGAGCGGGTGCTGGGCATCGTCAGAAAAGGTACCCACGACTACCGGAAGCTGGTAAAACCCGAAGAATTGATACAATGGGGCACCACCGCCGGCCTGGCCCTTGAGAATCTGTCCGGTCTGCGATACATCCCCTTGGGCGGTTACGCGGCCCTTTGTCGCAGCACCCGCATGAATTACCTGATGCACTTTAGAAAGGAAACCCATGGCCCTCTGGAACAACCCCCGCTGGTTTGACGATAAAAAGCGGCAGGAGCAGCTGGACGACCACATTCGCGCCACCGGCAGGGCCCGGTTCGGCATTCGCGAGTTGGAAGAGAAAAAGAAAGTGGAGGCGGTGCGCATCCACTTCAATCGGGTGGCCCCCAAGTACGATTTCATGAACTCGCTGCTCAGCTTCGGCATTCAGCATGCCTGGAAACGGGCCGCCGTGCGCATGCTCGGCGTGCGGCGAGGCGACAAGGTGCTGGATGTGTGCGGCGGCACCGGCGACCTGGCCATCTTGGCGGCCCGGCGCACGAGCCCGACGGGGCAGGTAACGGTTTACGACATCAACTATGCCATGATTCAGGCCGGCCGTCACAAGATCGATCCCTTCCCTGCACTCGCCCACATCGGCTACGTTCAGGGAGACGCGGAGCGCATTACCTTTCCAGACGACACCTTCGACTGCGCCATGGTGGGATTCGGCATCCGCAACCTCACCCACCTGAAACAGGGCTTTGCCGAAATGGTCCGGGTGCTCAAACCCGGCGGGCGGTTCCTGTGCCTGGAATTCTCACAACCCACCAATCCCGTCTTCCGCAGCCTCTATGATTTCTACTCGTTCAACATCATGCCGGCCCTGGGCCAGTTGCTGGCAGGCTCTGCCGAATCCTACGCCTGCCTGCCCGAAACGATCCGCATGTTCCCCCTGCCCGACGAGTTGGCAGGCATGCTGAAGGATGTCGGCCTGCGCGACGTGCGCTGGACGGCCATGACCAATGGGATTAGTGTGGCGCATGTGGGCACGAAATAAGAAGGGGTGGCTTGCGGCCCGGACCGGCGATAGGAAAATAGATGATAGGGTTCGAGGATCCGAGGGTTCAAGGGGTCGAGTGAAGGAATCCTGTCGATTTTTTAATTATGCATCCAGCGATGGCAGGTTGGGGTTCAGATCAAGGCCGCAGGCTGCCATCGACCATCTAAAAAAGCAGAAGACGAACCAGCACCACCACAAACACACTCAAGGGAAAATAACTGGCCTTGTTAAACAGATCCATGGCCTGTTGGCGGTCATTGGCTTCCACCAGTCGCAGGGCCGGCAGCAGCAGCAGCCAGACACCCGATCCGGCCAGGGCCAGCAGGTAAATCATTCCCAAGGTGAGCGGTGATATCCACACCAACAGGAAGGTAAACAGAAAGGCCGTCACCAGGCAGGCCATGGAAAGCAAGCCGGCCCGCACCAGCCCCAGTTCCACGGGGATTGTCCTGGCCTTGAAGCGGCGGTCTTCCTCGATGTCGGTCCAGTCGTTAGGGATGTTCTGCCCGCCGATCTCCCAGAAGCAAATCCAGCCGAACAGGACGATGAGAAAGATGATCGACGGCTGGGGGTTGACGGCGTAAACGGCGGCCACGGCACCCAGCGATTTGACGATGCCGTTGACCAGCGCCCGAAAAGGCGTCACCCGCCACAAGAGGCAGTAGATTGCTTCCAGCAGTCCCCCGGCCAGGAAAATGGCGAAGCATACCGGATTGAGCAGCCAGGCGCCGACCATGGCTATCAGCGCCCATCCCCCGGCCCACAGGGTGCCCTCGGGCAGGGTCAGCACCCCCTTGGCCAGCGGGTGGCGAACCAGCACGCCGTCCAGGTAATCCTCACCGTCCCCGTACCCGCCCATGCGGACTTTCTCTCTGTCCGTGCGATAGTCCACCAGATCGTTGAGGGCGTATACGGCCGTGTACCCGGCAAAAACGGTGACCACCCCCAGCAGCGTGGTGACGAGCGGGGGAACGTGTCCCAGGCACAAGAGCGCAGCCAAAGCCGGCGTGGCGATATCGATAACCCCGTGGGGGGTGCGGGACAGAGCCAGAAACAGCTTCAGTCGTGGATGGGTCGAAATCGCGTCTAATCGCATGGCTTTTCAATGCATGTGAAAGGGTTAAAGCGTTTTGGGATCGCCAGCCGTCCCGATATCGGGATCGGTGCAACTTGCCAGAATCGCGGTGATTTGTCAATTTTGGATTCCGCATCTGTACATCGTAGCGACGCGGTGATAGACAGGATCGGTATCGGCTGCGCAGGGCAGTTCCAGCCTTGCGATCAGGAGCAACGGCGCAACAACAGCGAAGAGGGTGCCGCATTGATCAGAAACCTGTCACTTTATGCCGTTACGGTGTTGGTCTGGGGATCGACCTGGCTGGGGATCAAGTTCCAATTGGGTGAGGTGGATCCACTGGCGTCCGTGATCTACCGGTTCTGTCTGGCGTCAGCCCTGCTTTTTGCCTGGTGCGGCCTGCGGGGCTTGCGCATGCGTTTTTCCATGCGCGATCACCTGTTCATCGCCCTCCAGGGCACCTGCCTGTTTGCGGTCAACTACTGGCTGTTCTATCTGGCCGAGGTACACCTGACCAGCGGCATCGTCGCGGTGATGTTTTCCACCATCGTCTTCTGGAATATCCTCAACGGCCGCCTCTTTCTGAAAACCCCGGTGCGGGCCAACGTGATCGGCGGCGCGGTCCTGGGCATCGTGGGTATCGGCCTGGTATTCTGGCCCGAACTGTCCGACTTCAGCTTGGCCGACGACGGCTTCAGGGGGTTCGTGCAGAGCATGGCCGCCACCCTGATGGCCTCTTTCGGCAACATCCTCTCCGCCCGCAACCAGCAGCACGGCCTGCCAGTGGTTCAGACCAACGCCTACGGCATGGCCTATGGAACACTGCTCATGCTGTCGGCCGCCCTGATCGCAGGCAAGCCTTTTACCATCGATCCGTCCGCACCCTATATCATTTCCCTGATCTACCTGGCCCTGTTCGGCTCCGTGATCGCCTTCGGCTGCTATCTGACCCTGGTGGGCAACATCGGCGCGGATCGTGCGTCCTACGCCACGTTGTTGTTTCCCATCATTGCCCTGATCATCTCCACCCTCTTCGAAGGCTATCAATGGTCGCCGTCCGCCGTGGCGGGGGTGGCCGTCATTCTTACCGGCAACGCCCTTTCCCTTGCAAAAATCGACCTGCCGGCGCTACGTTCATAGATTGCCGCTATGAAAAGCGGTTCTGACCAATACTTGAACCGCGATAGCGAGCACTAACCCCGCCGCTTGCGGCAGGGTTAGCGAGCGAACTGAAAATCGATTTTTTCCCTTCCGGTGCTGCGCAGCAATGCCGTTACAGGCAGAACATTCCCCGCGGCTTGCCCCGGGGAGGGTTCAATTGAATGTCCAATCCACTCTCCGCCTGGCATGACCATAATGAGCCTCCTACCTAATTGGCCTTATTCACCTATCGCATTGAAATTATATCATATTTAAATAAGTCGCCCTTCCATTTTGGGAGGCCATCAGCGCGCCGAAGTCGACCCACGCCTGTCCTATGACGCTAATATATTGAAATTATATTATATATATATTTGGCATATTTCTTGACAGGATGTTTGTTTTCTTAGATTGACGATTTGAATGCGTTTGTAAATGAATCCTGCTGTGGCATGGTAAACAGGAACAAAATAGTGGCAGCGAAACCTCACCAATGCCTGCTTTGCCGACCTTTTTTATCAAAAGCAAAAGGCCCGACAATTAACTTCCAGTTCAAGGTATGACCATCTTGAAATGATACCTTTTTAGGAGATTCAATGTAATGAAAAATATTTTGTTTTTCGTCTTTATGATTTCAATTGTTTTTATTGTTACATCTCCATCGTTGGCGGAAGATATCCTTGAGCCCGAATTTATAATGACCGTTGACAGCTGGCTAACCAGTCAACCCCAGCCAGGCGTAGATTACCACGTGATAAAGGTATGCGAAGACCCTGGAATGATGGAGGATTGTACACAGTGCATCTATAAGGCAAGTATGGATGGTTCTTTAAATATCCCGGTTTACAATAGATGTGTGTTTCGTGCAGACCAAGAAGCTTCCTACGCGGATCAAGTTGAGCATAGGCAATCCTATGATCTTTACTATCAACTCAAAGCAGCGACATCAAATGGCCTTGAAAGCGTATGGACAGAACCCAAAATTGTTAGTCTTTTAAAACGTACGAATAATGAGTCAAGCTATAGTTACGCCCTGCTTTTTGTACAATATCACCACGAATAAAAATGTTGAAGACTCGATGCGAAGATCATTTTTCAACTCTCCGGTCCGGTCTCCAGACGAACGTGACACCGGCGGCATGGATGCAGCAGGTCTGAATGAGAGGCAGGGAAATCAAGGCGGGCGCGAATGATCGGGGGGGATAAAGCCCCGAAAAGGGCAGGAAACGGCTGGCGGAAACAGGCAATAGGACGGCTAATTGCCGGTGACTCGCTCAAAGGCCTCCTGCTTGGTTTTACAGTCGATACAAAAGCTGGTGACCGGTCTGGCCTTCAGGCGGGCAATCGCAATGGGTTCTTCGCAATCTTCACAGATGCCATAGGTCCCTTCATCAATGGCCTGAAGGCTCTTTTTGATCTTGGCGATCAACCGGCTCTCCCTGCCCCGAATGCGCAGCTGATTGTTACGGGACTCCTCCTCCGTGGCCCGGTCCAGCGGGTCGGCCTCATTGGTGTAGACTGAACCGATCAGCTCCACCACGGCAATTCCAGCCTTTGCCAGCAGCGCATCGAGCTCATCCTGCAGCATATGTTGAAAATAGTCGAGGTCTCTCTTATTCATGAATTCATCCTGACGGAAGACGGTTACGCCAATCTAAAACAGCACTCAAGCACATGTATCGATGATTCACCGGGGCAGAAAATAACATCTAAAGCAAAAGAATCAAGAGGCAAACCATAAACTAAGATCGTCCGATCGATCGGGGCGATGGTGGACGAGACCGGTTATGGGTTGCACCGTAAGGGCCACATCCGTTAAGATCAACTTTTAAACACCTGATCAGGATTGGGCATGCAAGGCGCTTGCGACAAATTCACCCCACCCTCTTGGCCGGACGCCGGTGTTTTCCACCAAACCCCGCAATGGCAGGAATCGAACTGCGCGCTGGCGCGCCTGTTGGCAATTCACCGCCGGGCTCTCGGGAGAGCAATCGCCGTGGCCGTGGAAATCCGCCGTGGAATAGACGAACTGACGCCATTGATGGCGGCGCTGTGCAGTCGGACCTGCCGCTTTTGCCCCGAGCCCTGCTGCATCGGCCACACGGTGTGGATCGATTTTCGGGATCTGCTGTTCCTACATCTGCTCAAAGAACCCATTCCGCCATGCCAGGCTGCATCGGGTCCCGGTGAGGCCTGTCCGTTTTTGACCCACCACGGATGTCGCCTGCCGCCGCGAATCCGGCCGTGGATGTGCATCCAGTATATCTGTCCGACCCAGCGGGCCGTTCTCAACAGAACAGGGCAGCCCACAGCGTCCGCCCTGCAGGGTAAAATTAATCGGATCAAAAAGAAACGCATCAGGATGGAGCTGGAAGTGATCCGCCGGATCAAGCGGAGGAGGCGAACATCGCCATCATCTTCTCCTGCATCTTCCGGGTGACGGCCCTGCGGTCGTGGCCTTCTTTCAGCCGCTGACCCAGTAATTTGCCGGCCTCGACGGCGGCAGCCATGACCTTGGGCTGCTTGGCCACATCCGGGATCATCTCCGGTGTAATCTTGACTCCCTGGCCATGAATCATGCTGGGAATGCCCACCTGGCAGGTCTCCCCAAATCCACAGCTGTAACAGGAGGCGGCGCCCTGTCCCGTCACCTTGGCCACCGTCTCGATGAAGTTGTAAAGGAAGAATTTTTCCAGTTCGTCTGCCGGAAACCGACCGCTGGTGCCACCCACTCCCACGGCCACGGCCAGCTTGCCCCACAGGATGTCGCCGGTTTGGTGGCGGAACTGAAACCAGCGTTCCAGCAGTGCATGGGCGGCGGCATTGAGGGTGGCGTAGTAGTTGGGCGCGCCGAAAACATAGGCGTCCGCCGCCACGATTTTTTCGCGCAGCGGAGTCAGATCGTCCTCCACCTTGCAGACATTGTCCTTCACGCAACCCAGGCAGGCGATGCACCCTGAAATGGCTTTTCCCCGCAAAGAGACGATTTCATAGTCTACACCGGTATTTTCAAGCACGGTCTGGACCAGTTTGTATACACCGGATTGGCTCTCTTTGCGGGGACTTCCGGATATACCCAAAATTTTCATGCAGTCTCCTTTTATTATCTACAGGTGGCGAATGAATCATTGAGACCCAGGCATGCCGGATTTGATCCGGCATCCATAATAGTACTGGATCCCGGCTTCGTTCGGGGTGACGACCGTTGTAATGATTGCTTAAGCATTAATAGTATGATGATGGTGCCTCATAAATGGTAGTTTCCGGTTCAGGCAAAGGCCGCAGCATCTTTGAGACCGCAGGCGTAGCAGCGCTACGTCGAGGATCTCAAAGATGTGAGAACGCCGGCCTGGGCCGGAAAATGCCGTTTAGGGGCCACCATCACGAGGCGTAGATGGAGCACTTTCTGACATTCATGGCCGCCTCCTGCAGCGCTTCGGCAAAGGTGGGGTGGCCATGGATGGTGCGGGATATATCTTCCGAGCTGGCACCGAACTCCAGCGCCAGCACACACTCGGCGATCATGTCCGCCGCCCGGGGGCCGATGATGTGGACGCCCAGGATCCGGTCGGTCTTGCCGTGGGAGATGAGTTTGACAAACCCGTCAGTTTCACCCATGCAGCGCGCCCGCCCCGCTCCGGAAAAGGGAAAGCTGCCCACGCAGTAGGGGATCTCATTTTCACGCACCTGCTCTTCGGTCAGACCCACACTGGCCACCTCGGGCCAGGTGTAAACCACTGCAGGAATGGTATCGTAGTTCACTTCGCCGGCACGTCCGGCAATGCATTCCACCGCCGCGGTACCTTCCGCGGAGGCCTTGTGGGCCAGCATGGGACCGGGAATCAGGTCACCGATGGCGTAGATGCCGTCGACGCTGGTACGGTAGGTTTCGTCCACGAGAATCTGGCCGGTTTTCGGATCGGTGTCGATACCCAGCGCCTCGATACCCAGACCGCGGGTGAGCGGTCGCCGGCCGACTGACACCAACAGCCGGTCGAAGGTCATCTCCTCGGTTTTTCCCTTGCTTTCCAGCACGGCCTTGACCTTTTTACCGGCCACGGCGGCTTTGGCCACCTTGGTGTTGAGCCGGAATTCCAGTCCCTGCCGCTTGAGAATGCGGTCCAGGGTCCGCCCCACCTGGCCGTCCAGTGTGGTGGCGATCTTGGGCAGCATCTCGATGACGGTGACCTTGGAACCAAGCCGGCTCCAGACCGATCCCAGCTCCAAACCGATGTAGCCGCCGCCGACGATGCCCAGACTTTTTGGCACACGGTCGAAAGAGAGGGCTTCGGTGGAGCTGACGATATGCTTGCCGTCAAATTCCAGCCCTTTGACTTCAATGGGTTCGGAGCCTGTGGCCAGCAGGATGTTCTTTGCCGACAGGGTCGTCTTTTTCTTTTTGCCCGTATTCACCTCGACGGTTCCTGAGGCCGCGATCGATGCCGTGCCATGGATGATCTCGATATTGTTGCCGTCCAGCAGCTTGCGCACGTTTTCGGTCAGCTCCTCCACCACCTTGTCCTTGCGGGCCAGCATGGCCGGCAGATCCAGGGAGACTTTTCCCGTCTTGATGCCGTATTCGGCAAAACGGTCCTTGGCCAGGTGATAGTACTCGGAGGAATCCAGCAGCGCCTTGCTGGGGATGCACCCCACGTTGAGGCAGACGCCGCCCAGACGGGAGGCTTTTTCCACCACAGCGGTTTTCATGCCGAGCTGGGCCGCACGAACGGCCGCCACGTATCCGCCGGGTCCGGAGCCGATGATCACCAGGTCGAACTGTGTTTGCTGTGCCATCTTACACCTCCAATGCCATGCGTTCCGGGTTTTCGACGAGCTCCTTGACCCGCTTGAGAAAGGTCACCGCGCCCTTGCCGTCCACGATGCGGTGGTCATAGCTGAGCGCCACATACATCATGGGACGGATGACGATCTGATCATCGACCACCACCGGCCGCTTTTCAATTTTGTGCATGCCCAGGATGCCGCTCTGGGGCATGTTGAGGATGGGGGTGGATAGCAGGCTGCCGTAGACGCCGCCGTTGCTCACCGTGAAGGTGCCCCCCTCCAGGTCGGCCAGCTCCAACCGGTTGTCCTTGATCTTTGTCACGTAATCCACGATGGCTTTTTCCACCTGGGCGAAGCTCAAGCGTTCAACATGGCGGATCACCGGCACCACCAGGCCCCGCTCCGTGCCCACAGCCACACCGACGTGCTGGTAGTTGTGATAGACGATGTCGCTGCCGTCGATGAAGGCGTTGATCTCGGGCACCTCCTTGAGGGCCTCCACGCATGCCTTGACGAAGAAGGACATGAACCCCAGCGAGACGCCGTGGCGTTTCTGGAAGGCCTCCTTGTACAGGGATCGGATTTCCATGGCCCGGGCCATGTCGATCTCGTTGAAGGTGGTGAGCATGGCCGTGCTCTGCTTGGACGCCAACAGCCGCTCGGCGATGCGTTTGCGAATGGGCGTCATGGGTTTTCGCTCTTCCATGGCTGCCGCCGACGGTTGCGCCGCCGGGGCAGGCGCCGCATCGGGGATGCCGGCAGGCGCCTTCTCCAGGTAGAGCAGCACGTCTCCCTTGCTGATGCGTCCGCCGGGTCCGGTACCCTGGATTTTCGACGCATCCAGATGCTTTTCGGCGATCAGCCTGCGCACCGACGGCGCCAGGGGCATACTGTCGGCAGACCTGGCCGGAGCTGCAGGCGCCGGGGCTGTGGCTGCCGGCGCGGCAGACACCGGGACGGTTGTTTTTTCCGGTGCCGGTTCCGGTGCCGGTGCGGTTTCGCCTTTCGGCTTTGCAGGCGCCGGTGAGGCTGCGTCCACGGGTTCCAGGGCCCCCACCACCGTACCGATAGCCACGGTTTCTCCGGCAGCCACAAGGATCTTCAGCACGCCGTCCGCCTCGGCCACCACCTCCAGGGTCACCTTGTCCGTTTCGATGACAAACAGGGGATCGTCCTTGCGGACGGTATCGCCGTCCTGTTTGAACCATTCGGCCAGGACGGCTTCCTGGACCGACTCGCCAACACTGGGAATCTTGATTTCGATGGACATGCAGGCTCCTTGGATATGAGTTAAAAGCTCAAAGCTGAAGGCTCAAAGTTTAGTGAATAAGAAAAAACAGGCGATACAAATATCCATTACCGGTGTATGTGTTTCACTCACGCTGAAAACAGGAGGAAGCATCATGCTCTTTGAGCTTCCCCCTCCCTCACCCCGCCATCCCCCCCGCATGGTTATGGGGGCCGATGGCCCGGTCGACGATGCCTTCCTGCTCCATTTTGTAGATCTTGGGAAAACCCGTGGCCGGGCTCGCAGCGGCGTTACGGCCGACATAGTCGAAGGGGTTTTTCAGCAGCAGCGACAGCCTGGGCCGCAGGAACTGCCAGGCGCCCATGTTCTCCGGCTCCTCCTGCACCCAGACCCAGTCCTTGGCTTTCTTGTATCGGCCGATGACCGTTTCAAGGGCCTTTTCAGGGAACGGGTGAATCATTTCGACCCGGACGATGGCCGTGTCGACAGCATTGATCTGCTGCCGCCGGGCAATCAATTGATAGTAAATCTTGCCGCAGCAGAAAATGACCTTTTTTGCCGAAGCCGCCGCTTCCGCATCATCCAGAATCGGTGAAAACTGCCCATGGGTGAGGTCCTTCAGCGAGGAGATGGCCATGGGATGGCGCAGCAGGCTCTTGGGGGTCATCAGGATCAGCGGCTTGCGGAACGGCGCCTTGATCTGCCGCCGCAGCAGGTGGAAGTACTGGGCCGGGGTGGTCGGGTTGGCCACCTGCATGTTGTCGCTGGCGCAAAGCTGGAGAAAGCGTTCCAGCCGGGCGCTGGAATGTTCCGGCCCCAGGCCCTCCCACCCGTGGGGCAGCAGCAGGGTCAATCCGCACAACTGCTGCCACTTGGCCTGCCCGCTGGCGATAAACAGATCGATGATGCATTGGGCGCTGTTGGCAAAGTCGCCGAACTGGGCCTCCCACAGGGTCAGCACCTGGGGCCGGGTCACCGCGTAGCCATATTCAAAACCCAGCACACCGGCCTCGGCCAGCAGGCTGTTGTATACCTCAAATGAAGCCTGGCCCGCTTCCAGGTTGTTCAAGGGGGTGTGGGATTGACCCGTCTCATAGTCCCAGAGGACGCTGTGGCGCTGGCTGAATGTGCCACGGCTCACATCCTGGCCGCTGAGCCGCACGGTGTGGCCTTCGGCAAGCAGGGATGCAAAGGCCAGGGCTTCGGCGCCGGCCCAGTCAATACCTTCACCGGAGCTAACGGCTTCGAGTCGCTTGTCCAGCACCCCCTTCAGCCGGGGGTGGACGGTAAACCCCTCGGGCAGCTCGGCCAAGCGGCCGGCCAGACGGCCCAGCGTCTTTTTATCCACCGCGGTCTCGACCGGGCCATGGGCAAACGCACCGCTGATCGTCTCCCATTCCGGAAAGAACCTGGGTTCGGGAAAAAGGCAGGAATCGCCGTGGACCTCCTCATAGGCCGCATCGAGACCGCCGGCAACCCCCTGTTCTATCTTCTCCACCTCTGTTTTCGATAATACGCCCTCGGCCACCAGCCGGTCGCCGTATACCCGATTCAGCGGCGGACGCTGGCGGATGCGCTGGTACATGGTCGGCTGGGTAAAATAGGGCTCATCCCCTTCGTTGTGACCGTACCGGCGATAACAGACCAGGTCGATGACCACGTCCTTGCCGAAGCGGTAGCGGTAGTCGGCCGCCAGCCGAGCCACGTGAACCACGGCCTCCGGATCTTCACCGTGGACGTGGAAGATCGGCACCATGAGCATTTTGGCCACATCGGTCGAGTAGCGGGTGGAGCGGGCATCCTCGGGCAGGGTGGTGTAGCCGATCTGATTGTTGATGACGACGTGCACCGTCCCGCCGGTCCGATAGCCCTTCAATTGAGACATGTTCAGGGTTTCCGCCACGACCCCCTGCCCGGCAAAGGCCGCATCGCCATGCAGCAGCACCGCAAGGACCGCCTTGTCGCCGTCGGCTGGCAGCAGATCCTGCCGGGCCCTGGCCATGCCTTCCACCACCGGATCCACCGCCTCCAGGTGGCTGGGGTTGCTCACCAGATAGAGGGAAAGCGAGGTGCCGTCCGCCATCTTGTGTTCGGTGAGGTAACCGATATGATACTTGACATCCCCGGAGCCCACCAGGTCCTGGGGATCGTAGCAGCTTTCGAATTCCGCAAAAATCTCTTCGGCCGGCTTTTCAAGGATGTTGCGCAGCACGTTGAGGCGTCCCCGGTGTGCCATACCGAAGATGATTTCGCGGCATCCGGATTCAACCGCCCGCCGGCGCAGGATGTCCAGAAATGGGATCAGGGCTTCACCGCCCTCCAGCGAGAAACGCGTCACGCCCACATACTTTTTATTGAGAAACCCTTCAAACAGGGACGCCGCGGAGAGCTTTTTGAAGATGTCGACCCGTTCGGCCGTCGTGAGTTCAACCTGGTTCTTCACCGGTTCCATGCGCGACTGAAGCCACCGTCGCTCGTCGGGGTCCTGAAGGTGCATGTACTCCACGCCGATGCTGTGGCAATAGGTCTGTTTCAGCCGGCCCACGATCTCCTTGAGCGGGGCCGCGGTCTGTTCGATCAAACCCGGTGCAGCAAAGGCACGGTCCAGGTCGGACACGTCCAGGCCAAAGGCATCGAGATCTAAAAGCGGATGAGATGTGGGGCAGGCGGACAATGGATCCATGCAGGCCAGCAGGTGGCCGATGTCCCGGTAGCGGCGAATCAGCTCGCCCACATTGGCCTGGCGCAGGGCCTGCTCCGGATCGACATCCGCCGGTCCGGCCGCCCCGGCCAATTCGAATCCTCTGAAGAAGAACTGCCAGTCATCCGAAAGCGACGATGGATCGGACCTCCATTTGCGGTATTGGGCGTCGATAAAGTCGGCGCTCAAGGTTTCGGACAGGTTCATCGTTCAACGTCTCCTATGGGCGGTGTAAGTGTTAACGACTCATGCTGTCGGGTACCGGGGCACCGGCCTGGTGGCAGAACCAGCCGGTCACGGTACGCGCCACCTGCCGCTGGTGGTCCGGCTGGGCGAGCATGTGATCGCCCCCGGCGACAATGGCCAGCTCGACCATGCGGGGGTTTGCCGTTTTGGCCAGATGCGCTTCGGCGACCGGAATGATCTCGTCCCGGTCGCCGTGAACCACCAGCATGGGAATCGTCAACGATCGGGTGGCCTCCATCAGATCATGCCGGTCCGCATCATCAAAAAAATCCCTGCTGAGACTGAGCTGGCGCTCGCGGCTGTTAAATCCCACCTGACCGGTCGCCTCCAGGGTCTGCTGCTGTGACGGTGTGAGAAAATGCATGGGTCGTGTCTGGCTGACGCGCCCGGCCACCCGGCAGACAGCCGATACGGTCTTGATTCGCCGGGCGGTAAGCAGGGCGATGGCCGCACCCAATGAGTGCCCGGCCAGTCCGATCCATGGGACGCCTTTTTCCTGGATCAGGGCAATGGCCGCCTCCATCTCCAGGACCTGCTTGGACCAGGTGGAGTGTTCAAACCGTCCCTGACTCTGGCCGTTTCCGGAAAAATCGAATCGCAGGGCCATGAACCCGGCTTCGCACAGCGTGCTGCAGATGCGCCGCAGAACACCCGTGTGCCGGGAACAGGTAAAACAGTGGCCGGCGATAACTGCGCCAACCGGTGGCCGCTCGGGCTGGTGCAAGGTTCCTGCAAGGGTTTCCCCCATATGATTGTCGAATTGGATCTGCTGTTCCATTCTCTCTCCGAAGGAAGGGATCGGGACCCCTTCATACTAACAAGATCCATGCCATGATCGTCAAGGTAAAAAGGTCCCGGGACACCGATTTGCTGCACCCGGCGGACAACCGCTGCCACGGGTGGATTGAATGATTGTCGCAAGGAAATAGATTGTTCACTTGAGACAGGATGTCTCAAGATGGTACCGGAAATGCACACACCTGACCCTCAGGTGCCGATGGCCCCGCCTCAGGTGAATCCGGCGCCGGCGGTGCAGGTATAGCAGTGGTCTGCCGTGGCGATAGGATTGCCTGGCTCCGGGCGTCCGGTCATATCGGTCACATGGACCCGGTTGCGGCCCATGGGAAGCCCCCGGGCCAAATTGAAGTCACAGTCATACAGGTATCCGTCCCAGGAGACCGACACCAGGGTCCGGCACATCACCCCGTCCAGCGCACACGGGTTGAATCCGTCCGCCAGTTTCTTCAGGTAGACCGGCAGGTTGCCGGATCGCTCCAGCCACCGCCTGAAACGCCCCAAAGGCGCATTGGAAAAGCTGAAGAGATGATTGAACGTGATGCCCCACTTACGTTCGAGCATCTGGCGAAACCGCTTCTCCGTCTGAGCCTGATCAGCGGCCATGAAAGCGCCCGTGGGGTTGGAGACCAGGTTCAATTCCAGGCCCGTTTCCGACCGCCCGTAGCCCAGGGCGTTGAGTTTCTTGAGAGCGGCAATGCTGGCCCTGAATACCCCATCCCCCCGCTGGGCATCGGCCTGGGATTCGTTGATGGAGGCAAAAGAGGCCACGACGGTGACCTTGAGGCTTTTGAGCAGCTCCATCAAGTGCTCCCGCCCGCCACTGTTCAGGGCTGACAGGTTGGATCGGAAGATCAGTTTCGGCGCCAGTTCGGCAAACGTCTCGACAAGGTAGACAATGTCGGGGTTCATCTCCGGGGCGCCACCGGTAATATCGATCGTTTCGAAGGACGCCCGCCCGGACCATGCCGCGATCTGGTCGGCGGTCTGACGCGTCATGACTTCGCTTCTACCGGGACCGGCATTGAGGTGACAATGGCCGCAAGTCTGATTGCACAGCAAGCCCACGTTGACCTGCAGGATTTGTGTGTCGCCCCGGGCCAATTTCAACCCATGCCGGGCAAGGGTCCTGGAAAACCCCGTGAGCTCGGTATCGAATTCATGAACGAACGGTTGGTCGTCAGCCATGGTTGCCTCTTCACGCTACCTTTGCATGGACATCTTTTCGGCAATATTTTTCATCTGGACGCCGTGCACCAGAGAAGCACCGCCCCGAATCGCGGTGGCCACATGGACGGCTTCGATCATTTCCGCCATGTTGGAACCGGTCTCAAGGCATGAACGGGTGTAAGCATCGATGCAGTATGGGCATTGGACGGCGTGGGCCACGGCCAGGGCGATGAGCGATTTCTCCCGCTGGGTCAGCTCCCCTTCGGCGAATACCGCTTCGTAATACTCGAAAAACTTTTGCGCCAGGTTGGGATTGTCTTTACCGATATCACCGAATTTGGGCAGATCGTCAGGCTTGTAGTAAGTCTCCATGGTCGTCTCCTTAGAAAGCGTCCGTCTTCCAAAAATCGATCGCGGCTGGAAGCCGCTCCAACAATCCCTCAATGCCGTAATCCCTAAATCCGGAATTCGGTTCTCAGACCTCAGATCTCCGTCTTCTGTCCTCTGAAATCAGACCTCAGCCCTCCGACATCAGGCTTTTATCCTCGCATGCCTCCGGCGCACACGCCCGGCCCTTCAGGTTGAAGAAGAGCTTGAGCCCTTTTTGCACCTTCTCGGAAAATATTTTCGGTGAGAAGACACTGCCGGTCACCCGTTTGCTGATCTCTCCCAGTGTGGGATAGGGATGAATGGCCGAAGCCATGGTGGAAAGCTTTACGCCGCCATTTAAGGCTGCCACCCATTCGGCAATCAGATCCCCGGCACGGGGGCCTAAAATCTGAACCCCCAGGGGCTTTTCCTTTTTATCAAGGATCAATTTGATCCGCCCTTCGGTCTGACCTTCGGCCAGTCCGCGGTCGTTGTCCTGAAACGCTTCTGTCCAGACGGAATAGTCGAGGCCCGCATCTTTTGCCGCACGCTCATTGAGTCCGATACTGGCCAGTTCCGGATCCGTGAAGGTGCACCAGGGCAGCCACGTGTAGTTCACTTTTCTCGGCAGGTGAAATACCGCGTTGCTCACCACCACGCCCCCTTCGTATCCGGCGGCGTGGGTGAACTGGTAGCCGCCGCTGACGTCACCGGCAGCAAAAATATGTTTCTGATTGGTGCGCAGCCGCGCGTCCACCGTGACACCCGTTCTGTCGAATTCGACACCGGCGGCGTCCAGCCGCAGATCTTTGACGTTGACCGCACGGCCCATGGCCACCAGCACCGTGTCGGCGGTCAGCGTCGCCGAGGTACCGTCTCCCAGCCGAAAGGTAACGCTTTTTTTCTCACCTGTCGCCGATGCGCGTTCAACGGCGGCACCCAGGTAAAATTTTACGCCCTCGGCTTCCATGATCGCCTGGACGGCATCGGTCATGTCCCGATCCTCCTTGGTTAAAATCTGACCGGCTCGATCCACCACCGTTACTGAAGTTCCCAATCGGTTGAATGCCTGGGCCATCTCGATGCCAATGGGCCCGGCACCCAGCACGATCATACTCTCGGGAAGCCGATCGAGAGAGAAGATCTCACGGTTGGTGATATAGCCGATCTCCTTCAGTCCCGGTATGGGGGGGAAGGCCGCGGAAGATCCGGTGGCAATGACCCAGTTCTTGGCAGTGATCGACCGGCCATTCAGATCCACCGTGCGGTCGTTCTTGAAAAAAACGGTTCCGAAGGCCACCTTCGCACCCAGTTTGCAGAATCGTTCTTCTGAATCATGCTTCTGGATGACGGCGATGACATCTTGTATCCGCTTGGCGATCCGGGAAAAATCCACGGGCGGCAGGGCCACTTTCGGCAGTCCGAAACGATCGGCATGTTTCATGTCGTGGTAAACGTGGGCCGAACGGATCAGAGTCTTGCTGGGCACGCAGCCATAGTGCAGGCAGTCTCCGCCGAGGGCGGGCTCCTTTTCGATAAGCAGGGTCTTGGCACCCAGCTGCGCCGCTCCCGAAGCGACCGTAAGTCCGGCCGCGCCGCCGCCGATAATGCCGATATCGTAGTCATAGCTTGCCATCGTCGCCTCCTTCAGGTTCCGTTGAGGGACCAGTCGTAGTCCAGGTATTTGACCCTGATCCGCGCTTTGTTTTTCTCCAGCCGATCCCTCAGCGGGGCATCGGCAAATTTGATGAAATAGCCGATCACATCACCTTGAAAGTCTTCCGGGAACCAATCAAAAATTTTACTGGCCCACAGGGTATCTCCTTCCAACCGGTTGAACCGGGGGGCATTGATGAAGTCCTTGGCCGCCCGGTTCAGCTGATCGTTCAGGTGGCTTCCCGCAAACGGCTCGCCCTGAAGGGGCGGGCAGCTCTTGGATGCGCAGTTGACGGCAAAGTGGACCCGGGGGTCCTTGAAATGTTTTCTCAGGATGTCGTGTTCGATCTGATCCAGGGTCAACAGGTCGCCATCGATGCGGACGATGGTTTTTTTCCAGGGAGATGAAAACAGGCTCCCTATATCCTTGATGGAACGAATATCCGGGTAGCGGGACAGTATCAGTTTGATGGTCCATGCGTTGTAGGCGTTGACGTAAAAGGCAAATTGATCGTCTGCTGGCAGCTGTTCCGGGTCGACGGCGGCGAGCGATTCAAGGTATTGATCCAGAATGGCTTCGTTATCCTTAAAGCCCTTGTAGTCAACGACACCGTCTTTTACATGTCTGCTCAACAGGGAGGCGAACGAGGAGTGATCCAGCTGGGCGGCATGCACACCGACACCGGCAACCCATAGGCCGGCAATCATGATGGTCATTGCGATGGATATCCTTTTCATACGGCCTCCTTAAGAAAATGAATACTGTTTATCGCATTGCGGTTTTTCAGGTTGGTCGCGCAACGGGTGAGAATCTTACACCGCTTTTGCCCGCTCGAGCAAAATGGGTCGTGGTCGGATTGTCGGCGATGGGATACAACCAAGTGACCGTGCGTTGCTACGAAACCGTCTGAAAACGACTCTTTGCGAGCCCATCATCCCCCACGGGCATCCCCCAGGGGCGCAAGGGTGCCGATCTTCCGCTTGGTCTGCGTTTGAAAAGGAGGGCTATTCTTTTCCGGGCCATTGAACACCGGTCTGTTCATCGACCACATAGCAGAACCGGTTCCATTCGAGTTCCCGATGGCTGAACGGGCAGCGGAGTTTGACCTTGCGGTCCGTAACGGCCACCACCTCCCAGTCTCCCTTGCGAGGTCCGCCTTCGATATTGATTTTCTGACCCACCCTGAACGGATAGGGTTTGAACACGGTTACGTCATGGGTCTCCATGGCTGCTCCCAATTGGGGTACAAACTATTTGATTTTATTGAACTTATCATGCCATGCACACGCATTGCAAAAGGTTTCCGTGGCGTCGCCAACCTCTGGGCAATCGTCATCATCCAGATCTTCTTCAAAACAGATCTTCCCGTCCCGGCACTCGAATTCGTATACATCGTAGTCGTCGTCGGGGTTTTTGACATGGAATTTTTTACAGCCGCAGACCGGGCATTTGGATTCTGCCATTCTCAATTCTCCTTTATTTACCAGACCTCGGGATAACCGATATCGATGAAGGCGGATTCCATTTTCAGTTTGTGATCCCGCTCCATGGCGGCCAGATCCAGGAAGACCTGCCGCTTGTCGTCGTCATCGCACATCTCGGCCATACCGGTGTACTGTTTCATGGCCGCTTCCTCCTTTTTCATGGCCAGGGCAAATGCGTCGGCCGGCTTCATTGCCATGGACAGTTCCGGCTCGTCCACGGTTTCGGCCACCTTGTAATCCCGCGATTCGGAAAAATAGCGGTCCATCGTGTTACCAGTGTAAATCCTGGTCAGGATATCCCGGTGTTTCTTCTCCTCCTCGGCCAGAGAAGCGAAGAGCTTTTTCAGGTGCGGATCTTTGAGCGTATTGGCCGCATCGTCATAAAATTTTCTGGCCTCCACCTCGTTGGCGATGGCCTGTTTGATGATATCCTTGTACTCGCTCAGTTTCATGATACCCTCCGTTTGATTTGAAGAAGATTGGGGGAAATGCGGGCACACGGCCCATACTTAGACGTTAATGCTGCATTTTTAAAAAGCAAACCGCATGCCATCTAAAAAGCCATGGCGAGAAAGGATTGTTTTGTGTATACTTGAATGACCCTTCCGATCTGCATCGATATGATTTCAAAACCCTGGATCACGTTCAAGGAAAAGAGACCGCCTGATGAAAACACAATGCATCGTTGCACTTTAGACAGGATTTGGAAATCATGACCAACAAAAACCCTATCCAGGCGGAGGACCCCATGAACTGGCGACAATTCCTGACCCCCGTGACATCTGTCGACACCGATCAGGCCAAATCCTACCTCTCGGACAAGAAGGTGGACGACGTGACCATTCTGGACGTGCGCCAACCCACAGAGTACGAGGCCGGCCACATCCCCGGTGCCGTTCTCGCACCGCTGCCCGAGCTCACCGACCACATGCCGCGCATCGACCGAACCAAGCCCGTTATGGTTTACTGTGCATCCGGAGGACGCAGCCGGATGGCGGCGCAGCTGCTTTCCGGGCAGGGCTTCAGCAACATCATCAATGTAGCCGGCGGCTTCAACGCCTGGACCGGCGAAGCGGCATTCCTGGGCGAAGAGAAGGGGCTGGCGCTTTTCAATGGGGTCACGTCGGTGGAAAACGCCCTGGTCGTGGCCTACTCGCTCGAGGCGGGGCTAAAGGACTTTTACGACACCATGGCGGTGAAGGTTGACAGTGCCCCGGCGAGACAACTGTTTCACCAACTGTCTCAAATTGAAGTGAAACATCAGGATCGCATCCTGGAGCAGTACACCGCGCTGACCGGCAAGCCGGTCACCCGGGTCACCTTCGAGGCCCGGCAGCTACCGGAGGTGCTGGAAGGCGGGCTGACCACCGAAGAGTATGCCAACCTGCTCATGCCCGCCTACGACACCGTGCAGGACATCATCGAACTGGCCATGTCCATCGAAGCCCAGGCCTTGGATCTCTACCTTCGCGCATCGGAAAAGGCGAAAAACGAGACCGGCAAAAAGGCCCTGATCCAGATTGCCAACGAGGAGAAGGCTCATCTGGCGAGGCTGGGTCAGCTGATGGAAGAGACACTAGCATGAAGAAACAACTGGTCCTTATCGGCGGCGGCCACGCGCACATGGTCACACTGGCCAACCTGGCTACCATCACCGGAAAAGGTCACGGCGTCACCGTCATCGGCCCATCGGAATTTCACTACTACTCGGGCATGGGGCCGGGGATGCTTTCCGGCACCTACCGGCCCGAGGAAATTCGCTTCGCCACCCGGCATGTGGTTGAAAAGCAGGGGGGCACATTCCTGCACGGCAAAGCAGCCACGATCGATCCCGAACAAAAAATCGTGATTCTGGAAAACGGCCACACCGTGCCCTACGATGTTCTTTCCTGCAACGCGGGCAGCCTTGTACCCAAACCGGCCATCGAAGGGAAGCCTGCCGACCTCTACACCGTCAAACCCATCGAGCGGCTCATGGCGGCCAAAGACCGCTTGGTCGACCATTTCAGCCGGCACGCCCCGGACGTGGTCATCGTCGGCGGCGGCCCCTCCTCGGCAGAGGTGGCCGGCAACGTCTGGCAGCTGGCAACAACCACCGGCGGGCACATGCCGCGCATCACCGTCTGTGCCGGCAGCGAATTCATGTCCCGCTTTCCCGCTTCCGTCCGCCGCAAGATCCGCGGCACGTTGGCTCGGCGGGGCATCACCATCCGTGAGGGCGTCTACGTGAAATCCGTATCCTGCGATGCCGTCACCCTGGACGATGGTGAAACCCTGCCGTCCAATTTCATATTTCTAGCCCTGGGCGTCAAACCGTCGGCCATTTTTGCGAATTCCGGCATCGCCACGGGGCCCGACGGCGGCCTGCGGGTCAACCGCTTTTTGCAGAGCACCCAACATCCCTGCATCTTCGGTGGCGGTGACTGCATTTACTTTGAAGACCAGCCCCTGGACAAGGTGGGTGTCTATGCGGTTCGCCAGAACCCGGTTCTGCTCCACAACATCTTGGCGCAACTGAACGGCGGCGACCTGATGCCCTTCGATCCGGGCGGTGACTACCTGCTGATCTTCAACCTGGGCGGCCGGGTCGGCGTTCTGAAAAAACGGTGGCTGGAATTCGGCGGTCGGCCCGCATTCGTCATCAAAGACTACATCGATCGAAAATTCATGAAGGAATTTCAGGCCATCGACTAGCGGCCCTGTTTTTGCGGCGGTTGACACCCAGTCCGCACCTTTGCTATTTGTTGATAATCATTTTCCTTAAAACCCGACGTCACCGAGTACGCCCATGCCAGATCCTGAGATCCGAATGCGAAAAATGGTGGAAGCCCTCCGGGAAAACCGGTATCGAATCACCCCCCAGCGCCTGGCTATTCTCAACGTCCTTGCCGAGAGCAAGGGACACCCCAGCGTTGAATCCATCTTCGAGCAGGTCAAAACCAGCTTTCCCACCACCAGCCTGGCCACCATCTATAAAAATGTGGCTGTCCTCAGAGACCTCGATCAACTGCTGGAGCTGGGTTTCAGCGATGACAGCAACCGCTACGACGGCAACAAACCCTACGACCATCCCCACGTGGTATGTACCGTTTGCAGGAAAATCCTCGATCCGGACATATCGGCCCTGGAGGATATGACCCAGGAACTAACACGGGAGACCGGTTTTACCATCACCCGCCACCGCCTCGATTTCTTCGGTGTCTGCCCGGACTGCCAGGCCGGGGGGTAATCGTTTTGGATGGGTCGTCGGTAGGAGCGAGCAGGGTTGAAGGTGCCCTAATTTGTCCGTCGGTTTGAGCTTTCTTTCAGCAAGACTGGACTGGAATCCTCATTTCTTGGGAGGAAACGGCTGCCTGGCCTTACCGAAGCCAATGATCGCGCCGCCTGCATCCACAGCCATGACCGAGAATTCATATTGATGCCTGCCGTCGGGTGGGCAGGGGCCGTTATAGCCGAGTTTAAGGGCGCCAGCAGGGATGACCCCTGATCCGTCATGATTGACCCTGCCGCCTCCGTGATTCCATGCCGGCATGCTGATATCCTTTAGCTTGACCTGCAGATCGGCGGTGCCCTCCGGAACCGGTGAGACCCGGATTTCCGGAGAGTCATGGGTGCAGGCGTCAATTCCCTCCCAGGAAAATGCCACCGTCATCTCCACAGCGTCTTTGGGGATCTTGATCTGATCTGGATGGTCGGCGCAGCCGGCTGTCAGAATGAGCAGGGCTAGGAGGATTAACGAGGGATACCATTTTTTCATGTCGGCCTCATCTGATCGATCGATAAAGTACGGTGAAAGCCTTAAGAATCGGGCATGTCGATGGATGCCCCTATACCACCTGGCACCTTAAGGTTCAAGGTGCCATTGATTAAACTCAAAAAGCCGGGCATTCGCCCGGCTTTTTGGTTGTGTGTCAAGTACGTGGTAAGACGCACCGATCGGCTGATCTAGCCTCAGCGTCTGTTAGGCCACTTCCTTGAACTCGGCATCCACCACGTCGTCGTCGCCCGATGGATTTGTGCCGGCCCGCCCTCCGACGCCCTGGCCTGTTTGCGGCCCGCCGTCATGGGGGCTGCCCGGCTGCCGGTGCATGGACTCGGCCAGCCGGTGGGAGGCTCGGGTGAGCACCTCTGTCAGCTGCCTGATCGCTGCGGCGTCGTCTCCTTTCAGTGCCCGTTTCAGGTTGGACATGGCGTCGTCGATCTCCATGCGCACGCTGCCGTCGACGTCGGCGCCCATCTCTTTGAGGGTTTTTTCCGTCGCGTAGACCAGCGCATCGGCGGCATTTTTGGCATCCACCAGCTCTTTTTTACGGTTGTCGGCATCGGCATGCATGTCGGCATCCTTGACCAGTCGGTCGATCTCCGCTTTGGAGAGGCCCGAGGACGAGGTGATGCGTATGCTCTGCCGCTTGCCCGTCGCCTGATCCTTGGCCGACACCTCCACGATGCCGTTGGCGTCGATGTCGAAGGTCACCTCGATCTGGGGTGTCCCCCGTGGTGCCGGTGGGATACCGGCGAGTTCGAAGCGGCCCAGCGTCTTGTTGCCTTCCGCCACCTTGCGTTCACCCTGGAGCACATGAACCGTCACGGCCGGCTGGTTGTCCTCGGCCGTGGAGAAAACCTGGCTCTGGCGGGCGGGGATGGTGGTATTCTTTTCGATCAGTTTGGTCATCACACCGCCAAGGGTCTCGATTCCCAGGGAGAGCGGGGTCACATCCAGCAGCAGCACGTCCTTGACATCGCCCTGCAGCACAGCCCCTTGAATGGCGGCGCCCATGGCGACCACTTCATCGGGGTTGACGCCCTTGCTGGGCTCCTTGCCGAAAAGCCTCTTCACCCGCTGCACCACCGCCGGCATGCGCGTCATGCCGCCCACCAGGATCACCTCGTCGATGTCGCTTGCCGAAAAACCGGCGTCTTTCATGGCCGTGCGGCAGGGGCCGTCCATGCGGTCCAGCAGGTCTTCCACCAGGGATTCCAGTTTGGCCCGGGTCATCTTGATGTTCAGGTGTTTGGGCCCGCTGGCGTCTGCAGTAATGAACGGCAGGTTGACGTCCGTCTCCATGGCGCTGGACAGCTCCATCTTGGCCTTTTCCGCCGCTTCTTTGAGCCGCTGAAGCGCCATCTTGTCGCCACGCAGGTCGATGCCCTGCTCCCGTTTGAATTCAGCGGCCAGATAGTCGATGATACGCAGGTCGAAATCCTCGCCGCCCAGGTGGGTGTCGCCGTTGGTGGCTTTGACTTCGAAGACCCCGTCGCCGATCTCCATGATGGAAACGTCGAAGGTACCGCCACCCAGGTCGAACACGGCAATTTTCTCCTCCTTCTTTTTGTCCAGGCCATAGGCCAGCGATGCCGCCGTGGGTTCGTTGATGATGCGTTTCACGTTCAATCCGGCGATCTTGCCCGCATCCTTGGTTGCCTGGCGCTGACTGTCGTTGAAGTAGGCCGGTACGGTAATCACCGCATCGGTAACCGGTTCGCCCAGGTAGGCCTCCGCCGATTTTTTCAAATCCGCCAGGATGAAAGACGAAATCTCCGCCGGACTGTACTGGCGACCTTTCAGGGAAATGCGGACATCCCCGTTGTCGGCCTGGGTCACCGCATAGGGCAGGTTTTTCTTGTCGTTGATCACCTCGCTGGCGTCGGCTTTGCGACCGATCAGCCGCTTGACGCCGAAGACCGTGTTCTCGGGGTTGGTTACGGCCTGGCGCTTGGCGATCTGCCCCACCAGCCGTTCACCGCTGCTGGAAATAGCCACCATCGACGGGGTGGTGCGGCCGCCGTCGGCATTGGTGATCACCCGTGCGTCGCCGCTATCCATGATGGCTACACAGGAATTGGTGGTTCCAAGATCGATTCCGATAGTTTTGCTCATTTTCTGTTCCTCCTGATATTCGGGCGCCTTGCCGGGCCCGTGTAGTTTGGTATGTACCAATCATAAATCAGAATCAAACTATGTCAATTATATTGTATTACTTTTTTATATTTATAATGTTAAGTAATTTAAAAACGCCGAGATGCAACACGACCAGGGTCGACAATCGCAAGCGCCAATCAGATAATATAAATAAATTTTTCAGTGTTTTATATCTTGCTTTGAGGACTGTCCGGCAGATTGTAAAGGGGATCGGCAGCCATGCGCAACGGATGAAAAAAAGCCCGCTCTATTTGATGACAGCCATGAAAACCGGTTGTCACGATCCGGAGCTGAGATCTCCTGCAGGGGCGTCGCACTTGGGACAGCGCGTGCCGAATTTGCTGATGTGGCCTTCCCACCCGCAGTTGCTGCAGGCAAAGTAGACCGTGTGCTGAAGGTTGACCTTTTTTTTCACGAACAGGGCTTTGTAGATCCTGAACGTCGCATAAACCACCACCGCTGCCACGATCCAGGGCAGAACCTGACCCAGGGTGACGTCGTTAAAGATGATTGTATCCAGGTTCATGGCATTTCTCCGTGTCAGCCATCATAGACGTTAAGTTGATTGATTTCGAATTAAATTCCCCCTTCAACGCATACACTTACCTTAAAGTTACCATTAGAATTAATCAATGCCGGATGAACGATGGCGGTCAATAAGGGCTACAAATACGGCTGAAGCGCCCGGTAAAAATGTTGCGCCATGACAGCGTACCCCTGGCCATTGGGGTGGATGGGGTCGCTCATCAGGCTGCGCGTTCCCATGATGCCGGCGAATACGTTTGGAATCAGCACCGACCCGGTGTCTTCGGCCAGTTCCCGATAGTCGTCACCAAAGCCCTTGCCGTAAAAAGGAATATCGATGCCGCCGATGACCACCAGGGCGCCCTCGGCCTGAATCGTTCGGATGATCGACCGCAGGTTGTCGAAGGCGGTTTGCCTGGAAATACCGTTTTTAAGATCGTTGCCCCCCAGGGTAATCAAAACCACGCGTGGTTGCGTGTCAAGAAGCCCATCCAACCGTTTCAAAGCAGATGCGGTGGTGTCGCCGGGAACACCGGCATTGATGACGGGCAGGCCGATCATACGTGATAATTGGGCCGGATAATCCATCCCTTTGGATGCACCGGTCCCGTATGTCAGGCTGTCGCCGAAGCAAACGATGGTCCCACCGGATGGCATGCGGTTGACAATCGCCGAGGAGGGCGTGATGAAATGATAGATCGCCGCGATCGCGCTGATGGCAATGATTCCAACAATGCTTTTTTTCATCCTGCAGTCACTTTCAGATCGCCGTTTGCCTCAAGTCAACCCTTTTTGTTCATCAAGTCAAACCCTTTTATTTCAGTGGATGGTTGATGGCAAGACCATTGTGATGGTTTACCTTGACCCACTTGGTTGATGCCAGCAGTATCTACCGTCCCCGTGTTTTCTTGCAGCGCTCACGATTAAAATCTTGACGCCCGCAAGTTGCGGAATTAAGCTAAATCTTATAATCAACATGCTGATCGTTCCAATCTGTCGCCACACGGTTTCGTCATCAAGACCCTCGCGCAAATTCCCTATCTGACCTCGAACACTGCAGCGCCGTTGAACTGCGATAGCGAGCGCATTCCCCGCCGCTTGCGGCAGGTTAAGCGAGCGAACTGAAAATGGACTTTCATCCTTACGGTGCTGCGCAGCACTGCCGTTACAGGCAGAACATTCCCCGCGGCTTGCCGCGGGGAATGTTCAATTTTTGCACAAGCCGCAATTGGCGCATGGCCTCAAATGAAGCTCCCCCGCAGGCGCACACTTGCAGGAATCTCTTTATCAGGCATGAAAGCCGTTAGTTCGACGATCCGCATCAACATCGCTTCATGACCGAGCACAACAGGGAGGGTGTGAATCATGGATGAAAAATCAGGAGGTTGGGAATTTCGTTTGACGGAAATGGATCTTTTTTCAGGACTGGACTTGAACGTCATGGGAGAGATCGCCGACACCGCCTGCACGGAAGAGGCCTATCCCAAAGGAACGCTGATTTTCAATGAAGGCGATTCGGCAAATGCCCTTTTCATTCTGGGCAAAGGCGCTGTCGACCTAAAGATCGGCGGGAAAAAAACGGTCTATCGCCTGACTGACGAGAGTGACATCTTCGGCTGGTCGAGTCTGGTTGAAAATGCCCAATACACCGCCACTGCAATCGCAAGTGCAGATATCCAGACCGTCAAAATCGATACTCGAAAAATGAATCGGGTGTTTAATGCGAATCCTGCTTTCGGGCTTGCCGTTTACCGGCGTCTTTCAGCTGTTTTCAACAAAAGACTTTCCAATATCTACCATCGGTTTCTGTCCGTTTAACATTGTTATTGAGGTCGTATCTCCCTTTTGATCGGTGTGGTGCCCGAGCACCGATGCAGGTGCGACCTCTCACTTGCGGCTGAGTCGACGGATAAGGAGCGGTAACCATGATCAGAATACACATTCGGCGGTGTGTATCCGAGGACAATCAAGAAGCGTTGATGACGCTGATCAACCAGATGCGGTCAGCGATCGTGGGCAATCCCGGTTATGTATCCAGCGAAACGCTGAAACGCATCGATCAATCGGATGAGAATCTGGCGGGTGAGATTCTGGTGGTATCGAAATGGCAATCCCATTTCTACTGGAAACAGTGGCACGCAAGCCGGGAGCGTGCAGCCTTGCAGGCCGATATTGACCAGTTGATCGGGGAGCAGACGCTATACGAGATTTACGAATATGAATAGAAATCAAGAAATCAGCTGAAACCGGATTAATGCAGACGCCCGACACATGAGAGCACGCCCGCAAGGTCCAGTGCTCACATCTTTTTTACCTTGTCGATCAGTTTGTCGAACATTTCAACCTCGACAACCGGTGACGTGGTGAATGAAATTCCGGTCAAGGTATTCAGGGCCACCGACGTGGCAAAGGCGTTTTCCGCATCCGGAAAATCAAGCGTAAAAACCAGGTCATGCTTGCCCATGACCGCGTACATTGATATGACCTTCCCGCCGTTGGCGTTAATCACCTCAACGGCCTTTTGCGTCCTGTCCGGGCTGATGTTCTGCATTGCTTGCGTCGTGTACTTTCCAAACATCATGAATATCGGCATTTTTTCCTCCTTTAGCAGGCCTGGTGTTACTTCTCCTGCCACTGCGGTTTGCGCTTTTCCAGGAAGGCCGAGACCCCCTCTTTGGCGTCTTCGGTGGAGCACAACCGGGCGAAGGCCTCGTTCATGTAGGCAAACGCCTTGTCATAATTCAGGTCGGCGGCGGCATAGAAGGCTGACTTGGCGTTCTGAACGGCTACGGGGCTCTTGGCGGCCAGCACGGCGGCCCAGCGCCGGGCTTCCAACTCCAGGTCGTCCGCCGGCACCACCTTGTTGATCAGTCCCATGTCCAGCGCCGCCGGGGCCTTGAGCAACTCCCCGTAGAGCAGCATTTCCATGGCCCGCTTGCGCCCCACGGACCGGGTGACGGGGATCACGGGCCCCACGCAGTTGAGGCCCACATTGATGGCGGTCAGGCCCATGCGGGCGTTGTCGGCGGCAATGGCCAGATCGCAGGCAGCCACCAGTCCCGCACCGTTGGCCGCAGCCACGCCGTGGACCTGGGCCATCACCGGTTTTTTCATGCGGCTGATCGTCTCCAGGGGCGCCTCCATACAGGTGATCCAATCCCGGTATTCCATGGTGCTCTTGCCGAAGAAATCCCCCACGTCGATTCCCGCGCAAAAGGCCTTGCCGGCACCTTTGAGGATAATGATCCGCACCGCGGATTCACCATCCAGCCGGAGCAGCGCCGCGTTGAGTTCCGACGCCAGGGGCAGCGTGAAGGTATTCAGGCTTTCCGGACGATTCAGGGTGATTTCGCCGATGTGATTCTCCAGCATGTCAACGATAACCGTTTCGGCCATGTCAAGCCTCCTTTGGTGGTGATGGTTTAAACGTGCATGCAAAAACAATTAATTGTCCGATGGCCGCCGGTTAAAAAGCTGCCGAAGGGCGTTCACGGGTTCAGGGTTCACCGTTCTGGGTTTGCTTTATAGGTTTATCGTAAGTGGTTACTTTGGTTGAGGTTTTCGGTGAACCCGGAACCTCTGAAACTCTGAACCCTGAACCTCTGAACCCTGAACCTCTGAACCCTGAACCGTTGAACCCTGAACCGTTGAACCATGAACCGTTGAACCCTTGAACGGCTACGGCAGTGTTATCCTCAGGCAATCGGTAAGCCTGCGTTTTCCCCTGTATACCAGAAAAGAGAGGTGGATGCCCCCCTTTTTTTAAACCTGGCAGGGGGGATTCCAAAGCAGCGCCACACCCATCTTTACAATCCTTGCCGTTGATGCTAATGCATGCCTTTGCGCGGTTTTAGGGAGGTTTCACGAAGGGACGACAACCAGCCAGAAAAACAATGATGGAACAATCAGATGGAATTCACCCCAGTTATCGGCTTAGAAGTTCACGCCCAGCTGAAGACCCGCACGAAGATTTTCTGCAGTTGCTCCACCGCTTTCGGTGCGCCCCCGAACACCCATACCTGTCCGGTGTGCCTGGGAATGCCCGGGGTGCTGCCGGTGCTTAATAAAAAGGTGGTGGACTGCACCATCAAAATGGCCCTGGCCACCCACTGCACCGTCCAGGCGGAAAGCCGTTTCGCGCGCAAGAACTATTTTTACCCGGACTTGCCCAAGGGCTACCAGATCTCCCAGTACGAACTGCCCATCGCCACCGACGGTTATCTGGACATCGAGATCGACGGACAGTCCCTGCGTATCGGCATCACCCGCATTCACATGGAAGAGGATGCGGGAAAGCTCATCCACGACCCGGACCGCCCGGTCAGCCGGGTCGACCTGAACCGAACCGGCGTGCCGCTGATGGAAATCGTCAGCGAGCCGGACATCCGCAGCCCCGAGGCCGCCGGCGAATACCTGCGCCAGCTCCGCGCCATCCTGCGATACCTGGATATCAGCGACGGCAACATGGAGGAAGGCAGCTTCCGCTGCGACGCCAACGTTTCCATCATGCCCGGGGGGTCAAGCGTCTTCGGCACCCGGGCCGAAGTGAAAAACCTCAACTCCTTCAAACACGTCGAAAAGGCCATCTATTATGAAATCGCCCGCCAGAAAGAGATCCTTCTGGATGGCGGCCAGGTCAACCAGGAAACCCGCCTGTGGCAGCCGGACAGCGGGCAGACGGTCTCCATGCGCGGCAAGGAGGACGCCCACGATTACCGCTATTTCCCCGATCCGGACCTTTTGCCCCTGGTGATCGACAGGGATTGGATCGAGCGCATGCGCGCGCAGCTGCCCGAGCTTCCAGCCCAGCGCCAGGCCCGGTATATGGCAGACTACGGCCTGCCATCCGCCGATGCCCGGGTTTTGACCGGCAGCCGCGAACTGGCCGACTATTTCGAAGCCTGCCTGGCTGAATTCGATAAGCCCAAAACGGTGGCCAACTGGGTCATGGGCGACCTGCTGGGCCTGCTCAAGGCCAAGGGCCTGGACATTGTAGACTCGCCGGTCTCGCCAAAACATCTATCCGGGCTGTTGAAGCTGCTGGATGCCGATGTGATCAGCGGCAAAATCGCCAAAACCGTCTTCGAGGCCATGGCCGAAACCGGCCGACCGGCCAACGCCATTGTGGAGGAGAAGGGGTTGGTGCAGGTGTCCGACACATCGGCCATCGACCCCATCGTCGATGCCGTCATCGCCGGCCACCCCGATGAAGTGCAGCGCTATCAGGGCGGCCAGAAAAAGCTCATGGGCTTTTTTGTCGGCCAGGTGATGGCGGCAACCAGGGGGAAGGCGAACCCGAAGGTGGTGAATGAGATGTTGAGGAAAAAATTAAGCTGAAAGACTGGATATCCCCGCCTTCTTACGGACGTGTCAACCTTGGTCTTGAAAAAGCAAGGTATTGATGTATAATACTGGTGTATACATTATAGAGGTGTGGCATGGTTAGAACGCAAATCTACATGACAGAACGCCAGCGTGACGAATTGGCAGCTATGGCGAAAACGATGGGAAAGAAACAAAGCGAACTTATCCGTGAAGCCATTGACCGCCTCATTGATCAACGGAGCAACCGTCAGCGTGAAGCCATATTGAAGGAGACGGCCGGAATTTGGAAGGATCGCAAGGATCTTCCTGACTTCAACGCCGTTCGCGCTGATTGGGACAGAACATGATCATGGGGCGCCCATTTCTTCTCGACACGGATGTTCTGGTCGACTTCCTTCGCGGGCACAGCCAGGGCGCAGCCTTTGTAAATGCACATGCCGATCGGATTATTCTATCCGCCATCGTCGTTGCGGAATTGTACGCCGGGGTGGGGGGCGATGATGAGCGCAATACGTTGGATAAATTTATCTATCTTTTTCGTATTGTACCGGTAAATGCCGAGATCGCTAAAATCGGAGGCCTATACAAGCGCCAATATGGCAGATCACACGGTGTCGGCCTTGCTGATGCAATTATAGCCGCTTCCGCCAAAGTTGAGAACGCAGCGCTCAAAACCCTTAACCTCAAGCATTATCCAATGTTGGAAGGATTGGTACCAGCCTATTTTAAATAACAAATCCCAAAATCCAAATCATAAAAAAAACAATGACCCAGATTCCAAACGGAAAACCTAATGATCTTGAAGAAAGGACATTCCAATTCGCAAAAGAGGTAAGGATTTTCCATTTCGTTTGAGATTTCGATATTGAAATTTGGAATTTATTTGGAATTTGAATATTGTGGTTTGTGATTTCCGGTTAACCCGCTTTACGCACCACCTTCAGATACAGGAGATCCCCATTGAAGAACCCATCATATCGTCTGGTCTGTAACACCCTGTTGATTATTTTCACCCTGCTGCTGTTTGCCAGCGTCTCCCCCGCCCTGGCCGCCCCTGCCCGGGTGGCCATCCTCCCCTTTGAGATCAACGCCGAAAAAGACATGGCCTTTCTCCAGGAGGGGATCATGGACATGCTCGGCTCCCGCCTGGCCTGGCGGGACAAGGTGGAGGTGATCAGCAAGAACGAAACCAAGGCCGCTCTGGCATCCGTTGACGGATTCGGTGGGGAAAGCCGGGCGCTGTTGGTGGGCGGCAAGCTTGCGGCCGACTACGTCCTGTTCGGCAGCCTGACGGTATTCGGCGAAAGCGTGAGCATCGACGCCAAAATGGCGGATGTCAGCGGCCGGCAGCCCCCCCTGCCCTTCTTCGCCCAAACCCGCGGCATGGGTGAGGTGATCCCCCAGATCAACCAGTTCGCCACCAACATCAATGCCACCGTATTCGGCCGCGAGGTTGCCCAGCGGCCGGCGGCCGCACCCGCCGCGCAGACCGGCGCTCCGGCGGCAACCGCGGCCCAACCGGCCCCGCCCGGTTATGACCCACGCATGCACCCGGAAAAGCTGCTCCAATCCGGCGTTCAATCCGAAACCCAGGTGCCGGAGGCCGGCCAGCCCTACCAGACACCCAACCCCGCCTTTGTCCCTGCGGCGACGCCTTATGCCGGTCAAGACGGTGGGACCCATTGGAAAAGCAGGAGTTTCAAAGCGCTGATCACGGGGCTTGCGGTGGCCGATGTAGACAATGACGGCCGCATGGAACTGGTGGTGGTGACCGACCGGGATGTATCCATCTACCGCATGGAAAACGGCCGCCTGGTAAAAACGGCCGAAGCCGCGCAAACCAGTCAAAGCACCTATATCAGCGTCGATGCCGCCGACATCAACGGCAATGGTACACCCGAGATATACGTCACCAGCCTGGGTTCGGGCCGAACCGTCGTGGACTCGTTTGTGCTCGAGTATTCAGGGGGCGCCTACTCAACCATTTCCGGCAGCAGCAACTGGTACTACCGCGTCGCCGAAACCCCGGACCTTGGCACCGTGCTGCTGGGCCAGCGCCAGCGTTTGGGTGCTGAATCGATTTTCCTGGAACCGGTCCACGAAATGAACTGGCAGGGAGACCGCCTGACGCCCGGCCGCCAATTATTGCCGGGCGGCAATGCCAACCTGATGGGCCTGGTCTACGGCGACATCACCCAAACCGGCAGCAGTGTGGTTGCCGCCTATTCCGACTGGGACCGGCTGCGCATTTACAGCGCCGGCGGTGAAATGACCTGGGAGGACGGCGATCGTTCCGGCGGAGACAAGCTGTTCTTCAACCTGCCCAAAACAGACGCCGGGCAGTCGAACAAACAGTATCTGCCTTTACGCATCCGGATCGCCGACATCGACCGGGACGGCAAAGCAGAGGTGCTGATTGCGCGGCATGAGGAGCTGGCCAGAAATATGGTCAAGGATTTCAGGTTCTTTAAAAAGGCCAGTGTGGCGAGTTTGCTCTGGAACGGCCTGGGTCTCGTCCCCGAATGGGAAACCCAGAGCCTTTCCGGCCGGATCAGCGACTTCGCGGTCGGCGACATCGACAATGACGGTGCGGATGAACTGGTGATCGCACTGGTATCCAAGGAAGGGGCGATGATTTTCACCGAGTCGATCAGCAACGTGATTACCTTTGATCTGAATCCGAAATAACGAAGATTCGTTTCCCCCGGCGGTCGGCGTTGACTGAACTGAATGTGAAATAGCTGAACGACGCCGAATTGAGAAAAATATAGGCAAGCCCTACCAATTAGAGGCAGATCTTTTTAGAGGCAGATCTTTGCTTTGGGAGGTTGGACAGATCGTTTAGAGCGGAAATGTTACCTTAGATATGATTTCAGCACCAAAACTGGGACACCGTAATGCTCTGCTGCACGAATAAGCTGAATATCCAAACTTATGAACGGAAGTTCATTTAGTGCTGCGACGGCGAGGTGCAATGCGTCCAGGGTTCTCAGTGCCGTGTTGAACTGAGCAATCCAGGATCTGGCCAATTGAAAATGTTCAAGATCCAATGGAAATCAACGGAATAAGCGTTTGCTGAAATGGGTTTGATATAGATTGATAATTCTATGACCATCTGATGATGATAGTTCCCGATTGCGCACTTTCTTATCCCTACAACGTTACTTATGAATATTTAGATTGAATTTTTAACCAAGGTCTGCCATACTACGCAACAACCCTTTAAAAAAGGAGGCAGGCCATGCTACCCGTCACGCGGTGCGACGAACACCTTTACCCGGTTCCCAAATTCGATCTTGGCAAAGGCGATATTAAAGACTTTATTTATGAACTCAAAGGATTTCACGAACAGTTCTACGATTGTTTTCAGCGCAGCGAGTCCAGAGAGCACTTTCTAAAGTACATGGCCGGTCAATTCAGCCCGCTTGAGCGTAAATCCATCGAGCCCATCGCACTGGCCGTGAAAGATGGCAATGTCAGGGCGATGCAACGTTTCGTCAGCGATGCGCCATGGGACGACGATAACATTTTAACCAAGTATCGTAGTTTTGTTAACGATGACCTTGGCAGTCCTGACGGCGCCTTGATCTTCGATGAAAGCAGCTTTGTCAAAAAAGGCCAGGACTCCATCGGCGTTGCCAAGCAATACGCCGGTACCATCGGAAAAGTCGAGAACTGCCAGGTTGGCGTCTTCGCCGCCTACGTATCGGAAAACGGATATGCAATGGTCGATAAGCGACTGTTCATTCCCGAAAAATGGTTCGCCGCCGATTACCGCCAGCGCCGGATCAAATGTAAACTGCCTGAAGACAAGGTTTTCCGGACCAAACCCCAACTGGCTGTTGAGATGCTCAACGCGGTCACTCAAGAAAACGTCCTGCCTTTCACGTATGTACTTGCCGATTCCATATACGGGATCAGCCCTGATTTTATCGCCGCGGTTGAGTCCTTGCCGGACAAAACCTACCTCGTATCGGTTCCCAAAGATACACGATGCTGGCTGAAACGACCGATGACCATTACCCGATCGTATCGCTGGGGTGGAAAAACCAGGACCAAGACGCTTTTGGTCGATCCTGACAGCAAGCCGTTGACCGTGGAAGAACTGGCCCTGAACGTCAACGATTATTTTTGGTATCGTCGGCAGGTGTCCGAAGGCACCAAAGGACCCATCGTTTATGAGTTTACCCGTCGCCGGGTCATCCTGTCCGCTGCAGGACTTCCTCAGAAAACCGTCTGGTTGCTAATCCGTCGTAGCCTTGGCGATGATCCGCAATACAGTTATTTCATCAGCAATGCATCATCGAGCACGAGGCTGAAAACACTCGTGTGGCTCAGCGGCCTGCGTTGGGCAATCGAACAGTGTTTTGAGGAGGCCAAAACCGAGTTGGGCATGGATCACTACGAGGTGCGCAAGTTTCCTGGCTGGCAGCACCACATGTTAACGTGCATGCTGGCCCATTTTTTCCTCTGGCACCTGAAAATCAGGCTGGGAAAAAAAAGCACCATCTATTACGCTGTCGCAGCTTAAGATCCTTCTCAAACTCATTTTGCCAATGAAACGGCACACGTTTGAAAGCCTGCTCGAACAGGTCGTTTGGATACAGGCCCGGAATCATCGCGCCTACCTGTCACATCGAAAAAGGCGCATGCGTGAAATTTTCAAAGAGCATTAAGTAACGTTGTAGGGTTAGAAATTGCTGAATTAAATTCCAGATCCGATAGCTAACTGATATGCAGATGGGTTAGGGAAAGAAGAGCCTGCTCAACGGTGTCGCTCATGGGCTCCGGGCAGTAATAGGCAACCAAGACACTAGTATCGATATAGGCCATCAATATCGTTCACTTGCTCTGTTTTTCAAAACGGTCTGACTTACTGGTTCCCCGGAAACAGTCAACTCTCCGCGAAAATGTTTTAATCCCGGCAATTTCTCGTCCAGCGTGAGTGTTATCAGTCTTGCGACACGCTTCCCACGCCTGGTAATGACGATTTCATCGCCATGTTCCACTTTGTCCAACAGAAAGCTAAACTTTTTTCTTGCTTCTTTGGCACTTATTTCAATCATCGGGTGGCCTCCAAAAGTGTTAAATGCTTGTTAAAATTATACAAAAAGCGTACATCAGTCAAGACGAAATTGACAAGTTGTTCGTGAGACGAGGACTTTCCAATCCCCTTTCATTGATTTTCGGTTAATATTTTACTTTCCCGGTGTAGGCCAAAAGATGCCATTTGTGGATGGGCACAAAAAAAACCCGGGGCAAATAATGCCCCGGGTTTTTTTTAACCATTTGATCTTCTAATCAAGCCAGCCAAACGCTCAAGTTAGAAGTTGATCTGCCATTTGGCGCCCGCGTAGAAAACGTTGGGGCCGGGATCGCCGATTCCATTGAACCGACCGTTTACGTAGTCATAAGTGGCTACGCCGACCTCAGGCACGATGAAGAAACCCGGGGCGATGTTGATCGTTGCGTTAATGTAATACTGCTGCACGGTTTCACCGTCGCCGAGGGGACCGTCAAGGTCATCTTCGCCGTATTCAAAGCCATAGCCGGCCTCGATGCTCCACATTTCGGAGACGTTGAAGCCCAGAACCGCCAGGGCGCCATAACCGGTGTTGTCGAGCGTATCTCCGTTGGCGTTGAAATTAGCCGAACTATCGATCGCCGGAAGGCCACTCAACGAAGCGGAGTTGTTACCGGTGTAATCGCCCAGGTTCTGACCCCAGTGGCCACCCAGGTTGATGTAGAAGGCACCGAAGTTCATGCCGCCGCCCAGATTCAGGACATAGGAGGTGATGTCGGGATCGGTTCCTGTGAAATTATCGATGCTATAGGTCTGGAAGCCGGCACCGATATCCATGAAAAAGCTATCGCCCTTTAAATTGTAGTTGGCTTCGAGCTTGGGAATAATAATGTCGACAGCACTGGTAGCCGTGTCAGCGGGAGTAACCGGTTGGATCGCGGCGAGCTTGAGTCCGCCGGTCTTCCACTGGATCATGCCCTGGCGGCCGTTATAGAACTGGCCGATACCCAGCAGGTCGTTGTCAGTGCCAAAGACGCTGTTGGAATAAAACATCGAGCCGAGCGGGGTGTAGGTCTGGCCGACAAGCAGCTCACTGCCGCCGCCGAAGGTGTAGGTACCGAACAATTTTCTGAGGTTTACGCCGGTGCCGTATTCAAACGCACCGCCGATCTGGTCGTTGACCTTGACGTTGGCGCCGAAACGGCTGTTGCCCTGCTGGGCCCAATTGGTGCGGTTCGTGGTGTCGTTGTCAGTATTAATGTCCTTATCGAGGATCGTATAAAAGGTGGACATACGGGCGCTGCCGTAAAAGTTCCAGTCGGCGGCCATGGCCGGTGCGGCCAGGCAAAGAACGGCAAAGATAATAAATAATTTTTTCATCTGAGTCTTTCCTCCTTAACGATTTTAATCTGATTTACTGCAACCTAATAATTGTCATTGTATTGCGTATTACAGGGACTGCGCCTTGCTCCTGAACCACCTCCTTTCCGTTGGTATTTATTTTAAAATTTCAGGTCCTCAGCGAAGGAAAGCATACCTGAAATTGTAAAATACAAAAAAAATCCACTTTCAAAGCAGGTTCTAAAAGAGCGATGGGTTTTAATTAACCATTCTAAATTACTATATAATTTACAAAACCGCACGCATACACCCAATAATTTAGGAGATTTTTACCAGCCGCGATTGAGCCTGTCAAGCGTTTTTACCTAATTAAATGACCTTAGCGAGTTGTTCATCGTCGCCGCCGACGAACGATTGGCGGGAAACGCCACTACATCATGGGGGTTTTCCGTCAACTGCCGTCATATTTGGTATTATTATCACTAATAGCCTGCAATTAATAGTTAAAGAAATATTTCTATGCTTAATTATCTATAATTAGCCTTAACATCCCTTTTTGGGTGTTTAGGTACGGTTTGGCTACTGACAGGAGACGGAGGTCCGAAGACGGATGACTGAAAAGAGCGGCCGGGGACAGGCACACCGCTTCCTGAATTAGGGGATTGGGGAATAGGGGGATTGCAGGAGGACCATCCAGAGGTTGTGGTTTTCAAATGGATCGGTACATCGTGAAAACCCAATCTCAAGACAGCTGTCTGCCTTCGGTATTGCCCCAGTTTGGGGTTTCGATATTGGGTTTTGGCATTTATTTGGTATTGGGTGCTTGATTTTTGAAATTTTTCACCTGGTCCGGTTGGTGGAAAAAATGCCTGAACTTCGAGTAGGGGTAGGAATACCCGACGGCGGCCGTCACGAAGGCCTGCCGGTCATCGGGAACCAGCGGGTATTGACGGCCGGGCCCCATGTGCGTGTCCGCAAACTGAAGGGTCGTTTCCGCGGGCGTCAGATCGGCCGCTTCGAAAAAATAAGCCTGCCAGTTGTGTCGGCAGGCGATGGTTTTGCCGCGTCCGGGATCATATGCCGGCGTCAGCATGATCGCCTGCTGGTAATGCAACAGGTCTTGCAGCGTTTTATCATTTTCGATTGCCTGTGAAGCGATAAAGTCGGCCACCGACAGGTAAAATTCTGTCCGGTCCTCACAGACGCTCAGCCACAGCCAGGTCCACAACGGCCAGCCCCTGCGGGTCGGGTGATACCGTCGCAGCAGTCGCAGCATGTCCGGCTGGGTGAGGATGCGGTTGACCTGGGGCATCTCCGGATCCGCATGATAATCGTCGATGAGCTTTTTAAGACGGTTGAACACGCGCCCGATGCCCCGTGCATCGGCCAACAGACTACCGAGCAGCCCGTCATAGAAGCGTCGGTAAGACAAAAGCCCTTCACGATCCAGGTAGATGGCGATAAACCGGGTATAAGCCCCGTTGTGCAGGGCCTGAATCATCTCGGCAAAAAGCAGGCAGTAGGCCCAGTCCGCATAGGGCATCGTCCGGGTGCCGAAAACCAGTTCCACCAGCTCGCGTTGAAAACCCGCCTCGGTCATCCGAATGGGTTTGAATCGGGTCTGCAGGCCGTATCGTTCGCGCATGCCGGGCTGGCTCAGGGGGGCATTGGGCAGCAGGGCCAGTTCGAACACCCGGATGTCGTCGTGCATACCGATTTCCAGCAGTCGGCCGATGCCGTCCACAAAGGACTCCCGTGTCTCCTGGGGCAGACCCAGGATCAGCTCCGTGTAAGTGGGGATTTGGTGCCGCTGGTAACGGTTTTTCAGGTCGGCATACACGCCGATGTCGACATGGGGCCGAGCCACCGCCTCCAGCACATCCACGTCCACACTTTGCATCGACAGGGTCGTTCCCCAGAGCATATCGTTTTCGAACAACAGCCGGCTGATGGCAAACACGGTTTCATTGGAGGTCTTGGCGAACTGAATCCGGACACGCTTGGGAAAGCCGGTTCGAAGCCGCGCAGCGACCAATAGCCGGGCGATCTCCAGATCCCGCTTGAACAGGCCAAAGTTGGCGTCGGTGATGTAGATATCGGCGACGCCATTTTCGGCCATATAGTTGATTTCTTCGGCGACTCGATCCAGCGCGTGCAGGCGGACCTTGTTTTTGGTGCGTACGCCCCAGTCGCAGAAACAGCAGGCGAACGGGCAACCCCGGTTGGTCTCCCACAGCGCGATCCGGCTGCCGTGTTCCTCACCCAGAAACGCATCCAGGCTGCCGTTCAGGTAAGGACTGGGCACCGGCAGGTCTTTGCCCAGCCGCTTCCCCATGGGCGTGGTGATCGTGCTGCCGTTCCGGTTGAACGATATTCCCTCCAGGTGCCCGAAATCGGGCTTCTCCTCGAGCACCGCCTCCAACAGGCGGGCAAAGGGAATCTCCCCTTCCCCGTGGACCAGGAGGTCCGCATGGGGAAAGCGCAAAAAAAAGTCACCGGGCTGATCAGGAACATGCGGCCCGCCGCAGACCACCAGGCAATTTGGATAATGCGCTTTCACCCGTGAGGCGATGGCCATCTGCTGGTTGTGATTCCAGACGTAGCAGGAGAGGCACAACAGGTCGGGATCTTTAATGCTTGCCACCACATCATCCACCGCCTGTGGTGTGGTCAACGGCGGATGCCAACGGTAGGACGCGGCGATGCGGGGGTTCTGTAGGACGTAGCTTTTTAAAAAACCGAAGGCATAGGGAACAAATGAAATCATGTTGAAACTGAGAAAATAGATCGATTTCATAGAAGGCGTTTCCCCTCGTACGGGATTTTCAGGAAACCGCTGAAATACGGGCACTGAAGCACGTCAGTGAATCACCCGACCCGGGCATCAAAAGCCACGATCGTTTTCCGGATTTTTAAACAACACGTCCACCGTCCGCTTTTGTTGATCGACCTTAACGCTGGGCAAGTATACACTGGAGAACCAGACGCCGATGATCGTCCCGTCAGGGGCAAGAATCTGGGATCCGTATGGATTGTATCGATTTTTCCAATACATGTTGCCAGTCATCTTTTTCAGCGTGTCCGGCTCCGGTTCGAAGGGGATCCAATATCTCGATGGGACCGTATAGGTGCGGTCGATACCGATGATGGCATAGGGCATGTTGTCTCTGCCCGCATAAAAATACCGGTAGTCGGGTTGGCGATCGCCCTGGCGAAAGGCCAGATCGACCTCGGCACTTTTGGCGAACCGACCGTAATTTTTGGTGCATCCGGCAGCCACCAGCACAAGGCCAAGAACGACAAGGATTCTGGCTGCACGGCTGTGAAAGCACACATGGTTGGGTGAATGGATTGACATGTTGACCTCCTCAGACCCATTTCAAACAGCTTTTTACCCGAAAACATAGACACGAACGACCGTTAGACAACCATTCCGGCCTGAAAATCGTCACGATAACCACTACGGACGCCATGCAACGGCCGGGGTCAGCCTTTGTTGTGCATCACGCTTCTAATTGCGGATATCGGTTTTGTTTACAACTGACGTTCAGGCGCAATTTTCATCAACCACGCCTTGAAGCGGCGCCACCCGCCGGTCAGGGGCTCCTTGGTTTCGACAACGGGCTGGTTGTCGACCCGGCTGTGCCATTCAAGCGTGCCTTTGTCGTTGAAGCGCACCCGATAGGTCAACGTCGCCAGCCCCCCGGCCAAATTCCTGGTCATTTCGTTGACCATCGGCTCGGCGTCGATCAGCAGGCCCATTTCGGCGTTGAGTTCGATCGACCGGGGGTCCAGGTTAAGTGAACCGACAAACAGTTTCCTGCGGTCGATGACAAACAGTTTGGAGTGCAGGGTCAGCCTTTCCGGACCATCTTTATCCAGGTTCAATTCACGGGCCGCATTGGCACGGGCTTCGTACAGCTCGGCACCGGCCTCGATCACATCCCGACGGCAGCGCGCATAGGCCGAATGCACCGGCACATGATTGGTGGATGCCGGTGAATTGGTGAGAATCATGACCCGCACCCCCTTGGCGACAAGGTCACGAAGCAACTGCACGCCTCGGTCGCCCGGCACATAGTAGGGTGAGATCAACAGAACTTCCTTTTCGGCACTCAGAACGACCTCGCGAAGCTCCCTGGCCAGACGCATGTGCGTCGCATTGACTTGGTTGATCAGCTTGTCGGGGCTGTCGGCAAGAAGACGTGCCTGCCCGGAAAACAGCGGCTGCCGTTCCGAAATGAGATCTTTGAACAGGTGGCTGTCGAGCGCCTTTTCGTAGACGGTGTCGTAGATGGCATCGAGGTCTTCTTTAATTTCCGCGCGAACCGATTCCAGATCTTCGTTTTTTGGGTCCTCGATGAACTGGTCGATGGGCACCGCCCGCGAGTGGTTCCAGTATTCGTCGAAAGACGCGGATATGTCGACAGCGATCGGCCCCACGGCCAGAATATCGAAATCGACGAACACCGAATCGGTTTTGAGTTGGAAATACTCATCGGCGATATTTCGACCGCCGACGATGCTGATCGAATTGTCCACGGTAAACGATTTGTTGTGCATACGCCGGTTGGCCCGGTTGAACTGGCCGATAAAATTCAGCGCATAAAAGCCGCGCCGGGAAACGGGATTGAAGATGCGGATGTCGATGTTGGCGTGCTGGTTGATCAGCAGGAAGCTGTCATCGGGGACGGTGGTAAACACGTCATCTAACAGGAACCGGACCCGCACGCCCCGATCGGCAGCCTTGAGCAGCGCGTTGGCCATCACCGCGCCGGCGGTGTCGTTTTTGATTAAAAAATACTGCAGGTCGATACTTTTTCCCGCCATTTCAGCCAGATGAAGCCTCATGCCCAGAGCATCCATGCCTTGATCCAGGGGATAGAAACCGGCCCCCCCACGGGCATGGGCGGCAACCGTCGCCGCGTATTCACCCAGGGCTGTCTCGTTGTAGTCGGAAATCGCAGTGCTGTATGATTTGGGTGTCTCGAAGGATACCGTGGCACAGCCGGCAATCAGGCCGCTGAAGACCAATAAAATCGAAATCCTGAAATAGGTGCAGATCATCATCCCATTATTCTCCTGTTTCGGCAGAATACCTGGATGGCCGCGCGCATGAACGGTTATCGGCTGATGTCGTCAGGATGGGGCGATGGCGTCAAACGGCACACCATCAAGGATCGTTCTGCCCGGGGCGTTCGATTGTCGCAGGATACCACATCGATGCGGGCATGACCACGAACAAAAACAGGGCTTACGGCGTTAGCCGCAAGCCCTGAATGGTCGAGTGGCTGAGGGACAAGGATTCGAACCTTGATTGACGGAGTCAGAGTCCGCTGTCCTACCATTAGACGATCCCCCAGTATCGGGTAGGTGCCCGTTTACACAAAAGCGGCTGGGGAGTCAAGTCCAAATTGTCCCCGCCAGCGGCACCCAAATGCCTGTGGCCGCTATCGCAGGAGCGATACCCCGCCTCGATCGCATAGCATTCCCGTCCCGATGGTTTACTGTCAGGGTTGAAAAATTTCTTGCTATTTCTGATCAACCTTGTATGTTTCTGCTGATAGAAACGATGGGCTTTTAAAAGGGGCTTTCAACGCCGCATCGTGCCGTGCGGATGCATCCGCCCATGCAGCCAATCGCGGTGGGAAGCCGCTCCCGTTAACCGGTGTTATCGAGCGCTCACCAACCATTTAAGAAAAGGAACCGCCATGTTCAGAACCTGCTATCGTAGATTGACGTTACTCACCGCACTCATGTTTTTTGCCGTCACCACCAGCGCTGTGGCCTATGACCTGCCGTCAGTGAACCTGGGATTCACCAGCTTTCTCGATGGCGGTCCACCGGCCGGTCCGGGTTTCTACATTTCCCAATACCTTCAGTATTACTCGGCGGACCAACTGAACGACAAGGATGGCAATGATTTAAAGATTCCGGGTACGGATGTGGATGCCTGGGTCAGTCTTACGCAGTTTCTCTATCAATCCGACACACCATTGCTATTTGGTGGCAAGTGGGGAATGGATGTCATTGTTCCCTATGTGTCCATTAATACATCCTATGCTCCCGGTGTTCCAGGACCCGAAGCCAACGGTGCCGGCTTTGGGGACATTCTGGTGGGTCCCTATCTGCAATGGGACCCGATCATGGGGAAAAACGGCCCCGTGTTCATGCATCGCATCGAACTGCAGCTGATCTTGCCCACCGGCAAATATGACGCCAACAAGGAGCTGAATCCCGGCAGTAATTTTTTCTCCTTCAACCCGTATTGGTCCGGTACGCTTTTCATCACCCCCCGCTGGACGGTCTCGACCCGCCTGCACTACCTGTGGAACGCTGAAAACGACGACCCCAACCGGGGATTTGGCGCAGCATCGGACACACAGGCCGGCCAGGCCATCCATGCCAACTTCGCCAGCGCCTATGAAGTAATACCCAAGATGCTGCGCATCGGCATCAACGGCTATTATCTCAAACAGATCTCTGATACCAAGGTCAACGGCAACAGCGTGTCCGATCGAAGGGAACAGGTTCTCGGTATCGGTCCCGGTGCGCTTTTCAGTTTTTCACAGGACAGCCACCTGTTTTTTAACGTCTATTTTGAAAGTGGTGCGGAGAACCGGCCGGAGGGGACACGATCGGTGCTGCGTTTGGTGCATCACTTTTAGCGCTTAAAGGATTCGAGGGGTTCAGGGGAACCGTAACAATAGCTGAATAATCATAGAACCTTGAATACTCGGCCATCCAATAACCCAAAAATAACAATTACCAAAAAAACAAA
>CAVONM010000039.1:0-145331 GCA_963697225.1 uncultured delta proteobacterium
ATGGTTGGCATGGTGGGCGGTCGCGTGCTGTTTCGTGGCCCGCATCAGGGCTTCAGTCATGCCGATGCCAAGATGATGCCCATCGATGACGATACCTGGAAATGGCTGACCGACGGGCTTGAACGGTTTCTGGCGGCTATCGACCGATTTGAATTGTTCGAGCGCCTGACGGTCCGTGAAGCGTGGCAATTGATCGCCGCCCGGTCGCCCCAGGACAAGAAGGGCGTCGAACGTCGCTCCATGGCCGATTTCAGGAAAAACATCTGGGATGCCAAACTGGGCAAAGGCGGCATCGTCGGCGATCTCACCGATCTTGATCGCAGCACGATTCCGCTGATCACCCACGGTGACCTGCGGCGCTTCGTTCCCGTGTGGGAAAACCGCAAATTCAAGGCGCCTTGTGAATCCACCTGCCCGTCGGGGATTCCGGTGCAGGAGCGCTGGCGGCTGGTGCGTGAGGGGCGGGTGGATGAGGCGGTGGACCTGGCGCTGGCCTTCACCCCTTTTCCGGCCTCCGTTTGTGGCTACCTGTGTCCCCACCCCTGCATGACCGCCTGTACCAAAGGGTCGGCCTTTATGACGCCGGTGGACGTGTCTCAACTGGGCCGGGCCAGCATCATGGCCAGCATGCCGGAGCTGCCGCCGCTTTCCGGTAAACGCATCGCCGTGGTCGGCGGTGGGCCGGCCGGCATTTCCACGGCCTGGCAGCTGCGGCGGTTGGGTCATGAGGCGGTGGTGTTCGACAACGCCCCCACGCTGGGCGGCAAGATCGCGTCGGTTATCCCCAATAGCCGGATTCCCAGCGACGTGGTGGAAAAAGAACTGGCACGGGCGGCTGAGGTGATCCCCCATGTTCACCTCCATCAGCGGCTGACCCAGCGCGATATGGCCCAACTGATCGCCGATTATGATTTTGTGATCGTGGCTACTGGCGCACAAAAGCCGAGGACCCTGCCCATTCCGGGCAAGGAACGGTTGATCACGGCCTTGGATTTTCTATCCGATGCCAAACAAAATCGAGCCAAACCGGGCGATCGGGTGGTGGTTATCGGCGCGGGCAACGTGGGCTGCGACGTGGCCACCGAGGCGGCCCGTCTGGGCGCCAGGCAGATTACCCTGCTGGACGTCCAGGAGCCGGCAAGCTTCGGCAAGGAGCGAGAAGACGCCGAGGCGGCGGGCGCCGTGTTCCGTTGGCCGGTCTTTACCCGCCAAATTACCGACCAGGGAGTGGAACTGGAAACCGGGGAGTTGCTTCCCGCCGACACCGTGGTCGTCTCCATCGGGGATGCACCGGATCTGGATTTCCTGCCGGGCGACGTGGCAACGGAGCGTGGTTTCGTGGCCGTCAACGACGATTACCAGACATCCAACCCCAAGGTTTATGCCATCGGTGACACGGTGCGGCCCGGACTGCTCACTGACGCCATTGGTGCCGGTAGGCGGGCAGCCGAAACCATCTCGGAGATTCTGGCCGGCAAGCGGCCCGGCGCGGACCGGAAGATGGTTATCGATATCAATCGCATTTCCCTGGAATACCTGGACCCCCGGATTATTCAGTATGAAGATATGGATCAGTGCGGTTCCCAGTGCTCCTCCTGCGGCACTTGCCGGGACTGCGGCATCTGCGTGGCCATGTGTCCGGAGGCGGCCATCAGCCGCGAGGCCCTGGGGGATGTCGCCTTCGAATATGTGGTGGACCCGGACCGCTGCATCGGCTGCGGATTCTGTGCCGGTGCTTGCCCCTGTGGGATCTGGGACCTGGTGGAAAACACCCCCATCGGGTAATGCTGGATTTACTTGTGTCGGCAAAAAAAGGCAGGCCCGCGGGCCTGCCTTTTTTAGGGGGTTGATTTGCCGATCAGATGTGATAATTGACCACAGAACCTTGACGTGTTGATCAATTATAGGCATAGCGGCGGGCTCAGCCCGCGAAAAAACTATACCGTATGCAAGCATTGCTATCACTTGAAGATGGCCGCTCGTTCCCCTGCCGGTCTTTTACCGGTCCGGGAGAAGCCAGCGGCGAGGTAGTGTTCAACACCAGCATGACTGGTTATCAGGAGGTGCTCACCGACCCGTCCTACTGCGGCCAGATGGTCACCATGACCTATCCGCTGATCGGCAACTACGGCGTCAACGACGAAGATGTGGAGTCCGCAAAGATCCAGGTGGCCGCTTTTCTGGTCAAGGAGTACCAGCCGTTTCCCAGCAACTTCAGATCCACGCAATCCCTTGCCGACTACCTTGCCGGTCAGGGGGTGCTGGGTGTCGAAGGTCTGGATACCCGTGCCCTGACCCGCCATATCCGTAATGGCGGCGCCATGCGAGCCATTATCTCCACCACCGACCTGGATTCCGGATCCCTGACACGGCGTGCCAAGGCCATTGCCAGCATGGTGGGTATGGACCTTGCCAGGGAAGTTTCTACCACGCAGCCATACCGCTGGACCGGCGGCAAGCCCGAAATGCTGGCGGATAACTTGAAATTGAATGCCGACGTCTGGCGGCATCGGGGGGATCGTCCATCGGTGGTGGCCATTGATTTCGGCCTCAAGTACAACATTGCCCGATGCCTGGAACGCGTCGGGGTCGAAGTGGTGGTCGTGCCGGCCGCCACCGATGCATCGGCCATTATGGCCATGGCGCCAGACGGCCTCTTTCTCTCCAATGGTCCCGGCGATCCGGAACCGGTGGTCTACGGCGTCCAGACGGTCAAGGAACTGCTGGGCCGGCTGCCCATCTTCGGCATCTGTCTGGGCAACCAGATCCTGGGTCTGGCTCTGGGTGGGCGTACCTATAAATTAAAATTCGGTCACCGCGGCACCAATCAGCCGGTGAAGAATCTGGCCACCGGCAAGGTGGCGATCACCTCCCAGAACCATGGGTTCGCTGTGGATATGGACAGTCTGGGAGCCGATACCGTCGAGGTGTCCCACATCAACCTGAACGACAACACCGTGGAGGGTATCCGGCACCGCCGGCTGCCGGCTTTTTCCGTCCAGTACCATCCGGAGGCATCACCGGGGCCGCACGATGCGGCATACCTGTTCGACCAGTTCAAAGACATGATGAAAACCGCTTAATCACATGCCCAAACGCACGGACATCCATAAAATCCTGATCATCGGCGCCGGCCCCATTATCATCGGCCAAGCCTGTGAGTTCGACTACTCCGGCACCCAGGCGTGCAAGGCCCTCAAAGAAGAAGGCTACGAGGTGGTGCTGGTGAATTCCAACCCGGCCACTATTATGACCGACCCGGAAACAGCCGATCGCACCTATATCGAGCCGGTCACCCCGGAGGCCGTGGCCAAGATCATCGAAAAGGAGCGTCCCGACGCCCTGCTGCCCACCCTGGGCGGACAGACCGGGTTGAACACCGCCGTAGAAGTGGCCCGGCAAGGGGTTCTGGAAAAGTTCGGTGTGGAGCTCATCGGGGCTTCCCTGGACGCCATCGAAAAGGCCGAATCCCGGGATCGCTTCCGTGAGGCCATGAACCGCATCGGCCTGCGCATTCCACACAGCGGCATCGCCAACACCATGGAAGAGGCCCGCACCATTGCCGACGACATCGGCTTTCCACTGATCATCCGGCCCAGTTATACCCTGGGCGGCACCGGCGGAGGCGTGGTCTATAATCCCGAGGACCTGGAAAACATTGCCAAATCGGGAATGGACGCCAGTCTGACCCACCAGGTGATGCTGGAAGAGTCGGTGCTGGGATGGAAGGAATACGAGCTGGAGGTGATGCGGGATCACGCCGACAACGTGGTGATCATCTGTTCCATCGAGAATTTCGACCCCATGGGTGTGCACACCGGAGACTCCATCACCGTGGCCCCGGCTCAGACACTCACGGATCGGGAATACCAGACCATGCGGGACGCCTCCTTGGCCATCATGCGCGAGATCGGGGTGGATACCGGCGGCTCCAACGTCCAGTTTGCCGTCAATCCGCAAAACGGGGATATGATCGTCGTGGAGATGAATCCCCGGGTGTCGCGAAGCAGCGCGCTGGCCTCCAAGGCCACGGGCTTTCCCATCGCTAAAATCGCCGCCAAACTGGCCGTGGGGTACACCCTGGACGAAATCCCCAATGACATTACCGGCGAGACCCTGGCGTCCTTCGAGCCTACCCTGGACTATTGCGTGGTTAAAATTCCCCGGTGGACCTTCGAAAAATTTCCCGAAACCCAGGACCTGCTGACCACCGCCATGAAGTCGGTGGGTGAAACCATGGCCATCGGCCGGACCTTTAAAGAGGCCTTTCAAAAGGGCCTGCGCTCACTTGAAATCGGCCGCTTCGGTTTCGGTGCCGACGGCAAGGACCGCCCTGAGGCGGATGGTGCGCTACCCTCCCTGGACGAGATCGAGCAGAAGCTGGTCATCCCCAACTCCCAGCGCTTGTTTTACCTGCGCCATGCCCTTCAGGCGGGCATGTCCATCGAGACGATTTACCAGATGACCGCCATCGATCCCTGGTTTCTCTTCCAGCTGGAGCAGATTTTCCGTATGGAACAGGACCTGATACAGGCCGCCGAGACGGCCGGCCGGTCCGGCACGCCGGCAGCGGATGGTTTATTCCCCCTCACCGCCGACCGACTGGCCCGCGCCAAGGCCTTCGGGTTTTCCGACGTCCAGATCGCCCATCTCATCGGCAGTACGGAAAAAGTGGTCGAGCGGACACGCAAAGGTTTAGGCATCCGGCCTGTGTATAAACTGGTGGACACCTGCGCGGCGGAATTCCGGGCCGCCACGCCCTACTACTATTCCACCTACGAAACCGAATGCGAAGCCCGGGTCTCGGGTCGTAAAAAAGTGATGATTCTGGGCGGCGGACCCAACCGCATCGGTCAGGGCATCGAGTTCGACTATTGCTGCGTGCACGCTTCCTTTGCCCTGCGGGAGATGGGCGTGGAGAGCATCATGGTCAACAGCAACCCGGAAACGGTGAGCACCGACTACGATACATCGGACAAGCTCTACTTCGAGCCGCTGACTCGCGAGGACGTGTTGCACATCGTAGAAAAGGAAAAGCCGGCCGGTATCATCGTCCAGTTCGGCGGCCAAACCCCGCTGAATCTCTCGACGCCGCTGCACCAGGAGGGCGTTCCCATCCTGGGCACCCAGCCGGAGAGCATCGACCGGGCCGAAGACCGGGAGCTGTTTCAGGCCATGCTGAAAAAGCTGAGCCTCATGCAGCCGGCCAACGGCACGGCCCTGTCCATTCCCGATGCGCTGACGATCGCCGATACCATCGGCTATCCGGTGATCGTGCGCCCCTCCTTCGTCCTGGGCGGGCGGGCCATGAAGATTGTTTACGATCCCAAGGATATGGAGATGTTTACCCGGCTGGCTATCCTGGCCTCCCCGGGTCACCCGGTGCTCATCGACAAGTTTCTAGAAGCGGCCATGGAGGTGGATGTGGACGCCATTAGTGACGGTACCAGCACCATTATCGGCGGCATCATGGAACACATCGAGGCGGCCGGGGTTCACAGCGGCGACTCCGCCTGCGTGCTTCCCCCCTACAGCATCGGCAGCGACATGATTTCTCAGATCACCATGGCCACCAAGGCCATGGCCGCCGAACTGAAGGTGGTGGGGCTGATGAACGTCCAGTACGCCATCAAAGACAACCAGCTCTATGTGATCGAGGTCAACCCCCGGGCTTCCCGGACCATTCCCTTTGTCAGCAAGGCCACCGGCATTCCCCTGGCCAAGTTGGCCACCAAGGTCATGCTGGGCAAAACCCTTACCGAACTGGGACTCACCGAAGAGGTGGTCCCCCGGCACCAGTCGGTGAAAGAGGCGGTGCTTCCCTTTGATCGCTTTCCGGATGTGGATACCCTCCTGGGGCCGGAGATGAAATCCACCGGAGAGGTGATGGGCATCGGGACCGATTTCGGCCTGGCCTATGCCAAGGCGCAGCTGGGGGCCGGTCAGCGCCTGCCCCTGTCCGGAACGGTATTCATCAGTGTGGGCGACGAAGACAAGGCGGCCATTCTGGCTGTGGCCAGGCAGTTCTCCCATATGCGGTTCGATATCCTGGCCACCGACGGCACATGGTCCCATCTTTGTGCCAACGGCATCCCGGCCGAACGGATCAACAAGGTGTCCCAGGGCCAGCCCCATGCCGCCGATGCAATCAAGAACGGCCGGATACAGTTGATCATCAACACCGGCACCGGTGACGAACCGCGCCGCGATGGCTATACCATCCGCCGGGCGGCCCTCAAATTCAAGGTGCCATACGCCACCACCGCTGCCGGTGCACTGGCGGTGTGCCGGGCGGTCGGCGCCTTGAGAGAAAAACCCTTTGAAGTCAAGGCCATTCAAGATTACCATGGGTAGCGGGCCATGCCCGCCTCCCACCTATAACCTCCAGCCCTGCAAGGCAAAAGACCATGAACCCATCACCGACCATGAGCCGGGCATTTATTGGCGATGACAAACCCCGTGAAGCCTGCGGCCTTTTCGGGGCGTTCAATCACCCGGATGCCGCAAAAATGTGTTATTTCGGGCTTTACGCCCTCCAGCACCGCGGCCAGGAGAGCGCCGGCATCGCCGTTGCCGAGGATGGCGCCATCGATGAATACAAGGGCATGGGGCTGGTTCCCGACGTCTTCGATATGGACATCCTGGAAGGCCTTAGCGGCCCCAGCGCCATCGGACACGTGCGCTACTCCACCACGGGCAGCTCGGTGGTGGCCAACGCCCAACCCCTCGTGGCGCGCCACCGTAAGCGGGCCTATGCCGTGGCCCACAACGGCAACCTGGTCAATGCTCACCATTTGAAAGCGGAACTGGAGGATACCGGTTCCATCTTCCAGACCACCATGGATAGCGAGGTGTTTCTGCACCTGTTCGTCCGCAACCTGAATCTGGGTTTCGAGGAGGCGCTCAAAGCATCCGTGGCCCGGATGAAAGGGGCCTTTTCCATGGTGGTGCTTACCAGCCGGGGAGAAATTATCGGCATCAAGGATCCCCACGGCTTCCGTCCCCTGTGCCTGGGAAAACTCAACGGCACGTGGGTGCTGGCATCGGAAACCTGCGCCTTGGATCTGGTGCAGGCGGAATTCGTCCGGGAACTGGATCCGGGTGAGATCGTCATCATCAACAGCGAGGGGGTCAAAAGCATCCACACCAAAACCCCCAAGCGCCGTTCATTCTGCATTTTCGAGTTCATCTACTTCGCCCGACCGGACAGCACCTTTTTCGGCCACAACGTCTACCTCACGAGAAAGGCTCACGGCCGGCGGCTGGCCGAAGAGTCCCCGGTGGAAGCGGACCTGGTCATGCCCTTTCCCGATTCGGGTACCTATTCAGCCCTGGGGTATTCGGAAGCCTCCGGCATTCCCTTCGAGACGGGTATGATCCGCAATCACTACGTGGGGCGAACCTTCATCCAACCCACCCAGAGCATGCGGGACTTCGGGGTCCGGGTAAAACTCAATCCCATCAAGGAACTGCTAAAAGGCAAGGACATCATCATTATCGAAGATTCGATCATCCGGGGCACGACGGTTAAGACCCGGGTCAAGGCCCTGCGAGAGCTGGGCGTCAAGCGGGTTCACCTGCGGGTAAGCGGCCCGGCCCACCGGTTTCCCTGCCATTACGGCATCGATTTTTCCACCAAGGGGGAACTGATCGCAGCCAGAATGAGCGTGGAGGAACTCCGCACGCATTTAGGGCTGGACACCCTGAAATACCTGAGCCTGGAGGGACTGCTCTCATCCACCGGTATCGAAAACCCGGAGGACCATTTCTGCAAGGCCTGCTTCGACGGGTGCTACCCGGTCCAGTTCGATGAGAACCTGTCCAAGCATTGCATGGAGACAAAATAAAGGTTCATCATTTGAGCTCTGGGTTTTGACAGTTGGCTGGTGTTCCGTTAATGATGATGAGGCTTGCCTTTCTTGTGCCGTCACATTAGAATACGTTGCATAGGACCATCAACGAATTGCAGCAGCCCCGGGGGATTCCATGATCGAGTCTAAGTATCTTAAGGAAAATATTGAGAATATTCAGCGACTCATGTCCATCTCGGCGTTGAAGCATTTCGAGACCCGCAATCTGGGAAGGCTGCTTCGCCTCAGCAAAATCCGTCAATACGAAGACGGTGAAACCATTATCCAGGAAGGCGACATGGATCCCTGGCTCTACTTTCTGCTGTCCGGAAAAATCCGGATCACCAAAGAAGGCGAGGAGATCAGTGTCATCAGCAAAAAAGGTGAAATCTTCGGTGAAATGCGCATCATCGACGACCAGACGCGCAGCGCAACGGTGCTGTCCGATGGCAAGACTATCTGCTTGGCCGTAGACACCTCGGCCGGCAACCGGCTCTCCACTTCCGAGCAAAAAGACGAACGCCTGGATTTTTTGCTTCTGCTCTACCGGATTTTCGCCGAATATATGACCTACCGCCTGCGTCTGACCAATGAAGAGCTGATCCGGGCCAAAAAAGAGGTTCGGCGCCTGGGCGGTGCAGCCAGTCCGAATGCGGATACGGACGACGATGCCGACCTGGAAAATTTCATGAAATCGATGTAGGGCGGGCCGTGACCCTATGCGAAAAACCGTTTCTTTTACCCGTCATTCGGCCAACATCTTCTTCCATCTCCTTACCCGGTGTAATCTTCGCTGCCGCCATTGCTACATCAATCCCGATCAGCACGGTCGAAACACGCTTGACATCGATACCATCGACCGTTGGCTGACGCTGTTTGCCCATCGCCATCCATCATCCAATGTGATCTTTCTGGGCGGTGAACCGACCTTGCACCCGGATCTGTCCGTCGCCGTCAAACGGTCCAGAAAGCTGGGCTATGCATCGGTGACCATCGACACCAATGGGTACCTTTTTCACGACATCCTGAACCGAGTGACGCCCACGGAGGTGGATTTCTTCAGCTTCAGCCTGGACGGACCCAGCCCACAGGTCAACGACCCCCTGCGCGGCGACGGCAGTTTCAAGCAGTGCACCCAAGGCGTGGCTGCAGCCAAAAAGCATGGTTTTTCCATCAGCCTGATCTATACGGTGAGTCAGGCCAACATCGATTATCTGCAGCGAATGCCGCCCCTGCTGGAAAAACTGGGGGTGGACCGTTTTTTCGTTCAGGTCATCGGTGTTCGGGGGCAGTGGACCCAAGATGCCCAGCGCGTGGAGAGCCTTGCACAGGTGGACCGGGACACCTGGCTGAAGGTGATCCCGCCGTTGGCAGAAGCCGTCGCTCGGCGGGGAATCACCGTCACTTTTCCCAAGGTGTTTCTGGGCCCTGACGAGCCCTTCGAATGTGCGGGGCTGGTGGCGGACAACTACTTCATCTTCCCCAACGGGCGGGTCTATCGGTGCCCCCTGTGCGAGGATTACGCACTGCACAGCCTCGACATTCGCGATGACCAACTGGTGGAGACCCCCAAAGTCAACGAGTCGGACCTGTTTCCCCTGCTGATCCCCGAAGGATGTGTCATGAACCGCATCATCCAGCCGCGCAACCTTCCCCCTGCCGTGGACGGCAAACTGCCATATAAAATTGCCTGCTGTATGCTGAAAGAAGAGATCACTCCATAGTTGCATAAGCCGGAGTCCTCTGGCTTATGCAACGAAAGGGGTTCGGCTTTGAATCGATGCACGCCTGTTCAGGTCACAGCCCGAATAAATGACAATTCCATTTTTTGCCGACGTTTTTTAATTTGTTGGAGGGCCACCTGAATGATCTGCATTTCCATCGGTTTTTCAAATCCTTTGCCTTGTTTGTTGCCTTGACGGATGGATAGGGATATGCGAAGGCCAAACCGAAACAGTTACGACTTCGAAAAACATCCAATTGGCTGTGCATGGGTATTTTAAAACGTGCGCGCATCAGGAGCTAAACCATGAGACTCGGTATCATCGGCTTACCCCAGTCGGGCAAAACCACTGTTTTCGAAGCGTTGACGCGCAGTGTCGCCACCGACGGCAACCGCCAGGAAAGCCGAATCGGCACGATCACCGTCCCGGACAAGCGGGTGGAGATCTTAAGCGAGATGTACAACCCGCGCAAAACCATCTTCACCCAGGTGGAGTATTTCCTGCCCGGCAAGGGGGATCACGGCGGGACCGCCAAGAAGGACCAGAGCATCTGGACCCAGGTGCGGGACTGCGACGCCCTGATTCATGCAGTGCGCCATTTCAGCGGCTACGGCTTCGATGCGCCTACGCCCAGAGAAGATGTGGCGGCCATCGACCAGGAATTGATCATATCCGACCTGGTCGTGGTCGAAAAACGCCTGGAACGCCTGGCCCTTGACGAACGAAGGGGAAAAAAACCCAATCCCGAGGAGATTGCGCTGCTGGACCGCTGCAAGGCGTATCTGGACAATGAAACACCCCTTCGTCGGTTTCCCGAACTCGCCACGGCCAAATTGCTGCGCGGTTTTGCCTTTCTTTCCGCCAAACCCATGCTGATCCTCTTCAACAACGAGGATGAAGACGATGCTCTGCCCGGCGCTGATGCCCGGCCCGAAGGGGAGGAATGCATGGTGATCCGGGCCAAACTGGAACAGGAACTGGCCCAGATGTCCGACGACGAAGCACAGGAGTTCCTGACCGAGTTCAACATCACCGCATCGGCCACGGACCGGGTCATTGTGCGCTCCTACGACTTGATGGGGCTGATCTCTTTTTTCACCGTGGGTGAAGACGAAGTGCGGGCCTGGACCATCGGCCGGGATACCGAGGCCGTGGATGCGGCCGAGGTGATTCACTCGGACATCAAAAAAGGGTTCATCCGGGCCGAGGTGCTGGCCTACGATGACCTCATGGATGCCGGAACCTATGCCGAGGCCCGTAAAAAAGGGACCGTGCGGCTGGAGGGCAAGACTTACAGGGTCTGTGACGGGGATATCATCAACTTCCGCTTCAACGTTTGACGCCCCTCATCCCTATTACAGGTAAGGCGGCCGTCCGCCGGAATAGATCAGCTTGCTGTAGGTGCGGTCCCTTGCCCCCGCGGGCTGGGTTTTGACAAACTGGCGAACGTATCCGGGTATATCCCCCGTGTGCAGATAGATTTTAAAGTCGCTTTCAATCCTGTCCCTGGAGAAGGGCCACACACCGCCGGCCTGTTGAAAAAGCGCATACACGCTGCACCCGCTGGAAAAGGCCGCATCCGACAGATCCCCTTCTTCACCGATGACATCCAGCGGCGCCAAGCGACGCTCCAAAATGATTTTAAGGGCTCCATAAAGCGCCGCCAGGCAGATAAATATGACCATCGTCGTCATGGCAACCGATCCTTTCACAATGGGGTTAAGCATTCCATGCAGTCAAGATCGGTCTGGAGCGGTCGGTTGTCAAGCCATGCAGGCGGGGCAGCGGTTGAGTGCGGTGCCTGCGCACCAACAGGCCTTTGCCCCAATCGATTCAATGATCAGAACCAGGAGCGATGGCTCCAAATGTCCTCTTCGAGGCTTTTCTTGTCTTCCTGGAGTTTCAGATACATGGAGGCGTTCTGAATGGCCAGGCCCCCCTGGTGGGCCAGCGCCTCCACCATCAACATCAGATCCGCCGGGAATTCCCGCTGAATATCGCTGTATAGACGCATCACGCCGATCACCTTGTCCCGGGCCAGAATGGGGGCCACGATCATGGAGACGATGCCTTCGCTTTTCATGGCATCTTTGAACCGGATGCGTTTGTCCGTGGTGGCGTCGCTGATGACCATGGTTTCCCCCTTCAGGGCGCGTGCCGCGGTTTCCGTGGTGGTGATGGCGCCCTTTTCGAGAAATTCCGGGCTGAGACCATGGCTGGCCATCAGTTTCAGCGAACCGGAGTCTTCGTCCATCAGGCGGATGAGCGCTCCCTTCATTCCCAGGGTGTCGCAGATATTCTCCGTCAGGTTGCTCAGCACCTCCTGAATGTCCAGAGAGGAGTTGATGTTGGAGGCCAACTCTAAAAACAGCATGGCGTTTTTTTGCATGCGCCGGAGCAGGCGGTTGTGTTCGATGGCGATCCCCCCCTGTTCGGCCAATGCGCGCAAAAATTCAATCTCATCGGGTTTGAACTCGCGCCGGGTGCTTGTATACAGTGACAATACCCCGATGGTGCTGTCATTCACCGTAACGGGAACAGTCAGCAGCGAGGCAATTCCCTCAGCCTTCTTGGCCGCGTGGTTTTCCAAACGCGGATCGGACGTGGCATCGGGAAAGGCCAGGTACCCCTCCTTTTCCAGGGGCGTTACCACCCGTTTGGCCTGGATGGGGTTGGCGTGCAGATAGGTTTCGGACAGACCCTGTTGGGCCATGGGTACGAAGACATCCTGCTTCTCATCCTTCAAAAACAGGCAGGCGGCCTTGCCCTGCATGGTCTTGATGGCGCTGTTGACAATCAAGTTCAGTAACTCCGTCTTGCCTGCAGCCGTACCGAAGGCCTTGCTGATTTTGCAAAAGGTTTTGAAATAGTCCATCTCCCTGGTCATCGGGTTCCTCCTACTGATGTGGTTTATCCGCATTACCCATTGGTCGCTTTAGGTGCAGTTTTGGATCGGGGTGGTTTTGGCTTGGCCACCGGTTGGGTGTTTTTCTTGTTGGAATTGGCTTTCCGCACGGTTTTTTTCAACCCGGCAGAAGGTTTGTCTGCCGTCTTTTTCTTGCGCGGTGGCTTTTTTGTGGGAATCTGATCCCGTTCCTTGAGCCAACTGGCGATTTTGGGGGCAAAGGCCTCCTGAAACTTCGAGCTGACATAGATGCCGATGTGTCCGGTGTCCAGGCAGAGGTCTTCGGTATCCGTGCTGCCCACCTGCTTGACCAACTTCTCGCAGGCCTCGGGCGGCACCAGGTGATCGTATTTCCCATAGATATTGAGCAGCGGCATGGTCAGCTTCTTCAGATCGACCCGCTGGCCATCGACCTCGAGCTTGCTCTGGATGAGCTTGTTGCCCTGGTAGCAGTCCTTGATGAATTGGCGAAACACTTCACCCGGCAGGTCGGGGCTGTCAAAAATCCATTTCTCCATGCGCACGAAATTTTCGACGAATTGCTTGTTGTCCATGTTCTCCATGAAACCGACATATTTATCGATCATCAAGCGGGCGGGGTTGAGCAGCAGAAAACCCAAATTCATCATATCGGCCGGCAGATTGCCGTAGGTGTCCACCACGTGGTCCACATCGAGATGTTCCATCCACACGTGCAGCAGTCCCTTTTTCGTGTCAAAATTGGTGGGCGTCACCGTGGTGACCAGATTTTTTATTTTATCCGGGTGCAGGGCGGAATAGATGACGCTGAAGGTGCCTCCCATGCAGATACCCATCAGGTTGATTTTTTCAACCGCGTGTTTTTCACGGATGAAATCGATGATATTGTCCATATAGCCGTTGATGTGATCGTCAAAGCCCAGGAAACGGTCTTTGCGTGTGGGATAGCCCCAGTCGATCATGTACAGATCGATGCCGGCCTCCAAAAAACGCTCGACCACGCTGCGTCCGGGTTGCAGGTCAAGCATGGTTTCGCGGTTGATCAAGGCGTAGACGACCAGCAGGGGCGTCTGGTAGCGGATTTTGGTGCGGGGCAGGTAATGCTTCAATTTGACCCGGTCTTCCTGGTAAACGACCTCATAGGCGGTCTTGGCCAGCTCGGTGTCCAGATCGTCCAATAATACTTCCGATGCCTTGTGGGCGCGGGATTGTGCTTTTTCGGCATCTTCCGCCAACTTCGACAGAATCAGATCCACAGGAATTTTGGTTTGCGACATGCACTACCCCCTTGGGAGCCGGGTTGTTGGGTTGAGGCACGTTACTAATCAATATTAGGCGGCATCAGGTGCGGGTACGTTCAACAGCAAGGTCGGTTTCACGACAACAGTGCCAACAAGTTGCGGCCAAATGGACCGTCCGACGGTTAGTCTTGCGCTTTTTCAAGCTTTCGAAGGCGCTTTTTCAATTCATAGAGTTCCCGGGCCATGTCGTCCATCTCGGTCTTCTTGGCCACGGGCAGCATACTCAGCATATCTTCGAGGGCCGCATTCCGGGCGGCCGAAAAATCAGCCAGGGCATTGACGGTGCGGGTCAGTGTTTCCACATATTCAGGTGTTTGAAAAAGGGTCATGAAATGCCCCTCCAACACCTTTACCCACATGTTGTAATAGACCTTGGTGTCTTCGGTCAGTTCGCCGTTCTCGGCCATTTCACCCAATTTTTCCTGCATGACTTGCATGGATCGGTTGAAGGGCAGGCCCAGCAAATTTAAAAATTCAGACAGTGTGGACTGAAACAGGTTGTATTTATCGGCCGCCTGATTGCTCTTTTCCTGATAGGTGCGCATCAGACCCAGTTGCGGGATCTGGAAGAACTGCTGGAATTCCTTTTTATAAATATCGGTCCACACGCGGAACATGTTCTCATCGATGTCCTGGAATTGATAGGCCTCCACCGATTCACCCATCCGGCCGACGCGCTGGATCATCTTCTGCTGCATTTCCATAAAACTGCCCATGGAGGTCTGAGCCAGCTTGAGCAACACCTCCGGCATGGCCCCGCTGCCTTTGAAAAGCGCGGTCATGGATTCCGGCGCCGCCATGGCACCGGCCATGGATTGCCAGTTCTTGAGGGCCGCGGCCATGGCCGCGTGGGTTTTGGGGCTGGCGCCAGGGACCGCCTTTGCGCCGGCCTGTTGCTGCCCAGGGAAGGCAGCCCATTGACCGGCCATGCTCCCCCAGAGGTCACCCATGGATTTCATCCAGGTGTTGAGCATCGTCGCCATTCCCAAAGGATCTTCGTTTTTCTTGTTCATAGAGGACAATGTTCCTTTTTTGGGTGAGGGTGCTGACGTGGCATTACCCTTTGGAGCCCAAGCGCAATCCGCCATGGATAAAAAACACGTCGCCGCTTAATGCTTCGTTTTTGTAGATATCCCCCACAAGCATGGCCACTTCTTCCGGTTCGACCAGGCGACCGATGGGGACCTGAGCGACGATCTTTTCCAAGGCTTTTTGGTTCATGCCCTTCACCATTTCTGTGCCCACGTAACCGGGTGCAACCGCTACACAGCGAATGCGATCGGCCAAACCCCGACGGAAAAATTCGGCCGTAATCACTTTGGGCATCACCGACATGGCCGCCTTGGTGGACGCATAATTGATCTGTCCAGCGGTGCCCAGGGAGCCCGTGGAGGAAATCAGGCAAATCAGTCCCCTGCAGCCGTGGTTGATCATCCGCTCGCTGCATTCGCGCACCGTCAGAAAAACACCACTCAGGTTTATGTCGATGACCTTTTGAAACTGGTCCAAGGACATTTTTTGGGTGACTTTGCCGGTTTCCCGGTCCGGGGACACCATCAAGCCGTCCATGATGATGCCGGCAAAAGGTGCCACCAAGTTGATTTGACCAAACTTTTCAATGGCGGTATCCGCCAAGGCGGCACATTGTGCCTCCTGGGTGACGTCACAGTGCACGGTGCCAACTGCCGCGCCTAGTTCTTGCTTGACGCGATCGAGGGCGTCGTCCACGACATCCCCAATCACCACCTTACCACCTTGCTGCACCCAATGCCTGGCCAAGGCGAGCCCGATGCCGCTGGCGCCACCGGTGATCACGGCCACAGATCCTTTAATCTCCAACATTTTTAACCTCTTGCCCATGATTGCCAGACGCATGCCTACCGGCAGGTGCCTACCCCTGGGCCGCTTGCACCCGCGCGGCACTGCGGTGCGGGTGCGATGTTTGGTTAGCGCTTAAGACTTGTCTTTAAAAGCGCTGAGAATGCTCTCCATGAGCGCCTGAAACTGATCGCTTTGATCTTTAAGGGACCCTTGCATATGCTGTAGCAGTTCGCTATGTCCGAGTCCCTTTTTGGCCAGCAAATCCCGCAATTGCCGGAGGGTGGCCTGCTGTGCCTGAACCTGTTTTTCAAGGGCGGCGCATTTTTCAAGCACCTGCTGATGCTCATCTTGGGTCACCCATCCCCATTGGGCGGCAAATTGGGTGAAGCCTTTCTGAAATTCGGCAACGGCATCCTGCCAGGCTTGCGGATCTTTAGCGCTGCCGGTGTCCGGCACGTTCAGGCCGTAAGCGCGCCGGAACAGGGTAGCCAGGTCATCCGCGCCGGTATATCCCTGTTTCATCCAGGCCGTCATCTCTTCGACCTGCTTTTGGCCCTGGGCAACATGGGTCAGGAAATTACCCCAGAATTCATAAAACTGGCTGTTCATTGATTCACATCACCTTTATGGACATCGTCCCGATCCTAGTGCTGATGCTAATTCCGCTTGCTCCCTCCGGGGGGCTTGATCGCCTCAGTGGTTTTGGTCCGGGATGCCGTGGTCCTTTTTGTTTTTGCCGGAGTCGCCTTGGCCCTTGGTTTGGGCTTCTTTTTTGCTGCCGGTGCGGTGTTGGCCGGTTTTTTGGCGCCCGTCGCTTTGCGCGGTGTTGTTTTACTGGCGGCTGCGGTCTTTTTGGCCGGTTTGGGTGCGGCACTCCCGGCCGCTGGCTGGGCGGATGCTATCGGTTGCGTCTCGGATGCGCTGGCCGCCTTGTGTTTGGCTTCGTCGAGGGCTGCATCCAGATCCATGTGATAGCGCACCGGGCCGCGATAATTGCCGTCTCCAAATCGTGTGTGCAGGGCGCAGGCGGAATGCGGAGAGGACCAGGAGGTGGCGATGGCCACATGTCCTTTGGGAAATGGCGTCACCTCGGCGTCAACATAGTCAAGGGGCGCCAGGGCGGTTTCTTTTTCCACCAGGTCGTCATGGGTGCCGTAGCAGATCAGCCAGGGGATCTTTTTCTCTTTGAGGCGTTGCAGATTAAGTTTGCCGCCGAACAGGCGTACCGGCAAGGTGCCATCTGCGGTGATGGGCGTATTGTACGAGGCAAAGCTGATGCGCGTGATCTCCAACGGCAGATCGTTGCGCTCGTTCTGGAGCCAATAGTTGAGTGCGGCGGCGGTTTTGCTGATCTGGTGATCACCGTTTCTCTGACGGGCGAACATCATCAAATCACGGTAAAAGGCCGCTGCGGGTATTTCCTGCTCGATGCTTTTGAGTTTATAGACCCATCCCATCAGCTTGCCGTCGGCCACCTGATTGCCGTTGGGCAGGGTTTTGGTGCCATAGTCCAGGTCATTGAACCGCTGGGGCAGGCGCGCGAGAAAGCGGGCCAGCCCTTTGCTGCGGGTGCCGTCCATGGGGGACACACAGGTGATGAACGCATCCACCAGGTCGTCCAATTTACCGCTGAGCAAATTGCACAGGGCATTGTAACCGCCCTGGCAGTATCCGTTGAGGGTCACCCGTTTGCCATGGGCTCTGAAGATGGTTTGGCAAAAGCGCTGGGTGTCCAAGGCATCGTCTTCCCCGGTCATGGTCTGCAGGGCAGGCGTGGTGTCGATTTCCTTGAGGATTCGGATGTAGGTGGGAAACCCCTGATTGGCGAAACAGTGGGCGTAACTGCGTTGCTCACCAGGCAAAAAACCCAAGATATTGGCGCCCAGCACATAGGGCGGCAAGATCAGGACCGGTTTGGCGTCGCTGCGTGTTTCGACTCCTGGGAGCGACGGGGCGACCCGGTAGAGTAAAAAACGATCGGTTTCATCCGCCAGTACATGCTCGCCGCGCTCAAAATGAAAGCCATACTCGGGTTCGATGGCATCGATGGCTTTCGGGTAGACATTGACCACCAGGTCCAGCAATTCTGCCTGCCGTGCGGTAAATTCTGCCAGCTTGGTGGGGTTGAATTCAAAGAAACTCTGCTGCAGGGCCTCGGCAAACCCGTCGGCCTCATTGCGGGCGTAGCTTTCGATCATCCGGGCGCTGCCGCACAAGCTGCGCGCCATCAGTTCAACATTGTTCTCCAGCAGGCCCACGTAGGCATCCACACCATCCGCCGGCGGGTTTTCCGACAAACGCAGCGCCTCTGCCTGCTGAAAATACTGGGTTGCCAGCAGATAGGGGGTATAAAAGCTGTCGGTATAGTTCAGCATTCCGCTCAGATACGTTTGAGATGCGGACAAGATGTTTTGTAAAACAGAAATTGCGCCGCAGAACAGGTCATCCTTGGCAGTGGCGTCAGTGGGGTGTATTTTTACGCCCGGCATACGGTCCTCCTTGTAAGGTGTCCCTTTTTGGCAGCCATTGTGCCGCACAGCAGCGGTGCGGCACAATGGCTGCCGATGATCGATCAGACCTTGTCAAAAAAGGTGTCAACCTTGGCGTAGTTGTCATCCATTAGTTTCTTGAAATCATTGCAGCCGGTGCGATAGGCCGACACCCATTTTTGGATGGCCGCTTTGCCTTCTTCCGGCAGCCATGTCGCCTGGGTGAAAAAAGTTTCGAACATTTTTTCATTCTGCTCGACCACCATGGTCATGGCCTTGAAACTGTTGTCGAAGACTGCCTTGTTGAACTGGATCATCTGTTTGGCGAGTTGTTTGTTGTCCATCTTCGTTCCCTCCATTGTAACTATTCGTTCTTAAGTTACGACACATAATTGTGGGCTGCAACCATCAGCGACGCCGAGATGCGGCCGTGTGGTTGTTACACCGGTCTCTCAGCCACAAAGGAAAGCACATCATTCATCCGCTCAAGAGCAGGGATTGAAGTGCCTTGGCTTAGCTGTGGGAACCGCCCATCCGCTGGCGCGCGCATGTTCGCCAGTCTCCATTATAAGCCGCCGGGCAGCCGTGTCAATATCTAAATGTTGCAATGCACCAATATTGCAGCGACGCTGGAACGCGGCGCAAGCTAATTTTTTTAGACCGAAACTGACTCTGCTATCCAAAGCTATCATTCGTTGAAACGGTCATCATCCCGCCGGCATTTTTCACGGCGATCCATCCAGCCGACCATCTCTATATAACAATAACCTTCGCATTTTCGGCTGCGCCGTTCAGTTTTGCGCTGGCAACTGTCGACGACAGCGCCATCCTCATCCACACAGGGTTGCTTCTCTTTCTGCTGGTTTTTCATCTTATACCCCTCGCACCGGTCCGGTCGTGAGCACCCGGATTTTAGTACGTCCACCAACGTTAATTTTGATTTTCGGCAACCGTTGACACCCAAGGGTGCTCGGTTGGTCCACGACCAAATGGGCATCGAAAAGTGACCGTGGTAAAAAAAGATCCCTTCCCATCGAAAGAAGGCAAACTGTCGGTTCTGCTGGCGTTCGTTCATTGTGGAGGTGAGGAGGCAGTATGGTTTAACAGGGAGAAGCCGAAATGGGATAGTACAGCAAAAAGGGCAGTATGTTATTTATAAACTTAACGCATCGGGCTGCAGCACGCAAGCCAAAAAAAATACAGGCGTTGCTCAGGTTCGATTGTTGGGACAAACAACTTTGTTGCATTGCAATATTTTACTTGACTTTACGCCGAAAATTGAGATTATAGTGAATCTAACTGGCAAGTTTTATTATTTCGCGATGCACAACAAAGCTAACTTTTTTAAAAACGAGGAGGAAAACAGATGGAACCCTTGAACGGCACCCGACAGATGCTTGATTTTCAAAAACAAGCCGTCAACAATTTTCAGAGCATGTGGGATCTTGCACAGACCCAAACGTCCACGACCGTAGACCAGTTGATGGACCAGGCCACGTGGATGCCACAGGAGGGCCGAAAAGCTTTTGAAAACTGGCGCACGCTCATGAAACAGGAGCGTGAACGATTCAGCGCGTATGTCGACCAGTGTTTTGTCGTATATGAAAAAATGCTGGATGCACCCCAGGCGGCGACGCCCGCCAAAACCAAAAAAACCAACGACACGAAATAAGGAGGCTCAAGGTGGACCAGAAAAACGTCATTCCGCAAATGATCAAATTCAATCAAACGCTTTTTAACACGGCCTTTGAAACCGCGGTGCAGTTCCAGGACCAGGTTGAGAAGATCGGCAGCGCCATGATGGACAAGGCCGACTGGCTGCCCGGCGAGAGCCGCAAGATCTACGACAGCTGCCTCGACGCATACAAAACCAGCCGCAACAATTTCAAATCCTACGTCGATGAAGGGTACCAGCAGGGCGCAAAACTTTTCAAATAGCCGTCCAGCCGCTTTTCATCGCCCCCCCCCTTGATGCGGAACACCGAATCAGGGGGTGGGCGCCTCGACTTCCTTTGACATTCCCCGTTTAAATTAAAAATCGTTGACACCCAAATTCGGGTTCGCTATGGGTGGAATTTGTTTGATCCTAAATTTGATCAAATTTATGATAACAATATATTTTGCGGAGGCTTGCAATGGCACTGAGTTTTATCGAGGGCAATGAGGCGGTGGCGCTGGGGGCCCTGGCTGCCGGCTGCCGGTTTTTTGCCGGCTACCCCATCACACCGGCCACCACCGTCTATAACGCCATGCTCAAATACCTGCCCCCGGAAGGCGGCGTCTGCCTTCAGGGAGAGGATGAGATCGCGTCCATCGGCTACTGCCTGGGGGCATCCATGGCGGGCAACAAGGTGCTCACCGCTACATCGGGACCGGGCATCAGCCTTTACAGCGAACAGATCTCCTTTGCCATCGGCAGCGAGATTCCCCTGGTCATCGTCAACGTCCAGCGGCTGGGACCCTCCACCGGCTCCGCCACCAAAGGGGCCGACGGGGACATCCAGTTCATGCGCTGGGGCTCCAGTTCCGGCCTGCCGGTGATCGTATTGGCGCCGGTGGACGTGGCCGACTGCTACCGGCTCATCGTCCACGCCTTCAACCTGGCCGAACAGTATCGCTGCCCGGTTTTTTTAGCCTCCAACAAGGAGATCGCCATGACTCGCGAAAGTGTCGATCTCGATGCCATCGACCTGCCGGATATCATCACCCGTAAAACGGCAGACCGGGATAAACCGTTTCTTCCCTTTGCCACCCCCAACGACCACACCTCCCCGGAATTTTTGCCTATCGGCGATCCAACCCTGGTGCGTCAGACCTCCTCAACACACGGGGTTAACGGATACATCACCGTGGATCCAGACGAAATCCAGGCCTTCCAGATCCGGTTGGAGAAGAAGCTGAAAGCCCATGTCGATGAATTCACCCTTTTCGAACGGGATCTGGACCCGCATGCCGGGACCCTGGTGGTGGCTTACGGCGTCACCGCCCGTGCCGCACGGGTGGCGGTGGCCGCGTCCAGAGCGGCCGGCAAGCCGGCTTCCCTGCTGATTCCCAAGACCCTGTGGCCGGTACCGGAACGGCTGATCGTCGATACGGCGGCCGCTTACGATCGGGTTGTGGTGGTGGAGATGAACATGGGGCAGTACGTGCGGGAGATTCAGCGTCTGCTGCCCGGCAAGACGGTCGACTTTCTGGGCCAGATGAACGGCAACCTGATCAAACCGGAACAGATCAGGGAGGTGATATAAATGAACAGTCTGATCAATACCAGCCGCCCCCCGGTCTTCTGCCCGGGATGCAGCCATGAACGCATCGTCCATTCCCTGGACAAGGCCCTGGAACGGATGGGCCTGAACGGCAACCAGGTGGTCATCGTCAGCGATATCGGATGCTCGGGGCTGTTCGATACCTTTTTCAATACGCATGCGTTTCACGGTCTTCACGGCCGGGCCCTGACCTATGCCATGGGGCTGAAGATGGCCCGTCCTGACCTGAAAGTGATCGTCACCATGGGTGACGGGGGGTTGGGCATCGGCGGCGCCCACGTACTCTCCACCTGCCGCCGCAACATCGATCTCACCCTTTTGATTCTCAACAACTTCAACTACGGCATGACCGGCGGTCAGTGTTCCTCGACCACGCCCCAGGAGGCCGTGGTGGGTTCCGGGTTTCTCAACCAGCTGGAAAAACCGATAGACATCTGCCAGCTTGCCGCAGCGGCCGGCGCCGCCTTCGTGACCCGCGCATCCTCGTATGCGTCGGACCTGGTGGATGAGATGGTCGCCGCCATCAGCTTCGACGGGTTTTCCGTTGTCGACATGTGGGGCATGTGTCCGGGCCGCTATACCAAGCGCAATAAAATCACGCCCAAGAGTATCGATGCCGACCTGGCCAAGCTGCCCCGCTTCCAGGGTCCGGTGCCGGGAAACCAGCGCAAAGAGTACGGCAGCGGCTACCGGGAAGTGGCCGCTGGGCTGCCCCCACCGGCCCGGCCGCATAAAATAGAGGCACGCTTTCAGCCGCCGACCGGCGGTCGCCAGGAGGTCCTCATCCTGGGCAGCGCCGGACAGCGCATCGTCACTGCCGGCGAGATCTTCTGCCTGGCCGGTATGACCGGCGGATGGCATGCCACCTTGAAAAACGATTACCCCATCACCGTGCTTCGCGGCCATTCCGTCAGCGAGATGGTGCTGTCTCCGCAGCCGGTGGACTATACCGGCATCGAGCGGCCCGATGTGGTGGTGGCCCTTGCCGACGAGGGGGTGGGGCGGCGCAAAAAAATGATAGGTTGCCTGAGCGGGGACACCTTGATCATCAAGGCTGCCGGGGTCACGATTCCCGACACCGGCGCCACGGTGCAGGAGGTGGATTTCAAGGCGCAGAAAATCAAAGCCCAGGACTGGGCGTTGGCCAGTCTGGCCTTGCTGGCCGGAAAAGACCGGGTAATTTCGATGGAGATGCTCAAGGCGGCGCTGGCCGTCCGGTTTAAAAAAGCCATTCTGGAAACAGCCGTGGAACTGGTTGATCGTGTCACCGATTAGCCGAAACAACATCGACGCAAAGAGATAAAGGAGACCTCATGGATTTTCAGCTCACCAAGGAACTGGAGATGCTGCGCAATGCGGTGCGGGAGTTTGCCACCAAGCGGATCGCCCCCAATGCGGACCAGTGGGACAAGGACCACTACTTTCCCTACGAGGAGGCCATCAAGCCCATGGGTCGGCTGGGTTTTTTCGGCACGGTGATCCCCGAGGAATACGAAGGCGAGGACATGGGCTGGCTGGCGGCCATGATCGTCACCGAGGAGATTGCCCGGGTGGCCAGCTCGCTGCGGGTGCAGGTGAACATGCAGGTGCTGGGCTGCGCCTTCACCATTTTCACCTACGGCACGGAAGCCCTGAAAAAGAAGTACATTCCGGGGCTGTGCACGGCTGACCTGATCGGGGGATTCGGCATCACCGAGCCGGACGCCGGCTCGGACGTCATGGCCATGGCGTCCACGGCCGTGGACAAGGGGGATCACTGGCTGATCAATGGCTCCAAGACCTGGATTTCCAACGCGGACGTGGCCGACGTGCTGATCTACTACGCCTACACCGATCCGGATGCGGGATCCAAGGGGCTGTCGGCCTTCGTGATCGAGCCCAAAACCTTCAACGGGATCAAGACCACCCGGCTGGACAAGATGGGGTCCTTTTCGTCGCCCACCGGGGAGGTGTTTCTGGACAACACGCGGGTACCCAAGGAGAACATCCTGGGCAAGCCCGGCGACGGGGCCAAGATCGTCTTCGGGTCGTTGAACCAGACGCGGCTTTCGGCGGCAGCCGGGGCCGTCGGGGTGGCCCAGGCCTGCCTGGATGTGGCGGTCAAGTACTGCAACGAGCGCAAGCAGTTCGGCAAGCCCATCGGGCAGTACCAGATGAACCAGGACATGATCGCCCAGATGGCCACGGAGATCGAGGCGTCGCGGCTTTTGGTGTACAAGGCGGCCTGGGCCAAGGATCAGGGTCGCTTGAACAACGGGCTGGACGTGGCCATGGCCAAGTATCTTGCCGGGGAGACGGTGAGCAAGGCGTCGAACTATGCCATGCGCATTCTGGGTGCTTACGGGTACTCGACGGAGTATCCGGTGGCGCGGTTTTACCGGGACACGCCGACGTATTACATGGTGGAGGGGTCGGCCAACATCTGCAAGTGGATCATCGCCCTGGACCAGCTGGGGTATAGGAAGGCCAACCGCTAATCCGTTTCATCCAGAAATGGCATCTTGCGGCCCGGCTCTGCGTTCTCACGTTATTGACATCCTCGACGCAGCGCTGCTACGCACGCTGTCGCTCCTACGGCTACGCCGTCAATTTCAATAACGCTACGGCCTTGATCCGGACCCCAACCTGCCACTTCTGAATAAAATGTGGGAGGGAATTCATGCCATGACTGGGGCGATCGGTTTCTTGCCATCCGTTATTTGGGCAGATCACATCGCCTGACTGTCCAGCCAATATGACCAATTTTATAAGGGATTGGGGTATGGCCGGAATCGGTTGTTCTTCAATCCCCCTTTTTTTTTACCGTTGTGCTTTTCGGTCTTTCAATTTTAAAATGCAGCCTCCTCGGAGTCCAGATGCGTTCAAGCAGATGAAAACCAAAACAGACCGTGAGGGAAAAATGAGAATCGTTAAGCATGTGGAAGAAATCGTCAGCGCTTCGCTGCTGCCGCCGGGGAGCCGGATTTACGCGTCGGGGAACGCGGCCACGCCCCAGGTGATGTTCAGGCAGTTGGCCGCCGACGAATCGATTCGGGAGGTGGACCTGATCGGCGTCCTTTTTCTCGGGGATGTGGCAGACCTGTTTGCCAAAGCGGTCTGCAGCCGAATCACCCACCGGATCATTTTTAACAGCCACCACACCCGGGAGCCCGCCAACAAAGGATGGGCCAAATACCAGCTCATGCACCTGGGCGACATACCCATGCAGGTCCGCGAATACCTTAAACCCAACGTGGCCATGCTGACCGTCTCCGGGCCCGACAACGGAGGCAACTACAGCCTGGGCACCACCATGGAGGGGGTGATGGCGGCCATTGAAACGGTCCGGGCCAACAACGGACTGGTGGTCGCTGAACGCAACGCCAGGATGCCCTTCGTGCTGGGAGACACGGTTCCCGGGTCCTGGATTGACTATCTGCTCGACACCGACTACCCTCTGCCCGTCAGCCCGGTTCAGCCGCCCGACCAGCCGGCCCGCAGGATTGGAAGGATCATTGCCGGTCTGTTCGTCAAGGACCGCAGCACCATCCAGTACGGAATCGGCCAGGTTCCCGAGGCGGTTACCGATGCCATCCTGGAAAAGGGTGTCAAGGACCTGGGCATCCACACCGAGCTTTTTGCCGATGCCATGCGCCGGCTGGTGGATGAAGGGGTGGTGACCAACCGCTTCACCAGCACCCGCAACAAGTTCAGCATTGCCTCAATTTTTCTGGCCGGCAGCCAAGCGGGTTACGACTGGCTGGACTACAACTCCGCCGTTCAAATCCGACCTGCGGACTATACCAACAGTATCCTCACCATTGCAGATCAACCCAACATGGTTTCCATCAACGGCGCCATCGGCGTGGATCTCCACGGGAATATCTGGGCCGACTCCATGAAAGCCAGGCAGATATACAGCGGGGTAGGTGGCCAGTGCGATTTCATCCGTGGCGCCAACCTTTCCAAAGGCGGGGTGCCGATCATTGCCCTTAAATCGGTCACGGCCAAGGGTCTGTCAAAAATCGTGGACATGTGTCCGGAGGGTATCACCACTACGGCCATCGCGGCCGATCCTGTGGTTATCGTCACCGAAAACGGGGCTTTCGACCCCCGTGGATTGAGTCTTTCCGAACGGGCGGTGGGCATGGCCCATCTGGCATCCACCGGATTCAAGGAGGGCCTGCTTAAAAAAATATACGACAGCCCCGAATTCCACCATGCGAAGGGCGCGCTGACCGATGGCGTCCCCAAAGGATTTCACCCATACGAAACAATATGAAGGTGCTCCTGGTCAAGAGCGGTGCTTTGAGATGGTGCGTCCCGGAGATCGGGCCGGCGTTGAGGAATGAACGAGGGCGGACCTGTGCGTGCGGTGAGAAAAAAAAGAGGGCACCCCGGACAAAGGGGTGCCCTTTCAATCTGAAGTGAACCCTATTTGGCAGGCCTCAGATTGACGGCCTGCTTCCCTTTGGCCGTTTCCCTGATTTCGAATTCCACACGGTCATCGCGCTGCAGGCCGAAATGGCCGTACTCCTTGATGCCCGACACATGCAGGAAAATATCTTCGTTTTCCTGGGTGGTGACAAACCCGAAACGTTTTTTTTCGTCGTACCATTTAATGTGACCTTCCATCAGAAGCCTCTCTTTTGTTAGTGTACGTGTGCAGTGACTCAGGATATTTACCGAGGCATGCACAAATCCGAGGATTGACCCTTTCGTGGTGTTCACTGGCCCAGTGGCGGTGAACCCTCCGGTTTTTTCTCCGATGTGCCCGGCTGCCGTTTTGTCGCCGCCGTCCACGCCGCCGAGCATGATTGAAGATAAAACCATCATAGGCCATTTTCCAGCGGATTGCACGCGGTTTTCCTGACGGACCGCCGTTTGGTTTGCCATTTCGCCCGAAGCAAGGCATGGCTTTCGTAAACCTTTTCAAAGCGAACGGACGGCAATGAATCTCAACCTTCAGGGGCGCATTATCCCGACAATCTCCTTGACGTTATAAAGGCCTGTGCTATTATTTAATAAGCATCTGACACGTTGAAGGATTTTCTTTTTTTTCATTTCTGCGCTGCCAATTGCCTGCGACGCCAGTCGATTCTCGGACACGTGACCATCCATTGCCTGCCAGTGGCCTGAATTACCTGCCTCCTCCTGTATCAAGGGCTGTGTTCCAGTTTACCAACGAAAAAGATGCCTTAACCGGCCGCTAATTGCGTCATGAGCGCCTCAGAACGGTAGCGATACGATGGGGGTGGTCCATGGACTGGGAGAAAATGCTTGTGTCCGCTGACGCCGTTTTCGAGCGGATGCGCCCCGGCATGAGCGTCTTTCTTTCCACCGGTGCGGCGGAGCCCCGAACACTGGTTAAACACCTGATGGCGGCCCGCAGTGCCAAGCTCCAGGATCTCGAGTTGATTCAGATTGTCAGTTTTGCCGATGCCATTTCGTTGAAGAATCTCCAGAGCCAGAAATTCAGATTGAAAACTTTTTTCTCCGGTTGGGTGGCCGACGAAGCGATCACGGCCGGTCATGTGGACCTGATCCCCTGTTACCTGTCACGGATTCCCGAGCTTATAATAAAGCGGAAGGTCCGGGTGGATGCGGTTTTTGTCCAGATCACCCCCCCGGACAAGGATGGCTACTGCAGCCTTGGGGTTTCTGTGGACGTCGCCCGGCTGGCCATGGAACAGGCCAACCTCGTGGTTGGAGAAATAAACACCCAGGTACCGCGCACGTTGGGAGATACGTTTGTTCAGATTTCCGAGTTCGACATGCTGGTGCAATCGGACGATCCGCCGGTGTACTTTGAACGGTGGGCTGCAGAGCCGGTTTACGATCTAATCGCCGCCAATATTGAACCGCTGATTGAAGATCAAAGCTGCGTCGCCTTTTCTATGGGTCCCTTGTTTGAAGCCGTGGGTCGCGCGCTGACCTGCAAGCGTCATCTGGGCATCCACTCGCCTTTTTTCGGCGACGCACTGATGGATCTGGTGAAAAGCGGCGCGGTCACCAACCGCTACAAAGAGCTGTTCAAAAGAAAATCAATTACTTCCTATGCATGCGGTACGGCACAGCTGTTTGAATGGCTGGATCAGAACCCCGGGGTTGAATTCCAGCCGGTAGACAAGGTCTTCGACCCGTTGAGCATCGGCCGGAATCCTCGTTTTGTGGCCATTATTTCAGCCAGGTGCGCGGATATCACAGGAAGAATCGCTCTGCATACGGGCCTGGGCAATGTAGCGTCCGGGCCGGCCGAGGTGCTCGCCTTTTTGAATGGCGCCCAGATCTCTGAAGGGGGGTATACGGTATTTGGGCTCCCCAGCCGCAGCCGCCAGGGTACCGCTAACATCACGCTTTCCATCGAAGGGTTGAAAAACCGGGTCGATTTCAGAGAGGCCGTGGATTATGTGGTGACGGAATTCGGGGTGGCCAGCCTCAAGGGCCTCACGCTCCGGGAACGGGCACAGGCATTGGTTGAAATCGCCCACCCCGACGATCGCGTCGGACTGATCACCGCGGCAAAAAGAGAAAATATCCTCTATCGGGACCAGATCTACCTGGCGGAAAGCGCCCGCGATTATCCTTCACAGATCAAAGAAAATCAACGGTTCAAAGGCGAAGTAGAGATCCGGTTCAGACCCATCCAACCTTCGGATGAAGAAGAGATGAGGCGGCTTTTTTACCGGTTTTCAGACGAATCGGTGTACTATCGATATTTTTCTTCTTTAAAGGCCATGCCGCATACCCGCATGCAGACATACGTCAACGTCGACTGGAACGATGTGATGTCCATCGTCGGTGTTGTCGGCAAGCCCGGGCATGGGTCCATCGTCGCCGAAGCGCGATACCTCGTGGATCCAGATGGTGGTTGGGCCGAAATCGCATTTGTCGTGGACGAGTCTTATCAGCGGATAGGCATTTCCACTTTTGTTTTTAAGCTTCTCGTCAGGCTGGCCAAAGAGCAGGGCATCAAGGGGTTTTGGGCTGATGTACTGGTTTCCAACAGCGCCATGATGAAAGTTTTCAATAAAAGCGGCCTGCCGGTTCACACGGAAATGGAAGATGGTGTCTATCATGTCCGCATACCGTTTGATCTACCATAGACGGTGGCGTCCGTCCATCGGTGTGTTCACCAATAAGGGAGGTGTCCTATGTTTATCAGTCGATTCATGACCAGAGAGGTGGTTACCCTGGGCAGGGAATCCGATATCGCCGAAGCGAAACAGCTCATGGACCGCTATCGGATCCGCCATCTTCCGGTGACGCGAGCGGACAATACACTTATCGGCATCGTCAGCGACCGCGATATCCGCAGTGCCATGCCGTCAACGTTCTTTCACGACCACGGGATGGAGGAGATGGAGACGAAGAGAATCACGGGTGTCATGGTCCAGGAAATCATGACCAAGAATCCTGTTTCCGTTTCATTATCTTCAACCCTTCAGGATGCGCTCCTGCTGATCGAAAAAACGAGGGTGGGGGCCTTTCCGGTTGTGGATGAGAATCTCAAGGTGGTGGGCATGGTTTCGGACAGGGATCTGTTGAACGCGTTTATCCATGCACTGGGTATCAAGGAACCGGGCGCCCTGATGGGCATTGTGGTCGATGAGAATATCGAAGAAATGGAGCGTATCATCCACGCCCTTGTCACGGAGAACATTACCTTCGGGTCCATTCTCGTATACCGAAATTGGAGTCCCGGAAAAAGAGCCGTGTTTCCCTATCTGTTGACCAAAAACGTGGTCAATCTCAAACAGAAACTCCGCAATATGGGCTATGACATTCTGGACCCCGTCGATTGGTACATCAATCAGCGGCAATGATGGCGTTTGTCTAACCCCTGTATGCATGGTCATTTACGCCAGGCTTTTTACATCGTTCAGACGAACCGGAATGGTGGCGTAAGATTCGGGCAAAGAAAAGGGCTGCCCAACGGTAAGCGGGCAGCCCTTTCTTAAGACGTTGAATTGGATAAGTCTATCGCCTGACAGGACCGGTTTTCAGTCAGCCGCCTTCAGATGTCCAACCAGATATCCGCCTCGCCACCGCAGTGGCTGCAGACGGCATGGCCCTCCGTTTTTCCCTCGCCTTCGGGCACGACATGAGGTGTCGCGGTGACCGTCTTCTCTACTTCCAGGGAACAAGTGATAACCATCTCAGCCTCGTTGCCGCAGTTCTTGCATTCACATACCTGTTTGAATTTCTTTTCCGCCATGAAAATTCCTCCTGAATGTTGAGGGCTGGGACCTGGCGGCCCCGATTCCCCCATATTATACCCTATTCTTTCATTTTCTCCAATGCCTCGCGTACATCGGCATCATAGTCCGGGTGAATCTTTTCGAAGTGGTTCGGCTGAGCGTTCAAAACATCCGTCAATTCGCGGCAATATCGCTTCCTGATCATCCGATTTGCAGTTCAGAATATGTTTCAGAAGTCCTCGAAGATGTTTGTGCTACGATCAGGCGAGATCGAAGCGGTCAAGGTTCATCACCTTGTTCCAGGCCGCCACGAAGTCATGGACAAACTGCTCCTGGGAGTCTGCACTTCCGTAGACTTCAGCCAGGGCGCGGAGTTCGGAGTTTGAACCGAAGATCAGGTCGACACGAGTGCCGGTCCACTTAGATTCACCCGTTGCGCGATCGCTGCCTTCAAACAGGTCTTTGTCTTCAGAGCCCGCCTTCCAGGTCGTGCGCATGTCGAGCAGATTCACAAAGAAGTCATTGGTGAGCGTCTCGGGCCGCTTGGTGAAGACACCGTGCTGGGACTGTCCGAAGTTGGCATTCAAGACGCGCATACCGCCAACCAGAACCGTCATCTCAGGCGGGGTCAGCGTCAGCAATTGTGCCCGATCGACCAGCATCTCCTCAGCCGATACGGTGTATTTGGTCTTGAGGTAGTTGCGGAAACCATCTGCTTCCGGCTCCAGAGCGGAGAAGGACGCAACATCGGTTTGCTCCTGCGAGGCGTCCATGCGGCCCGGCGTGAAGGGAACCGTCACTTCGTGACCGGCATTCTTCGCTGCTTGCTCAACACCCGCGCAACCCGCCAACACGATCAGGTCAGCCATAGAGACCGTTCTTGTCGAACGCGCTTTGGATACTTTCCAGTGTCTTCAACACTTTCGCCAATTGATCCGGCTGGTTGACTTTCCAATCCTTCTGGGGTGCCAGACGAATGCGGGCACCGTTCGCACCGCCGCGCATGTCGGAACCACGGAAGGTCGAAGCTGATGCCCAGGCGGTTGAAACCAGCTCGGAGACAGACAGGCCAGAAGCAAGGATCTTGCCCTTAAGTGTGGCGATGTCTTTATCATCGATCAGTTCATGATCGACTTCAGGGATCGGATCCTGCCAAATCAGCTCTTCTTTAGGAACTTCCGGGCCGAGATAGCGTGCGCGAGGGCCCATGTCTCGGTGTGTCAACTTGAACCAGGCGCGGGCGAAGGCATCTGCGAACGCTTCCGGGTTTTTATGGAAGCGCCGCGCAATCGGCTCATAGATCGGGTCCATACGCATCGCCATGTCGGCGGTGGTCATGATGATCGGGACCCGCTTCGACGAATCGTGAGCGGCCGGAGCAAGATTATTGTCAGTCGCCTCCTTCGGCGTCCATTGGTTTGCGCCCGCCGGGCTTTTTGTCAGTACCCACTCGTTGCCGAACAGCATGTCCAAATAGTTCATGTCCCACTTCGTCGGGGTCGGGTTCCATGCGCCTTCCAAACCGCTGCCAATCTGATCACCACCTTTGCCGCTGCCATGACTGCTCTTCCAGCCGAGTCCCTGCTCTTCGATACCAGCCGCCTCTGGTTCAGGCCCGACCAGCGCCGCATCGCCGGCACCGTGGCATTTGCCGAAGGTGTGTCCGCCGGCGGTGAGCGCGACTGTCTCCTCGTCGTTCATTGCCATACGCGCGAACGTCTCCCGGACGTCCCGCCCGGAGGCGATCGGATCCGGTTCGCCGTTCGGCCCTTCCGGATTCACGTAAATCAGACCCATCTGCACCGCAGCGAGAGGATTTTCCAGGTCCCGCTCACCAGAATAGCGCTTGTCGCCAAGCCAGGTATCCTCTGCTCCCCAGTAGATGTCTTTCTCCGGCTCCCAGATATCCTCACGTCCGCCGCCGAAACCGAAGGTCTTAAATCCCATCGATTCCAGAGCGACATTGCCGGTGAGAATCATCAGGTCGGCCCAGGAGATTTTCCGGCCGTACTTCTGCTTGATCGGCCAGAGCAGCCTGCGTGCCTTGTCGAGGTTTACGTTGTCGGGCCAACTGTTGACGGGCGCAAAGCGTTGGTTACCGGTTCCTGCACCGCCGCGGCCGTCGCCGGTGCGGTAGGTACCGGCACTGTGCCATGCCATCCGAATAAAAAAAGGTCCGTAGTGACCGTAATCCGCTGGCCACCAGTCCTGCGAATCGGTCATCAGAGCGTGCAGATCCTTCTTCACAGCGGCAAGGTCCAGGCTCTTGAATTCTTCAGCGTAGTTAAAATCCTCGCCCATCGGATTGGATTTGGAGGAATGTTGGCGCAGAATATCCAGATTCAAGCGGTTCGGCCACCATTCGCGATTCGACCTGCCGCCCACTACGTGTTTGTTAGTTCTTCCCGTTACCGGGCATTTCTTTTCATCATTCATAATGAGTCCTCCTTTTTGGCGTGTTTTTGGAAAAGGTTCGGGACAGATGGCCCATATTGCTTCCTGCCGATAGACATGATGGGGCCCGGTAACAGCACAATCGCAGACACTCACCGTCACAGGGTTCTCCACACTTGCGGAGGCGCTTCAGCAGAAAAAGAAGGAAGGAATCGAATTTGATCGGATAGCTGCAGCCAATTGACGGGTTTCCCAATGATCAGCAAGCAGGTTCCTTCTACCAAATCCGCGTGGCGTCCTCAAGCAATATCTGTGGGGGCCAATCTATAGTTTTTGTATTTAAAGATAATTTTTATTGTTAAAAAAAATTGTATATCCGTGCCACCAGGGTCGGTCTATACAGTCATCACGTGATCATGTACCCAAACACGATTCGTTTTAATTCAAGCAGTTGGAGCAATAACCGCCAGTTATGCAAGGGGAGCGTGGTTGGCCGGGAAATCCGATTTATGTAGGTCCATCCGACTGGGGATTGCCTGCTGGGCCAGCCACATGCCCAATAATTATAGGAATTAAACCTAAAGGATAATAATTATCGAATAGAATATTTTCAATAAAAGGTCAACTGCGAATTTTCAAACGAGGAAAACCAACTGCATCCTTGATGATAGCATCTGCATACCCGAAAAAAAAGCAGATCGACAACTGTTGTTGATGAACTGCGATAGCCAGCGAACGAGAAATCGATTTCGATCCATACGGTGCTGCGCAGCACTGTTGCTGCAGGCAGAACACTCTCCGAGACTTTCCGAGGGGAAGGCTCAATCGTCCCGCAGGGAGGTGCCGCTTTTACCAGGGTATCTCTTCATCGAAGTGAAAAAATTTTCCTGTGGGGCCGTCTGGGCCGATCATCGCCAGGCGAACAGCGGTTTTTGCGCCGTCCTCCACTTCCATGGGTGCCCGCTGGGAGCCCAGATCTGTTTTTACCCAGCCGGGGTGCGCGGCGTTGACTTTGATGGGTGTCTTTTTCAGCGATGCGGCCAGGTGTACCGTAAACTGGTTCAACGCCGTTTTAGAGGCGTCATAGGCCAGCGGCTTCACCTGGGTAGCCTGGGACGATTCATCGCTGTGGAGCGTCAGTGACCCTAAAATGCTGGAGACGTTGACGATGCGCCCAGCCGGACTTTTCTTGATCAGCGGCAGTAATGCCTGGGTCAGCGCCACCTGGCCGAAAAAATTGACCTCGAAGGTTTCCCTCAATGCCTGGAGAGAAACTTGCTCCGCGCTGTTGGCAAACATCGGTTCGTCCGGGTGAATCATGCCCGCATTGTTCACCAGGATATCCAGCCGCCCAAAGCGGGTCTCGATCAAGGCCACCAGCTGTGCGATATGGTCGGCCCGGGTCACATCCAGTTGAATCGGTTCGGCCGTCAGGCCCTCGGACTTCAATTCGTCAGCAGCCTCACGGCCCCTTTTTATGTCCCTTGTCCCCATCAGGACGGTCGTGTCCCGTCGGGCCAACTGCCGGCAGGTTTCCAATCCGAGTCCCTTGTTGGCGCCGGTCACCAATGCGATTGCCTGTTCGGTCATCATGTGCCTCCCTTCCCCTATCGATAAAAAAGGCAGAGCCTCGATGAGGCTCTGCCTGGCTTGTCTGGCTATGTCTGTGTCGCGTCGCTATCCGGCGACATCAATTCCCGGATCACATCCCAGATTTTTATCCGGCTTTTCACAATCGAAATTATTCTTGCGGGTATCTACATGTCCGCGCTCTCTCTCTTTTTCACTCTCAATGTAGCTCTCTTCTTTTTTCTCAGCCATGATTCACCTCTTTTTATATGTAAGATTGACCATATTTTGATTGTTTGCCTACTTTATTCGAAACTCTGCCTTTACTGCTACTGTTAACAAGATAAGGCAGGGTGTCAATAGGGCAATGTTAATCGTGTCAGAGCTAAATGGGGGCAAAAAGCTACCATAATGGCAATGCAGCGGTCAGGTGGCCAGGATAGCCGAACCATTCAGGTGTTGTGCTTTTTCGGAAGCCGTCAAACGTGATTGCGCAACTGAAGATCCAGCGGGTGGGGATTCAGGTACGTCTGGACGGAAAGATAGGGTTGGCTGTACTTGCGCACGAAATGGTTTAACAGGGTGACGGGAACGATTAGCGGCAGGTGGCCACTGCGATAATTTCCTATCAGTTCTATAACTTCCTGCTTTTCGTCTCCGGAAAGCTGCTTCTTAAAGTAACCCATGACGTGCATGAGCACGTTGGTGTGTTTGCTGACCGTTGCACGAAGACCCAATGCTTCAGTCAGCATGCCTTCATAACGGTCGTAGAGGACCGACACGTTGAGCTTCTTTCCATCGGCCACCAGCTGCCCCATCGCACGATAATGCTTCGGGCTGTGGGCCATGAAGAGCAGTTTCTCACGGGTGTGAAATTCCACCAGCTTGCCCATGGTCTTTTTTTCGGCCAACACTTCGCGCCAGCGCTTCAAGGCAAAGACTTGTTCGATGAAATTCTCCCTTAGAACCGGATCGTGGAGACGACCCTCCTCTTCCACCGGGATGCGAGGAAAGCGGGCGGTGAATGCGGCGGCAAACAACCCCCTGCCGGTCTTTACAGGCTGACCTTTGTCATTGTAAACCTTGACGCGGTAGAGGCCGCTGCTGGGCGAATCCTTTTTGAAAATGAACCCGCACAGATATTCTCTTTCCAGGGCATCCAGCCGACCCGCAGCCCAGGAGAGCATTTGATCGGTGTGGTCGATGCGGGTCTTGTTGGTTATCAGACGTGGCCTGTTTACTTCACCCACCAGGCGCATGGCTTCCCTGGGGATTCCCAGACCACACTCGCTTTCCGGACACACAGGAACAAAATCGAAGAAATGCCCCAGGGTCTGGGTGATATAGCGGTTGTGTTTGTGTCCGCCGTCGAATCGAACCTTCTCTCCCAACAGGCAGGCACTGACGCCGATCTTTATCGAAGTTGTCATTTTAGTCCCGAGTGTGTTCGTTCAGTATGCGTTGATAGACCCTATCACGTGCTAAAGTATCAATAAATACCGACTATCAACTTATTCGGGCGACTCGCCGGCACCGATCAATGGGAGTTCCTTGTCCGTCTTGAAAACCACCAGATACCTCACCGCTTCGGGGTTGTCGTAGATTTTGCATCGTCGACAAAGCTCTTTGACCAGTGGCGTGCCGCTCTCTTCGTGGGTTTTGGTCAAGTGCAGACGAATACCCTTGTAGCCCGGGCCTCCTTCTCTGAACAGGTAGGCGGCGCGGGGGTTGGACTGGAGGTTGCTGTGAGACAGGCGGTCTCGCATGATAAACGCCAGCGATCCATCGTCCATCACATGGGGTCTCGCATACACGGCGGCATTGACTCGGCCTTCGCCGTCTGCAGTCGACAGGACACCCATCCCCTTGGTTTCTTCAAAATAGGTTTTCAAATTCATTTATCACTCCTATCTGCCATATGGTATTGTTTGCTATCGACCCTGCCCCAGGGGGCATCATGGTTATTCCAGGCCATATGGAAAAAATGAATAACCGACGTTGGTTTCACACAAGGGCCACCGGGTTGGATGTATGCGCTCCTTGTCAAAGCGCTGACCTTTGGCCCCACACCGCGTATACCGGATCCGACAGGGCAAGTTCACCGGCGTATTTGTCGTTTCGCGGACGGGGTAGCCCGCGCATGGAATAGGTGTCCAGATTGTTGAAGGCATTACTTCTCAGAAAATATTCCATGACCAGCCCCACCCGCTCGAACTCATGGATCTGCTCCCATATCCGAATCACCTTGGGTGGAAACCAGCGGTTGGAGAAAGTCACCACAAATGTTCCGCCGGGCTTGAGCACACGACTCACCTCGGCGAACACGTCCAGAGGCTGCGTCAAGTATTCCACAGAAACACTGCATATGGCAACATCGAAAGATTCGTTTTCGTAGGGCAGAACCGGGGCGGCATTCAGGTCGTGAACCTGGATGTCAGTCAAGCGCGGGTTGTGTTCCAACTCGGTGCGGTTCATGCCTAAGCCGCTAATTCGGCCCGCTTTTATCCTCTCGGAAAGATGAGAATCCCAACTGCTCATGAGATCCAGTACATGCATACCATCCTTAATCAAGCGTTTGTACAGGTCTGCCACCATGTCCCGAGCGGTTTCGTCGAGATGATGCACCAGACGGGGGCTGTCGTAGAAGCGTTCATCTGCCAGTTCATCCCGGCGGGCAAAGGAGCCGTCGCTGAAAAAATCGGTAGGTTTGCCCTGCCAGCGGGCCTGCATGCCCGGGCCTTCGGTCAGCAGGCCCACCCAGTCCACGCTGCTACCGCCGCGCTCGCTCTCTTTAGGGGATACTTGCCCCACCGTCATGGAAAGGGAGAGTGGCTGAAGTGCCAAGGGGTGGCCGATGTCTACCTCCATATGGCCATTGTTGACCCCCACACAACGGATTGGCTGCATGTTTTGTGGAAACACACCGGCAAGGTCGCTGAGACAGCCTTTGGGGTAGAAGCGACCCGCCTTTGGATCCCTGGAAAACTGCCTGCGGTTTACGCTCAGATGACCGCCGTCGTTCCCGAAAAGCTCCCCCGGTGAAAAATTGACGGCCGCATGCTCCCAGGGTCGCCTGCCGATCAGTGAGCGCCTGACGGTATCCGGCAGCCAGTCCCGCCAGAGATTGACACCCCGTGCGGCATAGCACTCACTGTGAGCGGCGTGTTGGCTGTTCCATTTGAGCTGGAACACGATATCGGCCACACTATCCATATTGATCAAATCCATGATTCCCTCCATGAAAATTGAGTTTAATCCCCGCATTCCTAAGAAGAAATTAAACACCAACCCTCCCGTAAACCATGTGAATCGGTTAGCAGGTGAGTGGGAGGCAATACCTGCCAATAGGGTATCTGGTTTGTTGTTCGTGGTTGGTGGGTCAGAGGATTCGAGATGCCAAGGGGAAGAAACCCGAGTGCAGGGTTTGTCGTTCAGCGTTCAGGGTCGTTGCGCAAGGGTGAAGACCTCGACCAACTTGATAAGAGTGGCGGCATCCTGTCAGGAAATGGAAATCAGGTAGCTTCTAAGGTTGGTCTGGCTGTTGCTCAAACCAAATTTTCTGCGCAGGTTCTTACGATGGAAATGGACGGTGGTTTCAGACACGTTCAAAATGCCGGCGATCTCCTTGCTGGCTTTGCCGTCCTTGACCAGGGATGCCACCTGGATCTCCTGGGGGGTGAGGATGATGCTGGCATTGGCCAACTTCTGCATCATCGGCGAGATGATGTCGTTCAGGTGCGAGTCGATGATGTCGACCACCGTCTTGTCCTTGGGCTTCAGGTTGACCCGTTTGAGCTTTTCCAGGTAGGGCAGCACCATCTCCTTGACATTGGTGATCACCTTCTGCTCCAGGTCGGACTTGTCCCCTTCGCGCTGCTTGAGCAGGACTTTCAAAGCGATGTTGGACTCTTCCAACTCAACCTTCTGCTGTTTCAGTTGCTCTTCGCTTATGCGTAAAGCCTCCTCGGAAAGCTTCAACGCCGTGATCTCTTCATGGCTGACGACTACCCGCAGCGGTCCTTCCCCGGACATTCTGATGGCGCGCATGTAGTACCAGTGGGGGCTGTCATCGCTGTGGCAGGGATAGTCATAGAGGAATTCATCCACACCGCCGTCGATCACCTCGCGGATGCCGGCGGCAACTGCCTGGGAATCGGCACCATCTTCTCCTTCTATCGCGTCGCATAGGGCAAGATAGTTTTCACCAATGGAGGTGTAGTCCTCCGGCATGCCGCTCTTTACCGCAAAGTCGCGCCAGGCGCGATTGGTATCCAGGATCACACCGTATTCATCCGTGATGGCAATGTGGGCGGAAAGGGAATCCAGCACGGTTCGGGCCTCTTCGCTGGAATAGCACAAGGGCGCTTCATTCTTTTTTGATTGACCGTTTGTGTCGGGCATGGCAGGCACCGTCAGCTAAGGATAATCAGGAGAGAATAGGATCACTCTTGATATTATTATCATATCGGGACGACCTTATCAATAGTGTTAACCTACCATCGGCTCTCAAGCCCGCCCCTCCCTATTTCCACAATTGCATCAGTGGCCCACCACTGCCCGATACCGGATCAGCAGGTGGCAGCGCGGTACAGCGGATATTTTCATCGGTGCCAGGGCGCTCTCCGGGCCGGCCGTCGTTCATGTCCCACAGCTGGCCCTCGGGATAGGCCCCTACCACCAGAAACCCATTACTCGCGCCCATGTTTTTTGTGGGCGACGCCGGCGGGAATGACGATCACATCCCCGGCTGACGCATCTATGACCGGTCCAGATTGGCCACCAAATTGAACCCGCGCACGTTCCCGGCAAATGCCCAGCACCTCGTGGGCCGTGCTGTGGTAATGGTGTAATCCGAAGATGTCGTTGCGCCAGGCGCCGGGCCAGCCGTTGGCCTGAAAGTGCTGTTCGAAGGCCGCTGCCGGATCAGCGTCGTTCGGATTCAGGACAGCAAGGTATACCAACAGCGGTAAACGGCTGTTGGGAAAGGTGCCGTCATCGTCCAGAAGATAATGACGGATAGTCGATCCTGCGGGCTTTGGGTTTTTTAGATCAGCCATTTTTGCTCTCGCCATCGCCATGGTTAACGGCGATAGATGAAGATGCCTGATTCCTCGCCGTTCCATTAAGAGGTGATGATCTTATCCCATCGGTTTTTTAGCCTGAAAAGCAAATTTAGCCATTTTGCATAACCTATGTTGATTGTGTTTTAGAAATCAACCAAATTGTCGTATAGGACCTTAGGGGAATTGATGGCGGGTCCATAACATTCATGAGGCTACGGTGATGCTGTTTCCTGTATCGGGAGTATCGGTCAATCCGCTGGTTCCATTCTTTGTGGCTTTTCTGTTTTCCTTTTTTACGTCAATGGGAGGCGTGTCAGGTGCTTTTTTGCTGCTTCCCTTTCAGATGAGTTTTCTTGGGTACACCGCCCCTTCCGTAAGCGCCACCAACCATGTTTTCAACATCGTTGCCATCCCCAGCGGAGTCTATCGATACATCAGGGAGGGCAGGATGCTATGGCCGCTGACGTGGGCCGTGATCATCGGCACCCTTCCGGGCGTATTTATCGGTGCGTGGGTGCGTATCATTTATCTTCCGGATTCCAAGAATTTCAAGCTCTTTGTAGGATTGGTGCTGCTTTATATCGGATGGCGCTTATTGCGCGATGCGTATGTTGATCGAGCCATTTCTACGTCATCGCCCAAGGTGGATAAACCCGGCCAGGTGAGCACGGTTCGAGTAACGACAACTTCATTTTCTCAAGTTTGTTTCGAATATAATGGCCAGCGCTATTCGTTTTCACCGATTGTTGTTTACGGCATTTGCTTTGTGGTGGGAGTTATCGGTGGGGTATACGGTATTGGCGGCGGCTCCATTGTTGCGCCTTTCTTCGTAACGATTGTCGGCCTGCCTGTTTTCACGATTGCCGGCGCGGCATTGATGGGGACATTTGTAACATCGGTCGCTGGTGTGGCATTTTACCATCTGCTGTCCAGTTTCTACCCGCACATGTCGGTAGAACCAGATTGGTTGCTTGGTCTGCTTTTTGGTGCCGGTGGGATGGTGGGGATGTATCTCGGCGCACGTGCCCAAAAATGGGTCTCCGGGCGTATTATCAAAGGAATCTTGACCTTCTGTGTCCTATTTGTTGCGCTTAAGTATATCGCTGGCTTTTTCTGACGTGCGCGATTCCGTGTTTGCATTTCGGCACCATTTCTTGCTTGACGATGGCGCCTCTATCCCGATAGTATTTGCCCTAATCGTTCCTTTCCGATATCCACCGGAGTAACTATAGCCGCTGCCTTTTTCCGGCGCTTCTTCATACAGTGCCGACCGGGAGGCGTTCAATGAAACACGTGATTATCGGTAACGGTATTGCCGGCGTATGTGCGGCCGAGGCCATCCGAAAGCTGGATGCGACGGCTGACATCACCCTGATCGGCGACGAAAGCTTTCCACCCTACAGCCGCCCCATGATCAGCCATGTGTTGGACGGCTCCCAGCCGCACGGCAAACTTCCCATCCGCGCCGAGCATTTCTACGACGAGCAGAAGATCACCCCGATGCTCGGCCGGCGGGCCGACGGCATCGATGTGGCCAACCGGCAGGTCCTGCTGGCCGATGAAACACGCATCGATTTCGACCGGCTGCTGATTGCGTCCGGTGCCGATCCCCGGCCGCTGAAAGCCGAGGGGCTGGACCTCAAAAACATCTTTTACATGCGCACCCAGGACCATGCAAAGCAACAGGTGGCGGCGCTTGACGGCGCCCGCCATGCCGTGGTCCTGGGCGGCGGCCTGGTTGGCTTCAAAGCCGCATACGGGCTGCTCAAACGTGGTCTTGCGGTCACCATGCTGATCACCTCGGGGTATCCCCTGTCCATGCAGGTGGACGAGACCGCCGGGCGTATGATTCTGGACGAGCTGGTTCGCCACGGCCTGACGGTCGAGGTCGGCGTCAGCGTCAGCGCCTTCGAGGGCAACGGGTCGGTTCAGGCGGCCATTTCCGATGCCGGCACCCGTCTGCCCTGCGACATGGTGATCATCGGCAAGGGAGTGCTGCCGTGCCGGTCGTTTATCCCCAAAGGACAAATCGAGGTGGATCTGGGCGTGGTGGTGGACGAACACCTGCAGACCCGTGCGCCGGGCATTTATGCCGCCGGTGATGTGGCACGAAATGGTGGACATCGCCAGGGGCTGCCAATGGGTCAACGCCCTGTGGCCGGAAGCCGCCTGTCAAGGGCGCGTGGCCGGTCTGAACATGGCCGGGCGGCCGGTCGCCTATCCGGGCAGCCTCAGCCGCAATGTCATGCGCGTCTTCGACCTGGATGTACTCACCGTGGGCAACGCCAACCCGCGCAAAGATGAAGGGTGCCGCGTCCTGCAGGCCGGCGGCGCCGCGCATGGGTATTACCGGCGCCTGGTGCTCCGCGACGACGTCCTGGTGGGGGCGGTGATGATCAACCGTATCGAACAGGGGGGCGTGCTGAGGTCCCTGATCGAGAACCGCATCCCCATCCGAGTGCCGCCTGAGACCCTCATGACGCCTGGGTTCAACTTCGGTCAACTGCTGTGATTCGGGAACCAATGTAAGGAGGAACTATGAAACAAGTCGTTGTCCACCCGGAACGATGCGTGGGCTGCATGCAGTGTATGCTGGCCTGCGCCACAGCCCACTCGCGCAGCCTGACGCTGTTCGCCGCGGTGCAGGAGACCCCGCAGCCCAAACCGAGGATCCACGTGGGGGCTGGCCGCTTCAACGAAGGTTTTCCCAACCGCTGCCGCCACTGCGATCCGGCACCCTGCCAGATGGCCTGCCTGGCCGGCGCCATCTACCGGCGCGACAGCGTGGGCACCGTGATGGTCAACCCGGACCGCTGTATCAACTGCGCTTCCTGTGCCATGGCCTGCCCTTATGGGGTGATTCGATTCCACGAGGACCCGCTGGGTCCGCCCGGACACGCCATCGCCGTGAAATGCGACAACTGCAGCGCCCGGGTGGCCAAGGGTCAGACGCCCGCCTGCGTGGAGATCTGCAAGGCCGGTGCCCTGACCTACGAGGAGATGGATGCGGCCATGCGCCGTAAAACCCGGGACGTTTCCCGCAGTATGTCAACGGATGCGGACCAGCCGGCCATACCGGCCGGTGTGGCCCTGTTGAAGTCCATCAAACAATCTGAATTGCAGCTCAGCGGCAGCTGAAGCCACACCATGGAGGATGCCATGTTTGATCCCAGAGAGAGTTTGTCGGTTACCCAGGATGGCGATCGACTTTTTGCCAAAGCACAGCAGGACGGTGTCGAGACCGTGTGGGAGCGCCACGAGGCTCAGCAGCCCCAGTGCGGTTTCTGCGACATGGGACTGTCCTGCCGCATCTGCATCATGGGGCCGTGCCGGGTGGATCCCTTCGGGGAGGGGCCCCAGACCGGTGTCTGCGGCGCCGATGCCGACATCATCGTGGCCCGCAACCTGTGCCGCATGATTGCCGCCGGCGCCGCTTCCCACTCCGACCACGGCCGGGACCTGGTGGAGGTGTTGGCCGGCGTGGCCGACGGCAGCGCCATCGGCTATAAGATCCGCGACGAGGCCAAGCTCAGGCGATTGGCCGAGGAGTATGGCATTGCCATCCAAGGCAAAAAGCCGCTGGTCATCGCCGGAGAACTGGCCCAGGCCATGATGGAAGACTACGGCATGCGCCAAAAGGCCGTGAAGATGGTTGCCCGTGCACCCAAAAAGCGGCAGGCGGTGTGGGAAAAGTTTGGTCTGACCCCCCGGGGCATCGACCGAGAAACCTCGGAGATGATGCACCGCACCCACATGGGGGTGGACAACAACTGGCAGAGCCTGCTGCTGCAGGCCATGCGCAACTGCCCTGTCCGACGGCTGGGGCGGCTCCATGATCGCCACCGAAGTCTCCGACATCCTCTTCGGTGTGCCCACCCCGCGGCCCACCACGGTCAACGCCGGCGTGTTGAAGGAGGACCAGGTCAACATCGTGGTTCACGGGCACAACCCGGTGGTGTCGGAAATGGTCTCCAAGGCCTGCCTAGTCCAAGGATCTCGTCGATCTGGCCAAGGCCAAGGGTGCCGGGGGAATCAACCTGGTGGGGGTCTGCTGCACGGGCAACGAACTGCTCATGCGCCGGGGCATCGCCATGGCGGGCAACCACCTGATGACCGAACTGATTCTCTCTACCGGCGCCGTGGACATGATGATCGTGGACTACCAGTGCATCATGCCGTCGCTGGGCAAGGTGGCCGCCTGCTACCACACCAAGATGGTCAGCACCAGCGACAAGGCCAAGTTCCCCCATATGGAGCACCACGAATTCCACCCGCACAATGCCGAGAAGAAAGCCGTGGAGGTGGTCCGCGCAGCGGTTGAAAATTACGTCAACCGCGGCAAGGTGCTTATCCCGGTGGCATCCCAGGAGGCCGTCGGCGGTTTCTCGGTGGAAGCCATCGTGGGCGCGTTGGGCGGCACACCCGAACCGCTCATCGAGGCCATCAAGGCGGGCAAAATCCGCGGGGCCGTGGGCATCGTGGGATGCAACAACCCCAAGATCAAGCACGACTACGGCCATGTGACCCTGACCCGGCGGCTCATCGAAAACGACATCCTGGTGGTGGACACGGGCTGTGTGGCCGTGGCCACCGCCAAGGCCGGCTTCAAGGTGCCGGCGGCAGCCGACATGGCCGGGCCGGGGCTCAAAGCCATCTGCAACGCTCTGGGCATCCCGCCGGTGCTGCATATGGGCAGCTGCGTGGACAACGTGCGCATCCTGGTGCTGGTGTCGGCCCTGGCCGATGCCCTGGGCGTGGATATCAGCGATCTGCCCGTGGCTGGCTCGGCGCCGGAGTGGTATTCGGAAAAGGCAGTCACCATCGGCACCTATTTCGTCGCTTCGGGCGTCACCACCCATCTGGGCCCCATGCCGCCGATCACCGGCAGCATGAACGTGGTCAACCTGCTCACCTCCGGACTCAAGGATGTCGTCGGCGCCACCTTTGCCGTGGAGCCCGACCCCGAAAAGGCGGCCGTCTTCCTGCGACGGACCATCGAAGGCAAACGCAAAGCATTGGGGCTGGACGCCCGCAGTGTCGACTAAACGATTCCCAACACCATGACGGCCCGCGTCCTGAGACAATCAGGCGCGGGCCGTTAATGTTTTAGACAACCAAAAGCGATCTCAGAGCCTGGATTCTGGTTCAAGTTCCAGGTGTAGCTTGAGCAAATAAAGGGAGCCAGCCCACCCGCACCACCACGACGAAGAGCAGAACGACCACGATGCCGATAAGGGTCCAAAGATCTGGAGATTGGCGGTGATGAACATGGCCTTGCCGACCAGCTTCTGGTGCTCGGCGTCAATATAAAGATAAAAGATATAACTCCCAGATTACCACACTGCCGAAAAATGCAGTAAAAACATGAAGGAGCATGCCAGCGCCGATCCGGTAGCGGGTGATGAGGGATTCCTTGAGCAGCACAATGATGAGCACCGAAAATGCGGTGAGACTATATTTTGCGAGAAGAAATACCTGCGGCCCATGGCTGAGGTAATACTGCATCACCGGATTGAGTTCCCTGGCCCCCTGTCCGATCAACATCAAGGTGAGCAGCGCATCCAACAGGCTCAGACACAGGACAATCATTATGCCAACAAACAGGGATGGTTGGTATAGATCCAGGGCAACAATTCGCTGGCGGTCCTCGGTGCGCCTTACGGATGCGCGCATCCCTTTGAAATATAATTTTTTCAACACAGGGCGTTCGTTCTCGCGGCGATCCTGTCCAGAGCGCCTTTCCAAGCCAGCCAATCGTGTCATCGTTGATCTTTCCCGTTCAGTCCATCTTCGATCGATTGCATTGGTTGCCGACGCGTTGCGCAGCCATCGGACCTCGCTCAAGACAATTGCCGGACCCTCTTGTTGCCTGGCGGTGTCCATAGAGGATAGCAATATTCATGCAAAGTTTAAAAACATAATATATTCAAAATGTTGAAAAGCATGAAGCCAATCAGAGGGGGTGGTCGGCTGGAGAATTACCCAATGATTAAGGATTATTTTTCCTATTTTTTCCGGTGGTGCTGGGACGACTTTTTGTCCCTTTCATGGATAATCGTGCGTGAGCGTGGCTACAAATCATCGCTCAAATGGGCAAGGCTTGCCATCCACCCGGTTTCGCTATATGTCTACATGTTGACGAACGGCGGAACAGCGATGTCTGGATGGTTTTGCAGCAGGCCGGAAGCATCGTCCGAGCAAGGCTGCTTATCACCGCCGATGGGGCGATGGTTACCACATCAGTGACGTCTCAATTTGCTAAACGTTGACCGCAGGATAGACGATGGAAAAAATTGTCATCATCGGGGGCGGAATCGGCGGTGCAATTGCTCACGATTTGTCCTTACGGGGGTTTGCGGTTGTGGTCCTTGAAAAAGGCGACCTGTGCTGCGGCAGCACCGGTCGGCACCATGGCCTGCTGCACAGCGGCGCGCGCTATGCATTGCACGACGTCGCGACAGCAGCTGAGTGCATAACGGAAAACCGCATCCTGCGGGCCATCGCACCCCAGGCGGTGGAGCAAAATGACGGCTTGTTCGTTGCCGTCGACGATGCGGACATGGCCCACTATCGGCAGTTCATCCTCAACTGCAACGCCGCCGGTATTCCCTGCCGGGAGCTGAGCGCCGGCGATGCACGGCGCATGGAACCCGAATTGTCGCCCGCCATCAAGGCGGCTGTCCAGGTACCCGACGCCACCATGGATGCCTGGCGACTGGCGATGCACTTTTTTGCATCTGCCCGGGCCAACGGTGCCGACGTACGACCTTTTTCGGAAGTGGTGGGGCTGCTGGCCCAAAATGGGGCCATCGCCGGTGTGCAGGTTAGGGACCATCGGTACCACAGGGTCTATGTCGAAAAGGCGGATATCGTCATCAATGCGGCTGGCCCGTGGGCCGGGAAAATTGCGGCCCTGCTCGACATCCATCTGCCCATGAAGCCATCTCCGGGTGTCATGGTCAGCATGCAGCCGCGGCTCACCGGCATGGTGATCAATCGGCTTCATCCCGCCGGCGAAGGGGACATTGTCGTTCCCCAGCGCAACCAGAGCATTTTAGGAACCTCCGCCTGGATCGCGGATGACCCTGATGAGGTGACGCTTCCCGCCGACCATGTCAGACCGTTGATCGATCTGTGTTCGCAGTTGCTGCCGCAGCTCGCCCACCTGCCGGTGGTTGCTGCCTGGACTGCTTCCCGCCCGCTGCTGGTCAGCGATACCGAAACGGATCCGACCCGGATCAGCCGCGCTTCGGAGGTCATCGACCATGCTGAAGCGGATGGAATGGAAGGGCTGCTGTCGGTGGTTGGCGGGAAAGCCACCACCATGCGGGCGATGGCCCAAAAGGTAGCCGATCGGGTGTGCGCCAAAACCGGTCGGCAGATTCCCTGTACGACCGAGCACACGGTCCTGCTTCATTATCGACGATTTTTTCAATGATCAATAAATTCTCATGCGCAGCTTTCAAATCAAGATATCAAGATTCAAGCCGAGCATCATCGACACGCCGTTATTCGTTACCTATGAATTGACACCGGCTTCCGACTGGACTGTTTTGGATGCGCTGGAACAGATCCGCATCCATCAGGAGCCTTCCCTGATGTATCGGCGCGCCTGCCATCATGCCTCATGCGGGACGTGTGCGTGTACCATCAACGGTGTGGAACGCCTGGCCTGCAAGACCAAACTCGCTGACTTGGGGACACAGACCATTACCCTGGAGCCGCTGCACTGTTTTCAACGCATCGGCGACCTGGTGACGGTGCGCAGTGCGCTGTTTAAATTCATGCAACCTGATTGGTCCTGCCTGCAGACGGACGAAAAAAGGGATGATCGTAATCTCCTCTTAAGCGGCCACGGCCGAACGATTACCAAATTTGAAAACTGCATCGAGTGTGGCTGCTGCGTTTCCGCCTGTCCGGTGTCGCGTCAAAACAGACGTTTTTTGGGGCCTGCCGTGCTCTCTGCCATCAATCAGGAGATGAAAAAAAATCCGTCCACGGAAAACGACCTGCTGTCTCTCGCGGCTGCGCCGGATGGCGAAGCCAGGTGTCAGCGCGCCTTGGCCTGCAGCCGGGTCTGCCCCACCGGGGTTTATCCGGCCAGGCATATCGCCGAGTTGAGGAATCAGCGCAAGCTCATGGGCAAGGCAAATTAACCGGCAGGCCCCGACAGGCTGATGCAAAAGATTAGGGTCGCACCTTGATTGCTGGGATGCGATCCTTTTTTTTATGCGGGTTTGATGGTTCTGCCGGTTGAAAATTGTGAGTCCCCGTTTATGTTAAGCCGATGAAAAAGTATATCCTGATTATTTTGCTTTTACTTGGGGTCGTGGGGTGCGGTCTGCGGATGACATACCCCCATCTGGACTGGCTGATTCCCTGGTACGTGGACGATTATATCTCCTTGAATCAAGAACAGCGCAGTTTGCTGGTAAAACGCCTGATGCCCGCGTTGGATTGGCATTGCCATACCCAGCTTCCGGCGTATACCCAAATGCTGAAGGAGTTGGCCAACGATTTAGACGATCCCCGCCTGCCGTTGAGTGTCGAGCGATTGCATACCTATGCAGAGCAGTTGAATCGCCGTTGGCGGGATATAAAGATACAGATCGGGCCGGAAATGGCGGAGATATTGGCCAGTGCATCCGATAAACAGATTGCTGAGCTGTTTGAAAATGTCGAGCAGCGCAACAACGCCTTCAAAGCCCAATACGTGGATATCCCGCTGGACCAGCTGGAACAAAAGCGCAGCAAAAAAATGAACAAGCGCGTTGACCGATGGTTTCCTGAGATCACCCCGTTACAGAAGCAGGCAATAGATGACTGGAGCGCTGCAATTCGTCCCCTGGCTACAGACGGGTTGGACTATCGGCGGCGCGTCACGGCTGAATTGCGCAAGATGCTGACAAGGCGCAAGGATGAACCGGATTTCAAGGACGCCTTTGTAGACCTGCTGGTGAATGTCGATCAACGCAGATCCGTGGAATATCAAAAGAAGATCGATTTCAACATGGAATTGACCGTCGACCTGTTAGTGAAAATAGACCGGTCATTAACGCCTACCCAACGCTCGTACTTGCTCAAACGCATCCATACCCTGGCCGCCGATTTTGAAAAACTGAGCTGCAATCCGGCAGTCGCCCGTCTATCGATTCAAGAATCCGTTGAAGCGATGTGAATGGGAAATATGTCCGCACAGTGCAAAGAAGGATAGCGTTCGAAATCAAGGGCTGCGAAAACCATTACCGCAGGCGCCCTGAAAGAAGTGCCCTTGGGGTGCAATGGGTTGATATGGCAAGGACAAAACCTTTATCGCAACGCAGGTATCGGGCCTATACGAGCGTTTTTGGCTGGGCATCATCACGCATCTCCTCAACCAGCTGCCGCCACTCTTCTTCAAGCGGAATGTCCGGACGCTGCCGCCCGGCGCGGTTATACCAGTAGTCAGCGTTCCACAACACACCCTCTTCGCGGTGCAGGTAGGCGTGCACGGCACTGCCCTGGACGGTTGGAATTTCCTGAGCGATGGCATGGGCTTTATCCCAGTCGCCCTTTTTATCCCACCACAGGGAACTGAGCGTTTCCGACAGCCCAGGTGACGGTTTTTCAGCGGTAACGCTGTCTACAAAATCATCAACGTTCATTGCTCCTCCATTCCTAGCCATTACGATCATTTCAAACGCTGCGGCCCGCTGCTGGTTGGTATTGAAAAAAAATATGCCTCCATTTCAGGATCTGTCAATCGATAAGGTGCGCTGATTTCCTGTTTACAAACTTACGCCAAACCCTTTTGCTAACATTAAACGGTCGTGCCTGTGGATATATCCTCCTATGCCCGCAGCGCATTTACAGACAGACGACAAGTGGTTAGGGTACGGCTACGGTAGTTAACCTTCAAAATCAATGACCTTGAGATATGGGCTAACATGATGAGACAGAATATTGGCACCGGTTGGTGGGCATATGTACGCTACGACGATGAACGCGATCGCCCTCAGATCAGTTGGACCTTGCTTCGACGCGTGTGGGGATACGCAAAGCCCTATCAACTGAAAGTCTTGGGACTGCTGGCGACCATCTTTGCCATTACCGGTCTGAGCTTGATCCCCCCCTTGCTCTATCGGGATCTGATCGACAACGCTATTAAAAACTTAGACACGACCCGTCTCAACTGGCTGGCATTGGGCATGATCGGCATACCCTTGTGTAGCGCGGCAATTGGCTTCGGGCAGCGTTACCTCAGTGCGACCATCGGCGAGGGCTTGATTGCCGATCTGCGCAATGCCCTGTTCAACCACATGCAGCGGATGGGTCTGCGCTTTTTTACGCACACCAAAACCGGGGCGCTGATCAGTCGGCTCAACAACGATGTGGTGGGCGCCCAGCGGGCCCTGACGGGCACGTTTATCAACATCGTCACGAACATCGTCACCGTTGTGGCCACCATCAGCATTATGTTCTCGCTGGAGTGGCGCCTGACCCTCTTGAGCGTTGCCATCGTGCCCCTGTTTCTGGCGCCGACCCGGCGGGTCGGACGGCGGTTGCGCCACATCCGCCGGCAGAGCATGGAGTTGAACGCAAAGATGAATATCCTGATGCAAGAGACCCTCAACATCGACGGGGCACTTCTGGTTAAGTTGTTTGGACGACAAATCGACGAAGGAGACCGGTTTCGCCGGCGCAGCGCAGCAGTGGCCGACATCGGCGTTCGTTCGGCCATGGTGGGGCGCTGGTTTTTCATGGGCTTGGGTCTGATCAGCGCCGTCGGAACCGCCTTGGTGTTCTGGCTGGGTGGGCACATGATTTTACGGGGTGTTTTCACCGTGGGGACGATTGTGGCCTTCGGCGCCTACCTGACCCAACTCTATGGCCCGCTGAGTTCCATCAGCAATGCCCATGTCGAGTTTGCCACCAGTATGGTCAGCTTCGAACGCGTCTTCGAGGTGCTTGACCTGCCTGTCGAAATTCAGGACAAGCCGGATGCGATCATGCTGCCAACAGTTACGGGGGAGGTCGCCTTTGATAATGTCAGCTTCAGCTACACGGCAGATGGCAACGGCGCCTCGGGCTTACTGGGGATGAGAGGTGATCGACAGGTCCAAGCGAATGCCTCAACGGTCTCGACGGAAGTTCAACAACCCAGCCGCCAAATGGCACTGGAGGCCGTGAGTTTTGCCATCAAGCCCGGTGAATTGGCGGCCCTGGTCGGGCCAAGCGGTGCCGGAAAAACCACCATTACCTACCTGTTGCCGCGACTCTACGATCCAACGGCCGGCAATATTCGTCTGGACGGGCATGATTTGCGAGACCTGTCCCAGGTTTCTTTGGCCAAAGCCATCGGGATGGTCACCCAGGAACCCTGTCTTTTCAACGACACGCTCAAGGAAAACCTCCGCTATGCGGCACCTCACGCCTCCCAGACCGACATTGAAGCCGCCTGTCGGACGGCCAATATTCACGATTTCATTGCCGGCCTGCCGGATGGCTACGACACGGTGGTGGGTGCGCGGGGCTATCGGTTAAGCGGGGGTGAAAAGCAACGGATCGCGATTGCCCGGGTCATTCTCAAAAACCCGGCCATCCTTGTGCTGGACGAAGCCACCAGCAGTCTTGACAGCCAAAGCGAGGCCCTTATCCAGGAGGCCCTGGAAAGGATTATGAAAGGGCGCACCAGCCTGGTCATTGCCCACCGGCTCAGCACCATTCTGGATGCGGATGTCATCCTGGTATTGGATCATGGCCGTATCGTTGAGCAGGCCCACCGCTTATTAAACCATTCTGCTCACGACCAGCTTCTGGAACAAGACGGCCTGTATGCGCGCCTCTATCATACCCAATTCCGGGACGCCTGCAGTTGACCGATTTGACATTCCATCCTGAAAAGCGGAAAATAAACATGAAACGACAAGAGGGTATCATCTACTATCAAAAACGCTTCCCACTGCTCCAGCCTGCTGTCGCCCTTATGGTCGTTTGCTTGAAAGAGCAGATCGTGATTTGATGCCTTGAACCGCGATAGCGAGCGAACTGAAAATAGACTGTTGTCCTTATGGTGCTGCGCAGCACTGCCGTCACAGGCAGAACATTCACCCGCGGCTTGCCGCGGGGAGGGTTCAATGCCGTAACGACAACAGGTTTGCCTTCTTTTTTAGCGCATCCGCATGAATCGTTATGAATAGGCGGTTGGGTGATGCCGGTCTCTTGACGAAAAGGAGGTCCCCATGGTCAATGACCTTGAAAAACGCAATTCCGCCCGCCATTCAATCGAGGGGCCAATCACCCTGCATTCCTCCGTAGGAAGGTCAGAGGAATTTGATGCCCACCTGCTTAATTTCAGCGAACAGGGAATATGCTTTACCACAAAAACGAAAATGGTTCCTGGCACAACCATCCTGTTTAAGGCTTCAAATGATTGCCACCTGTTCGCAGAAGTTGATGCAGACTGCCAGCTGCGATCCATCAGCATGGTGACGGTAAAATGGTGTCACCAACATTCACATGAGAATCAGCTCATCTATATAATCGGGGTGAATTATATGATTCCCTATTGATTGGGGAATGCCATTTGCCGCCGTGGGGTGAACAACGCTGATGCTCCCGCTACAAATTTAATCGGTGCTGAGTGATTTTCATCACCAGCAACCCTTACCTGTCCTTGATCCTTAAACGCCTCGATTTTGCAAATGTTTTGCAGAGCTTCTTAATCGCTAAGTGGTCGTATTTATGAACATGACCACCAAGTGTCTGGAACGGTCATTTTTTGTAAAAACCCCTAATGCTATTCCTAAACTTACCGAGAATATATCAGATGTAAAAACCTGGCACGGGCTCTTTCATAGTAACAAACCGCAGAAATCTGGGGGATTTTATGGGGTCTCTTCTGATCATCAGCCCTTTTGTTTCGATGCTCTTGGTTCTAATACTTATTATGGTCGTTATTTGCTTGCTGAAATCATCTTGGTTCAAAGGAACGGCAGCTATTTCATGGGAGGATGGATTGTGGCAGAATAGCGAAACCCAACCCGCATTTACGGATTCATGGGAGAATGAGTTGGGGCCAAATGGCGAAACCCAATCCGCCTATACGGACCGGGCTTTTCACTGATGGAGTTTTGCACATGTTTTGCACAGCTTTTTGAGTCTCTGCACAATAGTGATGCAAAAAGTTCAGCCCTCTTTGAGGGATTTCCACTGGAAATGCGACCCCGATGCCGACGACCACCCACCGACCCCTTCTGGAGGCAGCCTGAACGCGATGATCAGCCTGAAGGCTGAAGATTGTCATGGTTATTCCAGCGTGTTAAGGTCAAATTCACTTGGCCCTGTTAGCAATATCAGGGAAATCAAATGTGGCATTGTCTGCATCTGAATTAGTTATAATTAAAACGATCAGTTGCCAATGGCCAGACATTGAGAAGCCAACCTTTTCAGCTTCATATCTCCCATTATTTTTCTCTTGAATTACCGGTTCCAGCCGAACACCATGGCCCATGCTTGGCATATAAGGTTTTACACTAACAAGTGCCCCATCAACTTCCCTATTGGCCGAATCGAATATTTGAAGCTCAAGGCTGTTCTCACCGATCGAAAATCCATCTGAAGGCGTGGTCATCACAACTTTAAATTTTTGATTAGCTGTCATTTGACTGAATTCTTCTGCCAGTGAGGAGAAGGGTAGCAATAATAAGCTGACGGCCAAAAAAACAAGGACATGTCGTGACAAATTTTTCATTTGGTTAATGCCTCCTTTTTTTTATAGATCGAGGTGGATTGCGCAGTGTCATGGCTGAATCGAATATATTTAGAGGCTCTTGAACCGCGTTAGCGAGCGAACTGAAAATCGATTTATTATCCTTGCGGTGCTGCGCAGCACTGCCGTTATAGGCAGAACATTCCCCGCGGCTTACCGCGGGGAGTGTTAAATAAAGATAACGTAATCAGGCTGAAAAAACCAGATCTCTTTGCGGATGACCCGATTGCCGATATTTTGCGCCAGGGAGCCAGAAAGTTGTTAACCCAGGCGCTGGAAGCCGAGATCGAAATATTGGTTCATCAATACAAAGACCGGGTTGACGAACTGGGTAGCCATCCTGAGGTTTGCCCCTTTGCCTCGTTTAAGTATCCTGTCCTCAGCGAATATCTCAATTCCTATTTGCCGAAGTGGCGCTGGAGTTCCATTGGGACTCTGATCCGGAAACAATAGGAGTAGGGGGTCTTGATAAGGTAGGTGGGGGAACGAAACGTATTGTACATCAATGCGCCATCTGCATGAAGTGTATAACAGATGGAGTTGGTAGAATGTCCTTGAGCTTGAAACAAAAAAACCACTTTATGAACAGTGGTTTAAACAATTAATGGTGGAGGCGGCGGGAGTCGAACCTACGTTAGTCCATACAGCCACAAGTGTTTGCAGCGGTTTACCGAATGTTTACCGAATATCCCCCAAGCAAACCGATTTTGTCGTACACCCAACCGAACTCTATACAAAAAGCCGCGACCTTCCTTCCAGAATAAAGGGGACAGGTACTTATTGTCCTGTCAGTCAGGCAACTCCGTCCCTTGGTTCATGATTTCTAGATATCCTGCATAACTGAAAATCCGATTTCGCTTGCGGGATGTCAGTTCACGGACAATCCCCAACCGTTCCAGATGTTCCAGGGATTTGTTAACCGTCGCCGGGGTGATACCTGTTTTTTCTACCAGCCACTTGGAAGCCGTGATTGGGCGACCCATCAAGGTTTGATGCACGGTCAAAGATGACGCTGCCGCCCGGCCAAGTCCACTGATTCTGTCTCGGTCTTCATTGGCAAGATCTACGAGCTGCCTGGCGGTGTCCACTGCCTGGGTAGCAGTGACGATGACTGCCTCGGCGAAGAAATCAAGCCAAGCCTCCCAGTTTCCGCTTAAACGAATTTCATTGAGCAGCTCGTAATAATATTGCCTGTGTGTTTTGAAATATAGGCTCAGATAAAGCATCGGCTCCCGAAGCATTTTTTGTTCACACAATAACAGTGTGATCAACAGGCGGCCTAAGCGACCGTTACCATCTAAAAACGGATGGATGGTTTCGAACTGCACATGGGCCAATGCGGCCTTGAGCAGGGCAGGGGTGGGTTCCGGCTGGTCATGCAGAAACAACTCCAATTTACCCAAACAATCCAACACTTGCTCAGCCGGCGGCGGAACAAAGGCTGCATTGCCGGGCCGGGTGCCGCCGATCCAATTTTGGGTTCTGCGAAATTGACCGGGGGTCTGGTTAGAGCCCCTCCCCTTGGAAAGCAATACAGCATGCATGTCTTTGATCAGGCGGAGGGACAAGGGCAACCCTTCGGCAAGTCGCTTCAGTCCATAATCCAGGGCCGCCACATAATTGCTGACCTCACGCACATCGTCCAGCGGTACACCAGGCTCCATATCCAGTTCAAAAAGCAAGAGATCGGAAAGCGACGACTGCGTTCCCTCGATCATTGAGGAGAGAACCGCCTCTTTACGAACATACATGTAAAGAAATAGGGAAATGTCTGGTAAAAAGGTCGAGATGCTGTCCAGTCTCCCGAGCGCGAGTAGCGCATGGTCGAATTTGCTACGCAACTCCGGCGTCCACTCAATGGAAGGATTCGGCGGCAGTGGGGCAGGGATAAAGGCCCAGGCCTTTTCTCCCACGGTTGAAATCGTAACGTATTGTCCCTGAATCTCTCGTTTCATCGGTTGAACCCGTCCTAAAATAAGAATTCCCTTTATTTTAACATAATGCTTTAATCTAAAATAACGAGAAACGAGGAAGGAGTCAAGCGATTTGACTAAAATAGCGCCCCTAAGTATTTTAGCCTAAGCTATTTTGCTAAAATAAGGAGCATGAGAACAGGGTAGGTCATTCACACGATTTGATCCGACATCCTCTGCAAATTCCATTCGGATGTCATCCATAGTGAGTATGCTTTGGAAGACATCCTGCTTGATGGGTACTTTGCTGAGAAAAAATTGTCACTTGGACTTTACGGATAACCGGATTACTGTATTTTTGATTTTGAAAAGTACTTTTATGAAGCAACATGCTTTTTTGCGGAAATTCAAGGGCTTGAAGTCGGGAGATTGGATATCACAACATTTCAAACAGGTCTATTATTGCAGATCAGTTGGAGGCATCAGAAAAATCTGCAACCACTTTTCACCTGTGATATCAATTTCAAAGCCAACATATCTTAAGAAAAGGCCAACCACCAGGTATTGTGGTCGGATATTTTTTTATCTGGGCGGTATTTAATAGCAGGTATCAAAAGTGTGAATAACCAAGGTTCAGCGGCGGCAGGATGATGGCAGCGGTCAGCGCGAAGCTGAAAACGGCGAGCATGGTTTTGGTTTTCATTTTTTTGTCCTTTCTCTGTTTGAATGGTTCGTTCACTTCACGCTTTCGACCTTTGGCGGCATCCATGTACCATCGAGGATAGCTTTCTCAGGCCAGTAGGCGCGCATGAACAGCGAAAATGTCCCGTTTGGCGCGCGTGCAACCAGTTGCTTTCCTTGTTCTGCGCACAGTGATTTAGCGTTGGCATACATTGACTCACGTGCATTCATGGGGCCCTCTCAAATAGAACCTCGGATTGTCGCCTTATAGCGGCTTGGAAACAGATGTCCACGCGCCGGTTTCCGGCCGGATCTATACCAGTTGGAAACACCCGCTTTCAACTCCTTTGAGGTGAAGGGGCCGCACCTAGTTGGAACGGGTGCGGCCCTGTGAGTTGAATCAATGTTTCATGCAACCTTGCGTCAGTTGCTGTTCCCCTTGGGGTTTTCAAATTGCTTCATCGCTGACTCAATGGCCTTCTTCATGTTCAGAGAATCCGCGCCTTGCCGTGGAGGATAGTCATTCAAGCTCTTGAGATGGGCGGCCAGGAATGGGCTGGCAGCTGTAGGCGCCCACATCTTCTGCGCGAAGAATTTCCGCCCGATATAGCCCCACTCGTGGCTCTGCGGATCCATCTTCTCCATCGGATCCATCAACAAGTTGAACACGTAAGGCACGCTCGGGTAATACTTCTCATCCCACCAACTACCCTCGGGCTTGACACCGATGTGCATTTTCCAGCCGTCCACGCGCATGGCCATCAGGTCCGTCTCATCGTAGTAGAAATACTCGCGCCGGGACGACTTGTCGGTTTTGCCGGTCCAGTAATCGAGGTTGTTGTAGCCGTCGAGGTGGACCTTGTAGGTCATGTCGCCTATCTTCTTGCCCGTGAGCAATTCCGTCTTGAGATCCGGAAGTTCCGCGGCCGCCGCCAGGGTCACGAACAGATCTTCGTGGCTTTGAACGCCGTTGAGATCGGTTCCGGGGGCAATCCGGTCCGGCCATTTTATAAGCAGCGGGACACGCACGCCACCTTCCCAGGTCGTGCCTTTCTCGCCCCGAAACGGCGCATAGCCGCCATCCGGCCACATCATCAGTTCGAAGCCGTTGTCGGTGGTATAAATCACGATGGTGTTGTTATCCACACCCAGGTCCTTGAGCTTCTTCAGGAGTTGGCCGACCTGCTCGTCGTGTTCGATCATTTTAGCGCGCACCACGTCTGTCTCGGAACGCCCTTCGTCCACCGCCTGCTGAACGTATTTGTTCTGGGGGTGAGACCAGATGTGAATGGCGGTGGTGTTGAACCAGCAGAAGAACGGCTTGTCGCCCTTGCCATTCTTGTCCAGCCACGTGAGCGTATGACCGAGGACTTCGGCGTCGAACGTTTCCATGCGCTTACGGGTGAGCGGTCCGGTGTTCTCGATCTTCTGTTTGCCGACGCGACCGAAGACCGGATCCGTGGTCGGATCATCCATCTGCGTGGCCCAGGTATGCATGACGCCGCGCGGCCCATACTTCTTCAGGTAGGCGGGATTCTTCTGTCCCGGGTAGTCAAGTTCCTCCGGCTCCTCTTCCGCGTTCAGGTGGTAAAGGTTTCCGAACCATTCATCGAATCCATGCACGGTCGGCAGGAACTCATTGCGGTCGCCGAGGTGGTTCTTGCCGAACTGGCCTGTGGCGTAGCCTTGCGACTTGAGCACCTCCGCGAGCGTCGGATCTTCCTTCTGAATTCCGCGCGTTGAACCGGGGATGCCGATCGTCGTCATGCCGGTGCGAACCGGCAGTTGACCCGTGATGAACGCTGCCCGGCCCGCCGTGCAACTCGGTTGAGCGTAATGATCGGTGAACAGCGCGCCCTGTTTGGCGATGCTGTCGATGTTAGGCGTGCGGCCCATCATGCCGTGTGTGTAAGCGCCGACATTCCAGGTGCCTATGTCGTCACCAAAGATGACGAGGATGTTTGGTTTCTCTGCAGCGTTAGCAAAGGGCGCGATCCAAAGGATCACTGACAAGGCCAACAACCATAAAACGAACGAGCATAAATGTCTTTTCATCATGACCTCCTTAATTTGAATGAAATAAGTAAATTTCTGCAAAGAGTGTGCTGAACCATCTAAAAGGCAGCTGAGCAAAGAACCCGCCGTCCTGAAAGGTGACCATACGACGTATCTAATTATTTCGTCGATCGTTACCAATGGCATGGCCTACAATTTCTTTTGAAGGTTATCTAAAGTTTGTCGGTGATCTTTTCCACAGGCACGGGAGGAACGCTGTAACCCTTAACCGCTGCACGAATTTCACGGAATCCGTAATAGAAAAGACCGGTGCTCAGCAGATAATAAATAACGAATTTCCAGTAATCGAAAACGCTCAGCCCGGGAAAAGAACCGGGAATCTTCAGGCAGTACAAAATGATGATCAGCGTCAAGACAGCAACAATCACCGGTATCATCAGAATGACTGCACGCAGCTTGCGCTTTATGGGTGGATCCATCGGATCGATCCATAGCGGCATTGTCAATGCGATTTCGCTGTCGGTGATCGCGACCTTCTGGGGATCTTTAAATTCAACCGTCATCGTCTGAAAAGATTTTCGCAGCCGAATAGATCCCATCAGGTTAGAGACGGTGAGTACAAACAACAGCGAAAAAACGATTGGTGCAACCAAGATAGCTTCGTCTAATTCCATCCCGATTTTGCCAAACCGTGTTTTGATATTTTTCAGACTATTGTGGAGTTCATCTTTTCGTTTATTGATGTCCTTTTTTTTCTGGTTCAACTGATCGGCACCGCTTCGGAGGGATTCGGTTTCTTGAGCCATTCTCTGCCCGATTTCTTCGAAGTTATGGCTAACCCAGAAACCTTGAGCCCCTTCGACCATGCTCCGGTAAATCGGCGAATCTTCGTCAAAATCCTTCCAGAATGTGGGATCGGACGACATCTTGTTTCGGGATTGTTCCATCAAGTCCTGAATGCCGACCTCAAGATCAGCCTGCCACCCATCAAATTCCTTAATATTTATTTTTTTAAGGGGCGCAGCGATTTCCTCGGCAAGGATTTTTCGGTTCTGAACCAAACGATCATTCAAATAGCGCCCTACGCGGCACGCCATCCAAGTATCCCTGATCTCCGGAGGGCCGCAGGAATCCGTTGTTGCCTCCAGGCCCTCAGGGTATTCTGCTCTGGGTCCGCCCGCGGCTTCTGTCTCCAGGCTCAGGATATACGTTTGCAAGGGTTTTGGAGCATTTTCAACCGCCTCAAAAACCTTTTTAAGGCCAGACATTGCCTCTTGATAAGATGCAATCCGCTGCTCCTGATTTAGAACGCTTTGGGAAAGCTGCTTAATTTCCAGATCGTTGTCCCGTGTTTCTATCTGGAGCCACAGAAACGGAAAGAGAATCGAAATTAAGAAAACGAGCGACACGGAAATGTGACCGACGTGGGTGGCGCTGAAAATTTTCGTGTTGGTTTTGTACTGGTCAAATAACCTTTTGAGATGATCATCGATAACCTTCTTATCAAGGATTTTGTCTATTTCTCCCATCGGTCACATCTCTTTCGTTTTATTTGTTTGGAATGGCTATTTTTTTGAAGGCACCCGTATGCGGATCAGTAGGACCATGATTTATCTGCCCATGCGCCGATTGTAGGACCGGGTGACCCGATCGATCAGTTCCATCTTGTTTTGCAGCAGATCAAACAAATTAAATCTTGGCCTATCTGTCATTCGTCAGCAGCAGGAGTAGCAATGGAAGCGAGGTTGCTATCGATTGGGTTCAGGTTCAACAAGGTACTGACATCGGCAAACAAAACAGGATTTCTTTCATAAGAAACTATGTCAGATAGTTATCATCATCAGATAAAAAGCAAGTGAGTTGATTCATCTTGTGTCAATCATCATTTCGTTTAATCAAAGAATTCCTCGCAGCTCTGCTGCGGGGTATGAAGTGCGAGCGAAGCGAGTTTCCTTTTGAGTTCAGAGCTTGCTCTGGGGTTCATACCTTTGATTAACTTAAACGGTACCTACGGGGATAGTATTTGAATAATATGAGCTTCAGGCTGGCTGAACGTTAGTCATGGCTATACCATAAAAACGGCCCCCTCTGCTTCATTTGTTTACTTGCCAGCCCCCATAACTATCAGGGAACACATGCAATTTGCATTTAGAAACCGGATATCATAGGCTTGCCTTGTATATGGTAGGCGCTTCACATCAGCCTACACCTGCAAGCTCTAGCGGCGGTGGCAAAAAAACTTCTATACTAATGGGTCTGGCAATTCAACAAGGCTTCTCATTTCAACATCCGGCTTTCCCAGAAGCCGTTCCTCACTCTGACCAATCCGATTCACCTACGCTACCTTGAATCCAAAAGCGGATGCACCCGAGTTATCCCATGCATTGGATGACTGAAAGTCGATCTCTTCAGATCATGCTATTAAAATAAAATCTGGGCTAAAGCTATAATCACTTCGGCCCAGACAAATCAAGAATCCAATTTTCCGGACATCCCCTAAACTGCAGCTTTAAGTTTCTTGCCAGGTTTAAACTTAACGGAGTTTGATGCTTTGATTTTAATAGCATGTTTTTACCAATTCAAGCCGTGTTGGGCTGTCATTAATGTTTGCTATTCCTGACTGCGTAAATTTTTCCAAAGAAATATGTAGCCATGGTTACGCTTCCTTGTTTTTCCATAATTTCATTCTTAGACATATAATTGTCTTGATTTAATTTTAGGCAGAAACCGCTTCCTTTATCCTGAATTCATTGAGGAGAGGTAGATGCCGCAACTGTTGTAATTTGTATAGTGATTGCGTGAAGCACTTATTAGTGAGAGACTTGATACTATCGTCAGCTGTTAAGCATCTGGGGTCGAAGCAGATATTCATGGTCAGGAGGAGTCTTCATGAGCAGGTGGGTATCAGTTTTCATTATCTTTTTGGCAATTTGCGCCCAAGCAAGCAATAATCACAGGTCGAGCATGGCGGGGGGGACGCTCTGTTCAGATTCGTGGTACCGATTCATAGAAGAGACAGTGCCCACGAGCGACAACCAAGGTCACGGTCCGGATATCGGCTCTGACGAATGGAAGTCGGTAATCGAGTTTAAACTCGGTCTTCGAGATGTACCAAATTTCCCAGAGCGTGACAGCGAAGCCTGGTGTCGCCACATCGATCAGATAGTACGTGAGAAAGGTCCGGCATCACCGGGAAATAATGGGAACCTGAATGAAACAGTGATGGCAGTTGGCCCCTCCTTCAACTGTGACAATGTGGAAGCTAATAGCATCGAGGAGATGATCTGCAAAGACAATTATTTGGCCGCGCTTGATCGCAAGCTGTCAATCATTTACTCCGCCGCAGCTAAGAAAGCGACCAACGAGCATCCTCCAGTGCTAAAGGCGGAGCAGCGCGGCTGGATCAAGGGGCGAAACGAATGCTGGAAAGCTGAAGACAAGCATGCATGCGTCCAGGACGAATACAAACGCCGCGTTGTCGAACTGCAGGCCAGGTATCGGCTTGTTCAAGGTAATGGCCCAGTCCGCTTCATCTGTGACGAAAATCCAGCCAATGAGGTCATCGTCACATTCTTCCAAACCGATCCTCCAACCTTGATCGCCGAACGCGGCGACAGCGTCTCGCTGATGTACCTGCAGCCCAGCGGCAGTGGCACAAAGTATCAGGGCCGCAACGAGACCTATTGGGAGCATCAAGGCGAAGCGTCGATCACGTGGGGTTACGGCTCACCAAAAATGCGTTGCAAAAAAGTACCGTGAAGTGGTGGGGAGACAGCTTGCTCAGTCAGATTATAGTGGGATGATCGAGTATAGATTACTTACAAGTAAATTCCGAAATGGTATCTTAAAGAAGGCTATCCTTTTAATCTTTATCAAATTGCAATGACTGCTTGATCGAAATGTAGTTCCCTGCAGTTGTAAATAGATGGTTGGGTTTGATGGAACCTGTATATTTTAAACGGCGTGAATTGTTGATATAGCTTGCCAGGCCCCCTAAGTATTGAAGAAGACCCAGAATTTGCATTTAGCATCTGGATATCATAGGCTTACCTTGGATACCACCCGTATCGTTAACCCACTAACCCAAGGAGGTCTGCAGTGAAACTTTCCAAAGCAGCAAAAATCTGGATCGATTACCACAAGACCCATTCGAAAAAAAAATACGGTCCGATCCTACCGGGCTATCATCGAGCGCTACATCAAAGAATTCGGTGATGGACCCGTCGACCAGGTTACCCCGGAACACATCCTCACTTTCCTGAACCGCCTCACCGAAGGCAACAAACCCTACACCAAGCGAATCCGTTTTTCCCAACTTTCTTCCTTTTTCAATTTCGTCCGCAATAATATCGATCCCGAACTAAGGAACCCGTGCGACAGGCCCATGATCCGCAAACTCTATCGGGAGAGGGTGCTTTTGCGATGGAAAATAATCGAGAAGGAAACCATCGATGAAATCATCTTCCGAACCACCAAGGTTCGCAATCGATTGATTCTTGAATTGATGGCCCGTGGTGGTATGCGTATAGGTGAAGTGTTGAAACTTCGATTGGGAGATCTTCAGGACCGAAAACTGATTCTTCGTGAATCCAAAAGCGGCAGAGAATACGAGTTTGTGTTCATCCCCCAAAAAGTGGCTGACCGATTGCGAGAATACGCACTGCAGGTGTGCAATGCACCCAGTGATCGGATATTCCCGATTTCCTATGAGGCTGCCAGAATGATGGTGATCAAATCCGGCAAACTGGTCGGTGTTAAACTCCGGCCGCATGATCTGAGGCGGCATTCGGCAACTTTTGCATCTCGATCTGACGTACCTAGTGAAATTATTTCAAAAGTTAGGCACGAACACGGCCAGCACATGCCCCTGATTCACTGTTTTTTAACAAAGTACAGAGATGGTTAACATGGGCACGGCCCTTCGATCGGATGTAGCGGCGATGCCGCCGAACCACAACGTTCAGATATCGGAAGGGAAAAATCCTCAAGACGACAAAACGGCTGCATCAAGGTCTGCCAGTGACTGCGTATACATTAGCTTGAATGGAGTATTGCCGCTCAGAGCTGGGATTCGATGGGCAGGATTCGCATGATGACGATCCCTAAACGTCGCCAGAACCCGGTATACGGATCCACGTCAAAGGTGGTCGGTGTTTCGTCCTCCATCCCATGCCAGCGAATCGATTCCGCTCCGTTGTCGTTTTTGACCAGTTCCAGCCGGAAAGCGACACTTTCGATGCCTCGGTCGAACCAGGCCCCCATTCCCTCCGCAATATCGGGTTGATCGATAACAACTCCGATTTCAGTATTTTGCAGTAGGGCACGAGGGTCGAGATTGAGCGATCCGATGAACACCTGCCGGCGGTCGAAGACAAATGACTTGGCATGCAGGCTGGCCTTGGATGAGCCCCCGACGGCCTTCTTTTCCTTGCGCTGCTGGCGCGACAGCTTTTTGTTTAACTCATAGAGCTCGACGCCGCCGCGTAGCAGGGGTTTGCGGTACTTGGAATATCCGGAGTGTACGATACCCACATCATTGGAGGTCAGGGAGTTGGTTAAAATGCGCACTCGCACCCCCTGTTCGACCAAGCCGATCAGGAATTTCGTACCCGCCTTGCCGGGCACGAAATAGGGTGAAAAGATTATTATTTCCTGTTTGATGGCATCCAGATAAGGCTTGAGCTGCGAGGACAGGTGCAACTGGGTCTGGTCTAAATCCTGCTGGATCTTTTCCGGCAGATCGTAGACAACGTCGGCGAGGCCCCACCGAAAAGCGACCTGATTGTTTTGGATCTTTTTCGAAAGAGATGAATTGCGCAGGGCCCTTAGGTATTCGGAATTCGCTTGATCGGCGACAAACTGCTGCAACTGATGAAGCTTGTGTGTAACTTCCTCCAGTGTCGGCGGTTCTCCCAGCAGGACGCCAGCCGGATAGGCCAGCTCGCTGTTCCAGTATAGGTCGAAAGAAGCCGAAACCTCCCGGGTCACCGGCCCGATCCCAATGACGTCCAGATCTGCGAATGCCAGGTCCGGGTCGGCCTCGAAATATTCGTTGCCGATGTTACGCCCGCCTATAATGGTTGCCTGGTTGTCCACGGAAAAGCTCTTATTGTGCATACGACGGGTCACCGAACCAAATCGGGTAATGAACTGGGAAGTTCGGCCGGCTTTGCGGCTGAAAGGGTTGAATATGCGTACTTCGATATCAGGATGCGCATCCAATACGGCTAAACCTAAATCGCGGCCGCTCAGGTCCATGTCGTCTACCAGCAGCCGAACACGAACGCCGCGGGGTCGGCGCCTGGACCAGTTGATCAGTGAACAGTCGCCCCACCAGATCGTCGTGGTACAAATAATACTGCACATCGATGCTACTTTCGGCAAAACGCGCAAGCACCGCCCGGGCAACAAAGGCATCTACTCCGTTTTCCAACAGCAAAAATCCGGATTGGTCTGGGTGGTCGGATGTTTCCTTGGCTATGGCGCTTCCGATTGCCGTATTTCCGGTATCGGTGAATGCCTTTGACGGCGGCCGATCAACGTTCTCGGGGAGTGTGGCACAGCCGACCAGTGCCAGCCGTAACAACCATATCGACAGAAATCCGGTTGGTTTGATCATAGGAATGCTCCTTTTACCTATTCACATAAACGAATTTACTCCCGAAAGCAATTTGCCGGTGGTTCCCATGTGCCTGACCATCTGACCTGAATCCAAGACTCCACATCCGGAGTTCTGACACTTTCTCAACACACGCATTGCCGAATATCTGCGTAAGTATAGATTGAGGCCTCAGAAAGGAAACAAACCTTAAACCTGCGAACTCACTGGTGGTGCAGGCCCGTGCCCGTTAAAGCGTCTTGTTTGCTCAATCGCTTCCTCGTCACTGCCGCACTAGATACTCGGCCACGGCCTGATAGGCCGGTAGGGAAGTTGGATCAATCTTGGCGTTTTTCGCTGTGGGAAAAGATGCGAACCTTACGATAACCATTTCAGCCGTCGGATCGACATAAATAGTCTGCCCGTGCACGCCACGTGCAGCAAAGCTGCCGTGCTTGTTATGGAAGACCCACCACATGCTGCGGTAGCTGCCTCCTTCAAGTGTTTTGTATCCGGCCTTCGCAAACGCGTTCTTGTCGCCGCCGGCCCGAATGTTTTCAACGACATCTTTTGGAAACAACCGTTGCCCATTGATCTCTCCACCGTTCAGCATCAGGAGGCCGATTCGACCCAAATCTCGCAGACCGGCACTGAGTCCACCGCCTGCGAACGGGATACCTTTGGCGTCTACGGTCATATACCCATCCTGCTCTGCACCCACCCTGCTCCAAATACGCTCTGATAGCAGCTGTGCCAGATCCTTGTCGGTTACCCGAGAGACAATCCATCCCAAGGCATCCGTATTGATGGTCCTGTAGCCAAAAGCTCCGCCGTGGATACCATTATTTTGTTTAACAGTTTGGAGATATTCAAAATAGCCGTTCGGACCTTCGTAGTCTTTGGGTTTGGGCAATGGGCTAGACGCTTTTGAATATACCCAGATGTCGGCTTTTGGATCGGAGTAGTCCTCACTGTAGTCAAGAGCGGTGGTCATATCCATGACTTGGCGTACGGTTGCGCTCCCGAAAGCGCTACTCGAAAGCTCAGGAACAATCGAGGTTACCTGAGCGTTTTCGTCGAGTTGGCCTTCTGTGACGAGTATTTCGGCCAGAAGCCCAGTCATCGACTTAGTCATCGACATCGCAGCGTGCTTGCCTGTTTCTTCGAGGCAGCCAAAGTATCTTTCGTAAACAACCTTGCCCTCGTGGATAATGAGAATGCCATCGGTGTAGTTCGCCGAGAGTGATTTTTCCCATGTCATGGGTTTGCTTCCCCCAAGCGGTGTGAAGCGCACAGCGTCAATATTTTTATCGATCGCATACTGGAGCGGTATTGGATCGCCAATACCGCGACTCACTTGTTTTGTCGGTATTAATTCTCGAATATGGCATACCGTCCAACGCAACTTAGGGAAGCTGAAGTAGTCTGACTCGGGTTGCATAATTAGCTTTTCAGACGGCGGTGGGAAACCGGTCATCCAACCCAGCTGATTAGGGTCGGATTCCTCGGCGCTTAGGGGATTGCTGGTCTTGGCCAATGTGTTCGCCAAACCACCAAATAGGACAAACACTCCTATCAACACCGCAAGTGAAATGCGAATCGAATACGACATATCTGCCTACCTTTCCGGATTCAGGATCTTTTTCATTTCTAAAGACTGTTGGGGCGCGCCCGAGCTTAGCAGTCACCATCCCTTGCTTTGTATTTGGTTATCTCTTCGCCTGTTGTTCTATTCGAGTTCCTGAACACCACCTCCGCTTACGGTCAACACTTGCCCACTTACCCAGCTGGCGGCAGGGGAACACAGATAAAGCGCGGCATAGGCGATATCATTAACTTCTCCCAACCGCCGCAACGGGGTATGCTTAAGCATGGTCTTCTCGATCTCGGGCGTTAATACGCCTTCTAACGCAGTGGTCTTGATGGCTCCCGGGGCGATCGCATTGACACGAATTCCCTTAGGCCCCAAATCAAACGCGATGTTTCTCGTCAGATGGCTAACGGCGGCCTTTGATGAACCGTAAGCAGCCATGTTTACATTCTTGTTCTCCGCCGACATAGACGATATATTCAAAATGGCGCCCCCTCCTGCGGATTCCATATGTGGGGCGCACAGTTGGCAAAGCCGAAAGACAGAGAACACATTCAGCTTGTAGGCTGACACGAACGTGTCCATAGGCATGGAAAAAGGTTTCGGACCGCCCCCTCCAGCATTGTTCACAAGCAATGTAATTTTACCGAAGGTGTCGAGCGTCGTCTTGATCAAGTTTTCCAAGGCCTGATCATTGGTCACATCACAGCTTACGGCAAAAGATCTGCCCCCATCATCCTTTATCGACTGAGCGACTTCAACGGCAGCTTGATCATTGCGGTCGCTCACAACAACAGCAGACCCCGCCTGAGCAAACAACTCGGCAATACCTCGCCCAATCCCATCACCAGCCCCGGTTATAATCGCGACGTGGCTTTCAAGTCTGAAAACATCCAACCTTTTGTAATCCATGATTACTTCTCCTCTTTCGATAGTGTCAAGTTACTCTGAATCCAAATCGGTTTAAGAGTATACCAAGCGGTAACACCACTTCCACGTCACCAGGATAACGTCACTTGTATACTGCGCATCGATTTTTGCGTGTCCGTAACTGCAGATTGTTCTGTGTTCATTGGAAAGTAACGTCCGAATCTCACCCTTGTCAAATGGTAGTGTAGACGCTCATCGGATCAGCGGTAAAAAGTTTCAGGGCCACGCAAGTACTTGCTGACTATCCCATAAAAATGGCACTCCCAGATCCGTGTGTTTATCCTTGTCACATATCTGACCCTTTTCCCCTCTATCAACCAACTCAGCGCCCGACACCACCATGCCCCATCTGGATCCATGGCGCCACTAGGTGATGGCCGGAGGCCCCCACTGCTTAAGATTAGTAAGGCTAAAGGCGCGGGCTATGATTTTACCAGTCAGAACGGAAGTTAAATAAAATCTGACCATGTACCGGACAGCGGCAGGCTATTTAATCCTTAGATCATCCCTCCCAGAGTCTACCAGCACGGTACAGGGCATTTATGGAATGGCGGAGGTCCAGGCAAGAAATTGTAAGAAAAAAGTTACCCGTAAGAAAAAATAAATGAAAAAATAAAGTAAAGGTGAACATAGGCATATTGTAACGCCTGGTTGGTTGCTTTAATGGTTGGGATTTTCTTCCATGGGTTAAATTTCAGCTTGGCCTGCAAAATTTAATTATGAAAATACATAATAAAAGTAGCTATATAAACAATTAAAATACTTGGCGGTTATTACAACCATAAAAATATACTTGACACGTATAAAAGAGACTATATATATAGACACAAGACGAACAAAAAAGGAGCGGCAGTCGTGCCTATATATCACCTTCCATCAGAATTGAGCCTTACCAAAAAAATATATCCTGGCTGGGGTGTATTATTCGAAAAACTCTCCGATAGCTACCTAAAAGCGTCGGATTTGAGGCAAATATTGGATTTGTCCTATCGGCAGATAAACGATTGGGATGATCGCGGCATGCTGAAAACCTACCGCGAAAAGACTGGAGGTAAGCAGGGTGAGGGCTGGCGACGATTTTCAATAATGGACTTAATTCCAATCGCGATACTGGTAGAACTTAAAAAGCAGGGCATACCAATTTCAAAATTAAAGGGGGTCGTCGATTATCTGTTTTGCAATGATATTATGCACTATGATTTCATTCCCAATATTTTCTTGGGAGGACCCACCTACTTTAAAACTGATTTAGATAAAATGATCGCATACGATTGCAATGATCCTCAAAGTACCAAAACCGATATTTGCGTGGACAATATGGAAGACATTAAAATTCTCCTGATTTTACCTTTGAATAAAATCATTGCCCGGATTTTTTTTAAATTGAAACTGCCGGATTTCAGCGCCCGTATCGACAGTGATGGTAAATACCATTTTACAATCAATAGTGTCCCGTTGGCCCTTGAAAAGTTAGACAAAGTGAGGTCTGAATGAATTATCCATGTCCTTTATGCAAACGCCTAAAAACAATTCAGATTAACCGGAAGCACAGGCCATACCTGCGTTGCGACAATTGTGGTGTGCTGATGTTCATCAACAAATCTGAGGGGATTAGTATTCTGAAAGAAGGTAAAAAGGTATATTCGGCTCGGTTAGAAGATCCCAGTTCAGCAGGCCATGCCCTTTTCGGCAATTAAAAGGAGTAATTATGTCGTTACCGGAAAAGACATCATTGGATAACTTTAACAAAGACGATATCGCCGTATGTCCAAACTGCGGCGTTATTTTTATTAAGAAAATTAATGGTCAGTCATTCGGCCTATTTTCAGGAAGGGGTTACTTTTGTCCGAATTGTGATAGTTTTGTAACCAAGAAATAGCCATATAGATAGAAAAAGCCAAGCACCCCACTCGCCAAAGTAACGGTGCTTGGCTGGAAAAGAATGAGGGCCTTTCGGCGCACTCAAACGGCTGAAGAATATCAGCGCCCCTGTGGTGTGTCAATAGGCTCTCCAAAAGCATTGGAGGGCTTTTTTTATGGAAAGAGTCAAGGTGCGTTCAGGTCCTATGAAGGGCCTGATTGGTGATGGCACTTATTTTCCGAATAGCAGGCATTACTACGTATCATTTCCCGATCGAAAAAATCCGTTTCACAATGAAGAAATTCCACCGAATCAAGTAATCACATTGTGTAATAAAGGGCCGGCGCAGCCTACCTCTATTCTTGAAAAAAGAGAGTTTGTAACCCTGCTTCCCAAGAAAGAGCATGTCCAAATCATCGGGTGCAAAGTCTCCTGCGGATCAGTCTGGTGTCAACAATGCTTTGTTCGGAAAAGCGGTTCTAAGCGAATAGCCAACCGTCTTGCCCAGCTTGATTGGAGAGCTACCCGCCATGTTGTTTTGACAGTTGATTTGAAAAAATTCAATGGTTCCGGTCAATGCGCATTCGAACACTTAAAGGAAATAGGGGCCATAAATCAATTTATCCATAATCTTAAGCGTACAGCCAAAATTGAAATTGTAGATTGGGTCTGGATTCTGGAATGGCATTCCGATGGTGCGCCACACTGGCATCTTTTTATTCAGACGCAAAAGGGAAAGTGCGGAAAGATTGGCAATGAGAATCTACTGAAGCATTGGAAGTACGGCCTCGTGTTTGAAAGCTACATCAAATCTAAGGCCCATTGGGGAAAGTTTACAAGCTATTTTGGCGATAACGGCTACTTCGATCCGAAATCCAGATGTGAAACCAAAGACAAGTCCCACCAATTGGAGTTGCCTGATTGGGCGAATTCAATTTCATACAGGATCAGAAAAACTGGATCGATGGTCAAAAAGGAAATGGAAACAAATGCATCGATTGAAGGTGAAAATAAAAAAATCGATGAGAAGTGTATTGAAGAGAATTGCAATGAGGCAATCGATCAAGACCCGAAAACATACTACGAAATTTTAGAGTCTTGTGGTCAAGCAACTATGTGTCAAATAAGAAGAGGGAACTCATATCTTGTTTGGGCAAAACTACCAATTCCATACGCTGAATTTAAAACATATCCAGGGCATTACATAGAGAACTCAGGCTATTTAATCCAAATGGACATAAATGGATTCTTTCAGCTCCTTGAGCGCATTGGACAGAACCATTGCGCGAGAATAGGCAAAAAGGAAACTGAAAGGACGGAAAAAGCGCCATCGAAAATTAATTCGTACATCGAAGTATCGCAGGTGCAGTATGTCTGAATACTGCAAGCATTATAGATGTGTCTTTGACGATGATGGGCATTGTTCTTTTTTTAGTTCCCGTTGCCCGCTTGAAGCCAAGGCGAAACGCTGTGTTTACAGCAGATTGTATCGCGTTTGTGTCTTTGCTTTCTATGATGGTGATACCCTTCGGTGTGGATTTGATACGGGGGGCACTCAGAAAAAGGTTCCTGGTCTTCCACAAGAAAAGTACCTGAAAAAACTGGCGATTGATGATCTGGATAAGTGCATAAAAGAATATTGAATCAAAATTGCTGAAATATCGTTTGTAAATTGAGCGAAATTTCGAAATATTGACCATGCCATATAGCCATGATAAGCAGATTGAATCCCACCTCGGAGGACTCTGCATGAAAGGTTATATAGGCACTCGCGAAAAATGCGGGATATGTCAAGGTCGACTTGTTCACGATGAACGTCGCAAAGGCTGTTACTGTCAGGATCATCCCAACTTTAGAGCTCGGAAATACTATGTGAAATTTGGCAGGGAAATCTACCGGCGATTTAAGGAATATGAACCGGCCTCACGATTTCTGACCGGATTAAGATTCAAAAATGATGAAGGCAGCTTCGATAAGCGGGACTATCGGAAAGACAATCCTTTAGGTTTAGAAAATCAGGTTGAAAAATACCTCGATTACAAGGCCAATACCGATATCAACGTTAAAACCGTTCAATCCTACCGTAATTTTCTGACCAGAGCCGTCCAGCAATGGGGCAACAAAAACATCAAAGAAATCAGTGATGGTGACATCGAGGATCTCCTTTTTGATCAGAACTGGAAAACCCCCCAGGGCAAGGCGGTTTCACAGAAAACCCGTCACAATATGAAATCATGCCTCCACGATTTCTGGACCTGGGTGGTCAGAAGGGAAAAGCGTGGTGGTAAGAACCTGATTGAAATGCCGCTGTTTCCTGAGATTTCATATACATTGGGATGGAGAATCAGGACTGATATCCAAACACTTGAAGCAATTCTGGATGAAATTAAGCGGATTTCGTGGGCGATAAATCCTAAAATCTGGTTTGGGATTAATTTGCTTACTAAAAATATCGATGTCCGTCCCGGTGAAATGCGTATGGTTAAGGAAAGGGATATTAACCTTGAATCTGGTTATATTCTGATAAGCAGGCCGAAAGAGGGACTCAAGGATTTTGGTAAATATGCTTATCTGGATGATGATGACGTTGCATTTATTCGGTCGATGCGCACTGGAATGCCGTTTATGCCTTTTTTTAGGCATCAGAAAGGTCGATCAGGAATTAAGCCAGAGGATCAATTCGGGCCAAAATATTTCAAGGTCTGGTGGGATAAGGCTTGTAAGAACCTTGGCATTGAAGGTGTTGGTCTTTATGGTGGCACCAAGCATACTATTGCCACAGCATTGGGACAATTATTGACTCCCGAAGAAATTAAAAGGGGTGGCACAGGATCAAGAACCAATAAAGCTTTTGATCGATATTTTCAGCCACAGCGCCAAGAAAAATTAAAGGTAAAAAATGCCATCACGGCTTTAAAAGAAACTGCAAGAGGTGAGGTGAAGGATTTCAAAGTCAAAAAATAATCAACAGACCATGCTTTCCAATTGTAATTACCAGTACAAATCAAAAAATATTTAATTTTTATGATTATCTCAATCTATCTGGAATCAAGCCAAAATTGAGATATGGTATTGTTACCTTTACCGAAGTCTGTAACGATTCCACATGCGCGGGATGTGGTTATCAGTGGTTATCGATTATCTATATCAATAAAGATGGGGCGATGATGCTTTCATCACTGATTTTGTGTATGGTTTAGACAAAATAAAGTTCGTTATTCAGGAGCAGCTATGAAATGTTTTACAATCGAAGAGATTAATAAAAAGATCAATGGCAGACTCACGGGCAATCCAGCGATCCTTATCACTGGTGTGGATCAGGTTGCCGATGCTAAGGAAAGCCAACTTACGTTTATAGGAGAGAAGAAATATATAAAGCTATGGCAGCAATCAAGCGCTTCGGCTGCAATCGTGAATGATGGTCTGAATATCGAATCGGGACCGGATCATGCCCTTTTATTCGTTTCTGACGCTGATCTCGCATTGGCACAGGTCCTTGAAATGTTTGAGCCTAAACCTCCAAAATGCGAGGTCGGTATACATTCAACTGCGGTGATTGACTCAACTGCCAAGATTGGAGCAGGTGCTGCGATAGGGGCAGGTTGCTATATCGGACCAAGTGTTGTCGTCGGTGAGAACACTAAGCTGTATCCCAATGTTACCGTTCTGGATTATACCAGGATCGGCATTGGAACTGTTATTTGGTCCGGTACGGTCATACGTGAACGGTGCCGTATAGGTAATTACTGCATCATCCATCCAAATGTAACAATTGGTGCCGACGGCTTTGGTTATCGACCTTCACCTGATGGTCAAGGCATGGTCAAGATCCCTCAAATCGGTACGGTTGAGATTGGTGACGGCGTCGAGATAGGAGCAGGAAGTTGCGTTGACCGGGGTAAGTTTAGTGCCACATTGATAGGCGACGGTACGAAAATAGACAACCTCGTTCAAATTGCCCACAATTGCAAACTGGGTCGATCCTGTGTGATGGCCGGGCAGTCCGCCTTAGCTGGATCCGTGACTTTAGGAGATGGCGTTATTATGGGAGGAGGTGCGGCGGTCAGCGATCATGTGACCGTTGGTTCCGGGGTAAGGATTGGTGGGAACGCCGGCGTCGTCAGTGATGTGGCACCGGGGAAAACCCTCCTCGGGATGCCAGCCGACGACCATCGACGGACCTTGCGGTTATGGGCTGCACAAAGACAACTTGCTGATATTATTAAACATATAAAAAAGAAGAATTTGTGAGCTTATCGCTTTTTATAAAAGCAGTTTGACCTAAAAATTCAGTTTGCCGCCCACGACTCGAAACCTGAGTTTTTGCTGAAATCGGCGATTTATCTGCATTGAGGCCATGCTGAGCCATGTGAAGATTTCTCCAACTAATCTGTTTTTACAGGCCCATTCAATATCGATTGATATCAATACCAAATCACATGAATGTCCCTGGATTCTTTTCGTTGTGTAATTTTCAGAGGTGGAAGAATAAATTAGTTTGGTGGGGTGCTACACATCCGCTACACAATCATGTAGCGTAATAATTGTCTAAACCAATTGTTTATATAGCTAAAAATTGGTGGAGGCGGCGGGAGTCGAACCCGCGTCCGAAAACATTCCACACAGATATCTACATGCTTGTCCTGATCTCTAAGTATCGCCTTTGGCAGTCTCCATCAGGCAGGGTACTTCAAAGGCTATCCTGCTAAAAGTTCGCCTTTACTGTAACAGGCATTCAGTTTAGGCTATCCCACTAGTCGACGCTCTATCCAAATTCGCGGGAGAAACCCGGTAGAACGGTAGCACTAAGCTGCTACGGCGTAGTTATAATCGTCTGCGATTATGTTTATTTCCCACCAGATTTACGAGATGGTAGGAACTCGGCATGCAATCGGTGCTTCTTTATCCCCGTCGAAGCCGTTTCGCCCCCAATTTGTTAAAGAACAATCTTACTTGTATACTAACGCCCGAACCCGCCGATGTCAAGCGACCTCAGAAATATTAAACACCCCTGAAACCCTTTTCTATCAAGGTCTCAGGGGTGTTGGTGTACGGGTTGTCAGCTATAGATGAAGTCGTAAAATTCACATTCCAGACCGATCGATAAAAAACCCGAGATCAAGGTTTGCAAATCCCGAGAATACCGCTATCGCGGGTGCCGAAGGCAGCGTACATGCGGTACGTCGCAGTGACGAGGGATGAAGCGTAACGCAGGTATCGGGCTTTTTATGGATCGGTCAATTATTCGCCCAGATAAGCCTTTCGAATCTCCGGGTTGTCGAGCAGCTTTTTGGCCTCATCTTCCAGGGTGATATGGCCGGTTTCCAGCACGTAGCCCCGGGAAGCGGCCTGCAGGGCCAGGTTGGCATTCTGCTCCACCAGCAAAATGGTGGTGCCTTCCTTTTTGTTCACATCCTTGATGATCTCGAAAATCTGCTGGACGATCAGCGGTGCCAGACCCAGCGAGGGCTCGTCCAGCAGCAGCACCTTGGGCCGGCCCATCAGCGCCCGGGCGATGGCCAGCATCTGCTGCTCACCGCCGGACAGGGTTCCGCCGTGCTGTCTATGGCGGTCCTTGAGGATGGGAAACAGCTTGTAGACGTGCTGCCGGTCCGTTTCGATGGCTGTCTTGTCCTTGCGGAAGAAAGCGCCCAGGGTCAGGTTTTCGTCCACGGTCAGGCGCGGGAAAATACGCCGGCCTTCCGGCACCTGGCACAGGCCGGCTTCGGGCAGGGTTTCCGCCGCTTTGCCGTGAATGGGGTTTCCGTCGTACCAGATCTCTCCCTTGTCGATGGGAACCACGCAGCAGGTGGTCATCAGCGTGGTGGATTTACCGGCACCGTTGGCGCCGATGATGGCCACGATCTCGCCCGGATACACCTTGAGGGAGATCCCCTTGAGGGCCTTGATGCTTCCGTAGCTGGAATAGACGTCCTTCAGTTCGAGAATCGGTTGATCCGCCATCTATCCCTCCTTCTCTTCGCCCCGGGTGCCCATGCGTTTGGCCGGGATGAGGCCGGCAGGCCGGAACAGCATCATCACCACCATGGACATACCGAAAACCAACATCCGGTAGGTTTCAAATTCGCGAAATACTTCCGGCAGCACGATCAAGGCGGCTGCCCCTAAAATGATGCCGGGGATCGAGCCCATGCCGCCTAAAACCACCATGCTCAGTACCATGGCCGATTCGAGAAAGGTGAAGCTTTCCGGGCTGACAAACCTCATGCGGGCACAGAAAAAGGCACCGGCCATGCCGGCGAATAGCGCGCCCATGGCGTAGGCCAGCAGTTTAAGCTTGAACGTATTCACACCCATCAATTCAGCTGCTGTTTCATCTTCACGGATGGACTCCCAGGCCCTGCCGATTCGGGAAAAGTTCAGATGCCTGACGGCGATGATGGTGACGATGGCCAGGAACAGGGCTACATAGTAGAGGTAGTGCAGCTTCTTCAGGTACAGAACCTCTATGCTGAACCCGTTCTCAAAACTGGGAATGTAAATGCTGGGTGCGTCGATACCGAGAATGCCGTTGGGCCCGTTGGTCAGCGACATCCAGTTGTTGAGCAGGATGCGCACGATCTCCCCGAAACCCAGGGTCACGATGGCCAGGTAGTCGCCGCGCATGCGCAAGGTGGGATACCCGATGAAGCATCCGGCAAGCAAAGCCAGGGTGGCCGCAATGGGCAGACAGATCCAGAAGGACATGCCGAAGTGGATATTCAAAAGGGCATAGGTATACGCGCCGACGCCGTAAAAGGCGATGTAGCCCAGATCCAGCATGCCGGCCAGCCCCACGACCACATTGAGCCCCAAGCCCAGACAGATGTATATCAGCACGTTGGTGGCCACGTCCTGGGCATATCGTCCCGTAAAAAACGGATACAAAAAGGCGAACGCCAGCAGGGCGATGATCCAGACCCAGGTGGGCACCTTGCCCGAGGATAGGCTGACGGTGTCCCGCAGCCCGGCGAGCGGCCGGCTGACGGCATCCAGGCTGCCGCTTTTGTTCATGACATAAAGCAGCAGGCAGATGGTCGTACCGATGGCGATGTAGCCCCAGACCGTAAAGGTCGTGCTGAAGGAGAGGGTGCCGTCCGGGTGAATGCCCAGCAGGGGCCACAGCAGTCCCAGCAGCCACAGCAGGCCGATGGTGTATGGTTTCCAGACTTTCTTAAACTCTTGTATCATCGATATTCTCGCCCATGATTCCAGTCGGTTTAAAGTAAAGCACGGAGATCAGGATAATGAAGGCAAACACGTCCTTGTATTGGCCGGAGATGTAACCCGCACCGAAGATTTCCACCATGCCGATGATCAATCCGCCCAGCATGGCCCCGGTGATGTTGCCGATACCGCCCAGCACGGCGGCGGCAAAGGCCTTGATGCCGGGCAGAAAACCCATGTCGTAGCGCACCGAGCCGTAGTAAAGCCCCACCATGATGCCGGCAGCGGCAGCCAACCCCGCGCCGATAGCGAAGGTCAGGGAAATGATCCGGTTGCTGCTGATGGAGACCAGGCTGCTCATGACCTTGTCCTGGGCCGTGGCCCGCATGGCCATGCCGATCTTGGTCTTGAACACCAGGATGTTCAGCCCGAACAGCAAGAAGATGGTCATGCCCACGATCATCATCTGCAGATAGCCGATCCTGATCATGCCAAAATTGATACCGCCCTGGAACAGTTCGCCGGGATAGGCCTTGTCATAGACGCCCTGGGTCAGCATCAATCCATTGGACAGGAAGATGGACATGCCTAAGGCGGAGAGCAGAGCGGCCAGGCGCGACTGGCGCCGCAGGGGCTTGTAGGCCACTTTTTCGACGCCCACGGCCAGAAAGGCGCAATACCCCATGGTCAGGACAAAGGCGGCGGCCAGGCAGAATATGGGGTGGGTCTCCATGTACCCCAGTCCGGTAAAGAAACTGAGCAGAATCACACCCACATAGCCGCCGGCCGCAAAGAACTCACCGTGGGCGAAGTTGATCAGCTGGATGACGCCGTAGACCATGGTGTAGCCCAGCGCGATCAGGGCGTAGAGTCCGCCCAGGGTGATGCCGTTGATCAATTGCTGAATAAAAGTTTCCATAGAAATCGCTTTTCAGATCGATGCTTGCGGTGAACGCGATTGGGGTGACCGCCCTGCCACTCTGGCAGGGCGGTCACGTCACTCGACCGATTTATTTGAGCAGGCCCTTATCAGGCGCCCAGTAGGGAACAAACTGACCGTTTTCGACCTTGTAGGCGATGTAGGACGATCCGGAATCGCCGTTCTCCCTGAACTTGATGCGTTTGGCCACGCCGTCGAAGTCCATTTTCATGATTTCGGCCTTTATCTTGGCCGCATCGGTGGCGCCGGCGTTCTTGATGGCCTGGAGCAGCACGGTGGCTGCATCGTAGGCGTAGGTGGCATAGGCGGCGATGGCGCCGTACTTGGGCACATAGATCTTCTCGAAGGCCTTGTACTCGGGGGTGGTCGTATCGGTAAACCCGTAGGTGATGTAAACGCCTTCGGCGGCTTCCTTGGCCACTTCCATGAATTTGGGCTGGAACATGGCGTCCTGGGAAACGATCTGGGACTTCAGGCCCAACCGCTTGGCCTGTAGCGTCATCAGGGCGCCCGGCGAGTAGCCCTGCAGGGACATATAGAAAATATCTGCGTTGGCCTGTTTGGCCTTGGTCAATACGGCGGCAAAGTCCTTGTCGCCCTGGTTGACGTGGTCGTGTTCGACCACCTCCATGCCCAGCTCCTTGGCGGCCTTGCTCACGCCGTCGGCCAGTCCCTGGGAGTAGGTGGTTTTGTCGTCGACGATAAAGATGGTTTTGGCTTTCAGCTGCTCTTTCAAGAATTTGGCGGCAGCCGGCGCCTGGTCATCGTCACGGCCGCACAGGCGGAACATGTAAGGCAGGCCGCGGTCGGTGACTGCTTCGTTGGTCGAGGCCGGGGTCAGCATGGGAATGTCTTCTTCGGCCAGAACCTCGGAGGACGGGATGGTGGAAGAGGAGCAGTAGGCACCGATCACACCGACCACTTCGAGGTTGATCAGCTTGTTGGCGGCAGCCACGGCCTGCTTGGGATCGCAGGCGGTGTCCTGGGGAAACAGTTCGATCTTGTCATAACCGGGAACGCCGCCGGCTTCTTCGAAAACCTGAATGGCGGTCAACACGCCGTTCTTAATGTCTGTTCCATCTGATGCATAAGGACCGGTCAGCGGGCTCATCGATCCGATGTTAAGGGTTTTTGCAGTCGCCGTTCCCATGATAAAGGGGACGACCATCATGCCAAGTACCAGTGCGATGAACAGTTTTTTCCTCATTTGACGCTCCTTCTGTTTGTTGATGATTATTTACTTGCCGGTTGACCCAGGTAGGCCTCGATCACCTGGGGATTGGACTGGATCTCTCCAGGCGTCCCCTCGGCAATCTTGACCCCGTGGTCAACACATACAATCCGGTGACACACGCCCATGACCACTTTCATATCGTGCTCTACCAGGAGCACGTCGATCCCGAGTTCGCAAATCCGGGAGATATCCTTCATCAGGGCCGAACTTTCCGACGGGTTCATGCCGGCGGCCGGTTCGTCCAGCAGAATCACCTTGGGCTGAGAGGCCAGCGCGCGCGCGATTTCGAGTCGTCGCTGCAGGCCGTAAGGCAGGTTGGAGGCCACCGTGTCGGCATACTTGTCCACGCCCATGAATTTGAGTGCTTCAAGGGCTTTGTCGCGGATTTGCCGCTCCTCCCTGCGCTGGGAAATGGTGCGGAAGATGGCGCCCACCACCCCTTTTTTTGAGCGGCAGTGCCGGGCCACCATGGCATTTTCAACCGCGGTCATGGCCGAAAAGAGTCGGATGTTCTGAAAGGTTCGGGCCACGCCTTTTTTGAAAATTTTATGGGGTGGTTTGCCCAAAATGCTTCTGCCCTCGAAGCGCACGTTACCGCTGCTGGCCTTGTAGACGCCGGTGAGCACATTGAACACCGTGGTCTTGCCGGCGCCGTTGGGACCGATCAGGCCCACAATCTCGCCGGAATTGATCGAAAAACTCAGTTGGGACAGGGCCACCAGCCCGCCGAACCTTACCGTGATCTTGTCCAATTCTAAATGTGCCATAGTGCCGACCCGTTAATTCCGTTGTATTAGAAAAATCTGCCGCCCAGAGTGGTGTCTGGGGGTTCCCCCCGAGTCATGTTTTATGCTGCCGCTCGCGCATTTCCATATAGCCGTTGAAACGCCTCACGTGAGTACGGGCGATGTCGCCGGCCGCTTCCGCCTTCCCGCTTTCCATGGCGGACACCACATTCTCGAGATCCTGAAGATTTTCTTTCATCTCAGGCTCTTCCATGATCAAAAACTCGTCAAAATACCGGCGAATGTTCTCATGAATGGTCTTGAGAATGGATATATAGATAGGGTTTCCCGTGATCTTGGCAAAATACAGGTGAATGTTTTTGTCTGCGGTGAGAAAATCGGAAACGGCTTCAGCACCCCGATCCACACATTTTCGGGCATCATCCAGCAGCGTTTTGAGATTGCGCGTGTCCGACGCTTTCATTCTTGATGTGGCCAGGACCACCACGTCGCCCTCCACCCGTTCACGAAATTCGGCGATGTGCCGCAGGGATACCTGATGGGAGCGAATCAACAGATCCAGGCTCTCGGCCACGAGATCCGAGGAGACTGTTTTGACCACGGCGCCCCCGCCCATCCCCAGCTTGATCTCGATGAGCCCCTTTTGCTCGAGTACACGCAGGGCCTCACGAAGGGTGCTGCGACTGGTTTGAAGCATTTCTTTGAGGTCGCGCTCGGCAGGCAGGCGATCGCCCACCTTCAGTTGGCCGTCGATGATCGCTTCCTGGATCTGTTCAACCACATCCTGGAAAATCCGATTTTGTCTGGCGGCGCGAAACAAATAGGTCATCGATTACAAGCTCGATCCTGAGTGGACATCAACAAATAAACGCTTCAAAGAGGGCCTGAAACAGTCACCCCGTGGGAGTGTTAGATTAATTTTCGGAATGGTCAGACCATTTATTATAATTGATTTCATCTGTCAAGATGAATTTTTCTTTCGGCGCCATTCGACGGGCTTCCAGAGGTGCCCGCTGGAAAAGCATCCCCACGCCCAGCGCAGCCAGGATACGAGGCTGAAGGCCAGCCAGAGGGACCAGGCCAGCATGAGCAGGTGGTAGATCCATTGGGGCAGGCTTATCACCCAGGGGGTGGGCATGATTCCGTCAATACGGTCCTGGGTCCAGTTCAGTTGAAAACGTGTGGATTGGTTGCCGGCGATCTGCATGTCCGGGATGCCCAGCAGGCCGCGTTCAATGGCGGTGTAAAGACCGGCAAGGGCCGCCACAGTCAGTATTGCCAGAAGCAATTGGGTGCCGTTAAAAGCCAAGGCGTTTTCCGGTGCTTTCCGGCAGCGGGTTCCCATGCCCAGCAGCCAGCCCACAACCAGCAGGGCAACAACTGCCGGTACCTGGGTCAGCCCGAGTCCCAGCAGCAGCCAGTGTTGGGTGCGAAGGGGCGTAACCACTGTTTTCCCCAAGCCCACAGCCACCACCATCACCACGATCAGATAACTCCAGAACAAAACGGCCGGTCCCAGCCTGGGCCCGCCAGCCAACAGAATCCAGCGGTGGTCTGGCATGTGAAAGGTCACTGCGGCATTGACGGCGGCATCGCCCACATTGACCTCAGGGCCCTGGACACGAGTCATCGAATCGTTCAACTGATGCCACGCGAGGATCACCGTCTGGCTGCCGGGCTCCAGCGGTACGGTCACCAGTCGGCCGTCCTGGCGGATGGGCAGGGTTTTGTCATCTATCGTGACCGTCTGCAGGTTGGCCTGCGCCGGCAATTCGATCTGATGGTGACCGCCTTTGCTGGAACGGATGCCAAGGGTCAGCATCGCCCGGGAAAACCGCTGTCCCGGGGTCAGCGCCAGCAGTGACTGGTCCACGGTGACCGTCCTGCCGGTCACCGCCTGGGGTCTGGTCACATCGATGCGAACCTGTTCTCCCGGCCACGGACGCCATTGCGGCTGCCAATTGCTGCCGGCATCCTGGTGGTGCACCGCGGTCAGACCAGACACACTGCAGCGCCAGATCGTCGCGGCATCCAGGGTCCAGCTTTCTGTCCAAGGAACATCCACGGGTGCGGTCAGCAGGATCGTCGGCGCAATGGGAATCGTCGTGGAAAACTGCGTCTCGATTTCATCCGGACCCAGGGAGACCTGGGCAGCCCCGTCTTCCACATGGATTCCAGGCGTGGTGACCGAGGCATGTTCCATCAGCGGAACGGCTATCACCGCCGGCACGCCTGGTTCGGTGAGCCGCTGGATGCGCGTGGTCACTTCCCACTGAATACCCAAATGGAGGGTGTGCGCCACATGGAAGAAGGCGGGAACATCGGTTCTGGACAATTCCGCGGGCGATTCCCTGTCGCTCTGCATGCGGCTCAGGGCAATCGTGGCGTCCATGCTGCCGCCAGGTCCAAAGCCGCGGGCCTGCCATCCGACACCTGCGTAAGTGCCCACATGGGGAACGATGGGAAAGGTGATGCGGATTTCATCAGCATGGCCAGGCGGTCCGGTCATCTTGACCTGGTGAACTCCCCTGGGCAAGATTATCCACAAGGTGCCCCGGTCGTCCCGGGAGAGGCTTTTCACCGATTGATTGTCAAGCGTGATCCGGTTCGGTCGCCATGTTTCCAGGGTGGCGGGCAAAGGGATTGCCGTGTCGACCTGGGCATGCATCTGCATGATCAGGCGAAGCTGGTCGGGGGTGGCTGCCAGCTCCAGCCGACTTATATCGGCACAATGGGGAAGGCAGGGCGCCGGCTCGAGCAACTGTCGCTGGAGTTCGTCCAACAGGTGCTGGGGCGGAAAGGCCTGCCCCACGGGTTCGGCTCGAAGCAACTGGACCGGTGCCATGAAAATCAATACTATAATCAGCGCGGAACCACCGGCCGTCATCGGTGCAGGCAGATGCCGGCGCCAGTTGCGCAAGTCCAGAAAAGTCACGACCAGCAGACACAGCAGCGCTACCCGAACCAATCCAAGGGCAAGGTTCATGGCCGGTGAAACCAGCCACAGGCGAATCTGCTGGGTGCGGTCCACCGGTCCGTTCCAGCGAAGCTGCACGGATCGCCACTGCCACGCCGGCAGGCCTGGGCCGGTCTGTATCAGGGCGTCGGGATCCGAGACAAGCCGGGTCTGACGGGGTGTAAGTTGTTGCTCGGACAACTGAATCGTGTCCGTGGCCTTGAGGAGCCGTTTACCGACCAGAGCGGATTCAGGCGCCGCCGCCATCCGGGATTCAAGGAGCCTGCCGGTCCCCATCGTGGCCGGCCGATAATGGATGCCATCCCCTCCCTGGGCCAACTGGGGAAAGATGGCGGTGCGAACCTGCTGTACCATGAAAGGCAGAGTGATGGCGACCAGCGCGACCACCGCGCCGGCTCCCCAAAGCTTGACGACCGTTTTAAACCAGCCGCCGGGAAGATATTTCAACAGCGCGGCCACTGCCAGCAGGTGAAGCCATACGTACCGCGGTGCGCCCGGCTCATGGAATATCAGCACCAGTGTCACCAGGGCCAGCACTCCGGTTGCCCGGTTGCGGATTTTATAGGCACTGACGGCGATGATCAAGACCAGGAAAAAGTCCAGCAGGGTCCAACCCTGGAGCCATGCCCCGGGGGGAACATCCACACCGGCTGCAGAGAACAGGGTCCATCCCGGAGGCAGGTAAAGCAAACCGCGCAGGCTTTTAAAATCGTGCTCCCAGCCGATGGCGGGCACGATCGACGATGTACGCGTCAGGCGGCTGTCCGCCTCCAGGGACAGTTGTCCGCGGCGCAGCTGAACGCCGGGCGAGGGCCGTTCCCCCTGAAGGGTGATCAGCTGGTCCTGACCATCCACGGCCACCCGTCCCAATTCCATGGGCGCCTCCATGGCTAAATGCCAGGTTCGGCTCAATGTGCCGCCAATGCGGTCATGGATCGTAAACCCAGACCCATCAAAATCCAGCCACCAGGTGCGCATCAGGTCCAACTGGTCCGGTGCCGGATCCGGGTCGCCCCTGCGAAGGACCTCGAAGGACAGGACGCTACCGGCTTTGAGCTGATAGGCGGGAAACCCTTTCCATTCGTCTGGCATCCGGGTCCGTGACGGCTCAAGCGTCGGTGCACCCAGAACCTTCACCATGCGCAGCCCGCTGAAGGCCTTGAAGGACCATACCTCATCGCCATAAAGACCCTCTCCTGTTGAGAGGGTCTTCACCGGACCATCCAGACGTACCGTCACCCGGACATCCCAGCGGCCGGGGCGGGCCTGAACCAGCAGGTCACCCGTATGGGTCAGGCGGGCGGGCAGCGGGCTGTCTATCTTCATCGCCGTGGCGCCGTCGGGCAACAGGGCGGCCAGCCGGATCTCCCGAGGCCGGCCGGAAACCTCGAGCAGGACCCGGGTAATCAACCGCATGGGGATGTCATCTTCGATCAACCGGAACAGGGAGGTCGTCATGGTGTCCTCCCGCCGGGCGGCTCCGCCTTTACCGTGCAACCGGAGGTTGCCGGTGGCATCGAGGTCGGGATCGACGATTTCCCGGCCCTCGATGGTCAAAGACAAAATGCCCGTGGAAGCCGGAATCTGAAGTGCTTCCGGCAGCGTATTCCAGACGAAAGCGCCTTTGACAGAGTACTCCCCGGGTTCCAGCCAGATGCACGGCCGACCGTTGCGTCCCATTACGGGCAGGGCATTGCTGCCGTCGGATACTGATTCGGGCCACTGGGTCTCGTCACCCGGAAGGGTTACCCAGGTGGGGGCATACACGGTCACCTGCTGTTCAAACAGACCGCCCAGACTCCCCACATCCATGGCCAGCCGCGACGGCCACCAGCATCGGCGAATCGTCCCGTCGTCAAATTGGGCAGGGCATTGCTGCTCCGCCTTGTCGTGGAGCACCCATGCCCGCCAGGGTTCCAGAGATGCAGGAATGTCCAGTGCCTTTACCGACGCTGCGGCCACACCCCCGCTGATAACCTCACATAAGAGAAACAGGACAACGACGACCGATCCTGCGCGGTTCATGGCACCTCCTGCGTGATAGTGGGTAGGGTTCAAAGGTTCATGGTTCACCGTTCAGGGTTACCATGTTTTGTCTAATTCAATCGGACGCCTGTTTTTTTCTTGTCCAACAAGGCGGCATGGGCCGCCGCCAGCCTGGCGATGGGCACCCGGAAAGGGGAGCAGGAAACATAGGTCAGCCCCAGTTCATGGCACATAGCGATTGATTTGGGATCGCCGCCGTGCTCGCCGCAGATGCCGCATTCCAGATCCGGCTTTGTGGCCCTGCCCCTTTTTACGGCCATGTCGATGAGCGCACCCACACCGTCCCGATCCAGCGTGGCAAAGGGGTTGGCAGGAAGGATGCCGGATTCCATGTATTCGATGAGAAAGCCGGTTTCGGCGTCGTCGCGTGAGATGCCGAAGGTGGTCTGGGTCAGGTCATTGGTGCCGAAAGAAAAAAATTCTGCGTGCTCGGCGATCCGATCGGCCGTGAGGGCGGCGCGGGGCAGCTCGATCATGGTGCCGAACTTGTAGGCGATCTCCATCCCATGTTCGGTCATGACGGCCCTGGCCTCGGCCTCCAGCGCCGAGCGCTGGTGGATCAGTTCATTGACGTGGCTGGTGAGCGGGATCATCACCTCCGGGTGTACCTCGACACCCTCTTTCACCACCATGCAGGCCGCTTCGAAGATGGCCCGTACCTGCATGGTGGTCAGTTCCGGGATGTAGATGCCCAGTCGAACCCCCCGCAGGCCCAGCATGGGGTTGGCTTCCCGCAGGCTCTGGGCCCGCTTGCGCAGCTGCTCTTTCAGCCGGATTTCCGCCAGCAGTGTATCGATGGCGGCCATGTCCGTTGCGTGCTTGAGCCGGATCTTCAGGTCGGCCAGCTCGGATACCAGTTCCACCAGGTCCGGCAGAAATTCATGCAGGGGGGGATCGATCAAGCGGATGATCACCGGCCGGCCTTTCATGACCCTAAACAGGCCTGCAAAATCCTGTCGCTGGAACGGCAGCAGGGCGGCCAGGGCCTCTTTGCGCTCCACGGGGTAGTCGGTCAAAATCATCCGCTGGAAGTGGGGCAGACGGTCGGTTTCGAAGAACATGTGTTCAGACCGGCACAGGCCGATGCCCTGGGCGCCGTACTCCAGTGCCCGGCTGGCGTCCCGGGGATAGTCGGCATTGGCCCACACCCCCAGGGTCCTGAATTCATCGGCCCAGGAGAGCAGTTTGATCAGCCATGGGTCTTTGATGTCCGGGATCATGGTCTCCAACTTGCCTTCATAGACCACGCCGGTCGTTCCGTCGATGGAGATCCACTCGCCTTCATGGATGGTCTGGTTGCCGATGGTCATCAGTCGGTTGGTCAGGTCGATGGTGATCGCCGAGGCGCCAACCACTGCCGGTTTCCCGAACTGTCTGGCCACTAAGGCCGCATGGCTGGTGCGTCCGCCGCGACTGGTGAGAATCCCCTGGGCAGCCAGCATGCCGTGGACGTCGTCGGGTTTGGTCTCCGGGCGGGCCATGATCACTGATTTGGCATCGTTTTTGGCCCAGGCCTCGGCCATGTCGGCATCGAAGGCCACCTGCCCCACGGCCGCACCCGGGGAGACGTTGAGGCCCCGCGCCAGAAGCTTGCCGGCGGCGGTAGCTTTGGGGTCGAATTGCGGGTGAAGGAAGAAATCCACCTGTTCCGGTTTGATCCGCAGCACCGCCGTCTGTCGGTCGATCAATCCATCTTCGGCCATCTCAACGGCAATGCGTACCGCTGACTGGGCCGTTCGTTTGCCGTCTCGGGTCTGGAGCATCCACAGCTTGCCTTTTTCGATGGTAAACTCCATGTCCTGCATTTCCCGGTAGTGGTTCTCCAGCAGTCCGGCGATGCGCTCGAATTCGATGTAGGCCGCCGGCATCTCCTCCTTCAATAGGGAAATGTCCCGGGTCATGCGGATACCGGCTACCACATCCTCGCCCTGGGCATTGGTCAGGTAGTCTCCTTCCAGATGCGCCTCCCCGGTCGAACCGTTGCGGGTCATGGCCACACCGGTGGCGCAGTCATCGCCCATATTGCCGAAAACCATGGTGACGATGCTGACCGCCGTGCCCAGGTTGTGATCGATGCCGGCTGCCGTGCGATAATCCACCGCCCGTTTGCCGTTCCAGCTTTTGAACACCGCCTCGGTGGCCATTTTGAGCTGCTTGAACGGATCCTCCGGAAAGTCGTGGGTGGTGTGGCGGTGGTACAAGGCCTTAAACTGCTCCGTCACCTGCTGCCAGTCGTCTGCCGACAGCTCGGTATCCTTTTCAACGCCGGCAGCCCTGCGGGCGGCCGTGATGACCGCTTCGAACGGCTCGTCGTCGATTCCCATGACAACGCTGCCGAACATCTGGATCAGTCGCCGATAGGCATCGTAAACGAAGCGGGGATCATCGGTGAGACGGATCATGGCCGCTACCGTCAGGCTGTTGAGGCCGATGTTGAGAACCGTGTCCATCATCCCGGGCATGGAAAACTTGGCACCGGACCGGCAGGAGACCAACAGGGGATTGTCGTCACTGCCGAAGCGCTTTCCCGTTTTGACTTCCACCGTTTGAAGCGCTGACAAGACCTGGTCCCACATGCCCTTGGGAAAGGTCCCACTGGACTTGAGGAAGGCATTGCAGGCCTCGGTGGAAACAGTAAATCCGTGGGGAACCGGCAACCCGATGCGAACCATTTCAGCCAGATTTGCCCCTTTCCCGCCCAGCAGCCCTCGAACGGCATCCCCATTCTCGCCCACATGGTTTTTTACGGCATCCAGTTCCTCAAAGCCAAACACCCATTTTTTGGTTTTCATTCCCACCTCCATGGATTGTAAAAAGGCCAAGCCGTTTTGCGGTTGACAAAGAAATGCCGGCCGGCAAAACTGGCCGATACTCGCGGCCCATATCCACCGCGGCTGGGGGTTAACGAATGACGACAACGATTCTTGTAAAAAGTTAGCGACAAAGAGATGGAAGCGGTCCACCTTTTTTTAAAAGAAGCTGATCTTCTGAGACAGGGTCGCGGTTCCGGCGATCGATAATTCCACATCGGGTGATTTTATTGCTTACCGTGAACCCTGGTTCACAACGAATCTGCTGGATCACCTCATGAGTCGGAAACAATTTTAACGGGTTGGTTGGAAATTTGCAATTTTATTCCGAGGGTCCAAAAAGGAAACGGTTAATCGGAGATGAAGCCGATTAACCGTTAAGGAGGAGAACAGATGAAAATTATTAGGTTGACATTATCCATAAGCAAACATCTTGCCATTTCCGATTGACAGAACTAAAAAAATGACAGAATCGCATTAAAAAGTAATAAATTTAAACACATATTTTTTTCTGGCTGTGGTTTATGCCTGTTTCGTCGAGAGAGCAGACGCCGGATCATGAGGCGGAAAGTTCAAAATCATAAACCCTTTTTAAGCATGTCAGGGTATAACCTGCCTATATAAATCGGTAAAATTGTTTTTTTACGGAAAGTTCATAATTTTGAACCCTGGTCCGGGACTTGTGTAATAAATTTATAACGACTTTAAATATATAGGTTATCATACATTTTTATTTTTGAACTGTACCCTTTGAAGCCACGGCCGTTTCACTGCGGCGTTTTTTGCCTGGGATCGAAGCGCCCATCGGTGGGCAGCGGGGAACAGGCTGAATTTTATCTTTGAAACCGATTGTTCCAGCCTTGACAAACGGCAAATCGCGCTCATAATTGTTCATTGTCGGTCGTCGAACTAATTATAACCATTGATAAAAACTTGATCAAGAAGCGTGCAGGAGAGCCAATGGAAGCCAAGCAGGAAACACATCCGTTTAAAACCGAAGTGCAGCAGATTCTCAACCTGATTATCAACTCCCTTTATTCCAACAAGGACATTTTTCTGCGGGAATTGATATCCAATGCATCGGATGCCATTGATAAGGTCCGATACAAGGCCGAAACCGAACCGGGCATCCTGGGTGAAGACAACGTGTTCAGGATCCAGTTGAAACCCGATGCCATCAAGCAGACCTTCGAAATTTCGGACAACGGCATCGGCATGACCTACGATGATGTCATGGAAAATATCGGCACCATCGCCAAGAGCGGCACCGCCAGTTTTATGGAGGCCCTGGAGCATGCCAAGGGGCAAGAGACACTGATACCGGAACTGATCGGACAGTTTGGTGTGGGCTTTTACAGCGCTTTCATGGTGGCCGATAAAATCACCCTGGTTACCCGGTCTGCCGGTGCGGATGCGAACAAGGCCGTCAAATGGGTCTCAACCGGGGACGGATCCTACACCATTGAGGAGACCGAGAAAGCCTCCCGGGGTACCACCATCACCCTGGCATTGAAAAAAAAGGAGAAGGACGAGAAGGATTTTACCGACCAGTGGACCATCCGCAGCATTATCAAGCAGCATTCCGATTTCGTGGGCTATCCCATTACCATGGAGGTCGAACGCGATGAACCGCTGCCCGATGAAGAGGTGATCAAGGATAAGGATGGCAAGCCCATCGGTGCCACCACACGCAAGGTCATGCGCGAAGAGACCCTAAATTCCATGAAAGCCATCTGGGCCCGCAATCCAAATGACGTCAAGGATGAAGAATACGACGAGTTCTACAAACACTTGAGCCACGACTGGAACCCGCCCATGGAGCGGCTCCATCTCAAATTCGAAGGGACCACCGAGTATGATGCCCTGCTCTATATTCCCTCCAAGGCCCCATTCGACCTGTTCACACCGGAACGGCGCCACGGCATTCACCTTTATTCCAAGCGCGTGTTCATCATGGACGACTGCAAGGAACTGATGCCCGAATATTTCCGGTTCGTGAAAGGCGTGGTGGATGCATCCGACCTGAACCTGAACGTCAGCCGCGAAATCCTGCAGCAGGACCGGCTGGTGCTGAATATCCGCAAGAATCTGGTTAAAAAGCTGTTCGACCTGCTGGGCAAAATGGATGTGGAGAAATACAATCAGTTGGTCGATGAGTTCGGCGCCGTGTTGAAGGAGGGGATTCACACCGATCCGGCCAGCAAGGACAAGATTGCCACCCTGATCCGCTACAAGACCACCAAATCTGAAGACACATGGGTGTCGCTGGGTGATTACGTCAAAAATATGAAGGCCGACCAGAAGGAGATTTTTTACATCACCGGCGACAAGCTGTCTGCCCTGGTCAACAGTCCCCACCTTGAACGCCTGAAAGAAAAGGGTTTTGAAGTGCTGTTGATGACCGACCCGGTAGATGAGTGGGTGGTGCAGTCATTGACCGAGTTTGACGGCAAGCCCCTGAAGAGCGCCGAAAAAGGTGACCTGGATCTGGACACGGTGGATGAGGCCAAAAAAGAAGCCTACCATGCGCTGTTCGGCTTCATCAAGGGACATCTGGAGAATAAAATCAAAGAGGTTAAACCCTCATCCCGGCTCAAAGATTCGGTATCCTGCCTCTCCGGGGACACCTGGGACATGAGTGCCTATATGGAAAAACTACTCAAGGCTTCCGGGCAAAAACCTAACGAAGTCAAGCGAGTCCTTGAACTGAACATGGATCACCCGGTGGTGGAAAAGATCAAGACCCTTTTTGAGAACGACCGGGACAACCCCGAGTTGAAAGACTACAGCCAGCTTTTACTCGACATGGCCGTGGTCAGCGAAGGCGGAAAACTTGACAACCCCGCCCGCTTTTCTAAAATGATGGGGGATCTGATGGCGCGGGCCATGGGGTAACCTATCAAAGCAAAGCCAGGCTGCCCGGTAGCGGGCAGCCTGGCCCTTTGATTGCCAACCTTATCTATTATCAGGTGGCATATTTGAAAGAGAGCTTCACCCGGGAGCGAAAAGCGGTGACCTTGCCTCCTTCCACTTTCATGTCTAGTTTCGTAATTTCGGCCACCCGCAGGTCCTTTAACGACTTGGAAGCGGTTTCGACTGCATTTTTTGCCGCCTCCTCCCAGGAAGCGGTGCTGGTTCCTACCAGTTCGATGACTTTGTAGACACTCTCGCTCATGATTTCCCCCTTTTTGGTTTCCGGTTAGTAAAATGAAAACCCGCTGAAACGACACGTTCATTTCAACGGATGATCCCATGTCCGAACGACTAATAAAGGCAGCAACAGCCCACCAGGCAGCACGGCGTATTGGAAGCGGAACCACGCCATCGATAAACAGGCACAATAAATCAGGAAGGAAAAGTATAGGTATAACTTAATATGGATATGCCGGCCGGTCAAGGAAATTTCCTGTTTCGGTGTTGTTGCCGCATTGAAATGTGCATCGAAAACCGGTAGTATCGCTTATCGGCCATCGACCGCATTATTCAGGCAGCCGCAACCGCGTCATTTTATTCAAAGGACCCATCACAACCCATGAAGCAGGTGAAGTGGCTTTTTCATCCCATACTGGTGTTTATCTTCTCCGTCACCGCCTTAATGGTTTCGCTTTTTCTATATATTTACTGGTATATTGAAGTCAGCAGCGGCCTTCGGTCGGCCATGGTACGGTTCAACGTCGAGCAGGAGCAGATGTTTGCCGCCGACACCTGGTTGGTGATCCTCGTCTTGAGCATACTGATCGGTATTATATTGCTGGGCATATTCATCATTTTCGTATTCAGCCAGAAAACCATGCAGCTGTACCGGATGCAGAACAATTTTATCAACAATTTCACGCATGAACTCAAAACTCCGGTAACTTCCCTTCAGTTGTACCTGCAGACCTTTTCAAGGTACGAACTGTCGCGGGAGGATCAGCTAAAATACATCCAGTATATGCTCATCGACGTGGACCGTCTGACCCAAAACATCAACCGCATGCTGAACCTGGCCAAACTGGAAGGCAAAAGCTATATGGGCGATTTCGTAGTCTGTGATCTGGTCAAGACGGTGAACCAGTTCCTTGAGGAAAACGCCCACCTGTTCGACGCGTGCCGGATTGCCGTCCACGGCCCGGACACCACGACCGTGTACCAGCGAATCAACCGGCATCTGTTTGAGATGCTTTTGATGAACCTTTTGACCAATGCCATCAAATACAATGACGCAGAAATGCCGCACGTGGACATCTCCATCGAACCTACGCACCAACGGACGCACATCCGGTTTACAGACAACGGCATTGGTTTCGACCGAAAAGAGATGAAAAAGATTTTCCGCAAGTTCTACCAGATCGGCCAATCGGACGATATGACGGCCAAGGGAAGCGGTCTGGGCCTACACCTGGTGCAAAACATCGCCCGTCTCCATAAGGGAAAGGTGCTGGCCGAAAGCCAGGGGCGGGGAAAAGGCTCGACCTTTACCCTGATTTTGCCGGCCCTGGAATAGTTGATTACAACAGGAGCAGCCATCATGGAACGTCCAAAAAAACGTATTCTAATCATCGAAGATGATCGGCATATCGCCGAAGGCATCCAACTGAACCTTTCCCTTCAGGGGTACGAGGTGGCAATCGCTTCTGATGGCGTGGCCGGCCTGAATAAATGGAAGGAGGCCGGGCCGGATTTAGTGATTCTGGACATCATGCTGCCGGGCATAGACGGTCTCTCCATCCTTCAGAGCATCCGCTTGGAAGATGAGCGGCTGCCCATCCTGATTCTCTCGGCCAAGGGAGATCCGGATGATCGGATCAAGGGGCTTGCCTTCGGGGTGGACGATTATCTGGCCAAACCCTTTAACCTTGAGGAACTGCTTCTTCGCGTCGAGCGTCTGCTTAAACGCGGCGGCTGGAATCAGGAAAACGGCGATCCGGCCCTCCCAACCTTCGACACCTATCATTTTGGCGACAATCGCATCGATTTTAAAACCAATACCGCGTGCTGCCAGTTGGGCGAGATTTCCCTGACTGAACAGGAATCCAAGGTGCTCAAACTGTTTATCGCCCATCGTGGAAAGCCGCTTTCCCGTGAAAAACTATTGCAGATCGGTTGGGGGTATTCCCGGAAAACCACCACCCGCACAGTGGACAACTTTATCGTCCGGTTCCGCAAATATTTTGAGCCCGACCCCAGAAGCCCGGTCTATTTTAAAAGTCTTCGATCCATCGGCTATCTTTTCGATAGCGACCCCGAATGACCTGGCAGTTAGATCGATATTATTTAACTGCATGCTCTATTTATTTCGTTGATCCGGATCGATCGTAATAACGGGTCAGTCATTGGCCAGCCCCCCCTAACGCCTCCACGCCTAGTAAGAACTTTTTTTCTTAGTGGAAAATAGTTTCCCATTTAATCGAACATTAATTTCATATTTTAATGACGGCTCCAATTGGGAAAGTCTACAACTATCTGAAATAAATATCGGTTGTGATTAGGTCCAAGACATAGCGTGATTCTTGCATGAAACCAATAAGAGCAAATCGCGTATGTCCTTCTCTCACTTGCCACGAGAAGGCGACATTTTTATGATATCCGAAGGGATCATCCTAACCCACTGCATCTATAGTGAACTGAATTCATATGAAGACAACGGCGGTTAATGACAACGGCGGAAGGCGTTCCGGGGTAGACCGACGGCAGTTTACCTACGCCGTTCATATTCCTGAACGCCGCAGCGGAGAAGACCGACGCATCAGTTGGGAACGTCGCAGGCCTCGACAGGATACCCGTTTGGTGCATCCAACGGCGCCGCCCTGAAATATTCCTATTCCTGTATCGCAGCCAGGTGATCCAATCTGAAGATACCCATCCCCGCGACCATGTTTTTCAAGGCGATAAATTCATCCATGGGCATTTCGCCTGTGCCGATATTGACCATCGGGACCACTTTTACGGCAAGTCTCGAATCGACGCTGGTGCTTCTGCCGGCCACTTTATCGCGAAGGGACTCGAAGTCGGTTCGGTCCATTTCCACCATGCCGTATCGCTCCGGCCGAACGAGCGGGGTCGAACGCGCCGGCACGATATCCGTCTGTCGCCCCTCGACCATCGCTTTCAAGGCGATAAGTTCGGATTGTTCCATCTGCCCCGTTCCGATGTTCACCATTTCCGCCGACGCCTGGTTAACTGTCACCATCGCCATGATCACAAATGCCAAGGTTAATTTTTTCATTGTGTGCTCCTTTCGAGCGTATTAAAAATATGAATATGACGCATGGTTCATCTTTAAGATATATAATAGAGACGGTCGGTTATTTTGTCAAGTTAAAAAATGAACTTTTATTCATGTTTTGGTGTGGGTTAAACCGAGGTCGGGCACATTTAGCAGGGCACTGCCAGTCTTGAGGGAGGAAATACAAAGGCCTGATTCACACGAGGATCGTGTCACCTCAGGCCAATATTAGTTGGATTGGATGTTTGTCGTGGCGTCAGTTGCGTTGAAAGTTCTGCAACTATGGGCAGATGAAAGCGAAGCCTCTGTCTGTATTGTTAACGGTATTGCTGGCCACCAGTTTGTTCAGGTCGCAGAATTCGCCGGTCGCCATTGCGCCGGTGCCGATATCTACCATGCCGTTATTGGCTATGGATTCAATCGCATCCCGTTGGACGTCTCCGCTTGCCATCACCTGGCGGATCTCATCCACATCTGTCTGGTTGAATTCAGCAACGCGTATGTTCTGGCGGACTTCCGTGGTCACTGAATCAGACGACTGATAATTGCCGCTGACCATTTGCCGCAGGGTTTCGAACTCAGCCTGATCCATTCTACCCAACCCGACATCCACGCTTCCCGCCATGGCCACACCTGCCATCATCATCGTTGCCATCATCACTGCCATTATATTTAATGATTTTATCATGGTAACCCTCCATTTGGTTAGCACGTTCAGTTGAACGTATTTTTTCCTAACAGTAAAAATCAGTATGATATCCGTTATGTCAACATGAACACAAACATATTTTCGCTTTTATTGACCGCGTGACGGGAATTGGGTATGACTGGTGGCATAGAAAGGGATCGGAATGTCAGAAATGGAACAAAAGACCAGAATACCCCAGCAAAAACGGAGTATCGAAACCAAACATCGCCTTCTTGTGGCGGCAAAAGACCAATTTGCGAAGAACGGTTTCCACGGCACCAATGCCAAGGAGATCGCCGCGGCAGCCGGCGTCTCCGTGGGCAGCTTCTATTCCTATTTCAAGGACAAGAAAGTACTGTTCATGGAGATTTTCAGGCAGCATATCGAAGAAAAGATCGTGCGGATCCTAAGGGAACACCAGTTCGATCCAAACCATCGAAAGGAGGGTGTCTACTGTCTGATCAAAGCCATGCTGGACGCACACGAGCCCTATCCCCAGTTTCACCGTGAAGTGCTGGCCATGCGCTACGCCGACCCGGAAGTCGAAGCCGTTTTTAATGAGATGGATCAGCAAAGCCTGGGTCACGTCGAGCGATTCATCGAACAATTTCGTGACAACCTGAGGATAACGGACATCAAGACCGCCGCCCATGTCGTTTCAGCCGCCGTTGAGGCGATCATCTGTTCGATCACCATCTTCGGTGAAGGTCGAGATGCTGATCGGCTCATTGACGGCCTGGCGGATATGATTCAGCGCTACCTGTTTGATTAAACGGCGGTGGCGGCCAGCAGTGCGCCGGACACCGCCATCACAATGGCGATCATCCGTGGCAGGGTTACCGGCTCTTTCAGGAAAACGGCGGCCAGAATAAAGGTGAAAATAGTAGAGAGCTGATTCAGGATGGCCGCCACGGAAACCAGCGTATATTTAAATCCTGCCAGCCATGCCAACATGGCCATGTAGTTGCCCACAATGGATGCCGGCAGGACGATTTTCCAAGCCGATGAGGGTAAAAGCGCCCCCAGGATCATCCGCCTCTCAGGATGAATCACCGCAATGACGATCAGGCCGGCAACGCCGGCGAGGAGCCTGACGAAGCTTGCCCACAGGACGCTGGTCTCCTCCAGCAGCGGTTTTACCATGACGATGCTTCCCGCAATCAGAACCACTGCCAGCACCCCGAAGACAAGCCCTGTCCAAAAATCATCCCGAGACATGACTGCCGAAGACCCGGAACAGGCATCCGCACCGATGGCCGCAATCACCAGGAGGGCGCCTACTATTCCTTTGAGTCCGATGGCTTCATTTAGAAAAAGTGTGGACATGAGGATAATACACGGCAGGTAGAGGCAGTCCACCACGGCCCACCGGCTGGCACCGAGTCGCCTGAGGGCCATGAAAAAAAAGGTATCGGCCAAGGTGATGCCTAAAACGCCGGAAATGCAGAAAAGCAACCAGTCCATGGACGGCCGGACCGGGAAAAGCGATACGCCGGCAAACCATAGGGTCGGCACCAGCAGCAACAGCGTGACCACGCCCTTGAACAGATTCAAGGCCATGGGGGAGAAAGTTTCACCGCTTTTTTTGAACATGACGACGGCCGCGGCCCAGAAAAAAGCGGCTCCCGTCGAGCAGAGTATGCCGATGACTTGCATTAAAGGCCTGTCAGTGGATGGCCGGATCAGTGCTTGAGCAGAAACAGATCAACATGACGTGGATCAAGGTTGCCTGCTTCCACAGGTTCCAGTTCACGTTCAATTTCATCGAAAAGCGCCTGGAATACAGTGCCCAGGCGATCCGAAAGGTCCTCGGGCGACTGACCCGAGGCTACCGCTGCCCAATGGAGAAACTCGGTCTTTTTCCCGTCGCCGATCATGCGTCGGCCCGCCTGATCCGTCCAAAGCCCTGAAAAGAATGCCTTGAAGGCCGACAGCGAGACGGCCATGGTCGGCGTGACCATATCGATCGGTGGCGCTTTTAACGACGCCCTGACCCACAGGGTGAGCAGAAGGTTCTTGTACGTCAGACGCCGGATATCCGCATCGGGTGCTATGGTGACCGCCATTTGCTTGAGCAGGTGATCCAGGGCAATCACCTGGTCCAAGTCTCGACCGGTCGATTCGATCTCTTCCCGCGTCAGAAAATCGCGGTACATGGAACCGGCCGTGGAGGGATCGTAAAACTGCGGCCGATCGATCAACAACCCACCCAGCAACCCCAGCCACGCCTCGCCCCAGAAGGTGAGATCCACCTGTTGTGACTGGCACCAGCTCGCTTTGCGCCAGCGTGTGGCCTGCCATTTCAGCTGCAAGATGCTACCGAATCCATTTCGGAAGATATCCGCCAGCAAGTGACGTTGTAAAAGCGCGGATGCCATGGATTCCTGCATGTTGTCTGGGCTTTCGGACATCCGTTCAAGCCCGATGCTCAGGTACCCGCTGACCTTGGTAACCACCGATTTCAATTGGTTGCGGTTCCGGATGACCGCCTGATCAGCCGAAATGACCTGGTTGCATAGACCGGCCAGCTCTCCCTGCAGCTGCTGGATCACGTGAACCTCCCGGATTCCCTTCAATGCACGCACGAAGAGATTGTCTCCATCGAGGAACGTGGCGGCAAACTGCGGGACCGGAAAACGAAGGTCATCCGGCGATGGTGGCCGTATGGCTTTTTTCCCCCTGGCCGATAGATCCCCGGGTCGCAATGGCTGGTAGATGCCGACCGCCTCGTGAAAGGGCAAAAAACCCTTTTCAGCCAGACGAACGTTGCGCAGTCGGAACAACTCCTCCTCGGTTTCGACGGGAATCAGACTGACCGATTCCAACAGCAGGCCCTGGTAGCGGGGATGATCAAACCCGGAAATACGACGCAACAGCAGGTGCAACATCTCATTGCGCCGGGCCTTGGCGGCGCTGCTTTCGGGCGTGGCCACGGGATAGTCCACGAAGCGAACATAAAAGGTGTCGTCATCCGTGAAAAATTCATCATCCAAATCCGATGAAAACTGATCGGACTCCCTGACCCGCAGCTCAATATTCCTGAACAGATACAATTCCAGGAACTCCAGCCGTTCTTCGAAACACCACTTGACCAGCCGGTCCGGATCCGCACGAAGCAGCAACTGCAGCCAGGAGGTGGCCTGCGGATAGTTCAGCTGATCTTTTTTCCAGACCTCCATATCCAGCATAAATTCCCACTGACGGTTGGAGGCCAGGGCAATCAGGGGAAGTGCATTGTCCAGACCGAGGTCATGGATTAAAAAATGCAAGTCTTCTTCCGGGAATGAGTGGACCAATGCTGCCGGCTGCGGGTGGTCGAGGATAGCGGCCATCGTCTGCTCAGCCGGTATTGACAGCATGTGCTGCCGTGTTTCGGCCAGTTGCCGGATTCGATCGGAATGGCTGAGGGTGGGGGATTTCGTTTGCGTCACGGGGGTATCACGCCTCCTGTAGAACAGTTTTGACCTACCATAATCAGAAAATTTACGAACACAAGGATTTTAGCAGGGATCAGTGTCGTTGCTGGTTATTGATCCGCAGGAGCAGAAGCAGGCCGGGAAGGGCAATCAGGGTACAGAACATGAAAAACCCTTGCCACCCCATATGCGAGGCCATAAAGCCGGTGGGAGCCGAGGCAAGCACCCGAGGGATGCCCATCAGACTGGTCAACAGGGCATACTGGGTGGCTGTGAATCGCTTGTCCGTAATGCTGGCCATGTATGCCGCATAGGCTGACGTGCCCATTCCCCCGCTCAGGTTTTCGAAAGCGATAACCGCTGACAGCGCCGTCAAGCTTGGACCGATAACCGCCAGCAGGGCAAACCCCGCGGTGGAGACAGCCTGAAGGATGCCGAAAATCCAGAGACTGCGAAGAATACCGAGCCGGATCATGGCGACACCACCGAAAATCGTGCCGCCGACAGTTGCCCAGAACCCGAACAGCTTGACCACGGCACCGATCTGGGTCTTTGAAAAACCGATATCCAGATAGAATGGCGTGGTCATGGCCGCAGCCATCGTATCACCAATTTTGTACATCAGGATAAAAGCAAGAATCCACAAGGCATTCGCCCGGCTGAAATACTCCACCATCGGATCAACCACGGCGGCCTTGAGCGTGACGGGAAAAGACGCGACGTGGGGCTCCGGCGTCAGCAGCGTCGTGATTACCCCCGGCAGCACGCACAAGGCCATGATCAGGTAAATCCTGGAAAAGGGCATGTGGTCCGCCAGAATCAGGCCGCCGCCGGAAGCCAGCAGCATGCCGACCCGATAGCCGTTGATGTAAAGCGATGATCCCAAACCCAATTCGCGGTCGGGCAGGTCCTCCCGTCGATAGGCATCCACGACGATGTCCTGGGATGCGCTGAAAAAGGCCACGGCCAGAGCGGCCACGGCCAACAATTGTGGATGGGCAACCGGATTGCTGAAACCCAACCAGGCCAAGGCCGCCATCAGAGACAACTGAGACGCCAGCAGCCATCCCCGCCGTCTGCCCATCAGCGGCAGGGTGTAGCGATCGAAAATGGGCGCCCAGCAAAATTTCAAGGTGTAGGGCAGGCCGACCAGGGTCATCAGTCCGATGGTGGTCAGGTCTACACCCGACTCGGTCATCCACGCCTGGAGCACGGACAGGGTGAGCAGCAGTGGCAGCCCGCAGCTAAAACCCATCACCAGGGCCACCAGCATGCGACGGTTGATCACCGCTGATGAAAGTCGTTGATGGTTCATGGGATTCATAAGTTTGGCGGTTCCGTAAATACTCCGATATCTGCGTTACGCTTCATCCCTCGTCACTGCGGAGTACGGACAGTACACCTCATTCCTCGGGATTCGCAAGCCTTGATCTCGAACTTTTTACGGAACCGTCTGATTGGCGACGTTTTAGGCGTTCATCAAGCTAATGGCGGTCAGCAAAAAGGGCGGCAGAAATTTCTTTTCTGCCGCCCTACTGGTTCATTGAATATGCGTGGCTTGGGTATTGAGAATTCAGGGCCCTTCCAATAACTGCTCCGGGGTCACGATGGGGCCGTATTTTGTCTTCAGGGCAATCAGTCCGTCACGCTGCTCCCGAAGTACGTCGAAAAGCAGTTGGGGAATGTTTTCTTCCTTGCCGTAGGCAGTCGTCTGAAGGTCGTTTCTGGCCAGGATGTTGTCCACATAAAGGGAGAACTGACGGTCATAGAGATCTTTGGGGTAGGGCTTATCGATCAGGGTCTCAAAAAGCGCCTTCAGGTCTTCATAGCGGGGAATGAACCCGATGGGCGTCTCAATGGCATCCACATCTCCGTGGGCGCGGCGCTCCAGCCATCCCAACCAGGCTTTGACGTCCTTTTTCTCTCCCAACAATTTCTTGCCGCTGCCACCACGGGCCTCGTGAGTGAGAAAATAGTTCAGCCCCGCCAATATCGGCCGTTTTCCGTCTTTGATATCGGCATTGCCGAAGAAATCGAACTGGGCCTTCATGTAGTCTCCCAGGGCACCCGGAATGAAGGGTGCGTTGGCCCACGGCGCTCTTTTCACACCGGATGCACCCACTTCCGTGGCCGTGGCTGCCGAGACGATGCAGGCACCGATCACCACGCCGTGGTTGGAGTTTTTAGCCGCCCAGACTGGGGGCATGGTGTCACTGTCCCGACCGCTGTAGGTGATCACCCGGGTTTCCACCCCCTCCGGTGCTTCGGCTTTGTCCGAGTAGTTGGCCAGGGCCGATGAAGAGATGGTGCATCGGGCGTTGGGATGGGAGATCTTGACTTCCTTGCCGCTGGAATCAGTCAGCCCTTTTTTCCAAGGGCCTTGAAAGTTGCGGCCCCGGGTGGGCAGGGTTTCGCCGTTGCCAGTCCAATGGGGGACGCCGTTTTCATCGATGAGCACGTTGGACCAGATCACTTCTGAACCGGGATTTCTCAGCAGGTCCATCAGCATCGGGTCACCTTCTCCGTTCACATCTTCCACGATGCCGAAGATGCCGCATTCCGGGTTGATCGAGCGTACGCTGCCCTTGTCGTCGATCCACATCTGGGCCAGGTCGTCGCCCACAAAATGGTTCCCGGCCATGGCTGTGGTGGTTTTCCCGCAGCCGGACGGCGCAGCACCGGCTACCCAGGTTACCCGGCCCCCGGGGCCTTGGATGCCGGTGATGAACATATGCTCGGCCAGTTCTTTGCCCTTGCCCTCATATACAGCCTTGTCCACGGAAAAGCGGTGGTTTCCTTTTTTCAGCAGCAGGGTGTTGCCTGCGTAAGTGCAGTTAAACGCATAGGTGGTCCGGTGGCTCCGGTCCATGTATACCCTTGCATTGGGCAGATCTTCGGGCCGGTTGAGCCCCTCGCTGTGGATGTTGGTGTAAAAGTGCCCCAGCCGGCCAGCTTCTTGTTCGAAATCCGCAAAAGCGTTGCGGTAGAGGATTTCGGCGCTGTGGCAGACATACGCGGAACTGGTGATCTCGATTGCGGGATTGGAGGCTACCGCGCCCACGGGACCCCGAATATACAGCCCCACCACCATGGTGGCACCGCTCATGATGCCGGCCATCTTTTCCCGAACTTCAACCAGGGCATCACTCCTCAATGTCTTGTTGGCCAGGCTGCTGATCTTCTCATTCGGGTTGGCGATGTAAAAGGTCCGGTCAATGATGCGGCCCTGCTCCTCTTTGAGATCGAAATGGATGGTGTGCCCTTCCATAGCCAGAACCGCCTCTTCTCCCTTATTCAGGGCAAGCTGCCGGATAAACTGACGATCCGCCTCAGACCCGGTGCTGATGAAAACCCGGGCGGGATCGCACATGGAGATGGCGTTGGCAATTTTGATCAGGATCTCCGGGCGGCTCAGCGTCCGTATGCGGGACAGGTGCTCCTTGTCCAGCCGTTTTTCAAACAGGGTCTGAGCCTGTTCGACGTTTTGGATTCCCCCCAGCTCCTGGGCAATGTCGATCCCCTCATTTTTTTTCAACATGGAATTCTCCCCTTTGACTCTGGCAGCCGATAATTTCCGGCTCCGGCATGTGCCGGTCGATCCATTTCATCACCTTGTCAAACTCATCTCGAAACCCCTGCAACGCCTTGCCCCGATGGCTGACCCGGCTTTTTTCGGCCATGGTCAGTTGGGCAAAGGTTTTGTTCAACTGCGGATAGAAGAAAACCGGATCGTAGCCAAACCCGTTGGTACCGGCAGGCGTATGTGTGATGGTGCCTTCGCAGCGGCCTTCATAAGTCAGCGCCGGTCCGCCAGGTATGGCTATGGAGATCACGCATTCAAACGCCGCCGATCGGTTGGTCTGATTCCCCAGTTCGGTTAGCAGCTTTTTTCCGCGCTCGGCATCGGTGGCATCCGGGCCGGCCCAACGGGCGCTGTGGACACCCGGTGCACCGTTCAGCGCCGCTACCACCAGTCCCGAGTCGTCGGAGAGCGCCGGATAGCCCAGGATCCTGGCCGTAAAGCTGGCCTTTTTGTAGGCATTCTCATCAAAGGTATCCCCGTCTTCCACCACTTCCGGGATCGGACCGAAATCATCCAGGTCTTTGATGGTAACCGGAAAGGCGCTGAGCAGGTCCCGGATCTCGGCGGTCTTGCCCTTGTTGCGGGTGGCAATGACAAGTGTCCTATTTCTTAACATAATTCCTCTATTCTGGCGGGAATAAACTTAATTGCAGTAACATAAAACCGGCTAAACATCCAGCAATAATCGGACGATTCAAAAAGTGTCCATAATTTTGATCTGGCCCTATGACAACTTGCCCATTGATGGTTACCTTCCAATTGTAAAGGCCGGGCTTATCCCGTCCGTTACCTAAGGTGGTGCCCGATTTCAGACCACCGGACACCATCGGATGGCCCGGGACAATCCAACCAACCATGCACCCCGTCACATTTGAGGTGCCCTGTTCATCAAGGAGGTTTCGCCATGTCCGACAAGAAATCAGATGCCCGTAAATCCGAGAGAAAGAAGCAGCAGCAAAGCAGTGATCGCGCCGTTGCGGACAGCTGCGGCTGTTTCCAAGTGGTCGATGCCTGTGGTTGCCGGGTGGTCGACCCCTGCGGCTGTTATGTAAGTCAGTGCTGTTGTTGATCGGCGGTTTTTTTAAACCACGGTATAAAAAAATCTCGGGGGTCTGCCCATTGGACAGGCCCCCGTTTTCATGGAATCAGGACTGTGCTACCCGTGGTCTTGCGCGCCTCCAGATCTTGGTGCGCTCGGGCCGCGTCCTCCAGCCGGTAGGTCTGGCCGATTGAAATCGTTACCGCTCCTTTTTCCACCACTGTGAACAGATCGCGGGCATGGGCCAGCAGATCGGCCCGTTGGGCCGTGTAGGTCATCAGGCTGGGCCGGGTTAGAAACAAGGATCCTTTTGCCGCCAGCACCCCGATGTCCAGAGATGATACGGCTCCCGATGCCTGACCGAAGGAAACCATCGTCCCCATGGGTCTGAGGCAATCCAGGGATTTCATAAACGTGGCCTTGCCCACGCTGTCGTATACCACGTCCACGCCCCGGTCGCCGGTAATCGCTTTGACCCGCTCCACAAAATCGATTTCACCATACAGGATCGGATGGTGGCAGCCATTTTTTTTGGCCAACGCGGCTTTTTCCGCCGAGCCCACGGTGCCGATCACCTCGGCGCCCAGGTGACTGGCCCATTGGCAGACGATAGACCCAACGCCTCCGGCCGCCGCATGGATCAGGATGCGATCGCCGGCCTTCACGGGATAGCAACCGTAAAGCAGGTAGCGGGCAGTCATGCCCCGAAGCATCATGCCGGCCGCCTGTCGGGTTTCGATGCTCTCCGGCAGCCGGACCAGTCGATGGGCCGGGATACAGCGGTCCTGAGTGTAGGCACCCGGTGGGATTCCGGCGTAGGCCACCCGGTCCCCCGGCTTGAATTCAGAGACATCGGAGCCCACCGATTCCACGACGCCGGCGCCTTCCAGGCCCAGAACGGCAGGCAGCGCGGGCAGCGGATAGAGTCCGGTGCGATGATACACGTCAATAAAATTGAGTCCAACCGCCTCCTGGTGAAGCCGGACCTCCCCGGGTCCCGGCGTTCCGGGATCATAATCTTCCCAGCGCATGACGGCGGGTCCTCCGGTTGCATGAATTCTAATTGCTTTTGACATGGTGACCTCCTTCACGAAACGGATAGATACCGATGGGGTTGTTTCTTAACGGGTTGATAGTCGATATCCGTCACTATAAGCATGGGTGGCTGAATGCCAATACCATCTGCACCGCTTACAGATAGTCTACCCAGGACCAGTGAATCCGTCCATTCGCCGTGTTTCGTGTCAGATACCGCTGCCCGGCTGCAAATTCGATGGCCGCCCGAATTCGTGCCGAGGGGTGATCCAGCTCATCAGTAAGGCGGTGGATCAGCTTTTCTGTGGGGTTTGCATCCGCTTCGTCTGATGTCTCAGCCAGCCAGTTGCCTTTATCTTCGATGAGCCGCTTCATCATCAGATCGTAAATGACCACCGTGTGCTCCAATCGGACCAGGGGCCAGATCGCTTCGGCGTTGGCCCGCCCGTCTTCGCGCACTCGGGCGATTTCTCCCAGCCACCGGTCGAACTGCCGTTCACCATCGATCACGACGGCGTCCATGGTTTCCGGGCGAACGCCGGCCGTGCGGATGATGGCGCGATTGGCATGATACCACCGCCAATCGTCGGACAAGATCTGCAGATCATATTCATCGATATGCTCCCGAACGTCGGTGCCTGGAAAGGGGGCCAGGATGTGAAAGCCGTGGCTGACGCCCATGGCCTTGAGACGGTCACCGAATGCCAGGGTCTGCGCCAGGGTCGTCTCGGTTTCACCCGGCAGTCCCAGGATGAATGACGCGTGGGGATCGATGCCGCAATCCCGGCACAGCCGCATCGCATGCACGACCTGCTCCAGGGTGAACCCCTTTTTAATCCGCCTGAGCATATCGGGACTGCCGGACTCCACCCCGAAGCTGACCGTGGTGCATCCGGCCTGGCGCATCTTTTCCAACACCTTGCGCGAGACCGTGTCCACCCGGGCAAAGGAGGTCCACTTGACTTTCAGCCCGCGGCTCAATATTTCGTTGCATACCGCCAGGCAATGATCTGCGTTGGCCGTGAACAGGTCGTCGGCCAGATTGATCTGGTGAAAGTCCATGGCACTCAGATCCTCCATTTCGTCCACCACACGGACGGGATCACGATAGCGGACCCGTGCGCCCACCATCTTGCGTCCCACGCAGAAGATGCACTTGAACGGACATCCGCGGCTGGTGGTCATGCTTACCGGCATGCCCAGCGCCCGGTAGCGTCCCAGAGGGATCAGGTGACGGGCCGGCGGGGCCAGTTTGTCCAGATCCGCCAGAGGCGCTGCGGCAGTCCTGACGATTCGGTTGCCGTTACGAAAGGCGATCCCTGTAATTCCTTCCCACGGCGCATGGGTCTCCAGGGCGTGGGTCAGAACCACAAGTGTATTTTCCCCCTCACCGCACACCACCACATCCACCTGGTCGCAGGACTGCAGAATATCCGTTTCACAGAAGGTCGCGTGGGGGCCGCCGATTACTGTGGTGAGCGACGGATTCAGCGCTTTGACCGCTTCGAGGGCTTCCAAGGCATGATCGACGGTCATGGTCACCGCTGTGGCACCGACCAGATCCGGTTTGAAATCCCTCAGCATCGATGCCAAATAATCCCGGCTATACGGAAACACGACGCAATCCAGGAGTTTGACTTGATTTCCGGTCTGCTCCAATGCACCGGCCAGGAAAGCCAGGCCCAGGGGCGGGGACGGGGTTTCGGAAATGGGGTAAAAGGGGTTGATCAGCAATACGCGCAAGGTTGACGGTCCTTATGACGGATGAAAGGATTGGATCAGGGTGGGGTGCTGAAGTCGGTCAGGATCACCTGGTACAACGCTTCGCCGATGGCAATACCCATATCGATGAATTGGGGCCCGTAACGCCGTCCGGTTCTGGAGCGGAAGGTCCCGCGGATTCTTTTCAGCAGGGCCATGCCTTTGGGAAAATGATCCACAAAAACCTCCAACGGTGGGTTCACGAATCCGACCATGTCCCAGACCGTATGGTTGAAGTTGTCCGGCCCCCAGCGAAACTTGTCCGCATCGTAAAGGCAGTCCGATATGATACGGGCCTGGCAGGCCGGCAGTCGCTCCAGGCGGGTGAAAGCTTCGTGGTTGCGAATGGCCGTGCATACATGGGTGACCTCTTCCGGCACAAGCGGATAGGTCCTGAGTATATCGCGTGCCGTTTCAGCCCCTTTTTCGGCGTGGAACTTTTCCTTGCGACAGATATCGTGCAACAGCCCAGCACACTGGGCCAGCAGCAGGTTCCGCTGAACCCGGTCTTCCGTATGGCCGGCCAGCCGGCTTTCGATAATGACCAGGGTACCGGCGTCGATGGCCACCTTTTCAACGTGACCCATACCGTGGCCGAAATCGTTATCGAGGCATCTGGCCATGTTTTCGCGGAGTCTTAGGATAGAGCCGTCGGAGTGGTAAAATCGCCGTGAATCCCTGACCTCGGGCGGATGGGCACGATAAAAATCAGGCTGGGGATAGCGGGCCGCGATCTTGCGGGCGATCTTTCGAATCTCCAGGTAAACAGCGTCCATTGGCAGGCACCCTCACCAGGATGCAGACGTTAAATGGTCGTGGCCCAATACTTTTTCCGCGACCCTGAAAATAAGCGCCGGTTTCACGAAGGCTGTGAAACCGGCGGCGGACGATCATCGTTGCAATGACGGTAGCGACAGAAACGGCGGGTCAAGTGGCGCCACCCGCTTCTTGTTGGTTACCCGGCCTGACAGCCGGCTGACTAACCATCCATGGACAGGCCGTAAGGCGTCCCGCAGACCTTCCACTTGCCATCCTCTTTGACTAGTTCCAGCGTCGCTTCGAAGCCATGGGTCTGGCCCAGGTGAAACAGCGAGGCCACATAAGCGAAGACCGGATGGATGCAGGTACGGTGTCGCCCCTTCAAATGAATGGTGGCGGATTCAGTGTCCTGGGCCAGCGTTTCCGTTTCCACATGGATGATGGTCTGTTTCATCATCCCGGTGCCGAACCCGCGGGCATTCGCCTCATCGGTCATGGCCTGAAGGTAGGCGGCGACGACCGGTTCATCCTCATCACCGGCTAGTTCATTGCAAATATACTTTTCCATATCGGCATCCAGGAGAAAATAAGCCTTGGAAAAGTTGATGGCCGTTCCTGTGGCCGTTTGCTTGCAATCTGCAAAAACAAACACCACCTGAAGACACACGGCCAGAACCACCACCAGAATCCATGCTGAATTGTTGCTACGGTTTGCCATGCTCAACGCCTCCTTGCAGGATCATCCCGGCGGCACCATGCAAATCCATCGCCAGGTCCGCGTTACCGTATACGGATGTTCAGGAATTGGGTGAAACGGTCAGAAATGGCAGATACCATGGATCATGCCATTATACAAGTCATATGTGTCCCCGGACTGGTGAACAATGGTCCTTGACAGCTTTTTCGACCAGTAGTATACAACTGATAAAATTTCAATTTTATCGCCATGATCCGATGCGTCCCGGCGGTCTTATCCGGGTGCCACACCATCCCCATGGACCGGAGAACCGTTGGCAGTCGGCTAAAACGGACCTGTTTCCATCCTGGTCCCCTTGTTTTTAATGGAGAATCAGGCTATCTGAATCCCCCTGAACACCATTTCGTTCATCTATGGCATTTTTCCTGTCGCCTTTTTGGGAACCTGATTGAAAAGGGGGAAATCGATGACCACACACGAAACCATTGAATTTGACGTACTCTTTGTCGGCGGCGGACCCGCCAATCTGGCCGGTGCTATCCACCTGATGCAGCTGGCTGCGGAAAAAGGCCAGGAACTGGAAGTGGCCCTCATCGACAAGGGTGCCGCCATTGGCTCTCACGCCATCAGCGGGGCGGTGATGAATCCAGCGGCCATCACCGAGCTGTTTCCGGATTATCTGGAGCAGGAATTTCCTGTGGAGCAGACCGTACGCGGCGATGGTTTTTTTTTCCTCACGCAGCGCCGCAGTTTTAAAATGCCGTTGGTGCCACGCCAGATGCACAACACCGGTTTTCCCATCGTCAGTCTCTCCCGGGTGTGCCGTTGGCTGGGGGATAAGGCCGAGGTTATGGGCATCAATATATTTCCCGGCTTCGACGGTAAGGAGATCCTTCTGGCCGACGACGGCATGACGGTGAGGGGGGTTCGCACCGGCGACAAAGGGCTGGACAAGAACGGCAAGCCCAAACCCAATTTTGAGCCGGGCATCGACCTGCTGGCCAAGGTCACCGTGCTGGGGGAGGGCGCCCGGGGCAGCCTGATAAAAGCGTTGGCCGATAAACTGCCCATCCGTTCGGGCCGCCTGCCCGAGGTATTCGAAACGGGAATCAAGGAAGTGATTCAACTGCCGGAAAACCATTTTTTTAGCGGCAGTGCATTCAACGACGTGCATACGATGGGCTTCCCGCTGGATCTGGACACCCCGGGCGGTGGGTTTGTCTATGAAATGGCCAAAAACCGTATTGCTCTGGGTTTTCTGGTCGCCCTGGGCTACGAGAACCCGTCGCTGGACCTTTACGACACGTTCATGCGCTTCAAGCGACACCCGATGATCCGGAACATCATCCGGGGTGGCAAGGTGGTCGAGCAGGGTGCTCGCGCCGTATCCACCGGCGGTTGGTTCTCCATGCCGCACCTGGCCGTGGACGGCGCCCTGTTCACCGGAAACGGCGCTGCCATGCACGGCACGCCGGCCATCAAAGGCATCCACCTGGCCATGAAGTCGGGCATGCTGGCCGCCGAGACCGTCATGGAGGCCCTTGCGGCCGGCAATACCGGACGCCACTCCCTGGACGCCTACAGCAGGCGGATCGAGACCAGTTGGGCTGGTGCTGAGCTCCGGGAGGGGCGCAATTTCGCCCAGGCGCTGGCCAGGAAAGGACCGATCAAATGGATCCACCTGGCCGCTCAGTATGTTTCCAAGGGCAAGGGCCTGATCGATCGCCTCCCCGCGGTGGACGACGCCGCCACCCTGACACCCTTGAAAGACCACGCGGCACTTGCCGGACCTGCCGACCCGCAGTCCAAGCCGGCCACGGACGATCCGGCCATGGTGGACAAGCTCACCGGCGTTTACCTCTCCGGCACCCTGCATCGGGAGGACCAGCCAAGCCATGTCCTTATCCACGACCAGCGGGTGTGTGTGGAAAAATGCTATCCCACTTACGGGTGTCCCTGCACGCGATTTTGCCCGGGCGATGTTTATGAGATGGAAACCCGCAAAGACGGCAGCGGCATCAAAGGTATCAAAGTCAATTTTACCAACTGCCTGCACTGCAAGACCTGCGATATCAAGGATCCCTTCCACAACGTCACCTGGACCTGTCCGGAGGGCGGGGAAGGACCCAATTACAAGCAGGCCTGACCGGTTCAGGTTATCCCTTCAGGAGAACTGCAGATTATGGACAGCAAGACACGTTATGACGTCATCATCGTCGGCGGCGGGATTATGGGCTCCACGACCGCCTATTACCTGACCCGCAAGGATCCGAAACTCAAAGTGGCCGTCATCGAGCGGGATCTGGCCTATACCCGGGCCTCAACCACCCTGTCCATGGTCAACGCCAGGATTCAGTTCAGCCTGAAGCAGAACGTCCAGATTTCCCAGTACGCCTTCGATGTGCTGGCACGCTTCGAAGAGGAGATGACGGTGGCCGGCAACCGTCCCCACATCGCCTATCACCGCGAGGGCAACCTTTTTCTCTATGAAGAACCTGCGGCAGCCGATGCCAAGGCGGCCATGGCGATGCAGCAGGCCTTGGGATGTCAGGTTCAGTGGTGGTCGCCGGACGAGATCAAGGCCCACTATGCCCTGTATGCAACCGAAGCGTTCGCCGGCGGCACCTTCGGCGCCCAGGACGGCCATTTCGACGCCTACGCCGTACTCATGGGCTACAAGGCCAACGCCAGGGCCCAGGGGGCCGTTTACGTCGAGGACGAGGTGACCGAACTGGTGGTCGACAACCGGCAGATTACCGGCCTGAAGACCGCTGCCGGAACCACCTACGCATCTGCCGTTGTCGTCAACTGTGCCGGTGCCTGGTGCACCGAATTGGCCGGTACCGCCGGGGTGGACCTGCCCGTGCAGCCGGTCAAGCGCCAGTGCTTTTGCCTGGATCCGGCCGTCAAGCCTGACGGCCCTCTGCCCCTGACGGTCCTTCCGTCCGGACTCTACTTCAGGACGGAAACCGGCGGTATGGTGCTGCTGGGGAAATCCATGGACGACGATCCGGTGGGCTTCGATTTCACCTGGGATCAGAATCGGTTCATGGATATTCTGTGGTTGGAACTGGCCGAATTCGTTCCGGCTTTTGAACGTCTGAAGCTGGTGCGGGGCTGGGCGGGGCTGTATGCGGTCAATACCCTGGATCACAATGCCATCCTCGGCGAATGGCCTGAAATCAAAGGCTTTTACCTTGCCAACGGCTTCTCCGGACACGGCCTCCAGCAGGGCCCGGCCGTGGGCCGCTACATGAGTGAACTGATTCTCGGTGACACGCCGACGCTGGATCTGTCGATCTTCAACCCCCGGCGCATACTCGACGGCAAACCACTGGCAGAGGGGGGAATCGTCTGATGGATACCCCGATTGCCGGCGATATCGTGCGGAACAAAATCCGTGAAAGCAAGCTGGCCAGCGTGGGGCTGGCCTCCATCCGTGAACTGAACCGGCTGGTGGGCGAAATCGAAGCGGCATCCGGGCAGCGGTTCATCCGCATGGAGATGGGCATCCCCGGCATGGCGCCGCCTGAGATTGCCGTGGAGGGAGAGATCAGCGCACTGAAAAAGGGCGTGGGCGCCATCTACCCGCCTTTTGACGGCATTCCCCCACTGAAGACCGAAATCTCCCGTTTCGTGAAGCAATTCCTGGACACCCATGTGCAGCCGGCCCACTGCCTGCCCACCGTGGGTTCCATGCAGGGGTGCTTTCTCTCCATGATGATGGCCGGACGCCGGATCAAGGGCAGGGAGGGCATCCTGTTCATCGATCCGGGATTTCCCGTGAACAAGAAGCAGGCCCAGGTGCTGGGGTTGCGCCGGGAAAGTTTCGACGTCTACGAATTCAGGGGCGACCGGCTGCGGGACAAGCTGGAATCCTACCTGTCGTCGGGACAGATCGGCGCCCTGATGTACTCCAATCCCAACAACCCCGCCTGGATCTGTTTTACGGAGAAAGAGCTGGGCATCATCGGCGAGCTGTGCACACGCTACGATGTCATCGCCCTGGAGGACCTGGCCTACTTCGGCATGGATTTTCGGCAGGACACCTCCCGGCCGGGGGTGCCGCCCTTCATTCCCACGGTGGCCCGCTATACGGACAACTATATACTGCTTGTCTCCAGCTCCAAATCCTTCAGCCTGGCCGGCCAGCGTATCGGCATGACGGCCATTTCCGATCGCCTGTTCGAATCCACCGGCGACGGCCTTGCACGCTGGTTCGGCACCGACCGGTTCGGCTACGCCTATATTTTCGGCGGCATGTACTCCCTTAGCGCCGGTGTGTGTCACAGCACCCAGTATGGCCTGGCCAAACTGTTGGAGGCGGTCAACGACGGCAAGTACGACTTTGTCGCCGCGGTGAGAGAATATGGCGACCGCGCCCGCACGATGAAGCGCCTGTTCACGCAAAACGGCTTTTCGCTGGTCTACGACATGGACGAAGACCAACCCCTGGCCGACGGTTTTTACTTCACCGTTGCCTATCCCGGTTTCAGCGGAGTCCAACTGGTGGAGGAGCTGCTCTACTACGGCATCAGCGCCATCTCGCTGGAGACCACGGGCAGCAGCCGCACGGAGGGCATCCGGGCATGCGTATCGTTAACCGGAAAAGACCGCTTCGGGGAGTTGGCGGATCGATTGGCATGGTTTGATGCCGATCATACAAAAGGTATGCGCCGCATCGACTGAAACCTCATCGTTTGGCATTTTCATCAGCATCCGAGGCTCAGAGCCTGCCCTCCTCAACGCCATGACAGGCGACAATGACATCGTTTTCAACGCTTCGTGCCGCCGGGACTTCTTCGACGCAACGTCGGTTGGCGTAAATGCAGCGGCCGTGAAAGACACACCCGCTGGGCAGGTCAATGGGGGTGGGCACTTCGCCTTTCAGCCGGACGTGGCCGCTTTTCTTGCGGCCCAGTTTGGGGATGGCGGAGAGCAGGGCTTGGGTGTAGGGGTGGCGGGGGCTTTCGAACAGAGTCCTGGCCGGGGAGAGTTCGCACAGGGTGCCCAGGTACATGACCGCCACCCGGGTGCTGATGTGCTCCACCACCGACAGGTCGTGGGTGATGAACATATAGGTGAGTCCCCGTTGGGCCTGGGCGTCCATGAGCAGGTTGAGGATCTGGGCCTGGATGGAGACGTCCAGAGCGGATACCGGCTCGTCGGCCACGATGAACTCGGGATCCACCATCAGGGCCCGGGCGATGCTGATGCGCTGGCGCTGACCGCCTGAAAATTCGTGGGGATATCGCCCGGCCCATTTGGGGTCGACGCCGACCTGGGACATGACCTCGGCCACCCGGTCTTTCACCTGGACCGCCGAAATGGACGGGTTGTGGAAAACCACCGGCTCTTCCAGGGTCTGCGTGACGGTTTTCCGCGGGTTCAGGGACGCGTAAGGATCCTGGAAAATCATCTGCATCTTGCGGCGAAAGGGCAGCATCTGCTGGGCGTTCTTGTTGTCGATTCGCTCTCCGCGATAGAGAATCCTGCCGCTGTTGGGCGGGTAGATGCCGAGGGTGGTGCGGGCCAGGGTTGACTTGCCGCAGCCGCTCTCACCCACCACGCTGAAGGTCTCGCCGGGGGCGATGGTGAAGCTAACGTTGTTCACCGCCTTGACGGTGGTGCGCTGGTGTCTGAGTCTGCCCTTTTCAAATCGCAGCCGGTCCAACAGACCTCCGGAAATATCGAAATGCTTGACCACCTGTTTGAGGGCCAACAGGCCGTTTTCATCGCTTTTCATCGGGTTGGGTTGCTCGCTCGTCATCTTGTTCCCATGTTGGGATCGGGTTTTACCATGTGGCAGGCCACCATTCGGTTCAGGTGGTCCACAGGAATAAATGGCGGTTCCTGGCTGCGGCAGATGGCCTCGCAAAGCGGGCAGCGGGGGTTGAAGGAACATCCCGGCGGGATGTCGGTCAGCGTGGGCATCATCCCCGGGATCTGGTTCAGGCGGGAACCGGGCAGCAGGCTGCCGGGAAGGGCCTTGATCAATCCCTGCGTATAGGGATGTTTCGGGTCGTTGACCACCAGTTCGGTCGGGCCCAATTCGACGATTTTACCGGCATACATGACGGCGATTTTTTCGGTCACCTGGGAGACCACCCCCAGGTCGTGGGTGATGAGGATCAGCCCCGTATCCTCCGACTCGCACAGCTGCTGCAGCAGATCCATGATTTCGGCCTGGATGGTCACGTCAAGGGCGGTTGTGGGCTCGTCGGCGATGATGATTTCCGGGTCGGTGATCAGGGCGATAGCGATGACGATGCGCTGGCGCATGCCGCCGGAAAATTCGTGGGGATATTGGGCCAGGCGTTTTTCCGGTGAGGGGATCTGCACCTTTTTAAGCTTTTCCAGGGCGATGGTTTCCGCCTTGGCCCGGGTGATGCTGCGGTGGGCCAGCAGGGTCTCCACCATCTGGGTGCCGATGGTCAGCACCGGGTTGAGGGTCATCATGGGGTCCTGAAAGATCATACTGATGTGGTTGCCGCGGATCTCACGCATGGCTTCTTCGGAGAGTGCCGCCAGATCCCGGCCGTTGAACATCACCCGGCCGCCGGAGATGAAACCCGGTTTGCTGATTAGGTTGATGATCGCAAAACCGGTGACCGATTTGCCGGCCCCGCTTTCGCCGACCAGGCCCATGCGCTCGCCCTTGTCCAGGTTGAAGCTGATGCCGTTGATGGCGGTCAGATCGCCTTGCCGCAGGCCGAATTTGACTTCGAGGTCATTGACTTCAAGCAAGTGTGACATAAAGATCAATCGTTTTAAGTGTTAAGTTTTAAGTGTTGAGCCCCAGGTTGGCATCCATTGAATGCTTAAAACCCAACACTTAAAACTTAAAGCGGTGGTTGTCAGCCCTTATACAGCTTGGGATTGAGTACATCCCTCAGCCAGTCCCCCAGCAGATTGATCACCAGCACCAGCAGCACCAGGAATATTCCCGGAAACAGGGTGATCCACCAGGATCCGGAAAAGATATACTCGAAACCGGACCGGATCAACGAACCCAGGGAGGGCTTGGTCACCGGCATGCCCAGGCCGAGAAAGGAGAGCGCCGCCTCGCTCATCACGGCGTTGGCCACCTGAATGGTGGAGATGACCAACACGGAAGTCATGGTGTTGGGCAGCACGTGGCGGAACATGATCCGCCAGCGGTTCAGCCCGATCACCCGGGCCGCCTCCACATATTCCTTATTTTTCTCGCCCATGACCGATGCCCGAACGGTCCGCGCATACACCGGCCATTCCGCTAGGCCGATGATGACGATCAGCAGGGGCACAGCCAGGTCCTCATAGCGGCCGATGCCGAAGGCCAGCTGAAAGATGGCGCTGATGAAGATGGCGACCATGAGGTAGGGAAAGGAGAGCTGGATGTCGGCGATGCGCATGAGCACGGCGTCGATCATCCCGCCCAGGTACCCGGCCAGCAGGCCGACCACGACGCCGAGGATCCCTTGCAGGACCACTGCCCCGCAGCCGATGAGGATGGAGAGCCGCAGGCCGTAGATCATGGTGCTGAGCAGGTCGCGTCCCTGGATGTCGGTGCCCAGCAGGAAGGCCGCCTCACCGTCTTCGGTCCAGGACGGCGGCAATTCCGAGTTCATGATATCGATATTGGCCGGGTCATAGGGATCGTAGGGCGAGAACACCGGCGCCAGCAGGCCGGTGACCAGCAGGACCAGCAGGACCGCCAGGCTGAAGATGGCGGTCTTGTCCTGTATGAAACTGAAGAGCAGATAGGATGCCTTGAATCGGTGCCAGGTTCGGTTCATTTTCTTCCCGCAATCCGGATGGTGGGATTCACCAACCCGTAAATGATATCCACCACGGTGTTGACTGCCACGAAAAGGGCCCCCACCACCATCAGATAGGCCACCAATAAAGAGATATCCGAGCGTTCGACGGCTTCCAGAAACATGAACCCCATGCCCTGCCATTGAAAAACGGTTTCGGTAAGGATGGTAAAGGCGAACATGATGCCGATCTGTACGCCGAAGACGGTGATTACCGGCAGCAGGGTGTTCTTGAAGGCGTGGATAAACCAGATGCGTTTGCGGTGCAGCCCCTTGGCCCAGGCGAACTTGATGTATTCGGTCTCCAGAACTTCCATCATCTCCGACCGGATCAGACGGATGAACAGCGGCAACATGATCGAGGCCAGGCTGAAGCAGGGCAGGATCAGGTGCATGATGCCATCCAGGGTGAACAGGCCGCTGTCCCATCCGCCCAGGCTGACGGTTTCCCCGCGCCCGTATGAGGGCAGCCAGTTCAGCTCAACGGAGAAGATATAGATGAGGACGATGGCGGTGAGAAACACCGGCACCGACACCCCCAGGGTGGAAAACGCCATGGTAAACCGGGAAAAGGCGCTGCGCGGATAGATGGCGGAGAAGACACCGATGGGCAGGGAGATAAAGATGATGATCAGTGCCGCACCGAAAACCAACTCGAGGGTGGCCGGGGCCTTGGCGGCAATGACCGATAGGGCCGGCTTCTTATGGAAAAAAGACATGCCCAGATCCCCTTGGACGGCATTTTTCGCGAACCGAAGGTATTGGGTGATAAACGAATCGTTGAGGCCCAGCTTGTCCCGCAGCAACTCGCGCTCTGCCGGGGTAACCCGTTCTCCCACGAGGTCCCGGACCGGATCGCCGATCTTGTTTTTGATGGAAAACCCCACCAGGCTGATGATCAGCATGACGAAGATTGCCTGGGTGATGCGTCTAATTATAAATGCAAACATGTTATTGCATTCCCAATCCGAGTACACCGGTGCTGTTGAAAAAGCGCAGTCCGCAAACTACAAATCTGAGATAAATAACAAACTACAAAAAACAAATTTCAAATAAATTCTAAATTCAAAATCTCAAACAAGATACAAACCCGCGATTGTCTGTTATCATTTGGGTATTGTGATTTGTCCGCTAAAAGAGGGCGGGGTGTTATCCCTTTTCGAAATTGACCCCGCCCTCCTATGGTGGCATTGAAAGCTACACAGCGAGACTATTTTACCACAAGGTCCCCGAAATAGGGAAAGTTCATGGTGTTGATAATCGGGGCCACATTCACATTTTTCTTGGCGCCGTAAGAGTGATTCTGCCAGTGAAAGGGTACGAATGCCGCATCGTCATAGAGGATCTGCTCGATCTGCTGCAGCATGGCGCCACGCTTGTTCAGATCGGTTTCGCTCTGGGCGGCCAGGGTCAGCCGGTCCACCTCCGGGTTGCAGTAGTTGCCGCTGTTGTATTGGCCGTAGCCGGTCTCCTTGTTGGGGCACATGACCAGGAACTCGGAGAAGTTGCCCGAATCCTCGGTGTCCGAATGCCAGCCGATCAGCTGCATGTCGGCCACCTGGGCGTCGAATTCATCCCAGTACTGGGCCTTGGGCATGGTTTTCAAATTGACTTTTATGTTGATCTTGGCCAGCATGCCCACCACGGCTTCGGCGATCTTTTCGTCGTTGACGTAGCGGTTGTTGGGGGCGATCATGGTGCACTCAAAACCCTTGGCAAACCCGGCTTCCGCCATCAGGGCCTTGGCCTTTTTCAGGTCGTAGCGGGGTACGCAGTTGGGGTTGTAGCCGGCATATCCTTTGGGGCTCTGCTGGCCGGCGGGGGTGGCGGTGCCCTTCATGATCTTATCTACGATGCCTTCGTTGTTGATGGCGTAAACGATGGCCTGGCGGACCTTGGTCACCCGGAACTCAGGGCGGCGTTTCTGGTTGAGCTGCACGGTGATGATGCGGCCGCCGGAATAGGTGAACAGGTTCACCTTGGGGTCTTTTTCGATGCGTTTGAAATCCTGCGGGGGGACCGGGGAGATGAAGTCCACGTCACCGGAGAGCAGGGCGGCCACGCGGGTGGCGTCTTCCTTGATGGGGGTCAGGGCGATCCGCTCCACGTTGCCCGGCGAGGCGGTGTCCCAGTAATCGGCAAAGCGCTCCATGACCATTTTCACACCCTGCTCCCGCTCGGTGACCGTGTAAGGGCCGGTGCCGGATTCGTGGGTCAGGGCGAAGGAGGGGCCGATCTTGACGATGGCGTCCTTGGGCTGTCCGCTCTCATCGGTGCCGGTGTAGAAGGCACTGTCCAGGGGGAAGATGTAGGTGCACATTCTCAGCAGCAGGGCATAAGGCTTTTTGGTTTTGATGTCGATGGTGTAGTCGTCGACGATCTTTGCCTCGGTAAAAAGCTCGAAAAGCCCCTTGAAGTCCACGCTCTTTTTCAGTCGGTCCAGGGTGAACTTGACATCCTTGGCCGAAAAGGTGTTGCCGCTGTGAAACTTGACCCCTTCACGCAGGAAAAAACGCATAGTCAGGTCGTCGATGCGCTCCCAGCGGGTCGCCAGGCGCGGTTCGATGGACATGTCCTGGGCATAGCGGACCAGTGGATCGAACGCCCAGTGGGAAAACTGCAACATGCCGCCGGAAAGCTGCACGTGGGGGTCGAGGGACACCGGGTCGGCATCCAGGCCCACCTTCAGGTTGGCGGCACCGGCAAGGGTCCCAACGCCGAAAATCACGGCAAGGGTCAGGGTAACTGCAAGACATTTTTTCATTTGGCTCCTCCTCCTGGTTGTGGTGATGATGGCAACCTTACAGCGGGCAATGCCTGCGGTTGGCCGTTATTTTGATAGATCCCCTTTATCCATTCGATCGGTCTCCCGTCATCAGGTGGAACGCGGCCGATCAATGCCTGTGACGACGGCCCTATCGGATGGTTCAGGGCGGTCCATATACGCGGTGAAAGCCTCAGCAAACCCATAGGACCTGAATAGCCCGATAAAGTAACGGATCAGATTGTCGGGATAGTTCTTTTTCAACGGAGGGTCGATGGCACCCTGGCACAACCGGGTTTCTTTTCTGAAAAGATCGATCATGGCCGGTGAATCGGAGGAAAATCCCTGCAGGTTGACCTGTTCGCTGGTGGAATCGTAGTCATGGCTTTTCTTGCCAAAGAAAAATACTTTCGGATCGTCATGGTCGTCACCCTGGATCATGTAGTCGAACCAGGGACAGCGTTCCATGATCCAGGTGCGGTGCTGATCCGGGTTGGCCCGAATGGCGGCGGTGGCATTGGCGAAAAAACGCAGCACCAGTTCGGGTTGCTTCGCCTGTTTCGCATCCATGACCTTTTTAACGTAAGCTTCCAGGCAATGCCGGCAGATATAGGTCTCGAACCGGGCCCCCGCGTCACAGCTGATTTGAAAGATGGCCTTGCGCTCCTTGAACAGGGCGCTGGTAAATGCATGGTAGAAGCTTTTGTCCGGCGGATCATTCTCGTTTGTTTCGGTCTTGCGGCCCAGATAGAGTTCATCGGGCATAAACAGGACCGATGGCGCTTTTTTCACCAGTATTTTGGTGCCGCCCATGCGCTCCATGGTTGACAGCAGCAGTTTGACGTGAATGTCGTCGTACAGTGAGAGGGTATTTCCCTGTATTTTGCGTTTCCGGTTATTCTCCAATATTTCGGGGATGTCCGGTTCGTCCAGGGCCTGATAGTCATATCCGGCCAAGACCGTGTTGATCTCTTCGATGGAATAGTTCAGGGCCAGCATGATGGAAGCGATCTTATCCTTGCCCGGCCGGTTGATGTTGTCGTTAATCAGCTTGGTCAGGTAGGTGTGTGAAATCCCTGAGGTCTTGCTGATGGTATTCAGCTTGAGACCACTGTCATTGATGATTTCGCGGATGATGTTTTTAAAAATACGCATGATTGATGTGGAGAATTACGGGTAGCCGCGCGTCAGCGAAGGTGAACCGGATATAGTAAAATTGTATTAAAGATGCAATAATTTTTTAATTCAAGTTGGAACGAAAATAAAACAAGATCAGACTTTTCCAATCCCCGGCTACAGGTCCGCTTTTGTTCTAACCAGGGTATAGAGCAACTCGATGGGTTTTCCCTGTCGTCCGGGTTTTTTGTCGATAATTACCTTCCAGGAGGAGTGTTCTTCCAGCTTCCACATCATCGCGTGAATTTTTGCCAGAGCGCCGTCGGCATCCCCACCGATGGTGTTGATGGTTTCGAATTCCTGGAAAGAGACATTCTCATTTTCATTCGTGCCCGGGCCAAGCCCCACCAGAATGGATCCCTCCCCGATATCCACCAGGGCGCGGTTGATCGCCGCCGACAACCGGGGGGCGATGGGTGACAGTTCCATGTGAATCAGTTTTGATAGTTCATACGGGGTCATTTAATGTCACGCTCCTATCGATTTTATACATGGGCCAAAAGGGCTATAGAATGGCCAGCAGACCATAGATATTTTCCTTGCGGGCATAAAAATCGGACATGATCCGGTTTACGTTCTCTTCAGACAAGCCGAGTTGGTCGCAAACCCGATCATAGTGGACGTATTGGCCACTGAACAGCTCTCCGTTGAGGCCGGACATCGAACACATGCTGTCGGCCAGATAGACCATTGCGGCTTGCACAGGAATGTCGGTCACCTCGTCTGTCAGGTGGTGGTTTTGAATCGTACCCGCCAGCGTTTTGCTGAAGTTCCACTTCTCGGCGATTAACCCGCCGAGATGCGCATGGTCGATGCCCAGTACCTGGCGCTCGGCCGCAACCAGGCCCAGGCTGTCGACCTCCATGGCCTTGCGAATCGCCGTCATGGCTTCACCCATGTGCCGGTCCAGGACGATGACGCCGATGTCCTTGAGCAGCGCTGCCGTGAAAACGGTGTGCTTTTTCGGGGCCTCTGTGGTTTCTGCGATGGCGCTGGCCATGAGGGCGCAGGAGACGGACTGCTTCCACAACTGGCCCTCCTCAAGGTCATACCCCTGGTGGGCGGATTTCAACGGTTTGGTTACACTGTTGAGCAGCACGATTTCAACCACCCGTTTCAATCCCAAAAGAACCACGGCATCGTGCACCGAGTCTACTTTTTTCTTGAACCCGAAAGCAGCTGAATTGGCCAGTTTGAGCAAGTTTGCGGTCACCAACGGTTCGTAAAGGATCAGCTCCGTGATCTCAGAAACGGGCACCTCCGGGTCGTCAACCAGATCCATGAGTTGATGAATCACCTGGGGTACCGGTTCAATCCTTTCGCTTTCCTTCAATAATCGATCCAGTGTCAGCATGGCATGTTCTCCTTTTTCTTAATCTCTACCTTTTTTTGACCATGACTTCAAGCCAATGCACCATATTCTCAGACCCTTTCCACGATGTAAAAAGAGCTGACACGGTTCGTGGGATGCAATGCCTCTCACTTTCCTTGAAATCTGGATACCAGGTGGCGGACCGGGAATTGATCGAGCAAATTGCCAACCAATCCAACATCAGCGAAACGGCCGTCGCCTATTTCGACGAGCGATTCCCGGGCTACGTCAACCGGACCTTTAAATACCTGTTCGGTGAGAAAGCGTTTATCGACAGCGACTATTCCAGGCACCTGATCAGTGCCGTCGTTGCCATTGCCGGCTCGGACCCCACGGTATTCGTAGGCCGGGGAGCCCATCTGATCCTTCTCCGGGAGCGGGTGCTGGCCGTCCGCTGCATCGGCTCCGATGAATACCGGGCCAAACGGATTGCCCATATCATGCGGATCAGCAAGGCCGAAGCCAAAAAGAAATTGTCGAGCATCGACAAGGAGCAGGCGCTATTTTTCAAAAAAGTCTTCGGAAAAAAAGCGGCGCCCCCCTATGAGTTCGATATGGTGATGAACCTGGATCATTTTGCCAACCCCGGGAATGTGGCCGACATCGTTGCCCTGGCGTTCAACAAAAAATTCAAGACCGCCATTTAATCGTTGTCCGCCGGGGGGATCGGACACACAGCCATGACGGCAGCCATTACCGATGAAGCCATTGGCCAGCGTGTGGGAGCCTGGTTTCCCATTCTATCCGACCGTCGCCGGCACCGGTGCCATACCGATGCCACCGATTTTTACCAGGTGGACTATGGGGATGTGCTGGTCCTGGCCGGCCACCCGTACCTGATCCTGAACAATGCCAAGGAGGGGCGTTTCGGGCTGGACGACGAATTCTTGACCACTTCAAGACCTGCATCGAGGCCATCGAATATCTTCACCGCCAGGGGGAGAAACACGGCGACTTCAGGCGGGACCATATCATTATCGACCGTGAAAGCGGCAACTACCGTTGGATCGATTTTGATTTCAATTATCGCCACCGTGAAAACATATACGGCTATGATCTTTTCGGCATTGGTAACATCCTGATCTATCTGACCGGCAAAGGGGATATGCTTTTTCCGGATCTTTTTCAAAGACGGCATCCGTCCTTCGGCATGCTCAAGCCGCAGGATCGCAACATTGTCTTTAACCACAGGTTGGCCAATCTGAAGATTTTTTCTCCTCGCCACAGGAACGTGAACGGTGGGTCAAATCCGGCCGGAAAAAAGTCGAAGCATGGATCACCGACTATCGGAACCTGCTGATTGCCGACGGTGTCGACGCCGGGGACGTGTCCATCCGCGCCGTAGAAAGGGACGGCCCCTCGCTGGCCCGACTGGTCCTTGCCGAAATGACAGTTCTGGAAGCCGGTACGATCGTGTTGGGCCGGCAGGGATTGTCCCGAAAAGAGGAGTTCCTTTTCGGTTCGGTATCCAAACAGATTGTCAGCCATTCCCTCAACTGCACCGTCTGGGTGGTTCAATAGTACGATTTCGGCCAATCCCATCTCAGTGTTGAAAGCACTTGTATCACCCTGCCGGCAAACCAGAAGGCGTCAATTAACCAACCTTGCCAACCGTTGCAGCGCTTTGGTGGCACATCAAGCCAGCCAATTAGGCAATATTTGCCGGATTATCTGAATAAATAGACGAAAAAAAAGGAATAACGTAATTATTTCAATCGTATATTTTCTTAGTCCGGGTGTGTACGGATGTTGCATAAATCCTTATGGTTGTTAATTTCAATGGTCTGGAAGTCGGAACATGGCAGAATCCGCTGCGCTGGTACCCATACCCTTTTACCCCCCGGTTCGGACCGGCACCGGCACACTTTTCACAAGCGGCGAATCATCCAGACGCCCGGTGCGCCTCGAGCAGCGGGTGCGGACGGCTGCACCCGAACCGGACGACGGCCTGATTTACAGTGGTGGCGGTCGTTTGGTCGCTGATTTGTGGATCGGCACACGGGTGAACATCTATGTGTGAACCCCCCTCCCAAAGATGAAAGCCCGTGTTTTCATCCCGCAGGGTTTTCCGGTCATGGTATTGTCTGGCATTAATTGTTGACAACCAGGCAACCTATGATTTTATTTAATCATCCGAACCAATAAGGCTTTCTTAGAACCAAACAGGCGGAGGAAGGCATATGGAAAGAAGAAAGGCCGAAGCGCGTCGGCAGGTTCATGTGTTCGTCTCCGATGATCGAAGAGATGGGCCCTACGAAAGAAGGGACGACGAAGCCAGGCGCGGGGAAAGAGAGCGGGAAAGAAAAAAGATTGAACGCATCCGAGCCTTTAAGGAGAAGGACAAAGCGCCACCGCCGGCCACACCGATGATATCCCAAAAGCGATTGATTTATACTGGAATAGCGCTGCTGGTGGTTGTTGTCGCCGTTATGTGGCTCCTGTGATCGCTCTCTGAAAATATCGCGGATGGAAGGCGTTCCTGCGCTGAGGTTCTGGGTTCGTAGGAGCGGTTTCCAGCCGCGACGGCGGGCTTGTGCTGCACCGGGCCATATGATATCGCGCCAAGATGGCGCTCCAACGCCTGAACGGTTCATCGTAGGAGCGGCTTCCAGCCGCGAAAAATATACTCAATCCCAATGAAACCAATCAAGGGCACCAAATGGCTACGCAAAGGACGACATGATTCCCTTGGTTTATATTACGTCCTGACAGCAGTAACCGTTGGCCGCCAGCCGCTTCTCGAAAATCCCAACGCGGCACTGGCGGTACTCTCGACCATGCGTTCGTTGGATGCGAACGATCGGATTACGCTTGAGGTCGGCGTGGTCATGCCCGACCATTTTCACATGGTCGTCAGACGTGAAGAAAAATCAATTTCAATCGTAATGCACAGCCTGAAAGGCTACTCGGCCAAACGCATCAACCAGGCCTGCGGCCGCTCGGGGACGGTTTGGCAGCATGGGTATCACGACCATGCCGTTCGCAATGTTGAGGATTTGAATGAAATCATCCGTTACTGCCTGAACAATTCGGTCCGGGCCGGTTTGGTGGAGGATTTCCATTTGTACCCGTATTGGTACTGACGGTATAAGGTGTGATGCTTGAGATTAACAGCGCAAGATGGTGTTTTCTGCGGATCGGGTTTGATTTTATCGCGGCTGGAAGCCGCTCCTACGCTTCTTGCGCCTTTAAGGGGAGATTGGGCCATTTGGTATCGCACCAGGATGGCGCTTCAGCGGGAGGGTCGGTTTTTCGCAGGAGCGGCTTCCAGCCGCGATGATAACCGAAAAAAAGTTGTGCAAAAAAAATGAAGCCCCGGCGGCCATCAGGGCCGCCGGGGCTATTTATCTCATCTATCACCCGATCATCGTCGGCAATCTGGAAAAGATGGACGTCTGATCGTATCCGGAATGACAGGCTCTATTAGAACTCTAAAGTGAGTCTCCCATATAACGTCGTGTTGTTTTCGATTTCGGCATTGTATCCGCCGGCTTTCCAGTAGTCGCCGGCATCCAGGTAAGCAACCACGCCCCAGAACTTCAGGTTGTTCATGATGTCCCACTCTACGGTGAAGTCATACTCGGCGCCGTGGTCGTCATCCCATTCCACTCCGGCATTGGTCTTGGGCGCGTCATCCGCCTTGGACTTCACGTAGAGTGCACCCAGCTTCAGGTTGTCCAGCACCTGGTACTTGGCGCCCAGCCAGAACGAGGTGTAGCCGGCCGGACCGGTGATGGTGGTGGGGCCGCCGGAGACGTTGCCCAGGGCGATGCCGTTTTCGTCGGTGCCGCCCAGGGTGGTACGCAGGTTCTGGTAATCCGAAGTGAGCAGAAAACCATGTTCCAGGTCGAGCGATTCTTCGAAGTACCCGATGGCTGTGGTTTCGTCGTCATCCGGGTTGCTGTCGCCCTGCACATAGGTTCCGCCGGCATTGAGGGTGAAGCCGGCGATGTCGTATTTCAGGTCCAGGGTGGCGGCGAGTCCTGACGCGTCGATGCTGTCGAAAGTTTGACCTTGATAGGTCCTGGTTTCATCCAGGTCGACTTCGCCGAACCCATAGAGGATTTCCGCTTCAGCGGTGAGCGGACCGAAGGTGCCCATGAAATAGGGGTTGAACACCCACAAGCCAAGCGTGGAGCGGGTGGGGCCGGCGGAGATGGCCGCACCGGCGGCAGCGGCTGCGCCCTGGGCGGCTATCGCACTGGAATTAAGACCATAAAGGTCGATTGCAGGAATGCCAGCACCACCAAGCGCTCCATCAAGAGCTGTGCTTGAGCCAGCGTCAAAGGGGGCAGCCTGCACGAGAGGCACCAAAGCGGGATTTAGCGCACCGGCCAATTGGAGAGCTTGAGCATAAGTACCTGCATAGGTGCCTTGCGCCACTGTCGCGCCTGAAGATGCAGCCTGATAGCTGTCATAGCCCATCTGGAAATTTCTGAGATCCCGTGAGTCCACGTAATTTTTGTGCTCGTAGCGGGCGATCAGCAGTCCGGTGGACCAGTTTGCCTGCTTGTAGGCACTGAACCCGTAGAATTTGTGGAAGTCGGCATCGGAAAGGATGCTGCCCTTATCCCCCTCTCCGTTTTTCTGGGCCACGAGGCCGGAGATGAAGTCACCTGTGGGCACGACCCACATCACACGGTCCTTGTGCCGGCTGTTGCTGCCGTGGCTGGCGGTGCTGTCGCCCAGTCCGGTGCCCCAGGGGGTGTCGATGTAGCGGCCGACGATGAAGCCGCCGATTGAGGTCTTGATGGTCATGTAGGCCGCTTTCCAGTCTAAATTCTCGGTGTTGTCCATTTTCGGCGCCAACGGGTTGTTTGCGGCCTCATCGCTGGGGGGGCCGCTGGCGTCCGTGCCCCACACATGGTCCTGCAGGGCGGTGAACTGGGTGGTGAGAGTGATGTTGTCGTTGATCTTGAACACCGGCTTGGCCATGAACTCCATAGTCGAATAGTCGTCCGACGCTTCATCTTTGTTGAGGTTTGGGTTGGAGTGATTAAAGTGCTCCACAAAGTAGTGGCCCGAGACCTCCACTTCCAGGGCCATGGCCGGGGCAGCGATCATCAGCGCTGCGCAAATGGTAACCATAAACCTAATCTTTTTCATCTGGCTCCTCCTTGTTAAAAACCTAGTAATGGTACACGTGCTGATTCAACTACCCGGAATGCGCTTGATCACCTCCTTTTCGTTGATGCGTTGATGCAGTTGTCCAAGCTGCACCGACAATCCAGCATGTGCCTGACATCGGTCAAATTTTTGAAAAGTTTAGTTCTTATAAAGAGAACGGATCTTGATTAAAGATCCGTTGGTATCAACTGGAAACAACCAATCGCAAGCACCAAATCTCGAATAAACTCCAAATTTCAATTTCCAAACCCCAAACCACGCCAACAACCCATCGCAATTTATGATAGGCCCTTCAAACCGTTTGGACTTAGGTCATTGAGATTTATTTTTTTGGATATTGAGATTTTACCGCTTGTCGGTCCCCACTACTTGCCCGACAACTCGCCAATCTGCTCGACCACAATATTGCTGGATTTGGTCTGGGCCAATCCGGTGCTGACCACCATGGCGTAGACCGCCTCCAGCCGGCCATCGCCGTCGAGGTCCGTAAGGGAGAAATCGCTGATGTAGCCGCCGATCTCTTCGCCGTTCCAGATTTCCTTCATGTTGACCTTGTTCCACTGCAGGGCGATCATCCGTCCGCGGGTATACTTTCGAAAGCGCTCCACGAATCCCCGGGCCGCATCGCGGTTGCGAACGGTGACGACTTCGACGTTTCCATCGCCGTCAAGATCGGCAGCGATCAACCGCTGGGTCAGGTAAGTATGGTCCTTGGTCCTGACGTCGGTGGAGGATGTGGCTTCGAGATACAGCGGGTTACCGCCAAGGGTCTCCTGGCCGGCCCACAAGGGGCTGCCGGCCGGATCGTAGATGCGCAGCTTGTCTTCGGCTGAATAAGCGATGGCCCTGATTTGGCCGTCGTTGAAAATGTCTCCCAGGGTGAACCGGTAGATGGTCATCTCTTCGGGCAGGGGGATGCGTCGGCCGGCCTGATAATCGTTGCCGGTCCAGGCGAGTTCGAACACGCCGGGCAGAAAGTGGCTATAGGTATACAGGCCGCCGGTGTCGTTGGATGACGGGGTGCCCCGCCGCTGGCCCATCAGTATCAGGTCCTTTTCAGGATCGTTGCTGACCCTGAAGTACCAGCTCTGGTCGCCGGCAATGGCCTGCAGTGCGGAGCCATTCCATTCCAGCACCACAGAATCCAGCTTGCCGTGCACGTCCAGGCGGGTGACGAAGATTTCGGCGGTTCCATTGCCGTTGATATCCCCGGCGTCGACGGCGATGATGCTGTGGTGCTTGCCGGCATCAAAGGCGGCCAGCCGATCCAGCCGTTCGCCATTCCTGTGTTCCACGACAATCCGGTTATCATGGGCGAAAACGATATCGGGTCGGCCGTCCCCGTCCACATCACCGGTGGCCAGGGCGCTGATGGTGCCTTTGAAAGGGTTGCTGGTCCACAGGGCTTCAGTCGGTTCCGCCGTTGTCGTGACTGCTGCCGCCTCCGTTGCGAGAACAACGGGAGCAGCGGCCGGCGCCGGTGCTGCCGGTGCCTGGGGCGCTGTCGCAGCTGCAGGGGGCAGGGGCTTTACCGGTTGAACGGGGGGTGCCACCTGGGGGAGCATCACCGCCGGTGCGGCCGCTGTGGGGGCCGCCACCCGGGGTGCGGCGGCGGACAGGGATTCGATGTAGTGGCTCACCTGTGTGGCAAACTGGTTGACGTGCATGAGCACATCGCCGCTGCTTTGGCCGAACTGGCTGAAAAGCAGCGCCGTATCGCCGGAATCAACGGCTGTCAGTGTGGCATCGGTACTGGCGCTGTCGCCGAAGACGGTCAAACTGCCGGTAACCACATAGTCGGCGTTCAGATCCCTGCCCATCTGGACGGGATCTTTTCCCGGGGCCGGCGCGTCTTCACGAATCACCTTGGCCGACTGGCCGATGCGTGCGGCCATCATGTCCATGATGCCTTTGTTGAGAAAGGTCAGGTCTTTTTCTGAATGAATCTTCAGGGGCAGGATCAGGACCCGGTTGGCTTTTACGTCGGCCAAGGCGGGTGAAATGAAAAGGCTGGAAAAGGCAGTCAACAGGCAGAGAAAAACAGTCAGCCGTCGTGGATAGCGCTTCAAATCAGAGAGTCTCCATTTCCTGTTTCAGGCGTGTGAACCCTGTTAACATGAACCATGGAAAAATAAAAGTGCAATTTGTTTCTGAACGACGTTTCAGTTATACCCGGCCGCCACTCCATTTCAGCTTGGCTTTCAGGACATCGAAGTAATTATGATCGGGAAGCGTGATCATCTGGACCGGGCTGGGGCTTTTGCTGATGATGATGGTGTCCCGCTCGTCGATTTTCACTCCCACCTGGCCGTCACAGGTCAGCATGATGTCCGACGTGTCTTCGGCCAGTTGAATTTTGATCTCCGCCGAGTCGGGGACCATCAGCGGCCGGTTGGTCAGGGTGAAGGGACAGATGGGCGTGATCAGTATGCCGGGGACCGATGGGTGGATGATGGGACCGCCGGCGGCCAGGGAGTAGGCTGTGGATCCGGTGGGTGTGGCCACGATCAGCCCATCGGCACGGTAATCGGTGAGGAACTGGCCGTCGATATGGGTGCGGATCCGGGCCAGTCTGGCCAGGGCACCTTTGTTGATGACCACGTCATTGAAGGCCGACTCCCGGGCGATCTCCACGCCCCCGCGCAGGGCCTGAATCTGCAGTCGCATTTGCGGTCGGGTGGCGAATTGATCTGCCAGGATGCCCTCGGCAACCTCGCACAGGCGGTCTTCCGTGGTCTCCGCCAGGAATCCGACCTCGCCGAATTTTACGCCGATGATGGGGGTCTGCTGGTCTCCGATCCAGCGAACGGCACTTAAAAATGTGCCGTCGCCACCCAAAACGAATACGCAGAAAAGCGATTTCGGTGACCGCTTGCGTAACCCTTGCGATGGCTTTTCAGCGGGACGCCCGATTGGTCGTCGGATAACGTCGAGTCCTTTGTTGACCAGCCAATGCTCAAACCGGTCAGCCTGCTGCCGGGCATTGCCATCATCTTTGACAACCAGACCGATGTGTTTTTTCATGATGGGGATCGCGGTCCTGCTCAATTTCCTGGTTTCGGTTCAACAGCGTGATCTATTTACCGTCATACATGGGTTTGGGGGTCAGGGCAAGTTCAAGATCAGCAGACAGGAATCTAGCCTGAAAGGACGCATTGTGCGGAATGCAGTTGACATCAACTGCACCGGATCATATACATTCCTTGTAAGTCCATAAATAAATGAACTCGCTTCATTCGCATCTTGACAGACCCTTCAGCCCATTGGCATTTCGTCGGCAACAAGATGTGAACCATATGAATTTTATAGTAATCAAGCTGAACCCTCCCATCGGGAAACACGTGTCATCCGGTAGCCTTTTAACTTGACTGGCCATCGGCAACTCTATTATACAGTCGTGTTTACCTGGAGGGGGATCATTCACTAAAACCATTTGAGAAGGAGAGGCGTGATGAAAAATCGTTTGGCACAAATCCTTATCGTTGCAATTGTCGGTGTATTCATGGTTTTTGCCACAACTGCCACGGCAGCTGATACCATCAAATTGGGAGTCGCGGGCCCCCACAGTGGAGACCTTGCCTCCTACGGTATTCCGACCATTAAAGCCGCTGAACTGGTGGTAAAAGACATCAACGCCAAGGGCGGCGTTCTCGGCAAGCAGGTGGAACTGCTGGTGGAAGACGATGTGTGCAAGCCTGAAGTGGCCACCAACACGGCCACTAAGCTGGTTTCCGAAGGTGTCCATGTGGTGCTGGGCCACATCTGTTCCGGCGCCACCAAGGCGGCCATGGGCATCTACAAAGACTCGAATATCCCGGTCATGTCTCCGTCTGCCACCAACCCCGCGCTGACCCAAAGCGGCGACTACCCCAATTTTTTCCGCACCATCGCCTCCGATGATGCCCAGGCCCGCCTGGAAGTGGACTTCGCGCTGGACGTCCTCAAGCTGAAAAAGATTGCCGTGCTGCACGACAAGGGCGACTACGGCAAGGGCTTGGCTGAATTCGCCAAGGATTTTCTGGAAAAAGATTCCCGGGCGGAAGTTGTCTTTTATGAAGGCATCACTCCCGGTGCCGTGGACTACAGTGCCGTCGTCCAGAAAATCAAACAAAGTGGGGCCGAGGCAGTCATTTTCGGCGGCTATCATCCAGAAGCCTCCAAGATTGTCACTCAGATGCGCAAAAAGAGAATGGACACCATCTTCATTTCCGACGACGGCGTAAAAGATGACACCTTCATCAAAGTGGCCCAGAAATACGCAGAGGGCGTTTACGCCACCGGTCCCATGGACGTTTCCAGCAACCCCATGGCCATCGCGGCCAACGAGGCACACAAAAAAGCCTACGGTGCCGATCCGGGCGCATTCTACCTGAATGCCTATTCTGCGGCCCTCGCGCTGCTCAACGCCATCGAGCAGGCCGGCAGCACCGATTATGCTGCGGTGACCAATGCGCTCAGGACCAAGGATGTGGAAACGCCATTAGGCAAAATCCGCTTTGACGATCGCGGTGATGCCATTGGCGTGGGATTCTCCATGTACCAGGTCAAAGATGGTGCCTATGTTGAATTGAAGTAGGGCAAGCGATTGCATGAACAATCAGGGGGCTGACAACCACGCGTCTGCCCCCTGATTTTCCTGAACGGCACCCTCCATCGCCCGAATACCCATACCCGGGCGATATCCTTTTACTGAATATGGTTCTATAAAATGGAATATTTTTTTGAACTTTTTCTGGGCGGGCTCACCCGGGGCAGCATCTATGCGCTGATCGCCCTTGGGTACACCATGGTCTACGGGATCGTGCAGCTGATCAACTTTGCCCATGGCGAAATATACATGATCGGTGCCTTCACCGCCCTGATCGTGATCAGCGTGCTGACCATGATGGGCTGGAACCAGATTGCCATCCTGCTGATTGCCGCCGGTGTTGCCGTGATCTATTCGTCGGCCTACGGCTACACGATGGAGAAGGTCGCTTACAAGCCGCTGAGAAAGGCGCCTCGCCTGTCGGCCCTGATCAGCGCCATCGGTATGTCGTTGTTTCTGCAGAACTATGTGCTCCTGGCCCAGACCTCGGATTTTCTGCCATTTCCAGGGTTGATCCCCGATTTTGAATTCATGGAGCCGATTGCCCACATCATCGGTTCACCGGAGCTGGTGATTCTGATCACTACCACCATCGTCATGGTCCTGCTGACGCTGCTGATCAAGTTCACCAAGATCGGCAAGGCCATGCGGGCCACGGCCCAGGACCGGGATATGGCCCAACTGGTGGGGGTTGACGTCAACCGGGTGATTTCGATGACCTTTATTATCGGTTCCGCCACGGCAGCCATTGGCGGGGTGCTCATCGCTTCCCACATCGGCCAGATCAATTTCTATATCGGCTTCATCGCCGGTATCAAGGCCTTCGTGGCGGCGGTGCTGGGCGGTATCGGCTCCATACCCGGCGCGGTGCTGGGCTCTCTGGTGCTCGGATGGACCGAATCCTTTTTTACCGGTTATATTTCCAGTGATTACGAGGATGTGTTTGCCTTTGTCTTTCTGGTCCTGATTCTGATTTTCAGGCCGGCGGGAATTCTGGGACGCTCTACCGCGGAAAAGGTGTAAGGCATTTTCTAGAATACGGCCGGCATCATCTTTCCTCCGCCGGTCACCATGCGGATCGAGATAGTAACGCCCATGCTTGTAAACGAACTGAAAAAATCTTTTCTGGTCTCACTGTGGTTCATGTTTTTGACCTTTCCCATCATGGTGATCCGGGTCAACACGGTGGAAAACATCATCCAGTGGCGCTGGGCCAACCTGTTTCTCGTGGGGATCGGCAGTTTTGTGCTGTCTGCGCTCTGGCGCTACCTGATCCGGCGAAAGGAGCAGGGAATCCACAGGACGGAGGTCGATGGCATTGCCCGGGTGACCCTGAGTCAACGATTGCTGAGCGATCGGCGATTCACCATCCCGGCCCTGATTGTCATCGGTACCGTTGCCCTAGCCTTTCCCTTCGTCTTTTCCTTTTACCAGACCAATATCATGATTACGGCCCTGATCTATGTCATGCTGGGATTGGGCCTGAATATCGTGGTTGGCCTTGCCGGCCTGCTGGATCTGGGCTATGTGGCATTTTATGCGGTGGGCGCCTATTCCTACGCCCTGCTCAACTACCATTTCGGGTTGGGCTTCTGGACCTCACTGGGTATCGGTGGTGGACTGGCGGCCATGTTCGGTATCATCCTCGGATTCCCCGTGTTGCGGCTGCGGGGTGACTACCTGGCCATCGTCACCCTGGGTTTCGGTGAGATTATCCGGTTGATTCTGGAGAACTGGAACGAATTTTCATTCGGGCCCAGCGGCATCGCCAATATTCCCCGCCCGGGATTTTTTGGTATCGACCTGGATATTGAACAATCGACCATCTACATCTATTTCCTGATGATCGCCATGACCCTATTCACCATCTTCGTGGTCAACCGGCTGCAGAATTCAAGGATCGGCAGGGCCTGGATCGCCCTGCGGGAAGATGAAGTCGCCTGCCAGGCCATGGGAATCGACAAACGCAAAACCAAGCTGATGGCCTTTGCCCTGGGAGCAACCTGGGCCGGTTTCGCCGGCGTGGTGTTTGCCGCTAAGACCACCTTTATCAACCCGGCAAGTTTTACCATCTGGGAGTCCATCAACGTGCTTTGCATCGTTGTCTTGGGCGGCATGGGATCGATCGTGGGGGTTGTCGTTGGTGCCCTCGTCCTGATCCTACTGCCGGAATACCTGCGTTTTTTATCCGAATACCGCATGCTGGCATTCGGAACCGTGCTGGTGATGATGATGGTGTTCCGGCCCGGCGGCATCGTGGAAACGGTGCGGCGGACATACCAATACAAAGAGACAGACCATTGATGGCCCCAACAGCCTAAACCCTTGTCAAGAATGGATATGGAACCGATACTCGACGTAAAACAGCTGACCATGAATTTTGGCGGGCTCCGGGCTCTGGACCATGTTGATCTTGATGTTCACCAGGGGGAGATCGTGGCCCTCATCGGTCCCAACGGCGCGGGCAAGACCACGTTTTTCAACTGTATCACCGGGATTTACGATCCCAGCGGGGGGGACGTCCTGATTTCCGCGCCGAAAAACGGCAAAACTCAGCGGATCAATGGCCTCAAGCCGAATCAGGTGACGGAAAAGGGGCTGGCCCGGACCTTTCAGAATATCCGCCTGTTCCAGAACATGACGGTTCTGGAAAACGTCATGATCGGTTGTCACTGCCGCATGAAGGCCGGAATCTTAGGGGCGGTGCTCAGGGGCGTCTCCACCCGCCGGGAAGAGAAAGCGGTGGTTCAAAAAAGCTATTCGATCCTGGAAAAGATCGGACTTGAAAAATATGTCAACGACTTTGCCAAGAACCTGCCCTACGGTGCCCAACGGCGCCTGGAAATTGCCCGGGCCATGGCCACGGATCCGTTCATGCTGCTGCTGGATGAACCGGCCGCCGGCATGAACCCCCATGAGACAGATGAGTTGGATGAGCTGATCATCAGAATCCGCGAAAACGAAGGAATTTCGATCCTGCTCATCGAGCATGACATGAAACTGGTCATGAGTCTGTCGGACCGCATTTTTGTTATGGACTACGGCAAGAAGATCGCCCAGGGCACCCCTGAAGAGATTCGTAAAAATCCGGCCGTCATCAAGGCCTACCTCGGAGAAGAAATTGATGCTTAGCCTCGTTGACATTAATTCTTATTACGGCAATATCCGGGCCTTGAAGGGTGTCAGTCTGGAAGTGAAGGAGGGGGAGATCATTACCCTGATCGGCGCCAATGGCGCCGGCAAGACCACGACCTTGATGTCCATCTCCGGGATCGTTCCACCCAGAACCGGGGATGTCCTCTTCATGGGGGAGTCCATTGCCCGGGTGAACCCCGACAAGATCGTCTCCATGGGCATCAGCCAGGTGCCGGAAGGCCGGCGGATTTTCCCTTATCTTACCGTATTGGAAAATCTGGATATGGGGGCGTTTCTGAGGGATGACAAGGATGGCGTGAAATCCGACCTGGACTATGTGTTCAGCCTGTTTCCCATCCTGGCCGAACGGCGCAATCAGGCCGGCGGCACCTTGAGCGGGGGCGAGCAGCAGATGCTGGCCATCTCCCGGGCCTTGATGGCACGGCCCCGGCTGCTTTTGCTGGACGAACCCTCCCTGGGACTGGCCCCGTTGATCGTAAAACAGATTTTTGAAATCATAAAAAAAATTAACAGCGAAAACAACACCACCATTTTTCTCGTGGAACAAAACGCCAACCTTGCTCTGAAGGTCGCCCACCGGGGATACGTCATGGAGAACGGCCGGATCACCCTATCCGATGCCGCTGACAGACTGCTGACCAACGAAGACGTGAAAAAGGCCTACCTGGGTATTTAGCCCTGCGGCCATACGGTTTAGGCATGAGGGCAATCTTTTTTACAATGTGGTAAAAATACCATAGTTTGTGATGAACGGGTTTCACACCGGAATGCCTATGGTATGTTCCGGTTGAGATCTAACTGCTTTGAATTAAATATAGAATTGTCCCTTTAGGGACGATCGGCATCCTATTTGCTATATAACGTTTAGATTCGACGCGAGGCGTTGTAGCTTATCAGGCAACCCTTACCAATGTGAAATGTCATGAATCCAGATAATCAACACCCTCATATGTTTTCCCTTTTAAAAGATGTCGTCATTTTTTTCGTCACTGTCGTCGCCTGCAGCTTTTTCCTGACCGCTGCCTGCACATTGACTAAACAATCTGAGATTGAAGCCTATGCCCTCCCGGTACTGGCCATGCCGCAGGCTCCGGTATTGCTTGAGCTGGCATCGGGCGCCGAGTCCGATTTTCCGGTTTTTGAGACGGCCCCGATGATGCCTTCCTTCGACGCGGCCTGGGCGCCGCCGGTATTTGACATGTGTCTGGCTTTCCTGGAGATCGAAGAGGATCCGGCCCGCGTCGACACGCTCATGGAAATGTCGCCGGTACCGGTTGGGGGCTTGCCCAACGAATCCATTCCGTTTCAAGGTATTATCATTCAGGTGGCCGGGCGATATGAAGTGGACCCGCACCTGATCCGGGCCATTATTTTTGCGGAATCCGGTTACAATCCCAAGGCCAAATCGAAAAAAGGGGCCCGGGGATTGATGCAGCTCATGCCGTCCACCGCAAAATCCCTGGGTGTTGAGGATATCTATGATCCGGAGGAGAATATTGATGGCGGTGTCCGCTATTTCAGGTCACTGCTTGACCGGTTCGATGGTGATGTGCAACTGGCCCTGGCTGCCTACAATGCCGGATCACGCCACGTTCGAAACTATGAGGGGATCCCCCCGTTCAAGGCCACGCAGCGCTACATCAAAAAAGTGCTCAAGTTTCATAAGAAATTCAAAATGCAAAAATCAGCCGGCTCCCGCAGACTGGCCTGAGGTTCAACCATTAACAAACTGCCCGCGGGCCCAAGCGTTCACCGTTCTGGGTTTGTTCTCCATTGTCTGTCCCCTGCTTATCAATGCGCGGTTGATGTGAAATCGGGATAGATTAATGGTTGAAGGGGTTCAGGGCATGATGATGAAATCCGCATCGGCGCTGGTCAGCATCGCGGGCTCGAAGATGTCCGAGGTAAATGGCAGCAGCACGGTGGTCGGGATTGGCAACCGGCTCCTTATCTGGTAGGGAATTCCCATCTTACGCGCATGGCCGGATCCGGCCAGCAGCACCATGACCCGATCAGGGTGCCGTTCCAGGTGATTGAGGCTGTTGATGGCCATGGCCGTGTCCCAGACCAGCTGGGCTTCACAAAAACGGACGAAATCCATGTTGCCGTGGCCATGGGCACCGAAGGCACTGCGGATAAAATCCCTATACTCACGGGTCACATTGCAGGTGACACCCTCCAGTTCTCCCCGCTGCTGATCGGAAAGTGAAGCAAACCCCTGCTGGGCCACCTGCCGGGTGATATCCCGGGAGACATTCAGGCCAACCATGGGAATTTTTTTTTCTCGGGCGAAGAAGAAGATGCTCCGGTAGAGCGACCAGGGAAAATTCCAGTTGTCCAGATAGATCTTTTCGAACGCGGCTTCATCCAACTCCCCGGCCACCCATCGATCCAGTGCAGCTTGGCTATCCTTGCGAAACATCTCCAACCCGATGGAAAGGGGAACCGATTGCGCGCTGAGCGTCCGGATGACATGCAGTTGCGCCTCGTGGTGGCCCTGATCGGTGTGGTGTTCGCCCACCAGCACGAGGCGGACGCTTTTCAATGCGTCCATGGCCTGCACACCGGCCATGGATTGCCGTGTTTGAAGATCAAACAGGTTCAGCGGAGCTGCCTGTTTGGGTTCGCGGCAGGTGGCTGCCAGCAGCAGGATCGACAATGCCAGTAAACCCATGATCGGTTTGCGGCGAAAAATGGTCATGGCGGGGCTCCTTGGTTGTTGGGTTGCTCCGGGTTCCAGCGGACCATTAGCGGCGAATCAATGACTTCCCACGTGCCTTTGATCCGGTTTGATCCATCGCTGAAGGCCAGGTAACTATAACGGCCGTAATGGGGAATTTTCAGCGCTGTCCGATCGGCTGCCTCCGTGGAGAGCGTGTGCAGCAGGGCGACGATGTTCCCGGAATGGTCGGGGTGTCGGGCCACAGCGAACAGCACATCCCCCGACCCGCCGAAATGCTGTCCACCTGCGTCAAAGGCCTCTGGGGTCAGTGCCAGGTCACGCGGAAACAGCTTGAACACCTCCGGTTGATCGGGCAGGCCGATGAACAGCAGATTGACTGCCTCGGCTTCCGCAGCAATGAAATCGGCTTCATGAACCATTCGGACGTTGCCCAATCCCATGGCTTCGGAGAATTGAAGGGCGATGGCCTCGCCGCGCTGACCCAAGCGATCCGCAATCACCATCACGACGGATTCGGAGCCTCTCAAGGTGTTGACCGTAGGGGGCATCTCTTCAGGGCTGAGTCGCCTGAAAAGGTGATGATCAGGGTCAGCGGTGAGGGACCGGGGGCACGAAGGACTGATGATTTCAAATTCCGTCAGTCGTTTGGACAAGCGGATCAGCTGGCCCACCGGACCCTCATCGGTGTCCAGAGCCAGCTCCAGCGTAACGTCGTAAAAGGGTTTGTCCTGGACCAGACGGCCGACTGTCCGGCATCCCCTGCTGTCATATATCTGCCGGACATTTTCCAGCCGTATCTGGGGGGCGCCCTGCCGGTAGACCCATTGCCGGAAGAACCAATCCAGGGATCGTCCCGCTTGCTCTTCAAATCGCTCCCGCAGATCCTTCCATGAAGCGTGTTCGAACCGGAATTGCCCATAAAGATGCCGCAGCGAGGCCCAGAATGCATCCTCGCCCACTTCCCTGCGCAGCATGTGAAAGACCATGGTGGACTTGTCGTAGCCCACCGCCTTGGTGGCCGGATCGGTGCGGCTCCGGAATCGGCTTAAGGGGAAGTCGGTCGCTGGTGATACCAGTGTCGCATAGTTACGAAGGGCCTGGCGCCGGTAGTCCGTTGCCGCACGGGATGATGCCTGTTCTTTAATCAGATAATCAGCTGTATAAGAGGTAATGCCTTCGCACCAGTTGCCCGAGGCGACGTCCACCAGAACCCCGTTGCCCCACCAGCTGTGAACGATTTCGTGGGGCAGGCTCGTTTCCGGGATAAATGGCAGTCGCAGGACCCTTCCACCCATGAGGGTGTAGCCGGGAAAGCCGTAACCGGTGGGAAAGAAGTTTTCGACAACCGCAAATCCATCAAAGGGATAGGCGCCAAAAAGATCGCTGTATCGCTTCAGGTAGCGCAGGGAGGCCTCCAAGTAACGCGGCGCCAGAACCTGATTGTCCGAGAATAAGTAGGTGGTGGCAGTCAGCCCGTTCAGCATCCGCTTCTCGACCACATAAGGGCCGGCGGAAAGGCTCAGTCCCTCCAATTGATTGTCGATTTGCCAGCGGCTGACGGTTCTTTCTCCCTGGTGGTCGATGTTCAGGAGCCGGCCGGCGGTGACCGCTACGGTGTCGTCGGGTCCTTCCACGGTCAACACAAAGGACTGCGTGGCATCAGCCACCCGAGGGTACCAGCCTGCGCCGGACAGGAGAAAGGTCCCCGAAGCGGAGATCGTGCCGCTGACCCCAAACCCCGGGTTGTCGGTGTTCACGGGGCGCACCGGTGCAGGGTCGTCGAACCGGCAGGTGTATTGAAGGTTCAGATCCACGTCCAGGGTCGATTCGCTGCGGTCCAGGTTCACGGTCAACCGCCCCCGGTCAAATGAATAGGGGTGATCGTGGTCGCCTATTCGAACGGTCTGGATGCGGGTGTTAGGAGAAAGAAGCAGGTGGACGGAGCCCTTTTCCGGCCTCTGGATGCGGATCCGGTCCCGGCCTTCCAGTTCTGATTTTTCGGGAAACAGGCGAATGGTCAGATCGTGGTGCGCCGTTGAACCCGCTGCCATCGCTGCCTCGACCGCACCCTGCAACCCAGCCAAGACCAACAGGTAAATCAGGGCAAGGCGCATTGCTTGGCGTCTCACAGTTTTTCTCCTGGTATACATTCGCCTGCCGGGGTCTCCGGCAGGCGAATGTGACATGAAGTTGCCTAAAAATGTAAGCCTTCCTGCGCCAAAAGCAATCGCCAATGGATTTTCCTTTTTCCACCGCGTGAAATCATGGTAAGGCTCCGGGGTATGGAGAACAAGGATCAACACCGATGAAGCCGCATCCCACGCGCCCCGTCCCTCAGGTGATCGACCCACCCTTCTGGAAAACGATGCGGTTGGAGCAGATGAACCGTGAGCAATGGGAATCCCTGTGCGACGGCTGTGGCCGCTGCTGTCTGCAAAAATTTCAGGATGGCAAAACGGGCAAAGTGACATACACCTGGGTCTCCTGCTACCTGCTGGATGTCCAGGTTTGCGGCTGTGGCGACTACAGCAACCGGACCACGCTGGTGCCCGACTGCCTGGTGCTGACCGCGGAACAGATCCCTCGCCTGCGCTGGCTTCCCAGAAGCTGCGCCTACCGGCGGCTGTCCGAGGGCAAGGGGCTGGATGCCTGGCATCCCCTGGTATCCGGAGACCCGGACTCCGTTCACCGGGCCGGGATATCGGTGCGGGACAAGGCTATCTCAGAAGTGCACGTTCATCCGGAGGATATCGATTATTACGCCATCGGATATCGACTCTGACAGATCTGCAGGCATGAGAAACCTGCAGAGATCCAGAGGTGAAATGTCGATATTGAATCACTCCCTTCAACGGGCTTGGGACTTGACATCTTGACGGCGTATGGTAAGAACAGGCCAACTTTTCAGCGAGAGTAAAAACCGACTGAAACCAAGCGTAATTCTATTTAATTCTGAATGCATAGAAATAGATAACGATAATGCGGTTCCAGTTACGGGGTACGAGAATGGAGCAGCGATGACGGGTGTGATCTTTACGACCCTCGGGGGTCTTGGCATGTTTATCCTCGGCATGAAGATGATGACCGAGGGGCTTCAGATGTCCGCCGGAAAACGCATCAAGGCCATCTTGAGCGCGGTTTCCTCCAACCGGGTGCTGGGCTGCCTGACCGGTACTGTCGTCACGGCCATGGTGCAGTCCTCGTCGGCTACCACGGTCATGCTCATCGGGTTCGTCACGGCCGGCCTCATGACGCTTCAGCAGGCCGTGGGGATGATTTTGGGGGCGAACATCGGCACCACCGTTACGGCCCAATTGATTGCTTTCAAACTGACGGCACTGGCCCTGCCCGCGATTGCCACCGGCGTGGTGCTCAAGTATTTTACCCAGCAGAAAAAGACCCGCTATATCGGTGAGGTCATTTTGGGTTTCGGACTTTTGTTTTACGGAATGACCGTCATGAAACACGGACTGGCGCCCATTAAAAGCGACCCGGCGTTCCTGGCGTTCTTCACCAAATTCGACCCCAGCACCCTGAGTGGACTCTTGCTGAGCGTGTTCGTCGGCGCCTTACTCACCATCATGGTTCAATCGTCATCAGCCACCATCGGCCTGACCATGACCCTGGCCAGCCAGGGGTTGCTTACTTTTCCCGGTGCCATGGCCCTGGTGCTGGGGGAAAATATCGGCACGACCATAACGGCCGAACTGGCCACCATCGGCTCCAACAACATTAACGCCCACCGGGCCGCACGGGCCCATACCATGTTCAATGTCATCGGCGTCACCCTCATGCTTTGCGTCTTTCCCCTGTTCGTGAAACTGGTGGAATCGGTGACCTTGGGACTCGGGGCCGGCCCGGTGGACCAGTTGGTGGGCGACGACGTGGTGAATGTTGGGCGTTATATCGCCAATGGTCACACCCTGTTCAACGTGATCAACGCTTCATTTTTTTTGCTGGTGCTGCCCTGGCTGATCAAAATTGCCATTTTGCTTTCACCCAAGGAAGAGGAGGACGTCGACTACTTCCGGCTGCCTACCTTTGGCGATCGGCTCATCGATACCCCCATTGCCGCCATCGTGGAAACGCGCAGTGAAATTCTGCGTATGGCTGAGACGGCGAAATACACGTTTCGAAAAACGGCCAAGCGACTCAAGGACCGGGATTATAAGAAGCTGGCCAAGTGGCGCCAGGTCGAAAACCACCTGGACGACATGCAGCGTGAAATCGTGGCTTACCTCACCCGGATCTACCAGAGCGGAGTGAGTGAATCCGAGGCCAAGGAACTTTCCAGTCTCATGCGCATGACCAATAATATCGAACGCATCGGCGATTCGGTGGAGAATATTGCCCAGGCCATCGAGGACATGATCGAAAGTAATCTGACGTTCACCGAACAGGCCATGGCAGATATGGACAAGCTGGTGGACAAGGTGGCCGAGTTCATGGACCTGATCACATCCGCCATGCGTCAGCGGCCAGCCAATTTCATGAATCGGGCCGACAGCCTCGAAAATGCCGTCGATGCCATGCGCGAAAAATATCGCGACGACCACATTCAGCGCCTTCGCTCCTGTGAATGCGGCATCGATCAGGGATTGGTCTACGTCAGCCTGCTCACCAACCTGGAGAAGATCGGCGACTATTGCTTCAACATCGCCGAGGCGGTGGCGGGAAAAAAATAAAGAGCTGAAAGCTCATATAACTATAAACCGTGAACGGTTGCCAGGTTTCTTTAACTCTCTGTGTGGCATTTTCAGGAACGAAGGCTTTTAGATTTTATTCCCCAGACGAAATAGCGAATCCATTCAAAACCGAAAAGCAGCAGCTCCCGATCACTGGCGCGGAGTTTCTTTACCAGGGTCTTCTTGATTCGATACCGATTTAAAAAACTGCTCTGAAATACGAAATCACGGAACCGGTCAATGTTATAGGCGGCCATGAAGGCCATTTTCCCTTTGGCGCCGTTCAGGCCTTCGGGTCCCCATGGGTTTTTTTGAAACAGCGCTCTGATCGAGGCCCATCGGGCGGTCATCTGGTTGTGTGTGTCGGCCTGTTGATCCTGTGCCCATTGGGCGACGGTCAAGGCCTGGTTTTCATGCTGGCCCTGGCAGAAATCCGGCGGCCGGAAGAAGCTGACGATTTGCGATGCACCGGGCCGGTTGTTAAACAGCGCGCCGTGTTCCACGGGAAAAGTCCGGCAGGTGTCGGGCCGGTCAGGGTACACCGTGCATCCCTCGTCGCTTAAAAAAGGGCAGGTTTTGGATTCATTGTCGGCCATTCGCAGCAGGACGTCCGGGAAATAGTTGCCCTTGCGCAGCACCACATCCACATGGGATTCCAGGAACCGGTCGGAGTCCATTTCGAGGCTTTTTTTCAGACGGAGAACATCGTAGGGGTAAAGAAACAGGTTCAGATTCCGGCAGCACTGGTTGAAGCAAGCCAGGCCTTTGTGGCACCGGAAATTAAACGTATCGGTTTTTTTCAGGGGTATTCCCGGCAGCCGGTTCATCTCTTCCGGTTTAATCGATTTCATAAATGTTATCCGTGATCGACACCAGCATCTGGGCGATGGTGAGCTTGATTTTATCGGAATACCCCGTTTTTATTCGCAATTCCTGCTCGAGGGCCGCCATCTGCCGGTAAAATGGGGTGCGGTCGAATCGGATATAATCAGTTTGGCCATGTTGGCGGCACTGATTGAAAAATGCATCGCAGCCCGGATTCTGGATCGGGTTGCCGCCGGGTCGCAGGAGTTCGTGGGGGATGCCGTGAAGCCGGCAGATCATTGGGCGGTAAGGGTATAGCGTGCACCTTTCGTCCCGGTTGAGCGGACACATGATGCGCAGGGCCTCGCCCTGGCGATCGTCGTCGTCCATTGCCGCGCTGACCGTCAGCGCCTTTTCATAGATTGCGCGGCAATCGTCGGATTCAAGGGATCGCAGGCCTTCCACGAGATACAGATACTCCAACAGGGTGTGGTGATAAAATCGGGTCAGGCAGCAGTTGTCCGCACAGCCGTTGCACTGAAACCCATACTGCCCGGCAACGGCCGTATAGGCCCGACCCATATCGCCAAAAAGTGTCTCCAGCCGTCTCAGCAGAGGGAGATAGCGATGCCTGATGGTCAGCACTCGTTCGAGGGTCAGGTTCATGGCGATCCGGTATTTCCTCAAACCGTGGGCGAGGGGAAAAAGATTTTTTGGTAAAGGCCGAGGGCATGGCGATCGGTAATGCTGGCGATGAAGTCACAGACGACCTGCTTCCGGGGTGAGCCGTTGCTCAGGCAGCCGGCGATGCCCATTCGGGTGAGTTCTTTTTCTAAAACCTGCTCGTTATCCATCAGGAAGGCGTAAAGCTCAGAAAGGATTTTTTTTGCTTTGACAAATTCCCTGTGAACCTGGACGGATCGGTAGACGTTTTCGTAGAGAAAGGCCCGCAATGTGGTCATGGCGCCGAAAACCTCCTCGCTCATGTCAAGTCTCAATTCTCCGTCTTCCGCCCGGCTGGAAAAGATCAGATCGCGGATCATGGTGATGGCCCGCTCCTGGTGGGTCCGGCCGATGACCCGTGTGCAGACGGCCGGCACCTGGTTTTCCCGGATAACGCCGCTGCGGATGGCATCGTCCAGATCATGGTTCAAGTAGGCCATGATATCGGATATCCGAACGATTCGACCCTCAATGGTACAGGCCAGTTCGTTGCGGTCATCGGGCAGAATTTTTCCGTAGCCTTTGGAGTGCTTGACGATGCCGTCGCGAACTTCGTGGGTCAGGTTCAACCCGTTGCCGTTGTTTTCGATTACATCCACTACCCGAAGACTCTGCTTGTGATGGGAGAAGTCCGGGGCGTGGATCTCTTGAAGCACCGCTTCTCCGCCGTGTCCAAATGGGGTATGTCCCAAATCGTGTCCCAAGGCAATCGCCTCGGCCAGGTCTTCGTTCAGAAACATCGCCCGGGCAATGGTACGGGCAATCTGAGCCACCTCCAGCGTATGGGTCAGGCGCGTGCGGTATTCATCCCCCAGCGGGTTGAGGAACACCTGGGTTTTATGCTTCAGCCGCCTGAACGCGTTGGCGTAGACGATGCGGTCACGGTCGACCTGGAACGCGGTGCGGATGGGGCAGGCATCCTCCGGCCGCTGCCGGCCTCGGCTGTGTGCGCTCTGGCAGCCGAATGGAGACATGAAGTTTTTTTCGCGTTTTTCAAATTGCTCGCGGATGTTCATGGCGCTCTGGTTGTGATTTTCCCATAGATGTATTATTTTTAAACGGTTATCTATTCACAGACAAAAGGCTTTGTAAAGCGGTATCTTGGCCAGGCGGAGGCGGTTCATGGGTGGTCATCATCTGATACTCGGGGAGCTTGGCGATTTCATCTCCGGTGAAATGCTGGCAGATACCCACGACGAGCGCTATCGCCAGAAAATTGCCCGTTTCCTCGTGACGGACAAAGGTTATGCAAAAGCGGACATCCATCCCCGCAACCCCATGATCGTTTCCGCCGGTAACCGGAAGGGGCGTTTGATGCTGGACTTTGCGGTAACGGTTGACGATCGCACGGCAATGGTGATTAAATACGGGCCAGGTTCTCTGGTGACCCGATATCGGCCGACGCTGGCCATCTCACGGCTGCTGGCACCTTACCAGATCCCGGTCGTGGTGGTGACAAATGGCGAGTCGGCGGACATTCTGGACGGCGAAACCGGCAAATTGATCGGGTCGGGGTTTGACCGGGTCCCCGACAGGAAAAACTTGGTGCAACGGTTAAAGCGAGCCCAGTTTTCGCCCATTTCATCAAAGCGCGCGGAAATGGAAGCAAGGATCGTTTACGCATTTGAAATTGACGGCGGGTGTCCCTGTGACGACAGCGCATGCAGGATCGCATGAACACTGAGACGGTGTCGGTAACGGATACCGTGTTCATGTCAGCGGCGCTTGGCCTGGCCCAAATGGCCCTGGCGGACGGTGAGTTCCCTGTGGGCTGTGTGATTGCAGACGATGACATCGAGATTGCCCGGGGTCACCGCACAGGCACGGCAGCTGGGTCGGTCAACGAGATCGACCACGCCGAAATCAATGCCCTGCGGCGTCTTTCGGATGACATGCCGGACATCGATCGTTCGAATCTGACCATTTACTGCACGATGGAACCTTGTCTCATGTGCTTTTCCGCCATCCTGCTCAGCGGCATCGGTAGAATCGTCTACGCCTATGAAGACGTGATGGGGGGTGGGACTGGCTGTGACCGATCCGACCTGACTCCCTTATACCGAAACGCCCAATTGACGGTGATCTCCGGCGTATTGAGAACCCACAGCCTGTTGCTGTTCAAGCAGTTTTTTGCCGATTCGGCGAACCGCTACTGGGCGGACAGCCTGCTGAGCCGCTACACCTTGGCGCAGCCGGTATCTTCATGACCGTTCATGGGCGTAAACCATTGGATGGGGTGGGCAGCGTCCACCAATGCACGGGATACTTTTTTGGTTTTGTCCCTAACCCAGAACCTTGAACCCTTAACCTGAGAACGCGTAAGCTATTTTTTTCTTGCATTTGCCGGCGGCGTCATATATTGGACTAAAGTTTAGTATTGAGTATCGGACCATCGTCTGGTGGTTCGATTTGGCGTGAATCCATTGGCCTGTCAATGGTTGGCAGGGGCAAAGAAAACCGAACGTTAAGGCTTCAGGAGGTGGACGTATAGCTGGTCCCAGAAATAGACAGATGGACAGGAGGCCGCCCGATACCACGCGGATCAACCAGGGTATCCGGGTCAGGGAGGTCCGCTTGATTGACCCGGAGGGAAACCAGGTCGGCGTACTTCCGATTCATCAGGCGTTGGCCAAAGCCAATGATTTTGGTCTGGACCTTGTCGAAATTTCGCCCAATGCAAAACCGCCGGTATGCAAGATCATGGATTACGGGCGGTTCAAGTATGAGCAGACCAAAAAACAGCAAGAGGCCAAAAAGAAGCAGACCACTTTTCAGCTCAAAGAGATCAAGGTCCGGCCTAAAACCGGAGAGCATGATCTTGGGACGAAAATGGGGCACATCCGTAAATTTCTTGACCGTAAGGACAAGGTCAAGGTCACGGTGATGTTTCGAGGCCGGGAAATCACGCTTTCAGACCGTGGAAGAGCGTTGTTGCAGCAAATTGCCACCGAACTTGAAGAGATCGCCGTTGTGGAGCAATATCCCAAGTTCGAAGGACGGACGATGATGATGGTGCTTGCCCCCAGATCCCAGGTGGTGACACCCGGCCAATGACGGGTTGCTTCACCGGCTCTCGGGCTCAGGCCATGATCCGCGCGAAAAGAAACAGATCGTCTCAACAGTTGGCGTGAACGCTTGTCTTCCGTTCACGCCATCGGTTTTTGAGATGCGTTTTTCGTCCGGTTTAAAAATTCAGAATGACGATCAATTTTTTGTTCAAGGAGAGAAACCATGCCGAAAATTAAAACCAACCGGGCGGCCGCAAAACGGTTCAAGAAGACCGGGTCCGGCCGGTACACGTTTTCAAAGTCTCACCACAGTCACATCTTGACTTCCAAGTCCCGGAAACGTAAACGCTCCCTGAAGAAGATGCAGTTGGTCAAAAGGAGCGACATGAGAGAAATCAGGCTCCTTTTGCCCAACGGTTGACTGACGTTTAATAAGAATCTATAAAGCAGGTTTCGCCGAATGGTGGCATCTGAGAAACGATTCAGGTGCGGGTGGCGCGGTGGTCCTGTCAGCAAGGAGATGAAATCATGCGAATTAAAAGAGGCTTCAAGGCGAGAAGACGCCGCCAGAAAGTCTTAAAACTGGCCAAAGGATTTCGCGGCGGACATAGCAAGCTGTTTCGGACCGCGGCAGACACAGTAGACAAGGCCCTCAACTATGCCTATCGGGATCGCAAACAGCGGAAGCGCCAATTCCGTCGGCTGTGGATTGCACGCATCAACGCAGCGGCGCGCATGAACGACCTTTCCTACAGCCGGTTCATCAGCGGACTGAAAAAGGCCGACGTGAACCTGGATCGAAAGGTGCTCGCTGAGCTTGCAATCTCCGATCCCTCTGGATTTGCCCAGATTGCCGCGCTGGCGTCACAGCAGGGTTAAGCCGGGTTGACCTGTCGCGGTGAATGCCGCACGAATTGTTATCCTCCCGCCGCCCCCCCCTTATTCGAACCGCGAAAGTGACCGCACGCCTCGTCCCGCTCCGGCGGGACCGAGGGACGGCGACAATCTATTTGCAAATACAGAGCGACGATCGTGAAAAGTACATTAGAACGGATATATGCGGAGGCCATGGAAGCGCTGGCATCGGCGACCGATGTTGATGCGGTAAGCGATGTCTCTACCCAGTACCTCGGTCGGAAGGGACACATTACCCACTATTTGAGAAACATCTCCAGCCTTCCCGTCGAGGAGCGGCCCCAGGCGGGAAAGCGGGCCAATGAAATCAAACGGTCCCTGGAAGGTGAATTCAAGAACACCTTGACCCGCCTGGCGAATGTGTCCAAAACGGCAACGGACCGCATCGATGTGTCCCTGCCGGGCCGAGTGCCGGAAAAAGGATCACTTCACCCCATTACCCAAATCACCAACCGCATTTGCAACATCTTTTCACAGATGGGTTTCGATGTGGTTGAAGGCCCGGAGGTGGAGACGGACTATTACAATTTTGAAGCCCTCAATATCCCTAAAAACCATCCTGCCCGAGACATGCAGGATACCTTTTACGTGTCGGACAATGTCGTCCTTCGAACCCACACGTCACCCACGCAACCACGCGTAATGGAAAAGCAGCCGCCGCCGGTGCGTATCATCGCCCCCGGCAAAGTGTACCGATGCGATTCCGATCTGACCCATACACCCATGTTTCACCAGGTGGAGGGGCTGCTGGTGGATCGCCATGTCTCTTTTGCCGACCTCAAGGGGACCCTGACCGCGTTCATTCATCGGATGTTCGATGACCAGACCACATTGCGGTTTCGACCCAGCTTCTTTCCTTTCACCGAACCCAGCGCCGAAGTGGATATCCGATGCGTGATTTGCAGGGGAAAAGGCTGTCGTGTCTGTTCTCAAACCGGATGGTTGGAAATCCTGGGTTCCGGGATGGTCCATCCGGCGGTGTTTGAAAATATCGGTTATGACACCAGTCGATATACCGGATTTGCCTTCGGTATGGGGGTCGAGCGCATTGCCATGCTTAAATACGGCATTGATGATATTCGGCGCTATTTCGACAATGACTACCGATTCCTGAGTCAATTCTAAGGGGGAGTGCTCCAGAACCCATGAAAGTAAGCTTAACCTGGCTGAAAGAATATGTGCCCATCGATATGGCGATCCTGGATCTCGCCGATGCCCTGACCATGGCAGGACTGGAAGTGGAGGCTGTTGAAGATCGCTATGCTCATCTGGAAACGGTAGTCGTCGGGCAGGTGGTAGAGGTCTTGCCCCACCCTAACGCCGATCGGCTGAAACTGTGCCGAGTGGATGGTGGCAGCGGCATGGTGACCGTTGTCTGCGGGGCACCCAATGTCACGCCAGGGGTGCGTGCACCCCTGGCCCGTGTGGGTACACGGCTTCCCGACGGCACCTTGTTGGCAAAGACCCTCATCCGGGGAGAAACCTCCGAGGGCATGCTGTGCAGCGAGGTGGAATTGGGACTGGGTCTGGACGGTTCCGGTCTT
>CAVONM010000040.1:0-41424 GCA_963697225.1 uncultured delta proteobacterium
GCCAGGTCGGTCAATTCAGCGTAACTGATCCCGTCAACCGTTTGGGCCAACGCTTGGCATGCTTTGGTCAAATTGGAAACCGTATCCGCGCTCAACACAAAGATTTCATTCTCCTGGGCAGATACCATCAACGCCCGTTCATCTAAAGCGGGTTTAAATTTTGAACTGGGTTGCCCGACGGATTCCAAGGTAACGTGGCTGTTGATGCCGCCAAACCCCATGGCGGATACCCCGGCCCGCATGGTATCGGTGGGCAGCAGACGCCTGCCGATCCGAATGGGAAAGATGTGCCGCGCAACGTCGTCAAAGGCCGAGTCTGCAGAACCGACCGCAGTCGGCCTGCAAATACGGCGGTTTGACCGCTATCACGGCCTTGATGAAGCCACCAACCCCACTGGCCGCCTTGGTGTGACCGATGATCGATTTCAGCGATGAAATGCCGCAGAACGGTCCGTACCCGCTTCCTTTCCACAACCGTCTTCGGTCAGCGATGCGATCGACTCCGATTCGACGGGATCACCCACGGCCGTTCCTGTACCGTGGCCTTCGATGAAATTCAGTTTTTCAATTCCATACGGCGAATTTTCGTAGGCGCGGTTAGCGCCAGGGATCTGGCCGGGAACGCTCGGTGCGGTAATGGCGGCATTGTTGCCGTCCGATGATATACCCACCCACGTAAAACGGCATAGATGTCATTGCCGTCCCTGAGCGCGTCGGTATGGCGCTTCAACACAACAAAGCCACAACCCTCGCCGGGGATGAATCCACTTGCTCTGCGGTCGTAAACGGTCGTCTCTCCGGAAGTCAGTGCGCCGGTTTTGGAAAATCCGACCATCTCAAAGGGATCAAGGGCGTTATCACCCCACCGGCTATAGCCATATCCAAATCTCCCGTTGAAAGTCCGGTAGCGGCTGTTACGATGGCCAACAAGGAGGATGAGCAGGCACCATCCACCGTATAGCCTCCGCCATCAAGATTCAGATAATTGCAGATGCGGCCAGCGATCGTATCGAAAGACCGCCGGCAAGGGAGTCTTCATTCACCGCCGGAACGCAGATATAAAGATCGGTCTCTAGTGCACGCCTCCGATTTATGGGTTTCTTCCGGCGCCATATTGCTTTGCTGGGCGGTCCGTAAAAATGTTTTACGGACGTAAGGCCATACTCAAGCGCAAATTGTAGGATCGGGATTGTTCGCCGGTCAGGCTGTTGCCGACGATCACGCCTGTGCGCTGGCCGGGAATCGTTTTTCTGGTATAACCGGCATCGGCCATGGCCTGCAGGGCCGTTTCAAGGGCCAGCCAATGAACGATATCGGTAACCTGATAGGTCAATCGCGGTATGCGCCGGGCGGACCAGTCAAAGCTGAATCCGTCTATCAGGGCAGCCATGCGGCCATAGGTTTTATCAACAGCCTTTTTATCTTCGTGATGGTAGTCCGCTAAAGGGAGGCGGCAATTCGGCAACCGCCTGAACTGGCGACGACGGCTGAGGACATTGGTCCACAATTTCAGCGGTGAGTCGGCGCCCGGGTACCAGCAGCCCATTCCAATGACAGCGACAGGGATCGAAGCCAGATTTCAGGTCCATAGAAGTTCATCTACTCAGTTATTCGATTCAGTTGTCCCCATTGATTCGGGGAGGAAAGAAACCAGATTCTGAAGTTGAAAAGTACATATGCATCTATGCGCCCAATGCTTTTTTTACCGCCATTCCAATTTTTTCCATACTGTACGGCTTACGAATATATTCACCAGCTCCCAGACGTCGCATCTCCTCCACGCGACCGGTTTCGGAAAACCCGCTGGCAATAATTACCTTCTGGCCGGGATGGAATTCAACAATCTGGCGGTATGTCTCAAGCCCATCAATCCCAGGATCCATGATCATATCCAAAATAATCAAATCGGCTGAATTAGCCTGCATATAGTTAACGGCTTCTTCTCCGCTGGACGATGTGGTGACGGAATAACCGAGTTTGGTTAATATTTTATTAGCGATTTTCCTTTGCTCCAGCACATCGTCGACGACCAATATGGCTTCACCATTGCCCTTGTATTTGTCCATCGAAATGTGTGCTTTCACCGCCGCTATTTGCTGATCGGTCGAGGGAAAATACAATAGAAAGGTCGACCCCTGGCCCGGTGTGCTTTTGATATCAATGTATCCCTTGTGGTCATGAACAGTTCCCCAAACTACCGCCATTCCCAGGCCCGTGCCGCTTCGGCCCATGACCTTTTTGGTATAGAATGGTTCGAATATGCGTTCTATTTCTTCGGGGGCGATTCCAACGCCCGTGTCTGACACGGTTATCAGGTTATAGCTGCCGTTTTTAATCTCGGCATAGCCTCTGATGGGGTGGTTGATGTCGATGTTTTCGGAGGTGACCCGAATAGTGCCTCCTTTGGGCATCGACTCGGCCGCGTTGGAAATCAGGTTCATAATCGTTTTGGAAAGATGCACCGAGGATCCCAAAATATTGTGTAACCCATCCTTTAGATCGACTTTGTATTCAACCTCTGGGTGATAGGTTTTCAATTTAATAAATTCAGGGCTGGTGAAGTAGTCTTCAATGATGGTGTTAAGGTTAACCACGGTGGAAATGGCAACCCCCCGGCGAGCCAGGGTTAATAAATCCTGAACAATTGCCGCCGCTTTTTCTCCGGAGTTCTTGATCGTCAGCAAAGCATCCCTAAACGGGCTATCCTCAGGCACTTCGGTTAGCAACAGATCCGGATAGCTGACGACGCCAGTGAGTATATTGTTAAGGTCATGTGCCACCCCGCCGGCCAGAGTGCCAAGGGATTCCATCTTCTGGGCACGCTGCAGATGCGATTCAAGGTCCTTTTTCTGTTTTTCTGCCCTTCGGTGAGCCGCTATTTCCTGCTTTAAGCGATTATTGGATTCAGTTAAATCCTGCGTTCGGGCTTGGACTCGTTTTTCCAGTTCCCGGTTCACCGCGTTCACTTTTTCCCGTTCTTCTCTGTAGAGGTGAACTAGAATAAAATTCCTGCGGGACGTGTATTCAATGAAGTAACAGATTATCATTCCCAGAAAATTGGCTATGAAAATATACGTAGTATTGTGGAGCAAAATAGAGACCGGCGTATCCACGATATACATCGAAGCCAGCAGGTAAAGCACAGTTAATAAACAACCGGCCAGGGAGGCATGGATAAATCGTTCCCGGATAAAGGTATAGCCAAAAAACAGGGAAATAATAACGCCCACATAGTAGGCATATACTTGCGGCTTAGGCCCCAGGATGATCATCATGATAAATCCGCCCCCGGTTGCTAAAATGTAGAGTACCGAGATCGAATACCAGTATTTCCTGTAATAGTTCGTGTAGGTAAAACCCAGTCCAACGAGAAACATCGGGATAACAAAAAGATAGCGAATCGTCCACAGAGCCGATAATGCCTCAGGTAGAAGTATATTTTTTTCTAAGAGCCCCGTGAGCCCATAAAATAGAATGGCAATCAAATGACACAATCTTAAATGCTTGAGATTGGAATCAAAATAATTTTGGTGAAATTGGTTTTCGAGATGTTTGAAATCGCCACGGAAAGACAGCGAGAGTGGGTTGACACTGAGCCTAAATGAGCCGGGGGTAAATGTTTGTCCTGCCTTAGTTTCCTTTTCAGGCGGCATTTTGGTGTATCTGGTATGTTGAAAGTAAAAGTATTAATGATAAACGCTTGCTTTTTTTACAATTATGTATACCCCACTATAGGTTGTGTGTCAACTATCCATCAACCGGAATCAGCCGAAAGATGCCTGAGATCGGGAAAATCATGATCATCATCTCTGTCTATTGGACTTATGTCAGCTAGTGGCACAGTTATTGTTCTCTGGATAGCGTTTACCAATAACTGTGCCACAACGGCAAGTTCTAAGGCGTCAATAAAAAAATCGAGGTCGTCAAACGAAAGCCCTACGGATCTGATGGTCTGATGTATTTCACTATAATAAGACAATCTATACGAATTTTACAGCAAGAAGTGCCACGATAAGCATCATGGAATGCTTTGTTATTCAACGCTCGGTTGTACCGTTCGTTGTGAAAGTGCGAAGGTGTATCTTCGAAACACTTATACCGACATCTGTAGATCTTAGAATGAAAAAAAGCGTCACCGCTACCATACAGCCGACAAGCCCAAAACCGACACATACAAGACGCCAATTGATTTGAGGCAAAGCCAAAGCAGCCATTGTCGGAAACAGAAATTTACCGATATCACCTGAAAAGTTGTAAGTACCCAAAGCCACTCGGCGACCATTGTTGTTATACGCTTTGGAAACCATGGTTGAAGCCAGCGGATGTTGGACAGCGGCACCTATGCCGCCGATAACTAGCAGGAGGGAAAAGAAAACCAATCCGTCTAACATGCCAAGACACATAAAACTAATCGCCGTAATTCTACTTTGTCACATTAAAAATTTCGGTAAAAATTCATTTAACCTATTGAAACAATTGTTAAAATATGTCATATAGGGGCTATGAGAAAACGAAGTCAATGGGGTATTGAACTTCGCGTAAATAGCCCACCAACCCAATCGAACAGAACGCAAAGGAGCTACTCATGACAACAGCCCCTTCGGGGGCGTAGGTTCTCATTTTGTCGATTTCCATCGCAGATTTTCTCCAATATTTCAGCTACGTACAAGAAATGTGAATCCCGTTTCCGGCCAATATTTGAAGGGTTTGATTCAGGCAACCAAAAAAAATATGGAGCGAATGGCCGAAGCCGTTCCAGATTCCAACGACCAAGTTTACCAGCATTTTCTGACCAACTCGCCCTGGGACGATCAACGGGTGGTCGAACAGGTTGCTCATGATGCCAACGCGCTTCTTGGTGGCCGCGACAATAGTTGTCTGCTTTTGGACGAATCCAGTATGCCGAAAAAAGGAGACAAATCTGTCGGTGTTTCCCGGCAATGGTGTGGGCAGCTTGGAAAGACAGACAATTGCCAAGTTGGTGTCTATTCGACTTTGTGCCGCGGTGAACATTTTGCACCTATCGGTTTCCGTTTATACTTGCCTGAATGCTGGGTTGGCGACAAAATCAGATGTGCCGAAGCGGGCATTCCGGACGAATTCGTCGAATTTTTCACCAAACCGGAATTGGCCATCCAGCTGGTTATTGAGGCCCGTATGCTTGGCGTCCAATTTGAATGGGTCCGCACGATTCATTATATGGGAAAGACACAGCCTTCCCGCGTATGATGGATCAAATCAACGAGATCTTCATGGTGGACGTTGCCAAAAGCCAGCGCATCTATCTTGAAGACCCGAAACCGGTAATTCCGCCGCCAACGTCGAATAAAGGACGTAAACCATCAAAGCCAAAAGCCCAATGCGAATCGATCCAGGTTGATCAATGGATCAAACAACAACCGGCGTCGAGTTGGAAAAGAACGCTCGTCCGCGACACCACCAAGGGAAAGTTGCGGGTTCAAATTTTCCATCGACGGATTTGGCTTTGGGGGGAAAGAGCCCCTTGCCCATTGCTGGCATCTGGTCGTAAGACGCGATCCAACTGGAGATCTTACATACAGCCTGAGCAACGCCGATGCATCGACATCGCATAAACGATTGGCGTACATGCAGGCCCAAAGGTACTGGATCGAAAGAAATTTCCAGGAAGCCAAGAACCACTGCGGAATGGGTGAATACCAAGCCAGAAAATGGAAAAGCTGGCATCATCATATGGCAATGGTGATGATGGCCATGTTGTTCATGCTGGAACAACGATTGCTATTCAAAGACACATATCCGCTATTGAGCTGCTTCGATATTGTTTGCATCCTAAACTTTCTGCTTCCCCGTAGGGCAACTACTTTGAGGGAAGTACTACGGCAACTTGAAGAAAGGCATAGGCGCAGGCAGGCGTCCATTGGCCACGCCTACCATAAACAATTGATCGCTGAATTATCAAAGAACGCTGTTTTTTCCTAATGTGACAAAGTAGAATTAATTTTCAATAAATTCTAAGCCTTGATGTTCTGATTATTATGAAAAATATTTTTAGGATCATACTTCTTTTTGACCTGTTTCAGTCGAGCATAGTTCTCGCCGTAAGCGGCCGCCACCCGATCACCTTCGTCTTCAGTCATAAAATTCACATAGGCGCCAGCTGAGGCAAAGGGTGCAGACGCATTAAAAAACGCGCGTGCCCATGCAATACCGATCTTATCCTGAGCTGCCTCATCCCATCGTCCGTGCACGTTCAGAACAAACTTGGCGTCCCTATGACCATATGCCATTGCGTTCGAAGAAACACGATTGGCCGCGCCTGCGATGAGCCCCACAAATATCTCACACTGTGGGAAAGGAATTTTGCCCACAAACTCGATAATCGAATCAAGGGCGCCATCACTTAATGCTATAAAATTATGGGATTTCCAGTAGTTTCTTGCGCCAGGTGTGAGCAATGGGTCAAAGGCTTGCTGCCACTGTACGTATGGCTGAGCACCAATGTGTTCACCATAAGCGATTCCGAAACTACGTAAAGGATCGATAAGCTTCTCACCTTCTGCTATATCGCCTGCATAGAAAATGGCTAACACAACAACTTCTTTACCGTGTACATTCACGGGAAGAAAAGGCAATGGCGGGGCCTTACGAAGGACGACCCAAATACTGAGTTCCTCAGGTGCTGATTTTACAAATTCACGGTATTTTTCGAGAACTTGTTTTGCTTGGTCGATAGGGAAAACAATCAATCCAGCCAATATTTCAGGTCCTACGGGATGGAGCGCAAATTCGAACTGGGTAACTACACCAAAATTGCCTCCACCGCCTCTAATCGCCCAGAATAGATCAGTGTTCTCATCTTCCGAAACTTGTATCTTCCTGCCATCCGCCGTTACCATTTTCGCGGAGATAAGATTATCGACGGTCATACCATATTTACGCGTCAACCACCCAAATCCGCCACCCAACGTCAGTCCTGCAATACCGGTGGTTGAATTAATACCTATCGGTGTCGCTAATCCATGGGACTGTATCGCTTTATCAAATTCGCCGAGCGTGGCACCAGGTTCGACATAAGCACGCTTTTTTTGTACATCAACTTTTACAGCTGTCATATTAGAAAAGTCGATCATTACGCCGTCATTGCACAAAGCACTCCCAGCAATATTGTGCCCACCACCTCTGATGGAAATCTCTAATTCGTTGTCACGTGCATAAGAAATTGCATGTGGGACATCATTGGCTTCTGCGCACTGTACGATGACAGCCGGTCGACGATCAATCATAGCATTCCATATTTCCCGAACTTCGTTATAATTCGGATCACCGGGAAGCACTATCTCGCCCTTCACTTTGTCTTTTAGGTTTTTGATTTTTTCGTTCGATTGTATTTTCATGATATTTACCCTTGGATATACGGAAAGTGTTTAATGCTCAGTGATAAAATCTTCGTGAAAAATGGAATGACATGGTTGTTTAAACATCGGGCAACTCCCCGAGCGCCATACGCGAGCCGGAACTCACAACCGTGTTAGTAGCAATCCTTATGGATTAAGAGGCGGACAGCATGGCTGCTCTATTCCTGCCATTCCACGAGCTCAAGATTGGTGGGCTCGTTAAAACCCTTCAGCATTTTCGAGCCTATAGACTTAAAGGTAGCGTCTTTCCCCATACAAAGCTCACGGACAATCCTGGCAGCGATGATTTGACCGGGCTTGCTGTAGTCGCAGATGCGCGACGTGAGATTCACGGTGGAACCGAAAAGCGCGTCGCCATCGCGAACGGGCTCGCCGGCTCCGATACCAATTCTGGCCTGCAGCGCCATGCCATCTGCCCGACGTGTGTTGTCCATGGACAGCTCGCGCTGAATCGTGATCGCGCATTTTACGGCAGCGTAAGCAGAGGCAAAGCTCGTCAAGAATCCGTCGCCGGCGCGATCGACCTCCCTTCCCCCATGGTCCATGAGAGCCTTGCGGACGATGTCTCTATACCTTCGCACGAGGCCCAGGGCCTTTGTGTCCCCGAGTATTTTGGTAATGTCAGTTGAACTTACCATGTCAACAAACAGGATCGCCCGAAAAGCACTATCCTGAATCGGCAGCCCTTCAACCGCTTCAGGGTCGGCAATCCTCCCCAGAAACTGAGCCACCGTTGAGGCGTCAACCTCCATAATATGATTCGGGATGAGGCCATGTGCTTCTTGATGCATTTCGCGAACAGCAGTCGCCGAAGGGGCTTCAACAAGACAAAACGCGGTCCCTCGAGACTCGTCGTACCAGTATGTTAGCGCCTTGCAGAAGTGACGGGATTGGACTTCAAGATCTCTTTTGTGAGCCTGTGCCACATCTTCAGCTGTCGATCCACCAATGTCATGTCTATCCATGAAAAGGGGCATTTCTCCTCCTTGCTCGATCGGTAGCTTCTTAGGCCCCAAGTTTGCTGTTAATATGATCCAGCACTTGGGTATGTTCGTGTTGCGGGCGGGATAATATAATTTCAGCATCCTTGCCCACTTTTACCGTGTGGCCGGGTGGCCAATAAAACAAGTCACCAGAATTGACATCCTCCGCTTCCCCGTTCTTGTAGGAGACCGTTAGCTTTCCCTTGATAAGATAACCCCAATGTGGTGCGTGGCAAAGGTCATCTTCAAGCCCTTGCAGAAGCGGGGCAATATCTGTCCCCGCATCCATCGCAAAGTATTCACCACCCATTTTATCGTATCCTGTAGCATCTCCGAAATCAGGTTTTTGGCGCGCCACAGCTCCGGGAGCATTTACTTTTATCGGGATCTCATTCTTTGCTATGCGCATTGCAGAAACCTCCTGGTTATTTTACAGCCATCATTATTATTTGTTCAGCTTCAAATTGTCTTCGGTGCTTTTCAACGCCATCCATTGTAAATTTAATAATTCAATTTAGATGAGACTTTCTTTACTGCGTAGTAAGGACCGTTCTTCGAGGCTGGCTTCAGAGTCTGTTTCGGCCCCTGTAGAACGGGTTGATAATATTAAAAATAATAAGGACCACATTGTGGTATTACAAGCAACTTTTTTAATTTGCATTGTCCGCGGATCCAACACTTACTTCACTCGGTTCCCATCTATCTGGAAACATTTTCTTTTTTTGGATACGATCCTTTAAAACTAATGTTTGATGTTGGATGATTAACACCAAACCTCATGTTTGATTCTGACCATGGATAATCATGGGGATTGGGAGCAGTGGTTCCACTTGACGTGGCTTTATAATTTGATCATACTTCCACCGGGACAAAAAAGGACGGTAAGCTATACCAGATATAGGTTTTTGCAGTTGCCCCTTCGATAGAAAAAGAGCGGACTTTTCAGAGGGCAAGAGCGGAAAAATTGGGAGTGAAATGACCAATCTTTCAGTGGGTCGGATTCAAACTTTGTTTTGTGTATGCCACGAATAACCAGTATCCCCAAATTACAAGTTTCTTCCACACGTGCCAGTGGAACGATCCTTCAATGGCCAGGATTTCTTTTATTCTTTGTATATATGCCGGCGTGGTACCACAGCATCCGCCGATGATTTCAACGCCAAGTTCTTTAATTCTTTTTATATTATTTGCAAACACAGTTTCACTTTCGGGGTAGAACACATCGCCATTTTGTGTTCTTTCAGGCATGCCGGCATTCGGCTGAATGATAATGGGCTTTTCAGAAATGCTTCGGATGGCCTTTACGGCATAAATGGCAAGGTTGAGATCAAAGATGGTTTCTATGATGAACAGGTCGACGCACTCATCTTCAAGGATAACAGCCTGGCGGGTAAATTCAGTTTTTTATCTGGGTGGGTGCGGTTAATTTAAGCTATTCAATTGGTTCTGAATGTGTCTTTTACCCTGGGCATAAAATTCTATGATGTAGGGTTTCTGGGCTTCAAAACCCCAATGCGTTTCCTGCCAGAACTGTGCAGCCGCGTCTTTTTCTCCCTTACGGATGTAATCGATAAAACGCTCATGTTCATCGCAGTTCGCCCATTCCCATTCCTTCATATAGGCAAGACGAGGGAAATCATAAAGTCGTTGTTTCATGGTTGCCATCAATTGTTTCATGGATGCGTTGTTGGACAATTCAAGAAAAACATCATGAAACGCGATGTTCAGCGAGTAGTACTGTGGATCGAATTCTTCAAAGGTTTTTTCCTGAATGCATCGGCGCATTTCAGCATTGAGTGCCTCCATTCTTTTAATTCGACGGGGGGTGATCTTGTTGAACACAGACCGCAGTGCTGCACTTTCAAGGGCGCCGAGGATTTCTAAAATGTCTTTTATTTCCTCAAGCGTCAACCGCTTCAGCAGTACGCCTCTGCGAGGCAGGATGGAGACGAACCCTTCGCATTCCATCTGGAGGATCGCGTCTCTCAGCGGGGTTTTGCTGACGCCTAAGTGTTTGCTGATTTCGTTGAGTTTAATGAACGACCCGGGAACCAGCCTGCCGGCTTGGATCTCTTTTTGAAGGTATTCATATATCTGCTGACGCAGTGACCTGACATCTAACAGGCTTCCCATCTTAGGCTCTCAAAGTATTGGGGCGGGGTTCATTCGCCAATGGTTTGTAGAACTGGATCAATACCTCGTTCAATCGTCGGGGTATTGATCCAGTCTGCGTTTCAGGAAATATCGGATGGCAACGCCACCCCTTCACCACCAACCCGTCTAGAAGAATTTTTCGGGTTGGACATATTCCAGGCTGAAAGCCTCGGCGACGGCCTGGTAGGTGACCTTGCCGTCGATCACGTTGGCGCCCAGCCGGATCTCCTGATTCTCCTGCATGGCCTTTTTCCAGCCCTTGTTGGCGATCTGCACCGCATAGGGCAAGGTGGCGTTGGTCAAGGCCAGGGTCGAGGTCTTGGCCACGGCGCCGGGCATGTTGGCCACGCAGTAGTGGATCACCCCGTCGACCACATAGGTGGGATTGCCGTGGGTGGTGGCCTTGGAGGTCTCGAAGCAGCCCCCCTGGTCGATGGCCACGTCCACCAGCACAGAGCCCTTTTTCATGGTCCCCAGCATCTCGCGGGTCACCAGGCGCGGCGCCTTGGCTCCGGGGATCAGCACCGCACCCACGACCACGTCGGCTTCCTTGACCAGTTTGCGGATCGTCGCCGGGCTGGACATCAAGGTGAAGCAGTTGGCCGGCATCACGTCGCTCAGGTAGCGCAGCCGGTCCAGGTTCATGTCCAGCAGGTAGACCTTGGCACCCAACCCGCAGGCCATCTTGGCCGCATTGACGCCCACCACGCCGCCGCCGATCACCACCACCGTGCCCGGGTCCACCCCGGGAACGCCGCCCAGCAGCACCCCGTGGCCGCCCTGGGCCATCTCCAGGTACTTGGCGCCCTGCTGGATGGCCATGCGCCCGGCCACTTCACTCATGGGGGTAAGCAAGGGCAGGCTGCCGTCGGCCTTCTGGATGGTCTCGTAGGCGATGCACACCGCCTTGCTTTTGACCAATGCGCGGGTCTGGGTCTCGTCGGCGGCCAGGTGCAGGTAGGTGAAGACGATCTGGCCCTGTCGGATCAGATCGTACTCCGGCGGCAACGGCTCTTTGACATGCATGACCATGTCGGCCGTGTCGAAGATCTCCTTGGGGGTGTCGATCATCTTCGCCCCTGCCGTGACATATGCCTCGTCGGCAAAGCCGCTGCCGGCACCGGCATTTTTCTCGACCAGCATGTCATGCCCGTTCATTTTCATGATTTCAACGCCCGCCGGGGTCATGCACACGCGGTTCTCTTCCGTCTTGATCTCTTTGAGTATTCCGACTTTCATCTTTTCCTCCCTTGCAAGTTGTTATCGCCTTTTACCTTTAGGATAGTGCAATTGCTGTAATCAGTTTCAGGGTTCAAGAAGACGTAAATTTTTCGATGGCTTTTTTTACCGCCGCCACGATTTCATCGATATCCGCTTTTTTAGCGATCAACGCAGGTGCAAAATTCATGATCGTGTTGTTGCCCGGCAGCGAGCTGTTGGTTCTGCCGATCAGTACGCCTTCGGCGGCCACCATGCCCATGATGCGGCCCATCTCCGCCTCGGTGATGGGTTCCTTGGTGGCCTTGTCCTTCACCAGTTCGAGGCCGCAGAACAGGCCTTTGCCGCGCACATGGCCGACCAGGGGCATGTCGGACAGCGCCTGCAGGCGCTCCAGCATATACGCACCGACCACCCGGCTGTTTTCCACCAGGTTTTCTTCTTCGATGATGCGCGTGCTCTCCAGCGCGGCAACGGTGGCCCCGGCGCAGCCGCCATAGGTGCTGATGTCGCGGAAGTAGTTGATACCCACTTCGGGATCGGCCGGATCGCAAAGGAATTTATCGAAGATCTCCTGACGGGCGACCGTGGCCGAAAGGGGCATATAGGAACTGGCCAATCCTTTGGCCATGGTGACCATGTCCGGATCCACATCATACTGCTCAAATCCCCAGAATTTGCCGGTGCGGCCGAAACCGCAGACCACCTCGTCCATGATCAGGTAGATGCCGTAACGGTTGCAGATCTCCTGGAGAATCGGATAGTACTCCGGTACCGGTACGATGATGCCGCCGCCGGCGGTGATCGGCTCCACGATGCAGCCGCCGATGGTGTCCGGCCCTTCCTTTAGAACAACATCTTCGAGGCTGCGGGCACAATCGATGTTGCAGCCCGGGTAGGAGTTGTCGAAGGGGCAGCGATAGCACAACGCATGGGGGAACTCGAAAAACCCCTCGGCAAAGGGGCCGAAGTCCTGCTTGCGCTGCAGTTGCCCGGTGGCGCTCAGGGCGCCGATGGTCGTGCCGTGATAATCCCGATCGCGGAAGAGAATTTTGTATTTGCCCTTGCGCGCTGGATCGATGTTGGACAGCTGGCGGACGATCTTGAACGCCTTTTCATTGGCCTCGGAGCCGCTGTTGGAAAAATAGACCTTGCCGAGATTGGGCAGCAGCTCGATCAGTTTGGCGGCAAATTTGATGGTGGGGATATTGCCGACCGATCCAGCATAGTAGCCCAGGGTAATGAGCTGATCGTAAATGGCTTTGGCGATGCTCTCCCTGCCGTGGCCCACCATGACGCTCCAGACGCCACCGGATGTCGCATCGAGGTATTCTCTGCCTCGGATGTCCGTTACCCGGAGGCCCTTGCCTTCGACGATAATCATCTGCTCGGCAGACTGAAACACCTTGTGGGGCTTGATGTGGTGCCACAGGTAGTCTCGGTCGCCGCGAACCATCTCTTCGGTATCGTACGCGTTCCAATCGACGGTCGATTGCATGGTTTTTTCTCCTTATGAAACGAATCTTCGTTAATTGAATGACCTCGGTTTTAAGCTGCTGCACCCTTTTGCGGGCGCATATCGTCAGGATTGATCCCCGCAACGGCAACCGGCTTCTTCATGGCATCGCGACGGAACGGTTCGCCCAGTTCCTGATTGTTCAAAACTTCGATGAAAGTGGTCTTGCCTTCCTCCATCTGGGCCTTGACGGCCGTGCTCAACTTCTCAGATCAGATCCTCCGGGGTGGTGACCTGAACGCCTTCCATACCGCACGCTTTGGCGATACCGGCGTAGGAGACATTTGAATCCAGCTCGGTTCCTACGAAGTTGTCATCATACCATAAGGTGGTGTTTCGTTTCTCCGCCCCCCACTGGTAGTTACGGAAGATGATCATGGTGATGGCGGGCCATGCTTCACGTCCGCAAGCCGTCATTTCATTCATGGAGATCCCAAAGGCACCGTCACCGGCAAAGCCGACCACCGGAACATCAGGCCTGGCGATTTTTGCTCCCAGGATGGCTGGAAAACCGTAGCCACAAGGTCCGAACATGCCCGGGGCCAGGTATTTGCGACCCTGCTTCGAAGGTTGGATAGGCATTGCCGATGGCGCAGTTGTTGCCGATGTCGGAGGAGATGATGGCCTCCTTGGGCAGGGCTTTGATGATTGCCCGCCATGCCATGCGAACCGTCATCTTTTCCGGCTCTTTATTGTGGGCGCGATTGTTCCAGGTGGTGCCGGGATCGTCATCTTCATGATCCATGGTGGCCAATTCCTGGTCCCAGTCGGCCTTGGTTTTTTCGATGGTGGCTTTGCGCACATCGCGACCATCATCACCGGCAGTAGCGGAAAGTTGGGCCAGAATAGCATTGGCCACTTTCTTGGCGTCACCGGCGATGCCTACGGTAACGGGTTTGGTCAGCCCGATGCGGTTGGGATTGATATCAACCTGGATGAGGGCAGCGTTGGTGGGCCAGTAGTCGATACCGTAGCCCGGCAGGGTGGAAAAGGGGTTCAATCGGGTCCCGAGCGCCAATACCACGTCCGCCTTGGCAATCAGTTTCATGCCGGCTTTGGAGCCGTTGTAGCCCAGCGGACCGGCGAACAGCGGGTGGCTGCCGGGAAAGGCGTCATTGTGCTGGTAGCCGCAGCACACCGGGGCGTCGAGACGCTCAGCCAGGGCCATGGAATCTTTGATTGCATCGCCGATCACCACACCACCCCCGTTGAGGATCACCGGGAATTTGGCAGTGGATAGAAGATCCGCTGCCCGGGCGATGGCTTCCGCACCGCCGGCCGGACGCTCGAATTCGACGATGGCGGGCATTTCAATTTCGATGACCTGGGTCCAGAAATCACGGGGCACATTGATCTGGGCAGGGGCCGAGGCCGTTTGGCCTGCAGGATAACCCGGTTGAGCACCTCGGCCATGCGGGAGGGATGCAGCACCTCCTCCTGGTAGGCCACCATCTCTTCAAACACGGCCATCTGCGGGACTTCCTGGAAGCCTCCCTGTCCCATGGTCATGTTGGCCGCCTGAGCGGTGACCAGCAGCAGGGGAGTGTGGTTCCAGTAAGCGGTTTTCACGGGTGTGACTAAGTTGGTGATACCGGGTCCATTCTGGGCAATCATCATGGACATCTTGCCGGAGGCGCGGGTGAACCCGTCCGCCATCATGCCGGCGCTGTATTCATGCCCGCAGTCCCAGAAGGTGATCCCCGCTTTGGGAAACAGGTCGGATATGGGCATAAACGCCGAGCCGATAATGCCAAACGCGTGTTCGATGCCATGCATCTGGAGCACTTTTACAAAAGCCTCTTCGGTAGTCATTTTCATTTTAGCCATTTGTTAAACCTCCTATAGATATATATTGTTTTGATAAGCCCAGCCATCTGATATCTGATACATCACACATCAGATGTTCCGTCAAGAACATTTTTTCATGGTATGCTTTTTGTGATCCTGTATTCGACAGCAGCAGATACACAAACGCGGAAAAGCACTGTCTTCGATTAGGTGCAGCTAATTGGGCGACAATGTGTCGTGCATAAAAATAAATTTGGAAGGAGCATCAATGATGAAATCAACCAACAACGGTTGGTCTGGAAAACCTTGCCGCAATCAATCCATCAACCTACTCGAAAGGAATTTTCAATAATTTGCTGTAGGTATCTTTTATAATCTCGAGCCCGCTTCTTATATTGACTTCGAAGGTCGTTTTGACTGTTTCAGGATCTCTATTTTTAAGCGCATCAAGAATTGCCCGGTGCTGCCGATTAAACTTAATGCAATGGTCGCTCTCCCGCCGATAGATATTCAACACGCTTTCGACCGACTGAACCAATGCCTGGGCGATATTGCACAGGTGGGGAAGTTTGGACGCATTTAAAATAACATAGTGGAACTGTCTGTCTAATTGATAGTGGTTCTGGGGAATATCCTCCATCATCGCGTGCAGTTTTTCAAGCTTGAGAAAATCGGCATCCGTCAGGTTGTCGATGGCCTCGACAGCGAGCGTGGCTTCTAAATCCGCCCGCAGATCATAGATATGAAGGACTTCCTTGATGGTCGGCGGCGTGGCAACAATAGCACCCTTGTATGGGACATTTTTTACGAGTCCGGATCGGTCAAGGCGCATGAGGGCTTCTCGTATGGGACCGCGACCAATGCCTCAGTTCGGCTTCGAGTTCGGACAGCACCAGACGGGTTCCGGGAAGCTTGACACCGCTGAGAATCATATCCCTTATCTTCTCATAAGCCTGCAGGGACTTCATGAAGGATTTGTTGTCAGCCAAGTTGAAAACTCCTTTCGGTTGGTCGCCACCTGGACGATTTCCATTGCCAGAATTTCAGCGGCATCCAGGGACGGCAGCGGAAGATCTCCTCCAAGGGCGCTGAGTTCGGTACAGGCAATCAGTGAGATTTCGGCCCCTTTTTGCATCAGGTTTTCGGCCACCCGCTTATAGTCATCCTGCACAGGGGAACCGGTGTCCCCTTTTTTGATCGCCTTGATGATGCTCAACAGAGACGCTTGATGATCAGGATCGGGCCATACATCCTCGATTCCCAATCGGCTGAATCGCTCGGTATACAGCCCGGTCATGGCAACCGCCGGCGACGCCAGCATTCCGATTTTGCGATGGTTCGGAAAATTTTCATTCACATAGCCGGCCACCAGGTCAATCAGGTTGATCACCGGAATGTTGACTGCCTGTTGCACCACATCATAGTAGTAATGGGCCGTGTTGCAGGCAATCACCAGGAAATCCGCCCCCCAGGATTCGAGCCGCCGTCCCATATCCGCCATGCAAGGCCCGGGATCTTCGCCACCTCCTTCGATAATGGCTTTTATTCTGGATGGCACTTTGGGATTGTTGTCAACGATGCAGCGGATATGATCGGCATCATCCAACGCCGGGGTCAGACGGATGATGCGCTGCATCAGATCAACCGTGGCTTCCGGGCCCATGCCCCCTAAAATTCCAACGATTTTCTCTTTTTTTTCTGTCATCTGCTTTCAGCCACCCGAGAAATGGTCATCGGGAGCCTCTCCCGAGGCGAGACTCCCATTATTGGCACCCACCACCGTGAGACCCATCCAATCAACGCTTTCTGAAGGACTCCATATACGCATAGAGGGCAGGGGAGCCGCCAGTGTGCAGGAAAAGCACATTTGAACCGTTGGTGAAATGACCCTTGCGTACAAGATCGATCAGCCCTGCGGCTGCTTTGCCGGAATACACGGGGTCAAGGAGAATGGCTTCGGTTCGGGCAAAGAGTTTCACGGCTTCAACCATGGAATCGGTTGGCAGGGAGTAGCCCGGCCCGACATACTGATCAAAGCAGACAATATCTTCACGGGCGATGCCGGTCTTCACCCCGAGCCTTTCGGCTGTCTCCTGGGCCAGTTTGTAGACGATCGCTTCCTGCACATCTTTGGGCCTGGAAACATTGACACCGCTGATGGGGATCCCGCCGTTGACACCGTTCATGCCAACCACCATCCCGGCATGGGTCCCGGCAGAGCCCGACGGTACGAAGATGTGATCGATCTTAAGGCGCATATCATTGAGCTGTCCCATGGTCTCTTCCGCACAAACCGCGTATCCCGTGGCGCCGATTGAATTGGATGCACCGCCGGGAATAATGTACGGTTTTTTACCGGCAGCCGAGAGCGCATCGGCCTTTTTTTTCATTTCGGCCATCATGTCGGAACCGCCGGCAACCACACCGATGCTCTTCACATCGAGCAGCTCAAAAAGAAAATTGTTTCCGCTGGCATCCGGCTTGTAGGACCCTTTTACGCGTTCTTCGAGAATCAGGTGGCAGTCGAGGCCTTCCTTGGCCGACCAGGCGGCCGTGAGTCTGGCGTGGTTGGATTGCACGGCGCCACAGGTGATGATGGCATCTGCACCCTGATCAAGCGCATCGGCAATGCAGAATTCGAGCTTTCGGGTTTTATTGCCGCCGCCGGATCCCGGAAGAAGATCGTCCCGCTTGATGTAAAGGTTGACATCGCCACCGATCGTCTTGCTCAGGGAGGGCAGGCTCTCGATGGGCGTCGGACCCTGAAGATAACTTCTTCTGGGAAATTTGGTAAAATTCATCGGTTTTCCTTTCCACGATTATAGGTTCTAAAGTTGAAAAATGGCTTCCACTTCAAGATCTGCACCCAACGGCAGTGCTGCCACCTGGAAGGCGCTTCGCGCGGGATATGGCTCTTTGAAGTATTGGGCATAAACCTTGTTCACGGCTTGAAAGTTGCCGATGTCGGCAAGATAGACGGTCGTCTTGACGGCATTGTCTAAATTGGTCCCGGCCTCCTTGGCGATGGCTTCAAGATTCTTGAAAACCATGTGGGCCTTGTCTTCAATGCTGCCATCGGGGATTTTTCCAGTTGCCGGGTCAATGGGAAGTTGGCCGGAAGTAAAAAGCAGCCCGTTTGACACCACGGCCTGGGAATACGGGCCGATGGCAGCCGGGGCACGATCCGTTTTAATCGTTTTCTTGGACATAATTGTTCCTCCTTATTTTAGAACTTTCGCTGCAACGTCTCTGATGATCTCGATGATAAGCCGACAATCATCCACGGTAAAGGTCAGGGGAATACGCATGTCGCACATGACGGCGAGGATGCGTTTGGTGTTGGCCAGATGGGGCAGGTTGTTAAAATACCGCCAGCTTTCATATGCACTGGTAAATCCCACCGGTTCCTTGTTGCCGAACCATTTGAGCTCGACACCCCGATTCATGCATTCGGCGAGAAAATGTTTGATGGTTTTCTCATCCTGACCGATCAGGGAAAACTGGATGGAACTGCCTACATAATTTTCGCGGGGATCCCGCCGGGGGCAGGTGATCCCATCGATCTGTGTCAACCCCTGTTCCAGGATCCGATAGCGCTTATTCCAGCGCTCGCACTGATGGTCCAATATTTTGAGCTGTGGTCTCAAAATGGCCGCTCGAAGATTATCCATGCGACTGGAGTAATTGGGTACTATGGTTTTGATGCCCTCAAAGACCTCCATGCCAGGCCTTGACGTATGGCGTTCATAGAGCATGTACGAACCCGAGTATATGATGGCGCGGGCGATCAGATCCGGGTCGTCGGTGACTATCAGGCCCCCTTCGCCTGAATTCATGTGCTTGTAAGTCTGGGTGCTGAAGCAGGCGGCCGTTCCAAAGGCGCCGGACTTTTTCCCGTTCCAGCTGGCCCCCATGGTGTGGGCGCAATCTTCAATCAGGACAATATCATGGGCGGCGCAGATGTCTATGAGCCGGTCCATATTGGCGATGTGCCCGCGCATGTGGGAAAGCATGAACCAGTGGGCATCCGGCGCGGCGGCCTTTTTTTCGAGATCATCTACATCGATGGTGTAATCGTCTACGATATCGATCAGTTCGATGGCTGCACCGGTGTTTTCTATCGCGCCGGGTACAGGCGCGAGCGTGTAGGCATTGCACAGAACCTTGTCGCCCGGTTTTACGCCGACACTTTTAAGGGTCAGATACATGGCACTCCCGCAGGATGCACAGGCCAGGCAATATTTTTTACCCATGTAGGCGGCAAATTCTTCTTCCAGGAGCGCTGCCTCACCTTTCTCTCCCGGATCGACATTATAGCGGTGAAGCTTGCCGGACTTTAAAATCTCAAGCGCCTTTTGAATGCCTTCGTCACCGATTGGTTCCTGAAGGGTGAAATCCTTGGTAAAACGTTTACTTTCGATGTTGGCCATGCTTTGTACTCCCGTCTTGAATTGACTTCCAACGCGCTGCCGTATTGATTCCGGACCATTCTGCGACTGTCCGGATTAATATTTGGTCTGCCGTAAACATCGAAATCCCAGTCCTGGTCAGGGAAATATTTTCTCAGCCGCCAGTCGCATGCCCGGGCGTGGCCCTCCATGCCCTCAACCCGGGACAAGCGGGAGGCGGCGCCGCTGATCACTCGGTTGGCTTCCTGGCTGATCTCCTGATACGTATAAATTTTTAAAAATTTAAGCACATTTAGGCCGCCTGAATAGTGGCCGGCTTTTTTGGTGGGCAGGATGTGATTGGTGCCCGAGCACTTGTCACCGTGGGGAACCGTGCTGCCTTCACCGAGAAACAACGAGCCATAGGAGTTTAGATTCTTGACCCACCAGTCAAGGTCTTGAGCCATGATCTGAACGTGTTCGGCGGCATACTGATCGTTGACCCTGCAAAGCTCTTCCCTGTCACGGCAGAGGACAATTTCACCATAGTCCCGCCAGGATGTCTCCGGGACTTCAGGATTGGGCATATCGGCAATGATTTTGGGGATCACGTCGAGTACTTTTTCGCCGAGCTCCCTTGAATCGGTGAAAAGCCACACCGGCGAGTCGTATCCATGTTCGGCCTGGGATACCAGATCAACCGCGACGGTCATATAGTCGGCCGTTTTGTCGGCAATGATGGCCGATTCCGTGGGTCCGGCAAATACGTCGATGGTGCATTTTCCGGCAGAAGAGAGGATGCTTTTCGCTTCGGCCACATAGGCATTGCCTGGTCCTGCCAGTATATTGGCCGGCTTGCCGGTAAACAGGCCGAAGGCCATGGTGGCGATGGCCTGAACGCCGCCCATTTCAATGATAATATCGGCACCGGCCACATCCAGGGCATAGACAACGGCGGGGGCGATGCTGTCCCCGCGGGGCGGCGAGCAGGCGATCACCGTTTCGACGCCGGCAGCCTTGGCCGTGGCCACACTCATGATGGCAGAGCAGGCGTGGGCAAAACGCCCGCCGGGGATGTAGCACCCGGCAACCTTCATGGGGATGATCCGCTGCCCCAGGCGGACACCGGGGAGGGTCTCTTTTTCAAATTCGCGGAGGCTCTCCCGTTGCGCCGCGGCAAACCCGTAAACCTGCTTGTGGGCAAACCGGATATCCTGCTTGATCGTTTCAGGTACGGAATCGATGAGGTGCTGTTTTTTTTCCTGGCTGAGGATAAAATCGCCTTCCCAGCCGTCAAATTTTTTGGCGAGTTGGACGACGGCATCTTCACCGTTTTTCTCTATGTCGGATAGGATCCCCTGAACGATGCCGCGGATTTTCTTGGTGTCGGACTCGGCCGTTTTAGCCGCCTTTTTGAGATATTCCATTTCCGCCTCCACATATTATAAAATTTTACATAAAATGTTATTACAAGCAAAGCAACCGATCCATTTCGTTCCGCTTTGGCCCCTGTCTCGACTAACGCCAACGAGCAACGATTCTGTGGCACTCGCCCTTTGGGAAAATGGGCGTTATTTCATCGCCGGATTTCATGACGGTAAATGCATGCATCGAGACGGGAGCATCCAGCAGACGTGTAGAGTCTGATTGACGCCAGGGGCGCCACCACATGCGAAGCGAACGGTTACTATTTAATCAATGTTCCAAGCAAATCCGGCAGCCACAAGGTCAGGACCGGAAAATAGGCGATCAGAAATACCACCAGCACGCTGACGAATACAAAAGGCAGGGCGTTCACTGAGATATCTTCCAAGGTGGTTCTGGCCACGCCCGAAGCGACGAACATATTTTCGCCAAGCGGCGGCGTGGCAAATCCGATTTCGCAGCAGCACACCAGAACGACGCCGAAATGGATCGGGTCCACGCCGAGAGACACCATGACCGGCAGCAGTACCGGCGTCACCAGCATGATGGTTGCCAGGGTCTCCATGAACATGCCCATGAACAGGAGAAACAGTATAACCAACACCCAGATCAGATAGAGATTCCCGGTGAAATCCAACAATGCCTGCGCAATCAGGTCGGGGATTTTGTTGATGGTCAACAGTTGCCCGAATGCCAGGGCCGTAAACATGATGATCAAAACGCGGCCGGTGATCCAGGTGGTGCTCTCGAGGGCCTTCATGACACCCTTGATCTCGATTTCCCTATAAATGAAGATACCCACGAAAAGTGTATAGAATATGGATACGATAGCGGCCTCGGTGGGCGTAAAGAACCCGGTATAGATTCCGCCAAGGATAATTACGGGGGCCAGCAGCGCCCAGAAGCCCTCCCGCATTGCGTGGACTATCGTTTTAGCCGAAATTGTCTTGCCATCACCCTGGTAGTGTTTCCGTTTTGATTGCAGGTAATTCATGGTCATCAGACCGACAGCCAGTATAACGCCGGGGATAAACCCTGCGATAAACAACGCCGCTATGGATTGGGATGCGGCAACGCCATAAATCACCATGGGGATGCTTGGCGGGATCACCACTCCCAGCCCCCCCGAAGAGGATGTTACAGCACCCGCGTACCCTCGATCATAGCCATGGCGCACCATGGCCGGAATCATCAGCATCCCGACAGCCGCTGTCGTAGCAGGCCCTGATCCCGAGATCGCACCGAAAAAAAGACAGGATAAAATCGTGGAAGTGGCCATGCCGCCGATAAACGGGCCAGCCAAGGCTTCGGCAACGGCAACCAGCCGCCGGGATAAACCCGCAGATTCCATCAGCGCCCCCGACAGAATGAATGCCGGCAGCGCCATGATGGGGAACGAGTTGACCGAGGTATAGGCGATTTCAATGAGCCCTTCCAGGGGCTTGCCGCTGACAATCATCCCGCCCAATGCGGCAGCGCCGAGTGAAAGCGTGATGGGGGCCCCGATGAACAGCAGCCCGACAAAAGTGATGAAGATGACGGCGGTAACGCTCATGAGGTCACCCCGTTTTCCGGGATTTCATCGTTGATATCCCCTGCATCTATTTTGTCGACATCGGCGATCTCTATCTTGAGAATAAATTTCATTATATTGACCTGAATGATTCGTATGGTCATCAGGGAGAATGCAATGGGAAAAATCATAAAAATGTAAGCCATAATCCAGTCGAGCGTCGGCGAATACTCAGGGTACTCAAACCCCTCGCGGATCACATTGATGCTGTAATAGATGATGGTGCAATTGAAGCCGATCCAGACCAGATCGGAAATTAGCATAGAAATATTTCCGACGATTTTCGGGAAGATCTTGAATTGAAAGGTCACCCGGTTGTGCGCGGCCAGCCGGGCGGCATAGGTTGCGCCGAGAAAAACGAACCACACAAAGGCCATGCGAGAGAGTTCTTCACCCCAGGCGATGGAAGCCGGTAGCGGGTATGCTTGTAGAACCGGAAAATATTCCGACAGCATAAGAAATGCACTGAAAACCAATCTGAGCACAATCTGCAGAAAAAGCAAGCATACGAAAAACACCAGCAGGATCTGACAGATATAGCTCTCGATATTGTCCAGAAATTTAAGTACCGTTCTGGCTCTCATAAGCGACTCCGCAATAAGGAAAATAAATCTGCCCGGCATTTACCGGGCAGATTTCTTAATGTCTATCGGCCAAGGGCTTTCAACACGTTATCAACTTCAGCCTTGCCGCCGACGGTATCGTAGAACTTCGGCCACACTTTCGCCATGGCGATTTTGGACCATTCGGCTTCATCTTCGACTTCGTTGTATTTCACGCCTTTTGCGATCATGTTCTGTTTTGCTGCCTCAGACTTGGTGACGCTGAAGAGCAGGTTGTACTCCTGGGCCTCGATACCCGCGCGGGTAAACATTGCCTGATCCTCTGGTGACAGAGAGGTGAAAAACTTCTCCCCGACAACCAGTGGCTGAAGCGAAAACAGATAGTGAACCTCCGACGTGTAATTCTGAACTTCATAGAACTTCATGGAAAAGTTCGTGATATGGGGATTGTCCTGCCCGTCTACTACTTTTTGCTGCAATGCGGTGAACGTTTCAGGCCAAGCCATGGGAATCGGCTCGGCACCGAGCGCCTGCCAGGTATCGATCATGATGGCGTTCTTGGGAACTCGGATTTTGAGGCCTTTGAGGTCGGCGAGATTGTTAATCGGTTTTTTCGAGTTGGTCAGGACGCGGAAATTGGAATAGGCCCAACCGAGCACATGGACACCGGCTTCCTCGATCAGGACGGCGCGCCACTTGTTGCCAAGCTGGCCGGTGGTCGCCTTGACGGCATCGTCAAAGCTTTGCATCAGGTAGGGAAGGGTTAGAATGCCGACCGATTTTGCAAATGGGGTGATGTTGTTTACGGCGACAACGGCACCGTCAAGGGATCCCCGGCGGGCATCCTTAACCATTTTCTGCTCGTCACCAAGCTGGCCGGCGGGAAAAATGTCGACCTTGTATTTCCCACCACTGGTGTGTTCAATAATATCCTTAAAGCGAAGCGCCAAAACGCCCTGATCTGAGTCGATGGGGTCACCCAGACCGATTTTCAAGGTGTTTTCTGCAAACGCAGACATCGGCAGCATGAACGCCACCACCAAAACCATTGATAGCCCGAAAATTGATAATCGTTTCATTCTTCCTCCTCAGTTGAAAATGGGTAAACGGACTTCAGTCAAACAGCGAAATGCCACGCGGTTCGACAAAACTGTGGTCCAACTATGCAAAAACGACACGTGAACGTTTGTTCATTTGCCGTGGGTGGGAAACGAGACTTTATCTAACGTCTGAGGTTCTGTAGGGTTTAACAGTGCAGGTTTTTGCGCGGCCAGGTTTTTGTTCATTGGAAGCGTCCATCGATAATGGGTTCCGGTTCCTGCTTGCCTCGTTTTCAGTTATTTCATGACTTTTTTACTTGGAAACAGCCCGGGTGTCAATCAAAAATATAAAATATTTTATAAAATATTTTAATATAAACATCCAAAAACGGTCTGGATTGGAATGCAACATCCATATTCACAACCGTTTTCGTTCAGTAGTCATGGATTGACGATAGTCTCTTCGACCGGCCGGGTATGAACGATTGCCGGCAGAAAGATGGGCCGCGTTCAACCGGAGGTGACAATCAGCCTGACTTGTTATACGATGATTCTTAGGAAACCGATTGCTGTGACCATTTGCAACACCACAACTGGTATTCATCTCCACCTGCCGCACAACATTTCCCTGCGCGATTCCTTTGGATTTTCTTTAAGGCAACGTCTTGTTCAGGGCTTTTCTTAAACGACAACAATACCATTCGGGAAAGGAGGCGCGTATGAGAATACAACCCAAAAAAATTTTTAGTGCGATTGATTTTTCGACGTTCACCGATACGATCTTTTCTTACAGCGTCGCGTTGTGCAAAAAATACGATGCAAAGCTATTTTTGGTCCATGTTACCACCGACTTGAACAGCCTGCTCGAACACAATGAAACTGCCCTTGATGTGGGAGCGCTTCAGGCGTCGAATATCCGCTACGCACAGGAACGCCTCGAGGAGAGGGTCAAGGGCCTGCCCATAGAAAATGAGATCATTATCAGGCAGGGAAGGCCAGCCGATACAATCAGTCGGCTTGCCTCAGAACAACAAGCAGATATGGTCATCACCGCCACCCATGGCAAGGCTGGTTTCAAACGAATATTATTGGGCTCCGTCACCGAAAAACTGATCAAAACCCTTGACTGCCCCCTGCTCGTGCTGCCTCCGCAGAAGCACGATTTGATACCCCCTGCCGCGGTTGAGATAAAACTGAAAAAAATATTGGTCGGATGCGATTTCTCACCGGATTCCGAACTTGCACTTGACTATGGTCTCAGCCTGGCGCAGGAGTTTCAGGCGGAGCTTCACCTCTCCCATGTCATTAAACCATCCCTTTATAAAAATGAACGCGAAGGCGTCAATCAATTGCGCGACAAGTTGGAAAAGAAACTCGACGGCATGGTTCCTGACGCATGCCGTGACTGGTGTACCGCCAACACGGCCCTGCTCGATGGCGAACCTTACATCGCGTTGATGGATTACGCCAAGGAGCAAGAGATGGACATGATTGTACTGGGGATTCGTGGGCACACGCTGTTGGAAAAGCTGCTGGTGGGGTCAACCACTGATCGACTCATCCGCCACTCCACATTTCCGGTGTTGGCGGTTCGGCAGATTCAGGGGTAGATGATAAGATGCGAATAGGGCAAGGCGTTTCGGCAATCAACCTTTTGGGTGACCCTGATCAAGGAAGCTGACATGGACAACAAGAAATGGACTGCAGTGGCAGGGGTATTGCTGCTGGCCGGCATCGTTGCCAGCGCAATCTTTCTTCACCAACGCAATGAAGCCCGGCAGCGCTGGCGTGAGAGCCGTGAACAGGTCACTGACCTCGACCGGCGCAATGACGAGCTGAAGAATTTATTGGAAGACCAGAAATTGCACCTCAGCGCTGAAACGGAGCTTACGGAGAAAAAACAGGCGGCGCTGGCGGCGGTTGAAATCCAGATGGCAGAATTGAAAGCCCGGTTGGATCAGCGTCAAGCCGAACTGGATACGCTCAGTGCACATTTACGGCAGGCCACAGGTGAATCGGCGAGGTTTAAAGGAGGGCTGGCGTCTGCTGAGGAAATGGCTGCCGACCTTGCGGGCGAACGCGACCGGCTGGAAGAAGAGCGAAAAAACCTGGCATCTCGCATTGCTGGCATGGAGGGCGAAGATACTAAAAGAGGAACCATCATTGCAACCCTGGAGCGGCAGGTGGCGGAACGGGACTCAAGGATAACAGCGCTCGATAAAAAGCGTCAGACGCTGAGCGACTCCCTGGCCGTCAAGGAAAAGCAGCTGGCCGAATCCCAGGATTCACGTCGGGCGCTGCAAGCGGAAGCCGATGGCCTAAAGAAAGATCTGGTGGCCGTGAAGGAATCGGCTGACGGGCTTGAAGCCCAGGTCAAGGCGCTGAACGATGAACGTGACGGGCTCATTGCGCAAACGACGATCCTGGAAGCCGAGGGCGGTGGTCTTCGGGAGCGCATCGCGGAGATGGAAATCGAGCATCGAGAGACGTTGACCGGCCGGGAAGAAAAAATCACTGCGCTGTCATCGGCTTTGAATGCTTGTGATGTCCGGCTGGACAACCTGAGAAAGGACGAAGACGTCCTCGCTTTGAAACTGGCGGAGGCGAACCGTACGATAACCGGGCTCAGGGATCAACTCCAGGACGTCATCATCCGGGTCCCTGCGTTGAAAGACCGCCTGGAACAAAGTTTAGAAAAATACCAGGCCGTCCGCGAAAACCTCGCCGAGGCCAGGGCGCGGCAGGCAGAACTCGAATCCCGGCAAGAGGCATTGAAAGAAACCCATCAGGCGCTGGTGGCGGGTCTCAAACAGCAGCTCGATTCCCAGGAAGCCTCCATCGAAGAATACCGCCAAAAGCTGAAGGTGAGCTTCGTCGACCGGATCCTGTTCGGGTTTTCCCGGGTGCAAATCAGTGCGGAAGGCAAGGCCGCCTTGGATCAACTGGCCGGGGTTCTTGCCACCGTCCCGGAAGGGAACATCAGTGTCGTCGGCCACGCAGACAGCATTCCCGTCGCCTCGAAATTTCAGTACCGCTTTCCATCCAACTGGGAACTTTCCAGCGCAAGGGCTGCGGCTGTTGCCCGATACCTGCTTAAACAGGGGGGCCTTGAGCCCTCCCGGATAGAGGTCGTCGGTCTGTCCAGCTATCAGCCCATAGCCGACAACGATACCGATGATGGCAGAGCGAAAAACCGAAGAGTCGAGATCATCATCACCCAGGGGCGATACCCGGACTAAACAAAGCGTTAAAAAATTTCAGGCTGGCTGTGGTTTTTACCCGTTCGATAACAACTATTTCAAGCTATCGCCATCCACGGCAGGTTTATCAGGAATTCAACTGCATCGAAAAAACAACTGGAACAAAAAAAAACATCCGTTTTGCTTTATTATTTTCTTTTGTAGGTACAAATTAGCGCAATCATGATTCAGATTAAAGCAAGCAGATTGGCCTCGATGGTTGAAATATTCAGGGATTATATTGAATTCATAACAGCGTGAAGTCCAGGACGGGGTATCGAGAGAACTGATTGCTATGCTGTCTCAGGATACAGATACTTATTTGCGAAAAAAGCAATTTCCTACCTTTCTCACTTACGAAAAAAGCCATTTCCTACCTATTAGCTGCTGTCTGCTGGGGAGGGGTATTTCATGAGCTCGCATAGACCGAATGGACAGCACGACCTGATCATCGTTGGGGGCGGCATCGGCGGCATCATCAGCCTCAAATACGCGAAGGACGCCGGCCTCGAGGCCATCCTGCTGGAGAAGGGCGATGCCGTCGGTGGGCTTTGGCGCGATCTTCCTGCTTGGCAGGACCTCCAGATCCTCAAGGAGGACTGGACCCTGGGTGATCTGCCGATCGCGGGCGAGGACCAGGCCAGTGTCCTTGACAACATTCGCGAGTGGGTGGAGCGTTTCGAGCTCGCATCCTCGATTCGTGTAGGCACGCGGGTCAACCGCGCCTGTCCGGCCGACGGTGGGTGGATGGTCAGTGCCGATGGGTACGCCGGCCGCTCCAGGTTTCTCATCGCCGCCACAGGCGGTCACAATCGGCCCGTCGTTCCAAAGATCGAGAGAGCCCTCCCGACGCTGACCGAGTATCACTCGTCGGCGCTGCGCGACCCGTCCGAGCTCACCGGCAAAGACGTGGTCGTCGTGGGAGGGGGTGCCTCGGCGTACGACCTCCTCGATCTTTGCCTCGAACGGGAGGCGCGCAGTGTTACCTGGGTTTATCGCTCGCTCAAGTGGATGCTCCCCACACTCCGGCCGAAGCAGTACGCGTCGAACCTGCGCGCACTCGCGCGGATGCAGATGCTCGGCACGCCGGTCGCGACGCTGAACAGGCGGACCAACCTGGACCTTCGCGCCCGGTACAAGAAGGCGGGTCTCGACGCGCTGACACCCGACCAGCCGATCGACCTCGGGCACCAGATGCTCATCCCTGGTCGTCGGACCATGATCCAGAACTTGGAGCACATCGCACGCCACTGCGGCGAGATCGTGCGCATCGAGGGGGACACGGTGTGGCTCTCCACGGGACAGTCCTGCCGTGCCGATGTGGTGCTGTGGGGCACCGGATACGAAACGGACATGAGCTACCTGGAGGCAGGCGACCTGTCGCGGCTCACCCGTCTCGAGGCCATTGGCCGGCGCTGTGGCTCGTACTTTCTCGCGCTGGACGCGCCGAACCTCTTCATTCTCGCGCCAGGCGTCCTGGAGACGATCACCTCGACGCCATGGGCATACGCCCACGCGGCGAGGTCGATCATGTCTCACATCTGCGGCAAACCGGTTTTCGATTCGGTGCCGGTCCAGACCAACGCGAACTACTTCGACCTGGTCTGCTTTCTGGCGAAGCGCGACCGGGTCAACTACCCCTACGCATGGTGGTATCTCAAGTATCTCAATCTGGCGTTCCGCCAACCGGGCGATCGGCCGATGCCCATTCCCTGATGGACGCACCGGGAGCGGCGTCGTGCTCCTTCAGCTCACTAATTGCGTGGAACTATGGACTCGGCCCCACGAACGGTCCCACCCGCCTCTGGGGTCGACAGGGCCGTCATGAGCCAGGTCCGACGGGAGACCCTTGATGAGATCATTTTCCGGACTACCAAGGTTCGCAATTGATTGATCCTCGAATTAATAGCTCGCGGCGGAATGCGAATCGGCGAAGTGCTGAAACTCAGAAGGACATCCTGCGCCATGCGAACCTGTCAACGACACAGCGTTATCTGGGGACAATAAGCGATGTGGAAGCGCTTCGTTGGATCGAGAACATCTATGGCTAAAACAAGAGGGGTGGGTCCGATTATGGATTCACCCGTTCGCTTCGCAGTTAGGACCGTGGATAGGCGGAAGATGTATTACAGGTTTGACTGCCCATGTTGTAAGACGTGGCTGTATTAATGCATGTATATCGTTGGCATAAATCGTCCATGCTGATCGAATCAATTCGATGGGCCGCAGAATGGTTACGGGCCATCAGGTACGCCCACCTTTTTCAGAAGAGCGACCAGATCAGAATATGTCGCCGATCTGAAAAACGGTTTCATCAGCCGATCGAAATGAACTATCGAATATTTTGGTTGTAATCGGCGAAGGGTGTTCAGGTTGTCGCGGGCCTCGTCCATACGCCCAGCTTTCGCGTTCATGAGCATGAGATGCACCAGAGGTATCTCTGAGTTTGGCATTAATTTGTGGCGGGCCTCACTTAATTTGATCGCCTCGCCAAGCTCACCGCGGAAGAAGTGTGCCCAAGCGAGAGCGGACAGGAGCATGTTCGGGTAGTCAGGGCTGATGCGCATGGCACGCTTGACAATCGTTTCGACCTCATTCGGATCACCCTCCGTCATGGCCAGAAAAAGGCTTAACGGAGCGAGGTTGTCAACGTAATTCGGAGCGAGACGGGCTGCCTTGCGGAATGACTGTATCGCCTCTTCGTGTTGGCCGGCATCCATGAGGATTTGCCCCCTGGAACCCAGCGCGTCGATGTTGTTGGGATCAAGCTCAAGAGCTCTCGAAACATGCACTTCACTCATTCTCCGGGCCTTTTCGACGTCGTTAACCCAGCTATTTCGTGCCTGTTTGAGGTACACATAGCCCAAAAGAGCACGAGCTGAAGCGAATTTCGGATCGAGCTCAATAGCCTTTTTGAACAAGATTTCGGCCTTGACCTGCTCGTCGGCAGTGAAGGTGTGGAAGTGCTCCACGCCTTGCAGGAAAGCGATATAAGCGTCGAGATTCTCGGTCTGGCGGCGGCGGATTCGTGCCTGTTCGCCCTGTGTCAGAGCGACCTCCAGCTCGCTGAGGATTTCCTGTGTAATTTCGTCATGTAGATCGAATATGTCGCCAACCTGTCTGTCATAGTCACTGCCCCAGACGGCACGACCGGATAGCGCGTCGACGAGTTGGGTCTGGATCCGGATTCTGTCCTTTGAACGTAAAATGCTTCCTCGCAACACATACCTTACACCGAATTTCTCGGCGAAATCCTTCACCTGAGCAGTTATGCTGTCGAATGCGAACGATGAACCCCGATCAATGAGCAAAATGTCGGGCACTTGCGTGAGGGCACCGATGATCGATTCCGTGAAACCGTTAACGAAGGTCTGCTGCGCTGGATCGCCCGTGAGGTTTCTGAATGGCACAACAACCAAAGAAGGCTGCTCGGGCAGTGGAAAAGCCATCTTTGACATCTCCGCTGGCTCAAAGGCAGTCGCACTCATGCGGAACCAAGTGAACCAGCCGGCAACGCAGATAACCAGCACCAGCGCCGTGACCGACGCGATCCTTAACCGATGGGGCGGTGTGTGGGGCTTGGGCGTATCAATAATCTTGCCAGCGTCCTTCGGGTCGAGCACCACCTTGTAAATATTGATCGGCTTTTTGATGTTCTTGACCGAATGCGGCCCAAGGTCGGTGAAACCGACGTCGAGCCTTGCGTCAACTTGTTCGTAAACCCCTCTGGAAATGCAGATGCCACCAGCATCGGCAAGATTCTCAATCCGTGCAGCAATGTTGACACCATTCCCATAAATACGATTATCCTTGTGGATGATATCCCCGAGGTTAATACCGATACGAAAATTCATGCGACGATTGTCGGGCAGTTTGCTGTTTTCTGATTCAATTGTTCTCTGGATTTCAATGGCGCTTTGGATGGCATTCAAAGGGCTGACGAATTCAGCCAGGATGTTGTCACCGTGTGCATCAACGACCCGTCCCTGATGCTTTTCAATCAAATCGGTAATAAGCTCCCGGTAGACAGTGATCGTGTTTACCGTGTATTCGTCATCGTCACCCATCAGTTTGCTGTAACCTTGGACGTCAGCGCTGAAGATGACTTTCAATTTACGTTGTATGCCATTTGTTACCATAAAAGATCCAAGTGGACACACCCGATTAATACAGAGGGTAACCGAACCCAAAACGACTGAGTAGCAACCCCATATCCTTTGTCCCACCGATTGGCTGTCAGACTTACCGGTTGCATACCAAAAGACGGAGACGTGAAGGAGCGCCTCATCGAAAAGCGCTCCTTGAACATTTAATTAATGGTTATTACCGAATACCCTTGGGCCTGGTACCCGGCGATGGAGATGAAGCCGTTGCCTACATGATCCACTTCAGGCAATACCGTTTTAGGATCAACCCCCATTACTTTTAACGCATAATCGCAGACCTCAAACTTCACCCCATCCTTCTTCTGAAGCCTTACGGCCAGTGCTTTTTTGGATGGCAGATTACGGCATCACGGTCCCGACCATAGCGTTTTTTCAAAAGGCCTCCTGATGCATGGATTGGTCACGAAAGATAGTCGCTGGGGCAATCTGCAAGGACAGCGTCAATAACGATCAGACGTTCGATTCAACGTAAGCGAAATATGTGGGAGGACTGAGAAAAGAAAATTAAACCATCAGATATTAATATTATTTCCCCCATCCCCAGTGAGGCGCAACAGCAATCAGGTATAATATTCAACTCATAAGGACATTTAGCGGCGGTTGCCATAGTATCTTGACCAATATACCACACTGTAGCACCTAAAAGTAAAAATACAAGATTTTTAATCCAGATGTGAAAACATGATTGAAGTGTGGCCGGTCAGGAAAGCTGGAGGGTCTCAACGGTGTAGTCGGCCAGATCAACCACCAGCAATTTGTTCTTGAGGGTGTTATCCTTTTTAAGCAGCACTTTGAGTACTTCGGCGCACTCCAGGGAGGCGATGAGATTGACCCCCGGCGCCAGACAGCCCAATTGGGTTTCCGCGCCCTTGGTCATGTTCAGCTGATCTTCGGGACCGTAGATGATCTCGAGCCCGTTGTCTTCGGGAAAGATGGTGGTCACGTGTCCGGAAATGCCGGCGACGGCAGCCGAAACCATGGGGATGCCGGCACGTTTGGCCGCAGCCTCGAGGGTGAACCGGGAGTGGATGTTATCCAAGCAGTCCACCACGAGGTCGCATGAAACCATCAGGGTGTCCGCATTTTCGGGCGTCAGGAAGGCGGCGGTGACAACTACCTCGAGGCCGGGGTTGATCGTCTTCACGCGCATGACGGCGGCGTCCACTTTCGGCATGCCGATGCAGTCGACACCGCTCAATAGCTGACGGTTGAGGTTATGGGCTTCGAACACGTCCCCGTCGACCAGGCTAAACCGACCGATTCCCATGCGGGCCAACGTCTCCGTCACCGTACCCCCCAAACCTCCCAGTCCCACGATACAGACGGTTGATTCGAGCAGCCGGATCTGATCGGCTTCGGAAAGGGTCTTCATGTTTCGCAGGTAACGATCCGGAAGGATGTGCTGTCTTAAGGCTGCCAGTTCAACCGTCCGCCCGGTGACGCCTGCCTCGTTTGCCAGTCGAATCACTTCCGCTGCCGCAATTGCCCGGCAAGGGGTGCCATCAGCCAGCGCGGTGTTCAGGGCCAGGGTGTCGAGACGCTGCGCAAGCGTATTTTTCATGGATTACCCACCCGCCACGGGCGGGAAGATGCCCACGCGCTCACCGCCGCTCAGCCGGGTTTCAAGGGATCGTTTGATACCATTGATGAAGATCAAATGCGCCTTGACCGTAGGAATGTCCAACCGGTCCAGCATCTCTTTGACGGAGATGCCCGGGTCGATGGGCACATGGTCGGCGTTTTCGGGCGACAGGGGATTCAGCGAGGCGAACAGCTTGAGTTGAATATGCGACGGTGTCATGGGATGCCTCATCCATGGTTAGTGGTTCGATTCATATATAAGATAGTAAAAAGTAAGACAAAACAAATGCTTCGTCAAGTAACGCAAGATGGACATCGATGGTGTGGCGCCCGTTGCTTTTGACATCGCCTTGTGGCATCATCGCCCGACTGTAGAAGCAATCAGCGATGGTTTGACATCGTATTTTGAAGAACCAATCAAATTAAACTATGGGGCATAGCGACATCATTATTCAATGTTCAACGTTGGACGTGCGATGTTCGACGTTCATCTATTAACGCAACTCGGCGTTTATGGAGGTAGCCCGATTCAGGGTTTGTTGCCGTCCGTCTCATCTTCGGGAGTGAAGTGCAGGCAATCCTGCCCCGAGCTTTGGCGGACGACGAGGCTGGGGGGACGCCGGCTTTTGAAATGCATGGCCCGGCAGCCGTGGGGCCGCTGGGTGTCCCAGGTGATGTAATAAAATTTGCATTTGCGGCAGACGATGGGTTTACATGGGTTCATGGCAGTCGGATTACATCAGCGTTCACAGGTTCAGCGTTCTGGGTTTACTTTCCCTCTTAGCCCAAGGGCCGGGATCATGGCAAGCGCCTTTTTCCCGGTGAACGCGTGCCAATGAAAGGAGCGTTTTAAATGAAAAAAATCAGTCATGCGCTGGTCACAGGTGGCGCCGGGTTCATTGGTTCTCACCTGGTTGATGAACTGGTGGCCAGCGGATGCCGGGTGACGGTGCTGGACAATCTCTCCACTGGCCACCGACACAATATCGATCATTTAGGTGATCGGATCGATTTCGTCGAGGGGGATATTCGGGACGCCGGATTGTTGACTCAGGTGGTCAAGGGGTGTGACGTGGTGTTTCACCAGGCAGCGGTGGTGTCGGTCTCTCAATCCGTTCTGGATCCTGCCCACTCCTGCGAGGTCAACGACCTGGGAACGGTCCGGGTGCTGGATGCCTCCCGGCGAAACGGCGTGCGGCGGGTGGTCATGGCCAGTTCCAGTGCGGTTTACGGCGACGACCCCCGTATGCCCAAAACCGAAGACATGGCCCCTAAACCCTTGAGTCCTTATGCGGTGCAAAAACTCACCGGTGAGTTTTACGCCTCGGTTTTCGGGGGGCTGTATGGGCTGGAAACGGTATGCCTGAGATATTTTAATGTGTTCGGCCCCCGACAGGATCCGTCGTCTCCCTATTCCGGGGTGATCTCCATTTTCATGAACAAGGCGACTGCTGGCGACGTGCCCATTATATACGGTGACGGCGGCCAGTCCCGGGATTTTATTTACGTCAAGGATGTGGTCCGTGCCAATCTTTTGGCCGCCACCGAAGCGGCAGCAGCCGGTCGGGTGTTTAACGTGGGTACCGGTGTGATTATCCGCATCCTCGACCTGTGGAAATTGATTGGCGGGCTTTCAAACGTAAAGATCAATCCGGTTTTCGATCCGCCTCGAGCAGGCGATATCCGCGAGTCCGTCTCAGATATCGGTCGGATTCGACAAGCACTGGGGTTCAGGCCCCAGATGGCGCTTCGCCAGGGGTTGATCGATACCCTGGCCTGGTATCGGAACCCTTCATAAGGCCCTGACAGGCATGCCGGACGATTTGCACCCCCAGGCGCGCCGTCGTTCAAGATTGGGTCCGATTGGATGCCATCCGTTGTAAGGCGGGCGTGATGCGTGTAGACGGGGTTCAGGATCAGGTGGCTTCGGTCTGGGCTTCCCAGAATTTTTTTACGGCCGGCCCGCGCCATTTCCCTTTGCCTGACACGGTAGGGATGGCACGCTCGTCCATATGGCGGGCGATTTTTTCCCAGCTCTCGCCGTCGACCCGCATGGCAGTGATGATACCCAACAGTCTGGGTTTGTCATTGTCGCTGATTTTCCGGTTGTCTGTGCCGATGCCGGCCAATTGATCCGTGACCTCACCCGGGACGACGCTGTCCCCTGCATCCCCTTCCGATTCCGGTTCTGCTTCAAAGGGTTCACCGACGCGGGGCAGATCTTTCTCATACCCCCAATGGCGTCCCAGCATGGCTGCGATGGTTTCCAAGGCGTCGGCGATGCGGGCGTCTGTCTTTTTTCTGGCCGCAACGGCATCGGCAATGCGTTTCTGGTGGTCTGCCAGTGCGTCCAGGCTGACCTTGACCAGGGCAAAATTCTCACTGGTCACTTTGGCATAGTAATCCGGTTTGCGGCGCTCGTTTCCCGCGCGGCGCTGGGGGCCCTTATAGTCGGTGTAATCACGCCTTCCCCGGTCCGGTTGCTTCAGTTTTCCACTTCTCAGGTTGTGCAAAAAATCATCCATGGGATCTCCTTTGTTTGCTGTCAGATATAAACCAGCCCTGTAAAAATTAGTCAACGATGTTTTAGCTGAATGGTAAAGTCAGCTTCAAGCCTGCATTTAGATATGATGTTGCGTGCCAATCGGATTCGTCCTTGGACCGGTCGCCGAAAAGAGGTGACACCAAGCCTTATCATTATGTGACAGTATACGGAAAAAACAGTGAAGTAAAGATCGGGCGCGTTTCTATCCAGAACTATCGGTCGGGCCGGTGAGCGACTTTAGCCAGATTCTTAAATTTCCGATGCGTGCCGCTGGTTTGGCCTTGCTGCTTTCACATCAGCACGAGGGTCGGAAAAAAAATTAATTTAAAGAACCAGGTATCGCGGGGCAGCAGCAATTTCCGGCAGGCCATACGACCGCCGTCAGTTGGCCAGCTGGCGGGTTGTCGACTGCGACTTTGCAGGCAGCGCGTCAGGGCTGAACGAAAGGGTTGCAAAATAATCGTCCAAACGCTCCTCCCGGCGGATCAACTCGACCGTGCCGTCCAATTTGAGCAGTAGTTCTTTGGGCCGGAGTTTTCCATTATAGTTGAAACCCATGGCGTGGCCGTGGGCCCCGGTGTCGTGAATCACCACAGGGTCGCCTTCAGCGATGGGGGGCAGGGGACGCTGGATGGTAAATTTGTCGTTATTTTCACATAGGGATCCCACCACATCGACGACCTGCGTTGCATCCACGGCTTTGCCGGGTACGGTGACGTGGTGGTAGGCATTGTACATGCCCGGACGCATGAGGGCGGACATGCAGGCGTCCAGCCCCACGTAGGTGCGATAGATCTCCTTGCGATTGATGGCGGTGGCTACCAGTGCCCCGTGCGGGCCGGTTATAAAACGGCCGCTTTCCATGTAAAGCGTGGGCATGGTGCCGTTTCGCCGGAAAAAGGCGTTGAACGCGGCGGTGATGGCCCGGGCCATGGCCTCCAGATCCAGCGGGGTGTCGGCAGGCCGGTAGGGGATTCCCAGGCCGCCGCCGATGTTGATGAACGCGAACCGAATGTCCAGCGCCGCGCTGATTCGTTCCACCTGCTCCAGCAGCATGTCGGCCGTCTGTAGCATGTAGGTGTGATCCCGCTCGTTCGAAGCCAGCATGGTATGCAACCCGAATCGCCTGGCTCCCCGGTCTCGGGCCGTTTGATAAGCATCGATCAACTGCTCGTGGCTCACCCCGTATTAGGATTCCAGGGCCTGGCGGATACGGGTCATGGCCAGGTTTACATTTTCATGGCTGTTGAATGCACTGATCCGGATGTAACCTTCACCGCAGGTGCCGAAACCGGCACCCGGCGTGCAAACCACGCCTGCTTTTGCCAGCAGCATGTCGAAAAAGGCCCAGGAGTCCTTTCCCGTCGCTACCCAGATGTACGGCGAATTCTCGCCGCCGATGCATGGGTAGCCCAACGCCTGCATCTCTTTGCGAATCAGGCGGGCATTGGCCATGTAGTCGTCGATGAGTTCGGCCACCTGGCGTTTGCCTTCATCGCTGTAAACCGCTTCTGCGGCCCGCTGCACCGGGTATGAAACCCCGTTGAATTTGGTGCTGTGGCGTCGACTCCACAGGCTGTGAATCGAATGGGCGTCACCGGTTGCGGTATAGGCCATCAAGGTGGTGGGCACGACCGTATAGGCGCATCGGGTGCCGGTGAAACCGGCCGTTTTCGAAAAGCTTCTGAATTCGATGGCCACCTGCCGGGCCCCCTCGATTTCGTAAATGGAGTGGGGCAGGGCGTCGTCCCGGATAAAGGCTTCGTATGCGGCATCGTAGAGAATGACGGCCTGGTTGGCCGTTGCATAGTCTACCCAGGCCTTGAGTTGATCGGCCGTGATGGTGGCGCCGGTGGGGTTGTTGGGAAAACACAGATAGATCAGGTCCACCGGTTCGGTGGGCAGGCCGGGAATGAAACCGTTTTCCGCGTGGCCGTCCAGATAGACGATACCGTCATAGCGCCCGTTGCGATATTTTCCCGTGCGGCCGGCCATGACATTGGTGTCCAGGTAAACGGGGTAGACCGGGTCGGGAATGGCGATTCGGGCGCCGGCGTCAAAGATTTCCTGAATGTTGCCGGTGTCACATTTGGCGCCGTCGCTGACGAAGATCTCCTCGGCACGAATATCCGCCCCGCGGGCCCTGAAATCGTTTTCGGCGATGGCTTCCCGCAAGAAATCATAACCCTGTTCCGGGCCGTACCCGCGGAAACTGCCGTCGTCGGCCATTTCATCAACGGCCTTGTGAAAGGCGGAGATACAGGCCTCGGGCAGTGCGCGAGTCACGTCGCCGATCCCCAGGCGGATCACGGCCGGGTCGGGGTGACGCTGCTGGTGTGCGGCTACCCGCTTGGCGATATTGGAAAACAGGTAGGAGGCCTTCAGTTTCAGGTAATTGTCATTGATGCGAATCATAAAATACCTCGTTTGCGTGTTGCGAGATGGGTCGGCGGATCACCGTATCAAGTCCTGATCGTCGATGGGGATCCTGGCTGTTTCCTTGAATGTGTTCATGACAATGGTGGTGCTGGTGGCGACCACCCCCTTCAGCGGCGCAATCCGCTCTCTCACCAGGCGCCCCAGCGCCCGGGTGTCGGTTTCACGCACTTTAAGCAGATAACTGTCCCGGCCGGCCACGTAATGGATTTCCTGAACCTGGGCAATGGCGGCCAGGGTTTCCACCAGACCATGCGCCTCTCCCTTGCCATTGGTGCGGACATTGATGAAGGCCACCTGGCTTTTTCCGAAGCGTTCGGGGTTCAGTCGGACTTCATAGCCATCGATGAGACCCATCTTCTCCAGTTTGCGGATGCGCTCCAGGACCGCCGAGGGCGCCATGCCCACCTGGCGGGCGACCTCCACGTTGGGAATGCGCGCTTTTTTCTGCAGAATCTTCAGGATTTTTAGACTAATATCGTCAATCATTCTTATTTTCCTTAATTAAATGAATTAATATTCTAAAAATATAACTATGTCAAGAATAATGGTCTCAAAAAGACTTATCGATCAGAATATAAGCAACCTGGCCAGCCGGAGAAAAAAGATTGAAGTCTTGGTGCTTATTCTCTATTGATGAATTAAGGTCCACCACCGGCTGTTTGAAGGAATCCCTGGCCGGGAAAAGTTTCCATTCCAAGCGATCCGCAGGAGTCTGTGATGCTGAAATTCGTCATTATCGGCCTGGGTGGGTGCGTTGGCGCGATCCTCCGCTACCTCGTGGCAGGGGGGGTGCACACGCTGGCCAAAACTGAATCCTTTCCGGTCGGAACCATGACGGTCAATGTTGCCGGTTGCCTGCTGATCGGTATCGGCGGTGGTCTCATGGAGAACCGTCAGCTTTTTTCTCCGGAGTTGCGGGCGTTTCTCTTTGTGGGCATCCTGGGAAGTTTCACCACCTTTTCCACATTTGGCCTGGAAACCTTCAACCTGGCCAAAGAGGGACAATGGCTGGCCTCCTTCGGAAATGTGGGAATCAGTCTGATATTAGGATTGGCGGCGGTTTTGGCTGGTCACATGCTATCCCGGTTGCTTTGACTTAAAAACAGCTGTACATGAACAGGGGGAGGGGATGACGGTATTCAAGGAAGCAGGGCAACTGCTGCGGATATTCATCGGGGAAGCAAACAAGCATAAGCGTATGCCCCTTTACGAATGGATCGTTCAGCAGGCTCGGTCCCAGGGTATGGCCGGCGCCACGGTGCTGCGGGGGATCCAGGGGTTTGGCGCAAACAGCCTGATTCATACCACCAAGATTTTGAGGCTTTCCGAAGACCTGCCCGTGGTCGTGGAGATCATTGACACCAAAGAGAAGATCGAATCCTTCCTTCAGACCATCGATCACGCCATTACCGAAGGCATTGTCACGGTGGAAAAGGCCCAGGTGCGCATTTACCGCGCCGGGGGGAAAAAAGACGGCTGATGGTCGGAATTAATGAGATCCGTCGTCGTCCACCTCATGATCGTTCATGGAACAGCTGATCCGCATCATCCGCCTCATGCGAAACACAAACCCGATGACCATCACGCTACTGATCAAAATGATCAGGCTGGCGGCGAAAAACGTCATGATGAAGGAAAACGGGTCCCCGAGCCTGTAGGATGCCGCCAGCAGGGAAATTCCGAAAAATACGAAAAAACAGGCGATGCCGGTGAGCATCAATTGTCCGAGCCACCACCAGCGGCCATGCTGCCGGACGATATAATCGCTTTCCGGGTGTCGGCCGGTATCTTGGGACATGGAATCAGAACCTCAGCGACAGGCAGGTCAGACCGCCGTCCATTTTCCTGAACTCGCTGACATCCAGTTCGATGATCGGTTTACCCAGGGCCTGGAGCTTTTTCCGCGTGTCGGGAAACCCGGCGGGCATGATCAGGCGGCCGTTGACCAGCAGGGTGTTCCCCGCATAGGCTTCCTGCGGTGAAATCACAATTCGATGGAAGCCGGCCAGGGCCGGATGATCGGCAAAGTCTCGAGTGAGCAGCAGGGTGTCCTCGCTTACCGCATTGACACTGGATTTGAAATGCAAGCCGGTGGCAACGGGTACCGGCGTCCAGGTGCAGCCAAATTCGGTCACGGCCTCACCCAACTGTCGGGCACCCTGTTGATTGGTCCTGTCGGACAGCCCGATAAAAAAATGGCGTCCAATCATCAGCACATCGCCGCCGTCAATGGTTCCGGGTGGCTGTATCCAGACGGTTTTTCGAAAATGCTGCAGGGCAGCCGCGATGGATGGCACTTCCCCCTTGCGTGAAGCGGCGCCCGGATTGGTGATCACCGCTACTTCCGGGGTCACCACGGCCGAATCTTCCACAAAATGGGCATCGGGATATTCTTCCAGCGGATCGAGTACGGTCACCGATAGCCCGCAACGGTTCAAGGCATCGACATAGCCATCAAACTGGTCCAGGGCGTTGATGTAGTCCGGTGGGCCCAGCGTTGATGTAGTGATGCCGGATGCCATATCTTTGCCTGGTCGCCTGGTGATGGCATGGATAAATGTCATGATTGTTCCGTTCTAAATGGTATTAACGTTCTGATAGGCCAGTTGCCCGTCAATGTCCCAATATTGGTCGCGTCAGGACACCCATAGCAGTGTTGTTCGGTAAAATAAACTGCTTTCCAGTTTGGGTTCATGAATGCGGCTGCCGAGCTTCGGCAACCGCATTCGTTATTTTATAGTACCGGAGATGATTGGCGGCATGGCCCCAGCAAAGGGGCACCGCCAGTTTGGAAAGATCTAATTCCTTCAAGAAAAGGCGCAACTGATTTCCAAATCCTACGGCCTCTCCTGCGTCTTTGACGCATTGGGCCATCTCAGAGGGATGGTTCCGGTTATAATTCCTGCCTTCACTCAAGTCGATCAATGCCTTAAATCAGTGCAACCGGGCTAAAATTAAAGGACCAGGCGTTTAAGTTTCAGGCAAATCGGTCGATGTGTTACTTGGTATTGAACCGGCACGAGACGCATGGTGTTTGAACCGTGATAGCGAGCGCATTCCCCGCGGCTTGCCGCGGGGAGGGTTCAATCTGTCCCTGCGGGAAACCGAAGAGGCAGGTGGTACGCACAGAGATACCTGGCATACGTGGTTGACGGGGTTGACTGCTATCGATCCTGGCCAAGCGCAAATGGCACTGCCCTTGCGCTCATGTGGAATGATCGTTCCGGAATTGGACGATTTGGAAAAATTTATCAATTGGCCTCAACGATGCCGTTGGGTGGATGTGTCGCCCATGACCAGGGGATCGATAGCTCAAAATACTTCAACCGGGAGGCAAAGATGGTGATACCGTTTAAAGCTTACTGCTGATCGGTCGATATACATAAATGCGATTCAAATTTTTGGATGC
>CAVONM010000041.1:0-15358 GCA_963697225.1 uncultured delta proteobacterium
GCCACGTATTGCTTACCGGGTATGGTCCTCGCTTTACCGCGCTCATCGGCGAATTGAGCGGCAATAAGGCGATGAGCCGAAACGATGTCAAGCAGCTGTGCGTTGTCCGTGTTGGGCGTTTCCATCGCTACTGGAACCATCCAAAAGATCATCGACCGTACTTCCGAAGCGATTTATCCGGTATACGCACACATCGGTCGGATCGCCCGCAGGTTCTGGTGCAACTACATCGACGAGACCTCTTGGTTCAAAGAAAACGACCTGCACTGGCTGTGGGCTATGGTCAACGAGCGAGTCGCCTTCTATCGCATCGATCCGCATCGTTCCAAGGAGGCGTTCGAGCAATTAATTCAGGACTGGGAAGGCATCCTGATCAGCGACGGTTACGGTCTGTACAGAAAATGGATCAACCGTCAAACCTGTCTTGCTCATTTGATCCGCAAGGCCGACGCTCTGGCGGAAAGTAAAAAAACCGATTTGCGTCGCTTCGGAGAAATCATCGCTGCCTGGTTAAGACAACTGGTCCATTTTGCCAAAGAGCCCCCCGACCCGAAGCAGTGGTCGGATTTTTATACGTTCTTTTTATTTACCGTGTCCCTTTGGGAGTCCGACAAAACCGATGCCGGTAGACTCGCACGCCAGATTACAAGGGAAATCGACAACCTGTGGGTATTTCTCGATCACGCAGGCGTCGAGCCAACCAATAACCGCGCCGAGCGAGCCTTGCGCTTTGGTGTGATATGGCGAAAGCGCAGCCTGGGCACCCAAAGCGAAAAAGGCAACCGGTGGGTGGAACGGATTCTGTCGCTGAAAGAAACCTGCCGTCTGAATGCAAAGTTAACTTTCCCGGTTCTCGTGGATTGCATTAAATCCTATTTCCGAAAATACGACGCCCGATCTTTCCTGGATTTGATTCAAACGGTATAACCCCGTGAACGCTTACGACAAATCTATATTCAGTACAGGATTTCCCCTTTCGTACATGCCAGGACCTCTGCTAAAATCTGGCAGACCAACCAGAGCCGACATTGACCGTTTTCGACAGGCTACTTCCCAAGTATTCATGCGACATACTCAATGAAGTGTTTAGTTGCGATCAGTGATTGCAAACTGGGCGCTATTGGCAATTGTCTTACGTTCTGATATCTAACAGGATGTTGAAAACGGTAGTAATTAAGCCTTTCCCCTCGCTAAGACAGCTGATGTTCGACTGGCTGGCATAAAGGTTGGGGTCTTCATATCCTACATAGGCTGGGTGTGTGGGGATTGTTAATCGTAAAGGTCTGATGGGCTTGGTAGAGCTGTTAATCTTTAATCAGATTTTAAAGCCCCGTTGCCTGATGGTGTAGAGTATCTTAAACCGTATAAAGCAACACTTGATGGAGGCCATTGGAATTGGTACATTCGGCACTACACTATACCATGAGGTCTATAGAGCATATAGGAAAAGGAAGCGATTTTGGCATTCATTGATTTGTCCCAAAAAATTCCGCACAGAATTCGTCGACACTGGTTTTTACTCGCTCTTTTCGCCGTTTTTTTTATTACTCTCGCCGACCGTTCCGGTGCACTAACCTCCTTTGGGCAATGGCTCAAGAACCATCATGGCCCTGACATCGTTGTGGTGACCATCTTCCTGTTTTCTGGCTTTTCCCTTAGCCCCGAGCAGTTGAAAAACGGCCTTATGGATGTCAAGGGTATGCTCCTGGCCTTTGCGGTGATTTTCATCGCGGCGCCGCTGGCGGCGGTGGCCTTCACGCTGGTGCCCATGGACAGGGGTATCGTCATCGGTCTGTTCCTATTGGCCGTTATGCCCTCCACACTGAGCAGCGGCGTGGTGATGACCGCAGCGGCAGGGGGTAGTGCGGCCCACGCCCTAGTCACTACCATCGCGGCCAACTCCCTGGCCGTTTTCACCATTCCCTACGCCCTGTCCCTCCTATTAGTGTCTATCGACCTGTCGGCCTCGGTCACCATCGACAAAGCGGCCATCATGCTCAAGATCGGCCTGCTGGTGCTGCTGCCGCTGGCCGTGGGCATGATCGCCAAACACTTTCTGTCCGGATTGTATCGGCGCTTTCAACGCTGGATCACCATCGTGAACCAGTGCATGATCCTTCTCATCGTTTGGATCGCCATGAGTCAGACGCGCGACATTCTGGTGGGAAGCGGGTTGACTGCAGCCTGGATCGCCGTGATGGCTTTTGCCTACCACGGGCTGCTGTTGGCATCCGCCTGGGGAGTGATCCAGCTGGCCGGACGCCAGAGGGGGGAAAGGGAGAGCATCCTGTTCATGGGTGGGCAGAAGACCCTGCCGCTGTCGGTCATCCTGCAGATGTCCTTGTTTCCGAATTACGGCATCGCGCTTCTGGTTTGTGTCGTCCACCACATCGTGCATCTGATGATGGACGGTTATCTGGTGGAGCGTCTGAAACCCCGCTGAGCCGGGAGCTTGACGGCCCCGGCGTCAGGTTCGCAGTAGAAACGGATCGCAACGGAAGAATCGTCGAAGCGATCTATCCATCGATGCCGACCATGCCGGCCATCGGATATCGCTCCCCCTGGACCGCCTGGGGAGAAAAGATCGCATCCATGGCTTCTATCTCTTCCTGGGATAGACGAACCTCGACGGCGGCGAGGTTCTCCTCGAGGTAGGCCAATCTGCGGGTTCCGGGGATCGGAATAATGTCCTCACCCTTGGACAGCAACCAGGCCAGGGCCAGCTGGGCCAAGGTGATGCCTTGGTCGTCGGCAATGGGCTTGATTTTCTGCACCAGTCGGAGGTTATGCAGGAGATTTTCACCCTGGGCCCTGGGCATCAGGCGCCGGAAGTCGTCGGGCTCCAGAGCTTCAGCGTCCAGCTTGCCGGTGAGAAAACCGCGTCCTAAAGGGCTGTAAGGGACGAAGCCGATTCCCAGCTCCCGCAGCGTGGGAAAAAGCTGCTGCTCAACATGCCGAGTCCAGAGGGAATACTCGGTCTGCACCGCAGCAACGGGGTGAACGACGTGGGCCCGGCGTACCGTCTCGACCGCCGGCTCGGATAAACCGATGTAGCGTATCTTCCCCTCCCAGACCAGATCGGACATAGCGCCGACGGTGTCCTCGATAGGCACGTCGGTATCGATCCGGTGGATGTAGTACAGGTCGATGGTTTCCCGACCCAGACGCCGCAGGCTGGCTTCCGCCGCCTGTCGGACGTACTCTGGCTTGCCGCAGATGCTCCTCTCATACTGCCCCGGTTTTCGAACGATTCCGAATTTGGTGGCGACGAAAACATCACCGGACCATTCCTTCAGGGCATCGGCGATGAGCTTCTCGTTGTGCCCGAGCCCGTAAGTGTCGGCGGTGTCGAGCATCGTGATACCCCGCTCCAGAGCAGCACTGATGACGCGTTTGGCGGCGGCCTCGTCGGATTCACCGTAAAATTCACTCATCGCCATGCAGCCCAGGCCAATGGCTGACACCTCCGGTCCATTGGCACCCAGCGTACGCTTTTTCACGGTCCCTCCTTTACAGTTGCTTCGTTCTTATCACGGCCTTTTTTCGGGATGCAGCTTCAGGGCTCGAAGACCACTTTGCAGGCGGTTCCGCTCAAGGCCAGATCGAAGCCTTCCTGCCAGCGGTCGAGGGGCAGCACGTGGGTAATGGCCGGAAGGGCATCGATTTTACCTGAGACGAGGAGGTTTTCCATTTGCGTCCAGGTTTCGAACATAGTGCGTCCGTGGATACCGGCAATGGTTGCCTCTTTAAAAACCACCTCTTTTCCGATCTCCAGTTCCAGCGGCTGGTCCGGCAGGCCCACCAAGACGATGCGCCCGCCTTTTCTGAGGCATTGAAACGCCTGCCTGACGGCCGGGGCACTTCCCGAGGCGTCGATGACAACATCGGCGCCGTATCCACCGGTTGACGCCAGCACCGTTTTCACCACGTCGTCCGTGCAGGGATTGAGGGTGGTATCGGCCCCCATCCTGGCCGCAATTTCAAGGCGAAAAGGGCTGAGGTCCGAAGCGATGACCCTTGCCGCGCCGAGGGCCGCAGCGGCGGCAGCGGTGAATAGGCCGATGGGTCCGCAGCCCAGGATGACGACAACGGCGCCTGCCACCCGAGCTTCCACGGCACAGCGCAGGGCTGTACCCAGCGGTTCCATCACCGCAGCGACCCGGGAGGGTATCTCCTCGGGAATCTTCCGGGCACAAACCGCCGGGACCACGGCGTACTGGGCGAAACAGCCATTCGTGTGGATGCTGAATAATTTCAGGTTGTGGCAAATGTGCTGCTGCCCGTTGAGGCATTGGCGGCACTTGCCGCAGGGGATGTGGGTTTCAACGGCGATGCGGTCGCCGGCCTGCACACCGGCGACATGCGCGCCAACCGCGACCACCTCTCCGCAGCACTCGTGCCCCATCACCACGGGCAGGGCGATCCCGGCACTGCGGGCCCAAAGGTTCCAACGATGAACGTGAAGATCCGTACCGCAAAGCGCTGCCGCGGCAACCCGGATGAGGGCCTGGGATGCGTCCGGCTCGGGTATAGGGACTTGTCTGAGTTCGGTGAGCGACGGCGTCGATTTGACCAATGCGTGCATCTGTTCCATGGGCAGGCCTCCCTGGCTATCCGTCCGTTCGGTAATGTCAATGGCCGAGTTTCGGCGGGACTCCCTTCGGCCGAACGGTTGCATGCGGTACAAACCGGCGACCGTACAGTACAATGGATTATGCATCATTTTTAACCATACTCTCACAGAATATGCAATATAATATATTATATGGTATTTTATTCTTGACAGAGACGGCGTTTCTGCATAAGAAAAATCATGCGGTATTTTCTTCGGGCGAATGGCCCACCTTTCCGGCAAACTGCATCTTCCTTTCACGTGATTCGCTGCAACGATGACCCCGTTGCACACGGCGGGAAATGGCACCCCAGAGGACAGAAATGGTTTCTTGGAACATTCCGCAACCCACTTTATCGATAAGAGAACCACCATCCCATAACAGCCCAACCACGAGGAGGAAAAAATGATCCCAAAAAAAGTATCATCCTTTTTCATCATCGGTATGGCACTCACGCTTTTCCTGGCAATGGCCCTCGGACCGGCCCTTGCCGCCGAACCGGTTGTAAAATGGAAGGGCCAGAGCTGCTTCGGAATCGCTTCACCGCTGGGCGTGAACACCATCGTCTTGTGGAAGAAGTATGTCGAGGAGATGAGCAACGGCCGGATGCAGATCACCTTGCATGATGCCGGCGAGATCGTGCCAGCGACCAAGATCTACGATGCGGTTCAGGACGGCTTGCTCGACTTCGGGTTGAACACACCGGCCTGGCAGAAGGGCAAATATCCCGCCGGCGATCTTTTCTATACGCTGCCCGGGGGTATCTTGGAGATGAACGATCTGCTCATCTGGCTTTACGGCGGTGGCGGCAAAGAGCTGGAGCAGGAGATGTACGGCGACGAAATCGTGGTCTTCCCGCTGGGGTTGACTCCGCCGGAGGAGATCTGGACCAAGAAGCCCGTCAAGACCCTGGACGACCTCAAAGGCATGAAGATCCGCTCGGCCGGCTTGAGCATGGATCTGTGGGAGAAGCTGGGTGCCTCGGTGGTCCTGCTGCCCGGCGGCGAAGTCCTTCCCGCGCTGCAGCGGGGGCTGCTCGACGGAACCGAAATGCTCGAAGCCTCCTACGATTACAGCCTGGGCCTGCACGAGGTCTGCAAGTATCGTTTCGGCCCGCCGGTGCATATGTCCAACAACATTTTTCAGCTGCTAATCAAAACCAAATCGTGGGAGGCCCTGCCCGATGACCTCAAGGCCATCGTCGAAAAAGCAGCCCTGGCCGCGACCATGCAGGGCTATGCCGATTTCTGGCAGGACACCATCGAATCCAACAAGAAAATCGAAGCCGCCGGCATCGTGACCACGAAGCTCTCCAAGGAAGACCAGGCCAGGGCACGCAAGCTCACGATAGATATCCTCAATGAAAAATCGGCCAAGGACCCCTATTTCAAGAAGGTGTGGGAATCCCAGAAGGCATTCATCGAGAAATTCAGACCCTACTTCGACTTGACGAAGTTCGATTGATTTATCCCACCTCGGAATTCCAACCCTGGATCGGCAAACGCCCGTTGCGGGTGCGGCGTTTGCCGGTCCGTCAGGGAGGCGGTCATGTACTTTGTCAAGCTGATCGATGCTGTCAGCCGATGGACGGGCGCGCTGTCCGCCTGGCTGGTCATTCCGCTGCTTTTCGTGGTGGTTTTAGAGGTGGTCGCTAGGCGCGTCTTCAATGCTCCGACCGAGTGGGCTTATGATACGGCCTGGATGTTGTTCTCGGCTCAATTTCTCATCGGGGGGGCCTACACGCTTCTGGAGAAGGGGCATATCCGCATCGACATCGTGTACGGGAAACTGCCCGAGCGCGGCAAGTTGATCTACGATGCAATCGTCTACCTGATTGTATTCATGGCCCCATGCGTGATTTTCACCTGGGCCGGTATCGACTATGCCGCCGAAGCCTGGACCCTCAATGAAAAACTCTCCACCACCAACTGGTTTTTCCCATCCGGTCCACCCAAAACATTGATACCGATCGGTTTTTTCCTACTCGCGTTGCAATCCCTGGCTGAACTGATCCGCAGCCTGCGGGCATTAACCCAAAGGAGGGCTACATGATCCCGGAACAGGCTGCTGCGGTCATCATGATGGGCTTGCTACTGGTCATTGTCATTGGGGGCGTGCACCTCGCTTTCTGCCTCATGCTGCTCGCCCTGGTCTTCGGGTTCATTTACATGGGGCCCATGATCCTGCCCATGTCGATGCTCTCCTTCTTCGGCACCATGGAAAGCGAAGAACTCATTGCCGTTCCCCTTTTCGTCTTCATGGGGACCATTCTGGAAAAAACCGAAGTCGCCGAAAATGTCTATCAGACGCTTTATGAAGTGTTCGGGCCGGTCCGCGGGGGGTTGGCTTTTGCGACCATCATCACCTGCACGGTATTTGCGGCCTGCACGGGCGTTATCGCGGCGACCGTGACGACCATGACACTGCTGGCCGTTCCCGCCATGATGAAAAGAAATTACGACAAGGGCCTGGCGACCGGCGTGGTCTGTGCCGGCGGCAGCTTGGGGATTCTCATCCCACCGAGCGTGATGCTGGTCATGTACGGCCCCATGGCCAACCTTTCCGTGGCCAGGCTTTTTGCCGGGGCGCTTTTCCCCGGTCTCCTGCTTTCAGGCCTTTACCTGCTTTACATCGGCCTGGGATGCTGGCGCAACCCCAACCTGGGCCCGGCCATCGCCCGGGAGGAGATGCCCGTCCGCGACCGTGCGTTCTGGCTCAAGGCCTTGTGGCAGATGATGCCGACCGTTTTGCTGATCGTGGCGGTTCTGGGTTCAATCATCGCCGGTGTGGCTTCACCCACGGAGGCTTCGGGCGTCGGAGCCCTGTGCGCCATGATCCTTGCGGTCTTGTACCGCAGGCTCAGCTACAAGAACATACGCGATGCGGCTTATACGACCCTGATCGTTACAGCCATGGTTTTCTTCATCATTATCGGAGCAGGAATCTACAACTCGGTCTTCCTCTACCTGGGTGGCGGGGAACTGATCAAAAGCATGCTGCTGGGGCTGCCCTTCGGCCGCTGGTTCATCCTGGCCGTGATGATGTTCACCCTGTTCATCGGCGGCTTTTTCATTTCCTGGCAGGGGCTGCTGTACATTGTGGTGCCCATATTTCTTCCGATCTCAACAGCGCTGCAGTTCGATCCGCTCTGGTTCGCCATCCTCGTGTGCGTCAATTTGCAGATGTCCTTTCTGACGCCACCTTTCGCGTATTCGATTTTCTTCGTCAAAGGGGCGGCGCCGCCGGAAATCGAAACGGGCGACATTTACCGCGGGGTTATTCCGTTTGTTCTGATGCAGATCGTGGCGGTGGTTGTGTGTATCGTCTTCCCCGAAATCGTGTTGTGGCTTCCGCGCGTGACGCTCGGGGGCTGAACCTGGGACGGCGCGAGATGATCCCTGGTGTTGTCCATACGGATGGGCTTGCCGTAACAAAAACGAACATGGTAACTCATGCACAAACAATCTCTGACCGACAAGGCCTATCGCCAAATCAAGGAATGGATCATCGGCGTCCGGCTGAAGCCCGGCAGTCACCTGTCCATACAGGATCTGGCCGAGGCCCTCGACATCAGCCGGACACCGGTTCGGGAGGCCCTCAGCCGGCTAGAGCAGGAATACTTGGTGGCGCGCTCGCCCATGAAGGGCTTTGCCGTCAAGGCATTGGACCTCAAGGAGATCGAAGACCTCTTCGAGGTTCGCACCGCCATCGAGCTGCTGGCCGCAAGCCAGGCGGCCCAGCGCATCAATCCGCAATCCCGAGAGCAAATAGCCGAAAGCCTGGCGTTGACCGCCGAATGGCTTGGCAAAGGGGAAAAAGCCCAATCCCTCAAGCTTGAACAAAATTTCCACGTGAAAATCCTGAAGGCCAGCGGGAACACCCCGTTAGTCGAAATCGGTCGCGGCATTCTGGAACGCATCTGGTCGGTTCAGCGATTCAACATCATCACGCCGGATGTACTGACGCAAGCCCATCGGCAGCACCTGGAGATCTTCCAGGCCCTGTGCGACGGCAACCCCCAGCAAGCCGAAGCGACCATGCTCAAGCACATGAGACATACCACCAGCGAACTGATTGCCCGCCTGCGGGACCAGAACGACATCATCCACAACGCCATCGCGTTTGATCCAAAAGCGTGGAAACCCATCAAATAGGATCGATAAATGGAACGCTCAACCGTCATTTCATCCCTGTACGCCATCGATGGCCGCATTGGCATCGTCACCGGCGCGGCCAGCGGCATCGGCCGGGCGGCAGCCTTACACCTGGCTCGGATGGGAGCCGGCGTCGCGCTGGTGGACCTGAACCAGGCCGGCCTGGAAGAGGTCCGGGAGGGTATCGAAAAAGAAACCGCCTCACCGGTGCTGGTCTTTGCCGCCGACGCGGCCGATGATGTTCAAGTCAAACATGTCGTCGATGAAACCATCGCTAAATTCGGATCAATCGACTTTCTGATCAACTCGGCAGGCATTCTCAGGAGAAGCCCCTTTTTGGAAATGCCCGTCGAGGAATGGGACCTGATGATGAACGTCAACTTGCGCGGGCCGTTTCTGTACTGCAAACATGTCGCTTTGCACATGGTCCGGCGCGGCAACGGGGTCATCGTCAACGTGGCGTCTCTGGCCGGCCGGTCGCCGAGCATTATGGGCGGCGCCCACTATACTGCAGCCAAGCACGCGCTGGTCGGTCTTTCCCGGCACATGGCGCGGGAGCTGGGCCCCAAGGGCCTGCGCGTCAACGCGTTCTGTCCCGGGGCAACCCTGACGCCAATGACCGCCAATCTATCTTCTGCGGAGGAGATGGCGGCGGTGGCGGCGGCCATTCCCCGGAGAAAATGGGCCACTCCCGAAGAACAGGCGGCGGTAGTAGGGTTTCTCGTTTCAGACGCTGCAGTCAACATCAACGGCGCCTGCATCGACAGCAACGGGGGTTCCTTGATGGTATGATCCCCGGCGACGGGATTGCCCCCTTGCGGCGGGGTCCTTTCCACGCCACAGGATCAAACCGCCGCCGGATAAAACAGGAGGTTTGGATGCCAGACGACAAGAAGACGTTACTGGAGCTGTATCGCAAGATGGTCACGATCCGCCAATTCGAGACCATGGCGGGAGAGCACTTTGCCGCGGGAGAGATCCCCGGTTTTATCCACCTGTCCATTGGCCAGGAGGCCAGCGCTGTGGGGGTTTGCTCCTGCCTGCGAAAGGACGATTACGTGGTCACCACTCACCGGGGCCACGGCCACATGATTGCCAAGGGCGCGGACCTCAAGCACATGACCGCGGAGCTGTTCGGCAAGAGGGACGGCTACTGCAAGGGCAAAGGGGGCTCCATGCACATCGCCGACTTTTCCATCGGTTTTCTCGGCGCCAACGGCGTGGTGGCCGGTGGACTGCCCATCATCACCGGGGCGGGCTTGTCCATCAAACTGCGCAAGACCGACCAGGTGGCACTGGCCTTTTTCGGAGACGGGGCCTGCAACCGAGGGCCGGTACACGAAGCCATGAACATGGCCGCCATCTGGAAACTGCCCGTCCTCTTCGTGGTGGAAAACAACCATTACGCTTCCACCACCCCCAAAACCAATTCCTGTGCGGTGGGGGATCTGTGCACACGTGCAGCCGGATACGGCATGCCCGGAGAAAAGGTGGACGGCAACGACGTCCTGGCGGTCAGCAAGGCCACCGCAGCAGCCGTCACAAGGGCCCGCGCCGGGAAAGGACCGACCTTTCTGGAAAACGTGACCTATCGAATGAAGGGGCATTTCGAGGGCGACCCCCAGAAATACAGAAAAGCGGAGGAGGTGGAAAGCTGGGGCAGGAAGGATCCGATCGAACGGTTCGCCCGGGTCCTGACGAAAAAAAGAGTCTTAACCAAAAAACTCGCCGCCCAGATCCTGGAAGATGTCCAGGCCGAACTGGACGAGGCCCTCGCCTTTGCCCGCAACAGCCCCTTCCCAGAACCGGAGGATGCGTTGAACGACTTGTATGCGACCATGGAAGGGGGGAGCCATGCCTGATCGAATTCTTTCCAGTTCCGCCGCTCTGGCAGAGGCGTTGCATGAGGAAATGGCCCGGGACGAGACCATCTTCATCGTTGGAGAAGATCTGGTGGCCCATGCCGGTATATTCGGGCAGTTCAAGGGGATCCCCGAGAAATTTCCCGACCGAATCATCGACACACCGATTTCCGAAACATGCATCGCCGGGTGCGGATTGGGCGCGGCCATGACGGGGATGCGGCCCATCATCGATTTCCATTTTTCCGACTTCGTCACCTGCGCAATGGACGAGTTTTGTAACCAGGCCGCCAAGATCCGCTACATGTTCGGCGGCCAGGTCAAACTGCCCATGGTGGTGTGGTGCCCGGACGGCGCCGGACTGCGCGCCGCCGCCCAGCACTCCCAGTCCTTGGAGGCGTGGTTTGTGCACATGCCGGGGCTCAAGGTGGTGATTCCCAGCGAACCGGCCGATGTTAAGGGCTTGATCAAGGCTTCCATCCGGGACGACAATCCGGTCATGTTCTTCCAGCACAAGAAACTGTTCGCCAAGGAAGGACCGGTGCCCGAAGAGGAGTACGTGATCCCGCTGGGCCAGGCCGCCGTCAAACGGGAGGGCAAGGACGTGAGCCTGCTGTGCTACGGCTCCGGCTACTACCTGTGCAGGGAGGCCGCGGACAAGCTAGCCAAGGACGGCATCGAGGCGGAAGTGATCGACCTGCGGACGCTCAAACCGCTGGATATGGAAACGGTGGCCGCATCGATCAGGAAAACCCACCGGGCCGTCGTCGTTCATGAAGCCTGCCGGACGGGCGGTTTTGGCGCCGAACTGGCGGCACGCATTCAGGACGAGTTGTTCGACGATCTCGACGCGCCGGTGAAACGTGTCGGGGCCAGAGACGTCCCTATCCCGTTTTCTCCTCCCATGGAGGATTTCGTCCTGCCCAACGTCGGTCAGGTGACCGATGCCGTCCACGCGGTGATTTATCGGTAGACAGGAGTGCGCATGACTGTAGAGATTACCATTCCCAAACTCGGGCTGACCATGACGGAAGCCACGCTGGTCAGCTGGTCGATCGGCGCCGGAGAACGCGTGGCGAAAAGTCAGATGATCTGCATAATCGAAACCGACAAGGTGTCCCTGGAGATGGAAGCCCCGGCGGCGGGGTTGGTGCACCCGATCGTCGAACCCGGCCGGCGGGTGGCGGTTGGGGAGCTGATCGGCTACGTGGCCGAGGACGAAGCAGCTTTGGAAACGCTGCAGGCCCGCCACGAAGCGGTGCAAACCATGCCTGGTCCTGCCGGACAACCGCCCGTCGCCGAAACAGCGGAACCACCCCCACCCGCGGCCGCGTTGCCCCCGCGTAAGGCGGCCGCCGGCGAGCGCATCATCGCCTCGCCGGCGGCCCGAAAGCACGCCGAGAGGTTCGGCATTAACCTGGCGGCCCTTTGGGGCCGCGGCCCCGGCGGACGGATCGTTCTGGCGGATGTGGAAAAAGCGGCCCAAATCGAAGAGAATGAGCGGTTCGAGGGGCGGTTCGATTTCGGGGCCATGGCGCCGGAAAGCGAAATGCGTTCGGTAGCGGAAACCGTTACCATCCGGGGCGTCCGCAAAATCATCTCCCGGAACATGAAGCTGAGCCTTTCCAGCCAGGCCCAGCTGACCCTGCACACGGAGGCATCGGCCAGCGGGCTGCGCGACACGCGGACCCTGTTCAACGCACGGCTGCAAGAGGGACAGACCCCGATGTCCTTTAACGCCATCATTGTCAAGGCGGCTGCCTGTGCGCTGCGGCGGTATCCCATGCTGAACGCGGTGGTGGACGGGAGAGAGATCAAGATCTGGCAGCAGATTCACATCGGCATGGCCATGGACTTCGGCAAGGGCCTGATCGTTCCCAAGATCCGCAACGCAGACACCAAGTCGATCCGGGTCATCGCCAATGAACTGGGCGATCTGGTCCAAAGGGCGCGGCAGCAGAAGCTGCTTCCCGACGAACTCCAAGGGGGGACCTTCACCATCACCAACCTGGGAAGCTGGGATGTCGACTGGTTCACGCCGATCAACAATTTTCCGGAAAGCGCCATTCTCGGCGTGGGTCGCATCGTCGATAAACCGTGGGTACGCGACGGTGCGGTGGTGGCGGAGCCGCGCATAACCCTGAGCCTGACACTCGACCACCGGATCATCGACGGCGCCCTGGGCGCCCGGTTTCTAAAGACCCTCAAGGACCGGATCGAAGACACGCGCCTGATGCTCTAACCCGGTGAAAGGCGCCGTTCGACGTCGTATGCGGCGAAAGTAAACGAAGCAAGGAGCAACCAATATGTCCGAACAGCGACACCTTGAAATTGCCCAGTTGTTCCAGCAACTGGAAAAGGATTTTCCCGAAGAACTGGGCGCCTACAAAACCCTGAGCCGGGTTTTGGAGCGAGACGGCGCCATCGACAAAAAAACCAAGGACCTGATCCTGGTGGCCCTGGCCTGCGCCACACGCTGCGAGAAATGCATTGCCGTGCATATCCGCAATTCCGTCATGAACGGCGCGAGCAAGGCGGAGATCCTGGAAGCGGCGATGCTCAACGTCCTGTTCCGGGGCGGTACCGGCGTCATGGACATGCACGTCGTCTATGAGGAACTCTACAACCATTTTGATTGACCGTGACGCGGATCACCGCGTTCTCTCTATTGATTCAAGATCGGGAGCACTGGAATGGATCCCAAAAAACAAATGGTCGACAACTTTCCCTGGCACATCTGGGATCGGCACGAAGGCACCCAACGATATCACAGCGCCGCAGGCCGAGCGGGACGGATTATCAGCGGCCGCTTGCTCCCGGGTTGCGATATGCTGAGCGGCATCATCGAAATGGCCAGATCCCACGGGGTCGCATCGGCCTGGGTGAACGGATTCGGCAGCCTGGCCAAGGCGAACTTTTCACCGGGTGTCCGGTTCAGTAGGGCCGATGCCGAGAGGGTGGAGCGTATCGCCAACTTCCACCTGGAGGGACCCATCGAGATCTGGTCGGGAATGGGGCGCCTGGGCGTGCCTGCGGACGGCGAGCCGGTCATCCATTTCCACGGCCTGCTGGTCGACGAGGAAGGCCGACTCTACGGCGGTCATTTTTTCCCAGGCGGCAACATCGTTTACGCCACCTTCGAGGTGCATATTCAGGAACTTTTGGATGTTGAATTCCAACTGGAACAAGACGAGGAAGTAGAGATACCGTTGGTCAAACTAAAATAGTGCCAGCCTAACCAGAAAAACCGAACCAACCAAACGAACCAGAGGAGGGACGCATCATGGCTATGATTAATTTTGGAGGCACAGAGGAGGAAGTGATCACCTCGGAAGAGTTCACCCTGCAGCGTGCCCGGGAGGTGCTGGAAAATGAAACCGTAGCCGTGCTCGGTTACGGGGTCCAGGGACCCGGCCAGGCGCTGAACATGCGCGACAACGGCATTGCGGTGATCGTGGGCCAGCGCGAAGGCGGCGCATCCTGGGACAAGGCCGTAGCCGACGGGTTCGTACCCGGCAAGACCCTCTTGCCCATCGAGGAGGCCGCCCGCAAGGCAACCGTGATTCAGTACCTGCTCTCCGATGCCGGCCAGGTGGCCATGTGGCCCACCATCAAATCCTGTCTGAATGAAGGCGACGCCCTGTACTTTTCCCATGGTTTCGGCATCGTTTACCGGGATCAGACCGGCATTGTCCCACCGGAAAACGTGGACGTAATCCTGGCAGCCCCCAAAGGTTCCGGCACCACGGTGCGCACCAATTTTCTGGACGGTAGCGGCATCAATTCCAGTTTCGCCGTGCATCAGGACTTTACCGGCCGTGCCAGGGAGCGCACCTTGGCCCTGGGCATCGCCATCGGCTCCGGGTACCTGTTTCCCACCACCTTTGAGAAAGAAGTCCACAGCGACCTCACCGGCGAACGCGGCGTGCTCATGGGCTGCCTGGCCGGTGTCATGGAAGCCCAGTACAATGTGCTGCGCAAAAACGGCCACAGCCCCAGCGAAGCATTCAACGAAACCGTGGAAGAGTTGACCCAGAGCCTGATTCGCTTGGTGGCCCAAAACGGCATGGACTGGATGTACGCCAACTGCAGCACCACCGCCCAGCGGGGCGCGCTGGACTGGGCCCCCCGTTTCCGCGACGCCGTGGCCCCGCTGTTCGACCAGCTCTATGCCGACGTGACCAGCGGCAAGGAGACCCGACGGGTGCTCGAATGCAACAGCGCCCCGGATTATCGGGAAAAGCTGGATGCGGAACTTAAGGTCATCCACGATTCGGAGATGTGGCGGGCCGGTGCCGCGGTTCGCGCCCTCAGACCGGAAAACCGGAAAATGGGGTAAAGCAGCGTAAGATGGCGAATGAAAAGCATATTGCTTTTTCCACGGATTTTGCGGATTTCGCTGACTTTTCAAGAGGAAAGCGTTTTTCGGAGGAAAAGCATTTGTGCCGGGCAATCCTCCCGTTTCACGGGAGGATTTACCTGTCGAATCCAAGCTGAGATTCCGGTAAATTCAGAATTACATATCAAGATTGGATTGAACATTTTGATACAGCCAAAATCTAAAACACAGAACGCCTTATTTGGTATAGCTGCTATTATGGTTTACCATTCTGTGAACAGAAAATAAGAAAGGCCAACCGCTACATCTGGTAGTTGGCCTTTTCCAATTATTAGTTGACTTTCAATTTGCTATCACAGTCAAAAAATGATGGCCAATTTCACTGATGCC